>CAYNYB010000001.1:0-288497 GCA_964401315.1 uncultured Alistipes sp.
TTTCAGCTTCTTCGGCAGCTTTCTTTTCAGCGGCAATGCGCTTTTTCTCAGCTTCCTCGGCAGCTTTCTTTTCGGCTGCAATACGCTTCTTTTCAGCTTCTTCGGCAGCTTTCTTTTCAGCGGCAATGCGCTTTTTCTCAGCTTCTTCGGCGGCTTTTTCCTGTGCGCGTAAAGCTTCATAATCGGGAAGTTCGCCTGTAATTACGATCCTTTTCTTGCGATTTGGCTTAGGCTCTTCGGAAGTTTTTTCCGTAGACAGAGTGCTGAGCAGATCGTCAACCGACATATTGTCAATTTTGCTGTTGTAAACTTTCTTAGATGGCTCGGAAGTGGTTTTTGGAGAAACTTCGGAACGCTTGGCGTTCGTCAGATTGTTGAGCATATCATCAAGATCTTTTCTGATAGCCATAAAGACCTCCTTTATATAAAGTTATCTGATTTGACCGTTTCCGTCGATCAAATATTTTACGGTTGTCAGTTCCATAAGTCCCATAGGCCCTCTTGCGTGAAGTTTCTGAGTGGAAATTCCGATCTCCGCACCCAATCCGAATTCTCCGCCGTCAGTGAAACGTGTTGAAGCGTTTACGTAAACGGCTGCGGCGTCAACTTCTTTCTGGAATTTCCGCGCTGCGTCAAGGGATTTCGTAACAATGCATTCGGAATGACGTGTGCTGTATTTTCTGATATGGGCGATAGCCTCGTCGATGGAATCGACAACTTTCACGGCGATGATATAGTCGTTGAATTCCGTCGCGTATTCGGTTTCCGTAGCTTTTTCGACGGAATCTCCGAGAATTTCAATAGTTTTATCGCAGCCGTAGATCTTCACATTATGAGATTTGAAACGCTCGGCGATAAGAGGAAGAAATTTAACCGCAGCGTCCTTATGAACAAGCAGGCTCTCGATAGCGTTGCAGACGGAGGGCCGCTGAGTTTTGGCATTGTCGGTAATATCCGCAGCCATTTCGATATCGGCGGAAGAATCCACATAAACATGGCAGTTTCCCGCGCCTGTTTCAATTACGGGAACAGTCGCGGTAGTAACGACAGCCTGAATAAGCCCCGCGCTTCCGCGAGGGATAAGAACGTCGATGTAACCGTTCAGCTTCATCAATTCGTTTGTGGTTTCGCGCGAAGTATTCTCGACGACCTGAATAATATCGGCAGGCAGTCCGACGCTTTCGAGAGCTTGCCGCATAATTTTGCCGAGACAAATGTTTGAGTTTATAGCTTCCTTGCCGCCTTTGAGTATAACCGCGTTGCCGGCTTTCAGACAGAGCGCGGCGGCATCTACGGTAACATTGGGGCGAGATTCGAAAATAATTCCGATAACGCCCAGAGGAACGCGAGTTTTTGTGATACGCAGTCCGTTGGGACGAACGAATCCGTCCGTGACCTGTCCGATGGGATCGGTAAGCGCGATAAGCTCTTCAATGCTCTTCACCATGCCTGAAATTCGGCTTTCATCGAGTTTCAGACGATCATGCATTGCCTTTGACATACCGTTTTCATCGGCGGATTTCAGATCTTTGGAATTCTCATCAATAATAAGAGCGGAATTTTCAACAAGAGCCTTTGCAATAGCGGCGAGAGCCATGTTCTTGACATTGGTAGAAGCGCCTGCTATAGCGGATTCCGCAGCTTTTGCATTAATGCCTAATTGTGATACGTAACTCATTAAGTTCACCTCATAAATTAATTTTTTGCTAAAAATATAGTACCGATCTCCTTGTCCTCAAAAAGATCGTAGAGCAGTTCGGGGTTTTTACCGTTCATGATAACCATATCTATGCCTGCTTCGGAAGCGATCTTAGCGGCGTTGATTTTTGTGGACATTCCGCCCGTTCCGAGTTCAGAACCTGCGCCGCCTGCGAGAATTTCGATTTCGGGTGTGATCTCCTCAACGACGGAGATCGGTTCGGCTTCGGAATTTGTATGAGGATCGTCGGTATACAATCCGTCAATGTCGGAGAGAATGAGCAGCAGGTCTGCTTCCGACAGCGAAGCAACCAGCGCGGACAGAGAGTCGTTTTCGCCGATCTCCAGTTCCAATTCGTCGATAGCTATGGTATCATTTTCGTTTACTATTGGAATAACGCCCATTCCCACAAGAGTTTCAATGGTATTCTTGAAATTCTCGCAATGGCTGGGATTGTTGATAATTGTTTTAGTTAAAAGTATCTGTGCAACAGTTACACTGTATTTTTCAAACATATCGTCGTAAACGTGCATGAGTTCGCATTGACCGACAGCGGCGACAGCCTGTTTCAGCTTAGTATCCTTCGGCTTTCTGGAAAGCCCGAGTTTGCCCGTGCCGAGACCGACTGCACCCGAGGAAACCATGATTATCTCTTTGCCCGAGTTGTGGAGGTCGGAGATGGTACGGACGAGATTCCTCATTCTGCGAATGTTCAGTTTACCCGTAGAATGGGCAAGAGTTGAAGTTCCGAGCTTGATGACGATACGTTTTTTATCGGAAATGTTTCTCATATGTAATACTTCCTTGATTTAATTGACTTTATTTTTGGGGACTCCGCTTTGCCAGGCATTAATATTTTCGCATACGATATCAAAGAGGCGAAGTCTTGTTTCAAATGCCGCCCATGCCGTGTGGGGCGTGATAAGGCAGTTTTTTGCGGATTTCAGCGGCGTATCGGGATTCATCGGTTCTTCCGCAAGCACGTCGAGATATGCGGCGGCGATTTTACCGATATTAAGCGCGTCCGCGAGATCGTGTTCAACCACAACAGCACCGCGAGAAGTGTTGATAAGTACCGCCGACGGCTTCATAACATTCAGCAGCGCGGAGTTGACGATCCCTTGAGTTTGAGCGTTCAGAGGGCAGTGAAACGTGAGAAAATCCGCTTTTTTTGCAGCTGTCATTATGTCAGCGGTTTCGTATGGACAATTTTTCGGCTGCGTTCTTGTACTTATTATAATATTCATTCCGAATGCGGCTGCGATCTCGGCTACCTTTCTGCCGATAGCTCCGAAACCTACTATTGAGAGCGTTTTTCCTGCGATTTCAGCCGTTGGGATCGGAAAATACGAAAAGCATGGGGAAGTTTCCCATTCGCCGTTTTTTACCGCGGAGTCGTATTGTCTTATACGGCTGCAATAATCGAGAATATAGGCGAAAACCTGCTGTGCGACCGCATTTGTGGAATACTGTCCCGCATTGCAGACCGTTATCCCTTTTTCTTTTGCGAAATCGACGTCCACATTATTGAAGCCCGTTGCGAAAAGCCCGATATAGCGTAAATTCGGGCAGATTTCCATAATCTCGCGCGTGATTTTTACTTTGTTGCAGAGAACTATATCCGCGTCGCCGATACGGGCGGCTGTCTCTTCGGGTGAAGTCATGGAAAACAGCGAAACTTCGCCGAATTTTTCAAGAGCCTGCGGAGAAATATCGTTTTTGCAGGTCATCGTATCCCAGTCGAGTACAGCTATTTTCATGATTCGGCATTGACCTCGGCGGCTTCGCCGGCGGAAGAATTATCTTCGGCAGGCGCTTTCTTTTTAAAAATAAATGAGCTGATGAAAGCGGCGGCAAGAAGAATAAGTTCGATAAGACCGAGAATGTAGAACCAGCTTCCGCTGTCGGAGATCCAGACAGTCAGGGAAAGCGGTATGGCAGCCGCTAAAATAAGCTGAAACGGTTTCTTCTGGGTGATGAATCTGTAGATGAAAAATACGAGGGCGAGCGCCGAAAAAATAAGGTGCATATTAAATGGAAAGGGGAACAGATTGGGCTTTTCGACTTCTTGAGAAGCTATAAGCGGCAGCATTTCGATGTTGAACATAAAAACTCCATTCATACGGGACTGTTTTACGGCAAACAGACAACCAAGTATATCAGGCTGAAAAGCCTATCTTTTTTTATTATACCATACATGAAATAAAAATTCAACTGTTTTTTTAAATTTAGCTCTAATGAAAAATGAATCATAAAAAAATTTCAGGAATTGTAATAAATGCTGAAAAATCTATTGACATTGTTCTTTAAAAAGTGTATAATAATATTATTGCATATATGTTCGGAGATTCGGGCGTATTTGCCAAAATTGCTTTTTGGCAGTATTTGCAGCCTTGTTTTAAATCATTTCGCAGTGTGAGGTTGGATTTTTACCTGTGATGGATATATAAACATGATCGGGACGTTTTGTCCGAAGTTTCGGAAAGCTGCGGAGTATAGCTTTTCGTCAATATATATTACAAATGAATAAAATAATGCGGCATTTACCGCCTGTGAAGTAATTAAGTTGTATGATTAAACTTATATTTACGAAAAGGAGGTAATGCACTGTGATGAATCCTGTTATCATAGCAGTATCGATACTTATCAGTCTGATCATAGGCGCGGCGGCAGGCGCTTTCATCGCGTATAAAAAAGGCGTAGGCGCAGGCATTGAACAGCGTAAGCGTGAAGCGGAATCTATAGTCGGTTCTGCCGAACAGCAGGCGGCGCGAATTATCGGCGACGCGGAAAAAGATGCCGATACCAAGAGAAAGGGCGCGCTTATCGAGGCGAAGGACGAGATACATAAGCTTCGCAGCGAGGCTGATAAGGAGATCAAGGATCGCAGAGCAGAGTTGTCACGTCAGGAAAGACGTATGCAGCAGAAGGAGGAAAATCTCGACAAGAAAACCGATAACCTTGAGAAAAAAGAGGACGCTCTCAATCAGAAAATAAAGAGCGCGGAAGAAAAACTCAAGGAAGCTGAGCAGATCAAAAAGTCTCAGATGGATATTCTTGAGAGAATTTCGGAATTTACCAAGGATCAGGCTAAGGAATACATACTTTCAAAGCTTGAAGACGACCTTGTACATGAAAAAGCTGTTAAAATAGCAGCATATGAGCAGCAGCTCAAGGATGAATGCAACGAAAAGGCAAGAAGCCAGATCTCTCTTGCCATTGCAAAGGTTGCCGCCGATCAGGTCTCGGAGGCTGCCGTCTCTGTAGTCCCGCTGCCGAATGACGAAATGAAAGGACGTATTATCGGACGAGAGGGACGCAATATAAGAACTCTCGAAACCCTTACAGGCGTTGATCTTATCATCGACGACACGCCGGAAGCGATTACGCTTTCATGTTTTGACCAGATCCGCCGCGAGGTTGCAAGACTTGCTCTTGAAAAGCTTATCGCTGACGGAAGAATCCACCCGACGCGTATCGAGGAAATGGTAGATAAGGCTCGCCGAGAGGTTGAATACAGGATCAAGCAGGAGGGCGAAAGAGCCGTTATCGAGACGAATGTTCACGGAATCAATCACGAGCTTATCAAACTGCTCGGACGTCTGAAATTCCGTACAAGCTACAGACAGAACGTTCTCGATCATTCCATCGAAGTCGCGAAACTCAGCGGCGTTCTTGCTTCCGAGCTTGGCGTTGACGCCAATATGGCAAGACGCGCCGGACTTCTCCACGATATCGGTAAGGCTCTTACTTCCGAGATCGAGGGTTCGCACGTTCAGATCGGTGTGGACGTATGTAAGAAGTATAACGAAAGCCCTGTTGTAATTCATGCTGTTGAAGCTCATCATAACGACGTTGAACCGAAAACAGTAATTGCCTGCATTGTTCAGGCTGCCGATGCAATATCCGCAGCAAGACCTGCCGCACGAAGCGAAAACTACGAAAGCTACATCAAGCGTTTGCAGAAGCTTGAAGAGATCTGCAACTCTTATGACGGCGTTGAGAAATGCTTTGCCGTTCAGGCAGGCAGAGAAGTCAGGATCATGGTCGTTCCCGAAGTCATCAACGACGAGAAAATGGTGTTGGTTGCAAGACAGATCGCACAGCAGATCGAGACTGAGATGGACTATCCGGGACAGATCAAGGTTAATCTTATTCGTGAAAGCAGAGTTACTGATTACGCAAAATAGCGGCTTACTGCGGACGGTATTCGTCCGCGGTTTTTTATTTTCAGAGGTGATTTTATGAATAAAGTATTCAAACGAATTATCATATCGACTGCCGCGGCTGCGCTGACGGCTGCAGCTTCTGTAACGCTCAACGTTTTTGCGGCGTGGAAACAGATCGGCGTGCTTGGCGATCTTAATCATGACGGCGTGGTCAATGTTGCGGACGCCGTTTTGCTGACAAAACATCTTCTTTCCGAAAAGCAGCTCAGTTCTGACAACGGTTACGACGTTCAGGGGAAAAAAATCGGCATAGGCGGAAATGAGACTTCTCTTGCGAAAAAATTTCTCGATACAGCCGATTTAGATCAGAACGGCGTTGTCGATATTTATGATTTTGTAATTATGCGGCAGCAGATAATATCGGGGAATTTTATTCCCGTCAGCGAATGGTTTGAAGAATCCGAAATCACGACCACGACCACTGCGGCGATCACGACATCAAGTGAAACTACCACGACCGCCGCAAAATTCATTACGCCGCCCGTTCGCGATCTCTACGGTTCGCTGCCGTCTCAGGGAGATGCAAAAATGCTCGTATTATATGTGGATTTCCCCGACTGCGGTTATGATTATCTGCCCGACTGCAACGAAATAAAGAAGATAGTGTTCGGCGAGGAGAATGAAACGAACAGTAACTATCCTTTTGAAAGCATGAGCGCGTTTTACAGCCGTTCGTCCAAGGGCGTGATGAAGCTGGACGGCGAGGTTTATCGGTATACCGCAAAGAAAAATAAGGCAAGCTATGAGGGCGACGTATGGCATGTCGATCTTATAAATGAGATAATCGCCGAGATGGATAATGTTGTTGATTTTTCGAAGTTCGACGGAAACGGCGATAAGGTTGTTGATGCGATACTAATAAACGTTCCAAAAGCGGCAGGCGAGGACAACTGGTGGCCTGCTGCGGGTCAATTCGGCGGCGATTCGTACAACAGGGCTGACGGAATGGACATCGGTCATGTTATCGTTGGAAATGCCGAGATAGCTTCTGCTGACGACTATAAAAATTTCAACAGCTCATATCTTCACGAAATGGGTCACTGCATGGGACTTCCCGACTATTATCTCTACGGAGTCGAGGATTTTCAGGGAATGCACGGCGCGGCAGGATTTGAGATGATGGACGACGCGATCTGCGATTTCGGAGCGGCTTCAAAGCTGATGCTGGGCTGGTATACTCCCGAACAGGTGCAAGTTTTTGACGAATATGAATTTAGTAAAACGTTTAAACTGAATTCTTCCGTTTCGGATAATTCCAACTGCGTTATAATCCCGAACGGAAAGTTAGATGAAAACTTTTATTCCGAATTCTTTATCATTGAATTTGCCGAATTGAAGGGAAATAATGCTGTTCTGAAGGACGAATGGTGGAGAGCCGTCGGCGAGGGTGTGAGAATTTATCATGTGAGCGCCGAAGTTACGGGCGACGAATTTTATAATACGTTTAAATATTCCAGCGGCAACGATGATGAGACTGACAACAATAACGGCAGGCGGTTTATTCGTCTTGTCGGCGAGGGAACGGATAGTTCGCAGAATTTCTACACGAACGGCAGAATTGATAATTCTACTGCGGAATTCAATTGGTACGACGACAACGGAAAAATGACGATCGATCCCTACATATTGGTAGATGTGAAATTCACTGAGGGCGAGGGTTACAGCGTGACGGTAAGCTTAAAGCCGCGCAATGTATTTACATAATGCTGAATTTCTGAAGAAAGGAAAAAATCATGGCTAAACAGCTGTTTAATTCATCGGAAAAAACCAATTTTATACTTAATATGACGGAGGAGAAATACTCGAAAATAGCCGCATTCGGGCTGATCGCAGCTTGTTTTGCAGCGTCAATTGCAACGGCTGTCCCCGTGATATCGCGCGAGTCTCTTTATGTTGTAACATCGGCAGGCTTGACAATAGCGGGAGTTATTGCCATGATCCTTGCGCTTATCGGCGCGCTGAAAAAGTACATAAGAAAAAGCGCGCTTATTCCCGTCTGCGCACTTGGATTCGCACTTGTCTGGAGCGCGATCTCGCTCATTTTCTCCTACGACAAGGGGATATCGTTTTACGGTTTTAACGGCAGAGGAGAGGGAATTCTTGCGCTGATATTCTACTTCTGCTTTTTCGTGACAGGTACTTCGATAAAAATCGAGAAATCGGCAAAAACTCTCATTATCGGCTTGATAGGCACGGGAATTCTGAATTCTGTTTTTGCCCTGATTCAGGTTTTCACGGGAAAACTTAACGATTTCCGCATGATATCCATGGAAATTCAGGTAAACGCGGCTGCGGGGCTTTCGCAGTCACCGCTGTTTCTGGCAGTTCTTCTGACATTTTCGCTCATTGCCGCGCTGACGGGAACGGTTTTGGCGGCGAAAAAATCGCATAAGCTGATCTGCATTGCGGCAGCCTGCATTTTTTCATTTACAATTATGTTCACTTATTCTTTCATCGGGATCTGCGGCGCGGTAATTTCCGTAATTGCGGTTGCAGTTGTGGTTTTTGCCAACAAAAAGCCGAAAATAAATCTTCTTGCAATTCTCGCTATTATAATTCCCGCGGCGGTTTCAATTGTTATCGTTCAGGCAGGCATGATCGGAAATATCAGTCAGTATCGCCTGTACGACGGCAGAATTCTCTGGTTTGCGGATTCGTATTACCGACTTTCGGCAAGCGGCGAACCCGATACAAATTTAGTCGACATTGACGATACTTTTGACGTTTATTACACTCTTAACCGAAAGACGCTCAATATTATAAGTGCAAATCCGCTTGTCGGAACAGGCCCCGAGCAGCTTGTATTCCCTCAGTTGTACACCTCGGGTTCGGCAGGCGAAAACGCTTCAATAAGCGATATAATCATTGAAAATAAGGGAACGTTCGACAAGGATTACAATGAATATCTCTATACGGCGGCAACTCGCGGAATCCCCTCGGCTATAGCACTGGCGCTCGCTGTTATTGCAATACTTGCGGCAGGCTTTAAAGGTTTTAAATCGGGCGGAAAATGGCAGTCGTTGTTCGTGCTTACGGTAACCGCGGCAGGATCGCTGATCTTCCTGATCTGTTGCAGCAGCACGGCATTTGCGCCGATATTCTGGTGTGCGGCAGGCTGTTGCTGTTCATATTCTGGAAAGAGTTCCTCAAAATGAAGAAAAAGCGACTGATAATTCCGGGAATCACGGCTGCGGCGGTGTTTGTTTTCTGCTGCTGGCAGAATAATATGCTGACGATTTCGCGATATACCTACTCTTCCGCTGAAATTCCCAAGGAGCTTGACGGATTCAAAATAGTGCAGATCTCCGATCTTCACAACAAGAGATTCGGCAAAGATCAGCGGAGACTGCTGAAAAAAACAGCCGGTCTTGAACCCGATATTATCGTAATTACGGGAGATATTGTTGATTCAAACCACACAAATATTGATAAGGCTCTTGAATTTGCAGAGGGTGCGGCTGAAATTGCTCCGACTTATTATGTTACAGGAAATCACGAGCATTGGCTGAATGACGAAGAATTTGAAAGCCTGATTTCAGGATTGCGTGAATCGGGCGTTGTGCTTATTGACAATGAGCAGACAAATGTTGAAAAAGACGGCGATTATTTTTCGCTGATAGGACTTGACGATCTTAGTCTTGACGGAAATACGCTGAAGGATATGAACCTTGACGATGAAGCGTTTAATGTTTTGCTTGCTCACGAACCGCAGTATATTAAGGAATATTCAGCGGCTCATGTTGATCTTGCGTTGACGGGACACGCTCACGGAGGACAGTTTCGGCTGCCGTTTATCGGAGGAGTCGTTGCGCCCGATCAGGGATTTTTCCCGAAGTACACCGAGGGCAGCCACACGAGCGGCGGCATGACCATGATAATCAGCCGTGGTTTGGGAAACAGTATTATTCCGATAAGATTATTCAATTTCCCCGAAATAGTCTGCATTGAATTTTCCAGCCTGAAATCGTGACATTTGTCACTGATTCGATTACAATTTTCATCTTGATTTTTTGTGCGTAAAATGGTAAAATTATGAAAAGCGATCGGAGGCGGTAATTTGAACAAATTCAGTAAAAAGGCAGTCGAAATATTTTTAGTTATCGTGGCTGTTATCGGTTGGGGAATTATACTTATTGTTAAGACTTTTAAAAAGGGGAAAAAGTCGAAATCAGAGAATGACGCATAAAAATATTCCTCTGACTATTGACATTGGCGGAAGAATGTTATATAATTATAGCAATAATTGTTTTACTGCGAGGTGAATTTTTTAATGGACAGTACGCCCGATGGGTGTAATTCCCGAAAACCTTCGGAATTTAAGTATGAGAATAAGCTTTTTTTAAGGCATGGTCTGCGCTGATTTTCAGCGGTTAGGAATTGTATCGAAATAAGTTGTGCTTTTATGCGCAGGATAATTTGTTCTATGCAAGGCGCACTTCCGCAGGAATACTTATGTATTTCAAGGCAGTGCAATGCAGTATAGGAAAAATTAGACAAGCAGAAATGTGCAAGTTATTTCGGCGCAATTTCTTAGGGCTATGCCTTTTCGAAGTTAAAGAAATTTACGGAGGTTTTTTTATGATACCGCAGATAATTCTGCTTGTGATACTTATAATGCTCAACGCTCTTTTCGCTTGCGCGGAAATTGCCGTAATATCGGTAAATCCCAATAAACTTGAGAAATTAGCCGATGAAACTCCCGAAAAATACGAATCGCTGAAAAAACTGCTGGACAATTCTCATAAATCTCTTGCGGCGGTTCAGACTGCCATAACGCTTTCAGGATTTATTGCGGCGGCATTTGCAGCCGATTATTTCGCTGATCCTTTGGTTCAGCTTGTCATGAAAACCGATCTGCCGGCTGCCGAGGAGATTCTGCGCCCGTTTGCGCTGATTTTTATAACGGTTGTGCTTGCGTTTGTCACCATAGTTTTCGGCGAACTCATTCCCAAAAGAGCGGCGATGAAAGACCCCGAGCGGCTTGCAATGAAGCTTTCGGGAGCAGTCAATATTATCCGCATGATATTTGCTCCGATGGTATGGCTGCTGAACGTTTTTGCGGGTGCGATTTTACGGATAATGGGCGTAAATCCCGATTCTTCCGATGTTCCCGATGCCGAGGAAGAAATACTGAAAATGTCCGACGCAGGCGCTGAAAAGGGTACTATTGACGAAACGGAAAACCGCATAATCAAGAACGTTTTCGCATTTGACGATATGACCGCGGAGCAAATTTGTACACATCGTACTGACGTTTCTGTGATTTGGAATGAAGATCCCGTGGAAAAATGGGAGGAGACCATTCACCGCACACGCCATTCGAGATTCCCGATATGCGGCGAAAGCGTTGACGAGATAATTGGAATTCTGAACGCGAAGGATTATTTTCGCCTTGAGAATAAAAGCCGCGAAAATATTATGAAAAATGCGGTCAAAGAGCCGTTTTTCGTTCATGAGACCATGAAAGCCGATATTCTTTTTGCGCAGATGAAGAAGAAAGGCGCGGATCATTTTGCTGTTGTGGCGGACGAATACGGCGGAATGACGGGAATAATCACCGTGACCGATCTTGTTGAGCAGCTTGTGGGAGATTTCGACGACGATGAACTCGACGAACCCGAATTGAAATTGAAGAAAATCGGCGGCGACACATGGATAGTTCCGGGAACGACGACTATAGGCGAGCTTTGCGAGGAGTTGGAGATCGAGCTGGAAGCGGAGAAATACGATACTTTTGGCGGCTATGTTATTGCGGAATTAGGTGAAATTCCGAAAGACGGTACAAAGACGTTCATCGAGTGCGACGGGCTTCATATTGACGTACTGAAAATTTTTCATCATCGAATCGAAATTTGTAAAGTTAGGATAATGAATTAAGGAATGTTCTGCATAAATGCAAATTTTTTGCAAAATCCGTTTACAAACGACAAAAAATGTGTTATTATTAAAGTAGTATCTGCACATATTATCATCATGGAGGACAAAATTTTGAAGCTTAATACAACAAATCTTCTGAAAGCGGCGGTGATTCTTGAAGCTATCGCGATTCTTGGTCTTATAATCATTATCGCTTGTTTCTTTCTTTTTAATTCAGGTTCTATTGCGGCAAATGCCGATCCGCAGGTGAGAACCCGCGCTTTTATCGAGAAAGAAGAAACTTTTTATCAGCTTGACGGCAAGAAAATTCTCATGCACAACAGCACGATGGGGGAGACGTTTATCCCTGTTTTCAGCGACGTTCCCGCAAGCAATCTTGATCCGGCTAATTTTTCGGCGGACGCCAACGGATTTGTAAAGTATAACGGAAACGCCGATATACCGTCGATAGTCGGCATTGATATTTCCGAGCATCAGGGAATTATCGACTGGGAACAGGTTAAATCGGCAGGAATAGAATTTGTCATGATAAGGGCAGGTTATCGTACTTATGGCGACGGAATATTGACGATGGATACCATGCTTTATGATAATTTATCAGGTGCTTCCGAAGCGGGGCTTGATGTGGGAATTTATTTCTTCTCGCAGGCAACTACCGAAGCCGAAGCAATTGAAGAGGCGGACGCTGTTCTGGACGCGATATCAGGCTATGATATTACATATCCCGTGGTTTTCGACTGGGAACTTATTTACGAGGATCACGCCCGAACCGACTCGATGACTGTGGAAAAACTGGCGGATTGCTGTGTTGCTTTTTGTGAAAGAGTGAAGTCGGCAGGATATACGCCGATGATTTATCAGAACGCTTCAACGGCAACTTACAAGCTTGATCTGCCGCGTGTGAAGGATTATGAATTCTGGCTTGCAGAGTACACCGCTTCACCTACATTTTATTATGAATATAATATGTGGCAATATAGCAGTACGGGGACTGTTCCGGGAATCAACGGATCGGTGGATTTGAATGTTTGCTTCAAGGATTACAGTGTGCCGACTGCCGTAACGCCTTCGGAATAAAGGAGAAATTATGAATTTTGCACGTCTTGAAAAAAATCTCATTGATAATATTAAGGAAGCACAGATCAAGCTTGGCTGGGACAATCGTCCAATGAGCCTGAATTATATGAATACTTCTCTTGCAAATATTTTGGGCGAAGAAGTCGGCGAGACTGATTTTGCTGAATTTTGCCGATATTCCGAGGAAAAGCTTGACAAAATAAATATCCGCCCTATCAAGGACGGATATTGTTTTACCGTATCTGCTAAGGGTACGGCTTATGTTAATAGTTTAAACGAAGGATACGGATTTATAACCGAATTGGTGGAAACTGTAAGGAATCATTGCCATTCTGTTGATGATGCGATCGCCGTATTTCGCCGATATTCCGATAATATTGCAATAGAAGATGGGGACGGCGAGGAATTCGACTGCTTAGTTTATTTCGTCGACGGAGTTCCTGACGAGTACGTTTATTGTTTGACTGCCGAGCCATGCATAGAGGGCTGTCATGTTGCTTATCATAGATTTATCCGCGAAGATTTTCACGATATATTTGGCTAAAAACAGCCGAAAATTCGCGGTACATATAAAGTGAGCCAAGCGCAATGAGCGGAAGTCCGTTTTCGGAAGCGAAATTGAATGCGGCGTGTATTCCCAGAGTTATATCAGGATAAGATTCAGCCGGAATTCCCTTTTCAACAAACGAATTTTTCAGCGTTTCGCTGTCGAGTGCGCGCGGATTGTCGGGAATCACAGTAAAGGCGCGTTCCGTGAATTTTCCCAGTATTTCAGGATAAAGTCCATATTCCTTATCTGCCATTACACCAATCAGCAGAACAACCTTTGAGTTGAAATATTTTTCGATACTTTTCGCGGCGCATATTATTCCATCGGGATTATGTGCGCCGTCAAATATTACTATTGGATCGCGGTTCATTATTTCAAATCTGCCGTGGTGATGAACATCGGAAAGTCCGGATTCTACGCTGTTTTGGGGAATATCAAGCCCCTCGCGGCGGAGAATTTCCACCGCCGTCAGCACGTTTGCCAAATTATACTGCTGATAAGTGCCGCTGAGAGGCGTTTTCAGTCTGCCGAATCCGCTGAAACCGATTTCCGTTCCGAAAAGATCGGAGTGTGAAAAATTTATCCGGTTCATATCCGAAACAGTCAGGGGAGAGTGGCTTTTTACCGATATTTCGCGAATAATTTCTAATGCCGCACTGTCGTTTCCGCCATACAGAACAGGTCTGTGCGGCTTAATTATGCCTGCCTTGTGACGGGCAATTTTTTCTATCGTGTCGCCGAGAAATGCTGTGTGATCCGACGCAACATTGGTGATAACCGACAAAACAGGTGAGTTTATCACGTTTGTGGAGTCCGTATCGCCGCCCATTCCGCATTCGACCACGGCAATATCGCAGCCTCTTTTGAAGAAATACAGATACGCCGCCACCGTCAGAACCTCGAATTCCGTGGGTTTATCGTCCATTTCCTCGCAGCGCGGAATGATTTCAGCCATGATTTTTTCGAACTCGTTGTTTGAAATCGGAACGCCGTTTACAGTCAGACTTTCCGTAACATCAAGCAGGGCAGGGGATGAAAATCCGCCCACGGTGTACCCTGAATGCTTAAGAATTCCCGAAAGCATGGCGCAAAACGAGCCTTTTCCGTTCGTTCCCGCAACATGGACAATCTTGATTTTTTCCTGCGGATCGCCTGATTTTCCGCAAAGTTCAGTTACTCGTTCGAGACCGAGTTTGCTGCCGCGAAGTGCAGCTATTTTTAAATATTCACGTGCGTTCATGATGTTACCTATGATTCATGCGTTCAATATATGAGACAAAAGCCTTGTTTTTGAGCAGCAGAAAAATCACGAAAAATTCAAGAAGTCCGATGCCGATATACAGCGGAATTCTCAGAAGTATGACCTCTGTAGGAGTGTGATAATATACGATCATGCCAATGGATTTAATGATCATAGATCCGATTATGTGAGCGCTGAAAACTGAAACGAGAATGTTGACAAGCGACGTGGTCTTGGCGCGTGTTCGTGCGATAAGCATTGACGCAAGTCCCGAAAATATGCCGATCGAAGCCGCACCGAGGGTGATTATGGGGTTAATGTCGTAGCCTTTGAGAATGCTGCCGATAATATCCGCACCAATTCCAACAGCCCCGCCGACGAACGGTCCGAAGAAAATCCCTGCCATGAGAACGGGCAGATTTTCGAAACTTATCCGAATGCTCGTTCCGATGTTGATGGCAAGGAATTTGCCCAAAACGATACTCATTGCGATAAAAAGCCCTGCGACGGTCATGACGCGTACGTTGCCGAAAAGCCTGATGTTTCCGACTGCTGTGTTGTTTTTGCTTGTGATCATAAAAAAACCTCCTTTTCCACATCATAATGACACAGATAAAGGAGTATAGCTACTCGGTTAGGTTGTCTTATGAAGCGGGATGCAAAATGCGAACCGCAGACGATAAGTCTTTCGTTCAGCCGACAACTCCCCGTTCGGCTGACACTTTACGAACGCATTTTTACTCTTCTTGTGATTATTCGGCAATCTCTTGCCGACATTTATTATACAACGCTTGATCGAATATGTCAATAGCACATTGCAATTTTGTTGATTCTCAACATTTTCAACACAGTTTTCAACATAATTTTGTGGAAATAATAGGAAACATTTCCTAAACATAAGCAATTCAAAAAAATATGAAACCATTCGCATTGGTTAGTTTACACATGAAAGAGCTGCGATTTTTGTAACTGTTTACAAATATTTTTAATTACACAAAAAAATATTCACTTTTTAAGCTTTATATGTTATAATTTAATATAGCAGACTGTATACAGGAGGGGGAATTTTGGCGAAAACTCTTTTTATTTCAGATCTCGACGGAACGTTGTTCGACCCGACGGGGAAGCTTTCGGGGCGTACCGTGGAAATTCTGAATCGGCTTATCGGCGATGGAATGAATTTCACCTTTGCTACGGCGAGAACGATCTATTCCGCAAAGCCTCTGACGGAAGCTTTGCATATCAATGTTCCGTGCATTCTCAACAACGGTGCGAGCGTTTATGATCTGATTCGCGGCGAATACGTGAAAAATGCATATATACCGACGGATACGGCTGAAAAACTTATCCGCGCTTTTCATGATAACGGCGTACGCTGTTTCGTTTTCAAATTTGTTGACGGCGTACTCACCACCTGCTATGACAATGCTGACAACGAAGTCATGACGGCTTATATTGCCGAACGCAGGGGGAAATTTGATCAGCCGTTTATAAAGTGCGGTAATGTTCTCGATTGTCTCGACGGTACGCAGATATACATAAATTCCACCGGAAACCGCGAAAGACTGCTCCCCGTGAAGAACAGGGCGGCTGAACTTGAAAAGGCTGACTATGCTTTTTATGAGGATAATTACACTAGAGAGTGGTATCTGGAAACGTTTTCGGCAGAGGCTTCAAAGGCGAACGGGATTCGTTTTCTCCGCGAAAAATACGGATTTGAACGCGTTGTCGCTTTCGGAGATAATCTGAACGATCTGAGTATGTTCAGTCAGGCTGATGTGAAAATAGCCGTAGAAAATTCGCACCCCGACGTAAAAAAGGCTGCTGATATCATCATAGGCGGCAATGCTTACGACGGAGTTGCGGAATATTTGTTGAATAATTATATGAAAGGAATTAAATAAATGAAAAATTTGATGTTGGGCAATGAAGCTTTTGCCCGAGGACTTTATGAGGCTGGCTGTAAGCTCGTTTCAAGCTATCCGGGTACGCCTTCAACCGAAATAACCGAAGAGATCGCGAAATATGACGAGGTCTACGCGGAATGGGCGCCAAATGAAAAGGTTGCCATGGAAGCCGCTCTCGGCGCAAGTATTGCAGGCGCGAGAAGCTTCTGCGGAATGAAGCACGTCGGACTTAACGTTGCCGCCGATCCGCTGTATACCGCCGCTTATACGGGCGTAAACGGCGGTATGGTCATCGCGGTTGCCGACGATCAGGGTATGCACTCCTCTCAGAATGAGCAGGACAGCCGTCATCATGCGATCGCGTCGAAGGTTCCAATGCTTGAACCCTCGGATTCCGCAGAATGCCGCGATTTTGTAAAGCTTGCCTACGATATTTCCGAGCAGTTTGACACGCCTGTTATCGTGCGTATGTCAACTCGCGTCGCTCATTCTCAGAGCATTGTCGATACTCAGGAGCGTATCGAGTGCGAACTGAAAGAATATACCAAAAATCCCCGTAAATACGTTATGATGCCTGCATTTGCAAAGGGTCGCCACGTATTCGTCGAGGAGCGCACGAAAAAGCTTGCGGAGTATGCGGAGACGGCTTCGCTGAACCGCATTGAAAATTCCGAAAGCAAGGAGTTGGGCATAATAACCAACGGTGCGGCTTATCAATATGTTAAAGAAGCTCTCGGAGACAGCGCCGCGGTTTTGAAACTCGGCATGGTGAATCCGCTCCCCGAAAAGCTTATTCGAGATTTTTGCGCCGAATATAAGCGTATAATCGTTGTGGAAGAGCTTGACGGAATTATAGAGTCTCATTGCAGAAATATTGGCGTGACAAATATTGAAGGGAAGTCGATATTCGGAAATATTGGCGAAATAAGCAGTGCGCAGATCAAAAAAGCCGTTATCGGAACGGAAAACGAGAGCATATCTCTCGAAGAGGAGATTCCCGTTCGTCCGCCTGTTATGTGTGCAGGTTGCCCTCACCGCGGATTGTTTTATTGCCTGAAAAAGCTTGATATTACGGTTTCGGGCGATATTGGCTGTTACACTCTTGGCGCGGCAGCTCCGCTCAACGCCGTTGATACGACTATCTGCATGGGCGCGTCAATTTCGGCTCTGCACGGCTTTAATAAGGTTCGCGGCAGCGAATCCGAGCATAAGACGGTTGCTGTTATCGGTGATTCAACGTTTATGCACAGCGGAATGACAGGTCTTGTCAATATTGCTTACAACAATTCAAATTCGACGGTGATCATTCTCGACAACTCCATAACGGGAATGACAGGGCATCAGCAGAATCCGACAACTGGCAAGAATCTCAAAGGAGATCCTGCCGCGGCTGTCGATCTTGAAAAGCTTTGCCGTGCTATCGGAATCAAGCGCGTTCGCGTTGTTGATCCTTACAAGCTTGCGGAGACTGAAGCGGCTATCAAGGAAGAATTGGCGGCTGACGAGGCGAGCGTCATTATTTCCCGACGTCCGTGCGCACTGCTTAAATATGTTAAGCATAATCCGCCTTTCAAGGTCGATTCCGATAAATGCGTTGGCTGTAAGCAGTGCATGAAGCTGGGCTGCCCTGCAATTTCAATCAAGGACGGCAAGGCTGTTATCGATCACACGCAGTGCGTCGGCTGCGGCATCTGCATGGAACAGTGCAAACTCGGCGCGATCATTGAATAAAATGGATTTAAAAATTTTTGGTAAGGAAGAGGTTTATTATGAATAATTTTAACAATAATGGATGGAACGATTCGAATTCTCCGTACAATTACGGTGATTACAACAACTACGGTGATTCGATGAGTAATGAGCTTGTAATGGTAACACTGCTCAAGGGTATACTTGGCGCGGTAATCGGCGCTATCCCCGGAATGCTTTTGTGGATAATCGTGGGAAAACTGGGCTTTATCTTCTCGGCTATCGGAATTCTCATTGCGGCAGGCTCTGTTTACGGATTCGGATTGATGACGAAAAAAGGAAATTTGCCTATCGCTTTGGGATTAGCAGTTTGCGCCGTCGTATTCCTGCTGGCAATTTATTTTGCTGTGCGTATTGAATATTCTTGGGAACTTGCAAGCGTATTCGCCGAAGAGGGCATGAGCGAATTCACGTTTTTCAAATGTTTCTTCCACTTAGGAGAGATATTTGATTTGTTCGACCTCAAAGGCGAGTATATCTGGGGACTTATTAAGGCTGAGTTTTTCGGTCTTCTTGGCGGATTTGCCGTACTCTTCAAGAGAAGATAATTTTAGAATTTGTTCTTAGAAAGGTATTGATACATATGGAAACTAAATCAATAATGATAGTCGGCGTCGGCGGGCAAGGTTCGCTGCTTGCTTCAAGACTGCTTGGAAGCGTTCTTCTCGACAGCGGATTTGACGTTAAGGTAAGCGAGGTTCACGGTATGAGTCAGCGCGGCGGAAGCGTTGTTACTTACGTTAAGTACGGCGACAAAGTTTATTCCCCGATAATTGAAAAGGGCGAAGCCGATATCGTGGTATCGTTCGAAATGCTCGAAGCCGCAAGATCGCTTCCGTTTCTGAAAAAAGGCGGACTTCTTGTAACTTCAACACAGCAGATCGACCCCATGCCCGTAATTACGGGAGCGGCGGCTTATCCCGAAGAACTTGCGGAAAAGATCAAGGCTGCCGGAGCTGAGATCGTAACGGCGGACGCTCTTTCACTTGCGGAGCAGGCAGGTTCGGCAAAGGCTTCAAACGTTGTACTTATGGGCGTTTTGTCCAAGTATATGGATTTCCCTGCGGAACTTTGGCAGAATGCGCTTGAAAAATGCGTTAAACCGCAGTTCCTTGAAATGAATAAAAAGGCGTTTGAGCTTGGTAAGAACGCATAAAGTATATATTTATTATACTCCCCGATAATCACTTCATGAGGAAAATAAATAAAAAATATTTATATATTTTTGCTTTATGAGGAATAAAAATTCATGAAAAAAGTAATAATCACAACTGTAATTATGGGGCTGATTGCAGTAATATCTATATTTTCGGGTGTGACTATGCAGAAAAGTCATACTGAAAAATATGTGCAGACCAAAGCGACGCTGATTTATGAAGAAAAAAAGACGAAACTTCCATCAACATTTACATATTTATACAGTGCAGACGGCAGAAAATATACTGCGACTAAAAAGGGCGGTATCAGTCTCAGTGAACGCAATATATCTTATAATAAAGCATGGCCGTCCGATTACCATTTCGGCTGTATCGCACCTGTAACAAAAGTACTGCTGTTTATCGGAATACTTTTTGCTATGATTACTCTTTTCGCTTTATTCGGATTAATATTAGATTTGCCATTTGCTGAAAAAATGTTGCCGTGTATATTTTTGTACTATGTTGCAGGAATAGCAGTTCTTACGGAATCGGGTCTTGCAACGGTACTGTTAGCACTTTTTACAGCTGCGATAATTGCTGTATGCCTGACAGTTAAGAAAAACAATGAAGATGATTATTGTTAAAACATTTATATAAAAGGAGATGAAACCAATGGAAAGATATTGGAATCAGGAAATCGAAACTATGTCCCTTGAGGATATGCGAAAACTTCAGAATGAAAGACTCGCTGCGCAGGTAAAGCACGTTTACGAAAACGTTAAGTATTACCGCGATCTCATGGACGAAAAGGGCGTAAAACCCGAAGATATTCAGTCTGTTGACGATCTTCATAAGCTGCCTTTTCTCACAAAATCCGATCTTCGCGACGCTTATCCCTACGGATTGCTGGCGAAGCCTTTGAGCGACTGCGTAAGAATCCAGTCAACCAGCGGAACTACTGGAAAGCGCGTGGTTGCGTTCTATACTCAGAACGATATCGATCTCTGGGAAGATTGCTGCGCACGTGCAATAGTTGCGGCAGGCGGAACTAATGAGGATGTATGTCAGGTCTGCTACGGATATGGTCTGTTCACGGGAGGTCCGGGACTTAACGGCGGTTCGCATAAGGTAGGCTGTCTTACTCTGCCGATGTCCAGCGGAAATACCGAAAGACAGATCACTTTCATGCGAGATCTCGGCGCGACCATTCTTTGCTGTACACCCTCGTATGCGGCGTATATCGGCGAAACTCTTCATGATATGGGCTATACTACCGATGATATAAAGCTGAAAGCAGGAATTTTCGGCGCTGAACCGTGGACGGAGGAAATGCGCCGTTCCATTGAAAAATCTCTCGGAATCAAGGCTTATGATATTTATGGTCTCACGGAAACAAGCGGTCCGGGCGTTTCCTTCGAATGCTCCGAGCAGACGGGAATGCACATCAACGAGGATCACTTCATTCCCGAAATTATCAATCCCGATACAGGCGAAGTTCTTCCCGACGGCGAAGTGGGTGAGCTTGTATTCACCAGCATTACCAAGGAAGCTTTTCCGCTTCTTCGTTACCGCACACGCGATCTCTGTGTTCTCAGCCGCAAAAAATGCTCCTGCGGACGTACTCTCATAAAGATGAGCAAGCCAATGGGCAGAAGCGACGATATGCTTATAATCCGCGGCGTAAATGTTTTCCCGTCGCAGATTGAGACAGTTCTCATTGAGCAGGGCTACACGCCGAATTACCTCATCGAGGTCGACAGAGTGAACAATACCGATACGCTTGACATCAGCGTTGAAATGAATCCCGAACAGTTCTCCGACGATACACAGACTCAGGAGAAGTCTCTTGCGACGGCGATCAAGACGATGCTGGGTATCAATCCCAAGGTTCATCTTGTTGAACCGAAGTCTATCACTCGAAGCGAAGGCAAGGCTGTTCGCGTAATCGACAAACGTAAGCTGCACGATTGATTCATCATATTGCCTAATTGAATTTGTAATATGAAATGAATGATTTTTTATGCAAAATGATAAAAAATTGTAAAATTATATTTAAAGCTTAATCTTTATGCTATATTACACTTGACAAATGAAGAAAAAAATTGTATAATATAAGTACGAAATTTATGTGATTGGAGTAATTCCGATCTGTGCTAAAATAAGGAGTGATTATAATGGGTATACTCGATAAGATCGGCGGCGTCAGCAAGGGCGTTACCGACAAGACCAAGAGTATCTCGGAGGCTAACAACCTCAAGAGAAAGATTTTATACGAAGAGGAGAGAATCGTTGAAATTTTTACTGATATCGGTAAAAAATATTATAAAAATCCCAACGAAGATCCCGCTAATCTGAAAATTCTGTGCGACGATATCGACACACGCCGCAGAAGAATCAAGAAGATGAGATTTGAACTTAACGGTATCAGAGGTTATAAGATTTGTCCCAAGTGCGACGCCGAGGTTAATGAGCGTTTCCAGTTCTGCGGTCGCTGCGGTGCGCGTCTCCCCGAAATGGAGGACGACGATTTTATGTCCCTTGAAGCTAACGATTACTATACCGAAAGCAGCAATCAATTCTTTAATGCAGATTCAAACAAGAATTATTGATTAAGAGCCTGCGGCAGTAGATTTGCACAATTTTTGGTTTGATATACTTGAAAACCTATGCAGCTTCTATATGAACGCAGCTTCCAAAATCTGTTCTTGATCAATGGCTGTTCCGACATTTGGGACAGCCATTATTTATACTCCACGCTGTTGCAATCTTCACATATCTTTTGGCTAAAATTTCGTCATCCTGCGTCGCAAAATTTTATCTCGGAATCTATTGTGGAGCTTGCAATAGAGGTTAGTATATGATATGGAGGGTGGTCATTATTAAGTATTTTGATTTAATTTTTTTGCTTGTTTTCTATAATCTTATCCCTTTGTGGACAGGGTTGAAAATTCATCTTGCTGTCAAAATAATTGGTACGATAATATTATCAATATTTTTCATTGTTGATCTTGTGCGAAGCGAGCCTTCACCTGTAAAAGGCTTTATTAAGGGATTCAGACTGCGTTCGCTGCGGCGCGGTACAAGTCTTATCTGGATCTCCGCTGCCTCACTGATTCCGGAAACGATTATAATCGTTTTATATCTTTGCTTTTCGAATGCAGGAACGCTTCCGAAAATTTTCTCTATAGTTATGCCTGTTCTGGCAATAATCCTTACATTTATGGCGGGATTTGTGCGTACAGTTATCGGCGCAAAACAGATAAAGATAGTGGATTACGTATTTCTGCTGATTTTTTGGTGGATGCCTGTAATCAACCTTGTGTTGATCTGGAGATTCTACAAAAAGGCGAAACGCGAGTATATTTTTGAAGCTGATAAGGCTGAAACTGAAAATATCCGCGCGGAAAATGAGATCTGCAAAACGAAATATCCGATCGTTATGGTTCATGGAATTTTTTTCCGAGACTGGCAGCTGATGAATTATTGGGGAAGAGTTCCCGCAACGCTTACCAGAAATGGCGCGAGCGTTTATTACGGGAATCAGCAGTCAGCTTTGTCGATACCTGACAGCGCCGCGGAACTTCGTGAAAAAATTCTGCGAATAATCCACGAAAGCGGCGCTGAAAAAGTAAATATAATTGCCCATTCAAAAGGCGGTCTTGATGCCCGATATGCAATAAGCACCCTCGGACTTGACGAATATGTCGCGACGCTTACGACAATAAATACGCCCCATAAAGGCTGCGAACTGGCAGCTTATCTGCTGAAAAAAT
Source organism: uncultured Alistipes sp. (assembly GCA_964401315.1). Lineage (GTDB taxonomy): Bacteria > Bacillota > Clostridia > Oscillospirales > Ruminococcaceae > Ruminococcus. The sequence goes on from CAYNYB010000001.1 coordinate 23,241, forward strand.
TTCCTGACGGGCTTGCCGCATGGATCGCGAAGCGGTATAATTCCATGTTCGGAATCCTTGGTGATAAAGCGCCTGATTTTATGGCAGGCGTGCGCGATCTATGCCCCGAAAATGTTGCCGCGCTTGAGTCCTGCATGGAGGATTCGCCCGGAGTTTCCTACCGAAGCTGTATGTCTGTCATGAAGAATGCGTTTTCGGCTGGATTTCCGCTAAATGCGGGCTATTTGCTGATGAAAAAGCTGAACGGTCCGAATGATGGTCTTGTTTGGACAGGCTCGGCGAGTCATGGACGATTTCGGCTTGTTCAGGCAAAAAAACGACGCGGAATCAGTCACGGAGATATGATCGATCTTTTTCGTGAAAATATCGAGGGATTCGACGTTCGCGAATTCTACGCGGGTATTGTTGCGGAATTAAAGAATGAAGGTTATTAATTTAATCTTCTTCTTATGATTTTACAAAGAAAAAATGCCGGTATACAGAGAATTCCCCATAAAATTGTGAAATTCGGGCAGATTTGACCGAGAATATTAAATGGCTGATTGGAATAATCCCATACGTGCCAGTGCATAATGATGTTGTCAAATATTCCCACGGCAAATTCAATTGCCGTGATCGCAGCCGCGCCGATAATACAGCATTTTATCAGCGTCATTGCAGGCGATCGGCTGATAAAGTAAAGAATAGTCAGCACTGTGCCGCCCGTCAGGCACATCGTCCAATGGGTGTAACCTCTGCCTACAACTTCAACGAAAGCGTACAAAAAATATCCCATAAGGAATGTAAACATATATTGTGCATATTTCATAATTATCACCTCCGATTTTTGTTATTATTTCCAAGTTTGTTTGGAATATTCATAACGTTTAATCTAAAATAATTTGACTAAAGGAGTTTATCATGCGTAAAAGCTGTATTATTTGCCATATTTCAAGCCTGCCGTCAGAATACGGCATCGGAAAAATGGGACGTCATGCCTTTGCATTTGTGGATTTCCTGAAAAAAGCAGGAGTCAAATGCTGGCAAATTCTCCCGCTTTCACCTACAAGCTACGGAGATTCGCCGTACCAGTCTTTTTCCGTGAATGCAGGCAATCCATATTTCATAGATTATGAGATACTTGAGGGCGACGGACTTCTTGAAAAAGCCGAATACGCCGATATTACGTGGGAAAGCGACAAAGATAAGGTTGATTACAGCCTGATTTACGATTATTGCTTCGATGTTTTGAGAATCGCATTTTCGCGCTTTAAGCCTTCGAGAGTTTCTGCGTATAAAAAGTTTTGCGAAGCCAATAAATCATGGCTCGAAGAGTATGCGCTTTTCATGGCTTTGAAATTTCAGAATGACGGCAAGCCGTGGTATGAATGGGAGAGCGCAATTTCAATGCACAAGCCGAAAGCCGTTGCTGAGGTAAAAAAATCTCTCAAAAAGGAGATAGAATTCTATAAATTCGTGCAGTTTGAGTTTAACCGCCAATGGACTGAGCTGAAAAATTATGCCAACGACAACGGAATCGAGATAGTTGGCGATATACCGATATATTGCGCGCTCGACAGCGTTGAGGCATGGGCTGATCACAAGCTTTTCTGGTTCAACGGCAAGCGTCGTCCGGTTCGCGTTGCAGGCTGTCCGCCCGATGAATTTTCACCAACGGGTCAGCTTTGGGGAAATCCCCTTTATGATTGGGAATATCACAAGAAAACCGGCTATAAATGGTGGATAAACCGCATTGAATCGGCTTCTAAGCTTTATGATATCGTCCGTATCGATCATTTCCGCGGATTCGAAAGCTACTACACAATTCCGTTCGGCAATGAGGACGCTACAGTTGGCGAATGGAAAAAAGGTCCGAATTACGAACTTTTCCGCTTAGCTGAAGAAAAACTGGGCAAGCTGAATATTATTGCGGAAGATCTGGGATTTATCACTCCCGAAGTCAGAGAAATGCTTGATAAATGCGGCTACCCGGGTATGAAAGTTTTGCAGTTCGGATTCAGCGACGGCGAAAATGAGCATCTTCCGCATAATTTTGCGACGTCGAATTGTTTTGCCTATACGGGTACTCACGATAATGAAACTCTCAACGGCTGGGTAAGCTCAATGGATAAAAAATCGCTTAAATTCGCGAAAAAATATCTGAATGTCAAGCGTAAGAGCGAGATCCCGATGGCTGTTGTCCGCGCCGCATGGAGCAGCGTTGCGGAGGTTGCAGCCGCGCAGATACAGGATTTCCTTGACAGCCCGAGTTCCGCAAGAATGAATACGCCGTCAACTTTGGGCATAAACTGGCAGTTCCGGACAACTGAAGATCAGTTTACGGCTGAATTGGCAAAAAAAATCAAGAAGCTTAATAAATTATACAACAGATAAATCTGAATTGGAGGAAAAACCAATGGATAAGACTATTTTTATGGAAAAATTTACAGGAAAACTGCCTGCCGATATCAAGCAGGCGACTCCCCAGCAGCTTCACAATGCGTTGGGCGATACGGTTATGGAACTGTATGCGGATAAGTGGAACAAGAGCCGTCAGGAACACCTCGGAAAACGCCGTGCGGCTTACCTTTCCATGGAATTCCTCGTTGGGCGCGGAGTTTACAACAATCTGCTGTGCCTTGGAATTTATAATGAAGTTAACGAGGCTTTCAAGGAGTTGGGACTTGATCTTGCCGATCTCGAAGTTATTGAGGACGCGGCTCTCGGAAACGGCGGACTTGGACGTCTTGCGGCTTGCTTCCTCGACAGCGCGGCTTCGTTGGATCTTCCGCTCGACGGTTATGGAATCCGCTATAAATATGGACTTTTCAAGCAGTCCATTGTTGACGGATTCCAGAAAGAGGATATCGACGACTGGACGAAATACGGCGACTGCTGGTCTAAACGCTGCGACGAGGACACCGTTCTAATCGAATATAACGGTCAGACCGTGAAGGCTGTTCCCTATGATATGCCTGTTTTTGGCTGCAAAACCGATAATATCGGTACCCTTCGCCTTTGGCAGGCTGAACCTGTCAAGGAATTCGATTTCGATACGTTCAACCGTCAGAATTATCTTGAAGCTTCAAAAGAGCAGATTTTTGCCGAGGATATTTCGCGCGTTCTCTATCCGAACGACGATACCAACGAGGGAAAGAAGCTTCGCCTGAAGCAGCAGTATTTCTTTAGCTGTGCGTCATTAACGGACATTATCAAGAAGCATAAAGCTCGTTTCGGAACTCTCGATAATCTTGCCGATTATATTTCTGTTCAGCTTAACGATACTCACCCCGTAATTTCAATTCCAGAACTTATCCGTCAGCTTGTTGACAACGAGGGATATACCTTTGCAAAAGCTCTTGAAATAGCCAAAAAGGTATTCAATTATACTAATCACACTGTAATGCAGGAGGCTCTTGAAAAATGGTGGGTAGGACTTGTTGAAGAATTGCTGCCGCGCATTTATGAGATAATCATTCAGATCAACGAAGAACTTATAGCAGAAATGTACGCCAATGGAGTACAGAGAGATAAAATTGACCGCATCAAGATAATCAAAGGCGAACTTATCCACATGGCTGATATGGCTTGCTATGGTTCAAGCCACATCAACGGCGTTGCGGAGATCCACACACAGATTCTTAAGGATACTGTTTTGGTGGATTGGTACAGCCTATATCCCGAAAGATTCCGCAACGAGACAAACGGCATTACTCAGCGCCGCTGGCTTGGTCTTTGCAATATGGAGTTGTCCGCGCTTATTACCGAACTTCTCGGCGATGACGGCTGGCTTGTCGATCTCGGCAGATTGAAAGAATTGACGAAATATGCCAACGATGACGCGGTAATTCGTCGTTTCATGGATATAAAGCAGACGAAAAAGAATCAGCTTTCCGAATTCATCAGCACGCGCGAGGGTGTAGAGGTGAACAGCGCGTCCATTTTTGACATTCAGATAAAGCGACTTCATGAGTACAAGAGACAACTGCTTAATGCGTTCTCGATTTTGTGGATCTACAACGGAATCAAAGACGGAAGCATCAAGAATTTTACTCCCACTACGTTTATTTTCGGCGCGAAGTCCGCTCCGGGATATCGCCGCGCAAAGGCTATAATCAAGTATATCAATGAAATCGGCAGAATAGTTTCTTCCGACCCCGAAACAAAAGATCTCATCAAGGTCGTTTTTGTTCAGAATTATAATGTTTCCTATGCTGAAAAGCTTGTTGCTGCCGCCGATATTTCGGAGCAGATTTCCACGGCAGGAACAGAAGCGAGCGGAACTGGCAATATGAAGCTTATGCTTAACGGAGCTGTAACTCTCGGAACATACGACGGAGCGAATATTGAGATCGTTCAAGAAGCGGGCGAGGAAAATAATTACATTTTCGGCGCGCGCGTTGAGGATCTTGAAAAGATCGTTCCCGAATACGACAGCCGCAAGGTATTTGCTCAAAATCCTCGTATTAAGGCTGTTGTTCAGTCGCTTATTGACGGCAGCGTATCAGACGGCGGCAGCGGAGATTTCCGCGAGTTGTACACATCGCTGCTCGACGGTGCAAGCTGGCATTCTCCCGATCATTACTATCTCCTCGGCGATCTTGAAAGCTACGTTGAGGCAAAGCTCAGATCGAATGTCGATTACAGCGCCGATCCTATGGCGTTTGCAAGAAAGCAGTGGCTGAATATGTGCAATGCGGGAAAATTCAGTTCCGACAGAACTATTGCGGATTACGCAGAGAATATCTGGAATATCAAGTAAATAAAAAATCCCCGATTTTTCGGGGATTTTTTTATTAGCTCAACTTATGCTCTCAAAAGCGGCTTTAATATTTTCATTCAGCGTTTTAGCGTCTCTCGGTGAAGTTACGAAGCTGTATCTTCCGAGTTCAACGCTTTGATTGGTTTCCAGATTCGTCAGATAAGCAGTAACGGTAAATTTATTTGTTGCTGCTTTGAGATTTGTAATTACGGATTCCATGTAGGGGAGAACAATCACGGGCGATGTTATTGATGATACTTCGCCGTTTTCATCGGTAATTATGTAATCTATTATAAATCTTCCTGAAACATTTTCGGGCAGGGGAGTTTTAAACGCAACATAATCGGCGTTCGGCTGATTTGAAACGATAGAACTGAACAAAACGTCGGGCTTCGGCGGATTGTCCATGCTTTCTACAACTTTTACCGAAATTTTCGCATTGACGTCGGGATTATTAACGCTGATAACGGTAACGGTGCATTCGCCGACTGCCACTCCGCGTATCCAGCCGTATTTATCTACAACTGCAATAGATTCATCGGAGCTTATCCAAAGCTCGTCCTTATTTGGAGCGTCAGAGGGGAGCATTGTTACCCATGAAAGATCAGTTCCGCCTATCGGAACGGTTATCTCGGTCTTGGAAAGCCGAATTTCCATAACCTTTACGACATCAGTCTCAGTTGTTGCGGTAGTCGTACTTGACTGATCAGTCGAGATTGCGGCCGTTGTTGACTGATTCGTTGAAACAGTCGTTGTACTTGAAGTTGTAGTTACTGAAGTGGAATTACCGTCTGTAACAGTAACGCTGATATTTGCTGAAATATCGGGATTATCAGCACTTTTTACAGTAATTATGCAAGCGCCTGCTTTTTTGCCGATCACCCAGCCCTCGCCGTCTACAATTGCAATGCTTTCGTCGGAGGAAGTCCAAATTTCGCCCTTATTCCATGCAGATTCGGGAAGCATTGTTACATAAGCGGAAAGCTCTCCCTGACCTTCCTTTATTGTCATTGAATCCCTGCTTAGTTTGATTTCCTTAACATGGGAAGTATCAATAACCGTGACAGTAATTTTTGCGGAAACTTCCGGATTATCAACGCTTGTGACCGTGATTATGCAAGACCCTTCTTTTTTGCCGATCACCCAGCCTTCGCTGTCAACAACAGCAATACTTTCGTCGGAGCTTGTCCATTTTTCAGCCTTATTCTGGGCGGAAGCGGGGGACATCTTAACATAAGCGGCAAGCGCGCCGTCGCCGACGTTGATATCAAGCTCGGTGCGTGAGAGTTGGATAGAAGTTACTTTGTTAGGATCGACGTAAGAAGTTGTTGTGGTAGTTGTCGTTTCAGCAGTGGTTGTGGTAGTAGATGTTGTAGTTGTGGTTATAGTAGTAGACGTTGTGGTAGTAGTAGATGTTGTAGTTGTGGTAGTAGTAGATGTTGTGGTTGTGGTCGTGGTTGTAGTAGTTGGTATTGTGCTTGTTGAAGTTGTAGTAGTCGATGTTGTAGTAGTCGTGGTGGTTGGCATGGTAGTCGTGGTTGTAGCCTTGGTAGTTGTTGATTCTGTTGTTGCGGCGGTAGTTTTGGTAGCGGCAGTCACAGTCGTATTAGTAGTTTCAGCCGTTGTTTTGGCGGTTGTAGCAGTAGTTTTTGGGGCTGCCGTAGTTTGGGTTTCTTTTGTTGTGGCTTCAGTTGTAGTTGTGGTTGCAGTAGTAGTTGTTTTAGGCGGATTGTAGGGATTCTTCATAAATTCTTCCATAAGAATCTGCCCGCCTGTTGAAAGATATGCATAATAACTGAGTATGTAAGAAGCGTCGGCAGGATCTATAAGATCATTATTATCAACATCGGCTCGCTTTTTCTCATCTGCGGTAAAATTTCCAATTCCGTTGGTAGCCAGAAGCGAATATTCGCGCAGTGCAATTGAAGCGTCGAGAGGATCGATAATATTGTCATTATTGACGTCGCCTAATACAAAAATGTTATCTTCAGATTTTTCATCGGCGTCTGAAAAAGTTATCGTCGCAGAAGATGTGGAGATATCCGCTCCGTTTGCACAAAACGGCAGGCATGAAACACTGAAGCTGATCACGACGGCTAAAAATGATGCAAAAATTTTCTTTTTTTTCATAAATTCCCTTTCTAAAATTGATTAATATTACGCATTAACGACTTTATTATACTACAAAATTGCCCAAAATGCAAGAATATTGCAGAATAACTTTAAAAATTGGAAATAATAACAAAAAGACCGCCACAATAGGCGGTCTTTTTATTGTCAACCTCTAAAAATTCTGCACTTCTTCGGAATAGGTAATTAATTATTCCTTAACAGGGAAATCGCTATGTTTGAAGATTCCTGCGTCCAACTTCTGAATTGCAAGAGCGTCCAACGCTGTTACACCGTCACCGTTGTTACAGCAATCGGCGTTGAGCATACCGATTTCAGACAGCATATATTCGTCCTTATTGGTGAGATACTGGAGAATGAGAGTAGCGTCAGCGATCTCAACTTTACCGTCGCAGTTAGCGTCGCCCCAGAGAGTAGGCTTGGGAGCTTCGGTAGTTACCGTAGTTTCAACTGTAGTTGTAGTGGTTGCAGCTTTTGTGGTAGTAGTTGCAGCCTTTGTAGTAGTAGTTGCAGCTTTTGTAGTAGTAGTTGCAGCTTTTGTGGTAGTAGTTGCAGCCTTTGTGGTAGTGGTTGCAGCCTTTGTAGTAGTTGTTGTAGCTTTTGCAGTGGTTGTAGTAGTTGTTGTCGTTGTAGGCTCATTAGCATAATAAACCTCAATATTGTTGATAGTGATAGCGTCTGCTTCACCGTAATAATAACCGATAAGAAGCTTGCCGTCCTTAGTATTAACGCCGTTTTCATGTTCTTCATCGCCTGCAACCTTTTTCGGCATGATATACATCAATTCAGCGCTCGAACCTGCTTCAAGCATACAGTAATTGCCCGCCTCCTGGAACCAGTAATCAGGATCTACATCTTCTGTAACGCCTGTTCCGACATTATAAATAAGCTTTCCGATATCAGAATCGGCAGTAACGTCGAAACGGATAGCATAAACGTCTTTGGTTTCATCTATTCCGAGATCCTTATAAGAAACCTCAAAATTTTTCACATCGTCCTTGCCGAGATGACTTATGGTTTTGTCAACAGCCGTGATAACTGAATCCGTGTAGGGAACGGTTACAGTTTTTGTGTAAGTGAGAATGGCGTTTGTAATATTAACGCTTTCAACCTCTTCGCCATCTACGTCATTTCCCCACCAGTACTGGAATGAAATTGAGTCTGTAGAATAATCGGAAACGTGCGGCTGAACCTCTGCGGGAACTTCCCAGTAGGCTTCAAAGTAAGAGCCTGCGCCGAAGAGTTTTCCTCCGTTTCCGGGAGTGATCTGGAATTCAACGCCCGCTTCTTCAAATTCAGAAACAGAGCCTTCACCCTCAGCGCCCATATCGTTGTACCAGTATCCGGCGTGTTCTTTTCCTTTGATTCCTGCGATCTGCTTGGCGTATTCCGTATCGGCAGGAGAGCCTTCCTTAACATTGATACCGCCGCCGTAAACGAACTGATCCATTTCGGACTTTGACTCGACAACGCAGGTGATAGATTCGATGATAACGCCGTCCATATCCGTAAGACCGAAGTCAGAGAAGCGGAACTTATGGCTGTTCATAGGTCTGCTTTCGTCATCGCTTGGGTGAGCGGCGTAGTACTCCTCGTCATAGCCCTTGGTGAGAACGATGCTGCCGAGAGCTTCATCGTCGATCTGCTTAGCAACAGTAGCCGAAATAGTTGCGGTACCGTCCTTGTTGTCAACGAAACTCCAGTTTTTTCCGCCCTCGGAATTTTTACCGTTGGAATGCTTGTTGTTGTCCGGAACGACATTTTCACGATCGGGATCGTCCGGAATATCGGGATCGTCAGGTTCATCGGGAATGATAACTGAATCGTCATTGTAGATGAAATCGCTCATCATAACGGAGATCTGAACGTTGTCCTTCTCTGCATTATCCCAGTAAGCGCAGTGATAAAGTCTGAATTCAAATTCCGTATACTCATCGTATTTCAGTTTAAGACTGGAAATATCAATATCGACTTTATTAGTACCTTTTTTCAGGTCGACAGAGAATCCGCCTCCCTTTGTATCCCAGCCGCCCTTGGAGTTATGTTCTTTCCAGCCGGTGCTTGTGGTGATACCGAATCCGTAAGAAATGCTGCAAGCGCGTTCCGTCTCAAAAATGAGGGATATAGTCTTTATTGGATTTGAAGCGCTGTATTCCTCAGGCAGGCTCATTTTTCCCGATTCATAGCCTTTTTCCACTTCAGTTAAAGCAACCGTGTCCGTTACGGAAGTTTCATCTTCCGCATAGATCGGGGCTGTGGTCATAATTGCAGGTACTGAAACAGCAGCTATCATAGCGCTGAGTACAGCAGCTTGAAGCCGCGTGGTGATTCTGTTTTTCTTCATGTCAGATCGTCCTTTCGTAATTTAAGTTGGCGTACGTGATACAGGAGTAAAAAAATGAAAGTTTTACAGCCTGATATTACATGGTATTATATTACATTCTAATAGCATTATATCATATTGCAATAAAGAATGTGTTAACAAATTGTTAATTCATAAGAGGTTGTAGATAATTTTTTAAAACATTCGTCGATTCTTTTTGTTGAAATAGCCTTTTAGAAAATTAGACCTCCTCGGAAACTAAGGTGTGCCGTATGACAAGAGATTTGACATACGGTGTGCATTACAGCAATTCCACTTGAGATAAAAAGGAGTTTGCCGATAAAAATTTTCCACAGACTGCGTTGTCGTCCTTGCCGTGTGACAGCACGCCTGCGTCCTCCGCCTTTCTGTGAAAAATTTTTATTCAGCTCCTTTCCTCTTCATCTCAACTGGAATTGCTGTAGTTTCCGAGGAGGTCTATTATAAAAATACTCATAAGACTGAAATTTTCGTCTTATGAGTATTCCCGGAATCAATTTCCGGTAGTTGTAGCAGGTTCAATTTTTGTACGCTGAACGGATACCTTTGAAACCGTCGTTACCCATACGTTATCGTAGGAGGGACACGAGAATGAGACGTTACTGTTGAACTGATCGGTGTTGATATTCATGTTCAGCAGATTCACATCTGCAATGATATCGTTGGCTGTGATCTCGCTTAAAACTTCTTCTGGTCCGACTATCGTAATATTCATAGCCTGTGTAAGAACGCTGTATTCATAGCTGCTGTCGGGAATGTTGCTTATAGAAATTCTGCTCTGATCGAGAGTAAGATTTTTTTGATCAAGTCCCTCGTCGTCAAGCGTTACTGTGACGGTTTCCAGACTCGAAACGTTTATAAACTCGCTTTCCGCAAGTCTCTTGCTGAGCGAAAGCGTTTTTGAGAATCCGGGTTTTATCTCATTCAAAGCGATAAGTCCGAGATCAAGCTCGTCGGGGATCTCTGTCTGACTGTTGTTGCAGGCGAGAGTTACGCTGTCAGTCGACAATTTGAGTTTTATACTGTCAACATCGAAATTATTGGGAGCGTTCACAATTGAGACAGTCAATCCAACCTTTTTCTGAGTTCTCACGGGAATGGTTATCGAAAAGTTGGAATCGCTGAATTTCAGCGATGTCTGGTCTATCTCCGCGCCCGTATCCGTGAAAAGCAGCAGCTCGTCGGCGTTTATCACATACGTCGACGCCAGACTAAGCTCGCTGTTTGTGACGGCGCTTATATGATCGATCTTATCAAGCTTTGCGGAAGGTCCCGTAATTCTTATGACGGAAGGTTCACACACGAATTCGTCGTCATTTATCTCCTTGCCGTCGATCAGTGAAACGTTCGGAGCAAGAGGAGTTACAGGGTATTCACGGCTTTCTATCTTATCGAATTCCACGGCAACGGATGAGGGCGTTATGGATTTCACTTCGTATTTAATACCGCTTTCGCTTCTTATTTTTATTGAGAGATTTTTTTTGCCCGCATTTGAAACGTTGTCGGCGTCGAAGTAAGCTTCGAGAGTTTCATTGCTGAGATAGCTTACCTGAGTACGGCTTACAAGAAGCTCGACCGTAACGTTTTCAACATTGCAGTCAACTATGCTGAGACCGTTCTGACCTGCCGCAGAACCCGAAATATCCACGGAAAGCGGAATATTCTCAATTGTTTTCTGAACTGTCGGATACTGGGTCATGGAAATATACAGCCATGCGGTAACAGCGATGATAATTGAAAAAAACATGAGCGAAACATTGCTTGTCATGTATTTTTCGCGAAAAATTTTAAAAAACTTCATTTTTTCTTCCTCCTTCCGAATACAGAGGTCAGAACTTTTTTGGAATTTTCCTCGTCTTCGGGGGATTCGTTGAAAATCTCCTTTTCCAGCGTGGATTTAAGGCGCAGACGTGTATAATCGCGTGTCAGAACACCGTTCATCGCAATAGATATCTGTCCCGTTTCTTCGGAAACAACGATAACCACCGCGTCGGAATTTTCGCTCATGCCGATAGCGGCTCTATGGCGCGAGCCGAGAGCCTTATCAATCGAAAGATCGCTTTTCGGACGAGGCAGGAAGCAGGCGGCGGCAAGAATAGTTCCGTCGCGCATTATAACTGCGCCGTCATGAAGAGGAGTTTTCGGGTAAAAAATATTTCCGAAAACCTCTTTGCTGGGAGTGGCGTTCATTATCGTGCCTGTTTCGATCTGTTCGCCGAGTTTCGTTTTGCGTTCGATAACGATAAGCGCACCCGTGCAGCTTGCGGAAAGTTCCACGCACGAATCGCAGATAGCTTCGATGGCGATGTTCCACTTTTGTTTTACATCATTTGAAAGCGCGCCGATACCGATAAGATTTATACCGATCTTGGTTTGTCCGAACTGCTCCAGAACTCGGCGGAGTTCCGGCTGAAAAATTATCAGCATGGCAATAAGACCGATGTCGAGAGCATGACCGAGAATATATTTTATTACGGTAAATTCCAGCAGACTGCTTAGCGCGTAACCTGCCACCAGCAGCAGGATTCCTTTAACGAGCTGACCTGCGCGTGTTTCGCGGATAAGTTTGAGCAGAAGATAAATTATGTACGCAAGAACTGCAAGGTCGATTATATCCTTTAGATGTATGGTGGACATAAGGCTAAAGAAAGCGTATTTTATATCCTGAAATGACGGCATTTTTTCACCCCTTGGTAATTATATACTCTCCTCTGCTCGAAATCTTTATTCGGGTTTAGAATAGAGGGGAGTATAGATACTCTTAATATATATTGTACCACAAATTCAGATAATTTCAATACCTTTTTTGCGATTTTCTTGAATTTTTCACATTAGCGGAATTATGAAAATTAAAAATTGACGCAGCGCACAAAAATCTCACGGACATACTGCGGTATGCCGGGAGATTTTTATGAAATGATATTATATTATACAATTCTGTTTATATGGTTCGCAAGCATAATTGCGTCGCTTTCGCGGCTGAAAATTGACGGTGAAAATCTTACCGTGCCGTTATTCGTGCCGAGTGAGGAATGCGCAAGAGCCGCACACTGGAATCCGGCGCGCAGGCAGTAACCTTTTTTCGCAAGCTCTTTAGCCATAACTTCCGATTTTATACCGTCCGCGTTGAATGAAACTATAGGAACATAATTTGCCGAAGGTTCGCGGTAAATTTTGATTCTGCCATTATGATTCAGCGAGGAAATAAAGCTTCGGCAAATTTTTTCCTCATGAGCGTAAATCCTTGGAATACCGATTCCGCTTACAAATTCTATGCCTGCTTTCAGCGACATTATTCCGATGATGCCGGAAGTGCCGCTTTCGAGACTTTCGGGCAGCAGATCGGGCTGAATAAGACTTTGGGAATTATTTCCCGTGCCGCCCTGCATAAGCGACGGAATCGGATATTTGCCGTCGGAAATGAGCAGACCTGTTCCCGTCAGTCCGTAAAGACCCTTGTGACCTGCTGTACAGAGAATATTTATTCCGTGATCGAGTTTAATGTCGATGATTCCGCAAGCCTGCGCGCCGTCGGCGATAAAGCAGATGTTTTTGCGGCGGCATATTTCGGCGATCTCCCGATACGGCAGGATCTGTCCCGTAACGTTGCTTGCCAGTGTGCAGACTATGGCTTTTGTATCGCTGCGTATAAGGCTGCGGAAACTTTCGATCGTGCGGCTGTCCTCGGGATAGACCTGAGCGACGGAGAGATTTATCTTCTTTTCGGCGGCAAGCTTTGCAGCAGGCCGCGCGGCTGAATTATGCTCCATGCTGCTTATTATCATATGACCTCCGCCGCGCATTATCCCCTGGATCGCGATATTCAGACCATGCGTACAGTTCATGGTGAATACGGCGTTTTCGGGTTCTGCTCCGAAAAATTCCGCAGCCGCGGCTCTTGCCGAATACACTGCCTGCGAAGTTTTTGCGGCAAGCGGATGACCGCCGCGTCCGGAACTGGTGTAGTGTTCCATTGCATACATGGCGGCTTTTTTAACTGCGGCAGGCTTTGGAAACGTTGTGGCTGCGTTGTCAAAATTTTTGATCATGACTGTCTCCTTGTATACGGAATCCCCATTTTGTTCAGAATATCGGCTGCCGAATCTGAATATATCCTCAGATTATAGCCGCAGCCCTCCTCGCGCCTTATTATTTCAGCGGGGATCCCTCTTGATCTCAGCAGTCCCTCAGCCTTTACCGCATAGGTATAGGAGGGCATCTCAAGTATGATTGCCTGTGGACTGCCCCGTGAATACTGCTTGTTGTGCTTCATATATATCACCTCATGAGAAATATTTATCTTGGATTCAGAACCTGTGAGCGCAGGTTCTTACATATTTATTATATGTAACTTTCCGAAAAAGGGTTACTGAAATTTTTATATAAAAATCACTTGACAAAAAGTATAATACGTGTTATAATACAATTAGTTATATTGGGATTTGTAAAATTTTTACATCTCGATATAGCTTCATTCAACATCATTAATTCAACATCACAAGACGTAACAATCAAGGAGGTCATAATTATGAGATCATCAAACAAAATTGCCGCAATGGCGCTTGCACTGGCTATAGGTTCAACCATGAGCGTATCAACAGCATTTGCCGAGGGTGAAGAAACTTCCGCTGCTCCCGCAGTTTCCGAGGAAGTTACACCGGCAGAGACAGACGACGAAAGTTCCGAGGTTACAGAAGTAACGCCCGATACCGAAGAAACGCCCTCGAATGTAGAAAAGTTCGGCGATGTTACCGTTACGATTGAAAACGGCGGCAGCAAAATTACTTTCTACGACGCAGCGTATAATTACAGCATGATATGCGTAAACGGCGTTGCGACTATCGACGGTACTGTTATTACAAATGGAAGTACAATTTCTTCTTCCGATAATTCAGATCGTTTCTTTGAGATAGTTGAAATGATAGACAATATGAATATCACCACTATGGTTTTTACAGATAATGTTACAGAGGTTCGCATTGGCGACAGTACAATGATAGACATTACACAGGTGAAATTCGGAAAAAATATTTCTTATATTGCCGACGACGCGTTCAGCGGTTTCAGCAAACTGAAATCGGTACATGGATATAAGGGTACTGCCGCTGAAAAATATGCGCAGGATAATAATCTGGAATTTGTGGCTCTTGATGCTCCAATTCCCGTATCGACTACAACTGCCGCGCCGGCTGCTACAACAACTGCGAATAATGCAACCACAACCGCTGCGGATAAAAAGACCACGACCGCTTCAAAGACAACTTCGACCAAGAAACCTTCAACAACTGCGGCTGCAAAAACTACTACGACTGCAACTACAACATCGTCAACTTCCCCGAAAACAGGCGACCACGGTGTAGGCGCGGTTGTGTCCTTGCTGGGAGCGGCAGCTGCCACACTTGCAGTTACTCGTAAGAAGAAGCACGAATAATTAAATATATGCAATAAAAAAGCTCCCGATTTCGGGAGTTTTTTTATGAATCAAGAAGTCGTGCAGCCGCGTCGGCGGATTCAAGAGCGGTAACGGTTTTCAGCTTGCGGTTAATTGCACGGGTGCGCGTTCCGATAAGCTTGTCAAGCTCTTCATCAGCCTGCCGCAGACGATTTCTTGTATCGGTAAGCCCTTTTTCGAAAGTTTCGAATTCTTTCTTTGCGGCTTCGAGAACGCTCCAAACTTCGCCGCTTTTTTTCTGAATGGCAAGTGTGCGGAATCCCATTTGCAGGCTGTTGAGCATTGCCGCCATATTTGACGGCCCTGCGATATTCACCTTATAATTCCGCTGTAAAACTTCTACCAGTCCCATATTTACCACTTCGGCGTACAATCCCTCAAACGGCAGGAACATAATTGCAAAATCCGTAGTATACGGCGGTTTCACGTACTTATCGCGAATGCTTTTTGCACAGCGTTTTATTTCCGTATCCAGAGCCGCGCGGCGGTTTTTGAGTTCTTCCGCGCTGCCCGATTCATAGGCGTTCAACAGCGCCGAATACGTATCGCCGGGAAATTTTGAATCTATAGGCAGATAAACGAATTCGCCGTCGCTCATGCCGGGGAGTTTCACCGCAAAATCGACTCTTTCGGAGCTTCCGCCGATCACCGCCGCCTGTTCAACATACTGCTCGGGAGCGAGAATTTCTCCTAAAATAGCGGATAATTGAAGCTCCCCCATAATTCCGCGCGTCTTAACGTTGGAAAGAACGTTTTTCAGATCTGAAACCCCCGAAGCGACGTTTTTCATTTCGCCGAGACCCTCGTAAACCTCGGCAAGCCGCTTATTTACGGTTTCGAAGGAGCGTGAAATTTTATCGTCGAGAGTTTTTTGCAGCTTATCGTTGACGGTATTGTTTATCCTGTCGAGACTTTCGGCGTTGGAACTGCGGATTTTCTCCAAGCCTTCGCGGTTTTCGCGGCTGAGTTCTTTCATATCGTTTTCGATCTTCATCAGTACGTCGACGGAGTGTTTCTGTTGATTCTCCTGAGATTCTCTCAATTCACCGCCGAGCATGGAGAGCTGTCTGACAACTGAATCGCTCATTTTCACGGACATTTCCATTATAAGGCGGTTCTGATTTTCACTTGTGCGCGAGAGAACATCAAGCTGCTTTTTCATTTCGGAAATATCTTTTTTCCCGAATCCACGGCTTTTTTCTGAGGTGCGCGCTATCAGGGTAATGAGAAATAAGAGCAAAGCGAGATTAAGCAGCGCGCATATTATCAAGATTATGTCCATATTAATCCTTTCATTTTTTACGCTTTGACGCAGCAATATTTTCCAGCTCAGCGGCTCTCAGAAGCGCGTCGTCAATGTGAGGACAGAAATTTTCCTTACCGATTTTTTCAATGAAGCCTGCCTTTTCCATAGCCTGCATGGGTTGTTCATTGACGTGAGAGAATATTACTGATATATTGTATTTTTTGCATCTATCGGCGATCTTCTCAAGATTCTGGATTCCTGTTGCGTCGATCGCAGGAACATTTCTCATACGAATGCAAAGTACGTCAACTTGGCGGTGATCGTCGAGGATATAGTTGAACTTATCGGAAACCGCAAAGAAAATCGGGCCGTTTATCTCGTAAACTCTTGTATTGTCGGGAACTTTTTTCAGGGCAATATGATCGGGATCGTCGTCCTCATCGTCAACATAGACCCAGCCGTGAACTTCCGTAACGTCTGCCATACGTTTCATAAAGAGCAGAGCCGCCAGCACCAGACCGACTCCGATAGCGACAACGAGATCGAAAACGATCGTGAGGATAAGAGTCACAAGAAGTACGATAATATCGCTTATGGGCGCGGTTTTTATCATGTCCGCGATACCTCTCCAGCCGCACATATTATATGCTACCATAAATAATATTGCTGCGATAGTAGGCATGGGAATCATTGCCGCATACGGCATGAGAAGCAGAAGAATTATAAGTACGACTACGGCGTGAACCATGCCTGCGATAGGAGTTCTTCCGCCGTTTTTGATGTTGGCGGCAGTACGCGCGATAGCTCCCGTTGCAGGAATTCCTCCGAAAAGAGCGGATGCGATATTTCCTGCGCCCTGAGCCGTCAATTCCATATTCGAGCGGTGCTTTGAACCTATCATACCGTCGGCAACAACGCACGACAGCAACGATTCGACCGCCGCAAGAACGGCTATTGTAAGGGCGTTCGGAATCAGTGCCCTTATGCGGCTGAGATTGACTTCGGGCAGACTGAATGAGGGCGGTGCGGAAGAGATAGTATAAAGATCGCCGATCGTATTCACGTTGATGTTGCTGAGTTTAACGACAGCCGCGCCGACGATGACCGCAATAAGAGACGGCGGAATTTTTTCAAGCTTTTTCGGCCAGAAAATAAGTATTGCAAGTGAAAGCAGACCTATCAGAAACGCCTGATAATTAAATGTATCTGCGCTTCGGATAAGCTCCATAACTTTTTCGGTAGTCTCTATAGGCGAGCCTGAAAAAGTCATTCCGCAGAAATCCTTGATTTGTCCGATCAGAATAGTTACAGCGATTCCGAATGTGAATCCTGCCGTAATAGTGTTGGGGATATATTTTATCAGATTTCCGAATCTGCACAGTCCCATAATTATCAGAAAGATTCCTGCCATTACGGTAGAAATTGCAAGTCCGTCCATTCCCTCGGAAGCCACTATGCCTGCAACTATTGTTGCAAATGCAGCCGTCGGACCTGCGATCTGAACGCGGCTTCCGCCGAGAAATGATACGATGAATCCTGCGGTTATCGCCGTGTAAAGACCGCGTTCCGGGCTTACTCCCGAAGCGAGGGCAAGGGCGATAGAAAGGGGAAGTGCGATGATAGCAACGATTATACCCGAAATCAAGTCTTTTACGAATTGTTCTTTGGTATAATTTTTCATGACGGAGAAAAGCTTTGGCTTAAGCTTTTCTTCTGTTTTCTTTTTAGGCAATGTTTCTGTTGATTCCATTTTTTCCTCCTGTAATTCTAAAAAACTCACGTTTAAAATTATAGCACCGCAGGAGAAAAATATCAATAGAATTTTGCAGATTTGTGAAAATTCAACTGTTTTTCAGCCGAAATTATAAAAGTTTTACTATTTCTTGGAAAACCGCTGAATAATGCTCGTCCGTCAAGCCGAAATCCTTGTTTTTGTAAGTCCACGCGGCATGGGCGATGTTGAATTTTTCCAGCGCGTTGTGAATGTCCCGAAACCATTTTACCGTGCATTCCGTATCGGCGAGATCGATTACTCCGTATTCGCCGCAGTAAATGGGAACGTTGTATTTTTCGCTGATCTCAACGGCAGATGAAAACATCTTTTCAAAATAGCCCTGATCAAAAATTTCACCGTCATAATCCAGCTCGCTGTCGTAAATTTCGCCGAAATACTTATGAGAAATTTCGCGGTATTCCGAGGGCGCGGCAGGGTATTTCAATTTAAAATCGGAAGGCATATTTTTTACCCAATAAGCCGACTGATGAGTGAAAACAAGCGGATTATAGCAATGGAATGTGAACACAATATTTTCGTCGGCAGGCTTATCGAGGGCGGAAAGTCCCTCTATGCTCGAATTATCATATCCGCCGATAATTATCCTTATATCGCTGTTTATAGTGCGTATTGCGGCGATAGTCTCCGCTGAGACCGCGTTCCATGCTTCGGCGGTATTTTTGTCGGTGATCTCGTTCAGCAGCTCAAATGCGGCGATATCGGAATATTTTCCGAATCTTACCGCCATTTCTTTCCAAAGCTCAATGAATTTAATTTGAAGCTCTCGGTCGTGAAAAAGATCGCAGCATGATTCATCATCAAAAACGTATCCGCAGGCTTTATGCAGATCGAGAATTATCCTAAGATCGTACTTTATGCACCATTGAACGCATTCTTCAATGCGCTGAAATCCGCTTTCGATGAAACTGCCGTCGTCGTTCTGAATTATCTCATAGTCGATCGGAAGTCTTACATGATCAAGCCCTAACGACGAAATATAGGAAATATCTGATTCCGTAACAAAGCTGTTGAGATGTTCTTCGGAAAAATCGCCGCCGCATTGAGAGAGCCAGCCGCCTAAATTGATACCCTTTTTATAACCTGCAAATTCTTTCATATGGTATTCCTCCCGTTGAATTAGTTGAAACTATTATAGCATAATTATCCTGAATTTAATATCAGAATAATGCGGTTTATATTAAAATCATGACGTTTGATTATAGAATGAAAAAACTATTGACTTTATAGGTAATTTGTGCTAAAATTTACAGTGAAACGATTCGATTCTGAACTGTTTTAAGAATAATTTGGAGGAATGAAAATGGAGTACTGTAAATATTGCGGAAAAAAACTCGATAAAAAGGGAAGATGTACCTGCAAGGATTTTATCAAAGAAAATCCCGAGAAAGAAACCATTGAGGCGGAAGTGATTTTTGACGGGGAAAAACCGATAAAAGCTGACAGGATTACGAAAGATAAGCTGAAAAAATTCGGAATATTAGCCGCGGTCGCTGCGGTGATACTGTTGATAGCAATATTGGCGGTAACGATATTCTTTAATGCAAACGCATACAAAACACCTGTCAAGAACGTGATAAAGGGTGTAAACAAGGCGGATACCGAGCTTATCCTTGAATCCATATACACGGAGGACGCCATTGCGGTAAAGCGCGTGAATATCAAAGACAGCGAGCTTACATGGAAAGATTATCTGAAACAGAACGATAAAAAAATCGATTCCATGCTTGACAAAGCAGGATTCAAGCGCGCTAAGTACGATATCGTTGCCAAGGAAAAACTCAGCGGCAGTAATCTTGAAGAGATCAAGAAATTTTACGCCGACGAGTACGAAGCCGACGTTAAAAAAGCTTATCGAGTAGAAGTGGAATTCGTATTCAAGACCAAAGGCGGCGATGAAACTCCGAACTGCTGGCTCACGGTTGTAAAACTCAAGGACGAGGGCTGGAAATTCTGCCCGAAATTCAGCGAAAACGCATACTACATAACCGAAGCCGCAGCTATAGAGTAAGAAACTGCTTATAGAAATTCTGCACAAGAAGGAAGTGTTTTTGTGTCATTGATAATTTTGCGGCAGACGGTCATAATGCTCATACTCATGCTGATTGGAATTATTTGCCGAAAAACAGGCATAATCAGTTCTGAATCCAACAAAGAATTATCAAAATTCGTATTGCAGATAGTCAATCCCGTCGTGATATTCATGTCGTATCAGACGGAACTGCGCAGCGAATTGGTGCGGAATCTTTTGATAGCGTTTGCTGTTTCGGCGGCGGTATTCCTGATAATGATCGCCGCTTCGTATCTGCTCATCAGAAAAAAAGAAAAACGAGAAACCGAAATAGAGCGGTTTTCCGCAATATATTCGAACTGCGGATTCATGGGGATTCCGCTTGCGAACGCGATTTTCGGAATGGAGGGAGTATTTTACCTTACAGCGTTTCTGACCGTGTTCAATCTCGTGGCATGGACTCACGGAATTATTCTGCTCACGGGAGAACGCGATATGAAAAAAATAGCCAAGGTGTTTTATTCGCCGACGGTTATCGCTATAGTTCTCGGACTTGCAGCGTTTTTTTGTCAGATCAGACTTCCGAAACTTCCAGCCGACGCACTGAATTACATAGCCGATTTGAATACGCCGCTTGCAATGGTCGTATCGGGAGTCAGCATGGCGGAAACGAATCTGTTGGGAATGATTAAAAAAGGCGGAGTATACCGAACGTGTTTGATCCGACTGATTATACTTCCTGTAATATTGTCCCTTGCGCTTTTATTTGTTCCCATAAGCATGAAAGTCAAACTCACCATACTTGTGGCGGCTTCTGCACCTCCGGCGGCGATGTGTACTTTGCAATGCTTACGATGCGGGAAAAATTATTTATACTCATCGGAAATTTTTACTGCCGGCACTTTACTTTCGGTACTTACACTTCCCCTTATCGTAAAATTTACGGAATATTTAACAAAAATATTTTGTTAGCTTTGTTTATAACGCTGATTTTTATATTTTTTACTTGAAAGGATTTATTTTTTAGTGAATTTGTGTTATAATAATTATATTATTTTGGGGAGCAGGAATATCGATTTTATATTTGAAACACATACATATAATTTCTGAGAGTCTGTTCAGTATCTTTTTATGTGCGGATTTTCGAGCATAATTTTGTCGTTGACAAGAAAAAATCCGCAGGCAGGCTGTCCCTTACAAGGATTTTTGACGCAGTAAACGGCAAAATTTGTCGAAAAGACGTGCGGAAAAAAGGTGCTGAACAGGCTCAAAAATCGGTATATTCCCCATAGGCAAAAAATTATGAGGAATGGAGTTTATGCAAATGGAAAAAAGAGGAATAAGTAAACTGGATCTGAAAAGACGCAACAGAATGCAGATCCTGAGAATAATCAGAGAGTGCGGTCCGATTTCAAGAGTCGACGTTGCAAGTGCTCTTGAGATTACAAGAGCAGCCGTTACGATCATCACAAACGAAATGATCGAAGAGGGCGTACTGGTTGAGATCGGAGAGGCGCCGGTCAATACCGAAAAGCTTCAGAAGGGCAGAAGAAAGATTCTCATTGATATTAACATAAACAGCCGCTTTGCACTCGGCGCAACGGTTGATGAAAAGGAAGTCAGCATCGGTTTGACTAACCTTAATTCAGAAATTCTTGACAAGTCAAGCATGGTAATCGACGAGAGAACCACAAGCAAGGATATTATAAATTATATTATCAAGGCATGCAACACAATGATCGAAAACAGCGCCCTTACAAAGGATAAAATACTCGGTCTCGGCGTAGGCGTAGTTCCCTCAATGTGGGGAAAACTCAAGATCTTCTTCAAGGACGGAGAGCTTGATTTCACCGGCTTTATTGAGAAGCTTCAAAGCGGACTCGACGTTGATATCAATTGCGGAAACGCAGTCGGACTTATGGCTCTTGCAAGCAATGATTTCCGTACGCGCGCAGGTTATCAGACGAACATGGCGTTCCTGCACAACGGTAATCAGGTGAATCTTGCTATTGTCAATAAAAACGAGCTTTCCAGCGATTATATTTCCTATACCTCTATGATAGAAAAATTTATCGTTTGTCCAAACGGCAGAACTTACGAGGGATATCCTAACGGCTCTGTAAAGGCTGAACTTTCGAGATCGGCTTTGCATTCGGCTGTCTGCGAAATTTATTCAAAGGATAAGACGCCGATTCTGTACGACATTACCGAAGGCGACAAGAACAAGATCAATATCGACAACGTGTTTATGGCGCTGATGCGCGGTGAAGAGCCTGTTAAGAATCTTGTCGACGACATAATCGCAAAGTATACCGTACTTATCAATAATATTGCTATCAGCCATTTTGCCAAGAAGATCGTGCTGCATAATTTCAAGCTTAATGAAAAACAGTTTGACTATGTAAAGCGCGAAATGATTCACCTTGTAAGCGAGGAGATCGCAGACAGAGTTGTACTCAGCAAACTGGACGGCAAGAATAATTTCCTTGGCGGCTGCGCTCTTATTATTCAGAATAATTTCTACACAAAGGGCGGAATGCACTAAGATTATTTCCCATAAAAATAAAAAAAACTGCTGTAAGATGAATTTCTTACAGCAGTTTTTTATAGCTTAATCAAACTCCGCAGTCCTCATAGTCTTTCCAGCGTTCGAAATATGCTTTGTTGCTCCAGCCTTTGTAGAGAATGTACAAAATAGCCGCAACTACGATAAATACCGCGCCCACGATGGGGAGAGACATGGCAAGAACTTTTTTGGGATTCGGCATCATTTTCTTTTCACTCATAAATTATCACCTTACTCAGCGGAAACGTCAGACGCGCCGCCGTTCATCTCAGCCATAAGTCTTGCGAATTCAGCGTCGACCTTGGCATTTTTTTCAATTTCTTCAAAGGATTCGGAAAGATCGTCGTCAGGCGATCCTGCTATTTCCGAGAAAGCGTCGGCTTCAGCTTCTTTGCGCTGAACCTTTTCTTCCATTCGATTAAATTTTTCCATTGCGCTGTTTCCGTCGAAATTTCCCTGCGACTTTGCAATAGCGCTTCTTGTTTCAGCCATTTTCGAACGTGCAATAAGCATTGCCTGACGGGATTTAGCCTCTTCGAGCTTGGCTTTAAGTACTTCTACCTGATCGCCGATAGCCTCGGTCTGTGCTGAGATAGACTCGTACATTTCCTTATAGCTTGCAACGTCCTCGTCCGCCTTGACCTTTCTGCGGAGAGCCTCTTTTGCAAGATCTTCATTTCCCTGCGAAATGGCAGCTTTAGCCTTGTTTTCCCAATCTGCGGAAACTTTAACGGCGTCTTCGTATTTCTTTTGCGCAAGGCGCTCGCTTGCCTTGGCTCTTCCGTAATTCTGGGTAGCCTTGGTAAGTTCCTTCTGCATATCGATTATGATCTGCTTGACCATCTTCTCGGGATCTTCCGCTTTATCGAGAAGATCGTTGATATTGGATTTGAGTATATCGCTGATTCTGCTGAATACTCCCATATTTAACCCTCCGTTCGTATTTCGGCGTATTATCACCGTATAAATTGATTTCATTGCGATCAGGTCATGACTGCACATTGACCTGATTATATTATACGATATTTATTGTAAAATGTCAATAGATTAGCAGTTTAAAAATAACAGCTGCCCGAATCAATAATTTCGGGCAGCTGTTTGATTTGTCCCTCAAAATTGGCATTGTGCAGAATGCCGTTAAAATAATTCAAGCAATACTGCCTGAAATTTTACTATTACTTTAAAAATTCCTGTTTCATCAAGCAAAGATCGTATATATCCAATATGTCGTCCTCGCAGAGATCGGCGGCTTTCCAATTTATAAGCTCTGTGTCTGAAGCGTTCATCAGCCAGTCCTGCAAAATCACGATATCCGCTATTGTAAGTTCGCCGTCGCCGTTGAGATCGCCTTTAACTGCCTGATCAACGACGCGCAAAGTTGACGGAACGATATTTTCGTTAACCACGTCTATTGCATAGCAGGTAGAAGAATCGCCGTCGTTTACGGTAAATAATGCCGCGCCGTCCTCAACAGCAGAGTCAAAAAGCGATAATTTCGCGGCAATTGAGACGTTAGGAAACCAATCGGGAGTAGGTAATGAGAAATCGGCGCTTATACTGCTTGAAGAATTGATAGTATTAACATTAAGACGCGAATTATCGACAGTAACAGCCTCTTCATCAATATGATTCATTATCAGAGCGTTTATTGAGCCGTTTTTGTTATTTAGCGATAAGAAGTATTTGTCGGACGCGATCTGTCCGTTTAAATACGATAAAATTGAATTTTCGATGATCCTTGAATACAGTTCTCCGCAGCATCCTTTCTCTCCGCAGGAAGTCTTATCGTTGCCGGATTTTTTCAGATATTCCCGAATAGCATTATTTGAATAATAAGAAGGCTGACCTTTCTTTTCAACCGTGGGAATTCCGTCTTTTACAGTGATCGTGTAATTTGTCAAAGTATCGTAAGAATAATGAAGATGAGAGCCGTCCTCAAGAGAGCGCGTCTCTTCTATAGATTTTAATGTCATGGCGTAGTAATTTCCGTCCGACTTTGGCGTAAAAATAATCTTGTCGTTATCGTGTTCGATGTCGAAAAGCTGTTTCTGCTCAAATCCGAGAATAAATTCTTTGTCGAAATAAACGCTGCTGCCGATTATTTCGAATTCCGGCTCGATATCGTTGTCCGTTATGTCAGTGATAACGTTGTCCTTGACCTCGTATTTCTTTTCAACGTTGCTGACGGTGGAGTTGTCAAGGTCCCACTCCTGACCGATCTTCCATGAAATATCGACTGTACCGTCGGAAACAGCCTGATAGACGTAAACGTTGTGTGAAGGAGAGCCGACAGGAGCGACTTCGGGAGTTTTTTCGCCGCATGATGAAATCGCGACCTTTTCGATCTTCGCCGTGCCGTTCTGCTCCATTATGAGAGTGTGGCCGCAGCTGTAATTTATTTCGTCGCAGTACACAATGTAGTTTTCGTGAATGGAAGCTTCGCCGTATTTTGCTTGAAAAACGTTGTATTCCCTGATGCAGTCGGGAACCCATGCATAAATATCCGTCTCGGTAATTTCTCCCGAATCATCGGCAAGAAAAGCATAGGAAGAATCTTTGTGTATGTTATCTTTGTATGCCCGGTTAAGTTCTACATTAAATTCTCCCGAAGAGTTCGGACGATATACGACAACTTCGTATTTGGAATCCGAATAGTTATTTTTGTAAACTTCATCGCTGAGTTTGCACGAGTCGTCAGTCGAAACTGCTTCGTAGGAATAAATTTCATTTAATGATTCCCTGAATACAATGCAGATAAGACCGTCCTCGATATGAGTTGCACCATATTGATTGTAAAAATCAATGGTCTCCTCAAGGTTTGTGGGAATCCAGCCCGGCAATGCCTCTGTATCTTCCGCATAAACGGCAATACTTCCGACAGGCATGGCGGTAAGGAACATTCCCATAGCTGTCGCGCAGGCTAAAAATTTGTTTTTCATAAATTTTCCTCCTTGTTAAATTAATTATTAATCAAGTTAAATTCCTGATCAGAAATTCAACCTTGTCATAATCCTCCCTTGCAGCAAACATAAAGCAAACGTGGCATCCGTCGTTCCATGCGGTCAATTCAAGCGCGCCTTGCTTGTTTGAAAATTCTCTGAAAACTTCCTTGCCGTCGATTTCTGAGAATTGATAAGTACGCTCTATTTCCGGATTAAGACCTATGATAAAATGCTCGTACGGATATCTGTATATAGGGAATACAGCGCCGTTTTCATATTTCAGATTATATGTATTGTACTGCGAGTGTTCCGAAATTAACGTAAATCCCTCGACATCGAATGAATGCTCGCGAATATCAACATTATCATCTGCCGGAACGAAAATCAGCCTATCCCAAGCCTTGCCGTAATTATCGTATGCACCGTGCTGTACTTCGAAATATCCGCCCGATGACGGCGGTGCCGCCGACATCGCCAAATCGTCAGTTACCGTCGGTTCGGGGATATTTATTGTGGGATCGGGTATGGTTATATCTGATGTTTCAACGGGTTTGGTAGGATTCTCCGTTGGATCGGGAGTTTGAACGTTGTGCGGAATCTTACCGTCATTTGGAGTTTGAACGTCGTGCTGAATCTTACCATCACTCGGAATTTGAATGTCAGGCGGAATCTGAACGTCACTCGGAATCTGAATATCGCTCGGCTGATTTTCAGGTTCTGCCGCAGTTGGGGTTTCAGCGGAAGCGACGGTTGAAGTCGAATTTCCCTTGGTGGCTTTCGCCGCAGTTTCAGAAGATTTTTCATCATTTTCCGAAGAATCTTCCTTTTGTGAAATTTTGTCTTTTTCCTTTGGTTCAGACTGAACGGTTATCATATTCTGATTTATCAAGCCGTCGGGAGAATTATTGACAGGGGACGGGGACTTGTCGGCAATATTCATAATGAGTACGAATGCTCCGATGTACGCCGTAGTCGCCAGTACAATTCTGCCTTTTTTTAAAAAATTGAGGAAGGGACGTTTTTCATCAGAATATCGCATATCTTTTTGAGAAAGATATTTTTTAAAGCTTCTGTCGAATACTTTATCCGTATCGCATTCGGCAGGATAGTCCCTCATAATTTTATCGGCTGCGTCAGAATTTATTTGTTTAAATGATCTTATTATTTTATTGAGTTTCATATAATGTCACCTTAAATTCCTGCGTCGGTCAAAAGCCGGCGAAGTTTCTTAAGCGCCCGATTAAGACGCACTCTTACTGTAACGGGAGACATATCTACCTGTTTTGCGATATCTTTCGATTTTCGCCCATAGAAATATTTCATGATAATTATGGTGGAATCGGGTTCGCCAAGCAGACGGATCTTATCATATAAAATTTTATTGATCTCCAGCTCTTCAATATCATCTTCAACATTGTCATCGGAATTCAGCCTTGAAAGTTCCTCTTCGCCGTCGGAGTAAAAATTGCTTTCGTTACTGAGTCTGCGAAAGTAATCGACAGCTTTATTTTTGGCGACAGTTCCGATATACGCCTGCAAAGAGCCATCTTCAATATCGTCATAGTGAAGAAAAATCTGTGCGAAAATATCGCTTATACATTCTTCTGCGTCCTCCGCTGTGCCGACTGTACGCAGTCTGCCCCATACGATAGTGTAGACGTAGCTTTGATATTGCTGAAAAAGTGCTTTGAAACCATCTTTTCGGGAGTTGACGATCATTAAATGAATTTGACGATCGGTCATATGGCTTCACCTCATAAAAAAGCTGAGGAATATCCGAGAATCTATGAACACAAATTCTGAAAATGTCCCTCAAAATCCGAACAGAGTAATTCGGATTTATATATGCGCATTTATGCTTCTATTATAACAATCGTTGTAAAACGGAAAATGTTACATTGGAATTTATATTTTTTTAGAAATTTTTTTCCGAATGTTTGAATTGCGAATGCCCGAAGTTCCAAAATTAAAATTTTTGGATTTTCGGGCATTCTTTATGTGTGTTTAACTTGTTCTTCTATATATTTTTTCAATTTTAAAAAAGCGACCTTGTCCCAATAACGATCCGGATAGGAAATATCTCCCATATTTTTAACAATTTTTTTCTTAGCATTCATTCTGAATTTATACTTTTTCCTGTCGGTATTTATTTCCATCTCAAATTCATAATGATGCAAATGGCTGCCGAAACTTGAGCCTATTGCAGAGATATTTACATAGAAAACTCTTATTTGAATGCTGTTTATATCGGATAAAGGGATAATTCTTTTTCCGCGAATCAAATCGTGCATTACAAGATTTTTTTCATCACATTCAAATTTACTTGGTATTATTGATAATATCCAAGGAATAAATATTCCGAAAATCGCAGGCCAGCAAAAATTGTTCGGAATAAAAACGGGACCGAAGAAAAATATTGTAATAGATAAAAATAAAATGGTATAATCCAGAATACGGGGAACGGAAGATTCGTAGCGTTCCTTCAATTTAAATTTCTCCTTTTATTATATTTTGTGTAATGACAAATTTCTGTTCTGTCACACAATTTCAAAACATTCAACCTGTCCCTTATCGCTGAGCAGTATCAGTTCATTCTCACGAACGATAATATTTCTGCATACTCCTTTGGTTTTCTTTTTCTTCATAAGAAATTCGCCTGTATTTTTATCTATGCAGTACAGATAGTTATCCTCCGCCGCAAAGAAGAGCCTATCGCCCGATATTACGGCGTCTGTGGAAATTCCGCCTTCAACGGTGACGGAAAATATTTCTTCAAGCTTATTGTCGGAGGTCAGTTCATAGCAGGTCATATTTCCTGATTTTGAATTGATAACCGAATCTGAATCGCCTATATACATTCGATCGCTTTCAAATATCGGAGTTTTGTATAAACA
Source organism: uncultured Alistipes sp. (assembly GCA_964401315.1). Classification (GTDB taxonomy): domain Bacteria; phylum Bacillota; class Clostridia; order Oscillospirales; family Ruminococcaceae; genus Ruminococcus. The sequence continues at coordinate 51,377 of CAYNYB010000001.1, forward strand.
CCCTTTTGCTTTGTTTGTGCATAACAATTCGCCGTTTTGAGAATCGAAAATGTAGAATTTTCCGTGTATATGGCTGACAAGCAGTCTGTTGTTGTCTATCGGAACGCAGCAGCTTATCCATTCTTCTTCGCCATAAGACCAGCGGATTTCTCCAGAAAATTTATCCAGACAGAATACGCGTCCGCCGCTTTCTCCGCAATATATATACTTATCGCCGCATAAAATATTGCAGTTGCTTTTTTTACAGAAACCATTGTTCTTCCATATGATATCGCCGGTATTTTTATCCAGACAGAAAATACCGTTGTCAGACGCATAAAATCTGTCTCCGTCCAGCGCCATTTTAAATGAAGCGTTATTCAAGTTAAGATTTGACGACCAGCAGATATTTCCGCTGGTATCAAGGCAATATGCGATGCCCTTGAACGTTGTCAGATATATTTTGCCATTCTCGTGTATTCCGGAGGTTCTTACAACGTGATTTTCTTCAAATACGGTTCTGGCATTCTGAGTTTCAAGATCAAGTTCCAGCAAAACTGAATTGAACGAGCTTAAACCGAAAGTAAGCGAAAAATATAATTTATCAGCCGTCAGATAATAGTCATTTGAGATCATTAGATCCCGCAAGCCTTTTTTATAATTATAAATCCATTTTGACTTTAATTTCATTTTATTACCTTTCAATTACTGCAACACCGCACAAAAGCGTGCGGTGTTGCATAGACTTATTACATTGATCTTACCAGTTCTTTAAAGCGTTCCATAGCCTCGACAGTGCGCTGTTTGTCGCCGAATGCGGTCAGTCTGAACCAGCCGTTTCCGTTTTTGCCGAATCCCGAACCGGGAGTGCCGACAACGGCGATCTTATTCAGCATAAGATCGAAGAATTCCCAGCTGTCCATATCGTTGGGACACTTGAACCAGATGTAGGGGGAATTTACGCCGCCTGTGAATTTAACGCCGAGTTCAGTCATGGTATCGGCGATAATGCGGGCGTTTTCCTGATAATAGGCAATATTCTCGTGTATCTGCTTCAAGCCCTCTTCGGTAAATACAGCCGCCGCCGCGCATTGAACGGGGTAGGAAACGCCGTTGAATTTGCTTCCCTGACGTCTGCCCCAGAGCTGTGCAACGGATACGTCCGAACCGTCGCTTGCCTTGACGATGAGAGCGTTCGGGATCACCGTATATCCGCAGCGCATACCCGTAAATCCTGCCGTCTTGGAAAGCGAACACATTTCGACAGCAACTTCCTTAGCGCCCTCAACGCAGTAAATGCTGCGCGGAATGCCCTCTTCCGTGATAAACGCTTCATAAGCTGAATCGTAGATGATAACGGCATTATTCTGTTTTGCATAATCTATCCAGGCTTTCAGCTGATCGGCAGTATAGACCGAGCCTGTGGGATTATTAGGCGAACAGAGATAAATAATATCCGCATGAACGGAAAAATCGGGCATTGCGGCGAATCCGTTCTCCTCATTGGAATCGGCGTAGATTATCTTTCTGCCGCACATAAGATTTGAATCAACGTAAACGGGATATGCGGGGTCGGTTACAAGAATAATGTTGTCGTCGCCGAAAATATCAACGATATTTCCGCAGTCAGCCTTTGCGCCGTCGTTTATTCTTATTTCGTCGGGAGCGATATCAGCGCCGAAGCTTTTGTAATATCCCGAAACGGCTTCACGGAGGAAATCATATCCTGCGCCGCTGTCCTCGTATCCCTTGAAGGTTTCCTTAACGCCCATTTCATCGCAGCCCTTTTTCATGGCGTCGATAACTGCGGGGGCGATAGGAAGAGTTACATCGCCGATACCCATTCTGATAATATCGGCGTCGGGGTTGGATTCCTTAAAAGCGGCTATTTTTTTAGCGATATTTATAAAAAGGTAATTTTTCTCCAGCTTGAGGAAATTTTCATTTAACTGCGGCATACTGCATTCTCCTTCATTTCATTAATATATTTATCCGAGACTGTCCCGTCACATATGAATTCGGCAGGACCTGTCATCATTACGGTTTCGTCTGATTTATATGTTATGCGCAGATCGCCGCCGCGAAGATGAATAAGAATTTCTTCATCATGCTTGCAGTAACCGTTCAGAACAGCCGCGACAGCCGACGCGCACGCACCCGTACCGCAGGCAAAGGTTTCGCCGCTGCCGCGTTCCCAGACGCGCATATTTAGCGTGTGATCGTCTATGACTTCGATGAATTCCGTATTTATGCGATTCGGAAAAAGCTCGTGATTTTCGAAATGCGGTCCGATTTTTTCGAGATCGAGACTTTCGATATTGTCCGTAAACAGGACTGCATGGGGATTTCCCATGGATACGCAGGTGATAGCGTATTCATTTCCGTTTACCGTGACGGGAACGTTTACAAATCTGTCTGCCTTGCTGTTTACGGGAATCTGCTCGGGAACGAGAATAGCCTTACCCATATCAACTTGGATAAGTTCAACGGCATTATCGTCATTGATAAAAAGCTTTAGATATTTAATTCCCGAATTCGTTTCAAGAGTTATCTCGGTCTTATTGGCGAGACCTTTTTCGTAAACGTATTTGCCGATACAGCGTGTAGCGTTGCCGCACATCATGGCTTCCGAACCGTCGGCGTTGAAAATGCGCATACGGAAATCCGCGATATCGGAGGGCATGATAAGCACAAGTCCGTCCGAGCCGATACCCTTGCGTACATCGCTGAGAACGACAGAGACTTTTTCAGGCTCGTCTACTGTTTCTTCAAAACAGTTTACATAGATGTAATCGTTTCCGATACCGTGCATTTTAGTAAACTTCATAGCATCAATCCTTTCATAATCCAAATTCTCCCACAAATAATTATACAATTTTAATGCAATAAAGTCAAGAATTTTCTGAAATAACTTCATTCAGAATATTGACCGTGGGGCGCAAATATGATATAATAGAGGTAATGCCTGAGTATGAAAAATTTGCTCATACTCATATACTCGTCTCTATTCTAAAACCGAATAAAGATTTTGAGCAGAAATTTTGTCAGTATAGGCGCAAACCGCAAGGCGGGCTTTCGCCCGTCGAGGATTTGCAACGACGACTGACGGAATTTATGCTCAGAAGATTGTTTGGGTTTAGAACAGAGGGGAGTATAATATAGTGGGAGGAAAATATATGGTTAATATTCCGGAGATATTCGGCTGCAATGTTTTTAATGAAACAGTCATGAAAGAAAAGCTGCCGAAAAATATCTATAAAAATTTGAGGCGCACCATGGAAAAAGGTCGTCCTCTCGATATGGAAACAGCCGATGTTGTGGCAAACGCAATAAAGGAATGGGCGCTGGCTCTCGGAGCAACGCACTACACTCATTGGTTTCAGCCGATGACGGGAACGACTGCCGAAAAGCACGATTCCTTTATAAGCGTCGGCGCAAACGGCACGGCTCTCATGGAGTTCAGCGGCAAAGCCCTTATCAAGGGCGAACCCGACGCTTCGTCGTTTCCGTCTGGCGGTCTGAGACAAACAAGCTCCGCAAGAGGTTATACGGCTTGGGATCCAACGTCATACTGCTTCGTCAAAGAAGGCAGTCTGTATATCCCGACTGTCTTTGTCTCGTATACAGGTGAAACCCTCGACAAGAAAACTCCGCTGCTCCGTTCAATGGACGCGCTCAGCAAATCAGCCGTACGCTTTTTGAAATTGTTCGGCAATGAAAACGTTACGCGCGTAACGTCAACAGTCGGCGCGGAGCAGGAATATTTCCTGATCGATAAAGAAAAATTCGATCAGCGCGAGGATCTCATTCTTACGGGACGCACTCTTTTCGGCGCAAAGCCGCCCAAGGGTCAGGAACTCGACGATCAGTATTTTGCCAATCTGAAGCCGAGAATAGCGGCTTATATGGCTGATCTGGACGAGGAACTCTGGAAGCTTGGCATCTATTCCAAGACCAAGCATAATGAAGTTGCGCCCGCTCAGCATGAAATGGCTCCTATATTCACAACGTCGAATCTGGGTACGGATCAGAACGAGCTTGCAATGGAAGTAATGGAAAAAGTTGCGCTCAGACACGGGCTTGTATGCCTGCTTCACGAAAAACCGTTCGAGGGCGTAAACGGTTCGGGCAAGCATAATAACTGGTCGATGTCCACCAACGACGGACAGAATCTTCTCGACCCGGGCGATACTCCTATGGAGAATCTTCAATTCCTGACGATTCTCTGCGCGCTTATCAAGGGCGTTGACGAATACTCCGATCTTATGAGACTTTCGGCTGCTTCCGCCGGAAACGATCACAGACTCGGCGCGGATGAAGCTCCGCCTGCTATCATTTCCATGTTTTTAGGCGAGGAGCTTGACGCGGTACTCAAAGCTATCGAAGAGGACGGCGTTTATAAAACTCAGGCGCAGGCATTCGAGATCGGCGTAAACGCGCTGCCGTCATTCCCGAAAGATTCAACCGACAGAAACAGAACTTCTCCATTTGCTTTCACGGGGAATCGTTTTGAATTCCGCATGGTCGGCTCGTCCGATAATATCGGCTGTCCGAATGCACTGCTGAATACGATCGTTGCCGAGGAATTAAGCTGGTTTGCGGACAGACTGGAGCAGTTCAAGGACAGCGAGCGTTTTGAAGCCGAAGTAAAAAATCTTCTGAAAGAAGTTTTGAAAACTCACCGCAGAATAATTTTCAACGGCGACGGATATTCCAATGACTGGGTCATCGAAGCGGAAAGACGCGGACTGCCGAATTATCCCTCTGTTGTTGACTGTATGCCGCACTACACTGACGAGAAAAATGTCCGCATACTGCGTAAATTCGGAATTTTCAACAAAAACGAGCTTATCGCGCGTACCGAGATACATCTGGAGAAATATTCCAAGACAAGACGTATCGAAGCGCGTACAATGATAGAAATGGCGAGAAAGCAGCTTCTTCCCGCTGCTTTGGATTATCTTGAAAAGGTTTGCCGATCTGTTGCGGCGAAAAAGGAGATCGGGCTGACTGCGCGCACGGAAACCATGATAGCGCAGAAACTCAACGATCTTTGCGACCGTTTTTACGATTCTATAGATCGGCTTGAGAAGATAGTTGCCGACGCCTGCGAGATCACGGACGTTCTGAAACAGGCGAGATTCTATCATGATTACGTGCTTGCGGAGATGGATATAATGCGTTCTGTCGCGGACGAGATCGAGATAAATATGCCGCAGAATCTCTATCCTATTCCTACATACTCCGAAATTATTTACAATGTTTGATAACAATACCAATCCCCCGAATTAATCGGGGGATTTTTCAAAAAATTTTAAATGAATTGTTGCAAAACGGGAAATAATGTAGTATAATAGTTAAGGAGAATTTATCAGGGCTGTCATAGCTGCAAAATTCTGAGGAGGTCATTTTAATGTGCGGAATCGTAGGCTTTACGAATCATATTGACAATTCAAACAAGGTAATAGGCGAAATGATGGATAAAATCCGTCACCGCGGACCTGACGCCGAGGGAAAATACGTTGACGAAAATATTGCTCTCGGTCATAGGCGGCTGAGTATCATCGACGTAAGTTCGTCGGGCGATCAGCCTATCTTCAACGAGGACGGCTCAAAGGTTATCATTTTCAACGGCGAGATCTATAATTACCGCGAAATAAGGGAAAAACTCCTTGCCGCAGGTCATGTTTTCAAGACCGGCACCGATACGGAAGTTCTCATTCACGGCTATGAGGAATACGGCGAAAAACTGCTGAATATGCTCCGCGGAATGTTCGCGTTCGTGATCTGGGACAAAGATAAAAAGGAGCTTTTCGGAGCGCGGGATTTCTTCGGTATCAAGCCGATGTATTACGCGGTCATGGGTAAAACTTTCATGTTCGGCTCGGAGATAAAAAGCTTTCTGCCGCACCCCGAATTTAAAAAAGAGTTAAACACCGCGGCTCTTGAAAATTATCTTACTTTTCAGTATTCTCCAACGAAAGAAACTTTTTTTAAAAATGTTTATAAGCTTCTTCCCGCACATTATTTCATATACAGCGGCGGAAAAATGCAGATCAGACGTTATTGGGACGTCAATTTCGACGCCGACGGAAAGCCCGAACTTAACGAATGGGTGAACAGAATTTCCGATACGTTCAAGAATTCCGTTGAAGCTCATAAAATAGCCGATGTGGAAGTAGGCTCGTTCCTCTCCAGCGGCGTTGATTCAAGCTATGTTGCGGCAGTTGCGGACGTCGATAAAACGTTCACGGTCGGATTCGGCAATGACGAAAAATACAACGAAATAGGCTGGGCGAAGAATTTCTCAAAGGCTATCGGCAAGGAAAATACCAGCAAGGTCATCACACCCGAGGAATACTGGGGGAGTCTTGAAAAGATTCAGTATCACATGGACGAACCTCTTGCAGACCCGTCGGCGGTCGCTCTTTATTTTGTCTGCAATATTGCGGCTGAAAAGCTGAAAGTCGTGCTTTCGGGAGAGGGCGCAGACGAGATTTTCGGCGGATATAACGTTTACAGCGATCCCGACGGCACGTTTTACGACAAGCTGCCCATGAGTTTCAGAAAGGCTGTCGGTAATGCCGCCGCGAAGCTGCCTGCGCACAAGGGCGTGAATTTCTTCGTGCGAAAGGGCAGAACAGTCGAGGAACGCTTTATCGGCAACGCCTATATGTTTAAGCCCGAGGAGAGAAAGGCGCTGCTGAAGATAAAAACCGACGCGCCCGATCCCATGGAGATCACCAAGCCTTATTACAGTCATGTCAACGGCAAGGACGATGTAACAAAAATGCAGTATCTCGATCTTCATATGTGGATGGCAGGGGATATTCTTCTGAAAGCCGATAAGATGAGTATGGCGAATTCTCTGGAGCTGCGCGTTCCTTTTCTGGATAAGGAGATCATGGCTCTTGCGGAGAAGATTCCTGCGAAATTCCGCGTAACTCATGAAAAAGGCACTGACGAGACAAAATATATAACAAAGTATGCCATGAGATTGGCGGCGAAAAAGGATACTCCCGATCAGACGGCGAAAACCGCCGCCAAGAAAAAATTGGGATTCCCCGTTCCTATCAGAGTATGGCTCAAAGAAGATAAATATTACGGAATCGTCCGCGGATATTTTGAAAGCGAAAGCTCGCAGAAATTCTTTAATACGGAACTGCTTGTGAAGCTTCTTGACGATCACCGCGGCGGAAAAGCGGACAACAGCCGCAAAATATGGACGGTATTCATCTTCCTTGTATGGTACAAGGTATATTTTGAATAATAGACTTCCGAGGAGGTCTAATAAGAACAAGTTCAACGGAGGTTAAAAATATGCAGTCTGAATATCAGCATCTTATTGATTTAAGCGATTATCCCGTATCATGGTGGAACGATCTTATTGAGCTGGGCGTGAAGATCAAGGAAAATCCGCAGGAATACGCTCACGAATGCGACGGAAAGATCATGGCGACTCTTTTCTATGAGCCTTCCACAAGAACGCAGATGTCGTTCCAGACCGCTATGCTTCGTCTCGGCGGACGCATTATCGGATTTGACAACCCTGCCAATTCGTCCGTTTCCAAGGGCGAGACTATAAAGGATACAACGAAGATAGTAAGCAATTATGCAGATATACTTGTTATACGCCACCCTGTCGCAGGCGCGGCAAAGGCGGCTTCTCTGTCGGCGGACTGTCCCGTCATAAACGCAGGCGACGGCGGACATCTTCACCCGACCCAGACTCTTACCGATCTGCTTACGCTGAAAATCGAGAAGAATACGTTGAGCGGGCTTACTGTCGGTATGTGCGGCGATCTTATAAACGGGCGCACCGTTCATTCGTTATGCAAAGCGCTGAGTATGTTCAGGAACAATAAATTCATATTTATTTCAACTCCCGAGCTTATGATGCCTGCCTACATAAAGGATATTATCAAGGCGAACGGCAGTACTTATGAAGAGGTGAATACGCTTGAAGAAGCGATCGGCAAGCTTGACGTGCTGTATATGACGAGAATCCAGCAGGAGCGTTTTGCAAGCCGAGAGGAATATCTTGCGCAGAAAAATACTTATGTGCTTGACAGAAAGAAAATGCTTCTTGCGAAAAAGGATATGATCGTTCTTCATCCGCTGCCGAGAGTTGACGAGATAACCGTTGATGTCGACGACGACAGGCGCGCTATGTATTTCATTCAGGCAAAATACGGCGTATTTGCGCGTATGGCATTGATACTGACTATTTTGAGAGACAAAAAGGGTTCGGAAACGCTAAAGGGCAAGGTTTATACGGGAGTTCGCTGCGATAATCCGAAGTGCATTACGAATCATGAGGAATATTTGCCGAAGAGCTTCCGTGCAGGCGGCGATGAAACGCTTCTTGAATGCGAATACTGCGACGAGAGAAAGTTGATTTGAATATAAATTCCGATTACCGTACAGAAATGTGCGGTAATTTTTTTGCGATTCTGTTAGTTTGATATAACGACTGCTCATATAAAATTTCAGAAAAAGTCTTGACAAACCTGTTACAACTGTGTATACTGTATATATACAGAAAAGAGGTGGAACGATGAATATATTTATTGATAACAGAAGCGGTTCGCCGATATACGATCAGATCTATAATCAGGTCAAGAGCCTTATCATCAGCGGCGAACTCCAAGAAAACGATCCGCTGCCGTCTATTCGCAGTCTTGCGAAAGATTTGCGGATAAGCGTTGTAACCACGAAACGCGCTTATGACGAACTTGAACGCGAGGGCTTTATCTATACTCTTCCTGCCAAAGGCTGCTTTGTTGCCGTGAAAAATACAGAGCTGCTGCGTGAGGAGAATCTGAAAAAAATAGAAAAGCTTATTGCGGAAATACAGCAGCTTGCGGCTTCATGCAGGCTGACAACCGACGATTTGATAGAAATGCTGAAATATAATGCGGAGGGCGATTTATAATGAATGCTATCGAAGTAAAGAATCTTACGAAAAAATACAAGGGCTTCACCCTTGACAACGTTTCCCTGACCTTGGAGGGCGGCTGTATAATGGGCTTGATCGGCGAAAACGGAGCAGGCAAAAGTACGGCGATAAAGGCGATACTGGGCGGAGTTTATCCTGACAGCGGCGAGATCAGGATTTTCGGTGAAAAGCTGTCGTCTGATATCAAGCAGGATATCGGCGTTGTACTTGACGAAGTCGGAATCCCTACTGAATTTACAGTTAAGGAAGTAGAGCTTGTAATGAGAAATACTTATACAAACTGGAGCGAGGATACATTTTTCGGCTATATAAAGCAGTTCGGACTGCCTTTGAAAAAGAAATTCAAGACGTTTTCAAAGGGCATGAAAATGAAGCTGGGAATGGCTATCGCCTTATCTCATAATGCAAAGCTTCTCATTCTTGACGAGCCGACAAGCGGTCTCGATCCCGTGGTACGCGAGGAAATAATTGACATTCTCAACGAGTTCACACGGGACGAAAGCCATTCCGTGCTGATCTCGTCCCATATTGTCAGCGATCTTGAAAAGATTTGCGACTATATCGCGTTCATGCATAAGGGAAAGCTTATGCTGTGCGAGGAGAAAGACAGACTTCTGGAGCGTTACGGCTTGATGAATACTACCGAAGCTATCCTCAAAGAACTGGACAGCTCGGCGGTAATCAGCAAAAAAGTCGGAAAATGGGGTGCGGAAGCCCTTGTCGATCGCGAAAAAATTCCGCATACATTCGATGTAAAGCCCGTAACAATCGAAGAATTGTTTGTGTTTATGGTCAAGGAGGAAAAGTAAATGAAAGGTTTAATGATAAAAGAGATCATAATGATAAAGAAAATGCTGGTTATCATTATTATTTTTATGGCAGTAGGTATTATATCAGGTGTTTTCGGCGGAAATCCGTTTTTTGGTTTTATTTTATCACTATTTTTGTCGGCTGTAACTATAGGCAATTATAACCGTGACGAGCTTTCAAAATGGAATCAATATTCCGTAGCTATGCCGTGGGAGAGAAAAACGGTAGTTTCATTCAGATATATATTAATGATTACCATAAGTTTTATTTCCACTGTATTATCAACGGCTATCTATCTGATGTCTGTTGCTGCGGGTAAATGCGAATTTTCAGGCGAAATGCTGACAGTGGTTGTAATAGGTTCTTTTACGATCAGCCTTTCGCTCCCTATATTCTGGACTCCGATCACACTAAAATTTTCAAGTAATACAGCCATGTATGCTATGATGATAGTAGGGGGATGTATGGGAGGACTTTCAGCGGCAATTTTTTCTGACGAAGATTTGATAAATATTGTGGAAAAATTATCGGGCATTGCAAATCTTATTCCATATATAGTGATTGCTGTCATGCTGGTATTATACGCTGTATCATGGGCGATTTCTTTGAAGGTTTACCGAAAAAAAGATATATAATACTAAGAGCCTGTTCAGTATCTCCCCGCACACGTCTTTTCGTCAAAATTATGCTCGAAAATCCGCACACGTTGAGATACTGAACAGACTCTAAAGCGTCATACGATTTTGTATGACGCTTCATTATAAGATCAGGCAATGAGAACTTTCTTTCTGTGCAGGGTTGTGCAGGGTTGCAGGGTATTTTCTATTCTATCATATAAAAAAACAGAAAGATAAAAATATATATATAGTACCTGTAAAACCATGCATACCCTGCACAACCCTGCACACTCAACTGGAATTGCTGTAATCAGACTATATTATTTTTTATCGCAAAGACCGCAAGCTGCGTTCGGTCTTTCAGCTTTAATTTTTCAAGAAGCCGCGAAATTCCGTTGCGGACAGTACCTTCCGCCAAAAAAAGCTGCGCGGCGATCTCCTTATTATCGCAGCCGTCGCAGATAAGCCGCAGGAAATCCACTTCTCTATCCGTAAGATCGAAATTCTTTGGATTCTGCTGAACAGCGGAATCCTTTTTTATGGACTGAAAAACATTATCGCAGAAAACATTGATTCCGCCCGCAACAGCCTTGATAGAGTTGATTATCTGCTCGTTGTCCATTTCTTTGAGAATATAGCCGTCCGCACCGCTTGCCATAGCCTTTTCGACGGTTTCTTTATCGTCAAAAGTCGTAAGCACGAGAACCTTGACGGAATTCAGCTTTTCCTTGATAAGACGAGTTCCGCAGCCGCCGTCGTAATCGGGCATTCGCATATCCATAAGCACGACGTCGGGTTTCAGGCGAACCGAAAGCTCATAGGCTTCCTTGCCGTTTACAGCTTCGCCGACAACGCTTATGCTGTCGTCCTGCGAAAGAACGGCTTTCAGACCCGTCCGCAGTATCTGCACGTCGTCTGCAATTATAACTTTAATCATTTAATCACCCTTTCTTAGAGCCTGTTTGGGAATCTTAATAATGGTTGTAAATCCCTCACCCTTTACGGAGGAAAAACGCACATTTCCGCCGATAGCTTCGGTGCGGCTGCGAATCCCCGACAAACCGTTGTTTTCCTTGATAATTTCCGTACCGCAGCCGTTGTCGAATATATATAATTCCAGTCTGTCGCTTAGAAATTTAACGATGATATCTATTCTGTCCGCGCCCGAATACCGCATGGCGTTTGTGAGCGTTTCACGGGTATTATCGTAAACTTCGCGGATACAGAATGCGAAACTGTCGTCCTCTTCGCCCTGAACGCATATTTCTACATCAATATTCCGTATCGCCGCCGTTACAGTCTGGACAGCCCTTGTGACGGACGTCATAAATTCATCGTCGCGGAGATTATTTATGGAGCATCTCAATTGAGTAACGCCGCTTCTGGACAGCCCGTCTATTTCGGAAATGTACTCTTCAATTTGAGCGTTGCTGCCGATATTCCTGGCTTCGACCTGCAAAATTTTTGCGAGCGAGCTTATCATTGTAAAGGTATGACCTGCCGAATCGTGAATTTCCTGCGCTATTCTGTTTCGCTCCAATTCAAGAGAAAGCTTCTTTTCGGCTGCCGCAAGCTCGTAATATTCCGAAACGTTGTTTATCATGATTATCCGCGCTATTTCCGCGCCTTTTTTATTAACGCTGACGCTTTGGCGGAGATTGTAATATTCGTCGCCTATTTTCAATTCCTTGGATATTGTTTCGTCGTTCGTTTCAACTCCCGAAAGTTCCGCAAGTTTTTTTCGGAATTCGGGTAAAGTAGTGTTTTCCTCAAGTTGAATTATATTATCCGTCATTTTGTTTTTATACGTCATATTATCGTCCTCGTCAAACACTATGACGGCTATTGCAATTTTGTCTATGGTATCGTTGATAGCGATTCGATTGACGTTCAATAATCCGTAGCGGCTTATGGCGATGAGTATCATAATTACCGAAAACGCAAAACAGAGCGGAGTGACTTCTATTTTTGAGCGGATTATACCGCTGACCGACAATATATTGACCATGAGGGGAACTGCCGCCGCAAGCGCAAGAAGCATTGTCTGCGCCGTAACTACGTCGTTTCGCTGAGTGTGTCGTATGAACATCATCGAAATCCCCGAAATTATGAACGTATAAAAAATTATCTGAAAAAAATAAAAAATACCGCCGTAGAGAATTTTCCCCTTATCGAAATCCGTATAATAAAGATGATGCAGAGGATTTGCGGCGATGCAGGCGAACATTAATGCGGAAACTGCGGGGAGAGTTTGGGCGAATTTTTTTATTTTCGTGCCTGCGTCGGAATATTCCGCGGAAAACATAAGCCAGAACGTTGAGAAAAAACAGATTCCGCCGTTTCCGATCATATAGCTGAGCCACAACTGCTCCTTGCTGTTTGAGAAGAGAATGAGAAGCTGTGAAATGAGCCATAGCGCGATAGAAATAAGGCAGATTATAAAAAGCGCGGTAAGGCGGCTGCTGTTGCCGCGGCGGAGTACCCACGCTATGGTACCGAGCATTCCGCCGAGACCTGTCAGCAGCAGTATAGCCGATATAGCCGAATAAATATTACATCACCTTTCTTTCTGTTTACCAAGTCCAATCCGAGAATTTTCTGCTGACTGTAGATTTTACCGATTCGCCTTTTTTCTTGCAGGCTTCATTGACAGCGGCGATAACAATAAGTATAACGCCGACGATGAAGAGATACAGCCACCAGCCGAGAGCGTCGAAATATCTCCATGTGGAGAATACCGTAATTACTACGAGCGCAACGGAAGATGCGACGAACCATGTTTTGCTCTTTGTGAAGAACGAAAGTATGAGGATAGCCGCGGTAACGGCAAGAACAAATATTTTGTTGGCGATATTGTTGAATACCATAGAATCAATTATCAGTCCCGTAAAGGCGATGACGAATATTATTGTAGATGAAATTCTGGAAGCGAGTTTATGATTCTGCCAGATGTATTTGCAGGCGATACCGAGCAGCGCGAAGATGGCGAGATTTATCTTGCAGGAGATCATTGAAGAATCTGGAGTGAGGAAAGGTCTTGTCATAAATGCGATAGCCGCCAGTGCCGAGGACATCGAGAGAAGTACCGCCGCGGTCTCTTTATTGGTATTCTTCTTGATGAAGCTTGCCATAAATATGGCGATGGAAATTATTCTGAGGAAGAGTGAAACTCTGCTGAACGTCGGAAACGGAATAACTGCCGCCCAGCCGCTTAAAATTATAACGTCGATGAGAACTCTGCCGTTCTTTTTGACTGCGAATTTTTCGGGGAATATGATTCGTGAGATCACCATAAGTACCGCGAAAAGCGCGAACATTATATACATTTCACTGTCGGATTCCTTGCCGAGGTAATGCTGAAGCACATGATTGATGAGAATGATAAAACTCATTGCCGAGCCGACTGCGGTAATGTTGCAGCTCATGAAATACGAGAGAATGAAATGGAAAACGCACAGTGCGGCCGTAACCATGAAAAGCCGGGAGAATCCCGTGATATTCAGGAGAATCGCGGCGGCGGAGATCATATTTGTATAGACCATGACCTCGGAGCATTCGATTTTTCTTCCGTTTTCCCTGATTTTCGGCATGAAGATGAATAATGCCGCCGCTGCCATATAAAACATCGTAAGAGTTCCGAAAACGAGCGTTTCGATATCGTGATGAGCAATTTCCGTGAAAAGATCGCGGAATCTGTTGTTAAGATAAATTGCCGTGCAGAAGGGGAGAAACGGCGAAGCGAGAGCGGCAAGAACTTGTACAACTTTTTCCTTGTGCGCGCCGTAGCCGATTATGCAGAGCGACATTGTGATCGGAACAATAACGTTCATGCCGAAATAGCTGTCATTATTCGCCATAAGCGAAGCAAATGCGCCGATAAGTGCGAATACAAATGAAATTGCTCTTGAAGCAGAAAGGTTTTTCGGTATCATGCAGTTTGCGAGATAGATAACAAGTGCGATGAATGCGAAAATCAGGATTATGAAATCTGTTCCGAATTTGTCCTCGATCATTCCCACGGCTATGAATGCAGTATAAATTCCGATAATGTTCATGAATATGTACATCCATTTTTGCTTTTTGAATGTTCCGTACAGGAAAAGCTGAAGAAGAACGATTCCGAGAACGAAAAAGCTGTAGCCCGTGGCGCTGAAAGTATTGCCGAGAACGTAAAGTCCGGCTAAAAATGCATAGATAACGGAAGTGATATCGCCAATAACTCTTACAGGACGATCGAGTATCGTATCTTTTTGCGGTTTGAGGAGATGAACGACTGCGGTGATCACGAATTGAACCATGATTATCACGGGTGCGAACTCCGCTATACCGTCCGTTATCTGAACGCATACGAAGATAAGCGCCGCGGAGATAAATGAAAGTCCGGTGTAGAGAAATCCGGTTTTTTTGTATATCGGATACGCAATAAAGAAGCTCGCCGCCGAAATCAGCAGAAGCACGGAGAAAAGCAGTGCAGATCCGTCTCCGCGGAAGCTGAACCATTCGCCGAAGAATTTGTAATAGGCGGCTGTAAATACCGCGACTACGGAAATCAGAGTACCCATTATATAGAACGAAACGGACGTTCTTTCAAGCTTTGCGGCAGCCTTTGAGACGGCGCTTATAGCAAACGCCATTACAGCAGCTCCGGCAAGGGCGAAAACTTTTCCCTCGGGAGGCATTTTTACCCAGTTTGCCGCAACGAACGTTATCGCCGAAAGAACGATGAACGCCGTACCGATAAGAAGCATTACCGCCGAAGCCGTAAGCTTTTTGCGCGGCGGCGTATTGACGGGATTGGAATATTGATACGTTCCCGTGAGATTTTGATTCGTTTTGTCGTCCCTGCTTGCTTTGACGGCTGCTGCAATTATGACTGCGGACATGACGGGAACAAACAGTATTGCTCCGAGAAGAAGTATTAATACCAACAATGTAAACATGATCTTCATCCTTTCTGTATGGTTTATCATGACTATATAATATCATAAATTCAGGAAAAAATTAAGATGTCGCAAGTCATTTTGATAGTGACAAATGTCACTTGTCTTAAACAATCCCTAAGAAGCTTCAAGAATTTTCGTGATTTTTTTGCAGTCGTCTATATCGAGCGCGTATATAATATAGCACGAACTGCTTTCTCCGCCGAACCATACCCGAAGATCCGCTTTTGTACGCCAGATACGCTGCAAAAAGGTCTGGTAAGTCTCGATAAGCACGATATTTTTCTTTTTGGCGCTCACCGTATGGAATGTTGTCCATTCGGAAGTACATAATATTACATCGTCCTCTTCAATTGTGATTCCCGAAGCCGAAAGAGCGGCTATCTTTACAACGATAAGCCATGTGGCGGGGATGGCGAGCATTATCATAAGAAAGGAGGAGATATCCGTCAGCTGCGGAAAAAATTTGTCCGAAAAATAAGCGGCAACAAAAATAAGACCCGAAATGCTCAGAGGTTTGCCGATATACGTTAAAATGCTGTTCCATTTCGGGCGAAACTGCATCTCCCTGCCTGTTCTGATCCCTAATCTTTCAAGACCTTTTCCCAGATCCTCCTGACGCCGTATCGGCAGCAGAACCGGGAGATGATTTGAATCGTTTCCGTAGCCTGCGCAGCTTATTCCGACTGTGACAGCGCCTAAAAATTTCATAATAAGGTTCTGTCGGAAATCGGTATAATTTATGTGGGAATTCTTTATTCGATAGCATCGCCTGTTGGTGATTCCGCAAACTATATTAATGTAGTCCTTGTCGGCAGTCAGTCTGAATCGGGAGTAGCGAAGCAGATTCAGAATAAACGACAGAATCCATGCCGCAATGAAAAAAGTTCCGAAAGCGACAGCCGCGTGTGGAATTCCGCGAATCAGTCTGGCTGTGAGCATTTCGGTTGTCTCGGTTATGCGGTTTATCGACATGGAGATCAGATCGTGTGCAAGATCGCCGCCTTTAAAGAAAAAAGTCGCAATATAGACCGCACCGGAAAATCCGCTTGAAAAAAATACCGAAAACAGCAGTATCGACAAAGCGGTCGGACCGGGAATATCATTTATCTGTTTTTTCGGATCGACAGTCGGGATATGGGACATGAGTTCTGCGCAGACTTTTTTTGTTATCATGATCTTAAGATCGGTAGATCGGAAGATTCCCGCGCGTGTATCGCAGCTGAAAAAAACAGCCTGAAAGGGAACAAGGTAAAACGGCTGCGCGGACGAAGCCGAGCTTATATTTTTCAGCGGAATAACGGTCTTTATCCGTATAAAACAGCCCTGAGTATGGGTGAAAGCGCCGTCGGAAACTGTTATCAGCGAAAAATACCAGCGAATGAAGCCGAACAGCAGGATTATTCCCAGTACGGCTATATCCATCCATGCGCCCTTGATCCATGAGTAAATACCCGCTGGATCGAAGTGCATTATCGAAATGCCGCGAAGAAACGGGAAAATCAGCAGCCACAAGCTCCTCATGGAATAACGGAGAATGCGCAGAGGGTGTTCGTGGTACATTATGATTCCCCCTTTGCTTCGCCCGTGATCTTCAGGATTTCCATGGCGTCGTCAAGATCGAGAAAGAGCATTCTCAGCTGGCCGCCGTAAACGAAGAGAATTACGAAATTCAAGCTTGTATACTGCGAAAAAGGCGTTGTAACGACTGTGGTGTACTGGATTTTCGAAATCTTCACGGATTTATGAGATTTAACAAAAGCTCCGCCGTGACGGGTTATCATGTCTTCCGTCATATCGTAACAGACGGAAGAAAAATACAGGGGCAGATAAACAAAAATAAGAAAAATATCGACAGTTCCGAAAGCGGCGGCGATAATTAATACAATAACAGTAATTGGAATATAGATTCTTACCGCAAGAATGAGCAGCAGCGAAATCGTTAAAATAATTATCCGCATAGTAAGAAGAGCGTTTTTATCGGGTTTAAATTTTTTCATGTGTTCCTCCTAAAAAGGTTCTAAATATATTATAACTCAAATAGCTTATAATGTATACCTTTTTTTGTAAATTTACGGAGGAAAATTTTTATGGCTGATATTCTGACAAACATAAACGATTTTGTATGGGGAAACGGACTGATATTTCTGCTTATCGGAGCAGGAATTGTTTTTACCGTGAAACTTGGATTTATTCAATTCAAACTGCCCGTTTTTATGATCAAAGGCAGCAAAACAAAAAACAGCGGACTTTCACAATTGAAAACGGTCTGCATGAGTCTGGGAACTACAATGGGAACGGGAAATATCGCAGGGGCGGCTTCCGCACTGGCAATAGGCGGAGCAGGCTCTATATTCTGGATGTGGATATCGGCTTTTCTCGGAATGGCAGTCGTTTATGCGGAAAATTATCTTTCCGCGAAATTCAGCGACGGCGAGCGAAAAGGTCCGATGGCGTATCTTGAAAAAGGATTGGGCTGTAAATTGCTTGCGGTTATTTTCGCGGTTTTCTGCATTTTCGCTTCACTGGGAATGGGCAGTATGGCGCAGGTCAGCACTTTCGCCGAAAGCCTTGGAGAATGCTGCGATCTCAAGCCGTTTGTATTGGCTATAATTATATTTGCCGCGGTATATATTATAATTCGCGGCGGAGCTGAAAGAATAGGAACGGCGTCGCAGTATCTCCTTCCGCTTGCTTCCGCAGCTTATGCCATTGTTTGCGTTGCAGTTATAATTATTTGCCGGGATCGTGCAATTTCGGTATTCCGCATGATCTTTTCGGAAGCGTTCAATGCCGATTCAGCCGCTGGCGGAATTTTCGGGTATGGACTTTCGGTAGGGATACGCCGCGGAATATTTTCAAATGAAGCCGGTCTTGGAAGTTCGCCGATACTTCACAGCGCGGCAGGCGACACTTCTCCGCGTCAACAGGGAATGTGGGCTATGTTTGAAGTGTTTTTTGATACTATAGTCTGCTGTACGCTGACAGCGGTGACTTTGTTGTGCGGTTCGGAGAATTTTTCGCCCGCAGAAGCAATGGGAAATGCCATAGGCTGCCTTGCAATTCCCTTTACGGCGGCTGAAATGGGAATTTTTGCCTTATGCACGGTTATCGGCTGGTATTTTTGCGGAGAAACTGCGTTCAAATATGTGTTTGGCAGTAAAATATCGCCTTTTTTCACCGTTTTATATGCAGCAGCAGCGGCTTCTGGAGCGATCATCTCCGCTGACAGCGTATGGACTTTGTCCGATATCTTCAACGGCTTGATGGCGATTCCTAATCTTCTGGGAATTCTTCTGTTAATGAGATTCGTAAAAAAGGAAGTTAAGTGACTGCAATTGTATAATTCCCCGTCAAGTAATCAATAATATAGATACAAATATGTTTTACGAGGTGTGTATTATGAGTTATATTGGGGAGAACGAATATTTCAGCTTTAGGGACAGCAGCTGCGAGGTTCTGCCGAACGCAGCTGTTTCTTCCGCAGAGGCAGCGAAGCTCGGCAGAACGCTTTCGCGCTTTTTCAGCCGATTCAGCGTGGGCTGCACGGGATTTGAAAGATTGCCCGTCATGTATGCTCTTTGCAGCGGGATCTCAGAATGCGGCAGAGACGTTTATGTCTGCGAAAATACCGATATGCCGTCGTTTCGGTTCGGATTAACGCTTCTTTCGGCGGAATGCGGAATATTTATAAGCGAAAGCGGCGGACTTAAATTTACATTTTTTGACAAATATGGATTCGGACTGCCGGACAAAACTCTCGAAGAAATCATGAAAGCTTCTCCTGCGCAGGCATCAGATCATACGGGCAGGATAAATTCCGTAACGTCGTTCAGGAGTATTTATATAAACAATATTGCCGATTCTCTGGGGAAAAATCGCTCTCTTGCGCCTGTCGGGATAAGCTGCGGAAGCACGGCTGTAAGATCGCTGTGGCTTGAATTTTTCAGCGGCGAGGACGATGAACTGGTGTTCCAGATCTCCGACGACGGGCAGCGCGTGAATGCGTATTCCACGGAGCTTGGCTTTGTTTCGTTCGAAAAGCTTATTCTTGCGTACTGCTTTACCCTTATCAGGGAGGGCAAAAACGTGTGGCTTCCTGAAGAGTTTCATTATGCTGCCGATAATATTGATAACACGGCTGAAAAACATATTATGCGGTTCGGCAGGTCTGATTTGATTACCGACGAGGGCGGAGAGAGCAGATTTCTGCGCGACCCTTTATATATGTGTACTCATCTTGCGAAAAGCAAGTCGGCTCTGCTGTCCGCAGTGAGAAATATCCCGTCGATAGTCAGCGCGAAACGCGAGATCACGGTTGCAGATATAAAGCGGCTTACCGAACCGAGAACGGTTTCCGACGAAAAGGGCAGGGTAGTCATAAGCCGCAGCGGAAAAAGCCGCGTAACTCTTGTTGCGCAGAGTCTTTCCGCCGAAACCGCCGCCGAGCTTTGCGCATTCTGGACGGAAAGAATCCGAAAAATAGGTACTTGCGGAGAATAAAGATAATTTGTTAATTTTTCACAATAATGGAAACTTCTTTTATTTACTATTGACATACTGATTTTTTTTGAGTATAATTAAAGTGTATCTTTTTTTGTTGATTAAAACGGCTTGAAGTTGTTGGTAAAGGTTCTTTGCAGCCATGATTTCTTCATTAAATTCGTCGGACTTTAAGCTGTTTTTACATAGGAAAATATTATAAATTATAATATATATATTTTTAACGAACTGTATTCGGCATAATATACAGTCGTTTCAAAAAATATGAGATCGGGACGTATATTCAGGCATGGAATCGTGTGATTCCCAAAAATCATTGCAAAAGAGCCGTATTAAAAGTGAAATATTTTTGTATGGCCGATTGAAGTATTTTTATCAGATAAATTTATAAAGTTACGGCAAACCTTAATTTTTACAGATATTTCTGAAGATCAGCTTGAAATGACATTCCGTTTCTCGGAAAGAGAGGCATATAGTGAACGAAACAAACCGGACAAATAAGCCGCGCAGGACAGCTGTGCCAAGAATTCAGAACAGCGGAAGAAAAAATCCGAAGCCGAAAAGCGTGACGAATAATCGGCAGGAGACGGCTGTTGAAGCTGCGAAGCCGAAACGCCCGAGAATGACGCGCGAGGTGAGAAAAACTCCCGTGAGAATTATTCCGTTGGGCGGACTTAATGAAATAGGCAAAAACATGACTGTTTTTGAATGCTCCAACGATATGTTCATACTCGACTGCGGTCTTGCTTTTCCCGACGCCGATATGCCGGGCGTCGATATAGTTATACCCGATTTCACCTATGTTGAACGGAATGCCGACAAAATACGCGGTATTGTAATTACCCACGGTCATGAGGATCATATAGGCGGTCTTGCGTATCTTTTGAAAAAAGTAAACGTTCCCGTTTATGCGACAAGGCTGACTATCGGTCTTATCGAGGGAAAACTCAAAGAGCAGGGAATTCTCAATCAGGTGAAGCTCAACGTTGTCGAGCCGAAAAAAACCGTAAAAATGGGCTGTATGGCTGTGGAATTCATTAAGGTAAATCACTCTATCCCCGATGCGGTAGGCATGGCTATCCATACGCCTGCGGGAATCATAGTCCATACGGGCGACTTTAAGGTGGATTATTCGCCTATAGACGGAAAAATAATCGACCTTGCGCGCTTCGGCGAACTCGGCAGCAAGGGCGTTCTTGCATTGATGGCTGATTCCACAAATGCCGAGCGTTCGGGATATACCCATTCGGAGCGTACTGTCGGCGAATCTTTCGACAGACTTTTCAAAAAGGGCGAGGGCAAGAGAATTATCATCGCGACGTTTTCGTCGAATATTCACCGCGTTCAGCAGATCATAAACTGCGCCGTGCGTTACGGAAGAAAAGTTGCGGTATTCGGCAGAAGCATGATCAACGTCATAAATACGGCTATCGAACTTGGCTATCTTGAAGTTCCGTCGGGAATAATAATCGACATTGACATGATGAACCGCTATGAGAATGAGAAGATAGTTCTCATCACAGCGGGAAGTCAGGGCGAGCCTATGTCCGCGCTGACGCGCATGGCGATGAACGACCACAGAAAAGTTGTCATTACGCCAATGGATTTTATTATTATCTCCGCAACGCCTATTCCCGGAAATGAAAAATACGTTACGCGCGTTGTCAACGAACTGATGAAATCGGGCGCGGAAGTGGTTTACGAAGCCATGTACGAAGTCCATGTTTCGGGTCACGCCTGTCAGGAAGAATTAAAGCTCATGCAGGCTCTCACACGCCCGAAATTCTTCATTCCCGTTCACGGCGAGTATAAGCATCTGAAAAAGCACGGCGATCTCGCGCTGCAAATGGGAATGCCGAAAGAAAACGTTATAATCGCCGAAATAGGCAACGTTATCGAAACTGACGGCGTAAGCATGAAGATCGTTTCGCAGGTACCGTCGGGAAGGATCCTCGTGGACGGTCTCGGAGTCGGAGACGTGGGTTCGATAGTGCTGCGCGACAGAAAACATCTTGCGCAGGACGGCTTGATAATCATTGTTATCGGCATAGAAAAATCGGTAAACGTAGTTGCGGCAGGTCCCGATATAATCTCTCGCGGCTTCGTGTATGTGAGGGAATCCGAAGAACTGTTCGTTGAGGCAAGAAAGGTTCTCACAAAAACTCTTGCAGATTGCTCATACGCTGAAATGAGAGAGTGGACTACCCTTAAAGGAAAGCTCCGCGACGCTCTTTCTGAATATATTTATCAAAAGACGAAACGCAGTCCCATGATCCTTCCTATAATCATGGAAATTTGACATAAAAAGGAGTCGGAAAAGTGAGAAAGAAATTTCCGCTGGCGTTTTTTTTGCTGATCGCCGCCATTATCGTTGGTCAGACGTTCGCTTCGCTGTCTCTTTACTGCTATAACAGAACATACGGACTTATAAGTATTATATATACCGCAGCGCTATTTACAATATTTATCGTAATTTCTGTCATCTGTTCGAAAAATTCCATGAGACATTTGTCGAAAATGAACTCTCATCTGGAAAATTCGGCGGCAGTATATATGAACAATCTGCCCGCGCCGATCGCTGTTATCGGCGAGGACGGCAGATTTGTGTGGTATAACAGCACGTTCAGCGACAAGATCAGTCTCGGCGCTGACGTTTACGGGCTGAATTTCGGGGAATATGTAAATCTTGATATAAACGAACTTTATTCCTCCGATAATCCGCTTTGCCGTATAAACGATGCTGTATACCGCGTTTCATGCGAAAAATTTGAAGAAAACGACATCTCTTTTCTTATCATTTATTTTCACGACGAAACCGATTATTACGAATTGAAGAAAGAATCGGAAGAATCCCACCCGTGCATGGTAATTCTGAATATTGATACATACGACGAGATCATGCAGAACGCCAAGGAAAGCGAAAAAGCGCAGGCTTCCGTGGA
This sequence comes from uncultured Alistipes sp., assembly GCA_964401315.1. GTDB lineage: Bacteria > Bacillota > Clostridia > Oscillospirales > Ruminococcaceae > Ruminococcus. The sequence continues at coordinate 74,127 of CAYNYB010000001.1, forward strand.
GATCGAGCAGCTTATCGAGAAATTTATGAGCAGTACCAACGGCTTTATCAAGAAGATTTCATCGAATACTTTTTACGCCGTTCTCGAAAAGCGGCATCTTGACGAGAAAATTCACGATAAATTCAAAATTCTCGATCTTGCGCGTGAGATCAAAATCGCGGGGAAATATCCGCTGACTTTTTCGATAGGCGTAGGAATTGGCGGAAATTCTCTTTCCGAAAGCGAACTGATCGCGCGGCAATGCCTTGATATGGCTCTTGGACGCGGCGGCGATCAGGCTGTCATAAAAACCGAAGGCGGATATAAATTTTTCGGCGGCGTATCAAAGGGCGTTGAAAAAATGTCGCGCACAAAAACGCGTATTATTGCCAATGCCATGCAGGATCTCATAATGAATTCCGACAAGGTGTTCATTATGGGTCACAGATTCGGAGATCTTGACTCCGCAGGCGCTTCATGCGGTCTTGCGGGCGCGATGCGGCTTCTCGGAAAAGAAGTACATATTGTAGTCGACAAAACGAAAAATCTTGCTTTGCATCTGATAAATTCCGTGGAAAAGCAGACCGACGATCAGTTGTTTATGACGCCTTTCGAGGCTCTTTCCGAGGTCGGCGACAACGATCTGCTGATAATCGTCGATATTCACAATAAGAATCTTATCGAAAGCCGCGACCTTTATGAGCGCATTAAACAGGTAGTTGTCATAGATCATCACAGAAAAACCGTTAATTTCATTGATAATGCCGTGATCTTCCACCATGAACCCTACGCTTCGTCGGCTTCCGAAATGGTTACGGAGATAATTCAGTATTTCCGTTTTGAAAAAAATAAAGACAAGCTGCCCGTTTGCTATGCGGAAGCGCTGCTTGCGGGAATAATGCTCGATACGAAAAATTTTGTAATGAGGACAGGCGTCCGCACTTTTGAAGCGGCGGCATTTTTGAAGAAACTGGGCGCGGATACTGTTGCGGTAAAGCTGCTTTTTGCAAATTCATTCGAATCGTACAAGAGAAAAACTCAGATAGTGGCTTCGGCGAAGATATACGACAACTGCGCCATTGCCACGGCGGATTTCAAATCCGACGATATACGAATAGTTGCTCCGCAGGCTGCCGACGAACTGCTCGGCATCGTGAACGTGGACGCGTCTTTTGTAATATACAAAACGGGTTCGACAGCGAATATTTCCGCCCGTTCGCTGGGCGCGACGAACGTTCAGGTTATTATGGAGATACTCGGCGGCGGCGGTCATCAGACCATGGCGGCGGCGCAGCTTGAGAATTGCAGCGTACAGGACGCTCTGAAAGCCCTGATACAGGCTATAGATAAACGAGATGAAGAGATCTCGAAAAAGAAAGGATAAGTTGATATGAAAGTTATTTATTTGCAGGATGTCAAAGGTTCGGGAAAAAAAGGCGAGGTAAAAAATGTTGCCGACGGTTTTGCAAGGAATATGCTTATTCCCAAGGGACTGGCTGTCGAGGCTACTCCTGCCAATCTCAATAAATTAGCCGGACAGCAGTCGTCCGCCCAGCACAAGATCGATACGGAAAAAAAGGCTGCCTCCGAAGCTGCTGCTGCCGTTAAGGATAAAAAGGTGATCATCAAGGCTAAGGCAGGCTCTAACGACAGGCTTTTCGGCTCTGTTACAGCCGCTCATGTCGCTGACGCTCTTAGCGAGCAGTTCGGCGTGAAGGTCGATAAGAAGAAGATCAGTCTCAGCTCGGATATCAAAAATTTCGGCACATACAGCGCGGTTATCAAGTTCTACACAGGTATCAGTGAAAAAATTGATATTGAGGTAGTTGAGGGATAATGGAGAATACCAATTTGCCGTTTTCAATTTCGGAATTTCCACACAGCATCGAGGCGGAGCAATCCGTCATCGGCGCTGCGCTTTCCGATCAGGCTGTAATGCCGCTGATCATAGAAAAAGTCAAGCCCGATTATTTCTTTAATGAGAATCACAGGGCTATTTTCGGCATTATTTTCAGAATGTTCACAAGCGGCGTACCTGTCGACATTGTCACGCTTTTGAATGAAGCCATGAAGCTGCATATATTCGAAAATGCCGCCGAGGGCAGGCGTTATCTGGCGGATATTGCCAATACTCTGCCTACTACTTCGAATATTGAAAGCTATTGCAAAATAGTTGAAGATAAATATTATATACGAAGTCTTGCTTATGCGGCGCGTGATATTCTCGACAGCGTTCAGAGCGGCGAGAAGGACGCTCAGCTTCTTCTTGATTCGGCTGAACAAAAGATCTACGATATTCGTCAGGGCAGAAATGTCAGCGGTCTTTCTTCATTGGCGGACGCCGTTCTTGAAGCTTACGACCGTCTCGGCAAATTATCGGGTGAAGATAAAGATCTGTATGTCGGCGCACGAACGGGATTTACCCTGCTTGACAGCATAACTTCGGGGCTGAATAAGTCGGATCTTATTATTATTGCCGCCCGTCCGGGTATGGGAAAGACTTCTTTTGCAATGAACATTGCCCGAAATGTGGCGAAAACAAGTAATAAGGACGTTGTTACGTTTAATCTCGAAATGTCCAAGGAGCAGCTTGCAACGCGTCTGCTTTCCACGGAAGCACGCGTTGAATCGAGCGCGTTGCGAAACGGCAGGATCAAAACCGAGGATTGGGTAACGCTTGCAACCAGCGCCGCCTATCTCAGTACGCTGCCGATGTTAATTGACGATACGGCGAGCATGACCGTTCAGCAGATGAAAGCTAAACTGCGCCGTGTGAAAAATCTCGGTTTGGTAATCATCGATTACTTACAGCTTATGGGATCGACGTCGCATTCCGACAACCGCGTTACCGTTATTTCGGAGATCACGCGTCAGCTTAAAGTAATGGCAAAGGAACTTGATGTGCCTGTTATTCTTCTTTCGCAGCTTTCCCGTGCTGTTGAGAGCAGAAATGATAAGCGTCCCATGCTTTCCGATCTCCGTGAATCCGGTTCTATCGAGCAGGACGCGGATATAGTTCTTTTTCTCTACCGTGACGCTTATTATAATAAGGAGAGTCAGCGGCAGAATGTTTCGGAATGTATAGTTGCGAAAAACCGTCACGGCGAAACGGGCACGGTCGAGCTTATATGGAACGGTCAGTTTACTCTGTTCACAAACCCCGAATACAGCGCCGCGGAGTAACAGTATGCTCTATAAATTACGTAATTTCGCCGAAAAATACGATATGCTCCGCCGCGGCGACATTGTGGTATGCGGACTTTCAGGCGGCGCGGACAGCGTGTGCCTTCTTCTTGCGATGCGTGAAATTTCGCGTGACATGGGATTTTCGGTTGAGGCTCTTCATGTAAATCATTGTCTGCGCGGTGATGAAAGCGACCGCGATGAGGATTTCTGCCGCCGTCTTTGCAGCAGGCTGAAAATACCGTTTAAGGCTGTATCATGTGATGTTCGCGGCTGTGCGGAGAAATTTTCACTTTCGACCGAAGAAGCTGCGCGCGAGTTGAGATACGCGATATTTCGGGAAAATTCAAACGGTAAGAAGATCGCGACGGCGCATAATGCCGACGATAATCTTGAAACCGTGATATTCAATCTCATTCGCGGAACGGCTGTCAAGGGCTTGTGTGGTATTCCGCCCGTCCGTGATAATATAATCCGCCCCCTGCTTGCTGTTTCGCGGCAGGAGATAGAGGAATTTCTTGATTCAAAGGGGCAGGATTACGTTACGGACAGCACAAATCTTACGGAGGATTATACCAGAAATAAAATCCGCCGCCGCATAATTCCCGTAATGCGCGAATTGAACATCTCGTTGACGGAAACTTCCGTGAATACCATTGACGGAATACGCAGCGAAAACGCTTTTATCGAATCCGAAACAGCCGCCGCTCTCGAAAAATGCCTGAAAAACGGCGTTTTGTCAGATATGAGAGGGTATGACGAAGTAATTCGCAGAAGATGCGCTGCAAAACTTCTCAGGGATAAGAATTTGCCTATATCTCACAAGCGGCTTGAAGAATGCGAAAAGATAATGCTGAACGGCGGAAAGCTGAATATTTCGGGAAATATCTACTTTGTTTCCGACGGCAGCAATTCGCGGCTGGAGAATATTTACCCTAAAAGTGAAGAGCAGATCGTCATGCCGTTGGAAATTGGCGAAAACAGTCTTTTTCTCGATACTGTCATGATTAGCGAGATCGTCGAATGTGAAAATTTGGCGAAAATTGATATTGTTAATGAAAATTTAACATTTTATCTTCTCGATTATGATAAAATAATAGGAAAGGCTGTTGTGCGAAACAGAAAGTATGGCGACAGAATTCGGCTCAGCGGCAGGAATTTTACTTCTTCGGTAAAAAAAATTATAAACGAAAAAATACCGAAAAATATCCGCCCGACTCTTTATTTCATCGAGGACGAAGAGGGATTGCTTTTCGGGGAAATGATCGGCGTCGCACAGCGCGCAGTACCGAATGAAAATACCAAACGTCTGCTGAAAATAACCGTAATTCGCAAATAGATTGGAGTGTGCGATTTGACACCAAGAAAAAACAGAGGTATTTTTACCTATATTTTAATTCTTCTTATTTCTCTTTTGTGCATTTATTTCGTAATATCAAAGCTTTCGGAAAACAATGTCAAGACTGATTATACGCAGATAATAAATCACTTCGACGAATGTGAAGTTTCGTATTACGAGCTGGATCTCGGTTCGGGCGAATTGATCTATCAGATACGCGGCGAGGAAAATAAGCGTAAATTCAATGTTCCGAACGTTGAGATCTTTCTCAGAGATACGGAAAATTACCGTACGGAATATAATGAAAAATATCCTGACGAAAAGCTGGTTCAGAATTATATAAAAATAACCGACAGAACGTGGCTGTATTCGCTGATACCCGTGCTTCTCACCGTGGCTCTGGGAATTTTCATTCTTTACTTCATGATGAGGCAGAGCGGCGGAAACGGCAAGTATACTTCGTTCGGCAAGGCGAATCTGAAAAATCAGATTGATACACGCAAGGCGTCTTTCAAGCAGGTCGCAGGCGCTGATGAAGAAAAGCGCGAACTTGAAGAGATAGTTGATTTCCTGAAGCATCCGCGCAAATATACAGATATCGGCGCGAAAATCCCCAAGGGAGTTCTGCTTCTCGGACCTCCCGGCACGGGTAAAACTCTTCTTGCACGAGCTGTCGCAGGCGAGGCAGGCTGCCCGTTTTTCTCGATTTCGGGTTCTGACTTCGTGGAAATGTTCGTGGGCGTCGGCGCTTCGCGTGTGAGAGATCTTTTTGAACAGGCGAAAAAACACGCTCCGTCGATAATATTCATCGATGAGATCGATGCCGTAGGTCGTCACAGAGGCGCAGGTCTCGGCGGCGGACACGATGAACGCGAGCAGACTCTTAATCAGCTGCTTGTTGAAATGGACGGATTTTCGGGCAGCGACAGCGTTATCGTTATTGCCGCGACCAATCGCCGCGATATTCTCGATCCCGCTCTTCTCCGTCCGGGTCGATTTGACAGACAGATCGTTGTCGGCTATCCCGATGTTAAGGGACGCGAAGAAATACTCATGGTTCACGCAAATAATAAGCCTCTTGCTCCCGATGTCGATCTTAGGGTGATCGCTCAGACCACTCAGGGATTTACGGGCGCAGATCTTGAAAATCTTCTGAATGAAGCCGCTCTGTTGGCTGCAAGAAATAACAGAATGTCGATAACCGAAACTGACATCGAAGAGGCAACCATGAAAGTAATTGCAGGTCCGGAGAAGAAATCACGTATCGTCAGTGAGCGCGACAGAAAAGTTACCGCTTATCACGAAGCCGGTCATGCCGTTGCAGCTTATAATCTTCCTACGCAGGACAAAGTTCATCAAATCACCATAATTCAACGCGGTATGGCAGCAGGACTTACAGTTACAAGACCTGACGGTGATGATATGTTTGTTTCGCGCAATCAGATGAGAGAGAATATTATTATGCTGCTTGGCGGCAGAGTTGCGGAAGAAACTTTCCTTGACGATATCTGTACAGGCGCGTCCAACGACATTGAGAGGGCTACGAATACAGCTCGAAATATGGTTACAAAATACGGATTCTCCAATAAACTGGGTACTGTTGTCTACGGTTCTGATAATGACGAGGTATTCCTCGGCAAAGACTATGGTCATACAAGAAATTACAGTGAAGCGGTAGCGGCGCAGATCGACGAGGAAGTTAAAAATATTATCGAAAAAGCTTACTCCGACTGCAAGGCTATTATTCAGGCAAATTCCGAAAAAATGCATACTCTTGCAAATTATCTTCTTAAATATGAAAAGATAGACGGACCCGATTTCGAACGCTTTATGAAGGGTGAGAATATCGAACCTGTAAATAATTAAGGAAACGCTGATCAAACCGCACAAGACATAAAGAAAGTCTTGTGCGGTAATATTTTAATTTTTAAAATGTAAAATAAGTTAATTATTAATTGCTGTTGACTTTAACAGGAATTTGTGATAAAATAGAATAAAGTAGTTATTTCGGCAAAAAAGGAGTTTTTTATGGCAAGGGACGAAATAGATTACATATGGACCGACAAAAAAAGAACGCTTTTCGGACTTCCTCTCTCGTTTACACGATATTATCTCACTAAAACAAAATTTATTACTCAAACTGGGCTTTTCAGCATTCATGAAGATGAGATCGATCTTTATAAAATCATTGATAAAAGTATCAAGCGTTCATTCTGGCAGAGAATTTTCGGCTGCGGTACTATCGTGATATATAGTAAAGACGCTGATACGCCTACAAAAGAGGTAAAAAGCATTACTAACGTTCGCCGTGTGTCGGAAATTATCGATAAATATGCTGATCAAATGCGCGACAGATATAGCATTCGCGGCAGATATGTACGGAAACGATCACGATCATCATGATCACGACTGCTGCGGCGACAGAGATATTAATTAATCGGAGTGTCAAAATGATTTCATTTATAACAGAAAAAAAATCCTCATGGGACAAACTCAAAGAGGAAACAAGACCAATTTTTATTTATGGTATGGGCGACGGTGCGCTGAAAATTATGTCTGTTTTCAGAAAGAAAGGAATTCTTCTTTCAGGTATTTTTGCCAGCGACGATTTTGTCCGCGGTCATTCCTTTGAGGGCTACCGCGTTCACAAGCTTTCAGAAATAGAGGAAATGGTAGACGATTTCGTGGTCGTTCTCGCATTTGCGGCAGGTTATCAGGAGATAGTGGATAAAATTCACAATCTTGCAGCAAGACATACTCTCTATGTGCCTGATGTTCCCGTTGCGGGCGGCGGACTTTTTACATATGAATACTGCCTTAAAAACGCCGCGAAGCTTCGCCGCGTATATGACAGCCTTGAAGATGATTATTCCCGAAAAGTCTACGCGAATATAATCAATTTTAAAATCAGCGGAAATATCGATTATCTGTCAAGCGTTACGACGCCGAAAGCCGATATTTACCGGAATATCATAAAGCCTAATATGAACGAGACTTATGTCGATCTCGGCGCATATAACGGCGATACGATTCGTGAACTTATGGAATTCACTCATGGAAAGTACTCAGGAATTTACGCTCTTGAACCCGACAGAAAGAATTTTAAGAAGCTGTCAAAGTTTGTTGACGGAATGTCCCATGTTTTCGCTTATAATGCAGCTGCATGGTGCGTCGATACGGAACTTCCTTTTTCGGCGAAAGCAGGCAGACAGTCGTCTATCTCGGCGAGTTCGGATACTATGATTCAGGCGCGCTCTGTCGATAATATCCTCAGCCGCCGTTCTGCTACCATTATAAAAATGGACGTTGAGGGCTTTGAACGTGAGGCGATATGGGGCGCGGCAAACACGATAGCGAGGTATTCTCCTAAGCTTATGGTGTCGCTTTATCATCGCAACGAGGATATTTTTGAGTTGCCGCTGCTGGTCAAGATGATCAATCCCGATTACAAGCTGTATATTCGTCATCAGCTTTACATCCCTGCATGGGAAACTAATCTTTATGCTACTTTATAAAATTAAAATCCGTCGAAAATTCGACGGATTTTTGTATTATTTTGATTTCGAAGTGATTGCGGAAGCAAGGCTGAATATCAAGAAAACCGACAAATTTGCGGCTACTATCGTAGCGCCCGTAGGAGTTGATAATAATACGGATAGGATAATTCCCGAAGCGGCGCAGATTACAGATATGATCGCCGAGCAGATCGTAACACTTTTGAAGCTTTTAAAGATTCGCATTGCCGAAAGCGCGGGGAAAATTATCAGCGCGGAGACAAGCAGCGATCCTACAAGATTCATTGCAAGTACGATTATGATCGCGGTAATAATTGCGATCATTAGATTGTAACCGTCGGAGTTGATTCCTGTCGCCTTTGAGAAGCTTTCATCAAAAGTTACGCTGAATATTTTGTTATAGAATAAAACAAACACCGCAAGCACGATTATCGACAATCCTATGCAGAGCCATACATCCTCGACTTTAAGCTTCAGGATTGAAGTTGAACCGAACAGCGAACCGCAGACATCGGCTGAAATATTCGACGATATCGGGAAAATGTTCATTAACATATATCCGAGCGCCAATGCGCTGACGGAGATCATCGCTATTGATGCGTCGCCTTTTATTTTTGTATTTTTTCCAGTACGCAGCAGAAGAATTGCCGAAAGCACTGTCACGGGCAGGATTATGATCATTTTTTCGGTAACGCCAACCACAGCCGCCACCGCCATTGCTCCGAATGCTACGTGCGAAAGTCCGTCGCCGATGAATGAAAAACGCTTCAGAACCAGCGTAACTCCGAGCAGAGACGAGCAGAGTGAGATCAGCAGCACTACAATAAGCGCATAGCGGACGAATGGAAATGAAAAATAATATTGCAGAGTTGAAAAGATCTCAGTCATTTTCTGCCTCCGTTTCAATAAATGCTTTGCCGGCGGAACTTTTCAGATATCTTGATTTTTCACCGAAAAACAATTGTTTTTTTGATATATGAAGAATATGAGAAGCATATTTTAAAGCCGATGAAATATCATGGGAAACCATGATTATGGAAGTTCCCTTTGCGTTGAGAGCGGCGATAAGTTCATAAAGTTCCGTTTGAGCATGGGGATCAAGACCCGTCATAGGCTCGTCGAGCAGAAGCATTTTACTCGCCGCACACAGCGCGCGCGCAAGAAGAACTCGCTGCTGCTGACCGCCCGAAAGCTCCCGATAACAGCGTTTTGCAAGATCTGAGATTCCAAGCTGAGCCATATTTTCGTCTGCCAGTTTTTTTTCCGCAGCCCTGTAAAAAGGCCTGCGACCCATTTTAGAAAGGCAGCCTGACAGAACAATTTCTCTCACAGACGCTGGAAAATCCCTTTGAATCGGGGTTTGCTGAGGTAGATAGCCGATATCCTTCGCCGAAAAATCGCCGCACCACTTGATCTCGCCGCTTATCTGCGGTTTCAATCCGAGAAGAGCCTTGATAAGAGTACTTTTTCCCGAGCCGTTTTCGCCGAGAATGCACAGATAATCGCCGCTGTTTACCGTAAAATCAAGCCCTTCCGTAACAATTCCGTCCTCATATCCGAGTGCGGCGTTTTTGCAAATTATCTGTTCGCTCATTTGAATGCCTCTTCCAGAATTTCGTAATTTTTTTTCATTATGCCGAGATAAGACTCGCCTTCCGAGATCTGCCGGCAGGAGATAGACTGAGCGGAATCAAGAATGGCGATTTTCTGCGATTTATTGGCAGTATTTTGAATTATGGCATCAGCTATGGTGCAGTCGGAATTTTCGATTGCAAAAATATATTCCGCATTAAGCTCGTCCGCCTTTTGAGCAAGAAAAATTATGGTTTCAAAACTCGCCTCCGTATCGGCAGAGCAGCCCGAAAATGCCGCGTAATAGTCGAGAGAATAATCCTCCGTGAAATATCTGAATGGGAATCGATCGCCAAAAATCAGCGTGGGCTTTTTTTCATCGAGCAGAGTATGAAAACTGCGGTCAAGAAGTTGAAGCTCCGTGTTGTACAAATTGGAATTATCCCTATATATCGCGGAATTTTTGGCATCTGCCTCGCAAAGTCCGTCGGTGATCGCAGAAACGCAGCGTTGAGCATTATTGAGCGAAAGCCAGATATGCTCGTCATATTCCGGAGAAATTTCGCTTTCAGCATGCTCATCTTCCGCTTCCATGCCCTCTTTGAGTTCCTCTTCCACGACATTTTCAGCGACAGCGTCTATCAGCTTTACTACTTTCATATTTTTATTTCGTGCATTTTCCAGTGCTTCGTCGACCCATTCATCTGATTCGCCGCCGACATACACAAAAACGTCGCAGTCGGAAATTTTGATCATATCGTCGGCAGTCGGCTGAAAATTATGAAGATCCGAGCCATTTTCGAGCAGATAGGTGATATTAACATCTGAAGCGTCGCCGACGACCTGCTTAGTCCAGTCATAGCAGGGAAAAATCGTGCATACCACGTCGATAGTATCATTTTTTTCGTCAGTAGCGGCAGTGCAGGAAGCGAATGCGGAAATCATAATTATTGCCGTTCCCAAAGCAGCTATAATTTTTTTTGACATACTTTTCTCCAAATTCGAAATTGATAATCATTTTCATTTTTCAATTATATCATAGGAATCGGAATTTGTCAAGTAAGTTTTATAAATTATCATTAATATAATTGTCAAGAATTTCAGCGGCAGAACGCACGAATTTTATGCAGGGGCGAACTTTGTAATATTGTTCGGTGCGCTGTTCGGGCATGGGGTCTTTAGTGACTTTCAGACCTTTCAGCAATTCCAGACAATTTATAGTCTCATGCCTTTTTTTGAATTCCTCAGCTAAATGCTGGATTCGGCGGTAATGCTCGGCTTTTTCGTCTATGTCATTTTTCGACGTGTAGCCGTATAGGATTCCCGCGATCATGAACATAGCGGAGCAAGTTCCGCAAACCTCGCGCATTCTGCCCATTCCGCCGCCAAATGACGACGACAGCCGCAGCGCTAATTCCTCGTCGAGACCTGTAACGTCAGAAAATGCGGCGAATACAGCCTGCGCGCAATTTCTGCCCTCGGCAAATAATTGGCAGGCTTTTTCAGCGTGATCATGTTTCATTTTTTCACCTCGTCATTAATATTCTGGTATTAGACCTGTTCAATAACCTCCAAAATCCTGCGTCATTCAGCAGTTTTCCGGTAATTAAACAGGTCTATTTATCCGGAGTTTTGCAGCAGCTTGCGCAGTAAATTTCCGCCGCGCCGTTTTCGGTAAGCAGCTTCGCAATTTCCTCAAACGTGCTGCCCGTGGTGCATACATCGTCGATTATCAGAATACGTCTATTAAGAATTGCAGCCTTATCGGTAATTGAAAACGCGTTTTTCAGATTTATCAGACGCATTTTACGTGAAAGATCTTTCTGATGTTTAGTGATAAGAGTTTTCACAACAATATTTTTTTCGACGGGAATTCCGAGAATTTTACCGATTTCCTTTGCGATAAGCAGCGATTGATTTGCACCGCGGCGTTTCAGATCTTTCTTGTGAAGCGGAACGGGAATAATTAAATCAATATTTTCGTTGATTCCGTATTCCTGAATTTTGCTTGCAGCGGCTTTACCCAAAGCATGGGGCGCATTGCCGAAGATACCGTCTTTCATCAGCATGACAGCAGGTGAAATTTCGGCGTTATATTCAAACGGCGCGACAAATTTTTTGACGTGAGCTATGTGGAAATCCAAGCGATTTGGCGTGAATTTTGATTTGCATTCACTGCAGAAATCCTCGCCGTATTCAATAAAATCGCCGCAGACAGGGCATCTGACAGGATATAGCAATGCGGATAACCTGCCCAAAAAATTTTTAAACATCAAAAATACATATAAAGCTGGCATTTTATCATGCCGTTGTAAAGCTTACGACGGCGTTTCGCGCTGTCGCCGAAAAACTGCTCGAACTGCTCATGGGGCGAGATTATATAGCTTTGGCGATCGCCGCCGCGACCGAGAACTCTTCCCATTTGTCGGTAAATATTCTCCGCCTCGCGAAGCTCAAGCAGCCTTTCTCCATACGGAGGATTGCAGATCACAATAGAATTTTCGGGCTGTATAAATTTCGAAATATCAGCCTGATCAATGCGAAGTCTGGATTTTATACCTGCCTTGTGAGCATTATCAAGGGTGAGTGCAACTGCTGCATCGTCGATATCATAACCGAATCCCTGAAAAGAAGCGGAGCGGTCAACGCCGTCAATAGCGCGCTTACGCTCGTCCTGCCATATCCTTGAATCGATAGACTCCCATTTTTCCGCAGCAAATCGGCGATTTATGCCCACCGGAATTTTCAGCGCTTTCATAGCGGCTTCAATCAGAATCGTGCCGCTGCCGCAGAATGGATCGCAGACTATGGAATCGGGGCGGACTCTTGCGAGATCGACAATGCCTGCCGCGAGAGTTTCCTTTATGGGAGCGGCGTTGGAATTCCGCCTGTAACCGCGCTTATGGAGACCTGCGCCGCTTGTATCGAGATAGATAGTCACAACGTCTTTCAGTATGCTGAACTGAATCTGTACCGTCGGACCTGTTTCGCTGAACCAGTTTATGCCGTACTTGTTTTTCAGGCGTTCAACGGCAGCCTTTTTAATTATCGACTGGCAGTCGGGAACGCTGTGCAGCGTTGAATTAAGGGAATGACCCTTAACGGGGAATGCATTGTCAATGCCGATAAACCGCTCTAATTCGATAGATCGAACTCCTTGGAAGAGATCCTCAAAGGTTTCGGCACGGAATTCAAGCAGTTCTATCAGAACTCTTTCGGCGGTCGAAAGGCAGATGTTTGCGCGCGCCATAATATTTTCATCGCCCGTAAAGCTTATCTTGCCGTCGCTTACTTTCAGATCAGTTCCGCCTATTTTTGTAATTTCATATTTCAGTACGCTCTCCAGACCGAAATGGCAGGGGCAGCATAATCTTAATTTATCATTCATTTTTATCACCTTTTTAATAAACCGTCTCTAAAACCTACAAAACGCTGTCTGACTTGTCTTTTTTGCGTTTTGCTTTGTCAGCTTTCCTTGCAATATATACAGTATTCCTGCGGAAATCTGACTTTGCAAAACACAAAAAATCCTGCGTCATTCAGCATTTCTCCAGTTTCCGAGGAGGTCTAATTCTATTTAGAGCCTGTTCATTCTGCATGAACAGGCTCTTTTTAAGCATTTTTACTCTGTAGCATTTGGATCTACCCAACCGCCGCCGCCATTGGGATCGTCACCGCCGCCGCCGTTGGGATCTACCCAACCGCCGCCGCCATTGGGATCGTCACCGTTGCCGCCGCCGTTGGGATCTGCCAAACCGCCGCCGCCGTTATTATCACCGCCGCCGTTGTTGTTATCTCCGCCGTTATTGCCGCCGTCATTCGAATTTCCGTCGCCGTTTGAATCATTATTCTGATCGCCGCCGGTATTATTCGACGGAACATAATGCGCGCCGTCGCAATAAGGAGCGTTGGTGGATTTCCAGTAACCGGTAATACCCTTGGGACAATACTGACCTGCGATCATACCTGTAGCCGTACACATTGAAGCTTGAATTACAGACGGGCACGGATCAAAATCAGAACCCGTATCGGGGAAGTTGGTATTTGCATAGTCGCCGATTATTCTGTTCCAGAGCTGAGCCGACTGGAGACCCATATTAAGCTCAAGAGCATTATTGTTGAATTCATAACCTATGGTAATGCCGCTGGCGAAATCGCGCGTCATTCCTACGAATGCGAGATCGTACCAGTTTTCGGTAGTACCCGTTTTACCGATAACGACCTTATTTGAAAGCCGTGCCGCCGTACCGGTACCGTTGTCAACAACGTTTTTGATAAGTCTGTTCATTACCCATGCAGTCTCTTCGGAAACAGCCTGAATAGCGTCTGCGCCCGTGGTATTGTCCACAAGTATCTGATGATTTGCATCCTCGATCTTGGAGATAATATGCGCCTTGTTGTAAATGCCGCCGTTTCCGTATGGAATATAAGCGTTTACAAGATTCTGGAGGGTGATACCGTAGGTAAGACCGCCAAGTGCAAGAGGTGAATAATCCTCGTCCACATCGTCAAGTTCAAGACCAAGCTGTTCTGTACAGAATTTATATACAGCCGCAGGAGTCAATTCGTCTACAAGCTGAGCGGGAACTGTATTGAATGATTTTTGCAGGTAGTAGTATACGAAATTCCGCGATCCGTCGCCTCTTGCTCTTCCGTAGTTGAAAGGCCACGGATCGCCGTTTTCGTCCTTGATATGATCGAGAGGGAGATTGTAATAAACGCTTCCCCAATGAATGTGATCGGATTCGATTCCCAAACCGTAGGTAGCGACAGGTTTTATGGTTGAACCTACCTGACGCGGTTCGCGGTTTGCATAGTTTGTGATCAGCGAATCCGTCTTTGGACCCCATTGACCGACCTCTGCCATAACCGAACCGTCATATCGGAGGGCAACGAATGCTACGTGGGGGAGATATTCCTCCGCTTCTCCGTCGCCGTCGAGATCAACCCATTTTCGTACTGTCCATTCTTCAACAATATTGTTAAGATCGAGGAATTTATCTTCTACATAATTCTGCATTTTCTTGTCAATGGTAGAATAGATTCTGTATCCTCCCTTATTTATGCGGTTAATGGCTTCCTGCTCATCGATGTTGTACATATCCATAAGATAGCCCGCTGCCTCAAACATCATGGCGTCGACTTCCCATGAATATGCATTCTGTTCGTTCTCCATTTCCTCAAGATCAATTTCGGGGTGGAGTTTTTTGTATTCTTCCGAATCGGTGTACAATATTTTCGTTGCAAGATATTCCTGATACTCATCATAAGTAATTGCACCGTTATTGTACATCTGCCAGAGAACGTATTCCTGACGTGTTTTATTATTAGCTCGTCCGTCAATGATCACGTTGCTATCATCATCTTCAGTGGCAACAAAAGGTCCGTATTCATTAGGGCTTTTGGGGATAGCCGCAAGAACTGCCGCTTCGGGTACTGTAAGTTCCTCGACGTTTTTTCCAAAATATCGTGTAGACGCAAGCTGAATTCCGTTGATAGGACCGCCGAAACCGATATAATTCAGGTATTCTTCGAGAATTTCGTCCTTGGAGTAGGTTTTTTCAAGCTGCATCGCCGAGAAAATTTCACGAATTTTACGCTGCGGAGTCTGCTCCGTATCGCCTGTAAGATTCTTGATAAGCTGCTGAGTTATTGTCGAACCGCCCTGATTTGTATTGTAGAAATGCAGGAACATATTCAAAAAGGCGGAAAAAGTACGCTTATAGTCAACGCCGTCGTGAATATAAAATCTCTCGTCCTCGGTATAAACGAATGCGTCGCGCACGTGCTGAGGGATTCGGTCGATCGAAACGGGGATACGCTGAACGTCGGTTTTCAGCTGTTTGAGAACTACCATTTGTTCTTCTCCGTTTTCGTCGATCTCCGTGCCGTAAAAATAGGTATCGCTTCCCGATTCAAGCTCCGCCAGAGTAACGCTGGTAGACTCGTCCATAAAGTCGAGAACGTAAACCGTAAGGGCTGTGGTAACAATAGTACCTGTGATCACCATAATGAGGAAAAGGGATAGAAGTGTGGTGACTACTGCCGCAAAGAGTTTTTTCACGAACCATAGGAGCTTACTTTTTTTCTTCTTTTTTTTGCGATGATGTTTTCTTTCGGGAGCAGACCTGTCATCGTAAGAAAGACTTGGTCGTCTGCGCTCGCCGTCACGCTTTGATTTAGCCATTGTGTCATTGCTGAACCGCAAAAATACGGTATTCAGCATCTCCTTTCTGTTAAATAATAGTCATAGCAGATTTATATAAATAGACATAATATATTATACCACAATCTTACTCGTTTGTTAATAGTATTGGAAAAAATTTTTCAGATTTGTATATTTTAGCAAAATTCGGGGATATTAAGTACATAAATTCAGAAAATATTTTCAGCAAAGGAGTAATAATTATGATACGATCTCTTGATAAGCGGATATTTCTTCTTCTCATGACAGCCATAACGATCTCGGGCTTTATAGTCATCTGCACTCTCGGTCAGTCTATCCAGCGGCAGAAAACCGCAATGAAAGCGGCGGACAGCATTCCCGATCTTCCGGCAGCGGAATGCACCGTTCGGGAATACAAAGGCAGGATCGGCGTATTCCGCGGAAAAAGCGAAGTGCCTTATCGAATAATCGATTATGATTTCACTTTGCTTTCGGAATATGACCAGGAGCAGCTTATGAACGGCATTTTAATAGAAAGCGACCGCGAATTACAGCAGTTAATCGAAGATATAGCCACGTAAAATAAAATCAACGCTTCCGCTTTTTCTTTTTTCGCACGGAAAATCCGAAATCGCCTAATTTTCTGCCGAGCGCGAAATATTCGCCGTGAGCGTAGGCGGCAAGTCCGCATTGCTGTAGATTCAGCTTTCCCTTGCTGTCGATGAATTTTTCGTCGACGTCAATTCCGACGATCTCCGCCAGAAACATCGTATGACTGCCGAGAAGCTTGCTCTCTGCAACTTTGCATTCAAGACTGAGAGGGCATTCTTCAATGATCGGCGCGGAAACCTTCATGGCAGGTGCGGCGTGAAATCCGCAGGCTGCGAATTTATCTGTATCGCGCCCGCTTTTCACGCCGCAGAAGTCTGTTTCTCTGACCATTGCGGAGGTGGTGAGATTAATGACGAATTCGCCGGAATCCATGATAATATCATGGGAAAAACGTTCGGGGCGAACTGAAATATAAGTCATGGGCGGACGTGTGCAGACAATGCCCGTCCAGCCTATTGTTAAAATATTTGGTCTTTCCATGCTTCCGCAGGTCACAAGAGCCGCGGGAACAGGTGCAAGCATTGCGCTGCCTTTCCAGAATTGCTTTGACATGAGATTCCTCCATAGAGTCTTTCTTATAGAATATTATATCATTAAATCTAATTATTTTCAACACCAAACGCGAAAAAAATCTGCAAATTTTTTTTTCGTTTCGACAAGTATTTTTCGGGTTCAATGATATACTTTAAGGCGTAGAATTTTTTCTAATACTGATTCATTATCATTCTGTAGACAAGATTGACAGAATTATAGCCGTCAGGATTGTCTACAGGTTGATGATGAATTAGTATAAAAAAGGAGGACGCATATGAAGCTGGACATAAAATCAGAGAACGGAGCGGCTATCGCGGTGATAAAAGGTGAGATAGATCATCACACGGCGAAATCATTGAGGGCGGAACTGGACAAATTCGTCATAACGATGCAGCCCGAAACTCTTGCAATCGACTTCGGCAATATCACTTTCATGGACAGTTCGGGAATAGGGCTGATCATAGGCAGATACAAGCTGCTGAAGGAATGCGGCGGCAGACTGGAGATACGCAGACCGCAGCCGTACATACGCCGTGTGCTGAAGCTGGCGGGAATAGATCGCATAGTAAAAATCGTATGAGGTGAAAAAATGAAAGTTGTAAATGAAATAAAATTTATCATGCCGTCGCTTTCGGTTAACGAGGCGGCAGCAAGGGCGGCGGTTTCGTCTTTTGTGATACAAGCCGACCCGACCGTTGAAGAGCTTGCGGACATTCGGACGGCTGTTTCCGAAGCAGTGACAAACTGCATTGTGCATGGCTACAGAGGTACGCAGGGGAAAATAGAAATGACCGTGAAATTAATGGAAAATCGCGAAATTTACATAAAAATCAAAGATAACGGCTGCGGAATTCCCGATGTAAAGCAGGCTATGGAGCCGCTGTTTACCACAGCTCCGGAGGAGGAGCGTTCGGGGCTGGGATTTTCGGTGATGGAATCCTTCATGGACAAGTTATCAGTCAAAAGTCAAAAAGACAGAGGGACTTCCGTCGTCATGCGAAAGAAGTTGAGCATACATGGCAGCTGAGGTAAAACAGCCTCTTGCGGAGGAAAATCTCGGACTCGTTCATCTTTGCGCAAATCGTTTTAGGGGAAGGGGAATAGAGTACGAGGATCTTTATTCCGCAGGTTGTCTCGGACTTCTGAAAGCCGTAAAAGCATTTGATACCAACAGAGGCGTGAAGTTTTCGACTTATGCAGTACCCGTGATACTGGGCGAGATCAAGCGGCTTTTTCGCGACGGAGGAAGCATACGGATCAGCCGCGGCTTAAAAGAGCTTTCGATGAAATTACAGAAGATATGCGGAGAATTCAGCCAACGCGAGGGACGAGAGCCTACTATCAGCGAACTTGCGGAGATCACGGGCGAAGCTGAATCAGACATTTCGGAGGCGTTGTGTTCGGCGCAGCCGCTGCTTTCACTGACGGCGTCAGACGACGGAGAGGGGCAGCTTGATGTTCCCGTTGAAGCGCCTGATGAATCCATAGTTGATCTTCTTGCACTGCGGCAGATAATGCTCGCACTGCCCGACAATGACAGAATGCTGCTTGAACTGCGGTATTTCAAAAATCTTACGCAGACGAAAACAGCCGCTATTTTGGGAATAACGCAAGTGCAGGTCTCAAGGCGCGAAAAAAAGCTCCTGACGCAAATGCGTCGGGAACTTTTGGAATAGACCTGTTCTAAAACCTCCGAAGTACCGCCTGACACGAAAAATCCATCGTTATTCGGTACTTCTACGATTTTAGAACAGATCCGGTTTATCAAAAAATCAGAAATTCGATTATGGAATTCGACATGAGAAAGCCTTTGGCGGTAAGAGCAAGTCTGCCGTTTTCGTATGTAACGTATCCTGCTTTTTTGAGCTGCGGGATTTTCTTGATGATTTCATCTGCTCTATCTCCGCATTCGCCAATGTTCAGCCCCTCTGCAAGCCGAAGCCGCAGCATTGCCGATTCCTCAAATCCGCAGGGAGACTCGTCAGTAATGTAAATTTTCTGATGAGGCGCGTCAATGAATTCCTGAAAATTCGGCATGACCGCAAAACGCTTTCCCCTATAGCATGAATGTGCGGCAGGACCGATTCCGAGATAGTCGCAGCATTTCCAGTAACGGCAGTTATGTCGGCTTTCGAAACCGTATTTGGCAAAATTAGATATCTCATATTGTGTAAATCCTTTTTTCTTCAGGAGATCGACAATGCCAAGATAAAGCTCCGCAGTCGAATCCTCGTCGGGCATGATATCATGAATATTTTGATCGTCAAAAGGCGTGCCGTCTTCAATTTTCAAAATATATGCAGAAATGTGATTTACTGGCAGATCGGTTAACTCGTTTACGGAAAAATCCACAGATTCCGCAGTCTGATTCGGGAGCGCGATCATAAGGTCGCACGAAATATTGCGAAATCCCGCGTCAGCGGCATCGAGAACGGCTTTTTTTGCGCGGTCAGCGGTATGAGTTCTTCCGAGAAATTTCAGTTCGCTGTCGAGCATTGACTGAACGCCGATCGAAAGGCGGTTAACGCCATGATCGTGAAGAAGCCGAAGTTTATCGGGAGTCAGAGTATTGGGGTTTGCTTCCAGAGTTATCTCGGCATTTTCCGAAATGCGGAAGCATTTCCCGATTTTTTCCATTATTTGAGCAATACTTTCCACTGGCAGAAGCGACGGAGTACCGCCGCCGAAATAAACGGTATCGACAATACGGGATCTGTCGGAATAATATTGAATATTTCTCAGTACGGCGCGCAGATAAAGTTCTGCGTTTTTTTTATTGTAGCTTAGTGAATAAAAGTCGCAGTAGCTGCATTTTTTTCCGCAAAACGGAACGTGTATATAGATTCCGAGTGTATTCATTAGTTTCCGAGGAGGTTTATTGTACGGCGTCTATTCTGATTGCAGGAGCAAGGCTGAAAAAGAATGCGTTGACCAATTTCGGAACAAGCCACATTGAAGCCAGAAGTCCGAGGTTGATGAACCATTCGTAGTAGTGTATCCAATGCAGGGAAGTTCCAACCATATCGGGGGCTTTCAGGTAAATAATTACAATAAGGGCGAAAGCGATAATGCAGTAGACGGCGTTGAAAATAGTTGCGTTTTTGCCGTTTACGCATTTTCTTCCGCATTCCATGCATACTTTTCCGGGAGAATTAAGCTGACCTGCGAAAGCTTTTTTCCACGGATTGAACGATTTTTTCCCGCAATGGGGACAGGTGTATATACTTTTCATGACAATCTCCTTAAAAATCGGGTGCGTTTACGTTTTTTTCGGCGTTTCAGTGAATTCAGCCTGCCGAATATTCTGAATCCGTCCAATACTATAGCGGAAATAATGAATGCGGCGGCGGTGAATATCGACCATGCGGTATCGGGCTTGCCGAAAATCAGACTGCAAATTATCGGCAGTACGGCGGCCGCTATTATCAGCAGAACGGGAATTTCCCTTAAATTTATCCTGATGCTGCGGAAAAAATTGCGTATCTTCGCATTTTTTGCAGGGTGATTTTCAGTGACCGCCGAAACCGCGCACAGCAGCAGAAAAATTACGCCTGACGCCGCAGCAATATAATTGAAAGTCATAGCAGCTCCTTATGAATCAAGCTTGAGAACGCTCATAAACGCTTCCTGCGGTACTTCGACCGTGCCGAGCTGTCTCATGCGCTTTTTGCCTTCCTTTTGCTTTTCGAGCAGTTTTTTCTTACGTGTGATATCGCCGCCGTAGCACTTGGCAAGAACGTCCTTGCGCATTGCCTTTACGGTCTCGCGCGCGATAATTTTTCCGCCGATAGCAGCTTGAATAGGAACTTCAAAAAGCTGGCGCGGAATGTTTTCTTTAAGCTTTTCGGCAATTTTACGCGCTCTTCCATACGCCTTGTCCGTGTGGATTATAAACGAAAGAGCGTCTACTATGTCGCCGTTCAGGAGAATGTCAAGCTTGACAAGTTTTGACGGAACATATCCCATCATTTCGTAATCGAAGCTTGCATAGCCCTTTGTACGCGATTTCAGAACGTCGAAGAAATCGTAGATGATCTCGTTGAGCGGAAGCTCGTAATGAAGTTCCACACGCGTGTCATCAAGATATTTCATATCCTTGAAAATTCCGCGTCTGTCCTGACAGAGTTCCATGATATTTCCCACAAATTCCGAGGGAGAAAGAATGCTTGCTTTCACCATAGGCTCTTCCGCAGTCTGGATCAAAGCAGGATCGGGATAATTCGTGGGATTATCTATATACTGCACTTCGCCGCTTGTCATTGTGACTTTGTAGATTACCGATGGAGCGGTCGTGATGAGATCGAGATTATATTCGCGTTCAAGGCGCTCCTGAATTATTTCCATGTGGAGCAGACCGAGAAATCCGCAGCGGAATCCGAATCCCAGAGCGATAGAAGTTTCGGGTTCGAACGAGAGAGAAGCGTCGTTAAGGCGCAGTTTTTCCAGTGCGTCGCGTAGATCGCCGTATTTCGCGCCGTCCGCAGGATAGATTCCCGAAAATACCATCGGATTGACCTTGCGGTAACCTGGGAGAGGCTCGTCGCAGGGACGGTCGTTGTTGGTGACCGTATCGCCTACGCGCGTATCGCCGATACTCTTGATAGAAGCCGCAATATAACCAACTTCACCCGCTTCAAGAGAGCCGCTGTTCACAAGTGAGGAAGCGTCCATAAAACCCGCCTCGACAACGGTGAAAACAGCTCCCGTAGCCATAAGTCGGATATTATCCCCGACTTTTACCGTTCCCTCTTTGACGCGGACGTAAATTATAACGCCCTTGTAAGAATCGTAATAGCTGTCAAAGATAAGCGCCTGAAGCGGCTTTTCGGTATCGCCCTGAGGAGCGGGGATATCGGTGACTATGCGTTCGAGAACCTCTTCGATATTAATACCCATTTTTGCCGAAATTCTCGGAGCGTCCATAGCAGGTATACCGATAACGTTTTCAACTTCGGCGCATACTCTTTCGGGATCGGCGGAGGGAAGATCGATCTTGTTCACGATAGGCACGACTTCGAGATCATGCTCGATAGCCAGATAGGTATTCGCAAGAGTCTGGGCTTCAATTCCCTGAGAAGCGTCCACAACGAGAATCGCGCCTTCGCAGGCTGCCAAAGAACGTGAAACTTCGTAATTGAAGTCAACGTGACCTGGGGTATCGATAAGATTGAAGATGTAGTCCTCGCCGTCGTTTGCGGTATATTTCAGACGTACGGCGCGAGCTTTTATCGTGATGCCGCGTTCGCGTTCGATGTCCATATTATCGAGAAGCTGATCTTCCATATCGCGTATGGCGACGGTCTCGGTCTTTTCGAGAATACGGTCGGCAAGAGTTGATTTTCCGTGATCTATATGCGCAACAATGCAGAAATTTCTGATTTTATCGTTTGCCAAAACTATTCCTCATTTCAAAAAAATATTCTTACTGTTTATTATATCAGAAAAAAATAAATTTGTAAAGCGTTTCGGAATAAAATTTAATGTCGGTATCTTGACAATTTTTTTGAAGTAATGTATTATATATAGTAGTATTCTTAATTGAAAGAGGTTTAGGAAATGAATCAGAAAAAGATTGACAGGATAAACGAGCTTGCAAGAAAATCAAGAACGGAAGGGCTTACGGAAGCCGAAAAAGCTGAGCAGACCGAACTCCGCAACGAATACAGAGTGTCCGTGACGGGAAATCTTGCGGCGCAGCTTGGGAATACATATATAATGACGCCGGACGGAAAAAAGCGCAAACTTGAAAAAAGCGGAGGAAAGTCATGAACTGCGGCGAATTATTTAAAGCGGCGGTGAAAGCTGCCGAAAATTCCTATTGCGAATATTCAAAATTCCGTGTCGGAGCTGCGCTTTTAACGGCAGACGGCAGGATATTTACAGGCTGCAATATCGAAAATGCGTCGTATTCTCTGACGATATGTGCGGAGCGTACAGCGGTATTCAAGGCTGTTTCCGAAGGTGTTGCAACATTTTCTGCGATTGCAGTTGCAGGAAGTTTAAACGACGATTTTTCAAAACCTTGTGTGCCGTGCGGAGCCTGTCTGCAAGTTTTAAGCGAATTTTGCGGCGGAGAATTTCCCGTAATACTTGCAGACGGAGAGCATCGGCTGTCCGATTTTATGCCGATGGCGTTTGATAAGGAGAATTTAAAATGAATCTGAAAGAAAAAATAGAAAAGCATCTTCTTGAAGTGCAGAAGCCGTCGCGTTATATCGGCGGAGAAGTCGGCAGCGTTATCAAGGATAAGTCCAAGATCGATGTGAGATTTGCATTCTGCTTTCCCGATACATATGATATAGGAATGTCGCATATCGGAATGAAAATTCTGTATTCGCTGACAAATGAACGCGAAAATTTCTGGTGCGAACGCTGTTTTGCACCGGGTGTTGATTTTGAGGAGATCATGCGGAAAAACGATATTCCGCTGTATGCTCTGGAATCTCTCGACCCGATAAAGGAATTCGACTTTATAGGTTTTACGATGCAGTATGAGCTTTCCTATACGACAGTGCTGAATATGCTCGATCTTGCGGGCATACCGATCTTTGCCAAGGACAGAACGGACGAGCTTACGCAGATAGTCGTTGCAGGCGGTCCTTGTGTGTGCAATCCCGAACCGCTGGCTGATTTTTTTGATATTTTCATTCTCGGAGAGGGCGAAGAAGTAAATCTTGAGCTTATGGAGCTTTATTTGGAAATGAAGCGGCAGGGAGCAGGCAGACTTGAATTTCTGCGCCGCGCCGCTCAGATAGAAGGAATCTATGTTCCGCAGTTTTATGATTTCAGCCATAGATCCGACGGAACTATAGAAAAAATGACAGTCACGGAAAATGCGCCGGCGATTGTAAAAAAGAGGATAATCAAGGATTTTGATAAAGTTTATTATCCCGAGAATTTTGTCGTGCCTTTTACGGAGATCGTTCACGACCGCGTTTCCGTGGAAGTGCTTAGAGGCTGCATACGCGGCTGCCGATTCTGTCAGGCGGGCTTTATTTATCGCCCTTTCCGCGAAAAAAAGCCCGATACTATTTACAATGAGACGAAATGCCTGTGCGAAAATACAGGATACGACGAGGTTTCGCTGGCGTCCTTGAGTACCAGCGATCATTCGGAAATAGACGGAATGCTGACGAAACTCATAGATTATACGGCAGGCGAACGTATAAATCTTTCTCTGCCGTCGCTGCGCGTGGATAATTTTTCCGAATCGCTCCTTGAAAAAATCAAAAAAGTCCGTAAAAGCGGTCTGACGTTCGCTGCGGAGGGCGGTACGCAGCGACTTCGCGACGTTATCAACAAGAACGTTTCCGAAGATGAGATCATGAATACCTGCCGAATTGCGTTCGAGGGCGGCTACAGCACCGTAAAGCTGTATTTTATGATGGGACTTCCGACGGAGACGGACGAGGATATAATAGGCATTGCAGAACTTGCTCAGCGCATACTCGATCTTTTTTACAGTATCGAAAATCGTCCGAAAGGCAGGAGTCCGCAGATTTCCGTAAGCTGCGCCACTTTCGTTCCGAAACCGTTCACGCCGTTTCAGTTCGAGCCGCAGGATACGCGCGGGGAGATCGAACGGAAACAAAAACTGCTTCTTGATTCCGTGAAAAGCAAGAAGATACGCGTAAGCTATCACGACCCCGATGTAAGTCAGCTTGAAGCCGTTCTCGCAAAGGGCGACAGACGGCTTTGCAGCGTCATATACAGCGCGTGGAAAAAAGGCTGCAAATTCGACAGCTGGAGCGAGCATTTCAAATTTGATACATGGCTGGAGGCGTTTGAGGAATGCGGTGTCGATCCGTCGTTTTACGCCAACAGACGGCTCGGATTTGATGAAATTCTGCCGTGGGATCATCTGGATTATCTTGTTTCGAAAGAATTTTTCATACGCGAAAACAAAACTGCGCATAGGTCGGTCACTACGCCTAACTGCCGCCTGAGATGTTCGGGCTGCGGAGTAAATAAAGCTGTTGGGAGGGAATGCTTTTGTTACGATTAAGAGCTGTCTTTGAAAAAACGGGACGAGCCAAATTCATATCCCATCTCGATCTGAACCGCTGTATGCTGCGGATCTTCAGACGTTCAAAACTTCCTGTCTGGTATACGGAGGGCTTTAATCCGCATCCGTATTACAGTTTTGCACTTGCCTTATCGCTCGGTTTTGAAAGCGACTGCGAGATCATGGATTTCAATATAACGGACGACGGTATGTCGTTTGACGAAATAAGGGACAGGCTCAATGCGGTAATGCCGGAGGGGATGCGGATAATTTCCGTTGCGGAGCAGGTGAAGAAGATCACGGCGATCACAAAAGCGGAATACGGTTTCTCGCTTATTTCGGAAGATATATCGGAGGTTTACGGCTCTCTTACGGAACTTCTGGCGGAATCTGAAATCCTGATCGAAAAGAAAACCAAAAAGGGAATCAAAACAGTTGACATAAAGCCCGATCTCGAAATAGTGTCGTGCGAACTTAAAGAGGGCTCGATCGACATGATCATAAGACTTCCCGCAGGTACTCAAACCAACTATAATCCGACTCTTTTTATTGAGGCATTGAAAAATTTCCGTAAAATACCGTTTGAGGTGCAGAAAATCCGCCGTAAAGGAATTTTATGTGAAAATAATGAAAAATTTTCTTAAAAACACTTGCAATTTTTTTAAAAGTGTGGTATGATATAAAAGCATTTGAAATCCGTTCGGGAGTTCTGCCCGAATGAGGGTTAATGCCGAAAGACATTAAATCGAGCAGTCCGCTGTCTGAATTCGCCTTTTTACGGTGAAAATCGTTTGAATTCCTAACTTCTGCAATTGTCGTAAAGCTGAATCGGCAGGCGCGGAGCAGATAAGAATGTTCGGAAATTTTAGGAGGAAATTAAAATGGATGCACTCAAATTAATCAGCAGCTCAAGCATGAAGGAAAACGTTCCCCAGTTCAGCGTCGGCGATACCGTAAAGGTTCACGTTCGCATCAAGGAAGGCGATAAGAGCCGTATCCAGGTTTTCGAGGGTACTGTTATCGCTAAGAAGCACGGCGGAATCAGCGAGACTTTCACCGTAAGACGTGTTGCTCACGGCTGCGGAATCGAGAGAGTTTTCCCTCTGCATTCACCTGTTGTTGACAAGGTTGAGGTAGTCAGATACGGTAAGGTTCGCAGAGCTAAGCTGTATTACCTCAGAGACAGAGTGGGCAAGGCTGCAAAGGTTAAGGAACAGATCCGCTAAGAAAAAGTTCGAGGCGGCGTGTGCTGACTTGCCGGCATTTCGTCGGCAAAGTCAGTTCCTATCCTCTAAGGGACTCAGAGTCCCTTTTTTGCTATGAACATAAAGCCATAAATAATTACGGAGAGGTTACTCTATGGACGAAAATAAACAATTCATCGAAAATGAAAATACGGACGAGAATAATAATGAAACAGTAACGTCGGTTGAGACGACCGACAAAAAAACGGAGAGCGAAGCTGAAGAAAATAATACAGACGACGGAAATAAAAAGGACAAGGGCGCCGTTTGGCGCGATGTGCTTGATATTGCGGAATCTACCATGATAACTATTTTCGTTATCGTGCTGATCTTTACTTATTTTCTCCATCCTGTCAATATCGTGGGACATTCCATGGTTCCCACTCTTAACAAAAATTACGATGCCTCAATGCGCAAGGAAACGGATAAGGTGTTTATGAATACCGTTTTCTTCAATGTGAAATACGGCGATATTCTCGTTATCAACAAGGATGTGAATTATCTTCTTGATGAAAACGGCGAGGTTTATGTTCCAAGCTATTCTGAAGCTCCTTCGATCAACGAATGCATCATTAAGCGCGTGATCGCTTGCGGAGGTCAGACTGTTGATATTACTGACAGTAAGGTTATCGTAGACGGCGAAGTTCTTGACGAGCCGTATATTAAATCAGGTTCTACGACCGTCGATCTCGGCGCATTCGAAGGACAGTACCCGATAACTATTCCCGAGGGTTACTATTTCGTGATGGGCGACAACAGAAACGGATCTTCCGACAGCCGCGCGAAATGCGTCGGACTTGTTAAAAAAGATCAGATCTACGGAAAGGCTATCATTAAATATTCGCCGCTGAACGAATTCGACATTCTCATCGGTTCGGAAAAGGAATCCAAAAATGACGACTGATAATGCGGAAAAACGCCGGTCAAAGATTTTAGAAAATATATTTGATTTCGTTGAAACGCTTTTTATCACTCTTTTCGTGTGTGTGCTGATATTCACTTATTTGCTGCGGGTCGTTACGGTCAGCGGTGAATCCATGATGAATACGCTGACGAACGGCGAAAAAGTTCTCGTGGGAATGATCTATCCGACTCCGAAACAGGGAGATATTGTTGTTATACAGGCTGACGAATGCGTATTGTATGATGAAAACGGCGATCTTGAAATTTCCGGAGGACTGAATAAAAGCATCGTTAAAAGAATCATCGCAGTAGAAGATCAGACGGTGGATATTGATTTCGGAAGCGGCGCTGTTTATATTGATGGCGAAAGGATCTACGAGGATTACCTGAAACTGGGACTTACTCACAGTGACGGCGGAGCTTTTACTGGAATGTATCCCATAACTGTTCCGAAAGGCTATGTATTCGTTATGGGCGACAATCGCTCGGTATCGAAAGACAGCCGTTCCGATGAAGTGGGCTTTGTTTCCGAGGAGAGCATTACGGGAAAAGTGCTTTTTAAATAGGAGGATATTTTGGAAAATACCGATATTAAAACTATACAGTGGTTTCCGGGTCATATGGCGAAAACCCGCCGCGCGATCGCTGCGAATATAAAGCTTGTGGACGCTGTTGCGGAGCTTATTGACGCAAGAACTCCGCTGAGCAGCAGAAATCCCGAGATTGATTCGCTTACGTCGTCGAAGCCGAGGATAGTTCTGCTGAATAAATGCGATCTTGCCGATCCCAAGGCTACGGAGGCGTGGGTCGAATATTTTAAAAAGGAAAACGTTACCGCTCTTGCCGTCGACTGCAAATCGGGAAAGGGGATCAATAAGCTCTTGCCAACGCTGAAAGCGACGGTTCTGAAACCGCTTATGGACAAGCGCGGCAAAAACGGCATGACGGGCGCACCTGTGAGACTTATGATATTGGGAATACCCAATGTCGGAAAAAGCTCGCTTATAAACAAGCTTGCGGGAAGCAAGCGTACCAAAGTTGAAGATCGTCCCGGCGTTACCCGCGTCAAGCAATGGGTAAAGCTTAAGGACAACACCGAACTTCTCGATATGCCGGGCGTATTGTGGCCGAAATTCGAGGATCAGTCCGCAGCGGTAAGACTTGCGTTTACGGGTGCGATAAGCGACGATATTCTTGATATTGAAACCTTGGCTATGAAGCTTCTTGTCTATCTTCACGAAAATTACCCGAATTCGCTTCGGGAACGATATAAAGCGGAATTATCCGATGATGACAGTGGATTTGATATGCTGTGCAAGATCGGCAAAAAGCGCGGAATGATGATTTCGGGCGGCGAGATAAATACCGAAAGAGCCGCAATCACTGTTCTGGACGAATTCAGAAGCGGCAAGCTGGGCAGGATTACTCTTGAATTGCCTGCTGAGGGTGAAGAACCATGCCAAGAATAATATTTCATAAGGAATTGTTCGAATTCGATTCGGAGTTAAGAAAAAATTATCCGATCATATGCGGTGTTGACGAAGCAGGCAGAGGGCCTCTTGCAGGAGATGTTTATGCTGCGGCTGTTATTTTCAAAGATGATGTTCATATAGATTATCTCAACGACAGCAAGAAAATTTCCGAAACTCGACGTGAAAAGCTTTACGATGAAATAATCGAAAAGGCGAAAGCTTACTGTATTGCTGCGGCGTCCGTTGAAGAGATAGACAGAATGAATATTCTGGAGGCAGCCATGCTTGCAATGAAACGCGCTGTTGAAGGATTGGGAATAAAGCCTGATATGGCTCTTATCGACGGAAACAGGCTGCCTGAGCTTGACTGTCCCGCGCAGTACGTTATAAAGGGCGACGCGAATTCTGCTTCAATAGCGGCTGCGTCTGTGCTTGCAAAGGTTTCAAGAGATCGCTATATGAAGCGTATTGCCGAGGAATATCCGCGGTATTGCTTTGAAAAGCATAAAGGCTACGGAACTGCGCTTCACCGTGAAATGCTCCTAAAATACGGCGCGAGCGATATTCATCGAAAATCTTTCCTGAAGAAAATTCTTGGTGACGGGCATGAATAGTACTGAGATCGGCAGGATAGGCGAGGAAGCCGTATGCGAGCTTCTTACGCGGTCTGGTTATGAGATCGCGGACAGGAATTACCGCATAAAAGGCGGCGAAATAGATATAATTGCCGTGAATTCCGTATATATAATATTCGTCGAAGTCAAGACGAGAAATCCCCATAGCATGGTAAGCGGTTTTGAAGCCGTAAACAGCCGCAAAAAGGGATTGATAATAAAAACCGCAAGTGATTATTGCTGTAAGCACCCGAATAAACTTCAGCCGAGATTTGATACCGCACAGGTGATAGTGTCGGGGGAAAAGGTGCTGAGCATTGATTATATAAAAAATGCCTATGATACCACAGGCTATAATTTCATATTTTAAAGGGTGATTCTATGTTTTACAACAGTACACGAAACAGCGAAGTTAAGGTAAGCAGCGCCGAAGCTATCACGCAGGGAATTTCTGCGGAAGGCGGACTTTTCGTTCCAGAGGAGATACCCGCTCTTACGCTTGATGAGATCAGGGCTGTAGGTGAGATGAAATATGCCGACAGAGCCGCATATGTATTTTCAAAGTACCTCACTGATTTTACCGAGGCTGAGATACATTATTGTACGGATAATGCATATTCCGTTAAAAATTTTGAGACGGAGAACATTGCGGAGATCGCTCATCTTTTCAGCGGCACGTATATGCTCGAACTCTGGCACGGTCCTACTTGTGCGTTCAAGGATATGGCGCTCCAGATTTTGCCCTATTTCCTGACAACTTCCGCAAAGAAGATCAACCTTGACAAGAAGATCGTAATTCTTGTGGCAACTTCCGGCGATACTGGAAAAGCCGCTCTCGAAGGCTTCAAGGATGTGGAGGGTACTTCAATTCTTGTATTCTATCCCGAGGACGGCGTAAGCCCTATGCAGAAGCGCCAGATGAAAACTCAGGAGGGTGAAAATGTCGGAGTTTGCGCGATAAAGGGAAATTTCGACGACTGCCAGAACGGCGTTAAGGCTATTTTTACCGACAACGACGTGAAATCTCTTCTCGACGGGAACGGCATGATGTTCTCCAGCGCGAATTCCATCAACTGGGGACGCCTTGTTCCGCAGATAGTTTACTATGTTTCCGCGTATGCCGAGCTTGCCAAGGACGGCGAGATCGAGCTGGGCGAAAAGATCAATGTTGTCGTTCCAACCGGCAATTTCGGAAATATCCTTGCCGCTTATTATGCAAAGCACATGGGCGTTCCGATAAACAAGCTTATCTGCGCTTCAAATATCAATAACGTTCTTACAGATTTTATAAATACGGGAGTTTACGACAGAAACAGACAGTTTTATGCAACTGTTTCGCCGTCTATGGATATCCTTATTTCCAGCAACCTCGAAAGACTTCTCTATCTCATGACCGGTAAAAACGACGCCGTTATCCGCGAATGGTTCGGCAAACTTGCTTCCGAGGGCAAGTACGAAGTAAGCGACGATGTCAAGGCTAAGCTTGCCGAGGAATTCTGCGCGGGATTCTGCGACGACGAGCAGACTGAAAATACGATCCACGCCATTTATGAGAAGTATTCCTACACCTGCGATACGCATACAGCCGTTGCCGTTAAAGTTTACAACGATTATAAGACTGCTACCGGCGACGAAACTAAAACCGTAATTGCTTCTACGGCAAGCCCTTATAAATTCAGCGCGGCAGTCCTTGAGGCTCTTGAAAGCGGGAACGAGGATATGGACGAGTATTCCAAGGTGGATCGTATCGCTCAGCTTTCGGATATTCCCGTTCCGTCGGCTCTTGCCGATCTCAAAAACAAGCCTGAACGTTTTGGCGATGTAATTGAGAAAGCCGATCAGAAAGCATACGTTCTCAAGACCCTCGGACTCTGATGAGCCTGTACACGATAGCGGATCTGCACCTGTGTTTCAGCGATCCTGCGAAAACGATGAGTATTTTTGCGGGCTGGGAGAATTATCAGGAGCGGATCGAGGAAAACTGGCGGACTACCGTATTCGATGAAGATACGGTAGTGATCGCAGGAGACGTTTCGTGGGGAATGTCATTGCAGCAGGCAACGGCTGATTTTCGCTTTATCAACGAGCTTCCGGGGAAGAAGATCATCATTAAGGGCAACCATGACTATTGGTGGGTGACCATGAAGAAAATGGAGGATCATCTTGCCGCGGAGGGTTTTGATACGATAAAAATTCTGCATAACAATCATTATGCGTATGGAAATTATGCGATCTGCGGTACGCGCGGCTGGGTAAATATGCCGGGTGAAACTCAGGATGAAAAAGTTCTGCGCCGTGAAGTTCAGAGGCTTGAAACGTCGATAAAATCGGCTCTTTCGGCAGATCTGGAACCTATAGTTTTTATGCATTATCCGCCGATATTTGCGACGAATTTCAACTATGACATACTTGAAATTCTCTACCGATATAACATTAAGGAATGCTATTACGGTCATATTCACGGACGTTCCGCACACGAATTGTGCGTTAAAAACACTTATGACGGCATAAATTTTCATTTGATTTCGGGTGATTATATACAATTTAAGCCCGAAAAAGTATTGTGATTTTGTAGGAAGTTTAGAAGTCGTCAATAAGACATCAATAATTGTAGAAAAATTTTTTCAGATGTGCTATAATGTTTAAGTATTGAATCTTGCCATGCGATTTCTGCATGTGACAAGATGAAAAATGTACAAAGTACAATGTTAAAATTAACGAATATATTATGGAGGAATATCATGTTAAAGTCATCAAACAAAACAGATGTAAACACAACCGAACTTGTAATTTCTATCGACGCCGAGGCTTTTGAAGCAGCTGTTGAAAAAGAATATCAGCGTCAGAGAAAGAATATCCAGATCAAGGGATTCAGAAAGGGCAAGGTTCCGAGAAAGCTTGCTGAAAGAGAATTCGGCGAGGGCGCATTCTATGAGGGCGCTATCAACTCTCTTCTCGGTCCCGAGATCGACGCTGCCGTAAAAGAAACAGGCATCGTTCTTGTTGACAGACCCAGCGTTGATATTGAATCGCTCGATAAGGAAGCAGGCGTTGAACTTAAAGTTGTCTGCGTTACAAAGCCCGAAATTGAAATTTCCGATTACAAGGGAATAAAGGCTGCTAAGATCGTCAAGGATATAACAGACGAGGACGTTAACAAGCAGATCGATATCATCAGAAAGAAGAATGCTCGTATCGTTTCCGTTGACGACAGAGCAGCGCAGATCGACGACGAAGTAATTATTGATTTCGAGGGATTCTTCGGCGACGAAGCCTTCGAAGGCGGCAAGGGCGAGGATCACCCTCTTAAGCTCGGCAGCGGTCAGTTTATCCCCGGTTTTGAGGATCAGATCGTCGGCAAGAATATCGGCGACGAATTCGACGTTGTAGTTACATTCCCCGAGGATTACCAGATGACAGAGTACGCAGGCAAGGAAGCTGTTTTCAAGACAAAGCTCAAGGCTATCAGCTATGAGGAACTTCCCGAGATCGACGACGAGCTTATCAAGGATTCGACAGATTTTGATACTGTTGACGAATACAAGGCTGACATCAAGGCTAAGCTTGAGGACGCTGCTATAAAGCAGGCTGATTCGGAATTTGACAACGCTGTTCTTCAGGCGATCATCGACAAGGTTGATTCTCCTATCCCGAATTGTATGTTTGAGCAGAGAATCGACGCTCTTATCCGTTCATTTGATCAGCAGCTCCAGCAGCAGGGTATGAATCTGAAGCTTTACTGCCAGTACACGGGCATGAGCGAGGACGATATGAGAGAAACCTACAGAGAAAGAGCGGTTGGCGAAGTTAAGCTGAGACTTGCTCTTGAAAAAATCGCTGAGATCGAAAACATCGAGATCACAGAGGAAGATCTTAACAATTCTCTCGCTCCGATCGCTTCCGCAAACAACATGGACGTTGAGACAGTCAAGAGATTTATCCCCATTGATGAGTACACAGTTGACATGAAGGTTGAAAAGGCTATCGAACTCGTTAAGGAGAATGCCGTTGTTGACAACTCCGCTGCCGAGGAATCAGCTGAATAATTAATGTATACATATGCTGTCCCATTTTCGGGACAGCAGCTTTTATAGAAAGGGCGATGAATATGAGCTTTATACCATATGTTGTTGAACAGACAAGCCGCGGAGAAAGGTCTTACGATATTTTTTCGCGTTTGCTGAATGACAGAATCATTATGCTTTCGGATCAGGTGAACGATACAACGGCAAGCCTTGTTGTTTCGCAGCTTCTTTTCCTCGAAAGTCAGGATACGGAAAAGGATATCTCACTTTATATCAACAGTCCCGGCGGTTCGATCACAGCCGGCATGGCAATCTATGATACCATGCAGTATATAAAGTGTGACGTATCAACAATATGTATCGGTATGGCTGCTTCCATGGGCGCGTTTCTCCTTGCCGCAGGCGCAAAGGGTAAAAGATTCGCTCTCCCGAACAGCGAGATCATGATACATCAGCCCCTCATTTCGGGCGGTCTCGGCGGTCAGTGTACCGATATCAAGATTCATTCCGATCACTTGCTCAGAACTCGTATGAAGATGAACGAACTTCTTGCGAAAAATACGGGAAAGCCCATTGAGCAGGTTGAAGCGGATACGGAGCGTGATAATTATATGACGGCTCAGGAGGCTATGGAGTACGGTATTGTAGATAAGGTTATCGAGAAAAGGTAGGGTTTCTGAATGGCTGAATTTAAATCGTGCAGCTTTTGCGGAAAAGGTGAAAATAAGGTAAACAGTATGTTTTCCGCAGGCATTTCAAATATCTGCGACGAATGCGTCGTTTACTGTTATGAAATGATTTACGGATCGTCTGCAAAATCCCAGAATAAGGCTTCAAAGCAGAAAAAGCAGGATTCTTTTTCTGAAATAAAGCTTTTGAAGCCTGCCGAGATAAAAAGCTTTCTCGACGAATATGTTATTGGGCAGGATGAGGCGAAAATTTCGCTTTCTGTCGCGGTTTATAATCATTATAAGCGTATATTGAGTCAGACCGAAAGCGATTCCGATAAAACCGACGGCGTGGAACTGCAAAAGAGCAACGTTCTTCTGCTCGGTCCTACCGGAGTTGGAAAAACTTTCCTTGCCCAGACTCTCGCCAAACTTCTTAACGTTCCGTTTGCAATTGCCGATGCTACCACAATTACGGAAGCCGGCTATGTCGGCGACGACGTTGAGAACGTTCTGCTTCGTCTTATTCAGGCGGCTGATTTCGATATTGATGCGGCAGAGCGCGGCATCATTTACATCGACGAGATCGATAAAATAGCGAGAAAGTCCGAAAATACGTCTCTTACCCGCGATGTTAGCGGCGAGGGCGTTCAGCAGGCTCTGCTGAAAATTATTGAGGGAACGATTTCAAACGTTCCTCCTCAGGGCGGCAGAAAGCACCCGAATCAGGAAGTTATACAGATTGACACAAAAAATATCCTATTCATCTGCGGCGGCGCTTTCGACGGTCTGGAGCATCAGATCCAGCGACGTATAGGTAAGTCCTCCATAGGATTCGGCGGTGAGATCAAGAATATCAAGGAAGAAAAGAATAACATTTTCAAGGAAGTAATTCCGAAAGATCTTGTTAAATTCGGAATGGTTCCCGAATTTGTGGGACGTCTCCCCGTAATTACCGTTCTTGAAGAGCTTAACGAAACTTCGCTTGTTAAAATTCTTACCGAGCCTAAAAATGCGCTCATCAAGCAGTACAAGAAGCTGTTTGAATACGACGACGTTGAACTTGAAGTTGAAGACGACGCGCTTGCGGAGATCGCTAAAATGGCGATTGCCCAGAAAACAGGTGCAAGAGGGCTGCGTTCAATTCTCGAAGGAATACTTATGAAGTCTATGTTCAGCATTCCGTCAAATGAAAGCATAGCCAAGGCGATCATCACGAAAGAGTGCGTGACGGAAAAAACCGAGCCTACGCTTATCAACAGGCGCAACAAGGTGGTTACTCTGAATACTGCCAAGCGTTGAAATCATCAAAGCAAACAAGCATAGTAATCCTTGTGTTGCATAATAAATGAAAAAGCTGCTGCGGGATCAAACCCACAGCAGCTTTTTTCGCCTTTTTATCCTATATTCGGGATAAATCAGCAGCCACAGCCGCAGTCGTTATTGTTGTTGTTACCGCAGGAATTACCGCATCCGCATGAGTTGAATGCGAGGAAGATGAGGATGAGAAGGATGATCCACATACAGCTGTTGTTGCCTCCGAAGCATGAATTACACATAGTTAATATCTCCTTTGAAGATGTATTTGAAGCGTTTTTCCTTCGCTTCATAGTACATAATATGCCACAGCAAAAAAAGTGTTACAACATTAAATAGACCTGTTTACAGCAATTCCAGTTGAGATGAAGAGGAAAGGAGCTGAATAAAAATTTTCCATAGCAAGGACGACAACGCAGTCTGTGGAAAATTTTTATCAGTGAACTCCTTTTTATCTCAACTGGAATTGCTTTAATAACCCGAAAAATGCTGAATGACGCAAAAAAGAAAAGTCAGGCAGCGTTTTGAAGATTATTGAACAGGTCTGATTTACAAAATTTTTCGCAATTATCTGTTTCGACTGTTATCGCATGGAATAGGTGGCATAATATAGTAGTGCAGAACAAAGTCGGGAGGAGATAACATGATAAATACAGACAAATTCACACGAAAGGCAGCCGCAATAATAGAGGGAGCAGTCGAGGCGGCTTCCGAAATGGGTCATACCTATGTAGGCAGCGAGCATCTTTTGCTGTCCATAACCGGTGACGGTACGTCGAACGCTGCGGAGATCCTGATTGAAAACGGAGTTGCATATGACGATTTGCGGCGTGAGATCATCGAACTTGTGGGAGTCGGTGCGCCGTCTATATTGAATCACAGATATTTTACGACAGCAACGCGGCGAATACTCGATAACGCTTGCAGCATTGCGATAAGCGATAAAAAGAGGCTTGCAACCACCGAACATATTCTTGCCGCTATAATTCGCGAATCCTCTTGCAGCGCCTGCACAGTTCTGAAAAAAGCGGGAGGAAGCATGACGGGAATTTGCAGCGGATTGGAGATAATTTCTTCATCGGCGGTAAGAGGGGAATTATATGAGGCGATAAAGCCGAAATTGTCGCACCTGCCAAACTTATTCAGATACGGCAAAAATCTGACTGACATTGCGCTTATAAAAAAGAACGATCCGCTTATCGGCAGGATAAATGAAGTCGAGCGTGTTTTGCAGGTACTTTCGCGCAGAAATAAGAATAATCCGTGTCTTATCGGTGAGGCAGGCGTTGGAAAAACAGCGATCGTCGAGGGAGTAGCGGAACTTTTCGTGAGGAATCTTGTTCCCGATTCGCTGAAAAATAAATTTATCTTTTCGCTGGATTTCACATCGCTGTTGTCGGGTGCTAAATACCGCGGCGATTTTGAAGAGAGAGTTAAGGCTTGCATTGATGAAGCTGTCAACGCCGGAAATATAATTCTGTTCATCGATGAAATTCACATGATCGTCGGAGCGGGCGCGGCAGAGGGCGCTATTGACGCTGCAAATATTATGAAACCTCAGCTTGCGCGCGGCGAATTACAAATAATCGGAGCGACTACAATCGAAGAATTCAGCAAATCTATCGAGAAAGATTCCGCGCTTGAAAGGCGTTTTCAGCCGATCTATGTAAACGAGCCTGATGCGGAAAGCTGCACTAAGATAATCCTCGGGCTGAAAAGCAGCTATGAAAATTATCATGGAGTAGAAATTCCTGATGAAGCGGCGGCGTTGTCGGTGAGCATGGCGGTACGTTATATTAACGACAGATTCCTGCCCGACAAGGCTCTCGACGTTCTCGACGAAGCCTGCGCCTGCGCGAAAATTCGTCATACATCAGGACGGAGACCTCGGCCGTCGGATTTTGTGGAACTTCGTAATAAAAATTTTAACATGAATGATCTGGGAAAGATAATTAACGGAAATGAAAAAGCCGCGGTCAGTGCGGAGGACGTCGCGGCTGTAGTTTCGATGAAAACGGGCATACCTCTTAATAAGATCGCCGCGGAAGATTCTATCGAGCTTACTACGCTGGAGAAGAATCTTTCTGAGCGTGTGGTCGGTCACAATTACGCCGTCAAAAAGGTAACGAACGCCGTTTGTCGGTCGCGTTCGGGACTTCGTGAAGCAGGCAGACCATCGGCGTCGTTTCTGTTCGCAGGTCCGTCGGGAGTTGGTAAAACAGAACTTGCAAAGGCGTTGGCGGAGTGCCTGTTCGGGTCTGAAAAAAATATGATAAGGGTCGATATGTCCGAATATATGGAGAAACATTCCGTCTCTAAAATGATCGGCGCGCCCCCCGGATATGCCGGATACGATGACAAAAGCAGTAGCTTGTGCGAGAAAATTCGCCGCAATCCTTATTCGCTTGTATTATTTGACGAGATCGAAAAGGCTGATCCCGAAGTGCTGAATCTGATGCTGCAAGTTCTCGATTACGGTATGCTGACGGATTCGACGATGCGCAAGGTAAGCTTCAGAAACTGCATAATCATTATGACATCGAATATCGGCGCGGAAGAAATTGTCGGGAAAGCCGCTCTCGGTTTCGGAAGCAGCGGCGAAACCGTCGAAGAAAAACGAGTTCTTGACGCCGTGAAAGCGCATTTCACACCTGAATTTGCAGGACGTATCGACGAAATAATCGTGTTCCGCAGTCTGGAGCGCGACGATATAATGAAGATAAGCGAAAAGGCGCTTGATAATCTTAAGTTCCGCGCTAAAGCGCTTGGAATAGAGCTTTGCTATGATAGGGACGTTGTGGAAGCCGTTGCCGCCGCGAAAGAGATCGATAAATACGGTGCGCGTCCGATCAAACGGCGTGTGACCGATCTGATCGAAAACGAGCTTGCGAAAATGATCATCAGTGCGGGAGTTAAGAGCGGAGAAACTGTAAAAATCAAGGCTGATAAGGGAAAAATTTGCTTTTCGAAAAGTGTTGGGGTTTAATGTCAAGGCAATTCTTATGCTAAATCAAATAAGCTGATACGGAGAATTTCCGTATCAGCTTCTGCTATTTATTCATAAATTCAAGTAATTCCGGAAGTCGTTTCCGCGCGGTGTTTCTGCCTATTCTGTAGACTTCAAGGAGTTTGTCCCGATCATGCTCGATATGACCGATAGGAAGTTTTTCGGGCGGAGCAATAACAAACGCCGTCCCATTTTTCTCCGATCTGCGAATGTGAGCAAGCTGTTCGTTGTAAATTTTAGGGCGTTTAAGATAAACATTTACAAGATTCGGATATTTACGGTATAAAAATTTTATCATCGAAGCGCTTTTACCAGATTTTTTCACGAAATCGCGGGGCTGAGTGAGAATTACGACGTTTTTGTCGTAACCGCTGCGTTCCATAAATTTAAGCGGTATCGAATCCGCAATTCCGCCGTCGAGAAGCTTCTTTCCGTCAATATTAACAATGCGCGCCGCCATAGGCATTGAAGCGGAAGCGCGTATCCATTCAAGTTCTTTGGGTTCGACGGTTTCGAGGCAATGATAAACGGGTTTGCCGCTTTCGACGTCGGTTGCATTCACGTAAAATTTCATGGGATTTTTTACATATGTTTCGCTGTCGAAAAGGTCAAGCTTATTCGGGATAGTATCGTAGCAGAATTCCGCGCCGAACATATCGCCCGTGGTTATAAGCGAATGCAGACTGCAATAGCGTTTATCCTTGCAGAATCTCAAATTATAGCGGATAACTCTGCCGCTCTGTTTTGATTTGTAATTACAGCCAAAGCAAGCGCCTGCCGAAACTCCTATGAGTCCGTCGAAATCGACGCCGTTTTCCATCAGGACGTCCATAACGCCTGCTGAAAAAATTCCCCTCATTGCTCCGCCTTCCATTACAAGGCCATATTTCATTTTAATTCCTCCATTTTTTTTTTTAGAGCCTGTTCAGTATCTCAACGTGTGCGGATTTTCGCGCATAATTTTGACGAGTGCAAGGCGAAAAAGTGAAAGCACACTGTTGTATGGTGAGCTTTTTCAACGCAGCAATCGGCAAAATTTGCCGAAAAGATGTGCGCGGGGAGATACTGAACAGGCTCTTATACTATACAAACACGGTTTTTACCTGTTTTCTTTGCTTGATAAAGTCCGCCGTCTACACGTATACAAAGAGAGTCGGACGTATCGTCGGACATTACCTGAGTAACGCCGAGACTTATAGTCTGCGATCTCATATCGGGAAAAAGCGTGTTGGCAAAGCATTGACGTATAAGCTCCGCAATGTACGCGGCGGCGGATATTTCCGTATCATGGAGAAGCAGCATAAATTCTTCGCCGCCCCAGCGCCCTGCCGAGAATTTTCCTTTATATGACGGCTGATTATTTTTCAGAATATCAGACAATGCTATTATAACAACATCGCCCTGCTGATGACCGTAGTAATCGTTGACTTGCTTGAAATTGTCTATATCAAGCATAATAACGGAGAAAATGCTGCCGTTTTGGCGGTAATTTTCAATTGCATTGTCAATGCGCAGCTGAATCTCCTTGCGGTTATACAACCCGGTCAGTCCGTCGATAATTGCAGCGTTTTTTAGCTGACGTTTCAGCTTTTCATGCTCCGTTACATTATTGAGCAGTCCTATAATTCCGGTAATATTGCCGTTCTGATCTTTTACTGGTTCTTTGAATACCTCAAAATATTCTTGAATATCGTCAACATTTATTTCAATGATATAGTGATCGCCCTTACCTGTTCTGATTACCTCCATATCTCTTTCCATAGCCATTTTAGCATTTTCTCTGTCCTTGCGTATATCCAGATCGGTTTTTCCGCGTATCGTCCAGTCTGCGTCGTCGGAGTGATCAAGGTGATGCCAGTAATGTGTGGCGAAAATATATCGTCCGTCAATATCTTTAAGATAAATATTGGACGGAAGTTCTTTCAGCATACGTTCTATCTCGTAGAACGAAGCGGAGTCCTTAATGCGTATAGCGTTTTCAATTCTGTTTATCACTGTGACTTTCTGAAACGGAATTGTAATAAAATCAACCGCGTCATAATCAAGACATTTTAGCTGCGCGTCACTTTTTTTGCTGTCTGCGATCAGCAAAAGCGGAGTAAAAGCAAATCTTCCGTTTTTTACGGATTTTTTCAGAAACTCATAATCATTAGCAATTGCCTGTTCGGAATCCATTATGACAGCGGTCACTTCTATAAAAACAGTATCCCAGTTTTCAAGAAGTTTGTCCGTAGAATCGGCGCATATGAACGTGTAGGAATCCGACAGAAGTTCATATATTTTTTGTGTTTCGGTGCTGTTTCCGATAAGAAGGATCTTTTTTAATTTTGACGCCATATAACTATCTCCTTAATGTTACAACTTAAAAAGCTGCGTCTTGCTTTCAGGATCAAATTTTCGCCATTCTATTTTGCCGTCTTCCACATCAAGCACAAGTCCCTTGTCGTCTTTGGCAGGGGAAAGCGTGTACAGCCCGTCATGCCTGTGAGCCGCGTAAAAATAAGTATCTGTAACGTTTATCGCAGAATCGGGAGAGGGATTTACACCGTGGAGCTGAATTCCTTTTTTGGTTACTTTAACTGTCAGCGGAGCGGTTTTGCGCAATATGCGGCAGCCCGAACCGTTGGTGACAAAATGAGCTTTTCTTTCGGGCATTGTCAGATCGTCGATAAATCGGAACAGAAATATCGCAAGAATACGCTCCGTGCGGTAAAGCTGTTCGATAACGGCTTCAAGAGGAGCGGCGGATATATCATTTAAACCTGCGGCAGTTTCGGCAGCGATATTATTGAGATCGTCCGCGAAGCTTTTTCGATCGGCAAAAAGATAATTCGGAAGATCCGGTGAATCCTGTTCATCGACGTAATCCGGAT
The DNA here is from genome assembly GCA_964401315.1 of uncultured Alistipes sp. GTDB lineage: Bacteria > Bacillota > Clostridia > Oscillospirales > Ruminococcaceae > Ruminococcus. The sequence continues at coordinate 115,155 of CAYNYB010000001.1, forward strand.
AAACAGCTTCCGCAAGCAGCTCATAAGCTTTGTGAAAACGTCGTCCCGATGAAAAATAAGTCATGGAAGCCGTGTGAGGAATGCAGCACATATCAGAAAGCATATGAACGGCGCGACCCAGAAATTCAGCGCATTTAGCCATATAACCGGCGCGGTACATAGTCAGCGCCATTGTGTAATCCTCTTCAAACATCGCACGCGCGCTTTTATAGGGCTTGCCTGCGCCGTTGAGGAAATATGAATTGCATTGAGACAGCTTTTTGCCTGAGACTGAAACCGCACAGTAATAATGCCTGCCCATTCCGTTTTCGTAATCGCCCTTGACATCTGGGCGTTTACAGTAGGTCATGAGCAGTTTCATCATTGGGGCAAAAAATTTCTCGGTATCGGGTTTTACGGTTTTCATGATAATAAGCGAGCGAAGAAGCAATGCGCGATGTACGCATTTAGGCTTTGAATCGCGGAGAGCCATTTGCTTTTTTGCAAGCTTATTAAGTTTTCGAGTCGCGGAAGTTATTTTACTCATGGCGTTCTCCTTTTATTTGAATTCTATACTTATTATAGCATACAATGTGCCGAAAATCAATAGCGACTTGACACAAACATTGCAAGATATGTTATTTACATTTTGCGGAAAATATGTTATAATAAATGTATAACATTTATTTCGGAGGTTTTTATGAACGATACGCCCAAAGAAATACTTAAATTTGTAGAAGAAAACGATGTTAAATTTATAAGACTGACATTTTGCGATATTCTCGGGAATCTGAAAAATATAGCGATCATGCCGAATGAGCTTCAGCATGCTTTCAGCCACGGCATTCCGTTTGACGCTTCATCGTTGGGAAAAGGTTTTTCCGATTTGCTTCTTGTTCCCGATATATCTACGCTTTCCGTGCTTCCGTGGCGTCCGAAATCAGGAAGAGTAGTCAGATTTTTCTGTAGTCTGAAAGATTCGTTAGGAAATAATTTCGCAGGCGATATGCGTACCGATCTTGTTAATTATATCAACGATCTGCGCCTTAACGGTTATTCCTGCGAAATGGGGACGCGCTGCGAATTTTATCTGTTTGAACTTAATGAAAAGGGCGAACCTACGAAAAATCCGCATGATTACGGCGGATTTCTCGATGTTGCGCCCCTTGATAAATGCGAAAACGCGCGCCGTGAGATATGTCTTTCACTTGAAGAAATGGGACTCGGTCCGAAAAGCTCCTGCCACAAGCACGGACCGGGACAAAATGAGATAGAATTCCGCGAAAATGAGCCTGTTACCGCCGCCGATGCCATGGTACATTATAAAACGGTCGTAAAATCCATAGCAGCCCAATGCGGACTTTTCGCTTCGTTTATGCCGAAACCGCTTCAGAATGAACACGGGAGTGCGCTCAGCATTTCGCTTAGCTTGAAGAAAAACGGAGAGTATATTTTCGGCGGCGATGCGGAGACTATGTCGCACGAAGGAAAATGCTTTGTTTCGGGCGTTCTCAGCAGAATTCGCGAGATCACCGCATTTCTCAATACAACTACGAATTCATATAAGCGGCTTGGTATAGGCTATGCCCCGAAATATGTAAACTGGTCGTTCGAAAATCGCGCCCAGCTTATAAGAATTCCGCATTCGGCAGGAGTATCGCCGCGTATTGAACTTCGTTCCGCCGATGCCGCCTGCAATCCTTATGTAGCATTCAAGCTTATTATTGCGGCAGGCATCGAGGGAATACGTTCGGGCGACTGCTCGTTGATGGACAGCACCATGAAAGGCGATTCCTACTCTGCTTTTGAGCCGCTTCCGCTTTCGCTTGAAGAAGCCGCGGCGGCTGCGCAGGAAAGCAGTTTCATCAAACGAACTCTACCCGAAGAAGTCAGCGGCAGTTTTCTCGGTAATCTCGAACGCCAGATTCAGGAATACCATCTTGCAAAGGATAAAGACGATTTCGAGGAAAAAAACTATTTCCGATTTATCTGAGGTGCGTGATCGATGAATAGAGCAATTATTGTAACGACGCCCTCGGAGACTGTGAGGACTACTGAACAGATTCTCAGAAATGAAGGATTCAACAGTGTGAACGTTGTTAACAGCGGCAGCGAAATGCGAAGAATGATAAAAAACGGCGCGGAAGTTGATCTTATAATTATAAATGCGCCGCTGCCCGATGAATTCGGTAACGATCTTGCCGAGACTGCCGCTGATGAATTGTCTGTGGCTGTGATCATGATATGTTCGGGAGATATTGCGGCTGAACTTGAAAGCAGTTTTTTTGATAGCGGAATAGCTGTGATTCCGAAGCCGATAAGCAGCGAGGCGTTCAGCCGATGTCTCAGCGAAATTGAACTGTCAAGCGGAAATTTCCATGATGTTAAGGAAAGTGCGGAGATATTGAGCCGAATAGACGATATACGTCTTATAAACCGCGCAAAATCGGCGCTGATGAAGTATCTGAAATTTACTGAACCGCAGGCGCATCGCTATCTGGAAAAATATGCTATGAACAATCGATGTACGCGGCGTGAAACTGCGGTTCATATAATCAACACATATGAAAAATAAGCCGCACAAGTAATTTTGTGCGGCATTGTTGTTTATTTTGTGGGAGTGATCGGAGTGTCGGTAGTAGGTGTGGTTGGAACTGTCGGAGCAGGAGTTGATGGAGCAATACTGCCTGTGATAACAAGAGTGCTTACTCCGGGATTTACAACCCATGCGCCCGTATCGGGATTTTGAGTGTATGTTGCGGCAGGAACTGTAATGCTGCCGTTAAGGGAAGTGAAAGTACCGTCATTGGTGTAGCTGTATTCGGTATTGCGAGTCCAGGGCGTTCCGTTAAAAGTAACGGAAGAAATATCAAGCACGGGATTGAAAACGTCTCTGAATATAACATTGTCAGAAGCGTCAGCAGGCTCGGAGCCGTTATTCAGAATGGTGAAAGTGTACGTTACCGTGCCGTTTTCGGGAACTACCGCAGGATTCAGCGACTTGCTGATATCGAGGTCAGGTTCATCGCTGTGGTTGATTGCGGCTTCCGCTGTAACGGGGTTGAGAATACCGTTTCCGGTGATGTTTGCCGTATTGTTTATAACCGCGTTTTCGCCAAGGGGAGCAAAATCGTTGGTACGCGCATTATAAACAACGTAAGCGTTGCCTCTTGCCGGAACGTTCAGCCCCTCGATGGTAAGAGGCGATGTTGAAGTGACGGTCGGATCTGCCTGTTTTACTCCGTTGACGAAGAAATTTACAGAGTCGTTCACGTAATTCAGCGGCACAAGGTCAGTGTTTGTTGTTGCGTCGCGATAGCTTCCGAGATCGTCGGTAAGGGTGAGATCTGTAAAATCGGTATTGCCACTGTTAATAATATTAACAATATAGGTGACCGTATCGTTTCTGCCGTAGCTGTCCTCAACAGCGTTTTTTGTAGCCGAAAGCACTTCCACTATTTCGCCTGTGGTTATATTTGAATCAGCCACGTTTCCGTTGTAGGAAAGAGTAGCTTTATTATAGAAAAGCGCCATGAAAGATCATTCCTTTCATATTGGAAATAATGAAGCATGAGAAATATATACCCATGCTTCATTACATAATATGTGAAAATTCCGAAATCGGTGATAATCAAATAGAAAAATCTGTATCGTAAGGTCGATACTCATATAGAAATTTTTAGCCATAGTATTTTTGATTATAAGTCCAGAATACTATGGCATTACTATTGACATAACAGTTTTTTTAATGTATAATATTAGTAAAATAAATTGGAATTTATCAAAGGAGGACTGTGATGATTAATATTGAAGCAATAAAAGAGTTATTCTTAAATAATAATATTCAGATACACAAGGCGATACTTTCTCCAAAGTTAAAAGCAGAGCATTTTCCTGATGACATCAATGAATACCTTTGTATAATGAGCAATTCGGTTAAATTACACGTTTCATCTTATGGAACGGCAAAAACCTATCTTATGTCACAAAACGAAATCGTTGAGGAATATCGTTCGGAAGAATTATTACCAATAATCAACAATGGTTTTCTGATGATTGGATTTGGTGCGAATGGAGATTTGATTTGCCTTAATTTAGTCTCTGGAGATGTTACTTATGTTTTCCATGATATTTTATGGGAAGAACCCGAAGAATCTTTCGATGAAATGAGCATCTCCCTAAATATGAAATTAGAACAATTCTTGAAATTGGCATTTTCAGGGGAAGATTATCCGTTTGATGCACATTTAGCGGAGAAGTATGTAAATTCTGATTTATTCGAATAAACAAATAATTAAAATAAGCCCGAAAGCAGTTCAAAAAAACTACTTTCGGGCATTACTTCTATATGCGTATTCGTCTTAATAGAGTTGGATAAACTTTATTTCTTTTTATCGCTGCAACACTTTCCGCCGCACTGCTTCGAATAAGGGCAGCCTATGCAGTGCGCACCGCTTTTTTTTGCGCGTATAACGTAGAATGCAGCCGCCGCTATAATTGCCGCGGCGATGGCAATAATAATAATATCTTCCATAATTTACTTTGCGAGAGCGTATTCTCTCTTCAGGCTCTTGTTTGAACGACTTATGAGAACTCCTATGACTGATATCATTGCAAGAACCGCAATAAGACCTGCAATCGCGGGAACTGCCTGCAATGAAGAAGGAGCGGTAATAAGTGTACCGATAGTGTAAACGAGATATGAAACTGTATATCCGACTGCAATCTGGAGACCGATTCCGCCGAATATCCATTTAGCGCTCTTCATTTCTGAATTCATAGCGCCGATAGCGGCGAAACATGGCGGTGTGAAGAGATTGAACATGAGATATGCAAGAGCGGCAACCTTTGTGATAGCCATGATAGAAGCCGTTGCAGCGCCTGCACCTTCAAGAAGCGCAAGTTCTTCGGTATCTATGAGATTTTCAAGTCCAACGAAGCATACCGCAAGAGTGCCGACAACGTTTTCCTTAGCAATAAATCCCGTAACGGCTGCTGCTGCCAGCTGCCAGCTTAGAACGCCTACGATCGGTACGAGTAGATAAGCAAACGGACTTGCGATAGAAGCGAGAATTGAGGAATCAGCCTCTTCCGCGATCTTTAAACTCCATGTGAAGCTCTGCATGATCTGGACGGCAGTATTGCAAAGGAGAATAATGGTTGAAGCTTTTACTATGTATGCCCAGCCGCGGCTGCACATTGATTTGAAGGCGCCCCCGATGGACGGAAATTTGTATTCGGGAAGCTCGATGATGAAGAAAGATTTTCTTGCCTTGTATCCTGCAATTTTGTTTACAAGGAGCGCGCCGAGGAATATAAGGACGATGCCCGAAGCGTACATGAGAAAGCTTACCCAGCCAGCGTCATCGAAAAATGCGCCTGCAAAAAGAGCAATAACGGGAATTTTCGCGCCGCACGGCATAAACGGAGCAAGCATTGCCGTAGCTCTCCTTTCACGCTCATTGCGGATAGTACGGCTTGCCATGATTCCGGGAACTGCGCAGCCGACAGTGATTACAAACGGAATTACGGATTTACCTGAAAGACCGACTTTTTTGAAGATAGGATCGAGAACGACCGCAACTCTTGACATATAGCCGCAGTCCTCAAGAATGGCAATGAGGAAATACATTATCATAACGAGAGGGAGGAATCCCAGAACGGCTATAACGCCGCCGATGATTCCGTCAACAAGAAGCGCGCTGAGCAGGGGATTTGCGTCTCCGAGGAGATCGCCGACCCAGCCTTGGAGAGCTTCAAGCCAGCCAACGAGGGTATCGGCAATAAACGGACCGACCCAGACCTGCGATATTTGGAAAACCAGAAACATTACAACGGCAAATATCGGGATTCCGACAAATTTATTGGTAATGACATTGTCTATCTTATCGCCGAAATTTTTATCCTTGGTCAAAACTTTTCGCGTTTCAACGTCCCTTACGATTTTATTTACAAAATCGAAACGCTTACGATCTGCGGCTTCAACTGCTGTTTTGTCGGAAAGGTCGATATCTCCCTGCTTATAAGGCGCATTCTGAGATTTTCCCGCTCTTTCAACAGCAGCCTTGATAACATCAGCAAGACCGTCGGAAGATGTTGAGATCGTATCAATAACAGGGCAACCAAGACGTTCGGACAGCTTTGCGGAATTGATCTTGGTATCTTTTTTCTTGTTTATATCGCTCTTGTTAAGCGCAACTACCATGGGTATTCCCAATTCCAGAAGCTGCGTAGTAAAGAAGAGGCTTCTGCTGAGGTTTGTTGCGTCAACGATATTAATTATAACGTCGGGATTTTCTTTTTTCACGTAGCTGCTTGTAACGCTTTCCTCGCTGGTGAACGGCGACATTGAATAAGCGCCGGGAAGATCGACGGCGATAAGTTCCTCACTGCCCGTGCAGTAGGCTTTTTTTATGGCGTGTTCCTTTTTGTCAACGGTAACGCCTGCCCAGTTGCCGACTTTTTCATTTTTGCCGGTCAGGGCGTTGAACATTGTAGTTTTGCCCGAATTCGGATTGCCCGTTAAGGCGATTCTCATAAATAATTCCTCCCAGATAATTTTATAGGCTTAAAGATAATGTTACTATAAGCTAACAAATAGTCAAAAAATTTGATAACCGCCAGAACTGACGATTATCATCATTTTAGGAACGACGATCAATCATATATAACTATAGCATCGGCAAGCTGATTATCAATATTATATCTGCCGTCCTTAATTGATACGACGCAGCTGTTTTTCATTCGGGAAACAATGGTGATCGGTTCGCCGCTGTAGCAGCCCAATGAAAACAGAAATGAGTTTAATTCTTCGTCATCGCTTTGAATTTCTTTAACGATATATTCCGTGCCTTCTGCCGCAGTTTTTAAAGTCATTTCCTCAGCTCCTTAATGAGTTATTGTTGACTAACACATTTATTATACATTTAATGGATGAATTTGTCAAGGCTTTCGAGATAAATAATAAGAAAATTGTCATATTCAATAAAATATGGACTTGTTTGCATGGAAATTCTATACGCCTTTTCAGCATAATTTTGCAACAACCAAGTTTTCATAGTTAAAATAAAAAAATATATTTTTTCTTCGTCTTTTTTGTCGTTTAAAATCACTATATTATGTCAGACGGTTTTTACTTTTCCGATGACGAAAAAATTTACTGGGAGTGTTAAAAATGAATGAAAAAAGAATTATATCGGCAATGCTGACCACCGCGATGTTGATATCAGCCGTATCATGCGCGGAATCGCCAAAAAAATCAGATACGCAGGGAGAAACTCTCGAAATTGTGAAGTATGAGGGAAGCTACAGGCTTCGGAATATCGACGCGCCTACGGGAATTTTTCTTGAAATTGCGCCGTTGAACGACGAATTTCTGACAGGTACAATTGATGAGAATGGTACGCTGAAGTTTTACACATCGGATAATTCGCTTAAAGAATTTACCGAATGCGAAATTCCCATTCCGATTGCAGAAAACATCGATCTGCACTTTAAAATGTGCGGAGCAGGGGATAATACAGTTTATATTGCTGTTACGAATAATATTGATTATTCAAATACTCTGTACCATATCGGCGCGGACTGCACGATAATTGCCGAAACTCCGCTGACTGAAATAGGCGAGATCGGTATTCAGAACATCACCGAAAAGGACGGGAAAGTGTATGTGACCAGCGATTCTCTGTACACTGTCAGCGACAATAACGGGGTCGGAGAACCGGTTGAGGGCAGCAATTACGGCGGTCGTCTTGGAATTTCCGCTGGCGGAGAGCTGTGCCACGCCTATTTCAATGACATGGATTCGCTGATGAAGATCGGCGATAAGACTGTTGATCTGGATCAGTGCGGAATGCCGCTGTCCAATATTTTCGGAGGCGGCAAATATGAAGCCGTATTTGCAACGGAAAAAGGAATTTGCGGTATATCCGGAAATTCCGTTGTTGAACTTGCTTCGAACGTCATGCTCGGATTGGAGATCGGCAGCGTTCACGCCATCTATCCTGTCGGTGAAGATTTTATTATAGCCGCATACGACAGGAATCTTAATTGCAGCAAAATTTATCTGATCACCGAATCCGATGAAGAGGAGGATCATGAGATCGTAACGCTGAAAATGGGCATTTTTTATGAGGAGGACGGATTTTCCTCGTTTTTATCGCAGCAAAACGGCTCTGACAGTTATGTTAAGATCGAGCCTGTTTACTATACTCAGTATGATGTTTATGATAAAGAAAACAATAAGCAGGTTTCAACAGGGCTTGATCAGCTGAATTTAGATATTATTTCGGGCAACGCTCCAGATATGGCGGTTTTCATGGATATGCCGCAGTATCTGCCTGCAAAGGGCGTGTTTACCGATCTTTATTCAATTATGGACGATGAACTGAATCGTGATGATTTCATGCCGAATGTGCTGAAAGCCTGCGAATTTGACGGGAAATTATATTCCCTGCCTTCCTCTTTCGACGTTTTAAGTTTTGTATGCAAAGAGAAATATTCAACGGCTGAAAGCATGACTTTCGAGGAAATGACGGCGATTTACGAGAATGCGCCCGAAGGAACTCCCTTTACAACTGACAACGTAAGCAGTTGGATTTTCCACGATATGCTGTATTTTTCGGACTATGCGGCAAGTTTTAAGGACGGCGTTTACAGCGTTAATAATGATAATCTGAAACAGCTTATGGAATTCTGCGGCAATTTTCAAAATGAATTTATACATGATGAGGATAGGGATTATGATGCAGCAAGGAATCAAGCAATCTTTGATTTTTTTCAAGCTTGTAATTTCGGCGATTTTTCGCAGTATATCAAGCTTTTTGATGAGCCTGTGAATTTTATAGGCTATCCCTCCGAAAATTGCGGAACGCTGATAAATCCAGTAAATACGGTAACTGTGCTGGATAGCTGCAAAGATAAGGAAGCGGCATGGGAGGTTATCAAGCGTATGTACGACTCTACTAATATTACAAACGGTATCAATTCCGGATTTCCGCCTATCAGTAAAACTTTTTACAGTTGGGCTGATACTGCAAAATTAAATATGGATGAAGATATCTGCGATCAGGCTGTAAAAACTATTGAATCCGCAAATACTCTCGGAAGCGGTCTGAACCATGATCTCATTTGCATTATAGAAGAGGAAGCAGAGCGGTATTTTTACGGTGAATGCACTGTCGAAGAGGCGGCTGAAATAATCAAAAACCGCACCGATATATATGTAAGCGAAAAGTCATGAATATATACTCGCCGCTATTGCAAACTATCCAGTAATGCTGACATAAAATCCGTCTGTCTGCGTCATCCTCCTCACCATACGACAGTATGCTTTCGTCGTCTTCCTTGACATACGAATTTTCTGTTCAGCATTCTTTGGACATTTTGCAATAGCGGCGAGTATAAAAAATAACGCCCATTGGAAAAAATCCAACGGGCGTTGCTTTTTATTATATAGAACTTTAATCAAACGCCGTACTTTGTTGTAGCAACGGGAACTCCGGGTCCCATTGTGGAAGTAACTGTGCAGCTCTTGAGGTAAGTACCCTTAGCAGCAGCAGGCTTAGCCTTAACGATAGCTTCCATAAGTGTAGAGAAGTTCTCTTCAAGCTTTGCAGCTCCGAAAGAAGCCTTTCCGATAGGGCAGTGAATGATGTTTGTCTTATCAAGACGGTACTCGATCTTACCTGCCTTAGCCTCTGTTACAGCCTTAGCAACGTCGGGAGTTACAGTACCGGCCTTCGGGTTAGGCATAAGTCCGCGAGGACCGAGAACCTTACCGAGACGACCAACAAGTCCCATCATGTCAGGCGAAGCAACAACTACGTCGAAATCCATCCAGTTTTCCTTCTGGATCTTCTCAACGAGATCCATACCGCCAACATATTCAGCGCCGGCAGCCTGAGCAGCCTCATACTTGTCCTCCTTGCAGAAAACGAGAACTCTTACGTTCTTACCTGTACCGTTAGGGAGAACAACAGCGCCTCTAACCTGCTGATCGGCATGACGGGAGTCAACGCCGAGACGGATATGAGCTTCAACGGTTTCATCAAACTTTGCCTTTGCGTTCTGGCAAACCAATTCAAGAGCCTCTACAGACTCGTAAAGCTTTGCATAATCAACAGCCTTTGCGCTGTCAACATATTTCTTGCCGTGTTTCATTATATTTCCTCCTGTTTAAGTGGTAATAGCGAGAACGGGCAGCACCCGCGGGCGAGTCCGCAATGTCTTGGCAAGGCGTTCTCAACCGGCTTTCCCTCCCACCGATAGAACGTGAATGGGGATATCCCATACACCATTCGTAAAATTAATTAGTCAACAACTACAACGCCCATTGAACGAGCTGTACCAGCGATCATGCTCATAGCAGCTTCGAGAGAACCTGCGTTGAGATCGGGCATTTTCTGTTCAGCGATCTTCTGGATCTGCTCCTTGGTTATATTAGCGACCTTAGTCTTGTTGGGAACTCCCGAACCGCTGTTGATGTTGCAGGCCTTCTTGATAAGAACTGCCGCAGGGGGAGTCTTTGTGATGAATGAGAACGAACGGTCAGCGTAAACCGTGATAACAACAGGTATGATCATACCGATGTCGTTCTTTGTTCTTTCATTGAATTCCTTTGTGAATGCCATGATATTAACGCCGTGCTGACCGAGAGCCGGACCAACAGGCGGTGCAGGAGTAGCCTTTCCTGCTGCGATCTGAAGCTTAATGTAGCCAACTACTTTCTGTGCCATGTAATTCGCACCTCCATAAATGTGGTAAATGGCGAGACTTTGCAGATCGGAAATTATCCGATCATTCTCTCCCACTTGAAGCCGTCAGGCTTCTTTTTTTAATTGCTTGATTAATCGTCTACGGCGACTACCTGATTGATAGGCAGCGTAGTAGGCGTTTCGCGACCGAACATCGAAACGAGAAGATCGACTGTACGGTTTTCGAGGTCGATGCTTTGAACGATGCCAATAAAGCCGTCCATAGCGGTGCCTGAGATCTGCACCCTGTCTCCCTCTTTGAATTTAACTTCAACAACCGAAACGTCAATTCCGAATGTTTTCTTGACTTCCTCTTCGGTAAGGGGAGTCGGGACGGAAGCAGGACCTACAAAGCCCGTGCAGCCGCGGGTATTTCTTACGATATACCACGTATCATCGGTAACGACCATTTTAATAAGAACGTAGCCCGGAAAGGTCTTGCGTTCGTATTCCTTGTTTGTAGCGGGGTCTGTGACTCTTTCGGTAGGAACTCTGACCTCTTGGATAAGCTCGTGAAGCTTACGGTTTTCAACAACCTTCTCAATATTCTGAGCTACTTTGTTTTCATAGCCCGAATATGTGTGGACAACATACCACTTAGCTGCTTCTGACATAACAGATCCTCCTCAGACTTCCTGTGATTAGCCTTGCTGGTAGATAAGACTCAACAGTTTAAGAAAACCTGTATCGATCAAGCCCACAAAAACAGCCGAAGCAGTAACAACAGCCAAAACGACGGCGGTATTATTGACAACGGTCTTTTTTGAAGGCCATACTACCTTTTTGAATTCGATCTTGAGATCTTTGAACCATTTCACAACCTTATTAGGTTGTTTCTTTTCGGATTTTTTCTTATCCTTCTTGTCCTTTTTCGAGGACGTCTCGGCGGCGGTATTTTCCTTATCTTTTTTAGCCATAAAAATACTCCCTCCGATTACTTTGTTTCCTTATGAAGAGTGTGCTTGCGGCAGAACTTGCAATGTTTCATCATTTCGATTCTGTCGGGATCGTTCTTCTTGTTCTTCTTGGAAACGTAATTACGCTGCTTGCACTCTGTGCAGGCTAATGTAATTTTTACTCTCATATCGGCACCTCCTGAAAAAATTACTTCCTTTGCCGCAGCAAAGATAGGTTGTTTGCCTCCCTCATTGGGGAATATGCGCATTTTAAGGCGACCTCTAAAAACCTCTTTTGACAAAAATCAGCTATGAACGGCATTTGCCGCACCTATTCTATTTTTGCTTAACCCAACAGGTTTTTAGAGGGTGCCTTAAACGAGCATAAAAATAACCCCGAATGAGGTAAAACAATTATAACATATATTTCCGTACTTGTCAAGGCTTTTCCGAAAGATTTTGAGAATTATTTTTCAGAGGATTTGTATAAATTTTTCTGAACAAATTATTGACAAGTCACAAACTATGTGCTATAATTTAAGTAACCGCAGATGTTGATGCGTGAATTTATGACATAAATTAAAAGGATGGTATTTTATGAAACTGAAAAAAACTGCTGCTATGGTTGTAAGCGCAGCCTGCCTTACGGTATGCGCTGGAATGAGTATGACTGCAAGCGCTGCGGGATCTTCCGTATCGCTCCCCAAGGATCTTCCGGGTATCGGCGCTTTGAAGCGTGCGGAAGAGCCGTCTTCGATGGTCGATTCTTATAAAAAAGTCGTAATCGATTACGCTGACATTAATTCCCGTTCGTTTTTCTATGCGCTTGTTGACTTGGACGACGACGGCTTGGAGGAGCTGATTATTTGTCCTACTGATGATTTTGAAGGACGAGTTGCCGAAGTTTACAGCTACGATGGCGGGAATGCTGTCAAGATCGAAGAAATTAATGAGGATTTTGATGAGATTTTCGCTTTATATGGAGCAATTGTTAGATATAATGAGGACGGAACATGGACTACTGTAGATGAAAACGGCGAGGAAACAGACGGCATTGATACGTGGCTGATCGAATCGATAGACGATGATTTCGAATTCCCCGAGATTCCTGCCGACGCGTCTCCCGTTGAAGAAACTCTTATTGTTTACGAAGCATTTATGCGTTATGCAGCCGAAGAATTTGCAGTTGGCGAAATAAATCTTCTCGAAATGAGCGTTTTTGATATGAATAAGGACGGCATTCCCGAACTTATTGTCAAGGACGGAACGTCTGAAACAGACTATGAGTACGAATTTATGACTTACGATCCTGAAACCGATGAGATGATTTATCTCGCGTCCGATGTTGCAGGTCATTCCGCTCTCTTTATGGATACTGCCACTGGTCAGCTTTGCAGTCACTATGGTCATATGGGATATGGCAGCATTACTTGGTACGATTATGTTGACGGTGATATCGTTGCTCAGGAAACTGCTGATGTTTTCACATATACTGAAGAAGATCCTTATTCCGCTTACGCTCAGTACGGCGATTTTGTAAGAGTTGATTCCAGCATGAATTATCTTGATACAGACGATTTATGGTATCATTTTGTTGGCGAAGATGAGTTTGAAGGCTTTGATACTTCTGTATTCGACAGATACCTTGCAAACTACAACGCCGCTCCGACTCCCGAAGAAACTACTGCCAAAACCACGACGACAACTGCAAAATCTACTACAACTGCCACAACGACAGCAGGCAAGACGGATTCCCCGAAAACAGGCGATAACGCTCTTCCTATGCTCGGCGCAGTAATCACAATTGCAGGACTTACAGCATTCACTCTCAGAAAGAAGAACGACTGAGTTTAATTTTATTAACAAAAGCAGCTTCGCGTTTGCGGAGCTGCTTTTTTGTAACTTTTTTAAAAAAGTATGAAAACTATAGCTTTTTTATTGGAGTTATGTTATAATAAAAAATACGGTGTTTTCACCGCTTCAACTTATGAAGAAAGTGTGATCATATGAATATATATCTTGATAATGCCGCAACGACGAAACCATGCGAAGAAGCTGTATCTGCGGCTGTATCGGCTATGACCGAAAATTTCGGGAATCCGTCCTCACTGCACCGCACAGGTCTTGACGCTCAGCTTGCTGTTGATAAGGCGCGAAAAATCATTGCAGCTTCTTTGGGCGCGGACTCTAATTCCATAATTTTCACGTCTGGAGCAACGGAAAGCAATAACCTCGCACTCAGGGGAATTTGCGCCGCTTACGGCAAAAAACGCCGAAAAATAGTGGCTTCTTCGGTTGAACACGCTTCCGTGGAGGAAACTTTATGCGCTCTGGAAAAATCGGGATTTGACGTTGTGAGAGTTTCACCGCGAGACGACGGTAAATTTTATTCCGCAGATTTTTTGTCCGCCTGCGACGAACAAACCGTAATGCTTACAATGATGTACGTCAATAATGAAACGGGTTATATCATGCCCGTGAAAGAAACGTTTTCAGCGGTAAAAAGGCGATTTCCGGAGATAATTACTCACAGCGACTGTGTGCAGGCTTATATGAAAATTCCCGTGAAAGCTTCTGCGATCAATGCCGATCTGATCTCTGTGAGCGGACATAAAATTCACGGCGTTAAGGGAATCGGCGCGCTTTACATAAAAAAGGGTGTGAGAGTTTTGCCGATCGTGACGGGCGGAAAGCAGGAAAAGGGGATTCGTTCGGGTACGGAATCAGTTCCGCTGATATGCGCATTCGGTGCGGCTGTTGAGAAATTTCAGCCGACTATCAATGAACGCCGTGAAACAGCAGAAAAGCTGAAATCGCATCTTATCGCTGAAATATCTAAGATCAACGGAGTTTCGGTGAATTCTCCCGACGACGGTTCGCCGTATATTTTGAATATTTCCGCTGCAGGAAAGCGTTCTGAAATCATGCTGCATTTCCTTGAAAGCAAGGGGATTTTCGTAAGCAGCGGTTCGGCGTGTTCAAAAGGGCAGCAGAGCGGAGTTCTCGGAGAATTCGGCATAAACGGTAAAAATGCCGACAGCGCGCTGAGAATAAGCATTACTGCGGAAACTGCGACGGCTGAACTTGACGAATTTGCCGCGGCGCTGAATGAAGGAATCAACTCTGTTAGAGGATAACACTATAAATGTATAGGAGAATGAAAATGAAAGAGATAGTTCTTGTAAAATTCGGTGAAATGGTACTCAAGGGGCTTAATAAAAAGACGTTTGAAGATATGTTGAAAAAAAATATTAAGCGGCGTCTCAGAGGTCTCGGACGATTTGAATTGACAACCGCACAGTCGACAACGTACATCACGCCCCTTGACGATGAGTGTGATCTTGCGGAGGTTGTGGAACGCGTCGGTAAAATTTTCGGAATTGCGGCTCTTTGCCGCGCCTGTGTTTGCGAAAAGGATTTCGGGGATATTTCTGAAAAAGCCGTTGAGTATCTCGGCGAAATTCTTGAAGGCGCGTCCACTTTCAAGGTAAATGCAAAGCGCTCGGATAAGGCATTTCCGATGAAATCGCCTGAAATTTGCTCAGAACTCGGAGGGATTCTTCTTGAAAAATTCCCGAATCTTGCTGTTGATGTAAAAAATCCGCAGGTTACAGTGACTGTTGAAGTTCGCGATACCAATGCTTATGTTCATGCTGAAAATATAAAGGGAGCAGGCGGTCTGCCTGTCGGAAGCAGCGGAAAAGCTCTCTTGCTTTTGTCTGGCGGTATCGACAGTCCCGTTGCCGGCTGGATGATGGCGAAAAGAGGAGTCCACATTGCGGCGATACATTATGTAAGTCCGCCATATACTTCGGATCGCGCGCTGCTGAAAGTTGAGACTCTTTGCGAAAAATTAACGGATTACTGCGGAGGAATAGCGTTTTTCTGCGTGCCTTTCACGGAAATTCAAGAGGCTATCAAGGATAATTGCCCCGAGGAATATTTCACAATTATCATGCGCCGTTTGATGATGGAAATCGCCCAGAGAATCGCGAAAAAGGAGAATTGCCTTGCTCTTATAACAGGCGAAAGCGTAGGTCAGGTAGCAAGTCAGACTATGGCTGCAATGGCGTGTACCGATGCGGTTTGCAGGATTCCCGTATTCCGTCCCTGCGTTGGAATGGATAAAACGGAGATCATTGAGATTGCCCGAAAAATAGACACTTTCGAGACTTCAATAGAGCCTTATGAGGACTGCTGCACGGTATTTACGCCCCGTCACCCCAAAGTTCGCCCGCGCCTTGAAGATATTGAAAAGGCGCAGAACAGCTTTGATTTTGAGCCGCTTATTCAGAAAGCTGTGGAAGGCACGGAGTTGAAAACTTTTGAGTATTCAAAAAGTTAATTATAACTAACAATCATTTTTTACAATAAATTACTGTTGTGTTTGTGAATGTTGACGAAAAATGTCGAAATTATAAAGTTTTAAAGGTCATACTGTGAAAATTTGCAGTCATGTCTTGACAAACATATTAAAAATAGTGTACAATTATAATACCGTAAACTGTGAAAGAATTATAATTTTTTGAAACGGATTTTCGGTAGACTGACGATTTATTATGACAAAATTGATCTCGGTGATGTTTCAAACGTGATCATTTGAAATAACGCCGTGAAGCGGAGGCGAAAATACCCAATGAGTAAAGATAATAAGATAAACGAGGACGGCGCAGGCAGTGATATATCCGCAAGAGCCGAAAAAATAAGGGCGATCAGAGCGGCTGTTAATGCTGAAGAGGATAGGCCGCATAAAAGAGATTACGCGCCGTTTGACGGCGGTCGGACTGAAAAAACAAAGTCGCATCCGTCCTCGAATAAAAAGAAAAAAAAGAAGAAAAAGAAAACCTTAGGACAATCCATCAGAGATCTTTTTCCGAGGAAAGGCGACAGCGTTTTTGAAATTATAAGAAAAATCGTTTTTTTGGCTGCTGTTATCGCTATAATAGTCTGCGGATATATGGTCGGGGATTATTATCTCGATCTGTGGCGCAGCCGTTTGAAATACAACGAGATTGCCGATATTTACGATACATACGATCCGGGCGATGCTTCCGCCAACAGCGGCGAAAACAGCGAATTCTCGCCCTACGAAAAGTATTACACAATGCTGACCGCGGCGAAAAAACTGATGGATATCAATGAGGACGTCATAGGTTATATGAGAATTCTCACGAAAAACGGCGATCCGATAGTTGAACTGCCCGTCGTTCAGGCTGAGGATAATAATAAGTATCTCCACCTGAATTTCAACGGCGACGACTCGCGTTCGGGCGCGCTTTTCCTTGACTGCCGCAATAATTTCGACAGGGTTAAGGATCATTACCTTACTGCGAAAAATTCGGATAATCTCGTGGTGTACGGTCACAATATGGCTGACGAGAGTATGTTCGGCAAGCTGAAATATTATCAGACAGACGAAAAATATTACGAAAATCACCCAATTATTCAGTTCAATTCCAATTACGAGACGTACAGCTATAAAATTTTCTCTATATTTATAGTGGACGCTTTTGACGAATCGGAAACGAAGTACGACTGCTGGAATCATCTGGATTTCAACAACGAAGAAGAATATTACGATTTTGTCAACGAAGCCAAGCGCAGAACCTTGCGTACGAATGATGTCGACGTCAAGTACGGAGATCAGATACTTACTCTTTCCACCTGCAATTATCTGCTCGGCGACAGAAGCCGACTGATCATAATGGCACGTAAAGTGCGTTCGGGCGAAGATCTGTATGCCGGTACGACAAAGAGCACAGCCAATAAAAATATCAAATGGCCCTCAATGTATTACGTTTCAAAGCCAAATGAGAAGTACGATGAGGACGCGGTATTTATTCCATACGGCCCCGAAGAGGCGGTGAAGGAAGCCGAAGAGGCTGCCGCTGCCGAAAAGAAGTCTAAAGACAACAAGAAGAAAGAAAATTGATATCAACATTGAGGAATGATATATGAAAAAAGCGGTGAAAATAGTTTCTGCTTGCGCGGCATTACTTCTTGCGGCAGGACTCGGAGTTATTGCTTACAGCCAGAAAAGCACCGAGGATCACGTTCCCACCGTGAGCGTTATCGATATTCCGCAAACGGAGGCTGCTACAGAAGCGCCGACGACCATTCCTGTTTATGACGATTATACGCCGTCGGAAACGGGAATGACAGAGAAAGCCAAGATGCTTCTAAAACAAAATAAGGACATTATAGGCTGGATCAAAATTGACAATACTTATGTGGACTATCCTGTTTTTATGGATCCGGGTGAGATTCCCGAGGGTATTCCCTACTACGGAGGTCAGGCTTACGTCGCAAATGATTTTTACCTTCATCATAATTCGAAGCGTGATTATGAATTTGCGGGAGTGCTGTTCATGGATTACCGTGACAACTTCGGCGGTGTAGAGGACGCCCAGTCCGAAAATATTGTAATATACGGACATAACATGATCAATCAGACCATGTTCGGCTCTCTCAGGAATTATTACGGCGACTATAAATTTATAGATAAGGCGCAGTTTATTAAGCTGAGTTCCAATTACAGGGATTATGATTACGTTATATTCGGCTGCTCGATTACGGGCGGAAGCTGGAATGACGATTTCACTTATTGGAATATGGAAGAGCTGGACGACAAAAAAACTTTTGATTACTATGTTGAGAGTGTAAGGAAAAAGCAATTGTTTGATACAGGCGTAGACGTTGAATACGGCGACAAACTGCTTACCCTTTCCACCTGCTATTCCGATATCGGAAACAGACGCTTCATTCTCGTTGCCAGACGGCTTCGTGACGGAGAGGTTGCAGGGGATATGTCCACTATCAAGAGAACAAAGGAGTATGAGAAACAAAAGGAGACCGACAAGGATACAGACGATTAAGACAGTCTGGAATTCGGGACAGCATATGTTTGACAATTACTGTTCCATCAATTATCTTATTGAGGTGATTCCGATGTACTATCAACGAAAATTAAAAAAAGCCGCGGCTATGGCAGCAAGCATTATGATAGCTTGCAGCAGTACCGCAGGCGTCGCAAATGCGGTGGATACAACAAGCACCGCGGAAACTACGACAACTTCGGCAGAGACGGAGACCACTGCGGTTTCTACCGAAGTTACCACTACTCAATCCGCTGAAACTGTCGCGGAAGAAGAGGAAAAGGAGATAGAGTGGTATAAGGCTGAGCTTGATGACTATGATGACAGCCTTTCCCTTATCAGCTATGAAACTTCTCCCGAAGCAGGCGGCGGCACAAAGAAAAAAAGTAAAAAGCCCACTCCTGTAGAGCTGAATGTTACCGGCGGATATGTCGGCGATATTCCGTGGCTTGAGAGTGAGCCTGTCATAGAGGCTGTTCCGGGACAGTTCGCTATGGTTACTTACGGCTGGGGACACGGCGTGGGAATGAGCCAGAACGGCGCTAATTTCTATGCTACCTACAGCGGCTGGACATATCAGGATATTCTTTTCCACTACTTCCCGGGAACATATCTTATGGATACGGGACTTGCCTATGAAGAAGAAATAACAGTCGCAGGCATTTCGGGCGACGTTCTTTCCATGGTCTCGCAGATCGTTTTCAACGAGGTCGGCAGCTCAATGAGCTATGAAGCTATAAAGGCTCAGGCAGTCGCTGTATATACGTACTGTAAATACAACGGCAATAATTCGAACGATCTGAGATGCAAGCCTAATCCGCCGCAGATAGTTGTGGACGCTGTTACCGAAGTACTTGGACAGGCGCTGTTCTACGATAACGACTATGCGCTCACCATGTTCTCGGCTTCAAGCGGAGGCATTACAGCAAACTGTTACGAGGTATTCTGGGCTGATCTGCCGTATCTGCGTTCGGTTTCAAGCGATTATGACGCCGCGTTCGATCCGCATTACGGTACTGTAACGTATATAGACGATTATCAGCTGCGCAATATGATACAGAGCGCGTATGGAATTAAGCTGTCCTCTGATCCGTATAACTGGATAAAGCCGCAGTATTCGGCTGAAACGGGATATGTTACATACGTCAATATCGACGATCAGCTTACGGTAAAGGGATATGATTTTAAGCTTGCAATGGGCTTGAAATCCTCAAAATTCAATTTGTATTACACGCCAAGACCGGAAGGCGAAGCTATACCTGACGGCAGTTCGACACCTGTTGTTGTAGATCCGGACTATAATTATACACCGCCCGTGAACTATCCCAACAATTATCCGACGGATATCGGCACAGTATATCCGACAGAACCTCCTGTTCAAGAGCCTACCGACGATTGGTATACCGAACCGTCCACAGATTGGACTGAGCCTGATTACAGCTGGACAGAGCCTGTAACAGACAGTTGGTACGGTGACGGTTACGCCAATGATTATGGCTATGGTTATTGATTAAAATTCCGGCAAGCCTCTGAATTAACGTTCAGAGGCTTGTTTTGTGTTTTTTGAACAATAATTTAGTAAAAGAGTTGAATAAAGGCGGAATTTATATTAACATAATTTACCATATTTAAAACGTACGTTCCGTGTGAGGCGGCTAAAATGGAAGAAATAAACATTATTACTAAATAAATCTTTTTTATTGCGTTCATAATTGTACAAAATTGAGGGTTGTAAAATGATCGCATATATTGTATAATATTAACATAGGGTGAAAAAAGGCATTGAGATGTGATTTTTTCCAAATAAAAGGTAAACTGAAGCATCGGAACGTCGGAAAGCGAGGAGAAGCATATGAGCGAGCCGCTATACGGTACTTATAATCCGAGTATCGACGCTAAGGGCCGCATGAGCTTCCCAAATAAGCTTCGCGAAATTCTCGGGACGGAATTTTATCTTTGTATCGGACATGAAAAAAATTACATCGCCGTTTACTCTGTGGAAGAGTTCGGTAAATACTGCGGTAAGCTTAATCAGATCACGGGCGAGATAGGCTCGGAGATCAGAAGAAAGCTTCTCGCCGGTGCGGACAAACAGATTCTGGATAAACAGGGAAGAATTTTTATCTCCCAGTATTTGCGGAATTATGCCGGTATCACCGATGAAGTTACCGTAATAGGCAATATGAACAGGGCGGAGATATGGAACCCCACAAAACTTGAAGAATCAAGACAAAGCGTGGATCCCGCCGCAATGAAAGCGGCGCTGGCAAACCTCGTTCTCTGAGTTTACAAAATATGTATGAAGGAGCTGCGGAATGCGGCTTATACGTGCATATGTATCAAGAAGGAGTAGTTTATGGAATTCAAGCATATACCTGTTCTTTTGAACGAATGTATTGACGGACTTAATATCGATCCCGACGGCGTGTATGTTGACTGTACTGCCGGCGGCGGCGGACATTCCTCTGCAATTGCTGCAAGACTGAGCGAAAAAGGCAGACTCATTGCTCTTGACCGCGATCCCGACGCTGTAAAAGCTGCGGGCGAACGTTTGTCAATTTTCAGCAATGCCATGGTCATTCATCAGAATTATTCGAAGCTTGACGACGTACTTTCAGAACTCGGAATAGATAAGGTTGACGGTATCCTCATGGATCTTGGGGTATCTTCACACCAGCTCGATGAAGAAAGCAGAGGTTTTTCCTATCATTCCGCAGACGCTCCTCTTGATATGAGAATGAGCCAAAGCGGTATGAGTGCGGCTGATATTGTTAATACGTTTTCGGAGCAGCAGCTTGCAAAGATAATTTTTGAGTACGGCGAGGAGAAATTCTCAAGACGTATCGCTTCAAATATTGTCAGAACAAGAGAAACCGCCCCGATAATCACAACAGCTCAGCTTGCCGATATTATCAGGGAAAGCGTTCCGCAAAAAGCACGGAGAGAGAAAAACCCTTGCAAAAAAACTTTTCAGGCTATCCGTATCGCTGTGAACGGAGAGTTCGACCATTTGTCGGAAGGACTCGATAAAGCTTTCGGCTGCCTGAAATCTCAAGGCAGACTTGCCGTTATCACTTTTCATTCTCTTGAAGATCGCATGGTCAAGCAGAGATTCGCTGAATGGTGTAAGGGCTGTATATGTCCGTCTGATTTTCCGCAATGCGTATGCGGACGCAAGCCTTTGGGAAAGCTTGTCAACAAAAAGCCTATAGAGGCAGACGCAAATGAAGTTGAAATCAACAACAGAAGCAGAAGCGCCAAATTAAGAGTAATAGAAAGGAGTGCGGTCGATAATGGCTGAGAGAGACTCTGTACGCTACTACGAAAGAGAAGAAAGCAGAGCCGGTACTTCAAGAAAATCAGAAAATCTGCAGCAGCCTGAGAAAAAGCCGCATATCAATATGAGGACTACAGAAACAAAAAGCGGGTCCGTGTTTTCTATTATTTTGGTATCTGCTCTTGCAGCCGCTATGCTCGGTACCGTAATATACAGTCTGGACAGGCGTAATACAATGTATAACAAGGTATCGGCTCTTAACGAAGAGCTTGATCTTGCACGAGCCGAAAATGTCCGTCTGCAATCGGAGCTTGACAGCAAGCTGTCTGCAAAAAACGTAGAGGATTATGCCGAGAATGTACTTGGAATGCAGAAGATAGATTCTTCGCAGATCAAGTATATCGAGATACAGACCGATGACGTAGTGAAAATTCCACAGCAGGATGACGGCTTTGCCGCAAAGATAAAGAAATTTTTTGACAGCTGCGTGGAATATTTCAGAGGGTAGTACCAATATAAATATAATAAACGGACTGCCTTAAACAATAAAATGCTAACGGCAAAAAAATATATATATAATCGCCGTAGTTATAGTAGAACACACGGAGATACAGCGAGTGATCGGAATCGAGATCAGTCTCCGCATACTTACGGTGCGGAGGTTGATCTCACGCTTGACAAGCGTATAAATTTCTTCGTCGTATCTTTATAGAAGGACATCATATAAGAAGAGAAGATGTTCAAAGGCGGGGCGGTTACC
Source organism: uncultured Alistipes sp. (assembly GCA_964401315.1). Classification (GTDB taxonomy): domain Bacteria; phylum Bacillota; class Clostridia; order Oscillospirales; family Ruminococcaceae; genus Ruminococcus. The sequence continues at coordinate 137,696 of CAYNYB010000001.1, forward strand.
CTGCCTTATTCTATTTTATGAAGATTTTTGGACGAAAAACAGATACATCTCCACGAAGAAAGGATACTTTTATGGCAAATAACAATAATCTACCATCAAGAGATATGAAATTTCGCGCAAAAATCGTTATGACGATCGCGTTTTTCATACTTTTCGCTGTTGTGGCAGGAAATTTTTTTCGCATTTCTGTGCTGAATAACGATAAATATCAGGCAATGGCTAATGATCAGCATTTCGGCTCGATCACGATATCAGCTCACCGCGGTTCGATCTATGATTCGCAGGGAACTGCGCTTGCCAAGAGCGCGTCCGTTTATAAAGTATTCCTCGATCCGTCGAGCTTCCGCGATGATCTTGAAGCGCTTCAGGAACGAATTGATAAGCGTACCGAGGAGATCAAAAACGGTACATACAAGCCTGAGATACAGATCACTACCGATGAAAACGGCGCGGAAGTGGAAACTGTTATCGAAGATCAGCTTCCCGTATCGGCTGCCGCATTCCGCGAAGAAGCCGTAGCTTTTCTTTCAAGCAAGCTGGGAATCACTGCTGAAAAAGTTACAAAGGCAATGGAAGCCGACAATCAGTACAGCGTTCTTCAGGAAAAAGTTGAAAAGCCAGTTGCCGATGAAGTCCTCGCGTTTTTCAATCAGTACGATCTTATCAGCCTTAATGTTGAGGAAGATACCAAGAGATATTACCCGCATAATGAACTGGCGGCTTCCGTTATCGGATTTACGGCGGCGGACGGATACGGTCTGTACGGCATTGAATCGTATTACGACGACTATCTTTCGGGAGTTGACGGTAGAACTATCTCCGCCAAGGATTCCCACGGAAACGAGCTTCCGTACAGATATTCCAAAACATACGCTCCCCAGAACGGCAATGATATTTATCTCACCCTCGATATGAATATTCAGTATTATCTTGAAGATTGTCTTGAAGAAATGAGTACTGAATTTCAGGTCAAGAATCGCTGCGCTGCGATCCTCATGAATGCAAAAACAGGCGCGATTTACGGAATGGCGCAGTATCCGAGCTTTGATCTGAATAATCCCTATGAAATTGCCGAACCTTATATTGAGGCTCAGCTGAAAACGCTCAACGGCGATGAATTTACGCAGCTTCAGGGATTTGCGCGTGAAACTCAATGGCGCAACAAGTGTGTAAGCGAATTGTACGAACCCGGTTCTGTTTTTAAGGTCATCACCAGCGCTGCGGCTTTTGAAGAAAATCTTGTTGATGTCAACAAGGACAGTTTTTACTGTTCGGGTTCTCTCAAGCTTGAGGGTCATGCCGAGCCGGTAAATTGTCATGATACGGGAGGTCACGGTTCGCAGTCTTATCAGGAGGCTCTGACACATTCCTGCAACCCCGCGTTCATGGAAATAGGAATGCGCGTTGGTATTGATAAGTTCTGTTATTATTTCGACGCTTTCGGATTAAGAGAGCGCACCGGTATAGATCTGCCTGCCGAATCATCCGGTATAACTCAGACTGTCGATAAAATGACAACCGTCGATCTTGCAATGTCGTCGATCGGACAGAATGAGACGATCACTCCTCTTGAAATGATAACGGCTTACTGCGCGGCTATCAATGGCGGTTATCTTCTCCAGCCTTATGTTGTCGAGAAAATTGTCGACGAGGATGGCAATATCGTTCTCAAAAATGAAAGAACGGTTCGCCGTCAGGTAGTTTCCGAAGAAACATCTGCTATAATGCGAAATGCTCTTTATCATGTAACAACTGACAGCAACGGCGGAAACGTTACTATCAAGGGTTATTCCATAGGCGGTAAATCGGGTACTTCGGAGAGAATTTCGGAAAGAATCCGTGAATCTGTTACCGCAAAGGGAATCAAGCTTAACAAGAATCAGGAGGAAAACTGCGCGTCATACTGCTGTTTCGCACCTGCGGACGATCCGGAAGTAATACTTCTTGTTATAGCTGATATGCCTGACAGAGCGAATAACGGCGACAGATACTACGGAAGCAAGGTCGCAGTTCCCACGGCAAGAAATATTCTTACAAAAGTTCTTCCGTATCTCGGAATGAGTCCCGAATACACTGCTGAAGAACTCAGTGAACTTGATATAAAAGTGCCGCTGCTTGAAGGCGATCTTGAAGCTGCGAAAAGCACTCTTGACGGTCTTGGCGCAAATTATGAGATAATCGGCGAAGGCACGTCTGTTGTCAAGCAGTCTCCCTTAACAGGTTCAACGATATCAAAAGACGGCACGGTATATCTTTATACCGAGGAAAGTCATACCGTTGATTATACCGAAGTTCCCGATCTTACAGGACTTACGCCAAGCGTCGTGAATGAATCTGTTGTCTGGAAAAAGCTTAATTACGTTGCTATCGGAGCGTCTATACATCGAGACGGCGCGGTTGTCAACAAGCAATCTCCGGAACCGGGAGAAAAAGTTCCTGTCGGCACTACCATAGAAGTAGAATTCCAAGTAAACGACGCAGGAGATTAAGATTGCTTGAAAGGAGAAAATATGAAACTTATTGATCTGCTTGAAAATAATGCCGTTACCGCTATTGGCGATACGGAAATTTCTTCTATTACGGACGATACCCGAAAAGTAATCGAGGGAAGTCTGTTCGTATGCGTAAAAGGCGGCAGCTTCGACGGTCATGACGCCGCCGCGCAAATGCTTGAAAAAGGTGCGGCAGCCGTAGTATGCGAGCGCGATCTCGGATTTGGCGATAAGCAGATTCTTACCGATAATTCGCGTAAGCTTTACGGTAAGCTCTGCGCCGCATGGTTCGGTCACCCCGAAAGAAAAATGACTCTTATCGGCGTTACGGGTACTAACGGAAAAACTACTACCACAAGCATTATAAAGCATATCCTCATGGCTAACGGTCATAAAACGGGACTTATCGGCACTATCCAAAATGAGATAGGAGACGAAATTTTCCACACCGAAAATACAACTCCGCTTACATTTGAATTCATGAGCGTTCTTGCGCAAATGGCTGAAAGCGGCTGCGAATACGTGGTTATGGAAGTAAGCTCGTTCGCGCTTGTTCAGCATAGAATAGGACCTGCAAGATTCAAAACAGCCGTCTTCACGAATCTTACTCAGGATCATCTTGATTACCATAAAGATATGGAAGATTATTATCAGGCGAAGAAAATGCTTTTCGACGTGTGCGATCATGCTTTGATAAATATTGATGACGAATACGGAAAGCGGCTTTTCGGCGAAGTAGAATGCAGAAAAACTTCATTTTCGGTTAAAGAAAAAGCCGACGTATTCGCCGATAATATCAACATAAAATCTACGGGCAGCAGCTTCGAGCTTAACCGCAAAAATGAAAAAACAGGCGTAAGATCACCTATTCCGGGAATGTTCAACGTATCGAATCTGACTGCTGCCGCGGAAGTCTGCCTGCGCGAGGAAATTCCTGCGGATAAGGTAATGTCGGCGATCGCGGATTACAACGGCGTTAAGGGAAGATGTGAAATAATCCCGACGGGACGCGATTTTACGGTGATATGCGATTATGCCCATACTCCCGACGCCATAGAAAATATTCTCAGAAGCGTTAAGGAGTACACTGAGGGACGGCTGATCTGTCTTTTCGGCTGCGGCGGAAACCGCGATGCGGCTAAACGCCCGAAAATGGCTGCCGCCGCCGCAAAATACGCGGACAGACTTGTCGTGACTTCCGATAATCCGCGTAACGAAGAGCCTGATGCGATAATCGCGGATATTCTTGCGGGACTGGAAAATTCCGATATTCCGCGCGATATTGTGACGGACAGAAAGGAAGCTATCTTCCATGCCTTGAAAATTGCGGAAAAAGGTGATATAATTGTATTGGCTGGCAAGGGTCATGAGGATTATCAGATACTTGCAGGCATGAAGCATATTCACTTTGATGAAAGAGAAATAGTTGCAGAAGGTCTGAAGCTTTTGTAGCTTGAATGCGGCGCACTGCGCCAAAAGGAGTTGTATTAACAGATGTCATTTTGGATCATTAATTTGCTGACGGCGTTGATCTCATTCGGGATAGCGGCTGTTTCGGGAAAATGGCTCGTACCGTTTCTTCACAAAATAAAATTCGGTCAGCCTATTAAAACTGAGGACGGCCCTCAATGGCACGCGAAAAAGCAGGGTACTCCCACAATGGGCGGCTTTATGTTCATAATTTCGACTGTCATTACGTCTATGGGAGGATATTGGGCGTACCGCATAAATTCAGGACTTGATGTTACCGCCGCTTCTACTCATCATGCGTTTTACAGACTGCTCGGCGTACTGATATTCTCACTGCTTTTCGGACTTATCGGATTTATTGATGATTATACAAAAGTCGCACGCAAAAACAACGACGGACTTTCCGCTATACAGAAGATAATCCTGCAAACGATATTTTCGCTGGGATTTCTTCTCCTGCTGTATAAATTCGGCGACGGCTCGACCTCTATAAACCTCGGATTCTGGGAAACTCCGCAGCTTGGGATTTTCTACTATATATTAATGATTCCCGTGATAATTTACCTCACCAATGCCGTAAATCTTACGGACGGCGTAGACGGACTGTGCGGTTCGGTAACTTTCGCCGCAATGCTTATATTCACGGTTTGCTGCGCAATACTTAAACAGACAGAACTTTCGTGCTTTACGATGGCTCTTGCAGGCGGCTGCCTCGGATTTTTGCTGTGGAATCTCAATCCCGCTAAATGCTTCATGGGCGATACCGGTTCGATGTTTCTGGGAGCTGCCGTAACGGGCGTAGGACTGGTGCTTCACAATCATCTGCTCATGCTTCTTGTATCGCTTGTGTACATTATCGAGGCTCTTTCCGTAGTAATTCAGGTAAGCTATTTCAAATACACCAAGAAGAAAACAGGCGAAGGCAAGCGGATTTTCAAAATGACTCCCATACACCATCATTTTGAAATGAGCAACTGGAGCGAATATAAAATAGTTATATCATTCTCGCTGGCAGGAATAATTTTCGGCGTTTTGGGAATTGTAACATTGCTGGTCTAACTTAACCTTTAGAAAATGAACAGGAGGAAAAATGGCTTCTGCTGCAAAAACAAAAAAGAAAAGAAGAACCTCGCAGGGAGTGTTTCCCGCTTTATTCGGAGGCGGCAGAAACAGCGACATGAGTCTTTCGCTTTTCGCCTATATCATGATTCTTCTCGTAGTCGGAATAGTTATGATGGCTTCCGCAAGCTATGCATGGGCGTACAGCGAAAGGGGCGACGGTTTGTATTATGCGAAAAATCAGGCTAAAAACGCAATTATTGGATTTATCGCCATGATTTTTTTCATGAATTTCGATTATCACAACTTTAAAAAAATGGAGCTTCCGTTTCTGAAAAAAATCAATATTGCGGGAGTATTCTACATTACAGTGGCGATAATGCTTGTTGCTGTTCTCCTTATCGGTAATACCGAGGAAGGAAGCATGGGCGCAAAACGCTGGCTGACGATCGGACCGATCGACTTGCAGCCGTCGGAGGTCGCGAAACTGGCGCTGATCGTTTTCTTTGCATACAGCATGGAACGCGACAGCAAAAAAATGAACGATTTCAAGACAGGTATCATTAAATATGGCGGACTTCTGCTGGTATATGTGGTGCTGATAATTCTTGAAAAGCATATTTCGGCTATCGTTCTTCTGTCTACAATAGCTATTGCTCTCATTCTATGCGGAGGAGCGAATCTTAAACAGCTGTGTTTGCTGGGCGCGTCAGCAGTTATCTCAATCGCATCGTATGTTATCTGGCAGTCGAACGTACCCGGAAGTTACGTTCAGGTTCGACTTAAATCATGGCAGGATCCTTTCGCCGACGTTCTTAACGATACATGGCAGACTGCCAATTCGCTGATTGCCATAGGTTCGGGCGGATTGTTCGGACTCGGTCTGGGAAATTCCCGTCAGAAATATCTTTATCTCCCCGAATCGAAGAACGACTTCGTTTTTCCGATAGTCTGCGAAGAGATCGGATTTATCGGCGCGCTTGCCATTATTATAGTATTCTTTCTTCTTGTGGTTGAGGGATATTCCATAGCCGTACGCTGCAAAGACCGATTCGGAATGCTTCTTGCAGTAGGAATCTCGACTCAGATCGGCATACAGACCGTTCTCAATCTTGCCGTTGTAAGCAATCTGATACCGAATACGGGTATCAGCCTTCCGTTTTTCAGCTACGGCGGAACGGCGCTGATAATGCAGCTTGTGGAAATGGGAATTCTTCTTAACATCTCAAAACACAGATATTATCCCGAGGAGAAAAGAGCAGCCGAAAGCAAAACAAATTCGTAAGGAGATGAAATATGCGAGTTCTTATTTCATGCGGAGGTACGGGAGGTCATATTAATCCCGGACTGGCGATCGCAGATATTATCAGATCGAAATATCCCGACGCGGAATTTCTCTTTGCAGGAACTCCGAAAGGTATGGAGGCAAAGCTTGTTCCGCAGGCAGGATATAAAATTGAAACTATCAAAGTCGCGGGATTCCAGCGCAGGATCTCAATAGAAAATATCGGCAGAAATGCCAAAGCGCTGGCATATCTTGCCACGTCGGGAAAGCGCGCTAAGGAAATAATCACAAATTTCAAACCCGATATTGCCATAGGAACAGGCGGTTACGCCGCAGGTCCTGTGATACGCAAGGCTGCCAGAATGGGAATTCCTACGGCTATACACGAGCAGAATGCGTATCCCGGCGTTACGAATAAGCTTCTTTCAAAAGAGGTCGATCATGTAATGCTTACAGTCAAGGAAGCTCTTGATTTCATGGACGAAAGCAAATTTGAATACACTGTCACGGGACTTCCCGTGCGCAGTAGTATCAATCATGTTTCAAAGGCGGAAGCGCGCCGGAAATTGGGCTTCAACAATGATTTTACCATTCTCTCGTTCGGCGGAAGTCTCGGAGCAGGCTGTATCAACGAAACGATGACCGAAGCTGTGAAATGGCATTTCGGAAAAAAGCTGAATATAAACCATATCCACGGTTACGGCGGAATGGGTAAGGATACTTTTCCGCAGGCGATGAAAGCGGCGGGAATTCCGCTGAAAAGCGACAGACTGAGAATAACCGAATACATAAACGATATGGACATATGCCTTGCGGCTGCAGATCTTGTGATATGCCGTTCCGGTGCGTCGACTCTTGCAGAGCTTGAAGCGGCAGGAAAGGCGTCGATACTTATTCCGTCACCTATCGTTGCGGGAAATCACCAGTATCACAATGCCATGGTTCTCGGCAAGGCAGGGGCAGCGGAAGTTATCGAGCAGAAAGACGCTTCGCCCGAAAAGCTGATCGCCGAGATCGAAAAACTCTATAATTCGCCGGAAAAGGTAACTGAAATGTCCGAAGCGGCGGCTTTGCTTCATATGAACGACACCAACGAGCAGATTCTTGCCGTTGTTGAGAAGCTGCTGAAAAAATAAGAACAGGTTCTGAAAGCTGTCGCCGTAACCAAAATACCGATCACCGCATAGTATAAAGCAAAAGCTGTGAGGTGATCATATGCAGAAATTTACAATTATCGGAGGAAATCGCCTCAGCGGCGAGATGTTCCTTCAGGGAAGCAAAAACAGCGCTTTGCCTATCATGGCGGCGGCGCTGCTCACCGACGGGCAGTGCGTTCTGAAAAATTGTCCTGCGCTGACTGATGTTTATTCGGCTTCGAGAATTCTTAACCGCCTTGGCTGTAAATGCAGCTTTTCGTCAAACTGCGCGGTCATAGATGCGGCAGGGGCAAACAACGGCGAAATCCCCGAAAATCTCATGCGCGAAATGCGTTCGTCGATCATGTTTATGGGAGCGATCCTCGGCAGAATGGGCGAATGTACCGTAAGCGTTCCAGGCGGCTGCGAACTCGGACCGCGTCCCATTGATATGCACCTTGCGGCGCTTTCGAAAATGGGCGCGGAAATTTTCGACTGCGGCGGGCGGATACGCTGTCGGATACCCTCCGGAAAAGCAAAGGGTGCGAGAATTTCACTGTCGTTCCCATCTGTGGGCGCAACCGAAAATATTATTCTTTGTGCGGTAAATGCCGAGGGTGAAACGATTATACACAATGCGGCACGCGAGCCTGAAATATGTGATCTTTGCGGTTTTTTAAGAGCCTGCGGAGCGGATATCAAAGGCGACGGCGAAAGCAGTATAGTTATAAACGGCGTATCTCAGCTTCACGGCTGCGAATATACCATAATGCCCGACAGAATTGCAGGCGCGACTTATCTTGCGATGACTGCCGCGGCAGGAGGCGAGCTTATACTTAAAAACGCGTGTATTGCGGAAATGGAGCCGTTTATCTCCGTTCTGGAGCATACGGGCTGCTGTATATACACATCTGAAAACAAAATATATCTTCGCCGTGGTCCACGGCTGAAAGCAGTCAGAGACAGGATACGCACCATGCCCCATCCCGGATTTCCCACGGACGCTCAGGCGATACTTATGGCGGCGCTTGTTACAGCCGACGGTACAAGCGTTTTCGAGGAAAATATTTTTGACTGCCGCTATCGCCATACAGACGCGCTTATAAAAATGGGCGCGGATATACAGGTAATGGGTAAGGCGGCGGTAGTACGCGGAGTTCCGAGACTTCACGGCGCTGATGTGGAAGCTACCGATCTTCGCGGCGGAGCGGCAATGGCGGCAGCCGCGCTGGCTGCCGAGGGCGTTACTCATCTGGGCGGAATTTCACATATCGACAGAGGGTATGAAAAATTTGAAGAAGCTGTGGTCTCGCTGGGCGGAATAATCCGCAGGGAATGAGATCTGTCGATCCGGAAGATCATGCCGAGGACGGCGCGCAATACTGATTTCATTCTAAAAGTCATGCAAGATTTGTGAATAGATCCTGCCTGTTACAAGGAAAAGTGATGTATGTCGAGAAACTTTAACGCAGTAAAAGGTGCCGGATATTCGCAAAGATGCACGGGGGTTAGAATGAAATTAGTATAACGCTGTCCGGAGCATGACTTCGGCGTATACGCAATAGAGGAGAGAATAAAATGAACGACGTGGATAAAACCAATATAACTCGAACAAACAGCGGAAAGCGTATGCGGCGCAGGCGGCGTATGAACAGCGTATATGCCTTTGTCGTCTGCATTTTGGTGGCGACTATAGGCGTTACTATGTGCTTTACATTTTTGTTCAACATAGACGAGATTGTTATATCGGGCGAATCCGAAACATATTCCTACATGGATATTGTGGAAGCTTCGGGGATTCGCGCCGGCGATAATATGCTGCGGCTCAATACGAAAAAAGCCGAGAAGCAGATTCTGGACAAGCTTCTCTATGTTGAGACAGCCGAGGTGAAGCGCGATTTTCCGTCAACGCTCCGCATCAATGTTACGCGCTGCATACCTGCCTATAATATTCAGCATGACAGCGGCGTTCTGCTGGTCAGCCGTCAGGGAAAAATTCTTTCCGATAATGAATTTTATTCCGATACGGAAAATATTCCCGTCATTTACGGTCTCGAACCTGCCGATATAACGGCGGGAAAGCAGTTAAGCTCAAAAAATGAAAATAAATATGACGCGTTTACGCAGATGATCAGCCGCTTTGACAGAGACGACAATACGCAGATCGCTTCCATAGATATAAGCAACGAATATGATATCGTCGTTAATTATCGCAACGGTCTGGTATTTAAAATGGGCAACTGGAGCGATGTTGATTACAAACTCGATCTCGCTCAGAATGTTATGAATGATGAAACTATCAAGGGAAAAACAGGTTATCTCACGATGATCGGAACGCATCAGTGCAGCTTTAGGAGTTCAAACGAAGTGATGGGGAGCGCGGTTACGACTACCGCCCCGATAGTTACCGATGCATTGGGAATGCCCGTTACAACAGAAACAGTCACCACTGCCGATTATGGAAATTTCGGAACAGCTTCAGGCTATGTCGACGCGACGGAGCCGATTCAGCCGTATACCCAGAATATATTTCAATAAATCACTGTATAAATTTGTTTGTAAAGTCTTTGATGACGAAAATATGCAAAATGGATTAATTGAATGTTAATTGTTTGTGCAAAGTGCGGAAAATAAAAAAAATAGCTATTGCACTTGAAAAAAAATGCGAAATATGATAAAATAATAAGTGTATTTATGACTTGAATTTATAAATCGCAGTTCGAGCAAAAATAGGAGGAGTTTCAAAATGTCAGATTTTAATTACGAGGAAGCAATGGAACCCGATGTAAATATAAAGGTTATAGGTGTCGGCGGCGGCGGCGGAAACGCTGTGAATTGTATGGTTGATTCAGGCGTCAGCAATATTGAATATATCGCCGTGAATACCGACGCTAAGGCGCTCAATAAATCTAAAGCTACTACAAGGATCCCGATCGGAGCAAAGCTTACCAAGGGAAGAGGCGCCGGAAACAAGCCTGAAATAGGTCAGCGCAGTGCGGAAGAAAACAGAGACGAAATAGAGGCTCATCTCAAGGGCGCGGATATGATCTTTATCACCGCAGGAATGGGTGGCGGTACAGGTACTGGTGCTGCTCCTGTGGTTGCAAAGATCGCTAAGGAAATGGATATACTTACGGTCGCTGTCGTTACAAAGCCTTTCCTTTTTGAGAGAGAGCAGAAAATGGCGCAGGCTGAAAAAGGTATCGCTGAACTCAGAAAATTCGTTGATTCGCTTATCGTTATCCCGAATGAAAAGCTTCTCGAAGGCAAACAGCAGCTCACTATGAAGCAGTCGTTCTCGCTTTCCGACGATATACTCAAAACAGGTGTGAAGAGTATCTCCGATCTAATCGTTGAAGAGGGCTACATAAACCTTGACTTCGCCGACGTTTCAACTATCATGAGAGGCGCAGGCTACGCTCACATGGCTATCGGTCATGGTTCGGGTAAGGACAAGGCAAAGGAAGCTGCAAACGCTGTTATATCCAGTCCGCTTCTCGAAACTTCAATTTCTGGAGCAAAGAGACTGCTTATCAATATCGCTATGTCCGAAGATATTCTTTCCTCCGATGTTGATGCAGCTACAAAGATGATTACCGATACAGCCGATGACGATGTAGAGTTTATCTTCGGTACTGCTTTCAAGGAAGATATGCAGGATGAGATGACCATTACCGTTATCGCAGCAGGATTCGACGATCCCGACGCTCCCGTTCAGGAGGAAGAAATTCCTGCCGAAGAGAACGTTATCCAGATCGACAATCCCCTTATCGAGGGCCTTGGAATTAACGATCAGAACGCTGCCGCAAGACAGCCTCAGACAAGTCAGGACTATGATCTTGATGATATTCTTAAAATACTTGGCAACTGATTTAACAAAGGCGGCTGTGTAAAACGGTCGCCTTGATTTGTATTTGCTTTTATAGTGAAAATTACTAAAAATACAATGCTATTTTCTACTTATCTTATAATTGAAACAATTATAAAAATATGTTATAATTATTAAAAGGGGATTTATTCCTTATACTAATTCATGATCATTCTGTAGACAAGATTGGCAGATATAATTTTGTCAATCAAAGAAATCAATCGCAGGCATACTGACGTATGTCAAGGTTGATTGACGCGGAGTGACAAAATTACAGCCGTCAAGATTGTCTACACAGGTTGATGATGAATTGGTATTAATACTGCTTTTCGAACTTGCAGCCCTCTCTATTGTCTGCATATTTAAGCAGTAAATAATTATTCCGCAGATGGCTGCGGGGAACGGAGTGCAATCATGGATCAACCCACAGTTTTAAGAGAAACCAAGATAGGTCAAAAGGGATTTGTAAAAGAGGACGTTTTAACATATCTTGACGAATTAAATTCAAAAATTCAGTCCCTTGAGGACGATTTAAAAAATGCAAGCGGTCAGAAGCCTGCCGATCCCCAAGAGCTGATAAAGTATAGAAATCAAGTCGATAATCTTCAGGAAAAGCTGAACGCTTCAAATAACGCTCTCAGAGCCGCAAAAAAAGAAAATGAAGAACTTCAGGGTCAGATAGCCAAACTGAAAGCAGGCGGTCCTGCCGCTGCCGGTACTCCTGCCGCAAATAATGCTCAGACTCAGGCTGCTCTTGATGCCGCCAAAAAGGAAATTGATAATCTCAAGGCTCAGCTCAGGATCGCTAACGAAAGAGCAAATGCAAATGCGGGGGCTGCTCCTGTAAATAACGCTCAGGCTCAGGCTGCCGTTGAAGCTGCAAAGAAAGAGATCGATAATCTCAGATCTCAGCTCAGAACGGCTGCTCAGAAAGTTACGGACGCTGAAAAGAAAGCTGCCGAAGCCGAAAAGAAAGCTGTCTCCTCAAATGCTGCAGCTCCTGCTGACAATAAGGCTGCTACAGAAGAACTTGCAAAGCTGAAACTTGAACTTGAAAAGACTTCTGCCGAAGTTAAGGCAAAGTCGGCTGAACTGGACGCAAAGATCAAGGAATCTGCCGATAAGGACAGCAGGATAGATCAGCTTACAAAGCAGAATGCCGCTGTTGCCAAAAAGGACGAGGAGATCGAAAAACTTAACGGCGAGATCAAGGATCTTAACGCCGAGATCGTTCAGCTCAGAGAAAATGCAAATAATCCTGCCGCTTTGATGGGTTCGCTCTTCGCGGAAGCTCAGAAAACTGTTTCGCAGCTTAAATTGCAGGCTGAACAGGAAGCAGCCCAAACGACAAAGGAAGCTTCCGAAAAGGCTGAAAAGGTCGTTCTTGAAGCTAATATGTCCGCCGAAAAGACGATCGTCGAGGCTAACAGGACGGCTGAAAAGACTATCAAGGACGCTAACGATCAGGCTAAGGCCGCAGTTGAAGAAGCTAATGTCAAGGTCGATAAGCTTAACGAAATGTCCGCGACTGTCCGCAATATGCTCCTTAACGAGATTGAAAGCGTTAATGTTAAATTCAACGATCTTACAAATACTATCAACAGACTCACAAGTCAGGCTTCCGATAAGATGAATGAGGCTCAGACTATCATCGGCGAGGCTCGCAAGGCTGTTGAACCCAATGAGCAGAATTCCATTAAGCGCGCGGAAGCTCCCAAGGCTGATTTCAACGCAGCAAAAGCTCCGGCAGCCTCTGTTCCTAATGTCGAGTTCAATAAATCCGTCAATAACGCAGAGAAGAGACAGGCTCCTGTCGTTCAGCCATCTGCAAAGGAAGAACCCGTAAACGATCCTTTTGCAAGAGTTGCAGGCGGTTCTTATAATCAGGGCAGTTCAAACAGCTTTAATAAGCCGCAGACTCCTCCGCCATCTCCGGCGTCTGCATCTGTTCATGAAGCTCCGAAGCCGGCTCCAAAAAAGCCCGTAAGCAGTTTTAATTTCGATATGTCGGAACTTCTTAAGGCTGCAGAAGCAGAGGCAGCAAAAGATTCTAACTGATTTAGAATTTAATCAAAATATTTTGCCCGGCGGTTCGGATATTCGGACTGCCGAGCGTTTACTATGGCTTTATTACCGAACCTACGGGGTAGGTTTCACTCTTTATAAAACCGTATATATACTCTACTCTGTTCTAAACCCGAGCATAAATTCCGTCAGTTGTCATCGCAAATCCTCGATGGGCGGCAGCCCGTCTTGCGGTCTGCTCATATACTGACAAAATTTCTGCTTAAAATCTTTATTCGGTTTCAGGATAGAGGCGAGTATAGTTTGATTGTTGGGTGGATATCTTGCTTGATTTGGATTTCAATTTGAACGAAGGTAAAACCGACGAGGAGCTTGCTGAAATGGCAAAAACTGACAAGTCAGCGTGTAATACTCTCGTTATCCGCTATTTAAAGGTGATTTTTATCAAGGCGGAAATTATTTCGACTCCCGATATTGACGCGGAAGATCTGCGCCAGGAGGGACTGATGGGACTCCTGAAGGCAATTGCTTCATTTGACATGGGAAGAGGGTTTAAATTTTCTACTTTTGCCGAGGTCTGCATTTCAAACAGAATGCGTACTTATGCGGCAAAATCCAGAAAATGCTCTGTTCCCTGCGAAAGTCTTGACGGTATTTCAGCAGATTTCCTATCGGAGGAGGAAACTCCCGAGAGTATTTATATTAATAAAGAGTTTTATTCTGAATTATGGTACGCTGTTGATAATATTCTTTCCGACGCGGAGCGGCAGATCTTTTATTGTCATATCCAAGGGCTGACTTATGCTCAAACTGCCGAGAAATTCGGTATATCTATAAAATCTGTCGATAATGCCATACAGAGGGCAAGGAAAAAAATCAAAGCGCATATAAGTAAAAAATGACCGTGTAGCTTAATTAATAAGAGCGTTGATCATCATTGCGGTTATCAAAGATGGCGGTGCGAATCCGTCCGAGGTCCAAATCAAAATAAGCGAGGTATTATAAAATGTACGAAGACAAGACATTAGTCTGCAAGGAGTGCGGAAACGAATTCGTTTTTACAGCAGGAGAACAGGAATTTTACGCTGAAAAAGGTCTTACCCATGAGCCTCAAAGATGCAAAAGCTGCCGTGACGCAAGAAAAAATGCCGGCAGAGGTGAGCGTATTATGTTTACAGGAGTTTGCGCTACCTGCGGCGGCGAGGCTAAAGTTCCGTTTGAGCCTAAGGACGGCAGACCTGTTTACTGCAGCGAGTGTTTCGCGCGTCTTAATCAGGACTGATCGGTAAATTAAGGGCATTTTTTCGTAGATGCTCCTAAATGAATGGTTTATATGTCTTTCCCCCATTGATCAATTTGGGGGAGAGTCATCCATTTTTTTGCGGCTTGTTCGGCAAGTCTGTTTGTTGTGCAATAATATACTTCCCTTTATTATAAAGCCAAACAATATTCCAAGCATAAATTCCGTCAGTCGTCGTAAATCTTCGACGTGCATATATGGCGAAAATCAGGGAAATACTGAAATTCGCATCAGAATAAGAAAGGAAGTTACTGATATGGAAATTACAAAAAACACTATTATCGGAGATATACTTGACGCCGATTTTGAGGTCGCTCCTTATTTTCTCGAAATGGGAATGCATTGCCTTGGCTGCCCTGCTTCAAGAGGAGAATCAATTGAAGAGGCTTGTGCCGTTCACGGAACAGACCCCGATGAACTTGTTAAAAAACTGAACGAGCATTTCGCAAATAAATAATCAGTCGGCTCAGAGCTTGTTCATGAGAATTTTTTGCAGCAAATTCTGAAATACGGCGTGTCGCAGTTCGGCACGCCTGATTTTATTTATAATATTTACAGGAGGAAAAAATGCTGGACAACAGACTTGAAATATGCGCTGAAATGGTCAGCGGTAAAGGCATCGTCTGCGATGTGGGTACCGATCATGCTTATCTTGCGGTAGAATTGATAAAATCAGGAAAATGCGAAAAAGTAATAGCTTCCGATATAAAAGACGGACCTCTCGACGCGGCGCGGAAAAATATTGAAAAATACGGCGTTTCGGATATGATCAGCCTTGTGAAATCAAACGGCGTGGAAAACGTCGATCTCGACGGCGTGACAGATATAGTTATTGCGGGAATGGGAGGCGAAACTATCGCCGATATTCTGCGAAGCGCCGATAAAATCAAAATAGGTACGAATATGATTTTGCAGCCAATGAGTAAAATCAGCTATCTGAGAAAATGGCTCGGCAGGCACGATTATAAAATTATGGAGGAAAAAGTTGCTAATGACGGCGGCAAACTCTATATTATAATGCGCGCAGAAAAAATCAGCGGTTTGCCATGGATGATAACGGGCTTTGAAGCGCGCGAAGGTTTTTTTGAAAATGACGAAAACGGCGCTATGTACCGAGAAAAAGAATCCGCGCGTCTTGCGAAAAAGGGAAAAGCACTTGAACACGCCGGTATGATCGATGAAGCCATTCACTATTGCGCCATGAGCGAGCGAATGATTCGCGGTACGGAGGAAGCTGATATTAATGAAATTTACAGCTTTCTGAACAGCAAATATCCGTTTTCATTGCAGGAAAGCTGGGATAATTCGGGAATGCTTGTGGATAATTATGATATGACGTGTTCGAAAGTTTTGCTGACGCTCGATATTGATTCTGCGGCGGCGGCGGAAGCAGGCTGCAAGGGCGCGAAGCTGATAATTTCACATCATCCCGTGATTTTCGAGCCGCTGAAAAAGCTGGATTTCAATTCGCCTGCCTGCATTTTGTCGCGGTTGGGAATTGCGGCTATATGTATGCACACCAATCTCGACATTGCTCATGGCGGAACGAATGGCGTTATAGTTAAGAAATTGTCTGACGTTTTGGATATTTCCGCAAATATGCGTTCTCTTGAAGAGTTGGGAGACGGCAGAAGTCTTGGTTGGATAATCGAACTGATTGACGGCATCAAGGTTAATAAATTAGCTTATTATCTCAAAAAAATATTTGGCTGTTCATATCTGAGGGTGAACAGAAATTGCAGCAGTTTCGTTTCAAAAATCGCTATCTGCTCGGGTTCTGGCGGTTCGCTTGTGAAGCTGGCGATCGAAAAGGGCTGCGACGCTATGATTACTGGTGATGTCAAGCACGACGTGTGGGTCGATGCAAATAATAATCATTTCACGCTCTTCGACTGCGGTCATTTCCATACGGAAAATCTCGTGCTTGGGGAACTTCGCCGCGCGCTTGAAGAAAAATTCCCTCTCCTCGACGTGGAAATTGCGGAATCTTCCGTCGATCCTTGCTTGTATTACTGAGGTGCGCCATGGGTATATTTTCATGCCCCGTATGCGGAGAAATTCTCGGTATTTCGGGAAAAAGCTATGCCTGTCAAAATCGGCACAGCTTTGATATTGCAAAAAGCGGTTATGTGAATCTGCTTCTCTCAAGGCATGGCGCAGTACATGGCGACAACAAATTGATGCTCAGAGCGCGCCGTGAATTCCTCGACGGCGGATTCTATTCACCGCTATGCGAAAATGTAAGCAGTACCGTTGCGGAATTTGCAAAAAACGGCTGCACGATACTTGATGCAGGCTGCGGTGAGGGTTATTATACGACTGCTGTTAAGAAATATCTCGACGAAAGGGAGATCGCTGCCGAAATTTACGGTATTGACATTTCCAAGGACGCCGTGGAAATGGCTTCAAAGCGCAAGTGTGGAGTCAATTATTCGGCGGCAAGCGTGTTTCATATTCCCGTTATCAGCAAAAGCTGCGATATTCTGCTGACGATGTTTGCGCCCTATTGCGGCGAAGAATACAGGCGAGTTCTTAAAAAGGGCGGTGTTATGATCATGGCTATCCCTTCGGAAAATCATTTGTGGGAGTTGAAAAAGGCGATCTATGAAACTCCCTACAAGAACGAGGTCAAACCCTATGATCTGGCAGGATTTGAATTTCAGGAAAGCCGCCGCATAAGATTCAATATGTTGCTGAATAATAAGGAGGAAATCCGAAGTCTGTTTTCCATGACTCCTTATTATTACAAAAGCGGAAAAAATGAGCAGGTGCGGCTGAATAATCTTAAAAGTCTTGAAACCGAAGCTGATTTTGAAATTTTAATATATAATGCTATATAAAATATTTTAAGAGGCTGTTCAGTATCTCGGTGTGTGCGGATTTTCGAGTATAATTTTGACGAGTGCAAGGCGAAAAAGCGAAAGCATACTGTCGTATGGTGAGCTTTTTCAACGCAGCAATCGGCAAAATTTGCCGGAAAGACGTGCGCGCCGAGATACTGAACAGTCTCTAAGAAGGAGTGAATTTTATGGCTCTTGACGGAGCGTTTCTCTACGCGGTAAAAAATGAATTGCAGAACCTTGTGGGAGGTCGCGTTGAAAAAGTTTTTCAGCCGTCCCGTGAGGAGATCGTTATATCCATACGTACAAGACAAGGCAGTAAAAAGCTCTATATATCGGCGAATGCGGCGAGCGCAAGAGTGCATATCACTCAGAATCAGCCCGATAATCCTCAGACTCCGCCGATGTTTTGTATGCTTTTGCGAAAAAAACTCGGAAGCGGTAAACTGATCTCCATTCGGCAGGACGGACTGGAACGAATTCTTTTTCTGGATTTCGAGTGCGTAAACGAATTGGGTGACGTGGTCATGATAATCGTTTCATGCGAGATAATGGGAAGATGCTCGAATCTGATAATTATCGATCAGGACGGCAGAGTTATCGACAGCATAAAGCGTGTGGACGAAGCTATGTCACGCGAAAGAATGGTGCTGCCGGGAATGAAGTATACTCTTCCGCACCGTGACAGCAGACTGAATTTTCTGACGGCTGAAAACGATGAAATAATTGAACGAATCAAAAATTCCGGTTCGGCTGAACTTTCAAAGGCGCTGATACGGGTTTTTGAGGGAATATCGCCGATACTTGCGCGCGAGTGGACTTTTTTTGCAGGGCGTGGAAATTATTTGCAGAGCGATACGATCGAGGGAGACAGCCTTGACCGTCTGCTGTACATTATCAAACGAACGCGAAATCAGCTTATTTCGGGAGAATGCTGCTTTTCCGCCGCAAGTACCAAAGACAATATGCTGAAAGATTTTTCGTTTATAAGGCTGAATCAGTTCGGCACGATGATGTACACTAAGGAGTTGGATTCCGCATCAGAACTGCTCGATTATTTTTATTGCGAGCGTGATCGAGCGGCGCGTACAAAGCAGCGCGCCAACGATCTTTTTAAGCTGCTTATCAATCTGACGGAGCGTACTTCAAGGCGCATTTCCGTTCAGCGGCAGGAATTGGAAGCCTGCGCGGAAAAAGAGCGTTTCAAGCTGTGCGGCGATCTTATTTCCGCTAATATGTACCGCATTGAAAAAGGTGATTCCGAAGCAGTAGTTGAGAATTTTTATGAAGAAAGCTGTCCGCAGTTTAAAATTCCCCTTGACATAAGGAAAACGCCTTCTCAGAATGCTCAGTATTATTATTCGGAATATAAAAAATGCGTAACAGCAGAGGAAAAACTTGCCGTGCAAATTCAAAAAGGCGAGGAGGAACTGCAATATCTCGACAGTGTTTTCGACGCTTTGACACGCGCGGATTCCGAAAATGATATTATTCAGCTGCGGCTTGAACTGCGCGAACAGGGGTATGTAAAATCGGGCGGCGGTAAGGCAAAACCGCCGAAAGCATTGCCTCCTATCGAGTATAGATCGAGCGGAGGCTATACCATTTTAGTTGGCAGAAATAATTGCCAGAACGACAAGCTTTCCCTAAAATTCGCGGAAAAAAGCGATATCTGGCTTCATACGCAGAGCATAACGGGTTCTCATGTCATAATTGTTACGGATGGCGAAATTCCACCCGATAAGACTATCGAAGAAGCGGCGGTGATCGCTGCCGTCAACAGCAAAGGGCGGAATTCCGATCTTGTCCCCGTTGATTACTGTCTTGCTAAATTTGTGAAGAAACCTGTCGGCGCAAAGCCCGGAAAAGTAATTTTTACAAATTATAAGACCGCGTTCGTAAAGCCCGACGAGGAGTTGGAGCGGTCGCTGAGGGTGTGAATTATGAATAAGATACTGACAGAAGATTTTTTTCACCGCGACGCATTGGAAGTTGCTCCCGAGCTTGTGGGAAAAATAATCGCTCGCAGACTTGACGACGGAGCGATTATTCGTGAAAGAATATCCGAAGCCGAAATTTACCGCGGCGAAGAAGATAAGGGCTGCCATGCTTCAAAGGGCAGAACGAAGCGTACAGAGTTGCTTTATGGCGAAAGCGGCGTGATATATGTTTATCTTTGCTACGGCGTTCATTGGCTGATGAACGTTATCACGGGCGAGAAGGATCAACCGCAGGGAATTCTTTTTCGATGCGGAGAAATTCACAACGGTCCGGGAAAGCTTACAAAATATTTGCAGATAGACGGAAGCTTCAACGGCGAAAGTTTCTGCGGAAACAGCAGAATATGGATCGAGGACGACGGATTCCGTCCGAAATTAAAAACTGCTCCGCGAGTTGGGATAGACTATGCAGGCGAATATTGGAAGAATAAAGAATGGCGATATATCGCGGTAAAGGAGTGATACTGTGAATATTCGCTCTATTGGCTGGGGCTGTGTTTACGATCGCGATTATAGTTTTCATGCCAATCTTGAAAAAGGGGAATATTTATTCCTGCTTGCGAGATCGGAAATAAACTGCGAAATTGACGGAGAGAGAATCCTAATGCCTGAAAATACCATGATAATATACGACGACAGCGGAACTGTCGAATATTCCTCAGCCGATGATTATCTCCTGTGCGACTGGATATGCTTTGACGCAAAAGGAGACGCGGAATTTCTCGAACTTTCCGAAAATGAATTCAACGTGCCATCGATATGCTCCGACAGTGAATTCGTAAGCCGTCTTGTTCAGAATATCATGTCGGAATTTTACTCAATGAGCAGCCGCAGAATAAAAATACTCGATGCGATGATGAAAACATTGCTCATGAAAGCGGCAGGACGGGGACTTCGGCGCGACGGAATTCAATCGTCGGCGGAACCGCATTACAGCGCGCTTATTGAACTGCGCGAAAAAATCTACCGAAATCCGCAGAAGAAATGGAACGTTGATATGATGGCGGCGGAGGTGAATATGTCGCGCTCTTATTTTCAGCACGTCTACCGCGATACCTTCGGCGTATCATGTATGACCGACGTTATCAGCGGAAAAATCGAAAAGGCAAAGGAGATCCTCAGCGAAACGGGCTGTACGGTTTCTCAGGTGGCGGCGATGTGCGGTTACGACAACGATGAACATTTTATGCGGCAGTTCAAAAAAATCGTAGGAATAACACCGACGGGATACAGAAAAAAGTAATTCCAAACTATTGACAAATCAGCGCATATATAGTATAATAATATCGAACCTTATCAAGAGAGGCGGAGGAAACAGGTCCTGTGAAGCCCGGCAACCTGCGAGACAAGCTGTTGAAAAGATTATCTGCGGCTTTCGGCAAAGGTGCTAAATCCTGCGGTAAATACCGAAAGATGAGGATTATGAGCATTATTGTCAGAACTCAGAAATCACAGCGTCCTCGGTGGAGGGCGCTTTTTATCTTTTGGAATAATACTTATTATAAAATCATGGAGGTAAAAAAATGAAAAAGGTTTTCTTTACATCTGAATCGGTAACAGAGGGTCACCCCGATAAGATCTGCGATCAGATCTCGGACGCAGTACTCGACGCCATGCTGGAACAGGACGAAAATTCGCGCGTTGCCTGCGAAACTGTAGTTACTACGGGAATGATCATGTGCATGGGCGAAATTACAACAAAGGCAAAAGTTGATATTTCCGGAATCGCCCGTAAGGTGGTCGCTGATATTGGCTATGACAGAGCGAAATACGGATTCGACGCTCACACCTGTTCAGTGCTTACGACTATTGACGAGCAGTCGCCAGATATTGCAATGGGCGTAAACGAAGCTTACGAATATCGTGAGCAGAACAGCGACAGCGACGGTCTTGACGGCGGTGCAGGCGATCAGGGAATCATGTTCGGTTATGCCTGCAATGAAACTCCGGAACTTATGCCGCTGCCGATTTCCCTCGCGCACAAGCTTGCTCTTAAGCTTACCGAAGTCCGCAAGGACGGCACTCTTCGCTATCTTCGTCCCGACGGAAAATCTCAGGTGACTGTAGAATACCGCGACGACAAGCCTGTAAGAATTGACGCGGTGGTAGTATCTTCGCAGCATTCCGCGGATATTTCCCTTGATCAGCTCAGACGCGATATTGAGGAATATGTTATAAGAGAAGTCATTCCGTCGGAATTGATGGACGAGAATACTAAAATTTACATAAATCCCACAGGAAGATTTGTTGTGGGCGGACCGCAAGGCGACAGCGGATTGACGGGGCGCAAGATAATCGTTGACACATACGGCGGATATTCCCGTCACGGCGGCGGAGCGTTCAGCGGTAAAGATCCGACTAAGGTCGACAGAAGCGCAGCTTATGCGGCGAGATATATTGCCAAGAATATTGTTGCGGCAGGTCTTGCGAATAAATGCGAAGTTCAGCTTTCTTATGCTATTGGAGTTGCAAAGCCGATCTCGATACTCGTTGATACGTTCGGGACGGGAAAAGCTGATGAGAACGCGCTTTCGGAAGCGGTTGCGGAGGTATTTGACCTCAGACCGTCGGCAATTATCAAAATGCTTGATCTGAGAAAGCCGCAGTACAGACAGCTTGCCGCATACGGACACATGGGACGTGAAGATCTCGGCGTTGCATGGGAAAAGACAGACAAGACAGAAGCGTTAAAGGCTGCTCTGAAATAATTTAGATCCTGTTCAGTATCTCCCGGCACACGTCGAGATACTGAACAGGATCTTAAAAAATCCGCACTTAATATGTGCGGATTTCTTGTTAATAGTTATAATAATATCCCTCGATTAAATCTTCCTTAACGCTGTAGATAACGGTCAATTCATCATCGCCTATAGGTATCGTCTGATAAATTCTTCCTCCCGATGCCGAATAAGACGGCTTTGTCCATTTGTATTCACTGTTCACGAAACAATTTATAACATTCTGAGTCGTCATTGCCTTTGTATCGGATGTTATATCTTGATGATACATAAATGCTTTGTGATCTATTATCAGGTATTCAAGAGGAATGGGCGACAGCCAGAATAAAGCTGTTGAGGAATTTGTAACGCAGCTTACAGCGTCTTTCATATCGTTATAGCAGTTTATATATTTCAGCAGCATGGAATTATGATCCCATGGTGAACAGGCTTCGACTTGAAACAAATTTTCAAATCGCAGCGCCTCGTCGGATTTCTCAAATTGGGATTCGTTTTCATTGTTTGCAAGCATTTTATCTTTAATTTCCTCTGCGACCTCATTTATCATCGGATAGAAATTTTCCGCTTCTATGGATAATTTATCAAGACCGCCGTACATTGCGCTTGAATCAGGAGTACGCTCGTCATCGTTGTAAAAACGGATATAGATAATGCTGTAATCCTCCATATCAACAATGCAGTCCAGAAGCCGCTCTGTCTGATTAAGGGAGATATACTGCCAGCGATTTAAAAATATATAGCCGTTTTTGCTGATTTCCCAGCCGTTGAAAAGCTGCTGCTGAACTCCCCATTCAATTGTTATTCTGTTGTCGTAACGGGACATAGCCTTTATCATAGCCGTCGCAACGGAGCGAGCTTCATCGTTTATTTCGGGAGTTTCATTTATGGAATATGGTTCGATTATTTTGAACGGATCGATTTTTTGGTCGATTGCCGAAATATAAACAGCATTATTTTCTATACGGCTGATATTGGTTATCGAATCGCCATACGGTTCGTCATAGAACATTTCAACTGCGTCCATCGAATAAAATCCAAACGCCAGCACAATAGCCGTCAGAACCGCGAATATTGCATTTTGTTTCATTTTTACGCCTCCGCTGTAATGACCTCTTCGGAATCCTGCAAAACGCTGTCTGAATTGTCTTTTTGCGTCATTCAGCATTGCTCCGTTTTTTGAGGAGGTCTAATATTTATTATTACGGACGTACCCTTATCGGGTTTGCTTTTTATATCGATGAAAGCGCCATGGAGTTTTGCGATCTCCGCGCAGAGCGAAAGTCCAAGACCTGCGCCGCCCGCTTTTCTGCTCCTTGATTTGTCAGCCATGTAAAAAGGCTCGAAAACCTTTTTTATTTGCTCGTCAGTCATGCCGATTCCGTTGTCGGTGACGGAGATAACCACATTTTCTTCGTATATTACGGCGTTAAGCTTTACATGTCCGCCTTTCGGAGAAGCTTTCACCGCATTTTCAATGATATTGTAAAGCAAAGATTTAAAAAGCTCTTCATCGGCAAATATCACAATATTTTCAGAGCTGCAAATGAGAGTTACGGAATTTTTTGTGAGAAGCGGATCGAGAGCCGTTTTGGTTTCCTTAATGATCTTCGGAAGGCTGACTTCCGTTTTTTCAATTTCCGTGCCTCCGAGCGCTACAAGTTCCATAAGCTTTCCCGAAAGCGAACGCAGACGTTTGGTTTCTTCAACTATAACTCCTGCATATTCAATGCGGTCATTGTCGGAAACGTTCTTTTTTATCCGCAGAAGATCGGCAAAACCAAGTATTGAAGTAAGCGGAGTTTTCATTTCGTGCGCGAGATTTGCAATAAAAGTCTGCCTTGCTTCGGCGATATTTTCAAGCCGCATTGCGTTCAACTGAACGGAATCAGCCATTTTATTCATATTTTCAGCCAGTCTCTTGAATTCGGGGCTGCCTTTTTTTCGGATTCGCAGTTTATAATTTCCGCCTGCAATTGCTTTTGCGTAAATATTAAGGCGGCTGAGAGGACGTAACAGAACTATGACCATCACAAGGAGAATCAGCGATATAACGGCGGAAGAGCCAATGCTGACTTTGCGGACGAAATCCGCCTGCTGTTCTTTTACGGCGTAAATTTCGGAAATGTCTGAGGCTGTTATGATGAAACAGCAGTTTGTTTCGATCTCCACAGCCGAGCCTATGACCATTATTTTTTTTTCGTCGTCGTCGAATACCGATATGGAATAATTACTGCCGCTTTTATCTATACTGCCGAGAAAATTTTCCGTTATGGCTTTGTTGAGCATATAGGAAATATTTTTCGATATTGCGGTTTCGGAATCGTTGTAGATCGCTGTTCCGCCGGTACGGTTCTCGGAATTCACCATATTTTCCGCAACCTGCGCGATCTCTTCGTTTGTAAGCACCAAAGCTCCTTCGGCTAATTTTTCGTAAGTCAAGGCATTTATGAATGCGGCAGTAAAATATTCATGTTCGTTTACGGAGTGAGAGCGTTCACGTTCCATAAGCAGTCGATGACTGTTATTCAGAAGCGTTATTGAAATAATATTGACTACAGCCATTATAAGCGCCAGCGAGATCAGAAAAATTTTCTGCCACAGTTTCATGATTTTTCCGGACTTTCAAGGCGGTAGCCGAGTTTAGGAATGGTGATAAGCTTATCCTTGAGTTCCAGCTTGCGGCGAACCTGCTGAACATGGATATCAATAGTGCGGCTTTCGCCCTCGTATTCGTAACCCCAGACGTTGGAGAGGAGATTTTCACGGGAAACGACGATATCTATATGCTGTAAGAAATATACGATAACGTCAAATTCTTTCGGAGTAAGCTGAACAGGCTCGCCGTTTTTAGTGATAATATGCCTGTCAACATCAACTTCTATCGATTCATAAGCAAGCATATGCTGAGTTTTATTTGAACGCCGCAGCACAACGTCAATACGTGCGAGCAGCTCCAGAGCTTCGAACGGCTTCACGATGTAATCCTCCGCGCCCAGCCGCAGTCCTTTTACTTTGTCGGCAACGTCCTGCATGGCGGTCAGAAAAATTACGGGCGCGCCGCAGTCTTTTATCTTTTCCATAACCTCAAAGCCGTTCATTTCGGGGAGCATAATATCGAGCAGGATAACGTCGTATCCGCCTTTAAGAGCTTCTTCCGCGCCAGAAATCCCGTCATAGCGGCAAGTACCGCTGTAATTCACCATTTCAAGGGTAGCCTTTATCATTTTAGCAATATTTTCGTCGTCCTCGATTATAAGAATTTTTATCAAACCGCATTCTCCCTTCTTTTTCTAATGCAAAAAAAATGCAAAAAGTATTGACATTTTGTCGAAAATATTCGATAATATAATTATCATCACTATTATTTTAACAGAAAAATTGACAGATGTCAAAGACAAAACAGAAATTTTGCAAAAAATTTGCAAGCGGAGAAAATTATGAAGAAGAACAGAATTATTATAACAGCAGCAATTATGGCGGCGATGTTCACTGCCTGCGGGGAAATTGACAAAAGCACTGATTACTATTATCTCGATTCGGAGAACGTTTCGGATTATAATGAGCAGTCCGAATTTGAAGAACTTGACGAAATAGACGATGTATTTGCGGAAAATTCATTTTCCGTGAGCGATAATATCATTGAAGATAAAAAATCAAAAAATACCGTTCCCGATGTCACTAAAGCTGCGGTAATTGAAACTACGACTGAAATTTTGCCCGAAATTCCTGAAGAAACCAAAATTACAGCCGAGACTGAGCCTGCTGTTTCGGAATCGGAGTATATTGAAGAGAATTTAGAAGAAATTCGATATATAACGCTTATTGACGCGCCTTACATATCGCAGGATTCTTATCCAACAGGCTGCGAGCTGGTCAGCACGTCTATGCTGCTGAAATATTACGGATTTGAAGTTTCGGCTATTGAACTTGCGGACAAGGGTTATATACAGCTTGTTCCTCTTGAAAAGGCTGATAATGGGAGAATTTACTGCGCAAATCCTCATGAAGCGTTCATCGGCGATCCTCATCGTACCGACGGATTCGGCTGCTACAGCGGAGCAATTATAAATGGGCTTTCAGCCTATCTTGCGGATTATTGTTTTGATGTTGCCAATCTGTCGGGAATTACTCTGAACGATCTTTGTATGGAATATATAGATTTCGGAGAGCCTGTTCTGATCTGGGCAACTATAAATATGAAAGCTTCTGTGAAAAATCCGCAGAATACTTGGATAATAAATGAGAGCGGCGAGGAATTTTCGTGGTTGTCGAATGAACATTGTCTGCTGCTTATCGGATACGACGATGAGAATTTTTACTTCCACGATCCTCAGCGCGGCGCGGCAGTTGCATATAATCGTGATACAGCCCAGAAACGCTACGAAGAACTCGGCTGTCAGGCTGTTACTATCCGCCCCTGGTGATGACAAATGATGTGAAAAATAGTGTTGTTTTAATTGCTTCTCGTTAGACGATAGTTCATAATTTTTATGTGATATAGGCGAAAATGTTGTAAAAAAGAGTGGAAAATACATATACCTGCCGTTGACTTTATGAAGAAAAAATGATATAATTGATAAAAAGAACGTTTACATACTAATTCAAGAAGGAGAATTGATATGAAATTCAAAAAGCTTTTAAGCGGCTTGACATCTTTGATGATGTGCGCTTCGGCGGCGGCAGGAATCGGAATCGTTTCGTCGGATAATACCATCGCCGCAAATGCAGCCGCGGCAAACTGGAAATTCGATTTCGGTGCAAATGCGGAAAACGGATATACGAGCGTATCGGCAGCCGACGGTTACAATGCGTCAAAGGGTTACGGATTCGCACAGACCGGTAATGTTGCCAATACTGCGGCAGGAGGACAAGGAGCGTTGAGCGATGCCGTGCAGTTTAAATCGGAAGACTCAGGCAATACCTTCAACGTTGATCTTCCGAAAGGTTTGTATGAAGTTAAGATCATCACCGGCAACTGCTCGCGTACTTCCATAAAAATGGAAGGTATGCTGCAAATGATCAACCTGACGGGAAATAATGCCGTTGAAACTATCCGGATTCCCGTAACCGACGGGCAGCTTAATTTGCAGGCGGTCGCGGGAAGAGCGAATACGCCTTTTGCAATCTCAGCCGTTGAGATAACGCAGTTAAATACGACGGGCGAAATGAAGCCTACTATCTGGCTTTGCGGCGATTCGACCGTTGCGAATTACTACAATGTTGCAGATACCTCTCAGCATGGCTGGGGACAGTTCCTCGGCGAATACGTTGATAAAAATCAATGGGAAATACGAAATATGGCTGCAAGCGGTCAGTATGCAAAGGGGTTCGTCGACGCAGGTCAATTCACGCCTATCGAATATTACGGCAAGGAGGGCGACGTTTACGTAATCTCCATAGGTATCAACGATACGAATTATTCCAATGCCGAGGAGTATTACAATACAGTCACCGATATGGTCAAAAAGGCGAAAGCAAAGGGCATGACCGTCGTTCTTGTAAAGCAGCAGGGCAGACGTGGCGATCTTACCAGAAATCCTCTTCTCGGCGGTCGCTGGTTCGGCGGTCAGCTTGATACTATCGGCAATGAACAGAACGTTACAGTAATAGATCTCTTTAATCCGTGGCAGGATTTCGGCATTTCGGTCGGATATGAAAAAATGGCTGATTATTATGCGATTCAGGCTAACGGCTCTAACGATGATCTTCATCAGAGCAAACTCGGTTCGATGAAGCTTGCAGAGCTTATGTCGCAGCTTTACGATTTCGATAATGCAGGCGCAATTACCGCCGAAATAATGGACGAAACAGTAATGTACACGTTCCAAAACGTTAACAGCGGTCTTTACATGGAAGTTGCCGACGCTAAGGGCGAAAGCGGTGCAAACGTTCAGCAGTGGGGATTGACTGAACCTGCCGCTCATAATGTATGGAAACTCAAGGCTGCCGACGACGGATATTATTATATCTATTCCGCTCTCAGCGATTCGATAGTTCTCGACGTTGCGGGAAATAAGGCTCTTAACGGTCAGAATATCGGACTGTATAATTTTAACGGCAACGCAAATCAGCAGTTTAAATTTACCAAAAACGGCGACGGTTCATACAAGATACGTACGAAGGTTTCAAAGGATAAATCTGCTGTCGAGGTAGCAAACGCTTCTAAAGATTCGGGTGCAAACGTTCAGCAGTGGGAGATAAATGGAGTTAATTGTCAGGATTGGTTTGTAGAAAAGGCTGAAATTGCCGTAACCGAACCGCCTGTGGAAACTACGACGACAGCAACGACGAAGCCGATCGAAACCGAAAAGCCCGTTGAAACCACAACGATTTCCGCAATTCCCGAAGGCATACTTCTCGGAGATGCAAATTGCGACGGTACGGTTGAGATAGCCGATGCTACGCTGATTCTCCAGTTCCTCACAAATAAAGATGAATATATGCTTACTGATATCGGGCTTTTCAATGCAGATGTCTGCGGAGACGGCGACGGAGTTACGGCTCAGGACGCGCTGTTCATTCAGAAATACGACGCAGGCATTGAGGAGCTTCCCGTCTATCATCCGCCCGTAGTTACTACCGAAACGACTACCTCTACCGAAGCTGCAACTAAAGATCCACGCTATTTCGCAGTGGATCAGAAGTGGGAGAACGGCGTGACTGAAACCGTCAATGCAGGCTTCGCTAAAACTGAAGCTAATGCGGCAGGAGCAAATATCGGTTATGTAAATCTTGATAATGTTCTTGACAGCAATATTACTTTTACGGTTGAAGTTCCCGAAGCGGGAAATTACATGACCCATATCAGATTCGCAAACGGTACGGATTTCGACAGAAAAATGAAAGTTTACGTAAACGGCGATAAGGAAAATTACTGGATGCAGTCGTTTACCGGTACGGGCGCATGGACTGAATGGACAGAATTCGGAATCGTTCTTCCGCTGAAATCGGGTGTGAACGATATTCAGTTCGTTTCAGCAACAGAAAACGGCGGCCCTAATCTGGATTATATCACGCTTACGCTTACCGATGAACCCTATGCCGAGACTTACGATCCGAATTCTCAGAACGTTCCGACTGTAGAAGATAAGCCGACTGTTTATATTGCAGGCGATTCCACGGTTCAAAGTTATCGCGCTTCATATGCGCCGCAGCAGGGCTGGGGATATTATCTTGCGGATTACTTTGATGAAAATGTGACTGTTGTGAATAATTCAATTGCAGGACGTTCTACGAAGAAATTCTACGACGAGGGCAGATGGCAGTCCATTGTTGACAATCTCAAAGAGGGCGACTATGTTATGATACAGTTCGCTATTAACGATTCAGGCGCGGCGAATGCGGACAGATATGCGCCTACCTGCGGCGATGTGAATTCTCCTGCGGCAGGCTCATACGAGTGGTACATGACGGAGTTCATCAAGACGGCTCAGGCTAAGGGTGCAACTCCTATACTTGTTACGACAGTAATTGGCATGAAAGCTTATTCGGGCGGCAAATTCGTAAACAGTTATTCGAATTACTGCGATGCCTGCAAGCAGCTTTCGGCGAAGTACAGCGTTCCTTGCATTGATCTTAATACGCTTATGGTCAACCATTACAACTCTATCGGCTACGATGCGGCTCTTAAATATCATCTTATGGGTGTTGTTGAGGGTTCTACCGACGGTACGCATTTCTGCGAGACAGGCGCGAACGCCGTTGCAAAGCTTGTTGCCGACGCGGTAAAGAATCAGTCAATAGCAGGTCTTGCAAATCATGTGAAATAAAAATCACTCCTATAAATAAGTTTAATCCCCGAAGCAATTTCAATTTGACTGCTTCGGGGATTAGTTTAATATTCGATTACTCGTATAAATTAGAATTTAAGTTCTATCCTAATTTCAAAGTTCTTTTTGCACTTGAATTTTTTCCCTAATTGTCTAACGAAATAATCTTCATCCTCTGGAATAATATGCCTTGTGATATATCTTAATAATTCCAGTTCCTCATCAGATTCTGCTAACAGGACTTCGAGTGTATTCCATCCATCTTCCACAATGGAATATATTTCTTCCAGCACAGCAGATAAGAGTTCATAACCGTTTATAGGCTGATTTCTTGCTAATTTGCTGGCATTTTCATAAGTCAGCATTTTTTCTAATTTTGCATATTGTTTTCGGTTCAACTCTATTTCGTATACTTTCATAAGTTTCTCCAATAAATTCCGATTTGTCTTAGTAATAATTATACATTAAAGACGCTACATTGTCAATAAAAACTTTGAATGCAGATATAAATAAAGAGCGCTCCAAACGGAACGCTCTATATTTCATAATGTAATTATGCTCTCTCAACCTTACCAGAACGCAGGCATCTTGAGCAAGCGTAGATATGACAAGGAGTACCCTTGACGATAGCCTTAACACGCTTAACATTAGGCTTCCATGTTCTGTTTGTACGTCTGTGAGAGTGGGAAACCTTAATACCGAAAGTAACTCCCTTTCCGCAGATATCACACTTTGCCATCAGGCTGCACCTCCTTAATTTATACTTTTACAGCTTTCGACATTATTATACGCCGAAATAAGCAACATTAACATTGTAGCACATCTTGAAAGAAAATGCAAGTGTTTTTTGAAAAAAAATGAAAATTTTTTTATTTAGCGGTAAATTTGCGTTTAGGGCTTGAAAAAAAGGCAAATATGTAGTATAATAATATCTATATAGCTTTTTGATTATAGAGGTGCTTATGTTAAAAATATTTATCAGATTATTGTCGCGCGCTTTAATGCTGCTGCTTGTACTGCCTGTTACCAATTATGTGAAGGGATCGGTCGCAAAATGGCTGGGAGACGATACTGCCGAACGCGACGGCAGGATAACGCTTAATCCAATGGCTCATCTCGATCCGCTCGGTTCGCTTGCGATCATGGTTTGCGGATTCGGCTGGTCAAAGCCAATGCCTTTTACTCCCACAAGGTTTAAAAATTATAGGCTGGGAATAATAATGCTTTCATTAGCCGGACCGCTGACGTATTTTATTTCGGCGATAATTTGCTATGCCGTTATGTATTCTATGATCTGCTCCGGCGAAATTATGGAAGCGTGGGTGGAATTTTCATATTACGGTATAGTTTCTCCCATAGCTTGTATCATTTTGTTGATACAGCTGCTCGCCAATATAAACGTATGTCTTGGAGTTATCCATATTCTGCCTCTGCCCCCAATGGACGGTTTCATTATTCTTCAACAGTTTGCAGGCAAAAAATTCAATCGCTGGTATTATTACAATTATCGTATAATACATCAGGTTTCCACAATAATTCTTCTTGGACTTTTCTTTATTGGCAACGCAACCGATGGAGCGATCGATCCGCTGGGCTGGCTGATAAACATCGTTGATTCGCTGTTGAAACTGACCGTAGCATGGATTCCCACTGTTTTCGGCTGATATGGAAATACTGACATACAAGCTTGACGTTTTCGAAGGACCTCTCGATGTTCTGCTTAATCTTATAGCAAAACATAAGTTGAACATTTATGATATCGAGATATCAAAACTTCTGGAGCAGTATATGGCGTTTATAGATGAAGCTCATATGCAGGATCTTGAACTTGCAGGGGAATTCCTCGAAATGGCGGCGCGGCTTATCTACATTAAAACGGCGGCTCTTCTCCCGAAACCCGAAGAAGCCGAGCAGTTGAAAAAAGAACTGGAGGGTGCGCTCATTGAACTTTCGCTTTGCAAGATCGCGGCGAAAGAACTCAGCGCGCGGAGCGTCGGTTCGGAAATTTTTGTGCGTAAACCGATGAAAATAAAAGCGGATATGACGTATACTCTCGTTCACGATCCGCAGATACTCGTTGAAGTTTATCATGCGGCAGGCATGAAAAAGGTAAAGCACGAATCGGGAAAAGCACACATTGAAAATAAGATCAACGCCGTTGTAAAAAGAAAAATTGTGCCTGTGCTGACAAAAGTCGTTCACATTCTTCGGGAATTGTATTCGAATGGAGAAGTTTACATGGACAAGCTGTACGAGGGAGTTACAGACCGTTCGGCGCGTGTCGCAACATTTCTCGCCATTCTGGAGCTTACAAGATTCGGCAGAATAACCATAAGCGACGATAATACGATAGTTTTCTTTAAAGGAGGACGCAAAAAGTGGAGATCCGAAAGAAACTCGGAGTAATAGAAGCAATACTTTTTGCAAGCGGAGAACCTGTGGAGCTTTACAGGCTTTCTCAGGCGGCAAACGTGGACGTTGGCTCGCTGCCGTCAATGATCAGGCTGCTGAACGAGCGGTACGACGATCAGGAAAGCGGTATTTGCATAAAAAAGCTGGACAGCAGTTATCAGATGTGTACTCGTGAAATTTATGCACCGCAGATACGCGAGGCTCTCGAAACTAAAAAAAATACGCCGCTTTCAAATGCGGCTATGGAGGTTTTGACTATAATTGCCTATAATCAGCCTGTTTCAAAAGGATTCGTTGAAAATGTCAGGGGAGTAGACAGTTCGTCCGTGGTCAATAATCTTGTGGAAAAAGGACTTATTGAAGAAGCAGGCAGGCTTGACGTTCCTGGAAAGCCCCTTGTATATCGTACAACAGCCGTTTTTTTGCGGAGCTTCGGTTTGAGTTCTATTTCGGATCTGCCTTCGCTTTCGTCGTATAAACAAGCTGAACAGCTTGAACTGGAAGGTTTGGAATAAGGAATCATAAAGAAATAATCTGCACATTTCCTAAATCAAAGGAGCGGTGAGAATGATAATTTTATATATTTTATTTGGCTTGATTCTTGCCGTCGGAGCAGTAATTCTGCTTTTGCTGATGCTGCCTGTTTCGGTGCAGTTCGCTTATATAGGCAACAATCTGACATTTAAAATAAAGTGCTGGCTTATGCCTGTTTATGATTCGAACGGAAAGGGCATAGCCGCATGGGTGATAAAGCTTATAAAAAAGCGTATAGATAAAAAGAAAGCGTCAAAAAAAGACGACAGCGAGGAATTTTTCGGCGGCGATACAGATGTTGACGATCTGCAATTCGACGAGGACGCTGACGATGAAATAATTCTTGTCAACGAAGAAGCAGAGACTGCTGAAATTCCCGATATAACGGCATATGAAGAACCTGCCGAAAAAGTTGAGGAAGAATCTGCAAAATCTGAAATTTCCGAAGAAAAACAGGATAATGACGAGGAAAATCATGAAGAAAATTCCAGAGAAAAGAAAAAAGAAAAGAAGATAGTTAAATTCGCTAAAAAAATTGCGAAGAAAATTATCGAAAATCCCCTTGAAACTCTTGAATATGTTGTCGACGTTTTTCGCGCCGGAATCCGTCCAATGCTGAAAATTTTCAAGGGTATCAAGATAAAACGCCTGTATATCGATTTTGTCAATGCGGACGCTGACGCCTATAACTGCGCCCTCAATTACGCTTATTTGTGTACGGGAGTTTACAGCATTCTCGCCTGCATGAGTTCACTGTTCACCGTTAAACTGAAAACAGTCGATATAAACCCCGGATTCGGGCAGAATGAAAGCCGCTGGGATATGTCAGCAAAAATCAGTTTCGCTTTGATCACACCGGTTATGGCAGGAATATGGTTCCTGATAACATATATTTTCAGATTCTTTCTTCCCAATCTGATTCAGGGAAGAAAATTAAGAAAATCCGCCGAAAGGCAGAAGTGAGGTAATTTTATGGATAATAAGAAACCAACTATAAATGAAATGCTCGGTATTTCAATGGAAAAGATCAAGGAAATGGCAGATGTAAATTCCATTATCGGCGATCCCATAACAGGAGCTGACGGCTCAACTATAATCCCGATCTCGCGCGTATCCTACGGATTCGCTTCGGGCGGTTCTGATCTTCCCTCAAAATATGACAAGGATCTTTTTGCAGGCGGAGCAGGTGCGGGAATTACCATAAAGCCCGAGGGATTCCTCGTTATAAGCGCTGACGGCAACGCAAGAATGGTAACTATGGAAACTCCAAACGATCCCGTTGCAAGCGCGGTCAATTCCATTCCTGCCGTTGTTGAGAAGATCCAGAGTTTTATTGCCAAGAAAAAGGCTGAAAAATCAGATTCCATCGGCGAGGTTGAAATAAGCGATTGATGAGCGGAATGTAATATTGCGGCTTGATTCAGCATATTATTCAGCAGAATATTCTGCGGAGGTATATGTATGAAAAAAATTGCTGTAGTTATTGCCGCTGCGCTGTTTATTGCGCCGATTAAAATACCCGAGATTTCAGCCGTTGACGAATTCTCGGTTTCTGCAAAGGCTGCCGTTGTGATTTCCGCCGATACGGGAGAAGTTATCTTTTCTCAAAACAGTGATGAGAAACTGCCGATGGCGAGTACCACAAAAATTATGAGTACGCTGCTTTGCATTGAAAGCGGCGATCTCTACGAACCCTTTGTTGTGGACAGCGACGCTATTCATGTGGAAGGCTCTTCCATGGGATTGCAGGAGGGCGATACCGTAACAAAGTATGCCTTGTGCTGCGGAATGCTGCTCCCGTCGGGAAACGACGCCGCTAATGCGGCGGCGGTAAAGATCGCAGGAAGTATAGAAGCGTTTGCGGAAATGATGAATGATCGGGCGCAGGAGATGGGATTGTCCAAAACTTATTTTGTTACGCCGTCCGGTCTTGAGGGCGAGGGTCACGGCTCGTCGGCTTATGATATGGCGATCCTTGCTATGGAAGCTTTGAAAAATGAGACGTTCAGAGAAATATGCTCCAGCGAAACTATGAAGCTGGAATACGGTAATCCGCCCTATACGCGCTGGTTGAAAAATACGAATAAGCTGCTTACGCTTTACAGCGGCACATACGGCGTAAAAACGGGATTTACCGACGAGGCGGGCAGATGCCTTGTATCGGCTTGCAGCCGTGATGGGAAAAATCTGATCTGCGTTACTCTCAATGACCGCAATGACTGGAACGATCACATGAATCTGTACGACCGATGTTTTGAGATGACGCAGTCCATTTCTCCCGAACTGCCGTCGGAATTTACGACTGATATTGCAGGCGCGGAGAAGGAATTTCTTGCGGTTAAATATGATCCCGTTGATCTTACGGTCTATGAAGCCGACGCCGATGATTTTGAGTATAAGCTTGCAATTCCGCCGTTTATTTATGCTCCCGTCAGATCGGGTGATGAAGTTGGAGAATTGCTTATATGCCGCGGCGGAAAAGAATTGCGCCGCGTACCTTTATATGCGGCTGAAGACGTTGAATATTACAATAGTAAAAATAAAAACAAATCCTGAGGGAGTTGATAATTTTTGGAAAAAATAAGGATACAGAAAATGATAGCGGACAGCGGATTCTGTTCGCGCAGAAAGGCTGAGGAGCTTATATCAAGGGGCAGAGTAAAGCTGAACGGTCACCCCGTGAAATTGGGTGATAAATGCGGATTCAGTGATCTTATCACCATAGACGGAGAGAGAATTTATATGCCCCGAAAGAGAAATTTCGTGTATATCATGATGAACAAGCCGAGAGGCTATGTTACAACGGTTTCCGACGAGCTTGACCGCCGCTGCGTAATGGATCTTCTTGACGGCGTTGACGAAAGAGTTTATCCTGTCGGTCGGCTTGACCGCAATTCGGAGGGCTTGCTTCTTTTTACAAACGACGGAGAATTTGCCAACAGCATTATGCACCCAAGCAGGCATATTACCAAAACATATCGAGTAACGGTTCGTCCGGACGTCAACGACGAGCAGCTTGTCCGGCTTTCGGAGGGCGTCGAGATCGACGGCAGAAAAACTCTTCCAGCAAATGTTGTTGTCAAGGAAAAACAAGCAGGCAGAGTTGTTATGCTTATTACCATAAAAGAGGGCAGAAACAGGCAGATACGCAAAATGTGCGAGGCAGTAGGTCTTGAAGTTGCGAGACTGCGCCGTGTAAGTATTGGGCCTCTCAGACTCGGTATGCTCAAACCGGGCGCATGGAGAGAGTTGACCGCCGATGAACTGCGCTCTATGAGAACTGCAATAGGCAAGGTGAAGTAA
The DNA here is from genome assembly GCA_964401315.1 of uncultured Alistipes sp. Lineage (GTDB taxonomy): Bacteria > Bacillota > Clostridia > Oscillospirales > Ruminococcaceae > Ruminococcus. The sequence goes on from CAYNYB010000001.1 coordinate 173,927, forward strand.
GTGCTGGAAATTCAGGAAAAATTTGATACGACGGGATATGAGGAAGTAATTGCCGCCGCAAACGGCAGAAAACTTCACATCACCGAAGCAATGGACGGCGGCGAAGCCGTGGGATTTATCGCATATTCCTATGAGGAAGATCACACTATAGTTTACGATTACAGCGATATGGGAGATCTCATGTTGTGTGACGGGCTGGTGCGTTCGGTAATGTTCAAGAGCGTTCTCAAAGGTATAGAGACTATGATTTTTGAAATCGCCGATAAAAGAAAGCTTGAAAATCTGAAAAGGCTTCGTTTCCTTAAAGGAGACGGCAATATATGCGAGAATCTTGACTGCTTTATGAATGCCTGCGAATCATGCAAAAATAATTCCAATAATACTGATTAGTTAAAGAAAGGCGGGATTTGAATGCCTATAAAAATATCTTCCGAGCTTCCGGCTTTCAAAACCCTCGGAGAAGAAAATATATTTGTAATGTCGAAAGATCGCGCCGAACATCAGGATATACGTCCTTTGAAGGCGCTGATACTTAATATCATGCCGAAAAAGATAGAGACTGAATGTCAGCTTCTGAGACTGTTGAGCAATACTCCTTTGCAGGTGGATATTGATCTTCTGCAAATGGCTTCGCACGTCTCGAAAAATACTTCGCGGCATCATCTTGAGGAATTCTACAAAACTTTTGACGAAATAAAAGATCGTCGATATGACGGAATGATTGTTACGGGTGCGCCCGTGGAATTGCTCGAATATGAAAAAGTGGATTATTGGGACGAGATAACAGGGATTTTCGAGTGGTCGAAAACTCATGTTTTTTCAACTCTTCATATATGCTGGGCGGCACAGGCAGGCTTGTACTATCATTTCGGAGTACCGAAATATCCGCTGGAACAGAAAATGTTCGGGATTTTTCCACATAAGGCGGAAGTCGAAAACAGCCTGCTGCTCAGAGGTTTCGACGATATTTTTTACGTGCCGCACAGTCGAAATACGGAGGTTCGCCGCGAGGATATAGAAAAAGTCAAGCAGCTGGAAATATTGACAAGCTCGGAGCTTTCGGGAGTTCATATAATCGCAAATAAAAATGGCAGACAGTATTTTATTACAGGTCATTCCGAATACGACAGAGATACGATCGCGGCGGAATACTTCCGCGATAAGACAAAGGGTATCGATATTCAGCTTCCGTATAATTATTTTCCCAATGACGATCCCGAAAACACGCCGCATTTTTCCTGGAGATGTACCGCGAATCTGATGTTTTCCAACTGGCTGAATTACTGCGTTTATCAGCGTACACCATATAATCTGGAAGAGTTGGAGATACGCAGCTGGACATGGGAAACCAACTATTAAAGGAGTATAAAATGAACGATTTTAATGAGCAAAGCAACGGTTATAACGCAAGCGGCTGGGAAGGATATATTCCCAATTCATATAAGCCTCTTCCGCAGTCGCAGGATAAAAAGCCTATATGGGCGGCAGTCACTTCGTTCGTTCTAAGTCTTGTAAGCTTTTGTATTTGCTGCTGCTGCAATTGTAATATTGTCTTTCTGATATTGTCGATAGTTTTCGGTATTATCTCCCTTGTAAAAGGTTGGCGTGGAAAAGGTCTGGCAATTTCGGGTATAATTATTTCGGCGGTTACTCTTGTGTTCTCCATAGTAAGCATTGTTCTTATGAATACTTCGTTCAAGGAGGCAAGTGAATATTACACCGATCTGCTCGCGAATCCGCAGAAATATGTTGACGAATACGAAGAAACGGGCAAGCCGCCGAAAATTCTCGAAAAATACAGCAGCGAAGAATATGATGATATATGGAATGCAATGGGATTTGAAGATTTTGACGAATTCTATTCACTTTTCATGGACAGCTTTATTGAGGGATATAACGGCGCGTCAAGCGGAAATTACGACCGCAGCAGCAGTTCCGATTATTCAGACGATGATGACGACTATGATTATTACGACGATTTTGATGACGACGACGAATTCAGCAGAAATTTCCTGTAGAAATTATAAGAATCTGTCCACATAATTCCTATGTGGACAGATTCTAAAAACAGCCTGCAATTTCATTTTTGCAGGCTGTTTTTTAATTTGAAAATACCTTTTCCATGAACGCTTCGGTAGATGTCAGACCGCTGCGGTTGAATCTCCCGATACCGTAGAGACAGTTGGGATCGTGCGTAATGACATTAGTCAGTTCACGGCAGGTCAGCGTCATAAGAAAACCGTTTCCCCGAATCACGGGAATGCTTTCACGGCTTACTTTTCCAAACGGATATGTGAAAATTATGGGAGCGGGAATATCGTTTTCGCGAAATTTGTTCTGAAGCGTGAGAATATCGGCTGTCAGAGCGTCGCGGTAGTATTCCTCGGATTCGCCGTCGTTTATTCCGCAGCCTGTTCTGCTGCCGTTGAGTGAATGCATATCATATGTATGATTTCCGAATTCTATGCGCCCCGATTCATGCATTTCCTTAATATCTTCCCATGTAAGATAGGAATAATCGGGAATATGAGGATCGCGGACTGCGTCGTTGTCACTATAACTTCCAACCACGGAAACAACTGCCGTCATATCGTATTTTTCAAGAAGCGGCAGGAGAATTGAAAGATTATTGTAAAATCCGTCGTCAAGGGTTATCATTACGGGATTTTCGGGAAGAGTACCATGATTTTTCGTGAATGCTATCACTTCCTCCGCGGTAACGGAATTGCAGCCGTGATCTTTAAGCCAGCGAAGATCGCTTTCAAGCTGTTGAGGCGTTACTGTGTAATCGGAAGGAGTTTTTTCGCATATACTGTGATACATGATGACAGGCAGTTTTACAGAATCGTCCTGCGAACTTTCTGCCGACGAAAGAAATGCCCTGCCGACGAAGAAAAACATAGAGAATAACGATATAACGATCGCGTCGAGAATCAGCAGATAAAAAAATCTTTTCAGATTGCAGCATTTATACATTTTGATCTACCTCCTTGCACAATATTATATTCGCCAAAGTTTGCTAAAATAACCTGATGTATTATGAAAAGTCAGATTTTATTTGTGCGGCATGATTTTAAAGAGATTCTAAGAGCCTGTTCAGTATCTCGGCGTGTGTGGATTTTCGAGCATAATTTTGCTGAAGCCAAGGAAAAAAATCCGCAGGCATACTGTCGTATGGCAAGGATTTTTGACGCAGGATTCAGCAAAATTTGCCGAAAAGACGTGCGCGGGGAGATACTGAACAGGCTCTAAAGTAATATTTTCTTTTTTTGTGAATATAATCAAAATAAAGGTTATACTAATGAGGTGAGAGAATGACAAGGTATAAACGCAGAAAGATCGCCGCGGCGGTTAAATGTATACTGCTTTTGCTTGCTCCGTTTGTTGCTGCCGAGTCTGTAAAGGGAGTTGAACTTTTAAAATCGGCTGCCGAGAAAATGAACGGAATTTCGGCTTCGGTAAGCTCTGAAAAAAGTGGGACAAGTACGAAATACACGCTGTCACGCGGAAACAGCACTGAATCTCTTTTTAACGGCGGAATGATCTTATCGGAGGGTTATGGAGTTGAAGCGGAAACTGAATCGGAAGCAAGACTGCAAAGTCCGCTTGATATGGTTTCGAATTCTCCGGGCGCAAAGCCCTATCCTACGGAGGATCAATGGACGGAGGGCGGCGATATTGTTCGTACAACCTATGGAAAGTACAGCGGCAATACTTTTTTCGATCTTGATAAATGCGGGCAGGTAAATAACAAGACCGATATTTCTAATGACAAATTAAAGGAAGAAAGCCGAAAAATGGTGGATTTTACCATAGAAAATACGATTGAACCGCAAGTCTTGATCTATCATACGCATACAACAGAAAGTTTTGAGCCGTATGTCAGGGAGCATATGGACGCGGAATTCAATTACCGTACAACTGATGAAACCAAAAATATGATAATGGTCGGCAACGCTATACAGGCTGAACTGGAAGCAAGCGGAATCGGTGTTATACACGTTACGGAGATACATGATTATCCCTCATATAACGGTTCATACGGAAGAAGCCGCGAAAGCATTGTACCGATTTTGGAGCAGTATCCGAGCATTAAGGTCGCTCTCGATATTCACCGCGACGCAATTTCGGGCGAGGGATTTGCGGCTCAGCCTTATGTTGAAATTGACGGCAAGGAAGCGGCGCAGATAATGATAATTTCAGGCTGCGATGACGGAACTCTCGATATGCCGAATTATATGATGAATTTCCGTTTTGCAAGTAAATTGCAGCAGCAGATTGAGAGCGATAACGAGGGTATGACGCGTCCTATACTTTTTGATTACCGTCATTATAATCAGGATCTTACTACGGGAAGTCTGCTTATTGAAGTCGGTTCTCACGGAAATACGCTGGAGCAGGTGCAGTATTCGGGGCAGCTTATAGGGCGTTCCCTCAGTACGCTGCTCAACGATATGAAGGAGTAAATAGACCTCCTCGGAAACTAATGCACACCGTATGTCAAATTTTTTGTCATATGGCTGCGTTGTCCTCCTCCGAGGGCGTCAGCCTGCTTTCGTCGTCCGCCTTGCCATATGACAAAATCTTTAGTCATACGGCGCACCTTAATTTCCGAGGAGGTCTAATATGAAAAGGACGAATAAAAAAACAGCAGTCAGAATAATGTTGCTGTACATTATTCTGACTGTCGGATTCTGGATGTTTTTGTATTCTTATACCAATTCTTATAATAAGCTTACAGATGAAAAAATTGTGCCTGCAAGCCTTGCAATTTCCGTGGAATCGGCTGAATTGAAGATTCTCGATCGTAGTTTCATTTTCAGCATCAACGCTATAGAGCCTGACAGCAAAGGATATCTTTGCTTATATCTTTTGACTCCCGATGAACTGCGAGCGGAGATACTCACGGCTATTGCGGCTGCGATTCGTTAATTCTGTGTAACGCTCGTGACGGTTTTCTTTTCGGTTGAGTGCAATCTGTTGTAAAAGCTGTTCAATTCGCCGATATAAAGAAGATCAGCACCAGGAAAACTGCGGAAATCGTCGGGAGTGTACAGCGAAAAATGCTTTTCAAGCTTGATACCGATCTTATCCATGGTATACGCTACAAATTGCGAGCAGGTAAAGCTGTTTTTGCGGTTGTATTCAATGTTGAAGTAGATCGGCAAAAGTCCGATGATATTATAAGAATAAATGTCGCGGTTATTGATGAAATGACGTATTATAGAGTAATAATCTTCTTTTTGCCGTGCGGTGACCGCTATTTTGTATATTTCGCACGGAATATTATCGAATAAGCCCAATGTACCTTTGCCGACAATCTCGCGGTTGAAAGTTGCGGGGAGCGGAGTAAAAGTGTATGTTCTGCAAAAACTGTACATATCCGACAGATCGGCGCTTCCCGAAAGTGATACATGGTTATAAGGCTTTTTAGTGAAAAATTTAAAGAATCTTGCGGGTGCTGTTTGCGTTTGTGCAACTATAATATAAATATGTTCCAAAACCAGACCTCCTATGTATATTCGTACAATACGCAATTTTGACATAATAATTATATCATAAACGCTTGCAAATTTCAAGAGTTTTTGGTATAATGTATATGGTAATTTATTATGCGCCTGTAGCTCAGGGGATAGAGCAGTGGCCTCCGACGCCATGCGCGCTGGTTCGATTCCAGTCAGGCGTACCAATGTCGAAACGAAGCTTATTTTTTGTATAGTCGAAGAAATATTAAATGTCTTCTAAAAGCTCTTTGCTTGCAGCAAAGAGCTTTTGTCTTTTCGTGCAATCAAAAATTCTGGAAGCTATGTCCTGATCAGCAAAATATTAAAAATAAATATAAAAAATGCACTTCTATAATATGTTTTGTGCACAATGCAATAAAAATCAGGCTGTTTATGGTCAATATGGAGAATATAAAAATGTTTTTAAAGAAATCATTGACTTTATTGCCGTAATGAGATATAATTAAATTGGAAAATTAACAAAAACATTTGCGTTACAAAATATTAACAGCGTGGAGGTATCAGTGTTGACAGACAAGGAATTACGTAAACTGAAACGTTCGGAATTGCTTGAAATATTACTTTATCAGCAAAAAGAACTTGAAAGATTAAGCGATGAGAATGAAAAACTCAGACAGCAGATCCAGAACAGTTTCACTGATAACTGCATATCCGACGCTGTTATAGAAAAAATTGCAGAGGCGGTCAGGAAAAAATTCGAAACCGCTGATGAAAAAGCAGAGGCGTGATTTTATGGAAAGTGATCGGACGGAACAGGAAATCAAGTACGATCTGCCTACTGCGCAGCAACTTTTGGACGAGATAGAGAGGATCAATTACAGAAAAAATTTTCGCAAAACTCTTTTCAATACCATAAATTCCCTTATAGTTGTGGCGGCAGCCGCCGTGCTGGTTTCTATGCTGTTTCTGCCAGTGCTTCGAGTTTCTGGAACGAGTATGACTCCGACTATGGAGAATGACGAACTTGTTATTTGCAATAAGCTGGGTAATTATGAAACAGGCGATATTGTTGCATTTTATTACAATAATAAGATATTGCTGAAAAGAGTTATAGGAAATCCAGGAGACTGGATAGACATAAGCGAGGACGGAACGGTTTTCGTGAACGGCGAAAAGCTTGACGAGCCTTATGTTGACGAAAAGGCATTTGGAGAATGTGATATAACACTTCCTTATCAGGTTCCCGAAAGCAGAATATTCGTAATGGGCGATCACCGCTCCGTATCGGTCGACAGCCGTTCAACTGCGGTTGGCTGCGTTGCCGACGAATACATAATCGGCAGGGTATTCTTTCGGGTATGGCCGTGGAAGCGGATAGGAACTGTAGATAATGAGTAAAGGAAAGATTTGAAGTATTCATGTTTATTCCCGCGGCGGGCGGATCAATTATCAATCGGAGAAAATCAAAACTTCGAAAAAGATAAAACTCACACATAATGTTCATGGTAAGGGGAAAATCGTTTTCCGCGCCGGAACTCGGTAATATGACTTAAATTAAAAGGAGAATTATTATGAAAAACACTAAGAAATTTGCGGCTATGATCGCTGCCCTTGCACTTTCCGCTTGCTCTATCGCTCCCGCTATGGGTATGACTGCTTCAGCAGTAACAAATGTTACAATTGAAGTTAATTCTGGTGAGGTTGATACTATAAAACACAAATATGAAATATATCAGATTTTCACTGGAACGTATGAGAAGTTAGATGGTAGCGATGCAACTCTCACAGGTCTTAAATGGGGGGCATCTGTTGAAGAAACAGGTTATGTTGATACTAATGATGAAGCATATAAAGCTTTAATCAGTAAAGATACTTCCACAGATTCAAGAACAAAGATAAAGACCTTTATTGCTACACTTGGTACATTAACTCCGACTACAACAGTTGAAGCTGGTGAAGACGGTAATATAACAGCTTCTCTTGATGATGGCTATTATTACATTGTAGATGTAACTGACTTTAATAGTGAAGAGGCTAATAAGGATATATCCGATGCTAAGTCAGCTATAATGGTAACGATCGTAGGCGGCGAAGCACAGACGATCACTGTTAAGAAAGCTATTCCTGCTGTTGATAAGCAGGTTGAAGATAATGAAGCTGCAACTGAAACTGGTTATGACGGTGCTGCAGATGGTGGATTCTTTGAAACAGCTGATCATGCTATCAATGAAAGCTTCCAGTTCAAGCTTACCGCTACTATTCCGGCAGATGCTGATATCGCTGCTTATGATTACTATTACCTTGGATTCAAGGATACATTTTCTGATGGTGTAACTTTTGAACAGATTGATAAGATCGTAATTGCTGGAAAAGAGATTACAAGTGATAATGCAGAGGATTGGGCTAAGTGGAGTGTACCAACTGCAGAAAATATTGAAAATAGAACATTTGAAGTTACAACTAATGACATTAAAGCTCAGATACCAACACCAGCTGATTGGGGTACAAAGGAAATCAAGATAGAGGTGTATTATAGCGCACATCTCAATGAGAACGCAAAGGTATTCACACAGGGTACAGGGGATAGTGGTACAGATGATACAAACAACAACTATGTATCGCTTGAATACTCCAGCAACCCTGAAAATACAGGCGACGGCTCTACTAAACCTGATGAAACAAAGGAAACTCCCAAAGATTATGTATGGGTATTCACATATGAGGTAGATAACACAAAGCTTGATGTTGCTACTGAGGATAAACTGGCAGGTGCTGAATTTACTTTAAAGAAAGATGAGACTGTTATTAAGTTAATTGATAATAATGATGGTACTTATACAGTTGCTGACCAGAGTTTAACTGATGGAGTTGTAACTGCATTGGTTTCTAATAGTTCAGGTGAATTCAATATTAAAGGTCTTGATGTGGGTACTTACACTCTTACAGAAACAAAAGCACCTGATGGTTATGCACTTCCTGCTGGTGAAGAAGCGATAACATCATTCACGATAGTTGCAAATCATAAAGAAGTTACCGATGGAACAAATGCTGAACTGAAATTCTCAACACCTGATACTTCTGAAGGTGCAGAAGCGGATGCGACAGTAGATAATGCACCAACTAACACAATCTTTAACTCTTTTAAATCCTCACTCCCTTCAACAGGCGGCATGGGTACAACACTTTTCTACATCGGTGGCGGCACTCTTGTAGCGGTAGCAGGAGTATTCCTTATCGTCAAGAAGAGAATGAACAAAAGAGAAGACTAATTGATCGGCAAAACTGATACTGATTTACCTTTATTCCTGCCGCCGGAGCGATTCGGCGGCAGGCATTAGGGAGGGTTCCATGAGCAAAAAATCAAATATTATTTCTACAATTGTATTAATAATTATGTTACTGGTGGGACTCTCCGTGATGCTTTATCCGACATTTAGTGACTGGTGGAATAAAACTCAAGCAACTCATGCTATTACAGGATATAACAAAACTGTTGCCGAAATGGACGACGGCGAGACGGAAAGGCTTCTTCAGCAGGCGCACGATTATAACGAAAAGCTGTCGAAAATCTACGCTCCCATGATAAACAGCGATAAGGCGGGAAACTACGACGATATCCTCAACATTTCGGGAAACGGCGTTATCGGCTATATTTCGATCCCTTTCATCAAAGTGGAATTGCCTATCTATCACGGCACGGACGAGGAAGTTCTCAACATTGCCGCAGGTCATCTGAAAGGCACATCTCTGCCCGTAGGCGGAAAAAATACTCATGCGGTAATTTCCGCTCATCGCGGACTGCCATCGGCGAAACTTTTCACTGACATCGATCAGCTTGTGGTGGGCGATACGTTCACAATAACCGTTCTTGGCGAAGTCATGACTTACGAGATTGAGGAGATTCTCACTGTCAAGCCCGAGCAGATCGAAGAACTGGCGATAATTCCCGACGGCGACTATGTAACGCTTATGACCTGTACGCCATACGGAATCAACACACATAGGCTTCTGCTCCGTTCACGCCGCGTTGAAACGACTGACAAAAGCGAAGTCAGAATAACTCCCGATGCGGTCAAGGTCGATCCGATGCTTGTAGTTCCTGTCATTGCGTGTGTATTTTTGATCATACTGATGTTCATATGGTTTGTGAGCGGAAAATCGAATAAGAAAATCAATTATGAAGATTTTGTTTATTCAAACCAAAAAAATAATTCGAAAAACGAAGGAATCATAAAGAAATAAGATGCGGGTTTATGCACAGGACAAATCAAATAAGCAGAAATGTGCAGATTATTTCTTTATGATTCCTAAGGAAAGGAGCGATGACATGAACGTAAAAATCGGCAGAAGAATAGCTTCGCTTCTTGCTGTCGCCGCTGTAATGATATACGCAGTATGCGGCGTTCTAATGAATATATCGGCAGACGACAAAGGTTTCAGACTCATTTGTAAAACGCCTGACGGAATTTTAAGAGAATATAATCATTGGGATATGTATTATATTGGCAAAACCGATATTGGCGGAGAAAAATCGCTGATTGGAGAGTTCGCAAATTTTCCCGTGGAACTTGATTTTTCTTCTTCATCTGCTTTAGCTGATACCGCAAGAACTCTTGAAACTTATACAAGAGTAAATAAGATTTCTCCCACGGCGTCGGGCGATTCCGATAAAAATGGAATTCTGGTATTTGGCGGTCTTGATAATGGCATATATCTTTTTGTGGGAGAAAAAATAACAGAGGGTATAAAAACATATGTTCCTGTATCGTTTATAGCCGAGGTTACGGATACGACGGCTCAAATAGACGTAAGCCCGAAATATACCTCTTTTCTCGTTGCAGCGGGTGAAGAATACTCCTATACTGTAAAAAAGATCTGGAAGAACGGCGGCAGTAAAATTCCATTGTATATAGACGTAGACATATATTGCGATGGCGAATTGTATGAAAGCGTAAGGCTAAGCGACGAAAATGATTGGACATATAAATGGGAAGCAGATGATTTTTTCTTATGGGACGTTGTTGAAAGAGACGTGCCGGAGGGATTTAAGGTTGAGTATAGTTCAAATGAGTGGCAGTATGCGATAGTTAATACTTTATCAACACAAGAACCGGGTATTGATTATACAACAACTGCGGCGACTTCTGCTACAGACACTAATATTCAAACCGAAACTACCGTTTCCGAAACGTTAGTTTCAAACACTTCATCAGTATCATCTGACGCCGAAACTATGAATACTAAAACTACAGATACAAAAACTCCAACTGCAACAGAAAAAAATGTAACGAGTAATACCGAGAATGTGAAGCTTCCGCAGACAGGACAGCTTTGGTGGCCCGTACCCGTACTTGTACTCGGAGGACTTATATTTGTTGCGCTGGGTCTGAAACTCTGGAAAAAGGATTAATATTTATAATGAAAAGAAAATGTGCAAGATTATTTATTCTTTTTGGAACAATGCTGCTGTTTGCAGCATTGTTTCTTGTTTTGTTTAATTTACATCAGGATAAAAAAAGTGGAGAGGTTTCACAATCTGTTTTATCAGAACTCAAAGAAATGATTCCCAATAATCCCATAAAAAAAGAAGATGATGAGGAGATTGATATCATGCCTTCTGTGGATTTGTATGAGGAATATGAGGAAGAGCAGGAGGAAGAGATAATTTCCTTGCCCACGATTCAGATCGACGGCAACGAATATGTCGGATATATAACTATACCCGAAATCGGAATCGAACTTCCTGTTATGAGTGAATGGAATTATAATAATTTAAAAATCGCTCCATGCTTATATAACGGAACGCCAAAAACTTCCGATATGATAATTGCAGCGCATAATTATAATTCGCATTTTGGAAGAATTTCGAAATTAAACGTCGGGGACAGCATAATATTTACTGACGCTGAGGGCAAAATTTATAGTTATGAAGTAGTTCAGACTGATTTGGTAGGCGGATATGATGTTGAGTCAATGTTTAAAGGCGCGGCTGATAATTGGGATCTTACTATTTTTACGTGTACTCTTAATAGCCAAAGCAGAGTAAGTGTACGAGCTGTTGAGGCGGACAAAGACTGAACAGACTCCTCGTCATGATTGCTCGCTTAGCAGGATCGAAACTCTGTTTTGGATCATTTCTGCGCATTTTTGGGCTGAATATTCTCCCGAAAAATACAATTCTGTTTCTTCACTTACAATATTATTCACAACGGTCTCAACTCCTGACGACATTCGATCGATACCTCTCACAAATTCTGCATATTTATGCATATCGGCTTCCGACATGGGTTCAATTATAATTGGAAGATTTGTGCATGAATCATATCCCGTTTCATCAAAAAACGTTTTTTTACCGCCTTCGAGATCGTCAAAATAATAAGGCTTTTCGAGGGCGGATTCGCATACTGTTTCGAAACCTTTCTCCGTAACGGGTATTCCAAACATCTGAGGCGAGACTTTATCTGCGTCGACAATGCTTTTCAAAAATTCCCATGCACCGTACTTTTCGGAAGACTTCTCCATAATTGCGAATTGTCTGTTAATAATAATTTTAGAGCCGCTGCCGTTTTCGGAAGGATAGCCTACAAAAGTCATATCGTCGCCGAAAATGCATTGCTTTTTCATATTGAAATCGCGGAATGACTCAATGTATAACTGAGACATCAGGGCAGTATCATTTCGGCACGATCGTTGTTCGAAATCATACTCGTCAACATCGGGAAAAGTATTGGCAAATTCAAGTATTTGTATAAATTCCGGCGAATCAAAAGAGCAGGTGTGGTCAAAATTATTCACAAAATCGTCGCTTCCATCTGTTAAAAAATGGAGAACAGCCTGCTTGTTATTGCCGTTTTCAAACGGTTCTGATTTATCTGAAACCGAATCGAAAACGCTTTGAAATTCACTGAACGACCAATTTTCCTGATTGACAAATTTGGTTTTTGCGGCGATAGTGCTGATCATAAACGTCGGAGCCAATGAATACAAATGCCCGTCAACTTCCAGAGAACGCAGTACAGATTGCAGGAAATCTTCTTTCGAAATGCTGTCGTCATTCTCCATAAGGCTGTAAATATCGGTGAAACTGTCCTTAGAGGAAAGCTTTTGGATCTCGTTCGTGTCTATGTATACAATATCTGGAATGTCGCCCCTTATTATGTCCTTTTCCAAATCGTTTAGCGCTCTGTCGATACCCTCGATCGAGTATTCGTTATCTTTGAGATAATCTTTTACATTAATGTGATATTTATTGCCGCTGTCGTTGAATTCTGTTATATATCCTTGAATTCCGTCATATTTAGCCGCAACGGCAAGGGTGATCTCATGAATCTCTTCATTCTCCTCTTCGATTGGCAGTTCGCTTCCGGACGTGTCGCCGTTGAGTGGCTCAGCTTGTTTTTCACTGCATGATACCGATACGGCGGCAATCATGATTGCTAAAACCATAGCAATTTTTCCGGCTTTCATAAATATATTTCCCCTTTCGGAATTTGCTTTTGTATATATTAAGTGCTTTTAAAAAGGGAAAAAGACGAAATATTTTTGAAATTCAGATGAATTAACAATAATTCAACAGATTTAGCAGATCGTTTTGTTAATTTATACAAAATTTAAGCGTTGAGAAGCTGTATAAATATTTCAAAGATTGAAAAATATGTATTAGTGTGATAAAATTATAGTTACAAAGTTTTTAACAGGAGAGAAAAATGAATCATATTTTTTACATTATGGGGAAAAGTTCTTCGGGCAAGGATACTATTTATAAAAAGATTCTTGAAGAGTCGGAATTGAATCCGCTTGTGTTGTATACTACCAGACCGATGAGGGAATATGAACAGCAGGGCAGGGAGTACAATTTTGTTGATAGTGAATATTTTGAGCGCCTTGATTCGGAAAATAAAATTATAGAAAAAAGAATTTACAATACGATTTACGGAGAGTGGATATATTTCACTGCGGAAGAAAGCGTTGATATTTCAAAGGGAAATTATCTTGGTATAGGCACTCTTGAATCTTATGTCAAGATGAGGGAATATTTCGGGACTGAAAAAGTGATACCTATATATATAGAAGTTGAGGACGGTTTAAGGCTTTCGCGCGCACTTCAAAGGGAGCGAAGCGAAAAGCAGCCGAAATATACCGAAATGTGCCGTCGTTTTATTTCCGATTCCAATGATTTTTCGGAAGAAAATCTTGCGGCGGCAGGAATTGAAATGAGGTTCGACAACGGCGGAGATATTGAAGAATGCATTCAAAATATAAAAGATTTTATTAAAAAAATTGCCGCCTTTGATTCATGATATGATTTTTATCGGTAAAAAAATAAAACGGCATTATGCAGAAAACGCAAAATGCCGTTTTAATAAAAATCACGCTCGGTCACGATCAAGCATTATCTTTGTCTTCGGGCTTGTAATTGAGAATATTATTGAAGCCTTCTGTGATAAAACGATATTCAGACTTAAGCTTCTCAAGATATTCGACGCCCAATTCAGTTAGATGATAGTAAATTCTTGTTCTGCGCTTTCCAACGACCTTTTCTTCATCAGTAATGATCTGTTTATCGATCAGACGATAAAGAACGGGATAAAGCGAACTGTACTTGATCAGAAATTTACCTTCACTGCGTATCTCCAACTCTCGGAGCAATTCATAACCATACATATCTCGCTCCGAAAGAAGGTGCAGAAGTACAATTTCGATGATTCCTCTTTTGAAATGTTCACGAACCTGCATTTTTCAATCCCTCTTTTCTTAAAAAAATTACTTTTTCGATTCTGAAATCGAGAATGGGGAACAATAGTCAGACGTATTGATGTATAAAGTCAACATGATCTGATTATTTTCTGATGTGATGCCTGCTGCCAAAGGTTGATATATTAGCCCTCCTCAGAAACTTTCGAGGAGATCTATTGATCGACAAAATTCGTTTTATACATAGTAAGTTTTGTATACAGAAATAGATATGTTCCGCTATTTTTATATTATAACAGATTTTTTAGTAAAAGTAAAGGGTTTTTTGAAAAAAATGCGATATAATATATATATATTATATCGCGGCTCTTTTATAATTATGGTTGCTTAAATATTGGAATAAGTTCTTATATCAACAGGAGTCTCACCGGGAGCTAACGTCGATAAGTAAGAATAGTAAGCGAGGATATTGGAAGCGTCAGACGGCATGATGACTTGGTCGTCGTCAATATCAGCAGCGGAAAACTCTTCAGTCGTCAGCCCATATTCTTCACCCGTGGATTTTCTCGCATAGGCAGATAAAGCAAGAGATGCGTCAAGCGGCATGATCGTGCCGTCGTTATCTACGTCGCCAAGATTATAGCCTGTTACTCTGATTTTCAGATTCTGCATATTCGGTTCGTTATGTACCGAGCCTGAATCGGTTCTGAAGTAAGCAATGGAAGTTTGCTCATTATCAACAGCATTTGCTTCTCCTACAAAGCTGATCTCATATTCGCCATAGGGAATATCTTTGTCAAATATCATATCAAAGCTTGTGAGGGGATAATCGTCAGATTTATCGCCATAAGGTTCAAGAGTAAGATTTTCGCCGTTTACCTGCTGCGATGTGCAGGTAAAGATCGCAACGTTTTTCGAACTTACTGATGCCATAGTGCCGTATTTGGTTTTGAAACTGGTGAGAAGATTTCCGTTCTCGTCAGTCTGAGCGTAGGCAAACGGCATGATAGTGTCGTTGATTGTGGGAATTGGATTCAAAACGTTGTCAAGTGTTATAAACGGCGTACTGCTCTTCCAGCGCGCATTAACATTCCAGCATGAAAGCGATTCATCCTGAAAGAAAACGTCCGCGGAAATAGTAAGTCCGCCGTTTTTAAATAGCGAATCGCGTGTAACGACAACCGTTCCGTCGTTTTCAACCGTAATATCGGACGATTCCTTGGGTGTAAAATAGAAGAGCGTTTCAGGGCCTTCTGCGCTGGAGATCAGCGGTGCTGCCAGAGAAGCAGTCATGATGAGCGACACGGCAGCGGAAATTAATTTTTTCATGTTTTTTCCCCTTTAAATTTATTTTTGACAGAATTAAATTTCTTCCGTCATTTTTAGCACAATTTCAGCAACGCGTTTAGCGGCGATTTTTTCAAATTCGTCGAAAGACATTGCTCCTTCATCATCGGCATTATCGGAAATACAGCGAACGCTTACATATGGCATTTCATTGAGATAGCAGGCATGACCTACGGCTGCGCTTTCCATATCTACTGCGTATGGGTCGAAATTAGCTTGTATAGCGGATTTAAGCGCGCTGTCTGATACGAAAGCTTCTCCCGAAACGATACGCCCGCGGAAGCTGTTCACGCCGAATTCGCTGCATATTGTTTCCGCAGTTTCAATCAGCTTTTCATCAGCTTTAAAAATTCCGCAGTAGGGCGGATAATCATTGAGAAAATGAAGATCGAGATCATGAGGGAGAACCTCGGTTGAAATAACGATATCGCAGACTTTTACACTGCTGTTCATTCCGCCCGCAACGCCGGTATTTATCACGCAGTCGGGGTGGAAATTATCGATCATGACCTGGGTGCAGAGAGCGGCGTTGACCTTGGCGATTCCGCAGCAGGCGTTGACAAGAGTATTGTTTTTGTAAGAGTTGATGTAGAAATCGAAGCCTGAAATGCGTTTGATCTCAGCTTCGCCGAGAGAAGCGCGGATGTCGGCAAGTTCCGACGGCATAGCTCCGATAATTGCAATAGTTTTCGTGAGGATCAATCCTTTCAATTGTACTATATTAATTATATCATATTATACAAACAAAATCAATGACAATTTAATGAAAAAATAGAATGATTTAAAAAAATTTTGTGAAAATTTAGGAGCCAGTTCTTGTAAAAATTTTACGTGAACAGGCTCATTTTCTGAATTTATGTAATATAATTTATAAGAATTATTTTTCTATGTTCAATTTTTATTATTCGGAGGACTACTATGTTTGACGGTATTGATGTTTCGCAGTGGCAGGGGAGAATCAACTGGGAGAGAGTTTCGGTAGATTTCGCAATAATTAGAGCGGGATATGGACGCCTTTCCTCGCAAAAAGATACGCAGTTTGACGACAATTACATCGGCTGCCGAATTGCAGGGATTCCATGCGGTGCATATTGGTTTGCATATGCCCTAACGCCCGATGAAGCGCGGCTTGAAGCCGAGGCGTGTCTCGAAGTTATCAAGGATAAAAAGTTTGAATATCCGATATATTACGACGTCGAAGATCAGCGGATATTAGCATTGGGAAAAACGGCTGTCAGTGCAATTATTCGCGCATTTCTCGATACTATGGAAAAAAGCGGGTATTTTGCAGGATTGTATATGTCAGCCGATAATCTTGCGGAATACGCCGACGAGGATATTCGTAAGCGGTACGCGGTGTGGGTCGCGGACTATGGAGTTGATAAACCGAATTACAGCGGAAATTACGGTATGTGGCAGTATTCCTCCACGGGACGCGTCGAGGGGATAAGCGGCGATGTTGATCTTGACAGGGCGTTTGAAAATTACCCTGAGATCATCATAGCGGCAGGGCTTAACGGCTATGGGAAAACTGAAGATTCCGACCACAGACATAGACTAACAATTTTGATAGATGATAAAGTTATAATTAAAAATTATGAATTTTAGCGCGAATTCTTGAATTTCATCATCATCTCGTGAGTAAGACTGAAATCGTCGGGCTGACCGACTATATCTTCGCGTTTTATCCATTTTGCGGAAGAAAGTTCCGTTTCATCTATGGAAATATCAGTGCAGCCGTCCACGTCGCAGAAAAAACCTGCAAGTATGGTTGAGGACGTTCCCCAAGGCTGGGATTTATAATAACGAATATTTTTAACTTTCAGACCGGCTTCTTCCATAACCTCGCGGCGAACAGTATCTTCAAAAGTCTCGCCGATCTCGGTATAACCGCCGATAAGGGCGTCATAGCCGACTCCGCGGCTGTCGGCGTAGCGCGTAATGAGAATGCTGTCGCCGTTTATCACTCCGACGATTACAGCCGGGTCGATTCGAGGATAAATAAGTTTACCGCAGTTTTCGCATTTCAGCGCGCGTTCTTCGGCAATTTGGCTTAATGAACCTCCGCAGCTTCCGCAGATTCTATTTTTGCAATACCATGAATTCAGATGAAAAGCCGTAAAAAGTGAAAATGCGTCGGCTGCGGTAAGCTTTGAAGTCTGCCGCAGCTTTTTTATATCCCGAAATGAGAAATCTTCGGGGATTTCAGCGATATTATCAAGCAGAAAAAATTCATCTTCCCCGATTGAAAAAAGATATATGACATCTTCCGGCATCCCCAGATCAGCCCACGACGGAAAGAGACGCTCATTATTTTCATTACAAAGAACTTGGCGATCGTGAAAGCAAAAAATTCTGCTGTCAGCACTTGGAACAGCGTTCGGACGGTTTGCGTTATCAAATTTAAGCGGCGAAATATCCTGAATCATAATATCCTCCTTTGGAAATCAAGCGCTTTCTGTCATCATCGAGAGCTTTTTCATCGCCTTGAATTCGAATGCAGCCATGAAAGTCGCAACGACTGCCGACATGAGATCGGCGATAGGTCCTGTGTAGAGAACGCCGTCAATTCCGAAAAACAGCGGCATAATCAGCAGTATTGGGATGAAGAATATGATCTGTCTGGTCAGCGAAAGGAATACGCCCTTTATCGGTTTGCCGATAGAGGTGAAGAATGTGGACGTTATGGGCTGAATGCAGTTGAGCCATGTGAAAAACAGGAATATTCTGAAAAAGCGCGCGCCAAATTCAAAATAGCTATCCGAACCTGTTCCGAAAAGCGAGAGTATCTGCTTAGGGAAAAGCTGGAATGAAAAAAATGCTGTAATCGAGATTATGGCTGCTGTAGTAGTTGCAAGGCGGTACGCTTTTTTTACGCGATCATATTTTTTCGCGCCGTAATTGAAGCTTTCTATAGGCTGTGTACCCTGCGCCAGTCCGATAACTATGGAGAAAATTATCATATTTACTTTCATGACTATTCCTGCGCAGGCGAGAGGCTCGGATTCGCCGTATGTGGAAAGCTTTCCGTAATGTTTAAGGGAATTGTTGAGAACGATCTGAACTATCGCAATTGCAAGCTGATTGAAGCATGAAGCCATTCCGATGGCGCTTATCTCTTTTACGATTTTGAAGCTCGGAATGAAATGCTTGACTGAAAGGGGAACAGTCTTGAAATTTCGCATATAAACAATTACCATGAGCGCCGAAACTACCTGTCCGATAACCGTAGCCGCCGCTGCGCCTTTCATTCTCCAATCAAACCCGAGAACAAAAATTGCGTCGAGTATCGTATTTATTATTGCACCTGTAAGATTGCAAGCCATCGTCATCTGAGGGCTGCCGTCCGCGCGGATAATATGACCGCCGCCCGTTCCGAGAATCAAAAACGGAAATCCTAATGCGGACACGAAAACATAATCCTGAGCATAAGGGAGAACTTCATCAGGCGAACCGAAGAATTTCAGAAGCGGCGTGAGGAAGATCATGGTTATAGCACTTATAATAATTCCCGAAACTGCGAGCATAGTAATGGAATTTCCCGCAAAATATCCTGCGCGTTTTGAATGTCCGCGTCCCATAGTTAGGTTAAAGCATGAAGCGCCGCCGATTCCGAGAAGAAGTGCGACCGCCATGCAGGCTGTCGTGAATGGGAATGCGATATTAGTTGCGGCATTGCCGTTCGTTCCAACTCCGTGACCTATAAAAAGCTGGTCTACGATGTTGTAAAGCGCGCCCACGAGCATACCGATAATACTCGGTACGGCGAATTTAACCATCAATTTAGAGACGGGCGCGCTGCCTAATGGATTGTTTTTTTCTTCCATATTTTTTACCTTCTTTTAAGTTTTTTATTATGTAATAATAATTATACACCTTTTTTCGACAAATTTCAAGTGCTTGTTTTCAGTGATGGTGGTAAATTTTTAAAAACTCTTGATTTTTGTTTTATCATGTTGTATAATAAAAGTAACGGAGAAATCCGAATAAATGAGATACGCTCTCGGATAGGATACTGCCATGCTTAAAGCCATATGCTCCGCCAAGGAACTTACTGAAAGCGGATATTACCTGCATATAAAAGATTTAATCGGCGCTCCGGAGGTTGAAAAACTGAAGGAAATTCCCCATCACATCTCAACTACCAGATTTCAGCATTGTCTGAACGTTTCTTATCACGGCTATATTATTTGCCGCAAGCTTCATCTTGACGCGCGCGCTGCCGCGAGAGCAGGTCTGCTTCACGATCTTTTCTATTACGACCGCAAGGAGTATAATACGAATCGTGAGAAAGGTCAGCCCCGTCATTCGAATCAGCATTCCAATATTGCGCTTCAAAATGCAGAGAATCTTACAGAGATCAATGAAAAAGAGCATGATATAATCATCAAACATATGTGGCCCGTTACTTTGAAAATGCCCAAGTATAAAGAGGCATATATCATAACATTTGTTGATAAATACTGCGCGATTCTGGAGTTTTGCGTGCCGAGGGTGAAACGAATCTTACCTAAATATCGATGAAAAAATAAATGTAATATATTTAATGATTACAGGAGGTCAAATCTTATAATGAAAATCGAAACAAAATGCCTGCATTCGGGCTACACACCAAAAAATACCGAGCCGAGAGTTGTACCGATAGTTCAGAGTACCACTTATGTTTATGATTCGACGGACGACGTTGCCGCCGTTTTTGACGATCCCACGAAAAGCCTGATCTATTCAAGATTTGAGAATCCCACAGTAATGGCTGTTGAGGAAAAAATTGCCGCTCTTGAGGGCGGAATCGGCGCAATGTGTACCTCCAGCGGTCAGGCAGCTACAATGTGCAGCTTGCTGAATATTTTGCAGGCGGGCGACAGCTTTATTTCAACTACGACTATTTACGGCGGCACAATAAATCTTTTCGCTGTTACGTTCAAGAAAATGGGAATCGAATGTATTTTCGTAAGTCCCGACGCTTCCGAAGAGGAGATTAAAGCTGCATTCAAGCCGAATACAAAGGCAGTTTTCGGCGAGACTATCGCGAATCCCGCTCTCACTGTCTTTGATATCGAAAAGTTTGCGAAAATAGCTCATGAAAATAACGTTCCGCTTATAGTTGACAATACATTCCCAACGCCTATCCTTTGCCGTCCAATTGAATATGGCGCGGATATCGTTATTCATTCCACATCAAAGTATATGGACGGTCATGCGGTACAGGTAGGCGGCGTTATCGTTGATTCCGGAAATTTCAATTGGGCAAACGGAAAATTCCCCGAATTCACCGAGCCTGACGAGAGTTATCACGGTCTGATCTATACAGAATCCTACGGAAAAGCGGCTTACATTGTAAAGGCAAGAATGCAGCTTATGCGTGATTTTGGCTGTTATCCTTCGGCGCAGTCCGCATTTTATCTCAATCTCGGTCTGGAAACTCTCGCCGTCAGAATGGAGCGTTACTGCAAAAATGCGCAGATCGTCGCTGAATTCCTCGAAGCCAACGAAAATGTTGAATCTGTTAATTACCCCGGACTTGAAAGCAATCCATATCACGAAATTGCCAAGAAATATCTTCCCGACGGCACAAGCGGCGTAATTTCTTTTGTTATCAAGGGCGGACGCAGTACGGCTGTCAAGTTTATGGACGCTTTGCAGCTTGCTTCAAACGAGGTACACGTTGCCGATATTCGCACCTGCGTTCTGCACCCTGCAAGCGCAACTCATCGTCAGCTTACCGATGAACAGCTTGTTGCTGCCGGAATCAACGGCGGCATGATTCGTCTTTCTGTCGGACTGGAAAATGTCGATGATATTCTTGATGATCTGAAAAAAGGCTTTGCGGCTTTATAAAATAAAAATCGGCTTGTACTTAACAGTGCAAGCCGATTTTTTTGCAAACCTCTTGACAATTTCTCCATAATATGGTACCATAATAACTGTACTATCGTTAATAGTACGAATGTTACTGAGAGGTGGCTTATATGGATAATATCAAAAAAATTTTCAGTTATACGAAATACTTCTGGATCGGCGGTATAATGGGATTTACACAACAAATTTTTGGCGGTCTGAATACTACGCCGGTTTTATTTGATGTTGCAGATATTATGGGCAGTTTTGGACTGTATGCAATGATAATACTGATTTTGATACACAGAAACGAACCGCCTAAAAAGCAGTTTTTTGATATATTTCTGTTTTTCGTCGGACTTGATTTTTTCTATGCACTGTACATATTTTTTGCCGATATATCGAACTATTTCGCATACAATGCGCAATACCCCGACCATACGAGGGAAAATGTGTATTTCTTTCAGCAAACTTATGGAGAAATACTCGGATTCTTTTATTGGACTTCAATAGGTACAGCTGCCGCCGTATGGGGACTTTTTGCAACGAAATTTCGCGTCAAAGGCTGGAAAAAGCGATATGTTATTATGCTTGCGCCTCTGTTTGCCGTGCTTATAACGGAATTTTCATACAGTGCGATTCAAATGGTTCAGTTCATAATTCAGGAATGCAGCGATAATTTACCTTATGGATTTCGTCGAAACAGTTCGCTTGGCACTCTGATGACCGATCTGGTAGGATTGATAATATGTTCAATTGTTTACTTAAAAAAGAAAAAACGGATAGAACAAAATACCCTTGAATTTTAAACGGATACCTATATAGAAAGTTTAAGCCCCGAAGCAGTTATCAGTAATTGCTTCGGGGCTTGTTGTTAATATCTGATACTCGCATAAATCAGATTTATTGCTGTATATTTTTAGAAAAATCAATTTTAACTAAAATGTCATAAGCATTAGAACATTCTTCTTCTGATAAATTCGTTTCTTTTACAAGATATTCTATTGCTTCATCTTTAGTAGAAAAGTTTTCTAAAAGTTCGTTTTTAACTTCTTTTAGTTTTTCTATATATTTTGCTAATTCATTACTCATAATTTAACTCCTAACATAATTATACATCAGAGTAACCGTAGCTAATCTTTTTTCAGCAGTTCCTTTAGCGTAAGAGCGCCGCCTGCCGCCGTGAGACCGAACATTATAACATAATTGAAAGCGTTGGTACCGCGCCATATCATCTGCGTATTCAGCAGAACGGCTGCAAGCACGATCACTATGCCGATCGCGATAACTATCCAGCCGTACACCTTTTTTTCCATGAGAAAGAGCATTACTATGCCTATAAAAATCGGCAGAAATATCAATCCGTTCGGCATACCGAAGCTTCCGAAATAAATAAATCCCGAACGCATACTGTTGCGAATCTCAATATGTTGGAATATCATGTAAAGACCAGTCGCAAGCATTAGCAGACCTACGAAAAATTGAAGCAGATCGTTTTTATTCTTGCTCTTTTTGCTTTTTTCGTTGTAAGCTTTTAATTCCTCGTAAGCTTCCAGAAGCTCCTTATCAACTTTCGATTTTTTAGCCATATTACTTAGTTCCGAAGATACGGTCGCCTGCGTCGCCAACGCCCGGAACGATGAACTTATCTTCATTAAGTCCCTGATCCATAACGCCCGTGTAAATATCAACATCAGGGTGAGCCGCGCCGACTTTTTCAACACCCTCGGGGGAGCAGATTATGCACATGAACTTGATATGCTTAACGCCCAGCTTCTTGATCTCGTCAATAGCGGCAACGGCTGAATGACCGGTAGCGAGCATGGGATCGACGATGATAACATCGCGCTCGGCAATATCGTCGGGCATTTTGCAGTAATACTTTACAGCTTCCTTAGTATCGGGCTGACGGAAGATTCCCATATGACCTATCTTGGCAGCGGGAACGAGAGCCGTAACGCCGTCAACCATTCCCAGACCCGCGCGGAGAATCGGCACGAAAGCAAGCTTTCTGCCCGAGATGACTTTGGTTTTCGCAACAGCTACGGGAGTTTCGATCTCGATCTCTTTCAGCGGAAGATCGCGCGTAGCCTCGTAGCAGATGAACATTGCTATCTCCGATACAAGCTCGCGGAATTCCTTTGTACCCGTATTTTTATCTCTCAGCAGCGAAATTTTATGCTGTACGAGAGGGTGACTTATAATATGTAAATTTGACATTATTCCCACTCCTTATTATTTTCGATATCGGTAATTAAATCAACGCGGCGCTGATGACGTCCGCCCTCAAAGCCGGTGGTGAGGAAGATCTCTGCAAGTTCCGCAGCCAGTCCTGCACCAAGCGTGCGCGCTCCCATACACATGACATTGGCGTCGTTGTGCAGACGAGTATACTTAGCGGAAAATGAATCCGCACAAAGAGCGGCGCGTATACCCTTGACTTTGTTGGCAGCCATTGACATTCCTATGCCTGTTCCGCAGATCAGGATACCCTTTTCGCATTCTCCCGAAATTACGAGACCGCATACTTTTTTCGCCATAACGGGGTAATCGCAAGGCTCTCCGTCAGTACCCATATCCTTAAATTCAAAACCCTTTTCACTCAAAGCGGCAATGACCGCTTTTTTCATTTCAACTCCTGCATGATCGCAGCCTATAGCTATCATTTTTTTACTCCTTGTATATTTTTTCGTTCCAAATCTTTTTCAGCTTTGACCTTTTGAAGATATGAAACCTCAATTTCGTCGGCGGAAACAAATTCTTTTGACATTGCTCCCAGACATATTCCGCAGGCGTTTTGCAGTCTGCAATGAGGGGGAGCAATGTTAAACATCGGCGAGCGGTATGCTGTGAAAAAATCCGCGGCTCCATCTCCGCAGAGAAGAACAGCCGTGCCGTTGAACGCGAGAAATTCCGCAAGTTCGTCGCGGCTTATCAGCTTTTCTTCGCAAAGGGCTTCCAACTCATAGCCGTTGCTTTTATAAGTCTGCGTATAGACAAGGTCGCCCCGCGCTGACATTACGGAACATATAGTTCCCACATAAGCAATATTATTGTATGCAATGGCTTCGAGAGTTGACACGCCGCAGCATTTACAGTTCAGCGCGAATCCCATTGCCTTTATTGCCGCCGCGCCGATTCGCAGTCCAGTATAACTTCCCGGACCTTTTGCCGCCGCTATCGCGTCAATGTCGGTTATTTTTTTTCCTGCCTGTTCGATCAAAGCCTTTACGATCGGCATAATGACCTGTGAGTGCGTTTTTTGCGTATATAGCGAGGTTTCGCCAATGAACACTTCTTTATCCGCATCAAAAAGCGCAGCCGACGCCATCTTTCCCGAAGTATCAATTCCAAGCAGCAGCAAATCGTCCACCGTCCTCAATAATGATCTCACGCTCAGTTTCACTAAGAGCGTTTATAGTAATATAAATGGTATTTTTAGGGAGAAAATCCGAGATATTTTCCGACCACTCAACCGCAGCAACATTATTCTCGAAATCATAATCGTAAAAACCCGAAGATTCAAGATCGTCCTCGTTGGTGATCCTGTACATATCAAAATGATAAAGATTGATTTTGCCGCAGTATTCATTGACAAGAGCGAATGTAGGCGATGTAACATTATCTCCGAGACCGAGACCTATCGCCAGACCTCTTGTGAATGTGGTTTTGCCTGCGCCGAGTCCGCCTTTGTAGGCTATCATATCGCCTGCTTTAAGGAGAGTTCCCAGTTTTTCGGCAAATTTTATGGTTTCCTCCGCTGAATGTGTTATTTGTCTCATATCAGAAAAGCCCCGTGATACTGCCGCTTATTCCGCAGTCTATATTAAGCGCCGAGGGCTTTTTCGGAAGTCCTGGCATTGTGAGTATATCACCCGTATATATAACGACAAATCCTGCGCCTGCGGAAACGCGGACGTCTCTGACAGTTATTCTGAAGCCTTTCGGTTTGCCGAGAAGAACCGGATTATCCGACAGTGAATACTGCGTTTTGGCAACGCATATCGGCAGCTCTCGGAAACCGATCTTCTCGATCTCCTTTATTGATTTTTCAGCCTGCTGAGTATAAGAAACGCCGTCTGCACGGTAAATTTCGCGCGCAATTTTTTCAATTTTGTCCTTTATCGAAAGATTTACCGAATAAAGCGGACGGAAGCTTTCTTCATTATTCTCGGTAAGTGCGATCGTATCGCAGACCTTCTGCGCAAGATCGACACCGCCCTCGCCGCCTTTGGCAAATACTTCGCACATGGAAACGTCAACGCCCATATCGTTGCAGAAATTCTTGATAAACTGTATTTCGGCGTCAGTATCCGTGTGGAATCGGTTTACGGCGACTACAACAGGAACATGGAATTTGTGCATATTTTCGATATGTGTGCGAAGATTTTCAACGCCTTTTTCCAATGCCCACATATTTTCCTTTGAAAGCTCGTCTTTCGGAACTCTTCCGTTATATTTGAGAGCGCGGATAGTTGCGACGAGAACAACGCAAGAGGGCTTTAATCCGCCGTATCTGCACTTGATGTCGAAGAATTTCTCCGCTCCCAGATCAGAACCGAAACCCGCTTCCGTAACGCAGTAATCTCCGAGTTTGAGGGCGAGTTTCGTTGCTCTTACTGAGTTGCAGCCGTGAGCGATATTCGCAAACGGACCGCCATGGATAAGTGCGGGGGTATTTTCAAGAGTCTGCACGAGATTTGGTTTCAGAGCGTCTTTCAGCAGCGCGGTCATTGCGCCCGTACAGCCAAGCTGTTCTGCGAAAACAGGCTCACCGTCAAGATCATATGCGACGAGGATATTTCCAAGACGCTTTTTAAGATCGCCGAGATCGGCTGCAAGGCAGAGTATAGCCATTACTTCGGAAGCGACGGTTATATTGAATCCGTCCTCACGCGGAACGCCATTTGCTTTTCCGCCAAGACCGACAACGATATTTCTGAGCGCGCGATCGTTCATGTCCATACAGCGTTTGAATAGGATTCTCCGTTGATCTATTCTCAATTCGTTTCCCTGCTGTATATGATTATCAAGCATTGCGCAGAGCAGATTATTTGCCGCAGTGATAGCGTGCATATCGCCGGTAAAATGGAGATTGATATCTTCCATAGGCACGACCTGAGCATAACCGCCGCCAGCCGCACCGCCCTTGATGCCGAAAACAGGGCCTAATGACGGCTCACGCAGAGCAAGCACGGCTTTTTTGCCGATTTTATTGAGTGCGTCCGCCAGACCTACACTTACGGTAGTTTTTCCTTCACCTGCCGGAGTGGGATTTATTGCGGTAACGAGAATGAGTTTGCCATCCTCGCGGAATGCAAGGCTTGAATAGAGACTTTCCGAAAGCTTTGCTTTAAAGTGACCGTATGGTTCGAGAAAATCGCCGGCAATGTCAAGCTTTGCTGCGATCTCGCTTATTTTCAGCATTTTCGCATTCTGCGCTATTTCTATATCCGATAACATAAAATGTAACCCTCCTGTCGAATTGGATTTATTCTTATTATATCACGTAATGTCAATAAATGCAAGAGAAAAATGAAATTTCATACTAAGCCCCGAAATGTTGATAGATAAAATTGCGACCAGAAGTTTTATCTATTAGACCTGTTCTAAAACCTCCAAAGTATCGTCTGACTTGTCTTTTTTGTGTCATGCTTTGTCAATTTTCCTTGAAATACATACAGTATTCCTGCGAAAAATTGACTTTGCCTGACACAAAAAATCCTGCGTCATTCGGCACTTCTACGGTTTTAGAACAGGTCTATTGTTATTTTGGGGATTAGTATCAATTTTGCATTTCAGAATCGACGAGATTATTGAGCCAGATGTTGCTTTTTACCATAAAATAGCCGATAACTACTTTGATTATTTCTGAGAGTGTTACAATGGCAAAAAGCATATGAATATTCATTTTTGTGAGATATGCGAGACAGAACGCGAGAGGAATCATTATTCCGAACGTAAAGCCGAAATCGAACAGGAACGTAATACCGGTTTTTCCGCCGCTTCTGAGAGTGAAATAGCAGGCGTTTGTGAACGAACACAGCGGCATTGCAACAGCCTGAATAACTATCATATAAGAAGAGAGGGAGCGAATCTCCGCTTCAGTATTATAGATCATCGGGAAAATATGAGCGAGCGGAAGAGTGAGAGCTGCAACAATTACAGTCGAAACTACGCTGAAAAACAGCAGCTTATTGTCAATGTCGCGTGCGTCTTTCAGCTTATTTGCACCAAGCCTTGCACCTACTATTATTCCGATACAAGCACCGAGCTGAATGTAGACTGTGCTGAATAAATTCGTTATAGTTCCCGAAATATTTCGCGCAGCAACTACGTCAAGACCGCGTACCGAATAGCATTGAGCGATCGCCGCCATTCCCGCTGCCCAGAAAAATTCGTTGAAGAGCAGGGGAATTCCCTTTTTAAGCATTTGCAGCGTAAGCTTGGCAGGTATGCGGAATCCTTTGTATAGCCCTATTACGTATTTATTGCGGTCGGGGTGCGTATGAGCCCAGACAATAACCACGGCGGCTTCGATAAATTTCGAAACAACAGTCGCAATAGCAGCTCCCGAAACGCCCAGCTGCGGCATTCCGAGCTTTCCGAAAATCAGAGCGTAGTCGAGAACTATATTAACGGCGACAGCAAGAACAGAACCTATCATTGGAATTTTAGTTTCGCCGCATTCGCGTACCGCGCTTGAATAAGCCTGACCGATGCCGAACGGGAGAAGTCCGGTAAGCATTATAGCCATATATTCCTTGCCATATTTGAGAGTTGCGGCGATTTTTTCGGGAGCGTCGTCTTTGCTGAGAAACAGCGAAATAAGCTGATCGTCGAATATGCCGAAAATCGCGGCTGCCACGGCAACAATTGCTGCACATAAAATAAGACGGAAACGCACGGAGAATTTTTGCCCTTCATGATCGCCTTTGCCGAAAAACTGCGCACCGAATATTCCAGCTCCCGAAACCGAGCCAAAAACGGTGATGTTGAATACAAATATGAACTGATTTATGATCGCTATGCCGTTCATCTGCTCAGTTCCGATCTGACCTATCATTATGTTGTCGATCAGACTGACGAAATTTGTAACGAGATTCTGCAATATCATTGGAAGAACCATGAAAATCACGTTTTTGTAAAAAATTCTGTCCCCTATGTACTTTTTTGTAATTTTTTTAAACATAATTTCACCTTATAAAAATATTATTCCAGTCTTGAAATTAATACTATCATAATTCGCATTACTTGTCAATGACTTTTTCGTGAGTATGGTAAGATTTCCGAGAGTTCTATTGACAGGAAAAGAAAAATATGATAAAATTGTTTTTAGGAGGTATTTATGGAAATAATTCTTGCATCGGCTTCCCCGAGAAGACGGGAGCTTTTTAAACTTATCACGTCAGATTTCAAAGCCGTATCTACCGATGCCGACGAAACTCTTCCTCCCGATATTCCGGCGATCAAAGCTGCCGAACATCTCGCCAGCATTAAAGCCGCCGCCGCGTTGGAAAAGTTTCCCGACGATATTGTTATCGGCTGCGATACTACTGTAATTTGCGGCAGCATGATTCTGGGTAAACCGGAAAATAAGGAGCAATGCCGCCAATTTATGAAGCTGCTTTCCGACCGCACTCATCAGGTGGCTACCGGATGCTGTATAATGGACAACTGCGGCAGCGTTTCATTTACTTCGATCACAGACGTTTGTTTCCGCAGACTGACCGACGAAGAAATTGAAGCATATATTTCAACCGACGAACCCTATGACAAAGCAGGGGGATACGGAATTCAGGGCAAAGGCGCACTTCTTATCGAGAAAATAAGCGGCGATTATTTTACCGTTGTCGGGCTTCCCGTATCACGGCTGAATACTGAACTAAAAAAATTCAAAAAAGATCTTTCTCTGC
Source organism: uncultured Alistipes sp. (assembly GCA_964401315.1). GTDB lineage: Bacteria > Bacillota > Clostridia > Oscillospirales > Ruminococcaceae > Ruminococcus. The sequence goes on from CAYNYB010000001.1 coordinate 203,187, forward strand.
AATAAAGTAGCCTTTTTATTGTAGAAAGTTTTGATAAAAGGAGAAAAATTATGAATTCAACAGCATTTCGCAGCGGAGATATTCTCATTCCGAATGATTCCGTAAATATGCAAAAATGGGCAGTGATCGCCTGCGATCAATATACAGGCGAGCCTGAATATTGGGATACAGTAAAGAACGCCGTTGACGGCGCGCCTTCCTCGCTGGAACTTATACTTCCCGAAGTTTACCTCGAAAACGATGATGTCGCTCAGCGTATCGAGACCATTCATAATTGTATGGAAAAATATCTTGAAGAGGGAATTTTTACCGAGTATAAAAATGCCATGATCTATGTTGAACGCGTTCAAAGCAACGGCATAGTCCGCAAAGGTCTTATAGGCGTTATCGATCTCGAAAAATACGATTTTTCCAAGGGAAGCAGTTCCGAAGTGCGCGCTACCGAAGCTACTGTTATCGAGCGTATTCCTCCGAGAATCAAGATAAGACAAGGCGCTGCTCTTGAACTGCCGCATATTATGATACTTATCGACGATCCCGATCAGACCGTTATTGAAGCTGTTGATAAGGATTCCATGAAAAAGCTTTATGATACTAAGCTTATGCAGAACGGCGGCAGCATCTGCGGTTATCTTGTTGACGAAGCCGCTCAGGAAAAAATTGATTCCGCTCTTGCCGCTCTTGCAGATCCCGATACTTTCAATAAAAAATACGGTCTTGATGATTCTCCCGTTCTTCTTTATGCAATGGGCGACGGAAATCATTCTCTTGCAACCGCAAAGGAATATTACGAGCAGCTTAAAAAAGCTTCTCCCGATAAAGATCTGTCGAATCACCCCGCGCGCTATGCATTGGCTGAAATAGTTAATCTTCACAGCGACGCTCTTAAATTTGAAGCGATATACCGCCTGTTGTTTGACGTTGACTGCGATAAGCTGATTGCAGGACTTACCGAAAATCTTGCTCTTTCGGAAGAACCTGCGGAGCAATGGATAAACATTGTATGCCGCGGGCAGGAGAAAAAGCTGTATATTCATAATCCGTCGTCAAATCTGGCAGTAGGCTCTCTGCAAAATTATCTGGACGGTTACATCAAGGAAAACGGCGGAAAAATCGACTATATCCACGGTATCGACAACGTAAAATCCCTTGCTGTCAAGCATGACGGAATTGCAATTATCCTGCCAGATATGGATAAATCCCAGCTGTTCCCGACCGTCATCAAGGACGGCGCGCTTCCTAGAAAAACTTTCTCCATGGGTCATGCCGACGATAAGCGTTTTTATATCGAGGCACGCAGAATTTCTGAATAACATAATAGAAGTTTTTAGCCCGAAAACGGTTTTGATGAATCGTTTTCGGGCTTGTTTTTGATATTGTATTACTTGCATAAATCAGAAATTATTTTCTTATAATTAACAAATTATTATCACCTTTCTGGAATTCATATTGTGTTTTCCTAATCTCAATATTATACCGCTTCTCAAAATAATTAATAACTTTTGATATTAAATCTGTTTTATTAGCATCTAAATCAACAATAGGAAATATTCTTATTTCCTTACAAACTCTCAGCATTTCCGTCATAGCTTGAATATGAAATTCATACCCCAAAACAGTATACATTAGTAAAAAGTGTGAACTTAAACCTATATCAAATGTATCATCTGCATACATTAATCTATTTGGCAATTCATGATAAATATATCTGCCATCCTGTTTTCCTTTTTCAAAATCTGCTAAAAATAATCGCATAGCTGACATACGCAGGTTTTCAAGTTCCCCTAAATTTTTAATGTTTGTCCACGTATAATTGTTTGTGTTTTCTCTCATTTGCTGCATAACGGTAATGCGAACTTCATCAATACGTTTTTGCAAATCTTCTTTTGAAAACTGATATATGGGGTCAAATGATGTAACAGAGTACCCTTGTTGAGTTGCCTCATAATTAAAGCTGGCAGGACCATCACCAAATCCAGCAATATTCTTTGACATATCACTGTCGTCTAACTGGAACATCAATCTATATTCATTGAAATTCCTTCCCCAAGGTACAACATTTGCTAACTTAAAAGCCATAATCATTTTTCCTCCTCACAATTTCAATATATCTTACTAAAAATTATAGCACAACCACAACAATATGTCAATAATAAAGCTAAAGTACTTCCGACCATAAAATCAGAAGTACTTTGGATTTAACTTCTTTGTGAGCGCTTATTTTCATCAAACTCCGCTCTGACCGTAATTCGACAGAACCCGCGCGGAAGGATCGTTTACATTGCAGCCCTCCCATTCCTTGTTGGGCATCCAGAAATCAACGACCATTTCGCTGTTTCCGGCATAATATTTCTCGAATATTTCGCGGTAAAGCAGGGATTCTTTCGTAAACGGCGCGGCATGACTGTATTTCGCAGCTTTTTCTTCAAATTCAGCCTGAGTATACTGTTCCTCGGCATATTCCTTGAGATAATCAACCATTGAATGACCTACGGCATCGGAGAAAGCAGCTTTCTCGCGGTAGAGGATATCATTGGGCAGATAATTGCCCTCAAAAGCATGACGAAGCAGATATTTGCCCTTATTATACTTATTCAGCTTGATCTCGGGATCGACCGCCATAACATATTTTACGAAGTCAAGATCGCCGAAAGGAACTCTCGCTTCAAGTGAATTCACCGAAATACAGCGGTCTGCACGAAGCACGTCATACATATGAAGTTCTCTCACGCGCTTGACTGATTCTTTCTGGAATTCTTCCGCAGACGGCGCAAAATCAGTATACTTATATCCGAAAAGTTCATCTGAAATTTCACCCGTAAGCAGAACTCTGATATCTGTTTGCTCGTGGATAGCCTTGCAGAGCAAATACATTCCCATGCTTGCTCTTATTGTAGTTATATCATATGTACCAAGAAGCTTTATAACCGTTTCAAGAGCATTCAGAACGTCGTCCTTTGTGATTATTACTTCGGTATGATCACTGCCGATATAATCAGCAACCTGCTTTGCATATTTCAAATCTATGGCGTCCGTATTCATTCCTATAGCGAAAGTTTTGATAGGCTTATCGCTTTTTTGCTGCGCTATCGCGCATACCAGCGACGAATCCAATCCGCCAGAAAGAAGAAATCCAACCTTAGCGTCCGCCGCAAGTCTCTTTTCAACGCCTGCAACAAGCTTCTCGCGGATATTTCCGCATACAGTTTCAATATCGTCGTATATTACCTTATCAACAGCCGTAATATCGCAGTAACAGATAAATTCGCCGTTTTTATAGAAATGACCGGGAGGGAACGGCATTATCTTTTGGCATACCTTTGTAAGATTCTTTGCTTCGCTTGCAAACGCTATTTCGCCCGCATCGGAATATCCGTAGTAAAGAGGTCTGATGCCTATCGGATCTCGCGCCGCGATAAATTCATGAGATTCGCAGTCATAAATTATACACGCAAATTCCGCATCCAGCTTCGCAAACATTTTGGTGCCGTATTCCTTATACATGGGCAGAAGAATTTCACAATCGCTGTCGCTTTTAAACGTATAACCCTTTGCGATAAGTTCCTCGCGCTGTTTCAGAAAGCCATATATCTCACCGTTGCAGACGGCGTAATTTCCGTCCAGTTCAAATGGCTGCATTCCCTCGGGAGTTAATCCCATAATGGAAAGGCGCTGAAATCCAAGAACTCCGTCATGCAGATCAATAATTCGACAATCGTCCGGACCACGCGAAATAGTCGCCTCCAGACCTTTCGTTATATATTCCATACCGCCGCTTTTGCCGCAGTATCCCATAATAGTACACATCTCATTTCTCCTCACTCTGCTTATGGATTTTTTCATCAAATTTATTTTTTCCGCTTGCGCCCGATATGTCGATAGGGTAATTTCCCGTAAAGCAGCCTTTGCAGAAATCGTCTCTGTCGGCAAGTCTGCAAAGCTTTTCAACAGGCAGATAAGCAAGAGTATCGGCTCCTATAGCCTTTGCTATTCCATCAACGGAATCGTATTTTCCTGCAATAAGATTTTCTTCGCTGTCAATATCAGTTCCGAAATAGCAGGAATGCAAAAACATAGGTGACGAAATTCTTACATGAACTTCCGTTGCACCTGCTTCTCTCAGCAAGCGGATTATGCGCGCGCTCGTAGTTCCGCGCACTATGGAATCGTCGATCATAACGACGCGCTTTCCGCAAACGCTCTCGCGCACCGCGTTCAGCTTGATCTTAACGGCATTTTCACGCTGATTCTGCTGCGGTTGAATAAAACTTCTGCCGATGTATTTATTTTTAATAAATCCTATCCCGTATGGAATACCGCTTTTATTTGCATAACCAAGCGCGGCGTCAAGTCCCGAATCGGGAACGCCTATAACTATATCGGCGTCTACGGGACTGCTTTCCGCAAGAATCTCTCCTGCCTTGACGCGCGCATGATGAACCGATACGCCCTCTATCACGGAATCGGGACGGGCGAAATAAATATACTCAAATATACATATATTGCTTTTTTTGCGGATATGAGTATCTATAGACTGTATGCCGATATCGCTGACGACAACTATTTCGCCTGCTCTTACGTCGCGGAGATAAACCGCTCCTACGGTTTCGAGCGCACATGATTCCGAAGCGATAACATATGCGCCGTCGCGCGTTCTGCCAATACAAAGTGGACGGAATCCGTCGGGATCGCGGAACGCTATCATCTTGGTAGCCGTCATAAGAATGCAGGAATACGCGCCCTTTATTTTCGGCATTGCGTTTTCGACCGCTTTCTCGGTAGAACCGCATTTCAGCCTTTCGCTGACAATTGCGTAGGTTATGGCTTCAGTATCGGAAGTACCGTGGAATATCGCGCCCGACAATTCAAATTTGCGCCGAAGCTCCGCGGCGTTTACAAGATTTCCGTTATGAACAAGGGCAAGATTTCCCTTGACGTGACGAATTACAAGCGGCTGGATATTATTCGGATTCTTGCCGCCGAAGGTTGAATAGCGGACATGACCTACTGCAATATTTCCCATACCGAGAGACTCAAGATCCTGCTTGGCGAAAACTTCAGAAACAAGACCATCAGCCTTTTTATGACTTATGACGCCGTCGTCGCACACGGCTATGCCGCAGCTTTCCTGACCGCGGTGCTGAAGCGCATACAAGCCGAAATAAACACTGGACGCAACGTCAGCCCGTTTCTGCTCGTATATCCCGAAAACGCCGCATTCCTCATGTATTGAATTAAACATCTTATCACCTTAAAAATACTGTTCCGCTATCTTATCTATTATTTCGGAAGCAGCGATAACTTTTTTCTTACGATTTTTCATGGCATATTGTTCAAGGTAGGAATGTGCTTCCTCCTCAGTCATATTTCTGTACTGCATAAGCCTGAATTTAGCCTTATCAATGATTTTGATCTCGTCTATTTTCTTTTCAAGCCTGACAGTTTCCTCATACAGCGCATATGAGCGCTTTATTGCGGAATTTACCGCCTTTATCATCTGATACAGAACTTGTTTTGAAAAAGGCTTCGCAACAAGTATTATATCGCTTCTGTCAGCCCTTGGACTGACCTTTTCGAAATTTTCGCTCTTTACAAGTACCACGCAGCTTGCGGCTGTAGACTCGGAAGCATATTCCGCAAGCTCGATTCCCGCTTCATCGGCAAGAGGAGAATTTATCAGCACGAGTTCAAAAGCACGTCTGCTGCTGATAATACTCCGCGCCTGCTGTGCGGAATCAGCTATTGTAACCTGACAATGAAACGTATCTCTGAGAAATGTCGAAAGGGTTTCCGCCGCAGAACTGCTGCTTGAAATTACAATAACATTTTCCAAAGCGTACCTCCGTTACAGACTGTAAAAATATTTTTTCTCCTCATACAGCTCCTTGTCATATTCAGACGAATATTCCTTCCATTCCGCCTTCGCCTCATTTATAACAAGCTTTAAAAGAGACTCGTTGACATATCTTTTAAGAAATTCCGAAGATTCAGCAATTTCGGCGGCTTCGAAAAGATTTTCGGGAAGTTTGACATAATCTGCTCTGTCCGGAACGAATTTTTCAGCCAGCTCAAAATTATTCTCGATTCCCTCCAATGCGGCGTATATAAGCAGTCCGTATACGATATAAGGATTGCATACGCAGTCGGGAGCGCGAAGAACAACAGGCGCTTCATCTGGAGTTTCTGTGTTCAGCTTCATTATCTGTTCCTGCTCATAATCAGACCACGCAATATATCTTGGAATGGAAAATTCTCCGAAACGCCTGTATGAATTGACCGTTGAATTTGTAAATATCGTACAGTCGCGGAGATAATGCATTATTCCCGCCGCTCCTTTATTGACGGCGTCTGTATTATCCAACGGGGCGTCGCTGTCGAAAAAATCGTTGTCGCGGAATACATTTATACCGATATGCATTCCGTTGCCGTAGTCGTTTCGTATCGGCTTCGGCATAAAGCTTGCATGGATCCCATGCTGTTCTGCTACGGATTTCACGGCGGATTTAAAACTCAGGAACGTATCGGCGGCTTTAAGGGCGGCTGAGGCGTTAAAATCTATCTCATGCTGACCATGACCGTTTTCATGGCGTGAAGATACGGGTTGTATACCCATCTGCTCAAGAGTAAAACATACGTCGCGGCGGAAATTTTCACCCTTGTCATCGGGAGCAATATCGCAGTATCCCGCGTAATCATGGGGGATTTTAGTAGGTCTGCCGCTCTCGTCGTTGCGGAAAAGCATAAATTCGCTCGATGTTCCGAATCGGAAGCACCAGCCTTTATCAATAGCGGCTTTGACGGCGCGTTTCAGAAAATATCTGCTGTCGCCCTCAAAATGAGTACCGTCGCCATATTTGATGTAGCAAAACATTCGAATAACTCTGCCATGCTGCGGACGCCACGGAAGAACTTTCATAGTCTGCGCGTCGGGAAACAGATAAACGTCTCTGCCTCCCGCAACAGAAAATCCGCGGATCTTTTTAGCTGTTATCCTTACACCGCGTTCAAATGCCGCTGCCATTTCCGACGACAAAACGGATATATTTTTCAGCGCACCCGTTATATCGCAGAATGTCAGCTTAACGAATTTGACGTCGTTTTCATCGATATATTGCAAAACCTCGTTTTCTGTATAAACCATGACAGCCTCCCCTTATAAATTTGTATATCCCATAAGATATTCATCGGCTTCCTTAGCGGCGTCTCTGCCCTCACGGATAGCGCGAACAACAAGAGACTGTCCTATATGCATATCTCCCGCGGTGAACACTTTTTCAACATTTGTGCCGAATTTTCCGTTTTCTGTGCCGACGTTGCTTCTGCCGTTCAGTTCAACTCCGAAAGCTTCCGCAACATAACCCTGCGCGCCGAGGAATCCTGCCGCAATAAGACAAAGTTCGCAGGAGATAATTTCCTCGCTGCCCTCGATCTCCTTGGGGATTATTCTGCCTGTTTCGCTGTCTTTCACAAATTCAAGTCTGACTGTTTTAACTGCTGTAAGCTTATTATCCTCGCCCTTGATGAATTCTTTAACTGTCGTACAGTATCTTCTCGGATCGCTTCCAAATACAGCCGCCGCTTCTTCCTGACCGTAGTCTGTTTTGCAGACTCTCGGATATTCGGGCCATGGATTATTTTCGTCTCTTTCGTCTGGAAGCTTCGGCATCATTTCAAGCTGTATCACAGAAGCGCAGCCGTGTCTTACACAAGTTCCCACGCAGTCGTTTCCCGTATCGCCGCCGCCGATTATCACAACATTTTTTCCCTCTGCGGATATATATTTATCGTCCGCAAGAGCGGAATTGAGCAGACTTTTCGTAGTGGCTTTGAGGAAATCCACAGCAAAATAAATCCCTTCCGCGTCTCTGCCGTCAGCCTTTATATCACGCGGATTTGAAGAACCGCAGGCAAGAATAACGGCGTCCGACTTGCTGAGTATCTCATTTGCGGAAACGTTATGTCCAACATCGGCGTTTGTAACGAATTTTACGCCCTCCGCTTTCATTATCTCAACGCGGCGCGCGATCACGGATTTTTCCAGCTTCATATTGGGGATTCCGTACATCAACAAGCCGCCGGCTCTGTCGTCGCGTTCATAGACCGTGACAACATGACCGCGCTTATTAAGAGTATCCGCAGCCGCCAGTCCTGCAGGTCCGGAGCCGATGACAGAAACGTGCTTTCCGCTTCTTACCTTGGGAATTTCAGGTTTGATAAGTCCGTTCTCAAATCCGAATTCTATAATCGCATTTTCATTTTCCTTCACGGTAACGGGATCGCCGTTAAGACCGCAGGTACACGCTTTTTCGCACAGTGCCGGGCATACTCTCGAAGTGAACTCGGGAAAATTATTTGTCATGAGCAGACGTTTCAGCGCCTGCTCCTTATGATCGTGATAAAGAAGATCGTTCCACTCCGGTATCAGATTGTTAAGCGGACAACCGGATATCATGCCGCGCATCAGCTTGCCGTTCTGACAAAAAGGCACTCCGCAGTCCATACAGCGCGCAGCCTGAGCCTTTCTCTGTTCGTCTGAAAGCGGCTGATGAAATTCATTGTAATTCTTTATACGCTCCAGCGGCTGATCTGCCGCATTGTCGTTTCTTTCAAAATCAAGAAATCCTGTAGGCTTTCCCATGACTTATGCCTCCTTCTTACTGATATAAAACGCTTCGATCTCTGCCTGTTCGCTGCTCATACCCTTTTCCTCAAGGGCAACGACCGTACTCTGTATCTTAGCATAGTCATGAGGCATGATCTTTTTGAAGCTGCCGATATATCCTGCGAAATTATCAAGAATCATCTTTGCTTTTTTCGAACCCGTAGCCTCAAAATGCTCCTGAATTATGTTCTTCAGTTCTATAATATCGTACTTATTTGTAACGGCTTCAAGTGAAACGAGAGATTTATTTATCTTCATATACAGATCTCTGCCCTCGTCAAGCACATAAGCGATTCCGCCCGACATACCGGCGGCGAAATTTTTACCTGTAGCTCCGAGGATAACGGCGCGTCCGCCCGTCATGTATTCGCAGCCGTGATCGCCTACGCCCTCGCATACGGCTACAGCTCCCGAATTTCTTACGCAGAAACGTTCGCCTGCGATTCCGTTGATGAACGCCTTTCCGCTTGTTGCTCCGTAAAGTGCAACATTGCCTGCGATTATATTTTCTTCAGCCTTAAATCCCGAACCCTTTGGAGGATACAGAACAAGTTTTCCTCCCGAAAGTCCCTTTCCGAAGTAATCATTGCTGTCGCCGATAAGTTCAAGCGTCAGACCCTTGGGAATGAATGCGCCGAAGCTCTGTCCGCCGCTGCCGTTACATTTAACGGTGAACGTATCGTCGTCAAGAGCGTTATCTCCCCATTTTTTCGTAATCTCCGCTCCGAACAGCGTTCCGAGCGCACGGTCTGTATTTTTAACATTGATCTCGATGGATTTCTTGGTTTTATTTTTGAGAGCCGAACCGAATTTCTTCATGATAACAGTTTCGTCAACCGTTTTTTCAAGTTCAAAATCGTAAATATCTTCAGCCTTGAAATAATTTCCGCTGCCGTTATCTTCAATCGAAGTGCAAAGAATTTCAGAAAAATCGATGTTTCCGCTTTCTGATCTCTTATAAAGCAGATCGGTGCGGCCGATAAGTTCGTTGACAGTCCTAATGCCAAGCTTTGCCATGTATTCTCTGAGTTCCTGAGCAACGAAATGCATGAAGTTGATAACATATTCCGGCTTGCCGCGGAAACGCTTTCTGAGTTCGGGATTCTGGGTAGCGATTCCCATGGGGCAGGTATCAAGATTGCAGACTCTCATCATAACGCAACCCATAGTTACCAGCGGAGCGGTTGCAAAACCGTATTCCTCCGCGCCGAGAAGAGCAGCTACAAGCACATCTCTGCCCGTCATGAGTTTTCCGTCCGTCTCGATCATAACTCTTGTGCGAAGTCCGTTCATCATCAACGACTGATGAGCTTCCGCAAGACCGATCTCCCACGGCAGACCTGCATTATAGATCGAACTTCCCGGAGCAGCTCCTGTTCCGCCGTCATATCCCGAGATAAGAATTACCTGCGCTCCTGCCTTTGCAACGCCTGCCGCAACCGTTCCGACGCCTGCTTCTGAAACAAGCTTAACGGAAATATGTGCGTCCTTGTTGGAATTTTTCAGATCGTAAATAAGCTGCGCAAGATCCTCGATCGAATAAATATCATGATGAGGCGGAGGCGAGATAAGACCTACGCCTGCCGTGGAATGACGTGTTTTGGCGATCCACGGATAAACCTTTCCGCTTGGCAGATGTCCGCCCTCGCCGGGTTTTGCACCCTGCGCCATTTTTATCTGTATCTCCTTTGCCGATACGAGATATTCGCTTGTAACGCCGAATCTTCCCGAAGCTACCTGCTTGATAGCGGAGCATTTGTCGGATTTCAGTCTTTCGGGAGATTCTCCGCCCTCGCCTGAATTCGACTTGCCGCCTATCTTATTCATCGCCATTGCCATACATTCATGGGCTTCCTGCGAGATCGAGCCGTATGACATTGCGCCCGTTTTAAATCTATGGCATATGCTTTCAACGGATTCTACCTCGTCTATCGGAATTCCGCCGTTTTCGTCGAATTTAAATCCGAGAAGGCTTCTCAGCGTCAATTCGTTATCTTCACGGTTGATAGCTGCGGAATATTCCTTATATGTCTCATAATCTCCGGTTTGAGCAGCCTGCTGCAAAAGATGAATAGTTTCGGGCGTATAAAGGTGATCGCTCTTATTTGAACGCAGCTTATGGTTTCCGCGGCTTGCAAGCTCCTCGCTGACGTGAAGTCCGAGCGGATCGAATGCTCCGGTATGGAGTTTTTCGGTTCTGCGGCTGATATCTTCAAGAGTGATTCCGCCTATTCTGCTTACCGTACCGCGGAAATATTTATTCACTACGGATTCTGAAATTCCTACAGCTTCGAAAAGCTTTGAACCCTGATACGACTGGATAGTTGAAATACCCATTTTTGAAGCTATCTTGACTATTCCATGAAGAACCGCGTTATTATAGTCGGCTTCAGCTGCATAGAAATCCTTATCAAGCATTCCGCTGTCGATGAGATCGCGGATAGTAGCCTGGGCAAGATACGGATTGACCGCACAAGCTCCGTAACCGAGAAGCGCCGCAAAATGATGAACCTCTCTCGGCTCTGCGCTTTCGAGAATAATTGCAACGGCGGTGCGCTTTTTCGTCGATACAAGATGCTGCTGAAGAGCCGCAACTGCCAGAAGCGACGGTATTGCCGCACGGTATTCGTCAACGTCTCTGTCGGAAAGAATAAGTATATTCGCGCCGTCTCTGTAAGCCTTGTCCGCGTCGATGAAAACGCGTTCTATGGCTCTTTCAAGAGATGTGCCTATATAATAAGTTATCGGGATAACCGCAGTTTTCAGTCCGTCAACTTTCATGCTCTTGATCTTGAGCATATCCGTACTGGTGAGTATGGGATTTTCAACTTTAAGCACATGGCAGTTTTCGGGCTTTTCTTCGAGGATATTGCCGTCCTCGCCGATATAAGTGCTTGTATCGGTAACTATTTCCTCACGGATAGCGTCGAAAGGCGGATTCGTTACCTGAGCAAAAAGCTGTCTGAAATAATTAAAAAGCGGCGGATCTTCACCGTCAAGAGGCGGCAGCGGAATATCCGAACCCATTGAAGCTATCGGTTCTGAGCCGTTTTCAGCCATGGGAAGAATGCTTCCTCTTATATCTTCATAGCTGTATCCGAACGCTTTCTGAAGCTTTTCAAGCTCCTCGTGAGTATAGCTGCGAACGCCTTTATTCGGAATATGAAGTTCATGAAGCTTCACAAGATTGCTGTCCAGCCATTCGCCGTAAGGCTGACGGGAAGCGTAATAACTCTTGATCTCGTCGTCGTCGATAAGACGTTTCTGCTTTGTATCGGCAAGAAGCATTTTTCCCGGACGGAGACGATCTTTTTTGATTATCATTTCGGGAGCAACGTCGATACAGCCGGTTTCGGAAGAAAGAATAAGGAATCCGTCCGCAGTCAGGCAGTAACGCGAGGGTCTTAAACCGTTTCTGTCAAGAACCGCTCCCATTACATCGCCGTCGGAGAAAAGTATCGACGCGGGACCGTCCCACGGTTCCATCATTGTTGCGTAATACTGGTAAAAATCATGTTTTTCCTGAGAGATCGTGCGATTGTTTTTCCATGGCTCGGGAATCGCGATCATCACTGCCAAGGGAAGCGGCATACCCGACATTACCATGAATTCCAGCGCATTGTCAAGACGTGCGGAATCCGAACCGTTAGCGTTGATAGCTGGGAGGATCTTATTCATATCGTCTCCGAAAGCTTCGCAGTGAACTGTCTCCTCACGGGCAAGCATTTTATCGGCGTTTCCCGTAATCGTATTTATCTCACCGTTGTGAACGATAAGTCGGTTCGGGTGAGCCTTCTGCCAGCTTGGCTGAGTATTTGTTGAAAAGCGGCTGTGTACCATGGCGATAGCTGATACAAAATTTTCATTCTGGAGATCGCTGTAGAATTTCCTTAGCTCGTCGACCAGAAACATACCTTTGTATACTATAGTACGGCTTGACAATGAGCATACGTATGTATTTTCATTTGCCTGCTCAAATATACGTCTTGCTATATAAAGTCTGCGGTCAAATTCGAGACCTTTTGCACACGATGCAGGACGCTTTACAAATCCCTGCATGATAAACGGCATATTGTCAACGGCTTTCTGACCGAGAACAGACGGATCGGAGGGAACGTTTCTCCAGCCGAGAAATTCCATTCCCTGCTTTTTAAGAATGATCTCAAACATTTTCTTCGCCTGATTGCGTTTCAATTCGCTTTGCGGGAAGAAAAACATTCCTACGCCGAAATCGCCCTCTTCACCTGCGTCAAATCCCAGTTTGTCGGCTTCCGCCTTGAAAAAATCATAAGGTATCTGGGAAAGTATTCCAACGCCGTCTCCTGTTTTTCCCTCGGCGTCTTTACCTGCGCGGTGTTCAAGCTTTTCAACAATGGTGAGAGCGTCCTCGACAACTCGTCTCGACCGTTCACCGTTAATGTTGACTACGGCGCCGATACCGCAGTTGTCGTGTTCAAACTGCGGACGGTAAAGCCCTTGCCGCTGAAAAGGAGCTTCAACTTTGAAATTATCTCTGAAATCTGCCATTATTAGTCACACCCTTTTTAATAATTGATATAGACCTGATTTTTGCCGTTGATCGTTCGCATATTCTCCCCGTTCCGACCCCATTGTCAGATCGTATATCGCACATGAATTTCGGCAAAAAAATAAAGACGTTCGTAAACAGACAATTAGCCTGTCGGGAACGTCCTTGTTCTAAATTATTCTATCATATTATTATGCGGTTGTCAAGAGGGGAACTGTGATTTTGCCGATTTCACAAAAAAAATTTGCCTTCTTTAAATTAAAATATGCAAAACATAAAAACGAGATTTTTTTCAAAAAAAGGGTTGACAAATCCGAACGGGAGGAGTATAATAGCATTGTAAACAGCAAGGGCGCTGCGGAATAGTCAAGAACTATTCTGTAGTGCCTTTTATTTTATGCGCATATATTACACAATGGGGTGTATGATTTTTCGGATCAATGCCGAAGAATTGTACACTCTTTTCAGATCTGTAACATCGGATCTCAGGCTTGCTGTGGATTTCGCTCACCGTGGTGGGCAAGGGAGGTAAACTTTATGACTTATTTAACTCATGCAGCTGCTGAAATATCTCAGGAGATAGTCGATCTCGTTGAAAGCGCCGCAAACACCAAAGTATTCGGCGTATGGTTTCTGATCGCCGTCTCGCTGGTATTCTTCATGCAGGCAGGCTTCGCAATGGTTGAAACAGGCTTTACAAGGGCTAAAAACGCAGGCAACATTATAATGAAAAACCTTATGGACTTCTGTATCGGTACAGTAATGTTCATTCTCATAGGATTCGGACTTCTCCTCGGCGAGGACGCTTTCGGACTTATCGGAACGCCCGGATTCGATATTTTCACCGCATACGATAACTTTGACTTTTCTAACTTCATCTTCAACCTCGTATTCTGCGCCACAACAGCTACTATTGTTTCGGGTGCAATGGCTGAAAGAACAAAGTTTATTTCATATTGCATTTACTCAGGCGTGATCAGTGCTCTTATCTATCCTATTGAAGCGCACTGGATCTGGAACAGCGACGGATGGCTCTATCAATTGGGATTCCACGATCTCTCTGGTTCATGCGCAATCCACATGGTAGGCGGTATTTCCGCTCTCGTAGGCGCAGCTATCCTCGGTCCGAGAATCGGTAAATTCACAAAAGGCTCGGACGGTAAGATTAAAGTCAACGCTATCCCTGGTCATAATCTGACTATCGGCGCGCTCGGCGTATTTATACTCTGGTTCGGCTGGTACGGATTCAACCCCGCAGCTTCTCAGTCAGTTGAAATGCTCGGTTCTATTTTCCTTACAACAACTATCGCTCCCGCCATCGCAACTGTTGTCTGCATGGTATTCACATGGGTAAAATATGGCAAGCCCGACGTTTCCATGTGCCTTAACGCTTCTCTGGCAGGTCTCGTCGGAATCACGGCAGGCTGCGACGTTATGGACGCTTTCGGCGCTATCATGGTAGGTATCGTATCAGGACTTCTTGTATGCTTCGGCGTATGGTTCCTTGATTATGTACTCCACATCGACGATCCTGTCGGCGCAGTAGCCGTTCATATGATGAACGGTCTCTGGGGTACAATTGCAGTAGGTCTTTTCGCAACAGATAAAGCTCCCGGATTTGCGATCGCTCAGGACGGCGGCGCAAGCGGAATCGCAGGAAACGGACTTTTCTACGGCGGCGGCTTCGAACTTCTCGGCAAACAGCTTATCGGTGTGTGTGCAGTAGGAGCATGGACTGCTGTTACTATCGCAATCGTATTCTTTGTAATCAAGAAAACTATCGGTCTCCGTGCCTCGGAGCAGGAAGAAATTCTCGGACTGGACGTTACAGAGCATGGTCTTATCAGTTCTTATGCTGACTTTGCACCTTCAATGAGCGACATTTCAATGCAGGGCTATACTAAGGACGACGCCAAGAGTGTTGAAAAGATTACTCCCGCAGTTCCTGTAAACGAAGCTGTTGAAGTTAAGAACTACTCGGCTCCTACTGTTGACGGCAAGCCCAAGATGACAAAGGTTGTCGCTATCTTCAAACAGCAGAAGCTTCAGGATTTCATTCAGGCTATGGAAGCTATCAAGATCACCGGCATTACAGTTACAAACGTACTCGGCTGCGGAATGCAGAAGGGTCAGCAGAAATACTACCGCGGTACTCGTATCGAAATGAATCTTCTTCCCAAGATCAAGGCAGAGATCGCTATATGCGCCGTGCCTGTTGACAGGGTAATTGATTCCGCAAGAGCCGCTCTTTATACCGGAAATTACGGCGACGGCAAACTCTTTATCTATGATATCGAAAACGTTGTCAAGATTCGCACAGGCGAAGAAGACTACGCCGCTTTGCAGGATACCGAGGATGAAAACAAGGTTAATATGGGCGCGGCTAAATAATGTTTTTAATTGAGATATTGCGGCAGATTGAAAAAAATTAAAATAAATTCTCCCTCAATTTGCCGCTGTCTTGATTAAGGAACTGTCACGAAATAAGTTGTGCGTTTAGGCGCAGGCTCGTTTGTTCTGCGCAAGGAACACAACCGCAAGACAAACGAGACAAACATAAATGTGCAAGTTATTTCGTGACAGTTCCTAAGATAAATTAAAAAAATGGAGAAAAGCAGATGTCAGCAAAGTATATTTTTGTGACAGGCGGAGTCGTTTCAGGACTCGGCAAAGGTATTACGGCAGCTTCTTTGGGTCGGCTGCTGAAACAACGTGGCTATAAAGTCACCATTCAGAAATTTGATCCTTACATTAACGTCGATCCGGGTACTATGTCTCCGTATCAGCACGGAGAGGTATTCGTTACCGACGACGGCGCTGAAACTGATCTCGATCTCGGTCATTATGAACGGTTTGTAGATGAAAATCTCACGATCAACTCCAATGTTACGACGGGCAGAGTTTACCGCAATGTAATTGAAAAGGAACGCCGCGGCGATTATCTCGGTGCAACTGTTCAGGTGATACCGCATATCACCAATGAGATCAAAAACAAAGTTTACAGCGCGGCAAAGGACGCAAACGCCGACGTAGTTATCACAGAGATCGGCGGAACGGTAGGAGATATTGAATCCACGCCGTTTCTCGAAGCGATACGTCAGGTAGGCACGGAGCAGGGACGCAATAATGTGACATACATACATGTTACTCTCGTTCCGTATATCGCAGGTTCGGAAGAATTAAAATCCAAGCCCACGCAGCATTCCACAAAAGAACTTCTTTCTATAGGCATTCAGCCCGACATTATCGTGTGCCGAAGCGAAATGCCGATTCCCGATGATATGCAGGCGAAAATCGCGCTTTTCTGCAATATCAGGAAAGAAGATGTCATTCAGAATCTTACCGCTCCCTCTCTTTATGAGGTTCCTCTATGGCTTGAAAAGGAAGGTCTGGCTGAATCGGTATGTCATCATCTGGGACTGGAAAACCGTACTCCCGATCTTGCGGAATGGACGGAAATGGTAAGACGAGCCGAAAATGCCGATAAAAAAGTTGTCATCGGACTCGTCGGAAAATATGTTGAGCTTCACGACGCTTATCTTTCGGTTGCGGAGGCTCTTCGCCACGGCGGTATCGTCAACGACGCTGCCGTTGATATAAGATGGATAGATTCCGAAGATATCAATCCCGAAAATGTCGGCGATAAGCTTAAAGAATGCGAGGGAATAATAGTTCCCGGCGGATTCGGAAAGCGCGGTATCGAAGGCATGATAGAAGCTATCAGATACGCCAGAGAAAACCGAGTTCCGTTTTTCGGAATATGTCTCGGAATGCAGATGGCGGTCACGGAATTTGCAAGAAACGCCGCAGGTATCGACGATGCAAATTCGGCAGAATTCAGCAATACTCCCGATCCCGTTATCCATATAATGGAAGAGCAGAAAAGCATTTCCGAAAAGGGCGGCACGATGCGTCTCGGACTTTATCCATGCAGACTTGCTCCCGATTCAAAATGCCGCGAAATTTACGGCGAGGAACTTATTTACGAACGTCATCGCCACCGTTACGAATTTAACAATGCTTACCGCAGCATACTTGCTCGCTTTGGTATGCGTATATCAGGTCTTTCACCCGACGAAAGACTGGTTGAAATGGTTGAAGTCCCCGATCATCCTTGGTTTGTGGGAGTTCAATTCCACCCCGAATTCAAATCAAGACCTAATAAGCCGCATAAGCTTTTTGCGGATTTTATAAAGGCATCAATAAATAAAGGTAACCTCTAAAAACTCTTTCCGAGAAAAAACAGGGTTTTTATAGGTTGCCTACAATGAAATAAATATGAGGAGAAATTATTATGGAAAAAATTACTGATTACTTTGGCTCAATGGTATTCGACGACAGAGTTATGAAAGCTCGCCTTCCAGAAAAGGTTTACAAAAGTCTTAAGGAAACTATCGATAAGGGTACTCCGCTTGACTCTTCGGTTGCGAATTCGGTTGCGGCTGCAATGAAAGATTGGGCTATCGAGCATGGCTGTACGCATTACACTCATTGGTTCCAGCCCCTTACGGGTCTGACGGCTGAAAAGCACGACAGCTTTATTACTCCTGCTCCCGACGGAAGAGTTATTATGGAATTTTCGGGCAAGGAACTCGTAAAGGGCGAACCCGATGCTTCATCGTTCCCGTCAGGCGGACTTCGTGCTACTTTTGAAGCAAGAGGTTATACGGCTTGGGATCCTACTTCATACGCATTCATCAAGGACGGTACGCTTTACATTCCCACAGCGTTCTGTTCATACACGGGCGAGGCTCTTGACAAGAAAGTTCCTCTGCTCCGCTCTATGGACGCTATCAACAAGCAGGCTCTCCGAATCCTGAAGCTTTTCGGCAACGACAAGGTTCAGGTCGTTAAGACTTCCGTTGGTCCTGAACAGGAATATTTCCTTGTTCCCGCCGATCTTTATGCGCAGAGAAAAGACCTTATCATGAGCGGACGTACACTTTTTGGTGCAATGCCGCCTAAGGGTCAGGAACTTGAAGATCATTACTTCGGCTCTATCAAGCAGAAGGTTTCCGAATATATGGCTGATCTCGACAAGGAACTGTGGAAACTGGGAATTCTTGCAAAGACAAAGCACAACGAAGTTGCGCCTGCCCAGCACGAACTTGCTCCGATCTACAGCACAACGAATATCGCTACCGATCACAACCAGCTTACAATGGAAGTAATGCAGAAGGTAGCAAAGAAGCACGGTCTTGTCTGCCTGCTCCATGAAAAGCCTTTCGCAGGAGTAAACGGTTCGGGCAAGCACAATAACTGGTCGATTTCCACAGATACGGGAACAAATCTCCTTTCACCCGGCGAAACACCCCACGAAAATGCGCAGTTCCTGCTGTTTTTGGCTGCCGTTATAAAGGCTGTTGACGATTATCAGGATCTTCTCCGTCTTTCAGTTGCAACGGCGGGCAACGATCACCGTCTTGGCGCAAATGAAGCTCCTCCCGCAGTTATTTCTATCTTCCTCGGCGACGAACTTACAGCAGTACTTGATGCTATCGAAAAGGATATCCCCTACGACGGCACTAAAAAGGAAAGAATGCAGCTTGGCGTTGACGTTCTTCCGAAATTCCGCAAGGATACCACCGACAGAAACAGAACTTCTCCTTTCGCCTTTACGGGCAATAAATTCGAGTTCCGTATGCTTGGTTCTTCAAACAGCATTTCGTGCGCTAACATTCATCTTAATGCGGCTGTTGCGGAGGTTTTGAAGCAGTTTGCAGATGAACTGGAAAAGGCTGATGATTTCAATGCGGCTCTCCACGAACTTATCAAGAGAACTATCAAGGATCATAAGCGTATTATATTCAACGGCAACGGATATGACGACGCATGGATCGCAGAAGCTGAAAAGCGCGGTCTTATGAATCTCAAAACAACTGCCGACGCAATGCCGCACATCTGCGATAAGAAGAACGTTGATATGCTCACATCTCATGGTATTTTCACAGAAGCTGAGATCTTCTCACGCCGCGATATCATGCTTGAAAACTATGTAAAGGCTGTCAACATCGAGGCGCTGACAATGATCGACATGGCGCGCAAGGAGATTATTCCTTCCGTTACTAAGTTCACAGCCGACACAGCTTCCGCAGTTGCCATCAAAAATGATGTTGTATCTGTAGCCTGCAAATATGAAAAGAGACTCATCACTCTGCTTTCCGATCTGATCGACGAGATGGACGAAGCTGCTTCCGCTCTTGAAGGCGCTGTTGCCGAATTGAAATCCTTTGATGAGGCAGTACCTGCTTCCGAATTTGTACGCGACAGCATTCTTCCAAAAATGGACGCTCTTCGCGCTGCCGCCGATAAAGCCGAAACTGTTACGGCTGAGGATTACTGGCCTTTCCCGACTTACGACAAGCTCCTCTTCGGCGTTAAATAAGACATCTACTTTTCTCCCCATAAACGCCCTCGTTGTAAAATCAATGAGGGCGTTTTTATATGTGAAATTGAAGTGAAAAATTCACCAAATTTTTTCATTTTACGATAAAAAAATACTTCATTTCATAGAAAATAAAAAAATTTGGAATTCTCCTTGAAATTTTTCGTCAATTGTGCTATAATTCGATTTGGTTCTTCATTAAAGAAGAAAAATTTACGGACTCGGTCCGAACGGAGGTATTATTCAATATGTTGGCAGCACAAATCTTTGCCGTTATCATATTCGTTGCAATGTTTCTGATGATTGTACTGGATAAGATCGAACGGCACTATGTAACTCTCGGCTGCGGTCTGCTCACTCTCGTTATCGTTTTCGGTATTTGTATGAGAGACGGCGGCGCGATCTGGAACACTCTCGCTGTAAAAAATTTCATAAAGCCTGATTTCTGGTATCAGGTAACCGAAAGCGAAAGCAAAGGTATCAACTGGGCGACCATTGTCTTTATCGCAGGTATGATGATAATGGTCGAGGGAATGGCAAAGGCAGGTTTCTTCCGCTGGCTCTGCATGAAGATCGCTTTCCTTGTAAAATGCAAGACCATTCCGATCTTCATCACATTCATGATCATGTCGGCTGTACTTTCAATGTTTATCGACAGTATCACGGTAATCATGTTCCTGGCTGCCGTTACTATCGAATTGGCGCAGCTTTTGAAGTTCAACCCTATTCCAATGATCCTCTCGGAAATTTTCTGCGCTAATTTAGGCGGCTCGGCTACAATGTGCGGCGATCCGCCAAACATCATCGTCGGCACTTCCCTTGGCTATTCATTCTTCGACTTCCTCATGAATACAGGTCTTTGCGCAGGAATCTGCCTTATATTTACTATCGTATTCTTCTTTTTCGCATTCAGAAAAGAACTTAAATCGACAAGCGGAGAGGCTGTAGATATTTCAAAGCTCCCCGCGCCATCGACTGCTATCACCAATAAAAAGGATTTTGTGATAAGCTGCGTTATCTTCGCTCTTGCAGTTATTCTTCTTGTTTCCCATTCCGCAACTCATCTTACTGTTGCAACAATAGGAACAGTCATCGCAGTTATCACTCTTGCAACATCAGGAAAGGACGCTCTCACGCTCCTGAAAAAGGTTGATTACAAAACACTTGTATTCTTTATCGGTCTGTTTATCGTTGTAGGCGGACTTGAAGAAACGGGCATTCTCGAATACATAGCGGATTTCATCGGCGATATAAGCGGCGGAAACGTTTATATTATGGTTGCTATCATTCTGTGGATCTCGGCTATTGCCAGCGCGTTCGTCGATAATATCCCGTTTGCGGCAACTATGGTTCCCGTTATTATCAGTCTTGCAAATTCTTCAGGCGTTCCCACAAGCACTCTTGCATGGACTCTTTCGATTGGTACGGACATCGGCGGCAGCGCAACTCCTATCGGAGCGTCCGCAAACGTTGTAGGAACATCTGTTGCAGCTAAAAACGGATATCCTATCAGCTGGGGAAAATACTGCGCAAAGCTTGCTCCTGCAACCATAATCGTACTTGCAATTTCAACCGCATACATCTTCTTCAGATATTTACAATAGGAGGTTAAGTTATGTCACAAATCATTATTTCCGTAGGAAGAGAGTTCGGAAGCGGCGGACGCGTTATTGCCGAAGCTCTCGCAGAAAGATTTGAACTTCCGATCTACGATCGCCATCTTATCACTGAAATTGCCAATAAAACGGGTATGACCGCTTCAGAGATCGAAAAGCTTGACGAAGCTCCGAAATCACGTCTGACTTCACGCCGTGTACGCGGTTTCAGCAACTCTATAGAGGATAATATTGCGGATATGCAGTTTGATTTTCTCCGCCAAAAGGCTGAAAGCGGCGAATCCTTCGTTGTTGTCGGCAGATGCTCAGAATCAAAACTCCGCGATTTCGACAGTCTTGTATCGCTCTTCATAATCGGCGATATGGACGAAAAAATCAAGCGCGTCATGAAAATTTACGAGATGAACGAATTCGAAGCGAAAAATTTCATCGAGAAAAAGGATAAAAAAAGAAAACGCTATCACAACTATCATGTCAAGCTTCATTGGGGCGATTCCCGTCTGTACGATCTGACTGTCAACAGCAGCCGTCTCGGTATTGATAAAACGATCGATTTCCTTGAAGATTATGTGAAAGCACGTATGAATGCATAAAAGTAAATGAAAAAGCCTCCCGTTTTCGGGAGGTTTTTTGCAAAAGAAAGCCGGCGCGGAAAATAAACCGCACCGGCATATTATTATTCAACAGTAACGCTCTTAGCGAGATTTCTGGGCTTGTCTACATCGAATCCCTTAGCTACGGAAACGTAATAACCAAGCAGCTGAAGCGGAATTACCGACAGGCTTCCTGCAAAATGAGGATCTGTCTGCGGAATATATACCGTGAAATCGGCAAGATCTTCCATGCTGTAATTTCCGTAAGTGGTAAGTCCCATGAGGGACGCTCCGCGGCTCTTTACCTCTACCATGTTGCTTACAGTCTTTTCATAGAGATCAGGCTGAGTCAGAACACCGATGACGGGGATTCCGTTTTCAATAAGGCTGATCGGACCGTGTTTGAGTTCGCCTGCCGCATATGCTTCCGAATGGATATAGCTGATCTCCTTCATTTTAAGGCTTCCCTCAAGACCGATCGCATAATCTATTCCTCTGCCGATAAAGAATGCGTCCTTACGAGCGGCAAACTTATTTGCATACCACTGGATACGTTCCTTATCTTCAAGAATCTTTTCGATCTTGCCCGGTATCGTATCGAGTTCGGCAAGAAGTTCATCGAATTTAGCCTGATCCATTTCACCTCTTGCAAGAGCAAACTGCATCGCAAGAAGATAGCCTGCAATAAGCTGCGTGCTGTACGCCTTAGTAGTTGCAACTGAAATTTCAGGACCTGCGAGTGTATAGAATACATTATCGGCTTCACGAGCGATGGAAGAACCCACAACATTAACGATTCCCATTGTCTTTACGCCGTTATCCTTAGCCATTCTCAGGGCGGCAAGACTGTCCGCAGTTTCGCCGGACTGACTGATGATTATTACCAGACTGTCCTCTATAAGCTTCATTTTTCTGTAGCGGAATTCGGAAGCAAGTTCAACGCGGACGGGGATAGTTGTGAAATCTTCGATAACATACTGAACTGCCATTCCCACATGATAAGCAGAACCGCAGGCAACAATGTATATCTGTTTGAGATTCGTCATTTCTTCATCTGTCAGACCGATCTCGCTGAATGTGATCTTTCCGTCCTTGACAACGGAATTTATCGTATCTCTGATAACCTTTGGCTGCTCGTGAATTTCTTTGAGCATAAAATGCTCGTAACCGCCCTTTTCGGCAGCTTCAGCGTCCCACTTGATCTCAACAAGTTCCTTGCTTATCTCTTCGCGGTCGATATTGTAAAAAGTTACTTCTCCCTTTGTAAGCTTAGCGATCTCCATATTGCCGATATAGTAAACGTTTCTTGTATACTTCAAAATCGCTGGAACGTCTGAAGCTACGTATGTTTCACCATTTGCAATACCTATGATCATCGGGCTGTCCTTACGAGCAGTATAAATTTCGCCTGCATAATCGTTAAACATTACACAAAGAGCATACGAACCTCTGATGCGAATCATTGCGCGTGCTATAGAATCAACCGGACCGAGATTATATTTTTTATAATAATAGTCGATCAGCTTAACAGCAACTTCCGTATCGGTCTGCGATTTGAAGCTATAGCCGTTTTTGGAAAGCTTTTCACGAAGTTCCTGATAATTTTCAATGATACCGTTATGAACGGCGACAACGTTATTATCGTCGCTTGTATGGGGATGAGCGTTAAGGATAGACGGCTCGCCGTGAGTAGCCCAGCGCGTATGTCCGATACCGCAGTTTCCATTAACAGTGTCACCGTTATTCGTCATTTTTTTAAGAACCTCCAGCTTGCCCTTCGCCTTAATAACGGTAGCCTCCGCTTCACCGTCGCGAACTGCAATGCCCGCTGAATCATATCCTCTGTATTCAAGTTTTGAAAGACCGTCCAAAAGAACCGGAGCAGCCTGTGCATTACCGGTAAAACCAACAATTCCACACATTGATAGTGTCCTCCTATTCTGCATAAATATATGCATTTTTATTATATCATATACTTGTATTGTATGTCAAGTTTAAAAATGCCCAATTCCGCTGCTTTATTATTTAATTTTTTATATTGTGTTCACATATTAATTAAGAACTTGTCCACATAGGAAGTTACGCACATCTTTTCGGCAAATTTTTATGATGACTGCGTTAAAAATCCTTGACAGGCGTCAGCCTGCCTGCGGATTTTTGCCTTGTCCTCGTAAAAATTATGCTCGAAAATCCGCACATAATTCCTATGTGGACAGGTTCTAAAAAAGCAAATAAATCAATACAAAATAATGCAGTTTGCAGTTGAAAAAATCTGTTTAAATCATATCTTGACATTTTGCCCTATAATCTGATATAATTTAAATGTACAAAATTTATGCGTATAATGGTTCAGCATGAAGTAACGAAAGTTATTTTGTGCTGATTTTTTTGCGCAAAAAAAAGGAGATATTATTATGCCCAAAACTCAATTTCAGCGAATGATCTTCGCACTGCTCACCGTTATAGTTACGGTTCACGCATTCGTATTTTACAGCCTTTACGTTGTAAACGGAAGTACTTTCCTCGCACTTAATCCCGACGCCAACGGAGTTATCGATGCCATCAACAAAATGGGCGGCGTTTCTATGTGCGGTCATTCGGTTCCGATATGGGCGGTAATTCTTGTGGAATTCGTACTGGCTTATACGCTGGAATGCGTTCTCGGCAGCCCATGTTCATTCAAACTCGCCTGTAAAATTTTCAATCCTCAGAAGGATCACCCCGTATTATTTGAAACTGCCATAATCTGTGCGACCGTAGGGATCATGTGTCCTGCTATGAGCCTTATCGCGGCATTTTTGTACTATCCATATTATGAGGGATTCAATTTACTTACTCTTCTCGCAAACTGGCTGAAACTCGTATGCTACAACTTCCCGTTCGCTCTTCTTTCGCAGTTATTCTTCATTCAGCCGTTGATCCGCAAGATTTTCAAGACAATTTTCAAAGAAAAATAAGAATTAACAGATTCTAAAAAATCCCAAAAGCGATTATTTAAAATCACTTTCGGGATTTTTATGTTGATAAAATTAAATTATTCGGCTTTTTTGTTCTTTGAACTTCCTATCTCAGTTTCGCGTGCAATAGCCTCAAATTCACCTGACGCACAAGCTGCATCTTCGATAAACTCAAAAGCGTTGCTGTCGAAATAGAGCCATATGCAGAATGCAGCAAGACCTTCGTTATTCTTTATGTTTATGTAGTAATCAATAGTATCGCCCTGTTTGCAGGCAACATTATCACCGTAGATAACCATTCCCGTTTCGCCTGAAACATCGGCAGGTTCAATATCTCCGTTGTTTACTCTGATAGTACCGTCAATTGATTTGCTGGTCGAATTCAGTGAAACGCCCGCAATGCTGGAAAGATCATGTGTGATTCTTATCTTATAATCGCCGTCTGGGATATTTTCCTTAACCTTGAAAGACATCTTCAGCATATCGCCCTCAAAGTAGAAATTCTCGTTCTTCGAAATATCGAGCCACATATAATATCTGCCGTCGTTTGCGGGAGTATAATTCGAATTGGAATTATCATTATTTTCCTCTGACTTCGATGGAGTTGTGGAACTGTTATTTCCGCTTGACACAGGCTTTTTAACGACTGTAGTAACCTTGACTGTTTCAGTCACTGTCTCACCCTTGGAATCTGTAACTGTCTTGCCGTTTGCATCTGTAACAGTCACTGTTTCGGTCACGGGCTGACCTTCAGCGTCGGTAACTTCTTCTACAACTTCTTCCTCTTTAGCGGAATCAGAAGTTTCATCGTCTGAAGTTTCAGGATCGGGAGCGTCAAGATTTACCTGCGTATCGCCCAGGGTCAGGGAATTTCCCTCACCGGATTTGCCGACTTCAAGCGCATACTGTGTAACAGCTTTGGGTTTTTCCTTTTTATCTCCGCAACCTGCCATGCTTGTAGCAGCCACGCAAAGTACGGCAAATACTGCAATTATCTTTTTTGTAATATTTTTCATTGGTATCGTATCCTTTCAAGAATAATTCGAAATTCACAACTTGTTCTCATAGCAGCTCGTCTGCTGCTATTTATATTATACATTAGCTTTTTCGATTTGTCAAGTCAAGATTCAAATTTTAATCAATTATTTTATAAAATATCACTTCATTTTCACATAGATCATTTTTTTTTCACATAACAGCATGTGTAAGAGCTGTTTGGTATCTCGCTGCGCACTGTTTTTTCGGCAAATTTTGCTGAAATATTGTCATATGCGGCTTGACATTATACTTCAACTCTGATATAATAACATACAGACAGTTCGTTTGCACCATCCTGTCTATAAACAAAACTACGGGCAGATAGTCGAATTTCAATGATTTTTAATGCATTGTAATTCGACAGTTTTCGCATCTGCCTGAGCAGATGTTTTTTTGACCTGTTCAATAATCGCAAAAATGTTGGATGGCGCAGGATTTTTTTCATCAGACAAGTCAGACAGCGTTTTGGAGGTTATTGAACAGGTCTATTTTAGGAGCTGAATTATATGTATTATTTAAAAACCTCCGCTGCATTTGACAGCGCGCATTTTCTTGCTGGCTATGAGGGAAAATGTTCAAATATTCACGGTCATCGCTGGACTGTGGAAGTTAAAATATCCGGAGAAGAACTGGCAGATTCGGGAACGAAAAGGGGAATGCTGATAGATTTCGGCGATCTGAAAAAAGCCGTTCGCGATATTGCCGACAGCTACGATCACGCTCTCATTTATGAGGAGGGAAGTCTGCGATCCGCTACCGTAAACGCGCTTACAGAGGAGAATTTTAAGCTTATTCCCGTTTCATTTCGTCCTACTGCCGAAAATTTTGCACGCAGTTTTTTTGAAATACTTACCGAAAAAGGTATCTGCATCCGTTCGGTAACGGTTTATGAAACTCCCGATAACTGCGCGGTATACGAGGTGAAGAAATGAGCTTTGCAGTGGTTGAAAAATTCATAAGCGTCAACGGAGAAGGCAGTCGCGCAGGAGAACTTGCCGTGTTTATAAGATTTCGAAAATGTAATCTTAACTGCGCGTATTGCGATACGAAATGGGCGAATTCCGAAGAAGCTTCCGCCGCAATCATGAGCGCTGAAGAAATTGCGGAATATGTTCGCGAAACGGGCGTAAAAAATGTTACGCTTACAGGCGGAGAGCCGCTTTTGCAGGAAGAACTGTATTCTCTGATAGAAGCGTTGATGAAGCAGGGAAACAGCGTTGAGATAGAGACGAACGGCAGTATATCCATTGAGAAATTGTGCGGAAAGCTACGCCGTCCGATATTTACGCTTGATTACAAGCTTCCGTGCAGCGGTATGGAAGCAGAAATGGTCATGGAGAATTACGATCTGATTGAAAAAAACGATGTCGTGAAATTCGTATGCGGCGGAATCGGAGATTTAAAAAAAGCCGCTGAGATCATTGAAAAATACGATCTTATCAATAAATGCCATGTATATTTAAGCCCCGTATTCGGAATGATAGAAGCTGCCGATATGGTTGATTTCATGGTAAAAAATAAAATGAACGGCGTGAGATTGCAGCTTCAGATTCATAAATTTATCTGGGATCCCGAAAAAAGAGGTGTTTGATTTGGATAAAAAGGCTATTGAATATCATGTGCGCGGAATACTTGAAGCTATCGGAGAAGATCCTGACCGTGAGGGGCTTATTGAAACGCCGAGCCGCGTTGCACGTATGCTGGAGGAAGTTCTTGAGGGGACTGCTTATACGAATCATGAGATCGCCAAGATGTTCGGAAAAACGTTTTCGGCGGAAAATTTCAACGAAAGCGAAGCTGTTGTAATGAAAGATATTACCGTGTTCAGCTACTGCGAACATCATCTTGCGCTTATGTACGATATGACTGTGGACGTTGCATATATTCCGCACGGTAAAGTGATCGGACTCAGCAAGATCGCAAGAATATGCGATATGGCGGCAAAGCGTTTGCAGCTTCAGGAAAGACTGGGCAGGGATATTGCGGAAATAATTTCCGAAGCTTCCGGATCGCCCGATGTGGGAGTTAAGATAACGGGGTCTCACAGCTGCATGACTGCCAGAGGAATCCGAAATGCTTCTGCCAAAACAGAGACCAGAACCTATACGGGCGAGTTTAAAAATAACAGAGATCTTCAAAAATTACTGGATTAAGGAGAATTAATAAATTATGAAAGCACTTGTATTATCCAGCGGCGGAGTTGACAGCACGACTTGTCTCGCAATGGCTGTGGAGAAATATGGAGCGGAAAATGTGATTGCATTGTCAATATTTTACGGTCAAAAGCATGAAAAGGAGATAAACGCGGCAAAGAAAACTGCCGAGTATTACGGCGTAATTTGGAAAACGCTTGATCTTACGCCGATATTTGCCGATTCCGATTGTTTGCTTCTTGCTAAGAACGATGAAGCAGTTCCGCAGACTACATACGCGCAGCAGCTTAAAGAAACTGACGGAAAGCCTGTTTCAACATATGTTCCGTTCAGAAACGGCTTGTTCATTTCATCGGCGGCAAGCATTGCATTGTCGAACGAATGCGGAGTAATTTATTACGGAGCGCATAGCGATGACGCCGCGGGAAACGCTTATCCCGATTGCAGCGACGCATTCAATAACGCAATAAACGACGCGGTCTACATAGGCAGCGGTGAACAGCTTAAAGTTGAAGCGCCGTTTGTAAATATGACGAAAGCGGAAGTAATTAAAAAGGGAATTGAACTTAATGTTCCGTATGAACTTACATGGAGCTGTTATGAGGGCGGCGAACGTCCATGCGGACTTTGCGGTACTTGCCGCGACAGAATAGCCGCATTTGAAGCAAACGGAATTACCGATCCGATTATGAAAGGAGAATGATCATGGCAGGCAGAACGGAAAACGAGCGCGGAGATATATCTCTGCTCGGCAATCAGCACACAAAATATTCATCGGATTACAGTCCCGAGGTTCTGGAAACATTCCCGAACAAGCACCCCGACAGAGATTACTTTGTGAAATTCAACTGCCCCGAATTTACAAGCTTGTGTCCTATTACGGGTCAGCCTGATTTTGCGACTATCTATATATCCTACATTCCGTCGGAGCGCATGGTCGAAAGCAAATCTCTGAAACTTTATCTTTTCAGTTTTCGCAATCACGGTGATTTTCACGAGGACTGCGTAAATATCATAATGAACGATCTTATTGATCTTATGCAGCCGAAATATATTGAAGTATGGGGAAAATTTCTTCCCCGCGGCGGCATATCCATCGATCCGTACTGCAACTACGGGATTCCCGATACAAAGTGGGAAAAGCTTGCGTGGGAACGTCTTTCACATCATGATATGAATCCTGAAGATGTAAATAATCGATAAGTATAAAATCAAATCCATAGCATATACTTTCAGTGAAAGGAGTTGTATGCTATGGATAAATTTGATATGCCTGTAGGTCTTGGCATGGCGCTTGCCATGAATCCCGAAGCTATGCAGAAATTTGCACTTCTTCCCGAAACGAAAAAATGGGAGATCGTAAGCGGAACTCATGCTGTAGAATCCCGTGAGCAGATGAAAAAATACGTGGAGAACATCATTACCGCTTATTAATAAATTTTATTAAATAAAAATGCTGATATGAATAATATTTCGTATCAGCTTTTATTTATGGTGATTGTTTATTATAATGATTCCATTGGTTATATGCCGAGGTATCTTCTGCTATGTGAAATAGGATAATTATGTCATATAATATCCTCCATTTCATATGACGATTGTTCGTCTTTGTCTCCGTTATCCTGTGAAATGTTGGCGTCAATAAAATCGTCCATGCTGTCTGAGCTTGTTTTCTGCCTGCGTTCGTAATTCTGTTGAAATGTGCTTTTTATATTATTTTGAGTCGCGTCCAGTTTATATTCTTCATACCGTTGATTGAAATATGGAAATCCAAGCTGCTGAGACAGAAATTCATATTTGCGGTTGGCAATTATTGTAAGTACGGACATTACTATGCAGGCGACAAAAATGGCATGGTTTACATTGAAATAAGCTCCAAAAAATTTATCAAAATATGAAGAGCCGAACTGAGATATAAGATTATTCACAGCAGAAGTTGCAATTGCCAAAACGACGAATTTATTTTGATGCTTATAGCAGCCCAAATATCCGAAAACAAACAGCAGTATTTTGAATATTATGCCGTCGAATAGGAGAAAGAAGACATCGTTGCTGATGGTAAGAATCATCATAAAAAGCTGCGAAGCGGCATAAACCATACATACCGCCGCATATATTAAAGAGACGGTATTATATATTCTGCGGCAGCGTTTGAGAGAAACGGCGTTATGTCGCATTTCATCGTATGCGTCCATGTTTGCTCCTTTCACTTTAAAATTTGAGTAACATTTTTCTAACGGCAGGAATATTATATATCGGCGATGTTCATTACGACGCCTGCCGATGAAATGTCGATATGACCAAATGAAGGAGCTGTTCCGTCATGAGGGCAGCCTGCGCTTCCGGGATTCATAATGTAAAGACCGTCCTCAAATTTATTATACCTAACATGAGTATGCCCGTATAAAACAATATCGCAGCCGTTTTCTTTCGCATTGCGCTTGATTATTTCGAGACTGTTTTTTACGGCGTAGATATGACCGTGGGACGCGAAAATTTTATGATCGCCGACGGGAATCATCTCAAATCCCGGGCTGAGACTTCCCCAGTCGCAGTTGCCTGCAACATGGATAACTTTTTTGGCGTATGCAGGATTCTGAAGAAGAAATGAATCCAGATCTCTTTCGCCGTCGCCGAGATGAATAAACAGGTCAGCGTCGCTGTTTCGCAGAAAAACGTTTTCAATGGCTCTGACTTGACCGTGTGTGTCTGAAATAACGATGATACGCATAAAAACCTCCGATGTAAAAATTTGTATGGCAGTCCTAAGATACTGAACAGGCTCTAAGTCTGCCGCGTACTTGTTACACAAGTATTATAACATAAAAAAATTAAATTTGCAATAGGAGGATAATCATATGAATAAAAATAATTTTGATCCCAAACAACTGAACGGCTTGCTGAATGTTGTGAGCAAGAAGATCGGAATTCCGCCCGAACAGCTTAAAAAGGAACTGGAAGCTGGAAAATTCGACAGCGCGCTTTCCGCAATGAATGCAGGTGAGAGCGCGAAATTCCAGCAGGTGATGAAAAATCCGCAGTTGATCGAAAAGCTGATGAGTACGCCGCAGGCAAAGGCTTTGTATCAGAAGCTTTCGGGCGGAAAATAGGAAGGTGTGATCATTGGACGATGTAATGAATAAAATTTCGGGAATTCTTTCCGACGAGGAAAGTCTGCGTCAGCTTTCGGAGCTGATGCAGATGATCAATTCGGGCGAAGTTCCCGACAGCGGCGGCAATGTCGAAGAGCCGACGGTCAAAACGGAGTGCGGTGACGAAAGCGAAATGCTCGATATGGAAATGATCATGAAGATCATGTCAGTAGTCGGAACGCTTAATCAGCAGGATAAAAATACCGAGCTGCTTGCCGCGCTTCGTCCGCATCTCGGTGAAGAAAAGCAAAAACGGCTTGACAGGGCGGCAAAACTGCTGAAGCTGGCAGCCGTTTACAGCGCTGCAAAAGAATCGGGAGCGCTTAATGATCTGTTCTGAAGGGAGGCGGCAGAATGTCAGTATATGGCGGGAATTATCGGAACGCGAACAATATTCGGCAGGCAGGCGGAGCCGATATTCCGCCGCGTATCAAAGAAAAAAAGATACCTGTGAAAAACAGGGAAATGTTCGGCGGAATCCTTCCTAAGGGCATCGATCGTGATACGCTGCTGATAGCTGCTCTTTTGCTTGTACTTATTAAAGAGGGCGGAGATATGAAGCTTATTCTTGCTCTTGCGTATATAATTCTGGAGGTGTAAAATGAATACGGAGGTCATATTTTATTCAGTCTGCGCATTAACGGCGGCGGTAATGTTTATTTATATCCGCAGGCGCAGAAAATGGCTGTCTACTGCGATCTTCGGCATTATATCGGGACTTGCCGCGCTTTTTCTGATAAACAGTTTCGGAGACGGATTCGGGGTACATATTCCCCTTAATATTTTTAACTTATCTGGAAGCGTGGTATTGGGAGTTCCTTTTGTGGCGGCAATGGTGATACTTGGAATGTTTTAGTGTTTTATACATATTTTTTCAAAAACCTCTTGAAATTTTATTTAAAATATGATATAATTTCTATAAAGAATCATGAAAAAATAAGATGCGCGTTTATGCGCAGGATGATTTATTCTGTGCAAGGCGCACGACCGCAGGAATACTGACGTATTTCAAGGGAGTGTAACGCAGCACAGAACAAATCAGACAAGCAGAAACGTGCAGATTATTTCTTTATGATTCCTAAGGAGGTGGAATACTTGAACACAATTGATATCATTAATAAAACTAAAAGAAAAGAACCTCTTAGGCGTGAAGAGATAGAATATCTCGTTAACGGCTATACTTCAGGAGATATTCCCGATTATCAAATGTCGGCGTGGCTTATGGCGGTGTGCATGAACGGATTGACGGATGAGGAAACTCTGGCTCTTACACTGGCAATGCGCGACAGCGGAGATATTCTTGATTTCAGCGGAATCAACGGAATTACCGTTGATAAACACAGCACGGGCGGAGTCGGTGACAAAACGACTCTTATAATCGGACCTGCCGCGGCAGCCTGTGGCGTATACGTGCCTAAAATGTCGGGCAGAGGGCTGGGGCATACGGGCGGCACTATTGATAAGCTGGAAAGCATAAACGGATATCGTACCGAATTAACTTTCGAAGAATTCCTGAATATCGTAAATCAAACCGGATTTTCGGTTATTTCTCAAAGCGGAAGCCTTTGCCCTGCCGATAAAAAAATCTATGCGCTGCGGAATGCAACAGGAACTGTGGACAGTATTCCGCTGATATGCGCCAGTATCATGAGTAAAAAGCTTGCTGTCAATGCCGACTGCATTCTCCTCGACGTTAAATGGGGAACTGGCGCATTCATGAAAACTCGTGAAGACGCTGAAAAACTTGCCGCAATTATGGAAAAGACAGCGAAAGCGGCAGGCAAAAAATGTCGTGCCGTCGTAACCGATATGAATGAGCCGCTGGGCTGCGCTATAGGAAATTCACTGGAAATTCGAGAAGCTGTCGATATACTGCAAGGCAGATCAAAAGGAAAACTGTACAGAGTTTGCATTGAACTTACCGCGGATATGCTTGAACTCGCAGGAAAAGGAACTCATGAACAATGCGCCGAAATGGCAGGAGAAGCCATTTCTTCGGGACGCGCCCTTGAAATTTTCAGAAAAACAGTAGAACTTCACGGCGGAGACAGCCGCATATGCGGCGATACCGCTCTTCTTCCGCAGGCAAGATACAGTCATGTGATACGCGCTTCGCGCGATGTTGAAATAATTTCGGTAAATGCGGAGGAACTTGGTATGGCAAGTCTCATGCTCGGAGCAGGCAGAGTATGCAAAAACGACGATATCGACAGCGCCGCAGGAATTATACTGGAATTTGAAGCAGGTGATAAAATTTCCATGGACGCACCTTTGATGACGTTGTATTCCGACGTTTGCAGTGATTTTCACGAAGCCGCAATGCGCGCTTATAAAGCCATAAAATTCAGAAATCTTACATCTCGAGCTTTAACATAAAATATGATTTTTGACTTGACAACAACTGTGAAAAGTGATAGGATTATAATGTGCTGAGGAATCGTAAAGGAATAAGTTGCACGATTATGCGCAGGACAAATCAGACAAGCATGAGCGTGCAAGTTATTTCATGACAGTTCCTTATGATTCCTAAAGTGCAGGTTTATTTATGCACACAGCAACTATTGTTTATCTGGAGGTATTACCAATGGGTTTTAAAGAAACTGTTATGGAATTCGCAGGAAAAGTAGGAGATACTGTTGATAAAGGAATCAAGAGCGGTTCTGAGGGATTGCAGAAAATGACAGAAAAGTCGCGTCTGCAAAAGGAGATCAATCAGCGTAACACAGAGATCAACAACATTTTTCAAGCTGTTGGTCAGAAGCTTTATAAGGAAGAACCTGACAATGAGAAATTTGCAGGCGTTTTTGGAGCTGTAAAAGAAAAGGAAGCTCAGATAAAGGAATTTAAAAATCAGCTTGCTGTGCTTGAAGATAAAATTCCATGTCATACCTGCGGTGAGATGATCTCAAAGGAAGCTACCGTATGTCCGAAATGCGGAAATATTACATTGGCAGGACAGAAAAAAGCTGAGGAAGGTCTTAACGAAGCTAAGAAGACCGAAAAGGTGAAAATCTGCAAAAATTGCGGCAATACTCTTGAAGATACCGCGAGATTCTGCAATAAATGCGGTACTAAGCTTGATGATTGATTTTTTCAGCAGCCTCGGTCAGGAATCTTCCTGAAAAAGGCTGCTGTTTTTTATCAAATTGTGAATAGATTCAATTTAGCAAAAAATGATTAGTTTATTAATTTTTAGCAAAAATTGACTTGAATTATTCATAAAAAAGTAATAAAATGGAAATATAGAAAGCGATAAGCAGGAATCAACACGATTTCTGCTGTTGCGGTTTGCCGAGAGAGATGCGTTTGAAACCGCATAGGCAAATATATCATTATATTATATTAAGAGTATTTTGAAATAATACTCAAGAAAGTGAGGAATGATTCACATGAAAAATGGCTTTTTCAAAAAATTAGCCGCAGGCATAGTCAGCGGATTTATGTGTTTAGCAATGCTCCCAAACACGCTAACTTCTTCGGCAGTAAGTGTTGGAGACAAGCTTAGCGTTGGCAACGGCATGAATCAGCATAAGGGCAATTGCGACGGCTACAGCTACGAGGTCTGGATTGACGACACCGGCGGCAACGGTTCTATGACGCTCGGAAATGGTGCTTCATTTAAGACAGAATGGAGCGTAAGCGTTCCACAGGGAAACTTCCTTGCGCGTCGTGGCTTGGACTTCGGTTCAACCAAGAAAGCTACCGATTATCCATACATCGGTATGGACTATGATGCAACATATTCTCAGACAGGCAGTGGCGGTAACTCACGTCTTTGTGTATACGGTTGGTTTGAAAACAGAAACGCAGCAGGCAATCCGCCTCTTGTTGAGTATTACATCATTGAGGACTGGGTAAACTGGCGTCCTACTGCAAACGGTGCTTCAAAGACTGTTACAATTGACGGCGGACAGTATGAGATTTTCGCTATAGACCACACAGGTCCGACAATTCACGGCAACACTGAAACATTCAAGCAGTATTTCAGCGTTCGTAAGGATACAAGAACTTCAGGTCACATCACAGTTTCAGACCATTTCAAAGCATGGTCTGAACAAGGCTGGGGTATCGGTAATCTCTACGAAGTTGCACTTAATGCTGAAGGTTGGGAAAGCAGTGGTGTTGCAGATGTCAAAATGCTCGATGTATACACCGACCCAAGTCAGGCAGGCACTGGCGGCGGGGGTGTTACTCCTCCCGTTATCACTACACCGACAGTTGAACCCGATGCTGACGGAAATTATTTCAAGAGTACGTTCAGTTCCTCTTCTACTGATAAATGGAAGAGCAGGGGAGACGCCTCGATCGACATTGATACAAAGAATTATTATTCAGCCGACGGTTCGCTTTTCGTAAGCGGTCGTACAGATAACTGGCACGGCGCGTCGTATTCTCTCGATCCAAGTGCGTTCGTTGCAGGTAAGACGTACAGCTTCAGCGCGGGAGTATTGCAGAAGAGCGGTGAAACTACTCCCATGCAGCTTACTCTTCAGTACACTCTCAACGGCGAGGATAATTACGATCAGATCGCAGTTGCCGATGTAAAGAGCGGCGAATGGACTAAGCTTGAAAATACTTCATTCGAGATTCCCGCAGGTGCAACCGACGCTTTGATTTATGTGGAAGCGCCCGAAAGCCTTACCGATTTTTACATTGATGACGTGCAGGGTTCGGTTGCAGGCACAAAATCAGCAGTTGTAACAGGCGGCGGAACAGTTGAAGGTGCACCCTCTACAACTCCTCCTGCAACAACTACCGCAAAAGCCCCTTCCACAACAAATGCTCCCCAAACAACTACGACTGCCAATTCCGAGATCGTATGGGGCGACGCTAACTGCGACGGCGTTGTAGAGATCGCAGACGCTACACTTATTCTTCAGTATCTCACAAATAAAGACGAGTATCAGCTTACCGATAAGGGCATGATCAATGCCGATGTTGATGGCGAAATCGGAGTTACAGCGAATGACGCTCTTGTTCTTCAGCAGTATGACGCAGGTATTGTAAAATCTCTTCCTTTGGGTAGTATTCCTGCTGCAACTACAACTCAAACTACAACAATACCGGACGCAACAACGAAAGCTCCTGCTAATAAGGTGTTTATAAGCAACAGCTTCGATTCATCTACTGAGGGCTGGGCAAGCAGAGGCTCTGCTTCTATCAATCTTGATTCTGAAAATTACTATTCAGGCAAATCCCTTTTTGTAAGCGGCAGAACAGATAACTGGCACGGCGCGGCTATCGAGCTTGACCCCGCTGAATTCAAGGCAGGCAATTCATACAGCTTCTCAGCGGCTGTT
The DNA here is from genome assembly GCA_964401315.1 of uncultured Alistipes sp. Lineage (GTDB taxonomy): Bacteria > Bacillota > Clostridia > Oscillospirales > Ruminococcaceae > Ruminococcus. Next base: position 239,571 of record CAYNYB010000001.1, read on the forward strand.
ATGCAGAGAAGCGGCTCGACAACACCCATTCAGCTTACGCTCCAATATACTTTAAACGGCGAAGATAATTATGATAAGGTTGCTTCTGCCGATGTAAAGAGCGGAGAATGGACTAAACTTGAGAATACTTCATTCAAAATTCCCGAAGGTGCGGAAAATCTTATCCTTTATGCAGAAGCTCCCGAAAGTCTTACTGATTTCTATCTCGACGAGGTTCAGGCAGGTTTAGAGGGTGCAAAATCTATCGTTGTAACAGGAAACGGTACTGTTAGTGCAGCGCCTGTTACAACACCTCCAACACCTTCTACGGGCGGAGTTGACATTTCCTGGATCGATCCCTCAAAGCCTATGGTTGCTATCTCGTTCGATGACGGCGCTTCGCCTGCTACAGGCAACAGAATCGTCGATGCGCTTGATAAATCCGGTTTCCACGCTACATTCTTCTATGTAGGCGACTGGATAAGAGATGCAAACGGAGAGGCGGAGGTCAAGTCTGCGTACCAGAAGGGCATGGAAATTGCAAATCATACAAAATCTCACCCGAATCTCAGCGAAAAAACAGCTTCCGAGGTTCGCAGTGAGTACGATCAGTGCGCGGCTAAGCTGAAAGGAATTATCGGTACAGATCCTTCTAAGCTTCTCAGACTTCCTTATCTTGCTTCGAACGCTACAGTTATATCAACTCTCAGCGATGTTCCGATGATCACTTGCGCAGTTGATACGCAGGACTGGAACGGCGCTTCAAAGGAGCAGATCGTAAACACAATTAAGAACGGTATGAGCAATGGTTCGCTGAATGGTTCTATCGTACTTTGTCATGAAACATACGAGAGTACAGCCGCGGCTATCGAGGAGCTTGCTCCTTATATGAAGAGTCAGGGCTGGCAGATCGTTACGATCTCCGAAATGTTCGCTGTTAAAAATCAGCAGCTTGAGGGCGGTAAGATCTACACTAAAGTAAACTGATCTTTTTATAACACAAGGCTATGAAATGAAAACAGGCAGATACTTTTTATTAGGTATCTGCCTGTTATTTTCTTAGGAGGTATCAGATTATTTCTTTATGATTCCTTAGTCGTGAATAATCACCGGAACGCCGTTGTCAGTCAGGTTGTACAGCTCACTTGCCTTGCTTAGCGGCATATTGATACAGCCATGAGAACCGTTGTACATATAAATCGTACCGCCGTATTCACTTCTGTCAAGATCATGGAAGCCGCAGTCCAGGTAGTTGAAAGGCATCCAGTAGTTTACCGGAGCTTCATAACCCTGTACTTCCATCGTACCAAGTACCCTCTGCTCTTCATGCGCCCAGATGTTGCAGATCCCTCTGGGGGTACGGCGTGCCGGATCGGTCTCAGTACCGGATACAATATCGGATTCCAGAACGATCACATTATCCTTATACATCCACAGATGCTGCTCGGAAATATCTACCTCCACGTATGTCGTGCCGATGTCATCAGTTGCACGGCAGTAGCCTCTTATCTTATATTTCGGTTCAACCGTTACAGTTTCGCCTGCACACATCAGATCGATCAGCTGCTCAACTGTCTCTTCCTGATTGATCTGCCAGCCGTATATACTGGAATAATCAAAGTTCCACGGCAACGTAATCCAGCCGTCGACCGTTGCATAGAACGAACGGGAGGTACCAAATGTATCTGTTTCAGCCGCCATCTGCTGTACAAATGCAGAGACCTTATCACGATCAAACAGTGGATTACCCTCATCATCATTCATCACAGAGCCGTCCGGAAGCGTCATGATCCAGTCAACGATCATATCGCCGTCAACCTTTTTGATTCGATCCTCAAAGTCAAAGGTAATAGAACAGTTGGCATAGCTGTTGTACAGTTCCAGTTCACTCTGAAGATCATCTGTCCTGATCGTTGCCAAATACGGCTCATAGCAGCCTGAATCCTCCATATTAAGCGTAAGCTTGCCGTTCCGGAGATGCTCATAAAGATACGTCATCAGGATACTTGTATCAAACTGATCGCCCAGCGTCTCCGGCTTAATAACAAAATTACCCGATTCGCTTCTGACAATATGTGCATTCTGTGTAACTGCGTCGCCCCAGTCGTGGGTGTTGATCAGTTCAAGGAGTTTATTCGGATCATAGCTGCAATCATATTTTGCCGTATACTCAGTCGTATAGAAAAGCTTGCCGAACCATGAATACTTGCTTTCCTTGGAAGGCTCATCAAATTCATCAAATGAAATGCTGTAGGAGGCGTCAAAGTCGGCTGCACTGAACACAGTCTCCTTGCCGTTGTGATCTGTCAGCCGCAGATCGCCTGCATTCGTAATAATGGTATATGCCGCTTCCTCAACTGTCATACCGGATACGTCTACATTGTTGATAATTGTATTTGGCAGGAAGCGATTCTTATATGTACCTGCTGCGATGAAGAAACTGATTACACAGATGACCAGCACTATTGCACCAATGCGTTCGGCATTGATCCATGTTGTTTTTTTATCTCTGACAGAGACGGGCTTTTCCTGCTGCTTATGAGCAGCGTCATTCTGTTTGTTCAGTGAAGCATCTACAGATTTCACAGAACCACTCAATTCAGATACTAAAATATTTTTCATTTATTCATCACCAAATTTCAAATCAATTATTGCTTCGTTTTCCGCAGTAGCTACAATATTAAAGCAACACGTTTCATTTATACATTCGTACGAAGTGATGAAAAAGGGACATCTTTAAATATATTCTTTTTAAACTTTTTTCAGAATCAAAACGTTCAATAGAGACGAGTATAGAACAGAGTTGAGTATAATATTCAGTGTTCACTATTTATCCAGTTTGGAGGAATTACTTTTGATATGTTTTCCGATTATCTCGGATACATCGCTGATTGCCATAAATGCCGAATAGTCATCATTGCTGACAATCTTGCGCAGGGTTGGCACCTCGATACGGGTTACTACGCAGTAAAGAACGATTTTTTCGCCCGAAATAAGTCCGCTTCCTTCCATAAGCGTGACTGTTCTTCCGAGCATATGATAAATGTCGTTGGCTATTTCTTTGCCGTGATTAGTGATTATCATTACCGCCTTACCTTGCTGCATACCCGTGTTAACAAAGTCCTCTATCTTTGAGACAATAAAATAGGTGAGCATACTGTACAACGCACGGTCAAGACCGAAAAGCGTACCTGCTGTAAGATAGATCAGAACGTTGAAAAACAGCACGATTTGTCCAACCGAAAAATTGAATTTTCGGCTGATCATAACAGCGACCGCTTCTGTGCCGTCAAGGCATCCGCCGTTTAACAGCACCAATCCTACGCCGAATCCAAGCAGCATACCGCCGAATACAGTAGCAAGCAGTTTATCATCGGTCACATGATATTTTGTACTGCCGAAAAATGTCAGCGCAGCGGAAAATACCGTCATAGCGGTAAGCGAACGAAACACAAAAGAACGTTCAAGCTTTTTTCCTCCGATAAAGACGAGCGGTAAATTAAGTGCAAGAGTCATAACGCTGAGAGGTATTGGCGTTTTTGTGCTGACTATCATTGCAATGCCCACCATACCGCCGTCCATGATGAGCGCAGGGATAAGTATTTGTTCCAAAGCAAATGCAGCCACGATTGAACCTGCGATAAGCATTGCATAATTCATGATCTGCCGCGAGACCGTATTTTGTAATTTTATATTCAATATGTTGCCCTCCTCATTATTTAGAACCTGTCCACATAGGAATTATGCGCGAATTTTCGAGCATAATTTTTACGAGGACAAGGCAAAAATCCGCAGGCAGGCTGACGCCTGTCAAGGATTTTTAACGCAGTCATCATCAAAATTTGCCGAAAAGATGTGCGTAACTTCCTATATGGACAGGTTCTTAAAGTGCGACTTTACGATATCAAAATCTCATCCATTTTAACCTTGCAAGCTTTCTTGTAAAAAGCAACTCCATATCGTACAACTTTCTGATAGCAGTCGTCAACCAATTCTTCGTCATATCTGTTTTTGCGAATTTGCTTCAATGCTTCATCGCATTTTGAATCAAGCTCGCGAAATGTTTCAGCAATTTTGACTTCAATTACAATTGCAGTTTCTCTGGTCTGGTACTCGCAAATTGTAATATCAGTTCTTCCGTCGCCGTTTTCGCGGTTTGATTTTACTTCATATAATTCAGAGCCAACAAGCAATCCAGCAAGAAATCCGTGGTAAAAATTTTCTTTTGTATCATAAAAACTAATACATTTCCGCAGCCAGCGATTTATCTCATTCTGAACAGCCATTGGATCTTCATCAAGAACGGCTTGCAGCAATGGGGGAGTTTTTTCTTTTCGTACAGTTTCTTCAAACCAACGCTGGATGGTCAGCTTGTAGATACTTGCAATCTCACGATTGGGAATAACCATTGTGGAGTAAGTCGTTTCCTCGATCAATTCAGAGTTTATCTGCTTTAAATATCCTGTAAATAGCAGAAAGCTCCAGATCCTGTCAGAATTTACATTTAAATCTGCATAAATCGAATCCTCATGGATAGGCGTTTTTATGCTTCCGCCGTTCATCAAAGCTTCGATCTGTTCTTTAGTTTTTGCATCGGCATTTAAAATCAGCTCATGAATAATACTGTTGGAACTTGTATTTATCCAGTAGGGCTGACATGAGATCACATTATCACCCAATACAGATTTAACATATTTCAATATGCTCCAGGGATTATAAATTTCAGTTCTGCCAAACACATAACCGTCATACCAATCTTTCATTTCCGGAAGTTTATATTCAAGATCATAATATTCAGCGATTTTTTCAACTTCCGACTGTGTGAATCCAAAGTATTGAGACATTTCATTTGTTGTAACGGAGTAAACCTCAAGATTATTCAGCCCGGTAAAAATGCTTTCCTTTGAAATTCTCAGACAGCCTGTGAGTATGGCAAATTCCAGCGAAGGATTGGTTTTTAATGCACTTTCAAATACGCTGCGTATCAGTCCGACCATTTTATTGTAAAATCCACAAAAATACGAATTTTCAAGGGGAACATCGTATTCGTCTATTAAAATGATGACTTTTTTGTTATATGCCCGGTTAAGGCATTTTGACAGAAATCCTATAGCTTTATTGTAAGCAGATTCACTTGCATTTATATCCAGAAACGCATCATATCGCCGTTTTTCTTCCTCATCAAGCATATCAGAACCGTAAACAATCGCTTTATGCCGTCTGAATTCGTCTTTTACAATATCCTTAAAAGTTTCATATGCAAGCTCGTAGGTCGTCTGCTTCATGCTTTTCAGCGAAATTGAAATAACAGGATACTGCCCCTGATGCTCCATATATTTTTGTCCGGCTTTTGCAATATTCAGATTCTCAAATAAACAGGAATTACTTTCTTCCGTTTTTTCAAAGAATCGCTGTATCATACTCATATTCAGCGTTTTTCCAAATCGTCTGGGACGTGTAAAAAGGTTTACCATGTTGTCTTTATCCAAAAGATCTTTTATCATTAAAGTTTTGTCCACAAAATAATAGTCACGTTCCACCAATCTTTTGAAATCCTCTACGCCAATGGGGATAGCTTTCATTTCTGCCATTACTTATGCACCTCGCTTTCCTTTCTTTAAGTATACCATATCTGAGTAAAAATTGCAACTGAAAAATTAGACTTCCTCGGAAACTGGTGCTTTGTAAGTTTCCGAGGAAGTCTAAGAGCCTGTTCAGTTGAATATCAATCCGGAAATGTTACCGTAGTATCCCAACAATCAGTATATTCATCTAATTTTTCATCATCGATTTCACCTTGAACGAAATCAAGAATTATTTCAGCAAGCAGCATAGTGAAACTATCGTATTCTGTTTCTTCACCATGATCGTATGAAATAATATTGCCGCTGTCAAGATCAAGATGGATCGATTCACCATCGCCAATTATATCACCAAGAAGGACGTAATGCTTTGTATCACCCCATTCCCAGCGGCTCCCTCAGCACCCCTACAAATTGTATTTGCTCATTGTCTGATTGTCAGAATGAGTGTGTGCAGAAAAATTTATATGATTTCTGGAAAAAACTGTGGTATACTAAAATCAAGCTAAAGGAAAGAAGTGAAGAAAATGTTCGTACATTATGACGATAATGAAAAAATGCTCCCAATCAAGATATGGCAGACTGACCTTGATGCAGTCGGTGAAAAATGTATCGAACAGGCGGAGCATCTTGCGAAACTCCCATTCGCACACAAATGGATAGCGCTCATGCCAGATACTCATGCAGGAAAGGGTATGCCCATAGGCGGAGTTATCGCCTGCGAAAATGTTGTTATCCCGAACGCTGTGGGAGTTGACATAGGCTGTGGAATGGCTTATGTACAGACCGATATCCCCGTATCGCTTCTCCGCGATACTATAACTGGAAGCGGAAGTCTGGTACATACCATATGCGGCGATATCCTGCGGAATATCCCGACAGGCTTTGCGCATTACAAGACAGCTCAGAATTCTGAGGTTCTTGATCGCGCTAAGACAGAGATGAGTCTCTACGAAGCCGACAAGGAACTTATTCCTCAGATAGAGGAGGGCTACTATCAGGCAGGAACTCTTGGCGGCGGAAATCACTTTATCGAACTTCAGCAGGACGACGAGGGAATGTGCGGTATCATGCTTCATTCCGGAAGCCGCCATTTTGGCAACATCGTGGGACAGTATTTTAATAAAATAGCTCATAATTTGAATGACAGGTGGTTTTCACAAGTCCCGACAGAGTGGAATTTGCCATTCCTTCCCGTTGATACTGCTGAGGGAAAGAGATACCTCGCATGGATGAATCTCTGTATGGACTTCGCATATGAGAATCGTGCGATCATGCTTCGCAAAGTAAAGGAAGTGTTTACCAAACACGTTGAAAAGCATACAGGCATAGTTTCCGAATTTTCCGGAGAGATAAACTGTCACCACAATTACGCTGCGCTGGAGAATCATTTCGGCAAGAATGTATGGGTTCACCGTAAGGGAGCTATCCGCGCCCGAGAAGGTGATATGGGCATTATTCCCGGAGCTATGGGTTCATACAGCTATATAGTCCGCGGCAAGGGCTGTCCCGACAGCTTTATGTCCTCGTCTCATGGTGCAGGAAGAGCATATTCACGTACTGCGTCAATGGATAAATTCTCCGTTGAATCCGTAATGGTGGATTTAAAGATGCAGAACGTAGTTCTTGCAAAGAATAAAAAATCTGATGTTGCGGAGGAATCACGTTTCGCATACAAAGACATCAACGATGTAATGGCTAATCAGACCGACCTCACCGAGCCTGTAAAAAGGCTGTTTACGGTAGGTGTTATAAAAGGTTAATTTTTCGTCGCATACAGCAATACTTTGAACAGCGAACTGAAAATCCGCGTAGCGACGAGTTTTATAATTTAATTTTTCGTCATTTACAGCAATTTAGGAAGTTCATATGAGAACGGGTTCGAATCCCACAGTGACGAGTTTTAAGGTACAAACAGCAATCATTCTTATCCTTTCACGATAAAACGTGCCTTGCTAAGACGCACACAGCAGAAGTTTGTATTTCATATGATGAATAGTGCGTCTTGTTTCAAAAATATTTTTTCGGCTCTCACAGCAATATTTGCATGGGGCACAGTATCCTCGCTTTCAGTGGGGGCTGTTAAAGACGAGCCGAGCAGTAATAAGTCAGCAACAGCATTTGTTAATTATTTATGAAGATTAAAAGCCTGCCATGCGGAAACGTATGGCAACCGCTGACTTGAAAGGGGAATAATTATGCTTAATTTTTTAAAGAAAGAATCAAACCTTACATATACTGAGAACGGCGGTACTGCTTACCGTTCAACAGAGTCCTACTGTCTCGATATGTTCTTCAAGGCAGGCGCTATGAGAAACTCCACGGCAGATAAGATAGCAGATGTGGTGACACACGCTTATGCCGAAGATCCCGACAAGACTATGAAGATAGTTTTCTTTGCCCGTGATGCAAGGGGCGGTCTGGGCGAGAGACGCTTCTTCCGCATTGCTATCGAAGCGCTTGTTAAGACAGCTCCCGAAGCTGTTAAGAAGAATCTCTGCCTGTTTGCCGAGTACGGTCGTTTCGACGATTTGTGTGTACTTCTTGGTACTCCCCTTGAAAAGGAAGTCGCTGAGATAATTAACACTCAGCTTCGCTCTGACAAGGATTCTATGGCTGTCGGCGGAAAGGTCTCGCTGCTTGCAAAGTGGATGCCCTCTGTGAACACATCTTCCAAGGAAACAAGGAACATGGGCAGACGGCTTGCCGCTCTGCTGGGTATGTCCGAGCCAGAGTACCGCAGAACACTGTCTGCACTCCGCAGATATACCGATATCATCGAGAACCGTCTCCGTGAGCGCGACTACACATTTAACTATGAGGTACAGCCCTCCTGCGCTATGTTCAAGTATCGCTGCGCATTTATCCGCAACGATAACGAGCGATACACATCTTACCTGAACAAGGTACACAGCGGCGAGGCAAAGCTCCACGCTGACCGTCTGTTTCCCTACGATATTGTACGTGCGGCAATCGAAGGTTATATCTCTTCCGAAGAGAAACTGTCCCTTGACGCTGCATGGAAGTCTCTGCCTGACCTGACCGCTGCAAAACGTGAAAATGCGATCGCAGTCATTGACGGCTCCGGCTCAATGACGTGGGGAAGGGGAATACGTCCCATTGATGCGGCGCTGTCACTGGGAATCTACTTCGCTGAACACAACACAGGTGCATTTGCAAATCACTTTATCACATTTTCTGCAACTCCTCGGCTGGTGGAGATAAAGGGCAGCGACATTGTTGAAAAGTCCCGATACTGCAGTACCTTCAACGAGGTAGCGAATACCAACTTAGAAGCAGTTTTCAAGCTGATACTCAAGACAGCCATAAAGAACCGTGTTCCTCAGTCCGAGCTGCCTGCAAAGCTTTACATAATTTCCGATATGCAGTTCGATCACTGCGTAACAGGCGGAAACAACGATGTTATGTTCCGTAGCATGAGAAAACTCTATCGTCAGCACGGCTATGAGCTTCCCGAAGTGATCTTTTGGAACGTAAACAGCCGCTGCGACGCAATGCCTGTGACTCGCTCCGAGACCGGTGCGGCACTGGTGTCCGGCTATTCTCCCGCTATATTCGATATGGTAATGGGAGGCGACTGTTCGCCTGAGACCGTTATGAACAGAATTCTCTCCTCGGAGAGATATGCTCATATCACTGCGGCATGACGAAATTTCTGCTCGCCTCTGTTCTAAAATCTTTATTTGGTTTTAGAACAGAGGCGAATATATTGTTGTTTTAGGGAAATATGAAAAGACAAGTCAGACGATTTTAGTAGACCATTCCTCGATGTTCCAGATATTGTCGGCAATATCAATATAAAATTCAGGTTCATGGCTTACGATAAGTACAGTTCCCTTATAGTCCTTGATAGCCTTTTTCAGGGACTCCTTAGCATCAACATCAAGGTGATTGGTAGGCTCGTCCAGTACAAGGAGATTGACTTCTTTGAGCATTATCCTGCAAAGTCTGACTTTAGCATTTTCACCGCCGGAGAGAACTCTCATCTGCGAGGTAATATGTTCGGTTGTAAGTCCGCATTGAGCAAGCGCGGCACGAACTTCTGCATTTGTCATAGAGGGATACTCCTCCCAGATAACATCAAGGGCAGTTTTGGCAGTACTTTCTTCCTCCTGCTCAAAGTATCCGTACTCCACGAACTGATCGTGTTCAACAAAGCCTGAAATGGGAGGAATTATTTTCAGCAGTGTTTTCAGCAGAGTTGACTTGCCGATACCGTTGACTCCACGAATGGCTATTTTCTGACCGTTTTCAACCTTTATCGAAACAGGCTTGGTGAGAGGTTCGTCGTAGCCGAGAACGATGTCCTTACAGTCGATGACTACACGTCCGGGAGTACGTGCCTTTCTGAACGAGAAAGTCGGCTTGGGCTTTTCACGCATAAGAGTTATCTTGTCCATTTTGTCCAGCTTCTTTTGTCGGGATTTCGCCATATTAGTCGTAGCTACTCTTGCTTTGTTACGGGCAATGAAATCCTCAAGGTCAGCGATCTCTTTCTGCTGTTTTTCATAAGCCTGTTCGATCTGTTTCTTTTTAAGCTCATACATTCTCAAAAAGTTATCGTAATCTCCTGTATACCGCGTCATGATTGCATTTTCAACGTGATACACAACATTTATGACGCTGTTCATAAAAGGCACATCATGGGATACGAGAATGAACGCATTTTCATAGTTTTGCAGGAAATTAGTCAGCCATTTTATATGATTCTCGTCCAGGAAGTTTGTAGGTTCGTCCAGAATAAGTATCATGGGATTTTCAAGAAGCACTTTCGCCAGCAGTACCTTTGCACGCTGTCCGCCTGACAATTCCGCGACATCTCTGTCAAGACCGATCTCGTTAAGTCCCAGACCGTTGGCATATTCGGATATTTTTGCGTCTATGGTATAATATCCGCTGTAATCGAGAATACTCTGTATCTCGCCCACATCTTCCATAAGCTGATTCATTTCGTCCTCGGTGCAGTCCGACATTTTTTCGTAAAGCCGGAGCATTTCAGCTTCAAGCTCGGAAAGACGGTCAAAGGCTTCACGAAGAACATCACGGATAGTTTTGCCTTTTTTAAGTGTGCTGTACTGGTCGAGATAGCCGGTAGTGATATGCCTGCACCATTCTATTTTTCCCTCATCAGGCTGAAGCTTGCCCATGATTATATTGAGAAACGTAGACTTTCCCTCGCCGTTAGCGCCGACAAGTCCAACGTGTTCGCCTTTGAGCAGACGGAATGATGCGTCGTTCAGTATCTGTCTTGCGCCAAATCCGTGTGTAACGTGTTCAACATTAAGTATACTCATATTTATCCTCCAAATATTAGAACCTGTCCACATAGGAAGTTACGCACATCTTTATGATGACTGCGTTAAAAATCCTTGACAGGCGTCAGCCTGCCTGCGGATTTTTGCCTTGTCCTCGTAAAAATTATGCTCGAAAATCCGCACATAATTCCTATGTGGACAGGTTCTTAATTTCAGCTTTCTAAAAAATATATTTCTATTATAACATGAAATGAGGATAGTATCAAGTATTTGATAATGTGATTTTATGAATTATACTATCTTCTATTGCAAATTGAACAGATTTATGCTAAGATATAAATGTAAGAACTTGTTCTTATAGGATTTGTGCATGGATTTTCGAGCATAATTTTGATGAGGGACAAAGCGAAAAAGCGAAAGCATACTGAGGTATGGTGAGCTTTTTCAACGCAGCGATCGGCAAAATTTGCCGAAAAGACAGGTGCAATATCCTATGAGAACAAGTTCTAAGAAGGAGTGAAAAAATATGGCAGGATTTTCAGAGCTTATCAAGAATTTTGACAAGACTCGTGACTATGTCAGGGATTTCTTTATATACGGCTGTAAGGTTCGGAGCGACTTCGACCGCAAGAGCATCCGCACATACGGTGACGAAAAACGCCGTGTTGAGAGCTGGATGGGCGACTGTATGCGCTATGACGATTCAGTCCGCGGCAGGAGCGTTTCTATCTCCGTTGACAGCGGTCACATTCCCGAAAATCCGCTGTATAACGCCTATTACTCCAAAAGCTTTACAGACAACGATATTCGGCTGCACTTCCTTATTACCGATATTTTACAGGACGGTCAGAGCCGCACGCTAAAAGAAATTGTTGATGCTTTAAATATTAACTATGGACAGCTTTTTGATGAACAGACTGTCCGCAATAAGCTGAAAGAGTATGTTGACGAGGGGATAATTATTTCCCAAAAGCAGGGAAAAACTCTTTATTACTCGCTCACTGCCGATAATGCTGACGGATTTCTGCAAGACTTCAAGGGGCTGGACGATGCGCTGAAATTCTTCTCGGAAACTCAGCAATTCGGCATTATCGGAAACAGCATATTCAAAATGCTTGGGCTGAAAAACGACCTGTTTTTTATAAAGCACAACTACATTATCCATACGCTTGAAGATATACTTTTACCTGAAATACTTGCAGCTATGGACGAGAAACGCTATGTTTCCTTCCGCACTTTTTCAGAAAAAAGGCGTAAAAATGGTGACGGACTCGGATCTGAAAATCAGGTAGTGCCAATGAAGCTGCTTGTGTCAGTGCAGACCGGACGGCGCTATCTTGCGGCGTATATATCGGGATTAAAAAGGTTTTCAGCGTTCCGTCTGGATTATATGAAAACTGTGAAAAAGGGCGATATCTGCGAGAATTATGATGCCCTGAAAGCTAAATTTGACCGCAATATGTCCCACTGCTTCGGCGTTTCGTTCGGTGTGCGACGAGAGACCGGGACTGTAACTCCAATGAAGATAACTTTTTTTGTTGACGAGGAAAATGAGCCGTATATCCTCGACCGTCTGGAGCGTGAGAAGCGGTGCTGCACACTAGATAAATCCGGCGAGCATCTCTACACTCTTACGGCGGATATTTTCGACCCCAATGAGCTTATGCACTGGGCAAAGACCTTCATCGGGCGCATAGTCCGTATCGAGGGCGGCGCAGACTGTGTGCGGAAACGGTTTTACAGTGATATTGCGAGAATGAACAGAATGTACGGCGGTGATGAAGATGAACATATTCAGTGAAATCTATGGTACATATTTCCGCATTGCGGCGAAACTTCTCGAAAATGAAGTGACTAATGAAAAAACGGTACGCGAAACTGTTCGGCGTGAGGGCTTTCGGGATTCAGTGCTGTTCCTGCCCCAAAAGCTAATACCCGGCAGCGAGGACTGGGGACTTTTCAGCCGTACTCCTGACGGGAACCTTAAACGTATTACAAAAAATCCACCTGTGAAGGCTCTGACGAAATTACAAAAAATGTGGCTGAAGGCAAAGCTCTCAGATCCAAAGATAAGACTGTTTATGGACGATGAAACCATCTCCGTTCTGAAAAAAAGGCTTGCGGATACCCCGCCTCTTTACCGCAGAGAGCAATTCTGGATCACAGACCGCTTTACGGACAGTGATGACTTTCTTAATGAGCAGTACATAACAAATTTCCGTACTGTACTTGAAGCAGTCAAACACAGAAAAATAGTGTATATAGAGTTCGTTTCGGGACACGGCAAGCGTATGAGCGGCAAGTTTGTTCTGCTGAAAATGGAGTACTCGCCCAAGAACGACAAATTTCGTGTATACTGCTATTTATTGCGAAATGACAGGATAAAAAGCAGCGGTATCATCAATATCGGACGTATTAAAAACATCGTGGATACAGGCAGGTATTTCAGAAAGCCTGTGTTAATTGACGATTACTTTTCAAGCCGTAAATGCAATTCGCCTGCGGTAATAAAGGTTACAACAGAAAGGAACGGCGTTGAACGGTTTATGCTGGAATTTGCTTCATATGAGAAGCACACCGTTCGTAATCTTGAAACAGGAGAGTACACTGTTGAGCTGTGGTACGATCGGCAGGACGAGACAGAACTTCTGATACGTCTGCTGAGCTTCGGTCCCGTTATAGAGATACTTGGTCCTCAGCATTTACGTGAACAAGCGAAATTTCGTATAAAAAAACAGGCTGTAATTCCCAAAAATCTGATAGATAAAATCCATAAAAATTTAGAGGATTGATGTAAACAGATTTATTATGGAATGGAACTACCAATATGTTGAAAATTACAAAATATCTTGTTTTCACATTTATAACCTCATGTGTATTGCAAATAATTACTTCCCATGATTTGAATTTAGATGGTATCGATTGAAAATCTTGACAGCAAGTCCTCGGAATGTTTCCGGGGATTTGCTTTTTTCATAAATAAAGATTTACATTGGTAGGCTGAACGATTCTGTACGGTATTTCCGATAAGAAAAATGAAAAAATTTTCAAAAAACTCTTGACAACTTATTATTTTTGTGATATTATCATAATGTAAATAACTCGGGAGGCGAGTGCAATGGACAATGAAAAAGAATTTCTTTCTGATTATAAGCTCAGCGACTATGAACGCCCCTCAGTTACAGCGGACGTTGCGGCTTTTATGATACGCTCGGAGAACAGGATCAGTTATCGAAAAAACCCCGAAAACAAGCTTCAATTGCTGCTTATAAAGCGCGGTGAATATCCGTTCAAGGATATGTGGGCATTGCCGGGAGGTTTCCTGCAAAAGGATGAGACTGTCGAGGAATGCGCGCTCAGGGAGATACATGAGGAAACCAACGTAATGCCGACATCTCTTATGCCGGTAGGAATTTTCAGCAAGCCCGAACGCGATCCAAGAGGCTGGATAATATCAAATGCCTATGTTTCCATAATCAGCGAGGAATCTGTAAAGCAGGTCGGTATGGACGACGCTTCCGATGCACAGTGGTTCAGTATCAGCTTTAACCATGGCGAGGAGGGCAAATACTATCTTACGCTTACCTTTGAGAATGTGGAACTGAATGCTGTTCTATCGGAGGAAAAAACTCGTTTCGGACGTACTGAATTCCGTATAATCGACAGCGGCGGACTTGCATTTGATCATGCTGCAATAATAGCTATGGCGCTGACTGTTTTGAGAAATGAGTCGAAAAATTATGAGACAATATTCGATTTTCTGCCTGAAAAGTTTACTCTTTCCGCACTCCAGAAGGTTCAGGAGACTATAATGAACATATCAATACTGCCTGCGAATTTTCGCCGAATGGTCAGTGGGTATGTGGAGGAAACAGACGAATTTGTAAGAGGAGAGGGACATCGTCCCGCAAAGCTGTACACACGGAAAAAACTGTAGATAGGCTTAAACAGGCTTTAATTGAAAAATAAAGGAGAGTATATATGAAAAAATATCTTGTTGTAGTTGATATGCAGAAGGACTTCATTGACGGCGCTCTTGGAACAAAGGAGGCGTGCGCAATAGTTCCTGCCGCTGTGGAGAAGATAAAACGCTTTGACGGAGAGATTTTCGCGACCTTTGATACTCACTTCGATAATTATATGGAAACTGCCGAGGGAAAAAAGCTGCCTGTTCCGCACTGCATAAAGGGTACGGACGGCTGGCAGATCGATAAGAATATTTCTGCTGCTCTTGCAGAAAAGAAATTCACACCTGTGGAGAAATATACATTCGGCTCTGTTAAGCTGCCTGAAATTATAAAGACGGCTGCTGACGGAGATGAATTTACAGTTGAGCTTATCGGTCTCTGCACGGATATATGTGTTATCAGCAACGCTCTTTTACTGAAGGCAAGCTTCCCCGACGCCGCCATTGCTGTTGAGGAGAAGTGCTGTGCAGGCGTAACTCCTGAGAAGCACGATGCCGCGATCGAGATCATGAAAAGCTGCCAGATAGACATTATATAAGAGCTTGTTCAGTATCTTTTTCCGCACATCTTTTTGGAAAATTTTTCCGATAACTGCATTAAAAATCCTTGACAGGCATCAGCCTGACTGCGGATTTTTGTCTTGTCCTTGTCAAAATTATGCTCAAAATCCGCACATAAAAAGATATCGAACAGGCTCTAAGGAGGGATCACCATGAAATTAAAACCTATTGTTATCTCGCTTCTTGACACTGACTTGTATAAATTTAATATGGATCAGGTCATTTTCCACAAGCACACTGACCTCTGCGGACAGTACCATTTTAAGTGCCGCAATAAGGGTATAGTATTCACATCAGAAATGGTACAAGAGATAAATGAGCAGATAGATCACCTATGCACCCTGACATTCAAAAAAGAGGAGCTGGATTATCTACGCTCCATACGATTTATTAAGAACGACTATGTGGAATTTCTCCGCCTTTGGAGACCTATCCGTGACTACGTTACTGCTGAACTTGATGAGAACGGCGAACTCAAAATAGTAGTTGACGGTCCGCTTTTCTCGGCAATGCAGTTCGAGATATACCTGCTGGAGATAGTCAACGAGGTGTATTTTCGTATGAAGTTCGAATATGAAAAGCTGAGAAAATCGGCAGAGGAACGTCTCGACGCCAAAATCAAGGCTCTGAACGATGGTACTTACACTTTCAAATTTGCGGAATTCGGCTGCCGCAGAAGACTGTCCCGCGAGTGGGAGGATGTTGTTGTAAAACGCCTTTGTACCGAGACTGACAAGTGCGTTGGTACATCTAATGTGTATCTTGCGATGAAGTATAACGTTACTCCTATCGGAACATATGCTCACGAGTTCGTGCAGATGTATCAGGGGATCGGTTCGATCCCTCTCGCTTATACCAATTACTATGCTATGAAGGACTGGTACGACGAATACGATGGCGATAATGGTACGGCTCTTACAGATACGATAACTACCGATCTTTTTCTGCTGGACTTCAACCGTTCTATGGTCAACAACTATACGGGCGTTCGTCATGACAGCGGCGACCCTTACGCATGGGGAGAAAAAATCATAGCTCACTACAAAAAGTATGGTGTTGATCCGAAAACCAAGCTCCTGCTGTTCAGCGACAGCCTTGACTTCGATCGGGCTCAGAAGCTGAATGATTACTTCTGTGAAAAAACTAAGGTATCCTTTGGTATCGGAACATTCTGTTCAAATGATACTGATGAAGCATCCCTCAACATCGTTATAAAGCTTCAGTACGTCAACGGACGACCTGTTGCAAAGCTCTCTGATGATGTTGGAAAGGCTATGTGCCGTGATGAGGCGTATCTTGAATACCTCAAGCGCTCTGTTGAATTCAGGCTGGAAAGAGGAAAATAAACGTTAGTTTAGAGCCTGTTCAGCATCTTTTTTCCGCACGTCTTTTCGGCAAATTTTGCCGCTGACTACGTCAAAAATCCTTGCAATACGTCAGTATTCCTGCGGATTTTTCTTGTCAACGACAAAATTATGCCCGAAAATTCGCACATAAAAAGATACTGAACAGGCTCTTAATTTTGTTTAAATTATTCATTTTGTCTACCAATTATTCATTTTGCGTGTTGATTTTTTTAATAAGTTATTGTATAATTATATTATGGCAAACTCTATAGTAAACGATTTAATTTTGACCTTTCTCAAATGTGTTCGGTTCTTAATTTCGTTTGCTGAAAGAACGATTTCATTTAGGAGGGGGATTATGAAACGCATTATTTCATTCGCTGCAGCAATGGCAATGGCAATTTCAGCGCTGCCCGTTATTCAGCCGACAATAACAAATGCCAACGATGACGGAAGTTTAACGATTTCAGCTCTTTTAATGGTTCAGAAGTGGCTCCTCGGATACGGAGAGCTTACAAACTGGAAAAACGCTGATTTTTTTGAGGATGAAAAGATCGATGTATACGATCTTTGTCTTCTCAGGAAAGAACTTATAAAGCAAGAATAATAGACTTTCTCAGAAAATTATGAAATGCTGAATGATTTGTCTTTTTCACATCATGTTTTGTCAATCTTCCTTGAAATACATATGGTATTTTGTGAGAAATTGACTTTGCAAAATGCGAAAAATCCTGTGCCATTCAGCATTTCTACAGTTTGCGAGATGTCTAAGAGCCTGCTTAAAATCTTGCTGCTCACGTCTTTTGGACAAATCCTGCTGAATACTACGTCAAAATTCCCAACGAGAAACAGTTGCCTCTGTCACTTCGCGATATCTCCATACACAGCGTGGAGTCACCTTACCATACTACAGTATACCTGCGGTTTTTTTCCTTATCTTCAGCAAAAATTATGTTCAAAAATCCGCACCCCACGAGATTTTAAACAGGCTTTAATAAAATTGAAAGTGGTATATGCAAAATTAATATAAATACAGTGTTTGTGATATAATGCTAAAAAAATGATTGAAATGTTTGCATATATGTGATTTAGCAATAAACTTAAGTTAAAATAAAAAAAAAACGCCAAAACCATTGACATTTCACTATATCCATGCTATAATAATATAGTCACATGAGAGTGATTTGATGAATCAAATATCGCGGTGTGGAGCAGCTAGGTAGCTCGTCGGGCTCATAACCCGAAGGTCGTTGGTTCAAATCCAGCCGCCGCAACCATATTAGCACCCTAATTTTGATACAAAGTTAGGGTGCATTTATTTTACAAAAGTGCCGTATTTTCGGACTTTTTTGCAAATCGAAAACGATAGGTCAGAATGGCGAGTTAATTCTGAAACGATATGGGTGCAAAACGGCAATAAAAAAACGATAACCCTAACCTATCGTTTTTTTATTGGGTTTCCGCTGAAAAAAGGGTGCATTTGTTCATAAAGTGTTCATAAATAAAAAATAGAGCCTGTGAAGCGTTTTTACTTCACAGGCTCTTATGTTTTCAGGTTTTCAAACCTCTATTTTCATGCCGTTTCGGAAAAGAAAGGTAAGCTCTCCGTCTATTCCCACGGTTACATTTTCTACCGTGATACGCCACAGCTTTTCGTCAAAGGCAGTGACTGTCATGTCCTGTTCCGTGAGCTGACGAATCATTCCGTCAAGAAGGTCTTTTCTGGAAATGCGGCTAGCTTTTTTGCTCTGCAATGCTTTGAGAACTTTCTCGCCATCTGACTTCTGCTGTTCATATTCAGCCATTTTCTGATTGTAAAAATCATCGCTTTGCGGATGCATAGCATTTTCCTTGATAAAGTTCTGCATGGTTGCGGTAAGTTCGTTCAGATACTGATATTGTACATTAATTTTTTCATCCAGAGCAGTGCAGTCCGAAAGTATATCTCTGATTTGTCGGCAGGATGTGAGGAAGTCCTCTTTATTCTCACAAATTTTTCCACAGGCGATGACGAACTTTTCCCTGAGAGTATCCTCATATAAGTGCGGTGTATCGCACTTTTCGCCGTTCTGGAACTTGTGATTGCACTGCCATATCACACGACGGTACTTGCTTGTGGAATGCCAGACCTTTGAGCCGAAGTAACTTCCGCAGCAGGAGCAGATAATTTTAGTTGAGAAAATGTTACTGCTGCTGTAGACTCTGCCGATAGCCTTGCGTCTTGCCATTTCAGCCTGCACCAAGGTAAATTCCTCCGGATCAATAATCGGCGGATGACTGTCCTCAACAAAATACTGCGGAACTTCGCCCTCGTTGACCTTCTGCTTTTTTGTTAGAAAATCTACAGTGAACTTCTTCTGCAAAAGTGCCGAGCCTTTGTATTTTTCATTGGTTAAAATGCTTTCAATCGTGCGGCTGTACCATTTCTCACCGCCGCCGGGTGCGAGAGTATTCTGCTCCATAAGGAGCTTTGCGATTTTGTTGGTAGTCAGTCCCTCCATAAAGCTGCGGTAGATAAATCGGACAATCTCCGCTTCCTCCGGTACGATCTCCGGTAGACCGTCATCTCCTTTGCGATAGCCTAGAAAGCGACCATAGGGGATAGTGACCTTTCCGTCTGCCATGCGTTTTCGCTGTCCCCATGTTACGTTTTCGGAAATGGAACGCGACTCCTCTTGAGCTAAACTTGACATTATGGTGATTAATAATTCGCCTTTGGAATCCAGCGTGTAGATATTTTCTTTCTCGAAATAGACCTCAACGCCCTTTTCCTTCAGCTTACGGACTGTTATCAGAGAATCCACGGTATTTCGGGCAAAACGACTCACACTTTTTGTCACGATAAGATTGATTTTTCCGTCCAAAGCGTCTGAAATCATCTGCTGAAATCCTTCACGTTTTTTGGTAGAAGTTCCGCTGATTCCTTCGTCCGTATATACGGCAACAAACTCCCAATCCGCACGACTTTTGATATAGTTGGTATAGTAGGAAACCTGTGCAGCGTAGGAGGTCTGCTGCTCCTCTGAATCCGTTGAAACTCTCGCATACGCTGCCACTTTTCTTTTTGTAACTGTGTCAATCGGCATAAATGTTGCACGGTTCAGTGTAGACGGTATAAAGGTTATTTTTGGCATGATTTCCACCTCTTCTCTCTGGTATTCTGCGCAGCCTTTTCTCTCATTTCCGGTGTCCAGCTTTCGGAGCGTGAGTGATCGAGCCAGTGAACAGTCTGCTCATGACTGTCTTTGAATATAAAAGTCAGCACATTCGGTTCAGGAACAAGAATCTGTTTGATTTCACTTTGAAAGATCTCATTATCGAACTCATCAAGCTGTAAAACCTCACAGCACTTTTCATACAGAATATCTTCGGGTATCTGCTTAGAATCAGGACAGTATTTTTTGCCCCTTGCATTGTAAGTCCAGCAAATCCAAGTCACACGATAAGGCTGAACCTTTCTGCGATAATATTTTCCACAGCAGCCACACTCTATCATGCCTGTCAGCGGATATACTCCTGTTGTCGGATTTGAAGGAGCAAATTTCTGTTGTTCTATCAAAAGCTCCTGCACCGCCTGAAATGTCTTACGGTCAATAATTGGCTCATGCGCTTCTTCCACATAAAACTGCGGTAACTGACCACTGTTGTAGATTTTTCGCTTGGTGATATGATTTTCACGGAATGATTTCTGAAATAGAATATCACCGCAGTATTTTTCATTTTGAAGTATTCGTTTGACCGACCGCGCTGTCCATAAACCGCCGCCCTTTGCAGGAATACCGAGTTCATGCAGCTTATTGGAGATTGCCTGTTTTCCCATGCCGCTCAGATAATCGTTGAAAATCATTCTGATGATTTCGGCTTCCTCCGGCACAATTTCAAGCACACCGTCCTTGTTTCTTTTGTAGCCAAGAATCGTAATACTTCCGATTTTTCCGTTCTCAAAGTCTTTCTGAATCTGCCATTTTTTATTCTCGCTTGCCGAAAAGCTTTCCTCCTGAGCATAGCTTGCGAGAATCGTCAGCATAAGCTCACCGTCCGCCGAAAGGCTGTGAATATTTTGTTCCTCAAAATAAACATCCACGCCTAAGCCTTTCAGCTCACGGACTGTTTCAAGCAGTGTGACCGTGTTTCTTGCGAACCTCGATATCGATTTAGTGATGACAAGATCAATACGCCCCGCTCTGCATTCCGCAAGCAGTTTCTGGAAATTTTCACGGCTGTCCTTGGTACCCGTCAGGGCTTCATCAGCGTAGACGCCGCAGAACAGCCATTCCGGATTACTCTGAATCAGGTTGTTGTAATAGCTGACCTGTGCCGAAAGCGAGTGCAGCATGGCATCCTTGCCGCTTGAAACTCTTGCATAGGCTGCCGTTCTGAGCAGCCTTACTTTTTGTGCATTCGGGAACTCAATTTTCTCAACAATACGTTCCATAAGCAGCACCTCCTGCTACTATATTCGCTCTAAAACGGCGAAAAGTCAACGGATTTCAGCGAAATATGCTGCACGAAGATATGCCGTACTTTCTGGTCATAATTGTATCAATTTTGTGATACTCAGCTTTGGTGATAATGCTGTCATTCAGAAGGGAGCGAACCCAAGCCATGGCGGTCTGGTACTGCATTACGTTCCGGAATTTATTGTTTTCCATGAGAAACCTCCCTTGCTTTTCCGTAACAGGTACGAGAGCAATATTTCCGATTTAAGCTGCTGTAAGCGCTGAATTCGCCTTTACATACAGGGCAAATAAAAATCTGTTCTGACTTGCGGTGAATCTCGGTGGTATGCCTTTTCCACCATAGATTCCGGCATTGATCGGAACAAAACTTTTTTACTTTCCGGTGTGGAGTCTGTGGAACTCCTGCACCGCATTGCAGACACAGGGATATGCTTTCAGAAACACGCTCTCTCCGACCTCCGAGGTCGTGCCTTTTGCAATAGGACTTTACTGTGTTCAGCGGAAGTGACAGAATTTCAGCAATTTCCGCATATGGCACACCGTTCTCACGATATGCTTCAATTTTTGCTTTTTCTGACGGTTTCATGGAGCCTCCTTATTTGAAAAGAAAAGGCAGGAGCGTGTTAAACTCCTGCCCATAAAAAATTACACCTTTTCAAGCGTACCCTTGTAGTTGTCAGAACCTATCTGAACTGTAACATTTACCCTGTTATCAGGTTCAGGCATGGGAGTTTGTCCAAATCCGTTCAGACCCTTTGCCTTAATGATTTCAGGAAAATCAGTAGTGCAAATATCAAGGTCAACATTTCCATTTATACCTGAAACGGAGCCTTTTTCTGAATACTGCCACAGAGAATATGCACCGCTGTAATTCGTTTGATTTACCCAGTGTGCAAGCCAGATCGTGTAGCGGTTTTTGATGTCATCAGAGGTATGCGTTGTGAGCGATGATGCAGATCCGTACAGACCTACAAAATAGCCTGCGGACTCTACACGTTTAAGGAAAGCTCTCATGATTTCAGAGACCTTTTCCTTGCCGAGATCAAATTGCTTTTTTTCCTCCACATCGAAATAAACAGGAAATTCAAACTGCTTTCCTTTGATAATGGATAGGAACACATCGGCTTCCAGTCTTGCTTCATCTTCGGACATTGCGTAGGAATACCAGTACGCTCCTACTGGTATTCCTGCGAATTTGGCATTCTTGTAATTTTCCTCAAAACGTGCATCTTTCTGAGAAAGTTCACGTCCGTATCCTGCACGGAGGATAGCAAATTCAATGCCGTCAGCCTTGACCTTGTTCCAGTCAATATTGCCGTTGTGAGTGCTTACGTCAATGCCCTTCATAAGATTTTTATCTTCTTTCTGAATGCCGAAATAGCTGTAAAAATCGCTTGTCACAGAGCTATTGCCTTTAGTTTCATCACCGTACCATTTAGAGCCTGTCCTCACATCAACATGTGTGTACTGACAGGATGCGTTGATATTGGCAATGCCAGTGAATCCGATATCCTGCGACTTGCAGCAGACGGTTTTGCTACTAATCGGCTGTCCATCCTGCCCGTAGCAGCAAATATCTGCCGCATTGCCCTTTGTATGCTGACCTGTTCCGTTGCCGCCCACGTTCTTATCATGGGCGGTACATCTGTAACCGGATGTGACAATAATCTTTGAGCAGTTGAGGGCTTCATAAAGCTTTTCGAGGTTCTCCACAAGTTTTTCGTTTACCTCAAAATCATGCTCTTTTCCACATTTACAACGAAATTCCTTTGCATTGAAATGCGGAGAACGCTGTGTGGTATCTCTAAATTCATACTTTTTAATCATCTTTCATCGTCCTCCTCAAATTCATCGATCATTTCCTGTAGCTCATCATCGAGCCTGCCAGCCTTTTTCTGCAAGACCTCGATTGCCTTTTTAATTGAATCGGGGTAAGGCACGCCCATTCCGGAAGTGTTCTCGATAATCGACAGCAGCTCATTGACACAAAAGCCGATACAGGTGGCATCACGAACGTAGGTCGTTCCCACAAGAAGGTCAATTCGCACCGCCACAACGATCATCAGCAGTGTACAAACTTTTTTCGCAAGACCTACCCATCCGGCTCTGCTGCTGAGCCTTCCGGATTTGCTGTGCTTGGATTTTCCCATTGCTGCGGCGATCAGACCTGTTGCAAAGTCAATGGTCATAAAAATTACAAGCGTAGTCAAAGCTGAATCCCAGCCGCCAAGCAATGCTGCGAAAAATCCTCCGATCATGCCGATAATTGTACAGATATTTTCTTTCATTTTCAGCCCTCCAATACTTTCACGCTCTGAATAACAGGATGTGTGTTGTTACTTCTACCCACCCATGCAAGGTAATATTCACCTGATATAATATCTCCGCAATCTGTCTCCACAGTGATAAACTTCTGCGATTGCAGCCACTGAAAATCAAGCTGAATCGCTCTTCCGTACTCAATTTCGCTGTTTGCATACAGCGTGACAGGTATGTCAATTTTACCGCCGGGAGGATTGATGAGATACAGTTCGCCATCCTCAGTCGCACCGGAAGCATAGCGGAATTGAATTTTGCTGTCAGAGGTCAGATGCAGTTTCTTTTCAACCACGGTCAGAATCTGAGCATCCCAGTTGAAGTCCTCCTGATTGTAGGATAAAGCATAATTGGTATCCTCAGAGCAGAAATTCGGATATTGCTCACAGAAGTGCGGCATAGTGTGAAAACCGCCGTTTAGCACAAGCCCGATATTCGTTCCATAGGTGCTGATTGCATTCGTCCCATGGTCGAAAAGCACGGTATATCCGTTATTTTCATTGTGAATCAACGATTCCAGAATAGTTATCCGATTTTCAAGCATTAAGATTTCATCGTTTTGATTCTGCTGGTCGTACTGCGTAGAATCTCGTAATTGCTGCAATTCAGTCTCAACTTCGGAGATTTTATCCCACTTTGCGATTTTTGCAGAAGTTAAGCTGTTGAGCAGTGTCAGATTATGATGCCAGTGTGCCTGCGATACAACAGGCTCTACAGAATCCTTAATCGTCTGAATTTCAGTATTTACGGTATTTTCCAAGGAAGTAAGGTCGTTTTCTACCGTCTGAAATTTCGATTCAATCAGCTTTTGAGTTTCTACTCTGGTGACATATGGCGAGAGGTCAGGTGCGGAAGAATGAACCTTGTCATCAACGATTTTGAGGACTTCCACCCTTGTGATATACGGCGATAGATCGGGAGTTATAGATTGCAGCCACTCCTCCTCAGTTCCTGTATAACCGTTTTCTACAGCGACCTCAAATGCGGATTTTCCGTTTAAATCAGAAAGCAAAAATAAATGCGTCCACATGGACACATCATGACCGGCTGAATCAAGCCAGCGGTATTGCAGTTCATTATTGTAAACACGGAGTTCCACGGTTTTTCCGTCAACACCGTTTCTACCTTTGAGCGAAAGCAACCATTCTTCTTCTGTTCCTGTATAGCCGTCCTGCACAGCAAGCTCATAAGCAGACAGACCGTTTTCACCATCAGCACCATTCTGACCGTCAACACCATTTTTACCGTCTCTGCCGTCTGCTCCATCAATACCGTTGATTCCATCCTTACCGGGCAAACCGTCAGCACCTTTCAAACTTTCCAGCCACTCAGAAACCGTTCCCACAAAGCCGTTCTCTTTTGCAATCTCATAAGCCGAAAGTCCATCCTTACCGTTCACACCTGCCTGAATTTCGGCTATTTTCTGTAAAAGCTGTGTGTACAAATCGGGCGTGGGCGGAATCGGCGTATCATCATCTCCCACAAATCCCGACGGACGAATATTCATCGTTATTGGCACTGTCGTTGCTCTCACAGTCGTGTCAGATTCCGCATCATAGCCGAAAACAGACATTTTCACAGCACCCACATGAAGCTCCGAAGGAAGATAACAGGAAGTGCCGTCAGTACCAAGAACAATGCTGTAAATCTCGTCACACTGGGAAAACTGCACCACCTTGTGAAAACGTTTCCAGTCACCGTCAAAAGTAAATTTGAACTGTACATACCGTATTTGATGATCCGCCAAGACCTCACGTTCCAGAATCTCAATACTCTGATTTTTTACGAGAAATTTCCACATTAATCACGCACCTCCGTCCATTCTCTGTTCTCACGGTCGTACTCCATATATCCGTCAAGGCACTGCACCTTGTTCAGATATCCGTCCGTAGTTCCACCGATGTTGCCGTCCCAGTTCTGCATTTTTTGAACTTTTGCCCAGTCTGCAAGACTGCCCTCATAAATGATTTCATGCAAAAGCGTACAGTAATTTATCATGTGTGAGCCGATTTTCTTAACATTGCTGCTCAACGTCATCTGATTCAGATAGGAACAGTTGACAAAGCAAAATGCAGGAATTTCGGCACATTCTACACGGACACTCTGAAGCTTATTGCTGTCCATAAATAGATATGTGCCAAGGTCTGTAAGTGTTTCAGGCATTACAATCGAAACAGCAGAAATATTTGTAAACGCCTTTTCGCCGATTTTCGTGACCGATGCAGGGAGATTCAGCGATGTCAGACCGTCTGTCGTGTACATGAAAAATGCTCGTTTTCCGATACTTTCCAGCGTATTGGGAAAACTTACTGTGGCCATGTTCGAGCAGCGTTCAAATACGCTGTCTCCGATTGCCGTGATACCTTCTGAAACAACGAGCGACTTGATATTTTCGTTCTCCCAGAACGGCGATTCTCCGAGGTCGTAATCATAAGTCGCACCAGTACCGCGCAGGAGCAGTCTGCCATTAGAATACAGCACATAGTAAATATCCTCGCCAATTTCTCCGGTTTCAACGATGTCGCCGGTGAGGTCGTCAACCTTTGTCTGGAGCATATCAATTTTGCCTGTCAAATCCGCAACAGCAGCGTTATATCCCTTGATTTCGGCATTAAGCTGTGCGATTTGCGACTGCATTTCAGTTACTTTGCACTTGCCCAAAATACATTTTACATAACCGCAAACATTGGAATCTTCACGGTAATCATACCAGTCACGCTCCGTCAGCGAAGTTGCCCCGACATTGAGCCGAACTGCATACAAAAGCAGCCTTGCATGGTCATCGTCCTGCGGAATTGTGGGCAAAGCCGGATTCTCCGCAGGCGTTCCCGGAAACAGTTTCAGCGATACATTTCGTACTGCATCCGTTGTATCGAGATAAATTGCGATACCCACATATCGTGGGAGCGATTCGTCCTGATATTCCGTCAAATCAATGCTGTACCTCGTGTCATTGATGAAATAATGCCCGTTTATCCATGCTTTTCCTGTGCCGAGAATGACTTTCAGACCGACCGTCGAAGCCGTCAAACTGAAATTCTGACCGTAGTTATCCTGAATGCCGTTGCAGATGATACTGCCGAGATAGTCGCAGAAATTCTCGGCAGTGTAGGTTCTGTCAAGTCCTTTTGAGTTAAAAAATCCGCTTGAAAATGCCATAAAAATCACTCCTTAAAAGTTGGCGTTAGACTTCTGCCGTTCTGGTCGAAGCTCTCAATCATGCCGATTATCTGTATTTTCGGCTGTATTAAGCCAAATCGCTGTTGCTCTACGGTAACATAGTCACCGACGAAATAGTCCGTATTGTATCGAAACTGTGTGGATTGCACGGCTATTTGAGACTCTGATGCGGTCATCGGTAAAACAATTTTTTCTTTTCCACGCTCTTTCAGCAGTTCAATATATTCATCCTATGAAATTGGCTTTGATTCGCCGTTTTCCTGCTGTTCGTCCGCCATATTCTTTGCATCAACATAGACCTCATAACGCTCTAAAAAAGACGGCTCATCACCGTCACAATATGTCGTCCGCTTACGTTCCTCACCTCGCCCTTTCCCAGAACATAGGCGAAATTCCGTTGTACAGAAATGTCGGAGGAATACGAAAAAGACAGCAAATTTGTGTATCCGTCCGAAAAGATAATGTGCGGATTTTCGTTCTGCAAAACGCTCCTGTCAGTCCCTTCAAAAAGGTCGAGGAGCATTTCATACTGTTCTCCATTTATTTTTGAAAGCCGAATGTTTGCAGTACCGCCGATTTTCTCACAAATGGTATAAATCCACCGCATGAGATTATCATAGCTGACCTGTAATTTGGTTTTCTGCTCCCAACAATCGCCACTGATTGAACTGAGCGAAAGTCCCGGAATCCTGCGGTTATCATCGCTGACAGCATTCTGCGTAACAACGAAATTCACAATATCAGAGTAACTTGTCTGCAATGTGAAAGAACAGGTCGGATAAATAATTCTGCGCTCCAACAGGCACATTAAAAAGCGACCACTCACAATCAAGTAGTCGCCGTCCTCTGCATCTGTTTCGATTTTTACGGATTCAATCAGTCCGAAATGTTCTTTATCATCATCACGCCCGACAATTCTCCCGGTCTGAAAAATCTCAATATTCTGTGGATTGGCGGCAATATACACTTCAAAAGCCCCACAAGAATAGTATTCAATATCCCACAAAAGGCTTGAAAAGCTGTCACAAATCGCTTCAAGCGTGATTGTAAGCATATTCTCATTCGCCGTCATTTTGTAAATTTCAATCTGCATAAATCACACTCCAAGATAAGCATTTCTGTGAATCAGGCGGACTTTCAGATTGGAGATTCCACCCGAAGCACGGAGATAAAATTTGTTTTCGCCCGTCCGCAAGGTCAGCCACGTTGAACCGGAAACAAGGCGGTTTATGATATTTTCCTGCACACCCTCACGCTCCAACGTAACCGTTTTATTGCCTGTTTTCGTAGTGATTCTGATTATGTCGCCCTCCTCAATATCACCGAGAATCTGCATATATTCGTCTGTTTCGGCGTTGTACAGAGTTGGATTCTTAGCAGGACCTCCGCTGATTTCAAGCGTGAAGCCAACCTCATCACCGTCATTCTGAATCGTCATTATATTTTGTGTATTGTATTTTCCCAGCGGAAATGGCTTGTCATCATCAGGAAATATGAAGTGAAAAGCCCCTAAAATCTGCGAATATTCGGCGATTTGAGTTTCTGTGGAATACCAGTAAATATCGGGACAAAGAATAGAGATTTGTCCGCTTGTGAACTGCTCGAAATTCTCTATCTCACAGGTCTCCACATAGCCCTCAGTATACACATCAATATTTGCCGTGCGGTAATAAACCTTGATATATCGGGAAGTTTTCACCACTTTATACAGCTCATGACGGCGTTTTTCAATGCCGATTCCACGCATCTGAAAGGTAATCACAATGTTGCGTTTTTCGATGAAAGCGTTGTTCAGATATGAGCCGTTCATTCCTGCATATGATGATGTGCTTATTGTTCCGGCAGGCGGATTCAAGCCATCTATTTTTGAGAACATAAATCTGGTTGCTGCTTTGGAGAAGTCGATACAGTCACCGTTTTCATTTTCTAGTATCAGTGTAAAAAACATGGTAGCACCTCCTTGACTTTTCCATTGATTAAGATGTATAATAGAAATAACATAATTTTGATGGAGGGATTGTATGTTAAAATTTGAAGATTTCTTTCCTGTACAGTTTCCAGAGAAAACAAAGGTAAAATTCAACATGAACGCAGGAAATATCGAACACCCAGCATGGGATTATTTACGTGATGATGCTCCTGAATGGATTTACATGAATGCTCATAAAAAGAAACACGCTAATAATAATCTTAATCGTGCCGAATACCTTCTTGCATTTGCTCAATACTATCCTTATGGAGCCAATTATTATATTTTTGGCGGAATGTATAGAGTTGAAAAAATAGTACCAGAGGTGTTTGACACAGTAGGCTATAAACTAACCCAACTTTCAGAGTTTGAAGATTATCGAAAACGGCTTATAATTAGATTATCCCGTCCTATTGGGCGAGATATTTATAATAAGCCATATCTTTCTGTTCAGCGTGATTTTAATCCTGAAATCTATGAACTTGCGCCATCAACCAAATTAGGTTCTTTCCCTGGATATAATAACGTTCTTCTTTCACACAGCGATTTGCAAACGATTATTAGATTAGAAGCGCCTGAATGGAAAACTGCATTATCAAGTGTGAAAGGTGTATATTGTATTACTGATAAATCAACAGGACAACTTTACATAGGCTCTGCTTCAGGTGATTATGGCGGAATATGGCAAAGGTGGTCTGCATACGCTGATGTGTCGGACTTAACCGGAGGAAACAAGACGTTTGAAGAAATCAAAAATAATGCTGCTGACTATATTATCAACAACTTCACTTACAGCATTTTAGAAATCTTCGATATGAAGACCAAACGAGATGATATTATCTGTAGAGAAGAATACTGGAAAAAGGTATTCCAGACAGTAAAGTTCGGAATGAATAATGTTAGAAACATAAAAAGCGAATAATTCCTCCTGATTCCGCAGACTTCAAGTAGCAATAATCATTGTAATGAACGTAATATCGTTTGTTAGCAAATCTATGTGAAAGCCTTTCACTTCACCCTACAGTTTGGATGAAGGTCACACATAAAACACACCTTGAAGTCAAAAATTTCGATGTTTTGTGCTGTATTCGGAAATTTCAGCTTTGCGGAATCAGGTAAGAGTTAATTGTGGAGGATGAATTATGGGTAATAAAAGAATTGAATTCACACAAAAAATAAAAAACTTACTATGTGTGAGTGTTTCAGGGCATTGTTCTATCTGCGGTGATTGTACAACATGGGTAGATAAAAGTATAGAAGAAAAACAGAATATCGGAGAAGCTGCTCATATTGAAGCAGCTTCTGAAGGAGGACCGAGATATAATCCAAATCAATCTGATGAACAGAGAGCTTCATTTGATAATGGAATATGGGTTTGCAGTAACTGCCATACTAAAATCGACTCGAATGTAGATTACTATACTGTTTCCCGTTTGTATTGTTATAAAAGCAAAGCAATAAAAAGAGCACAAATGAATCTTGATATATCACTTAAGGGAAATGGTGGTATTGAGGTAGCGGATTTCACACGTGCAATGATTAGTTTC
The DNA here is from genome assembly GCA_964401315.1 of uncultured Alistipes sp. Taxonomy (GTDB): domain Bacteria; phylum Bacillota; class Clostridia; order Oscillospirales; family Ruminococcaceae; genus Ruminococcus. The sequence continues at coordinate 269,754 of CAYNYB010000001.1, forward strand.
TTTAGTCAACTTTATGGAATACGTGAGAGCCTTCATAAATCTATTAGCGAGGTCAAAAAGTATGTTGATGGAAATTTTAGTGAAGTTACTTCGGAAAATATGTTTTATTCCGAATACTGCATTGGAATGCCATATATTAGTAACAACATATCAGTAATTCGAGGTGATTTATGGAGAGACAAACTTCCTCCACTGTGCAAAATTATAAGAGAGGGTAGGTTATATATTTCAGATAAAAGCTATGATTTAGAACAGCAATATTTAAAAATAATCGGGAACTGTCCATATATAGATTCAGAATGGTGGAATTTTTTTATTCGTATTAAAGAGCATTTTAAAGAGTTAGATGAAATGAATACTCAACTTCTTAACGAATACAAAACACAATATGAATTATTCCATGAAGATGTCTAATAGATTACACATTCAAAGCATTTCGTGTCTGCCGATAAATCTCCAGCCGTGACAGCGATTTCGGGCTATTATTCGTCTGATTCACCGTCCGGCTGTTGTCGTTATTGTAGTTATTGATAACCGTTCCGGCAGGGCTGCCGTCTTTCATGGGAGAAGAAATTCCGTCAAGATTCAGATTCAAGCCGCTGTTCATCGTGAGCTGCATTGCATTTGCAACACCTGAAATCGCCTTTGTTACGACCTTTTTGCTCTTATTGATTCCATTAGCAAGACCTTTCATGAAGTCCGGCATCCAGCTTTCAAAGTCGGTAAGAGGACCTTTTTCGGGAACAGAGAAGTGCAGATATTCCCAGATAGAATTTGCTACATCTGCGACTGTGTTAATGAGATTTCCAATCATATAGCGGATTCCATTGATGAGGTTCTGCATGATGTCATAGCCCCATTGCCACGAAGAATTTACAATATTTCGTATGCAGTCCGCAGCAGAATTCAGTCCGCTTGAAACAGCGTCACGGATACCGCCGAGCCTATCGGAAACACCACTTTTCACGTTATCCCAAATGTTAAAAACAGTATCACGAACATTATTCATTGCTCCATGCACTAAATTAGGCATGGCATTCCAAGCGGAAGAAACGGCGGATTTTACCGCATTGACGGTATTTTTTACACCATCAGAAATATTTGTCCACGTTGTATTGATGGTGTTTTTAATGTCAATTTGTCCTGTAGATATGAATGACTTGATTGCCGTCCACACAGTTGAAATTACAGTTTTAATGCCGTTTATCGCCGTTGTTACGATGTTTTTAACCGCAGTCCAGCTTGTAGTTATTGCGCTCTTAATATTTTCAAGAGAAGTTTTGATTGACGTTGTAATTGCGTTCCAGCCATTTTTGACAGCGTTTCCAATATTGGTTAGAACGGTCGTCATTGAAGTGCTGATGTTATTCCAGATATTCGTAACTTCGGCAAAAACATTCTCCATGAACGTCTGCACAGTAGTCACAATATTGGACATAGCAGTTTTGAAAGTGTCCGTCAGAGCCGTTGTTACATTCGTTCCGAACGTACTAAGAGCATCATTCACAAGCCCCGCATTTGCCGAAATACCGTCAGCAAGTCCCTGCATAAAGTCGGGCATCCAAGATTCAAAATCCGTCAGAGGACCTTCATCCGGTACGGAGAAATGCAGAAAACTTTTGATTTTATCAGCAACACCAGTGACCGCATCTGCCACAGCCTGAATTTTCGACTTGATGCCATCAACGATGCCGTTGATGATATCCGCACCCCAGTTCCAAGCTTCGGAAGCGAGATTTTTCACGAAATTAACAGCGTTATTAAAGCCGTTCACAATCGTATCCTTGATACCCGTAATTGTGTTAGAAATTGCTGTTTTTACGCTGTTCCATATGTTTGAAACAGTAGTTTTGATGCTGTTCATCATGTTTGAAATCGTTGTTTTAATGGCATTCCAGATATTTGATACGGTGCCTGAAATAGCGTTTAGGACTTCTGAAATCGTTGTTGAAATCGTATTCCATACAGAAGAAATTACTGACCAGATAGAATTTAAAATACCCGAAATAAAGCCGGATATTGCAGTCCATACGATCGTTATTGTGCTGTGAATCGTATCCATTACTGTTGAAATAGCCGTAGAAATGGCGTTCCAGATCATTTCAAAGAACGATTTTATGCCCTCTAAAATCGACGTAATAAAGCCAACTATAGCGTTCCATATGGTCTGAATTTTCTCAGAGATCCAGTCCATAACATTGCTGATAATGATATGGATCGCTTCAAAAATGGTCTCAAACAGGTATTTAAAGGCATCCAAAAGCGGAGAAATGAAGTCGTAAATTGTTTGCCAAACAGTGCTGATAGCTGTCCAGATAGCGTTTAGGACTGTTGATATTGCTGTAGAAATGGCGTTCCATATGGTTGTTATCACTGTCTGAATTGCTGTGATTTTCTCCGAAATGTAGGTGTAAATTGCGTTCCATATTCCTACAAAGAAATCCTTTATCGCCGTCCAAATGGTCGTAAAAAAGGCGCTGATTGATGTGAAAATATTTGTAACAAAAGTGCTGATACTGTTCCATATGCCAACGAAAAAGTCCTTGATTGAAGTCCACACTTCACTCCATGAAGTTCCGAACCAGCCAAGAAATACATCGGCGATTCCTTTCAGCGTGTTCAGAATATTCGTGAAACAATTTTTGATATAGTCCCAGATTCCGACAAAAATACCCTTGATTCCGTTCCACATCTGCTCCCAGTCGCCTGTAAACAGCCCGATGAAAATATCCAGAATGCCAAGAATTACATCAACGATAACATCGAAAGTTTCCGCAATATAGGTGAAAACGCCCTCGAACCACGGAGCGAGAATATCGCACAGACCTTGCCATATCGACTTCACCAAATCGCCGAAATCCTCGAAATTAAAACCGAGAGCATTCAGCCTGTCAACGATTCCGGAAGTGAGATTTTCAAAAATTGACTTGATTTTCTCCCAGATCTCAGTGATTTTATTTCGGAAGTCCTCGTTAGTGTTCCAAAGATGCACAAACGCCGCCACAAGCACCGCAATTGCTGCAACAACAGCGACCACAGGTGCAGAAATACCGCCGATTGCCGCACTGACTGCGGAAAATGCAGCTTTCGCTTTTGTGAGTATCGCAGGGATTCCCGATGCAAACTGAATCAGCGTACCAACGGTTGAAATAGTCTTGCCGACTACGATTAAAAGAGGACCTAATGACGCCGCAACAAGGGCAATTTTAACGATTGTTTCCTTTGTAGCGGGCGATAAAGCGTTGAATCTATCAACAAGAGCCTGCACTTTAGAAACGATTGCCCTGATCGTGGGCATGAGAATTTCACCAAAAGAGATGGCAAGTTCCTGTAACTGAGATTTCAAAATTGTAAGCTGTCCTGCAAGATTATCCTGCATGGTGTCAGCCATATTTTTCGCAGTTCCCTCGCAGCCGTAAATTGCATCGGTCAGCTTGTTGTAATCTTCCTCGCTTGCATTGATGATCGCCAGCATCCCCGACATATTCTGCTTGCCGAAAATAGTCGCCGCTGCCTGCATCTGCTCCGCCTGAGCAAGTCCCTCTGTGGTCGTGGAAAGCTCCGCAATAATGTCGTCAAAATCACGGGCATTGCCGTCCGCATCTGTAAGCTCCACATTGACCTTTCCCATTTTCTCACGGAGTGTTCCCATGATCTCGCCGAGCGACCGCATATTTCCTTCTGAATCCGCCATTAGCGTATTTGCGCCCATGATCTCCTCAGAAACACCTGCTTGCTCTGTGGCAAGTTTCTCCTGTGCATCAATGAGTTTCTTTTGCGCCTGTTCATATTTATTGCTTGCAAGCTGAGCTTGTGTACTGTTTTCGCCATATTTGGCGATTGCATCATTCAGCTTTATTTGTGCATTGTCCAGACTATAAGTTGCATCTTCCACAGCTTTTTCGGCTTTTTCTACCTTGTCAAAATCGATTTTCTGAATGGTTTCCGTAGAAATAAAGCCAAGCTGCTGCATTGCTGCCGCCTGCTGTTTGGTGGGCTTTGTCAGATTGACGAGGGCATTTTTCAGTGAATTTCCGGCTTGTGAACCCTTAATACCTGAATTAGCCATAAGTCCCAGAGCGATTGACAAGTCCTCAGCACTTGCTCCCATTGCTCCTGCCACAGGTGCAACATACTTGAAACTTTCGCCCATGAGAGACACGTTTGTGTTAGCGTTAGAAGATGCCGCTGCCAATATATCGGCAAAATGAGCCGATTCATCGGCACTCATGCCAAGTGCCGTCAAAGCATCGGTTACGATGTCAGAGGTAGTTGCCAAGTCCTCTCCGGATGCCGCAGCAAGGTTCATAATACCATCGATACCGCCCAGCATATCCTCAGTTTTCCAGCCCGCCATCGCCATGTAATTTAGAGCTTCACCGGCTTCAGATGCGGAAAATTTCGTTTGTGCGCCCATTTCACGAGCCTTTGCACGAAGTGCATCTAAATCCTCACCGGTCGCACCTGAAACAGCGGAAACCTTGCTCATAACGGTATCGAAATCCGCAGTTGTCTTGACTGCCATTGTCCCCAAAGCCGTTATACCTGCGGTCAGAGGGAGAAGTTTTTCGCCTGCGCCGGAGATCTTGTTCCCGACCTTTTCCATTGCAGCGCCGGCTTCACCGATTTTTACGAGAGCAGTACGAGAGTTTTCAGCCTCACGCTGTAGATTCTGCAATTCCTGTTGTGTTTCCACGATTTCACGCTGTAAGGAATCATATTGCTGCGGAGAAATGGGATTGCCGAATTCATCAGATACAGCTTTTGCTGACTGTTTCAGAGATGTCAATTCATCGGTTGTTTCCTTGATTTCACGCTGTAGGGAATCGTACTTTTCCTGTGAAATTTCGCCCTTTGAAAGCTGTTCATCTGCCGTTTTTGACTGTTCCTTCAGGTCTTTCAGCTTTGTTTCAGTCTCGCCGATTTTCTGCTTGATAGGATCATACTTAGCTTTCCACGCATCGTAGTTATCCTTGGTTTTGGCGGCTTGCTCACTGGCTTTTTTCAACGTCTCCAGCTTGTCACTGGTCGAGGAAACTGCATCGGCAAGCAGTTTCTGTTTCTGCGATAAAAGCTCCGTATTGGTCGGATCGAGTTTCAACAGCTTTTCAACGTCTTTAAGCTGCGTCTGGGTGTTCTTGATATTTTTATTGACGCCTTCGAGTGCTTTTGAAAGCTTGGTAGTATCGCCGCCGATTTCAACGGTTATCCCTTTTATTCTGTTTGCCGTGGCGGGTCACCTCCGTTCAAATGACCTAAAATCGGTCAAAATCGTCCTGTCCGGCTATCTCTGTCCAACCTGAATAGTCGTCTCTTTCACGCTCACTGAACATATCATTAACAAGCCCGATAGTGAGAAGCTCCAGCTCGGAAAGAGAAATTCCGAGCTGAACGCATCTCAGGAGGAATAAGGGTGTTGTCATCGGGCGGTCAGTTTGGCGATGTTTTTTTTAGATTCCACCTGTGTAGCAGTATTCAGTCCCCACAGTTCGATAAGCTGCGGAAGAATCTCGTAAATGCTGAACGTGTTGAACTGCTCTAAAAAGTCATCTGGATTATCAGGAACATTATCCGGGTCAGCGTGTTTCGCCATGATGAAAGCTATATTTTCAAAAACCTCCAGACTCTCAATATCAAGAGTGGAGTTTTCCTCATCGCCCTCTTTGACATTTGTCTGCAATGCGGCGAAATCTTTGTATATATCCCTGTGAAATTTCAGACGATAAAGGCGAGGCACAGCAGCACTCGCCTTAAACGGAACTTCAATACCGTCAACAGTAATATTTTTCTTGATAGCCATGTTGTACCTCCGTTAAGATGTTGTTTTTGTGGTCGTCTTAGCAGCCGTTGTAAATGTCGGAATATACACGGATTTGTACCAGTTGTTATATGTGGTTTCGTCCGTATTTTCGCAGGTTTTGGACTTAACAAGTCCGTCAGGAAGTGCAGACGCTTTAAGGGACAGCGTTTCCGTCTTGACCTCTGTACTTTCCTCGGTGGTGGAAGATTCGGTTTTCGGACGGCTTGCAGTGCAGCAGTACATAACGTGGCGGATATGATTTTTATCGCCATTGAATTCAAAAAGCAGTGCAAACTGTGCAGTTTCCGCATCATTACGCTCCACAAGCACACCCTTTGTGTCCTGAATTTCACCGAGGATTTCCGTTGCAAAATCCGTTGTAATCAGGGCAATTTCAAGGTCACCTGTGTAACCGGCATTGTTGTTAATGACGTAATACACGGTGTTATCGGCAAAAAAATTCTCATTTTCGCCGTTAGCATCGATGGAAAGCGATACCGCACCGGGAATCCTCACAGGTGTTGCAAATGTCGGAACACCGTCATCAGACCATGCCGTAATTTTCGCCCAGTGTACCTTGTTAAGACCAAATTTGACCTTATTCTTTTTCAAAGCCATAGGTTATACCTCCATTTCATATAACACTTCATACATCTCCTCGGATGCGATCCATGTTTCGGTTTTGTTGTAAAAAATATGATGATGCCGCAGAACAGCCTCAATTTCTGCCTCTGTATCGGGAGATTTTTCATCGGTGTACAACTCAATATTCAGCTTTTTGAAACTGAAATACATCCGATTATCCGCCGAAAAAGTATTCTCTCCCGGTGACAGAAAAATCAGAAACGGCGGCTTAGGACTCTCACCCTCTGCAAAGTGATGATAGGCGAAAGGAAGCCCCATTTCAAGCATCATTTCGTTAATATCTTCGTAACTCATTTTAGCTCCTTTTCGATGAGAGATTCCAATAAATCTGCTCCGTTTTCTTCGGCAGGAGCGATGTGGGGAATTGCAGCCACACGACCGCCGCCACGCTTGGCGTGACCTTTTTCGAGCAAGTGTGCAATCTGATAGCGGTCTTTGGAATGCACTGTAATTTCCAGAGAATGGCTGTTTTCCTTGACTTTTTTAGTTGTCCAGCTTTTCGCATATTTGCCGGTACGTTTCGGAGCATTTGCGGATATTTCATTCTTGACAGAAGTTGCAGTCTTTCGGACTGCTTTTTTCATAGCCGTATCCGCAAGTTCGCTGTATTCTGTCAAGCCCTTCATAATCTCGTCCGCCATATCGTCAATCGAAGTCATTCTGCTCACCAGCCTTTCGTGTACCTGCGGTGATCTTCATATAGTCCAACGACCTGAAATTAGGCTTAATACCGTCAATATTGTAGAGCAGTCCACGGAAACGCAGCTTGTGTGTAGTTGAATTGATTCTCATGGTATCGGGTGTTTGCCTGACAACGAATTCCAGCGATGTTACTTCCTTTGTCACGCCTGCGTCCGTAGTTTCAGTGGAGTTTTTAACGGAAACAGCAGCCCAGCAGGAAAAAAGCTCCTCCCATCGGGCTTTATGGTTACCGATACTGTCAATCTTCGTAATGTGTTCGAGAATTGCGATTCTCTGATTCAGTATTCCGATCTCCATTAAATCACGCCCTCTCTCTGTGCAAAAAGCAACGAACGCAAAGTAAGCGTCAGCTTGTGAAAATCCGCTGTATTTCGGTTTTCGTAGAGGTAGGAAACTGTATACAGCATTGCCTGATGGGAGATTTCCTCATTTTCTGCAAGCCGCTTTTCGTCCATGCGCCCCACATCCATTACAAGCCGATGCGCTGTGTCGATCAGCGTGAGGATGAGCTTGTCATCCTCACAATGGTCAACACGGAGATAATTTTTAGTTTCAGGCAGTGAAAGCAAACTCATATCATGCTCCTGTATTTCCGCCTGTAGTTGCCTTATTGCCAGCCATTTTCAGAACCTTAACGGACTCAGGAAGAATCAGCCTGCCGTCCACACGCTGCGTTGTCATAAAGCCTACCTGATCTGTGCGTGCATACAGTTCGTTGAGACGGCGGAATGTGCGGTTCTGGCGGTCGGCAACCCAGTAATTTTTCAGGTCACCAAAGAGAAGAACACGCTCGCCTTGGGCAATCGTAGGCATAAAGGAACTGGTGCGGACAGGTCTGCCGAGAATCGTATCAGGCTTGGCGATATCAAGGCTTGGTTTCCAGATATAGTTGTCGTTTTTATCCTTCAGCTTCATAAGCTGGAGCAGAATGGTTTCATTGCACACAAACTGCGCGTTGCGGCGGTAGGGCGATTTCAGACTGTAGTAAAGGTCAAAAATCTCGTCAAAGGTGATAGCCGTCTGGGAGGCGGAAGTCACACCAAGCTCTGCGCCACCTGTTTCCGCAAGAATACCGAGAGGCTTTTTATCGCCGTCACCTGTGAAAAATGCACGTTCCTCCGCATTGCCCATAGCCACGCCGAAACGAGTAGCGATATAACTTGCGAGGTCGAAAGCGGAATCGTGCAGCAGCTCATTGCTGATTTTAATCATAGTGCCGAGCTTGTAGGCAGAAAGTGTGGTCTGTCCGAACTTTGTGTCAGTTTCGGGAATTTCCTCGCCCTCGTCGATCCACTGGGCTTCCATTGTGTCGTTGGCAATCGGGATTTTTCTTGTGCCGGAATTGGTCTTGATTACCGTTGCCATCTGACGGAAGATGTTGTTCTCCTCCAAAGCCTGAATCAAACGACGCTCAAACTCGTCAGGCACAGTATAGCCGCCCTCAGTGTCCTCGCCAACGGAAAGAGCGTTGCGTACTGCAAACTGATCGCCCTTGTTGCGGATCATATCCCAGAAAGCATTTTTATAATCATCACTCGCTGTACCCTCTGCCTTCGGCTGATTAGAAGGTGCATTTGTGACAGGCTTTGAAGTCGGTGCGGAAAGAGCCGCATCAACGGCTGCCTGCTGTTCCAGACGCTCAATTTCTGCGCCGAGAGCCTGAACATCAGCCGCCATTTTGTTGTACTGCTCCACGGCGGACGCCTCCACAAGACCGTTCTCGCCGCGGTGTTTTTCGAGAAACGCCTTTGTCTGCTCCCACAGAGTATTTCTTTTGCTGCGAAGTTCCATGATCTGGTTCATATTTTTTCTCCTATTCTCCGGATAAAATCCGGTGTCGCATAAAAATAACAGCTTACTTATCTCATACAAGCAAGCTGCGCTTTCAGAATTTCATATGGCATTGCGCCGTCTTTCGTCTTGCCGTCCATGCCGATTAAAGGTATCAGCCCTTTCTCAGAAGATTCCGGCGTGTTATCGGCACTGTCGTTTTCGTCCGGATTTTTGCAGGACGCACCGATTTTTCCCAGAATGGTCTGCCCCATAATACGGGTACTGTACTGCCAAAGGGCATCCCCGGAATCCAGCTTGAACGGCTTTTTCTCCTTGTCCGGTTTCTTTTCCTCTTCATCGCCCTCATCGTCACCGCCTTCCTCATTTGGCTCGTCGGGTTCCTCCGGCTCATCCTCTTTTTCCTTTGGATTTTCGTCAAAGAGAATCTCATCGGCGAATCCCAATTCCACGGCTTTTCTTGCATTGATCCAAGTCTCATCGCTCATGAGCTTTGAAATCTTGCTGCGTGAAAGCCCTGTTTTCGCGGCATAGGCATTGATGATGCTCTCCTTGACTTCGTTCAGCGTGGCGATTGCTTTTTCCATGTCCTTGGCATTGCCCATAGCGATTGTGGATGGATCATGGACAAAAAGCAAGGCGGTCGGGGACATCTGTACGGTATCTCCTGACATAGCTATCACGCTTGCGGCAGATGCGGCGATGCTTGCAATTTTCACAGTGACATTGTGCGGATAATCACGTATCATCGTGTAAATCTCCGCTGCGGCGAACACATTTCCCCCTGGACTATTCAGCCAAATTGTGACATTTCCGTCCTCCGCATACAGCTCGTCACGGAAGTCCTGCGGCGTGATCTCATTGCCCCAGAATGACTCCGAGTCAATCGGACCTTCGAGACGGAGAACTCTTCCGCCGCTGTCATCGTGAATCCAGTTCCAGAATTTCTGCATAATATCTCCTCCATTATTCTTCATTTTTTGACGTATTATCGGTGTTTTTCGGCTGATTGACGGCATAGGCTGCACCTGCATCCTGCAATTTATTGTAGCTGCCGTTGAGGTAGTAATCATTGCCGCCCTGTTCATCAGGAATCAAGTCCATATTTTCAAGTCTGCGGACGTCATTTGGCGAAAAGAAGCCGTTTCCCACACCGATTGCGTAAGCGTTCATGCGGCTCTGATAATCTCCTCGCATCAGCCCGTCCACGTTGAATTTCGGAAAATACACATCCTGTTCTTCCTCTAAAAGCAAGTCCTTGATGATGCCCTTTTCAATGCGGATTATCCACGGCATCAGAGAATACTGCACGAATGCGATGCCCTGATGTTCGATATTGTTAAAAGTGCTGCGTTTCAAATCCTGCACCAGATGCGGCGGCACTTGAAACATACGGCAGATCTCCTCCACATCGAATTCTCTTGTAGACAAAAACTGCGAATCTTCGGGCGGTAAGCTGATCGGCTTGTAGGACATACCCTCTTCGAGGACTGCTATGCGGTGTGCATTTCTTGCACCGCCGTAAACACGAGTCCAGTTTTCCCTGATCTTCTCAGGATTTTTGAGAACTCCCGGATGTTCGAGAACTCCGGCAGGCTGTGCGCCGTTTTTGAAGAAAGCATTGCCATATCGTTCTACCGCCATTGCTGAACCCAGTGCATTTTTCATCATTGCGATTGGCGAAAATCCCACCAGCCCGTTGAATCCAAGTCCCGGAATATGCAGGATTTCATCTCGCTGAAAAATGATGTCCTTGTCATGCTCTCCGGGCTTTTCGTCTGTGTATGCGTGGTAGGTGTAGAATAGATTTCCGTTCTTATCACGGTCGATTTCCACATTCTCCGGCAGCAGCGGATACAGTCCCACAATGCCGTTTTTACCGTCCCGGACGATCTGTGCGTAGGCATTTCCCCACAGCAACAAATGACACATCAGAGCCTCCCAGAACGAGAAAGAACTCATTTCGGGATTTGGCTGTCGGTAGAGTATTTTGTAAAGCGGATGATCGAATGCCAGTTCCTTATCCTCACCATCGCCGGTGTATCGGTAAAGGTGCAGGGGAAGTCCGGCGATTGTATTGGAAAGCAGTCTCACGCAGGCATAAACGGTCACGATCTGCATTGCCGTGCGCTCGTCCACTCGCTCTCCGCTGTGCGTCATGCCGAAAACAAACAGATTTCCCGAATCACGGACGTTGTCTGAAATATCGGGAATTCTCGGTGCATCTCTCGGTTTGATAAAACCGAATCGGCTCATAAATCCCATGTTATCTACCTCCTCAAAAAACGACCAGTTCATGGTCGGGATTATCATAGACGCTGCCTTGTATCTCGTGACGGATACAGCGGTCAAGAGCCATGATCCATGCAACAATGCCGTCTATTTTTTCAGTGGATTTTTTCTTGCTCGGTTTTATATTTTCAGCCGCATCAATTTCAGCAACCACATTTCCAGCCATCCACCGCAGAATCGGATTTCCGCCGTGAATGAATTTCCCCTCAAACAGCAGCTTGTACAGCTCTTTCATGGGCGGCGACATATCCTTGAAACCCATCCCTATAGGAACAACGATAAATCCATCTCCTTGCAGGTCAGTAATTAGCTGCGTAGCGTTCCAGCGGTCGGCTGCGATCTCTTTGATGTTATACATCGTGTGCAGCTCATTGATCGTTTTCCGCACGAAATTGTAATCGACCACATTACCCTCGGTGATATGAAAAAGTCCCATGCGTTCCCATACATCGTAGGGAACGTGATCTCTGCGAACTCTCAGGTCAAGTGTATCTCTCGGCAGCCAGAAATGGGGAACAACGATGTATTTCTCGCCCTCATGCAGCGGAGGAAATACCAGTACAAATGCCGTAATATCGCTTGTACTGGAAAGGTCAAGTCCGGCATAGCATTCCCGACCACGGAGCGAATCCAAATCAATCGGGACATTGCCCTTGTCGTAAATATGCTCCGGAATCCACGCAACAGAGCTGCCGACCCATTGGTCTAAACGAAGCTGACGGAATACATTTTCTTCCGCAGGATTCTGCAATGCTTCACGGTGAGCATCACGCACACGGTCAATAGTGATCGTATGTCCCAGCGAGGGATTCGCCTTGTACCACGATTCTTCGGAATTCCAGTCATCGCCGTCATCAAGTCCATAAATAACCGGATAAAAAGATGGATCAATGCGCCGTTCTTTCAGAATATCCTGCGCTTTCGTATGATACTCGTAACAGATAGAATTTCTGTCCGTTCCGGCTGTTGTGATAAGGAAGTACAGCGGCTGCGTTCGTGCATCGCCGGAGCCCTTTGTGAGGACGTCCACAAGGCGGCGGTTAGGCTGAACATGAAGTTCATCAAGAACAAGCCCCGATACATTCAGACCGTGTTTTGTGCCGACTTCTGCGGAAAGCACCTGATAGAATCCAACATTGCTGTAGTTTACAAGGCGCTTTGTTGCAGCCATAATTTTGGAGCGTTTCAGGAGCGCAGGCGTTAATTCCACCATGCGCTTGGCAACTTCAAATACGATGGATGCCTGCTGACGATCAGCCGCAGCGCCGTATACCTCTGCGGACGGCTCGTTATCTGCGTAAAGGAGATACAGTGCAATTGCAGCAGCAAGCTCGGATTTTCCATTTTTCTTCGGAATTTCCACATACGCCGTCCGAAACTGCCTTGTATCGTCCTCCTTGACGATGCCGAAAATATCCCGGATGATCTGCTCCTGCCACGGCAATAGCCAGAACGGTTTACCAGCCCAGCGACCTTTTGTATGACAGAGATTTTCGATAAACCGCACGGCTCTGTCTGCTCTTACCGCATCATAATGCGAATCCGGCAGCATGAACCGTGAGGGCTTGTAATTGGTAAGTTTCGGATAATTTTTCGGTCTTTCTCTTGCTTTTGCGGTTCTTGACATTACTCACCTCCGAGCAGTTTTTCCATATCATCGGCAGCATCCCTCATATCCACACCTGCTGTGATACGACTTCTTGCCGCCGGAGTAAGTCCGAACTGTTCTGCGATCTTATTCATGATTTTCAGATAAGTCTGTGCGATAGAGACCTGCGGAACTTGCTGCCAGTAACCAGATTTCGTTTTCACTATCGTGCCGTGCTGTGTCATGAATTCTTCCGCCTCTTTCCATCGTGCATAAGCCTGACAATAGGATGCGAACGCCGCCTGATCGACCTCGGTCAGAACGCCGATCTGTTCAAGCTGTTTTGAAAGTCTGCGCCACTCCTTTTTCGCTTCGGTTCAAGCCATTTCGGACAAGGCGGAGCTTTTCTCACAGGCTTCGGCTCGGCATCATTCAGCGGATGCTTGCCCGGATTGCCTTCCAGTTCCTTGATCGCTGTCGGCTTTGGTTTTCTTCCTCTCACAGCCATACGGCATCATTCCTTTGGTACAATATTAGCATAGTCCAAACTGCTGACTACAGTGGTGACAGGCTATGCTTATTTTAGTATAATGAGAAGGTAATGGACTGACGGTCGTTCCTTAGAACTCAGCGTTCGTTCATGAAAGCGTCAGCCGCCTTCTTATTATCAAATTCGATTAAGCAGGTTGTACCTGCTGTGTAGCTTCAAAGTTTCTGAAGCTGTTCATAGCAGCGTTCGCGTAACTAACCAAAATGAATTTTAATAAGCTCCTGTGCGGAAACATTACATATCATTTTTAGAAAGTTGTGATTTTATGATCAGTGTAGGAATTGACGTTTCAAAAGGTAAAAGTACGGTTTGCATATTGAAGCCGGGTGGTGAAGTTGTAAAACCGCCTTTTGAAATCAATCACGCTGCCAATGAACTTGATTCATTAGTTTCCCTTATCAATTCTTTTGAAGAGGAAACCCGTGTTGTTTTGGAAGATACAGGACATTATCATTTGCCTGTTTCTTCGTATCTATCGTCACACGGCATTTTTGTCTGCTGTGTAAACGCTCTGCGAATGAAGAAATACTGTTCTCAGAGCATTCGCCGTGCTAAGACCGATAAGATCGATGCTGTGCGTATTGCCTCTTTTGGCATCACATATTGGAATGAGCTTGTTCAGGCTTATGCCGCATCCGATACATATGACGAGCTTCGTTTTCTTGCCAGACAGTATTATCAAATCACCGCTATACTTGTAAAAGCAAAGGTTAATTTCAGCAACCTGCTTGATCAGGTGATACCGGGAATATCGGATATTCTTCAAAATCAAAATGATAATCACAAGCTTACTGAATTCGTTAGCAGATACATTCATTTCAAAAATATCCTTGATATGGGTGAGAAGAAGTTTACTGCCGATTACTGCAAATGGGCAAAGAAAAAGGGATACCGTTTTAATGAACGTAAGGCAGCCGAAATCTTCGCCCTTGCTCAAAACGGTATCCCAACGCTTCCTAACTCCCAATCGGTCAAAATTGCCGTTAGCGAAGCTGTTAAGCTGATTCACTCAACTGAGGAATCACGCAATACCATTTTAGCACAAATGCAGGCTCTTTGCAAGACCTTTCCTGAATATTCTGTTGTAAGAGATATGGATTGTATCGGAGATGTTCTTGCGCCTCGTATTATAGCTGAGATTGGCGATGTACGGCGCTTTAAAAACAAGCATTCCCTTATTGCCTATGCAGGTATAGACGCTCCGCCCTATCAGTCAGGAGCATTCAATGCTTCTGAGCGAAAAATATCTAAACGAGGCAATCCTTACCTTCGTAAAACAGGTTATGAGATAATGCAGTCACTTATCAAGCACAAGCCTACCGATAATCCGGTTTACGACTTTATTCAAAAGAAACGAAGCGAGGGCAAGTGTGGTAAGGAGGCCATGATTGCCGGACTTAATAAGTTCCTTCGTGTTTACTATGGCAAGGTTATGGAACTCTATTCCAATAAATAAATCTTCATATTTCCTATAATGCTTTAGGCGTTTGAAAATTTGCTTTTCTTACGTCTGATTTCCTGTACCATTTTTTCTTTTTCTGCTTTATTTCATTTTTGGTTATTTTGCCTATTGATTTTTCTTAGCAGGTTTCATAAGAATTTTGAAAATAAAAAAAGACCTGAAATCAGGTCTGAAACGGTTATTATTGAACGCCCCATACTGGGCGATTTTATGAGAAATATTATGACCTGATTTATTAATTTCCAAACTCCGAAATTCGTTTATTTGCTATCCGGCAGAATGCTTCAGAAATTTCAAATCCAATATATCTGCGGTTAAGTTTTTTAGCGACAAGACAGGAAGTTCCGCTGCCCGAAAAAATATCGCAAACAATATCGTTAACGCCGCTGAAATACCGCACAGCCATCTCCGGAATCTCTTCCGGGAATGGTGCGGAATGACCTAAAATATTTTCACCTTTGCAGTTTATTTTGATTACGGGATTTATTCTCACAATATCTCTCCGCCAATTTTTTCTGAAATTTTCGGGTATCTCATTTTCGTCAGTCTGATAATTGTTCATCATCACGCTTCGTGCGGAAAATCGTTTTCCTCTATTATTTGGTGATTTTGTAGGACAGTCGGGATTTTTGCACTCCCAAGACTGTATTCCGATTCCGGTACAACTGTTTGACTGCGTAATTATTTTATTGCAGTCTGGACACGGAATCTTAGTTTTATTCAGCTTATTTTTCGCAAATATCAGAATGTGTTCATAGCAGTTTATGGAATATTGATAGTATGGAAACGGCGGATTTCCAAGATTTCTTTTACTCTGAGGCTCGCCCTTATCCAAGATGTAATCGTCAATGAACTGAAAACCAATATTTTCAAGCATAGTAACGAAATATGCACCAAGCGGAAGCTTCCTTATGTGCCATTTTGCCGTTCCGGTCTGGCATACAACATCGCCGACATTTACGACAATACAGTGATGATTTTTCAAAGTGCGGAACACCTCTGAAAATATTTTTTCCATATCTGAAAGATACTGTTCGACTGTCTCCCAATAAGAATACTCACGTGCATTGTAGTACGGCGGAGATGTAACAACAACGTCAATGCACTCGTTATCAAGCAGTTTTAATCCTGTCAAACAGTCTATGTTATAAATTTGGTTTGTTTCCAGCATGAATTTTCGCACCTCCGTTACGGCATGAAAAAAGACCTGAAAATCAGGTCTGAAACGGTTATTATTGAACGCCCCATGGGGCGATTTTTTAATTGAGATTGCTCTTCCATTGTAATGTATTTTACCATAAGAAAGCAAGTAAATCAAGTCATTTAGGCATCATAATTTACACAAAGATAAGCCGAAAAATCGGTGAAATCTGTACTGCCATAGGAAACAAAAACGGCTGTACGAGCAACAGCCCCTCTTGCGAGGGCTGTCGCTTTTGACGGCTGTTCTCAGGGACTTACAATGTTGAAGTCGGTGATGCTTAAGCCGTTCTTTCTGACGTAGCTGCAAAGCCAATTATCTGCTTTTGCAGGGCTGTCAAACTCCTTGATTGTTTTCCATACCAGTTTACCGGGTTTCTCCGCTGTAAGCGCCTTTACTTTCCATGTTTTTGCCATTTTCGTTTCCTCCTGAAATTCGTTTTTCGCTTGGGTTTCCCCCTTGCGTTATACACATATTACCATACATTTCGGCACTATGCAAGCGGCTAAATGTACAGAAATATCGAGGAAAATCAGCTCTCTCAATTGTGTGATATACACCATTGAGGGAGAACGGAACAAGGGGCATTTTTCAGCCCCTTGTTCTTAGTCGTTCAGGTGGTCGAAGCACCACTTCATTGCATCGCCGCCGTCGTCAAAGGGTGTCGTTGCGGTCGTTCTGAGGTTCAGACGGCACTCAATGTAGGAAAGTCCTGTCTCTGCCTCGTCCTCGATGAACTCGTAAACCGCCGCCTCGAAACCTATGTAGGTCAATCCGCAGACCAGAACCCTTTCGCCGTATTTCAGCACCGCACCCTGTGTGCTGCATCCGTTCATTTCGAGGTGCTCCATTGTTGTAACCTGTTCCCATTTCATAATCGTTTCCTCCGTTTTTCGTGGTTTTCGGAGCGTTCTCCGCTTCCGTTGTACACATATTACCATGATCCGAAAGATATATCAAGCGGCTAAATCTACAGAATAAAAACGGCGATTTTCCGCAGGGATTGTACATATTATGCATTGCCGTATAAGCCCCAAAATCGCCCCTGTGTGCCGCCGTTCCGCAAAAGGTGCAACTTTGCAAGAGCAGGAAAAGCGGCGAACGTGGCGGCTTTGTGGGCGAGAATCAGGGGCGGAAGTTCCGCCCCCTTGGCTCGTTGATTTAGTTCAGTTTCATGCGGATCGCAGGAATGATTTTCTTTTCCCCGGTGGTGAAGTCGGTGTAGTTTGCCCTGACCTCGGTCAGTCCTTTCATGCGGAATCCCTGCTTTTCAAAGGCTGCGAGGGTTTCGATCAGGCTGCTGAAGGTGTTTGAAATCGTAAATTCCGTGATGCCCTGCGCCTTGAAAAATTCGCTGATCGGCTCGATGTCCTGTGTCCAGATAACCTCGGAGAAGTCGATCAGCTCGTTGCCGCTGTCCTTCTGCTGTCTGTAGGCTGCGAAAAGTGTGGGGTTGAGGTTGTTTTCCTTGAAGAACTCGTTTCCCTCGGTCATTGCCTTTTCAAAAATTTCAATTGTTTTCATCTGTTTTTCCTCCAAATTCGTTTTTTTGCAGTGCGGTTTTCCGCTGCCGTTGAGTGTATATTACCGCCTTTCAAGAGAAAAGTCAACGGATTTCGGAAAAATAAATGTAACAATGATTTCGGCTATATTTCGGGCGATATTGTGTGAATTATGACTTCAAAAATAAGCCCCACAGTTGCCCTCGTGTGCCGCCGATTCCTGAATCCCATAACTTTGCGGAGGAAATTGAATCGGCGAACGTGGGGGCAACGTGGCGTCTCTGGTGGGCTTATTCAGCGTAGTTGCGGTGAATGATGTTGATGATTTTTTCCTGTTCTTCGACGGAAACACAGATAGCATCAAGTGCTTCACGAGTTCCGCAGTCAGGGCAGATTTGGACGTTGTCAGCTCTTGAAATAGCAGGTCTTTCTGTGTAGGATCGACCGCATTTTGGACAAATTTTCGGTTCTCTGATTTCACTTTTCATTTCGTTCACCCCTTTCGCTGATATCAAATGCGAGCCTTAAATATTTCAGGTTAAAACCAAAATCACGGTAACCCTGAATGCAGGTTCTGACATAATGACTGCTTGGAATCCCCAGCTGTCTTTCCTCGTGCATGATGTACACAAAAGCCTTGATTTTTCGGCGGTTTACAGCCACTTCCATTTCTGTTTTGTAGTAGAAATTGGGGCAGCCCTCGTAAAGATCGAGGCGGCGTTCATCGGCTTCCGAAACCTCCCAGACCGCAACGGGAACTTTGGATTTTTCGGCTTTCTCAATGGTAAGGTAAGAACCCGTTTTACTGCCCTTGAACAGCAGTTGATAATCCTTTATCCACGCTGTTCCGATTGGCTTTGCACCGGGGCAGCGGTGCTTCATCTGCTGAACATTGAGATTTGAGCCGTAGGCAAGGTAGTATTTTTTCATTGAAATCATTCCTTTTTGTGAATTCCGCATTTGTTCTGCGGTAGTCACATATTAAATCTTTTTAGGCAAAATTGCAAGCCGCTAAAACTACAAAATTTCTGTGAATTATATTGTGTAGTATTTGTGCAGGATATGCCTTGCGAAATAAGGCGGTTTATCGCCCGTGTGTGGCTTGGTATTTTGGTAGGGATAACTTTGCGGAGGAATCCCTTTCGTTCCACACGGGGCAACACGGCGGGCTTACTGCCCGTCTGTTGCTGTGGAGCAGAGCCTTTTCAGGC
>CAYNYB010000002.1:0-86988 GCA_964401315.1 uncultured Alistipes sp.
TGACCGTACCTCCGATAGAAGTGCCAATCATAGAAACAGCGCAGAGACCTGCCATTAACCCTGCGCCGATCTTCCTTATTTTATTTTTTAAATCGATCATTTCTTTCTCCTTTTTTACAGAAAAAATCCCCGAATAATCGGGGATTCCTGAGCATTTCAATTTAATTCGTCATAACTGTAATTGCTTAACATATCGCCGTCAGCGACATGATTTCCGTCGATGTTCACCACCTCTGTAAATCCATAATTGTAGTCGAGGAAATAGCCTCCCTGAGTGTCCAGAATGTACCATATATCGCCGATTTTCACCGTATTTGCAACGTGACCGTACATCCCTGCGTTAGTCCACACGATGTAACACGGCAGTCCGACATCCTTACACATTTCGTAGGTCTGACAGGCGTAATTCACGCAAGTTCCGCTGCCGTTTTCACGCATATAAATGTATACTTCAAGTGCCTTATCGTAGTCGGTTTTCTGCGGTATATCGGGAATTTTCGTGACAGTTGCCTGTGATTCCGTTTTCGGCTGTGTTTCGGAGATTTCCGCTGTTGTCTGTGCCGATTCTGCCGATTCTTCGGAGAATACAGGCTCTTTTTCTTTTGCATTTTCACTAACCGTGACGGTTGGCTGAGATTCCGTTTTCGGCTGAATTTCGGGAATTTCTGTTGTTGTTTCCTCAAAAAATTTCGTTTCACTTTGAAACTCCGCAGGATTTTCAAAATCAATTACAGTTGTTGTCTTAGTTGTAGTTTTTCCCCGCATTACAGCCGTTTCAGCGATGATTAGAGTATTTACAGCTAATGTTTCCTGCGTAGTCTGAACAGGTGGATTTTCCTCGATTTTCTGAGGATTTTCCGTATCCTCGCAGGCTGACATCAGAAACATTAAAAGCAGGATAAGCATTGATTTTTTCATGGCGGTTAAACTCCTTTACGTTTGTTTTCTGACATAACAATACCACAAAAATCACGCTATATCCAGCTTTTTTGGAATTTTCTACCTTTTAAATAAGGCGGTGACCTTATATTTGGGCAGAACCAATCAAGAAATATTTTCATCATCATCGTCGTCCTCCGAGGGAAACATCGCAATCTCAAATTTTCCCGAAACAACCTTTATCGCCAGCTCGACCTCTGCGCCGTCCTCAAGGAAAACTCCCGGAATTTCGATGTTTCCGTCATCGTTGACAAAGCCTTTTGTGTAAACTGTATTCTTCATGATATTATACCTCCCGTATATTCATCTTCCAAAAACGACAGTTGATGATGCATATTCTGCCGTTCGTTTGTGTCGTAATTGCTGATAAAAAGTTCATCGTACATAGCGCCGCCCTTGTATCTCTGTCTGAGATTATCCACACGGCTCACGTTCTCAATGCGGATTCCGTCACGATTCCAGAGTTCCCGAATTTCAGGGCAATCGTTGTACGAAACAAGAAATTTTCCCTTACATTCAATAAGCGTGTCACGAAGTCTGACGTGGTCTTTTTTCGTGAATCCAACGTCCTTGTAATAGCTTTCCGTCGCATAATACGGTGGATCGCAGTAGAAAAAGCTAACGGGACTGTCGTAATGCTTTATCAGAACTTCAAAGTCCTGATTCTCAATTACTACTTTCTGTAAACGCCGTGAAACCATGTCTATCAGCGGAAAATCACCCCATATCGAATGCGGCTGACTTGCAAAGCTGTCAAGACCGCTTGCATAACTGTAACGGATGAGCTGATAGAACTTTGCTGCGCGGTCATAGTCACGAAACCTCGTAAATACGCCCTTTTTGTGCAGAAATGCAAGCCACCTGAAGTCCTCACGGGAGTTCAGAACGTACCGCAATTTGTATTTCAGCTTCGCAGGATTATCACGGACGCAGCGATACAGATTCACAAGATTGCTGTTGAAATCGTTGAAAACTTCAACCTCGTTTTCGGGCGATTTTCTAAACAAAACCCACCCTGCGCCGCCGAAAACCTCAATATATTTCTCATAAAATGGAGGCATACGAATAATAACCTCGTCACGGAGAGCCTTTTTGCCTCCCACCCATGACATAAAACTATTCATTTTTCCCCCTTTCCCCATTTTTTCGGGAAACAGAAAAAGCCGTCTGACGAGGCATTTTCTGCTCCTGACAAACGGCTTTAAACTTTATTTTTTGCCTGGATACAGGCTTTTATCAATCCTTTCTTTTCGTTATAGTTTTCAGCATCGTTTACGGCATGGCAAAGTTCACGGTACTGCCTGTCAGACAACACGGACTTCGCTCTTTTCAGCATTGTGGATACATTCCCGCTGATAAATATTTTTGATTTTTCAAATCTTTTTCTTGTCTGCATAATACCTCCCAAAACTCAAGATATTTTCATTTTCATCACTCCTATGCATCGAAATTCGCTTATTTATAGCCGTTTTATATTTGGTTAAGTTCTATTTCAAAATCTTCAGTTTGTTCCTCAATAAATCCGTCAAGATTATTCGGTACATAGTCCGACAGCCACATACTGCCGAAATTTGCTCTTGTTTCAAGTCTCCACATCGCCAGCCTGCCAATATCAAGCCTCATATCCTCAAGCGGGAACAAAATGCACGTCAAATTATCGTGCTGAAACGAGAAGCACTCCGTAAATTTACTGCCGTTTTCCAGTATTTCGGCTTCTGTCAGCATTTCATTTATCCCGTCAACCCACTCCTGCAAATCTCCGCCGCAACCCTGAATTACCAGCCCTTCGCTGTTGTTCATTCGGCGAAGCTGTTCTGTACTGATTTGGGTTATGCTCATATCTGGTTCATCTCCATTTCCATATCCTCGGACTGTTCTTCCTCGTTTGTAAAGAATTCTTCCATAAGCGTTGTTTCACCTGTGAAATTTGGAGAGTTGTCACTATTCAGCGATATACAGCCATTTTCGCCGAGGTCTATCGGCTCGTTTACAATTACCGAACCCCCATGATTTACGGCAACACTTTTTTCAAGAGCGCAGAAATTACCGTCATCGCCATGTCTGAGATGATAGCAGTACAGACCTTTCGGGATATCTGCATCGGTCATTCTGCTGTTCGTGAACATTGCAGTCTGCCCCTCTATCTCAATTACCTCGAATTCCTCATCGGAAAAATTCACGTAATCTGTCTCGCTTGCATTAAGATACAAACACCATTCCGAGGGATCGCTGTCCATTACACGGGCGGCGAATTCTATTCGCTCCCTGTTGCTTTCGGGATAATATTCCTCTGTCCTTTCGCCGTCATAATAGACATAACGTCCGCAGTTCATGCCGATATCCTCGTCTGCCCACTCATGCTCGAACTCAATATCAGGAAACATTTCTGACAGCCTTTGCAGTATCGGATGCGGAGCCGACCATGCTGTAAGAAACGTCAATTTTCCGTCTTTAAAGCCTGAATCCGCAGTATATCCGTAGGAAGTCCATTTCGTTCCCCAGTTGGCTATACACCAGTTATAGCTGTCCGCATCATCCGGCATAGGAATTATCTTATTGAAATCGACCGAACCTACGCCGTATTCATCTGTCTGAATCTCTTTCAGCATCGTCTGTATACGTCCTTCATCTCCCGAAACAGCGACAATATTTGTAATATGATTTGGCATCACTTCACCTCCGCATACTCTTTTTTCAGCCTGCCGATGATATATGTCTGCCCCCTACCAGTGACAAAGGTCTGCTGATACGTTTTCATCATTGAGGAAGTTTCAAAAACAGATTCTTTTACCTCAAAATAGCCACGGTCGATATATTTTTGATACGGCAGATTATTTGACATGAGAATTCCATTTTTCCTCAGCCATTTAAATAATCTGTTTCTTCCGATCGGGATATTTTCTTCAACAGCAAGCTTTGCCATAGCGTTCATATCAATAAGGTTGGTTGTATCGGAAACCTGATTTGCGAACTCCACCAACGGCTGATCATGCCTGATACGCTCGTTAAGCTGATTTATCGCCATCATCTGCAAACGGAAAAGATTCTGATATGGTTCGTCAAGAAAGGGGAGATAGTTTTCTATGAACATATCCTCGTTGGCAACGTAACCGCCTGTTTTGCGGATTGTTGGCAGAATTTGAGTGGTTACCCAACGCTTGAATTCCTTTGCCTTTGGAAGTTTGCTCGACATTATCAATGAATAGATTCCACTTTCATTAATAACGGTCATTTTCTGCGTTCCTCCAAGGTCGCCCTGAATCAGGGCATCCTTTTTATCTTCATAATCAACGTGTGCAGTAATTGCATTTCTCGGCTTAGCATAGCCAAGTATCTTTGCTGCGTCTTTGCCGACAAACCACGGTTCATCATTAATAATGACAGTTCTGATTCTACCGAATTCCTCGCTTTCAAAAATCTTGATTTTATTTTCCATAAGCATTCAACTCCCTGTCAAATTCCAATAAGTTTTTTGCAATTTCCACCACCACATTAACTGTAATGGAATTTCCGGCTTGCTTGTATAACTGAGCATCGGACATTCCTGTGGCGGCAACTTTTTCAAACTGAGCCTTGTCATAACCTTGCAAACGCCAGCACTCAACAGGCATGAGGCGGCGGATCCTTCCTCTGTGAACAACTCCGTGACGGTCTGTCACAGTTATAGTAAACATCGGTTCGTTGGGATTTTTTATGCGTCTGCCGTTCTGTCGGGTAGTTTCCTTGAACGGATTGATTATCGCCCTCGGAGCTTCTTCAAGTACTCCCGAACGCTCGCCTTTGTGCGTTCCGTTCGTAATGCCCAAATCCATTCTTGTATTCAGACATCGGGCATTATCCGTAATCTGCGGACTTTCATTCATATCAACAAAGACAGCGGAATGCTCGCCTTTATGGTGTGACATTCCGCTGTTCTGACGTGCTGTAATGCACCTCGCAGTTTCGGTGATTTTTGGATTTTCATTGTAGTCAACCAGATACAGACCTGTTCTTCCGCCTCTGCCGCCTGAACCGCTGCACTGCGTAACGGCAGTACCGCTTGTAGAATACACCCTCGAACCCTGACTTCCGCCGATTAACTGTTCAGGTTTTCTTTCCTTTCCATTTTCCGCATTGCCTCGTCCGAAAGATAATATTTCGGCGGGACATCTTTCTCCAAGATATCCAACAAGGAATAGCCTGCGTCTGGACTGCGGTATTCCAAAGCCGGCAGAGTTAAGCACACGCCAGCACATACTATACCCCAGTTCTGAAATCTTTTCAAGGATAATTCTGTAGCATTCTCCCTGCGATATCCCCAGCAGATTGGGTACGTTTTCAGCAATAAAATACTTGGGGCGCTTGGCTTCAAGGATTTTGATATAGTTGAAAAACAGGTTTCCTCTATCGTCCTCAAAAGCGCGTCTGCGCCCTGCGACACTGAAGGATTGGCAGCACGGGCCTCCAACGAGCAGATCAAAATCCGGCATACTTCCGTAATCGATTTTTGTGATGTCCTCATAGAACACCTCGCTTTCTGTATCATACAAGGCTTGGTAAGCCTTTTGAGCAAATCGGTCTATTTCACACCACCCGACACACTCAAAGCCTCCCACTTTTTCAAAAGCGGAGCGAAATGCGCCGATTCCTGCGAACGCTTCAAAATATCTTATCGTATTTCACCACATCCTTTCCTTTATTTTGTGATGCATCACCCCTTTCAAATAAAACGTTTTAGCCTATAATTCAGACTTTTTTACATCGTCATGCTGATTTCGGGTTCTTCCGACAGCTCCTCAATATTTTCTATTTTTACCGAAATATCGGGCTGAAACGGAATATCAAGGTCGTTTACTTTAACCGACCTGATATCGCTTCTATCATTCAGCATTTCCGCCGCCGATTCAACAAGCATTTTCTTCACTTCGTCAAAGTCACAGCCGAGATCCTCCAAAATGTCATCAAGTGAAAATTCTGAATAGCTGTGATGTGCAAAGGCGGCTATCCTGTCTGAAATTTCATTCAGCAGTTCATGGAGCTTCTTTTCGCCGTTCGTCAGTGATATTTCGGGATTCTGATGACTTTCAACGAGTTCCTTTGCACTTGGGATATACTGAGCGTATCGTGCGTAGGCTGTTCCCTCTGATTCGATCAACAGACCATCGCCCTGTTCCTTATCGTAGATCAGCAGACAATGATAAATATCATCGCTGTCACAGTACATCAGGTCTGCGTTCTCAGCAATCAGCTTGTTGTCACGCAGCGGATGATTTTTCAGATACTCAAATTCATCGTGGGAAACTGCTATCGCTTTTTCCACCAAGCAGGATTTTGTTCGGAACTCGGATTCCTTTCTCATCAACGAAACGTTGAGCTTCAATTTGTTATTCATAAAATATCCCTCCGATCATTTCAAAAATTGCTTTTACTTCCACATCTGCACCACACCCTTTCACTGAGACTAAAAAAGACCGCTTTGTTTAACGTCACAAATTTCGTGACATTAGACAAAACGGTCTTTCAAACTTTATACACTTTTCTATATATTAAAAATGCAGATTTAAGATTATTTTTCTCAAATCTGCCTTGAAATTTTCCTTAATTTGCTTTGTCGAGGGTTCAAATCCTGTAAGTCCTTAAAATCGGGTAAAAAGCATCTACGGTTTTGACCTGAAAATTTTTGCTCTTAGAATGCAAAAAATCCGCTATAAATAGCGGATTTTTCGGTGTGCATCTTTTTCGTGGCACTAATATGGTGACCCGTACGGGAATCGAACCCATGATTCCGCCGTGAAAGGGCGATGTCTTAACCGCTTGACCAACGGGCCTTTTAATGGTAGCGGCAGTAGGATTTGAACCAACGACCAATCGGGTATGAACCGAGTACTCTAGCCAACTGAGCTATGCCGCCATTATGGGGAGCAGGTTATTTATCACCTGCGACTTAATTATTATATACTAAAACCTCAAAAATGTCAAGTGAAAAATGTAATAAAAAACAAATTTGTATGAATTCACAAATCAAAGCGGAATAATCAATCTGATAATATTGAAACTGCACATATATTCGAGATTTAAGATAAAAAACATTAAGAAAAATATAAGAAATACACCTGAGAAAAAATAAGAAATAGGGTATATAATATTGACATAGAGGGGAGAAAGGAGTAAAATTATAATGCTTCCAACGCTGAGACGAGTCATGATTTCAGCAGGAAAATTTAAAATGTTTCACGTGAAACATTAAACAAGGAGATTCCAAAACATGAACGATATAGAAAATTCAGTAATACTGGTCGTTGACGATGATCATGATATAGTTAATGCAATATCCGCGCTTTTGGAGCGTGAGGGTTTTCGGACATACAAGGCTTACAACGGTATCGAGGCAGTCGACGCCCTTGTGCAGCATGAGGTTCAGCTTATACTTATTGACATAATGATGCCGAAAATGGACGGGCTGTCGGCAATGATGAAGATCCGTACCACGAAAAATATCCCCATTATCGTGCTTTCGGCAAAATCAGAGGACAGCGATAAAATACTCGGCTTGTCAATGGGTGCGGACGATTACATAACAAAGCCGTATAATCCCATGGAGCTGGTAGCCCGCGTCCGTTCCAATCTTCGTCGATATCTGAGCCTTGGAGCTGCCGACAGCGCGCGCAAGGATAATTCAATAAGGATCGGCGGTCTGAGGCTTGACCTTGATGAAAAACAGCTTTATGTTGACGGAATTGCGGTTAAGCTTACAGCGACGGAATATAAAATAACCGAACTTCTTATGGAGAATGCAGGCAGGACTTTTTCGGCGGAGGAAATTTATTCGCGTGTCTGGAATGAAGATTCCTATTCTGTTGAAAATACGGTCATGGTGCATATACGACACATTCGCGAAAAAATCGAGATAAACCCCGGCGATCCGCGTTATCTGAAGGTTGTCTGGGGAATCGGCTATAAAATAGAAAGACAGGTGGATAAGTAATGATCTTGAAAAATAAAATAACGCGTTCCATTGCATTTCTGATGAGTTGTATCATGGTTGCCGTCTGTGCATCCCGTGTTGTTGAAATTGCGAATGAAACATCTGCCTTTTATAATACGGAAGATATATATTCCAAATATTATGAAGTCACAGACGAAATGAACGAAATGTATGGCAGACTCTGGTCTGTCGGCGTTATGTATCTGCGAAATTTAGATGAAAACGGCAATTTCACGGGCAGCGAAGAATTAAAAAATCAGACTGTAAAGGCTCTGCAAAAGCTGGGCTGCATGAATGAAAATGGCGAAATTGAAATTAAAAATGAAAAAGGTTTAAAATATAAAGTTGCATATGGAGATAATTCTTTTGAATATGAAAGCGATCTCTTTAAAGAGGAAAATCAGCAGTATTCAATGGGACGAAAAAATGATGAAATGTTTTATTCGTCGCTGCTGACGAGTTATCATTATTCAGTGTATGATTTCAACTGGTATCAGACGAATTACGGCATGACATATTATGAAATGCCGTATAAATGTTGTGCACTTTACGATTATGATACGACGGGAATGTACAGCGTGCAGGATAGCCGCGGCGCAACGCTTTATTTCAGGCTGGACGGCTCAACTCCGATTCCCCGTGAATACCTTAGAAAATCCGACGAACAAATATATGTAGAAGATATTTCAAAGGTGATCAACGGGGATTTTGTGCTTGTGGAGAACGGCGACGAGTCGATTACCACTACTGCTCCGATAAATACCGAACCGGTTACGGAAACGACAGCGGCTTCAACCGATACAGAAACCGATGCCACGACGGCTTTGCAGAGTGAAGCCCCGAATACCACGCCTGAAATCGTTACGGAAACATTGCGCAACTATAATGATTATGAAGACGGCTATGAATACGATTATCCTGAAGAATATGGATACGACGAACCTGTGCGCGAAACTATCGATATGCCTCTTGAGCAGAGCGGTTTCTACTATTACAACAATGATGACAGATATTTATATAGAGTAAATACTTTTAACGACGGCTTCACAAAGGAATTGGGCGAAGAATATTCCCTTGAAATAACTATCCAGCCCGACGATAAAACAATTGCGGATTTTCTGGAATATCGTCAGTTCATTCGCGATACGGAAAAAGCGGCTGTTCAGAAAATGGTAAATCTTATACCGTTGGCGATTGTCGCGCTTATACTCATGCTGTTTGTGCTGATAACAGGCGGCTACAATGTTAAAGAGAAAAAATTCACAATGTCATGGCGTGAAAAAATATTTGCGGAACTGCCAATAGCATTAATTATATTGCTGTTCACAAGCGTTTTTGTAATGGAATGCGAGGGTATGTATTATGAAGTTCTTGGTTTCTGCAAGGAGTTTTACACAAGAGACGCAGTACCGACAATTTACGGGCTGTTTTACGGAACGCTGTTTGGAGTGATCGTCTTAATGCTCGACACTCTTATTATAAGACTGAAATGCCGCAGCTTCTGGAAATCAACGCTGCTTGTTACCTTAATTCTCGAAGTTTATCGGATCGTCAAAAAAATCAGAATGAGAATGGCTGAATACACGATAAAGCGCGATATGCTTAAAAATGACAGATTTATTATTAATTTCCTGATACGTACGGTATTTTTTGTAATCGTGGAGTGCTTCTGGATATTTATATCTATGGCATTCAACTCGTTCGAATCGTGTGTAATGCTCTTATTTGTGAGTATAATACTGCTGACAGGCTATGTTTTATTGAGCCTGTTTGATTTAAAGGCGATGACGGATATTACAAAGCACGTCAGCGACATGAACGGCGGAAATTACAAAAAGCAGACCGTCAGCAAGCTTTCGCCTGCGTATACCTGCAATGAAAAGCTAAATAACATTTCGGCGGGAATCCAGACGGCTGTTGACAGACAGATTCGCTCCGAGCGAATGAAGATAGACCTTGTCACCAACGTTTCACATGATCTGAAAACGCCGCTTACCTCCATAATCAGCTATATAGATCTGCTTTCCGCGGAGGAGCTTACTCCCGAAGCTCAGGATTATGTAAAGATAATCGCTGAAAAATCCGAGCGTCTGAAATTAATGGTAGCAGACCTGTTCGACCTTGCAAAGGCAACGAGCCGCACTGATGTAAAATCCGAGCAGATCGACGCCGTAATACTTACGGGGCAGGTTATCGGCGATCTTGCGGATAAGATCGAAAACAGCGGCAAGGAGATACGCACGGATATAAAAATGGAATCCGCGCCCATAATGGCAGAGGGAAAAAAGCTTTACCGCGTTTTCCAGAATCTTATTGACAACGCGCTGAAATATTCCATGAACGGTACAAGGATTTACGTTATTCTGCGCAAGGACTGGAATAAATGCGTTATCATGGTTAAGAATATTGCTTCCTACGAGATGAATTTCACTCCCGACGAGATAACGGAGAGATTCACGAGAGGGGACGAATCGCGCAGTACCGAGGGCAACGGACTTGGATTGTCGATCGCGAAAAGCTTTACGGAAGCCTGCGGCGGAACGTTCAGGATCATAATTGACGGCGACGTATTTACCGCGGAAATGAGTTTCCCGCTCATTAACGATACTCCGAAAGCGCCCAACGCTCCTCTTCCCGAAGAAAAGAAGTGATCTAAGAGCCTGTTCGGTATCTCCCCGCGCACGTTTTTTCGGCAAATTTTGCTCGAAAATCCGCACACGTTGAGATACTGAACAGGCTCTAATGAAAAAGCTCCCTTGTAAAGGGGAGTTTTTTCTATATTCCTCTTCTGTATGAATTAGGGCTTACTCCCGTTATGCTGCGGAATTGCCTAAGAAAATATTTATCGTCGTAGTAGCCGCATTGGGCGGCGACGGCAGGAATGCTCAGAGAGGTAGTCATCAAAAGATATTTCGCAAGGGCGATACGGCTCAGAATGAGATCCTGATGAAAACTTACCCCGAAAATATTTTTATAGGCGGCGCGGAAATGTCCGCAGCTTATATGAAAATTCCTGCATTCTTCCTCGGCTGTCCAATGCTTTTCGGGCGATCTGTACATGGCGTTCCGAACGCCGCTGAATTCCTTGAAGCTTGCGTTCTGTCTCATTTCCAGAAGCGCGGCGGTTTTTTTTACGGTTTCGGAATTAAGCGCCGCAACAAGTTGTTCGGGTGAAAATTCAGACGCGGGAACGGTAATGCCCACGGCTATAATATCGTCAATCTCCTTTGTCGATTTGTAAACGGGCGAATGCATTATCAGCACGGAAAGCTTATCGGCAATAGTTTCATGATGATTTTCGGGAAGATTTCCAACGGCGGCAAAAACGAATTGCTTATCCGGAAGCCGTGCGCAGAATGCGGAATTATTGACCGCTGTCATTTTCATACATTCCGCTATTTCGGTATCAAGCTTTATTGATATACTCTTTTCGTCGATTCGGTTTCCGTCGGAAAAAAGCCGCGATCTCAGCATTACCGCCGCAATCACATCATTTTCGTCCGCATTTGAGATCGCTGCGGAAAGTTCGTGAAAAAGTCCGTCTTTATTGTAAATTCCCGTTGCGGAATCGTGAAACGCCGAAAGATTATTGCAGGCAAGCAGTTCGTTGATATCGTTTTTCATTCGAATAACGTTCAGCCCGTTGACGGCGGCGTTTATCCATTCGATGATAATAGTATCGTAGCCGTCGGGTTCGGTATACTGAAAAATGAAATGACCGATCTCGACTCCGGCGGAGAACATCGGAACGAGATAGAGAAAACGCTTGTTGCCTATTCCGGGGATATTATCTGGGAACAGCTTGCCGCGCGTGAAAAACTGCGGTTCGCTTGAGCTTTCTACGGGGCTGATAACGCGGTACATAGCCATGATCTCATCGTTGGCGCAAATTTCGAGACTGGATTTTTCCTTGCGGCTGCACCAATCATCGTACAAGCAGAGATAAATTCCCTTTATTCCGCGAATGAGATAAGCGAATTCCTGAAGTACATGGATATAATCGTCAAGTGAGCGGCATACGGTAAGCTGCTGCTCGAAATTATTACAGAAATTCAGATGGCGGTAATAATTTATATTGCGTGTGGAATGGAGTTCGGCTTTCAGATGCTTTATATCCGAACCGCACGGGCAGGTATTGCCCGTGACCATATAGCCGTCCAGCGGAATATCTTCAATTTCCGCGCCCGTGATCATGTGATTCAGAATACTGACAGCCTTTGCGCCGATAGCAGAGCGGTTGCGGTAATAGGTGGAAAGGATCGGCACATGAGAAAAGCGGTCGCCTATGTATTCATAGCCGATGACGGTCATTTGGTCGGGAACTATGAAATCGTTTTCAAACAGCGTATCTATAAGACCGTAAGCCATATAATCGTTAGTGCATACTACTGCCTGCGGGATTCTTCTTTTACCGTTTAAATATTCCTCTGCAAGCTTTTCGCCGTCCGTTATCCAGAACGCGCCGAACATCACGTTATCTTCGTTGAAAGGAATATTCTTCTCATTCATCACATCGCGGATTCCCTCTACGCGCAAATGAGCGGTCTCGGCTTCTTTATACCCTGTCAGAACGTCGATTTCGGTAAATCCGTGAACTTCGGTTAAATGGCGCGCAATTTCGCGGAAATCCTTGCGGACGTCGCTGTTGATGCTGACGAATTCGCCGTCTGAATCGCCTGTTATAACAACGGGAATATTCAGCTTTCTTATGCGGTTAAGCAAAGAATCGCGGAGCTTCGATTCCAGAACAAGCTCTTCCATGTAAATTATGCCGTCCAATCGCTCTGAATCCATGAGTTCATAAATTTTATTTTCAATATCCACGTCGGCATAATACTCGCTGAAATTAAAAATATTTGAGATAACCACGGGATAAATGTTCAGTTTTTCAGCCTGAGCGAGAATTCCGCTCAGCATATCGCGCTGTTCCGATTCGGAAGCGCGCGCCGTTATAATACCGATCAGCAGCTTACCGTCTATCATTTCATCACCCCCGATAATCATTATATCATACGGCGGAAACAAAATCAATAGATTTTCTTCATTTTGTCCACCAAATCTGCAAATTGTGGGTTGTGAATAAAATGTGAATGCTGTATAATTAATATAAAAGATACAAACGCATGAGAATAAAAATTATTAAATTATGAGAGGAATGATTATTTTGAACAGAAAAAAAATTATTGCAGCTGCTACTTCGGTTCTCTGTTTTGCAACAACTTTCGCTGCTATGCCGCAATTTGCCGGTATGCAGACAAGTGCAACAGAAGCGGTATGCAATGACTTTGAGGTCACTTACGAGGGCTGGCACGGAAGTGACGTCGATTCAAGCGTTGAAGCCGTAGACGGAATCGGCTTCGGCAATTCAAGAGGTATGCTCGTAAGCGAACGTACTTCTTCAGAAGCAGGCGCGGTCTCATCTAAGGGATTTTATCTCTGGGGCGGAGTAAAGTACAATTACAGCGTTCGGGTAAAATCCGAAACAGACGAAGTGTTCCATATCTCGCTTCTTTATAAAGATGAGGAAACTGACGAGGCTGCAACAGTCGAGCTTGCTGCAAAGAATGTAAAGGCGGGCGAGTGGACGGAAATTTCCGCTTCATATAAAGCTCCCGAAAATACTTATGAATACGAAATAACAATTACAACAGAATCTACAAACGATTTCGTTTTTGACGATGTTCTCATTACATCGAAAGAGGGTAAAACTATCGAGGCTAATGCGGCGGGCAACGGTCTTAAAGACGCGTTCAACGGCTACGGCTTCCGTGTGGGAAATATCCTCAACGGCGGTACTATCAGAAATTCCGCGATCACGGCAAGCTTTCTCAAGGATTACAACGCCGTGGAATGCGAAAACGAAACAAAGGCAGACGCTGTTCTCCGACAGAACGGCTCAACAGATACAAATATCAATGTAAGCCTTGACAACTGCGCTGCTATTGCCGATTTTGCGGAAAAGAACGGTCTTGCATTCCGCGGTCATGCTTTTGTATGGCACAGTCAGACTCCCGCATGGTTCCTCAAAGAAGGCTTCAACGGCAACGGCAACTGGGTAACACCGGATGTAATGGATAAGCGTCTTGAAAGCTATATTAAAAATGTATTCAAAGCTTTTGAAACTCAGTATCCGTCTCTTAATCTTTATGCATATGATGTATGTAATGAGTGTGTATCAGATGACAGCAACAGAACTGCAAACAACGGCGGTGCAAGAGAACCCGGCGACAACAACGTTGAGGGCGGTAAGTCGGCATATGTTGCAGTATACGGTGACAACAGCTTTATTGAAAAGGCTTTCACATATGCAAGAAGATACGCTCCCGAGGGCTGTAAGCTTTTCTACAATGACTACAATGAATACTGGGATCACAAGCGTGACTGTATCATAAATACTATCCTCAAACCTTTGAAGGCAAAGGGTCTTATTGATGGTATGGGTATGCAGTCTCACATTGACGCAGGTTACAACACATTCTCAGGTACAGTAAACTATCTCAATGCAATGGATATGTTCCTTGACCTCGGACTTGAAGTTCATGTATCAGAAATTGATATTTCTCTTAGCGACGGTCAGACTCTTAATGATCAGGCTGATAAGTATGAGGCGATCTTCAAGCACGCTATGGAAGTAAATACTCAGGGTACTCACCCCGGAAGAGTTACACTTATTCAGGTATGGGGCCCTAACGATGCCAATACATGGATAAGCGGTGACAAGAGTCCTACGCTTTACGACAAGAACAATCAGCCTAAGGCTGCTTATAACAAGCTTATGGCGCTTGGCGACGGCAACGGTCCTCTTGAAGGATTCGGAAACGGCGAAGTTAAAGATCCCGAGCCTAACGATTACGGCTGGTGGTATCAGTGCGGCTTCGAAAACGGCGAAGACAGCTGGACTGACAGAGGCGGAAACAAGGTTTCACAGAGCAAAGCAGAGCATTATACGGAATGGGGCAGTAATTCACTTCTCGTTTCCGACAGAACCTCCGCATGGCAGGGCGCGGCGTATGCGCTCAACTCCAGAATCTTCAAGGCAGGCGAAAGCTACAGCTTTTCTGCTCACGTTAAGCAGAATTCTGGCGAGACCGTTAAGTTTATGATGAAGATAGAGTATACGGACGGCAGCGGCGAAACGGCTTACGATGAAGTTGCAAGCGTAAACGCTCCCGACGGTACATGGGCGCAGCTTATAAACACAAGCTACACTATCCCTGCCGACGCTTCCAATGTTAAAATTTACATCGAGACGGAAGAATCCCTCACGGATTTCTACATCGACGAAGCTATCGGAGCTGTTGACGGCACAGGTATTGCAGGCGAAGGTCAGCCCGATGTTCCCGTTGACCCCGGCACGATCATTCTCGGCGACACCAATTTTGACGGCAGAGTTGAAGCTTTGGACATGGTAAACGAGCGCAAAGCGGTTCTCGGAAAGATCACCGACAGCGCAGTTCTTAAAGCTGCCGACGTTGACAGAAGCGGCAAGGTTGAAACTAACGATCTCGTTCTTTTGCAGGAGTTCCTGCTTGGCAAGATCAAGGAGTTCCCAAACAATATGCCCGCTGTAGATACGTCTAAATTGAGCGCGATGTTCGATGGTATCTCAATCAACGACAGCTGGAAGAAAGACGGCGAAAACAATGTTCTCTGGACTCAGCGTTTCGGCGCAGACCCCGGATTCATGGTATACAAAGACAGACTTTACGTATTCACAACAAACGATGCTGTTGAATACAATTCAAACGGAGAAATTCAGGTTAACACATACAATTCGGGTACTATCAACTGCTTCTCGTCGGCTGACCTCGTAAACTGGACAGATCACGGCGCAATCCCTGTAGCGGGCAGAAACAGCAGAACAGAAAACGGCGCAGCTAAGTGGGCTGGTTTCGCATGGGCTCCCGACGCCTGCTGGAAAACTATAAACGGCAAGGATAAATTCTTCCTTTACTTCGCAGACAGCGCAGGCGGTATCGGCGTTCTCACAGCCGACAGTCCTGAAGGTCCGTACACCGATCCTATCGGTCACGCTCTTATCAACAAGAGTACTCCCGGCTTCGGAGATGTTGAATGGCTCTTCGATCCCGCGGTAATGGTTGACGACGACGGAACAGGTTATCTCTACGTCGGCGGCGGAGTTCCCGCTGGTCAGGCTGCTGATCCCGGAACAGCAAGAGCAGTTAAGCTCGGCGCGGATATGACAAGTCTTTCAGGTGAATATGCAAGAATGAATCCTCCATATCTCTTTGAAGATTCATCTATCCTTAAAGTTGGCGACACATACTACTACTCATACTGCACAAACTGGAACACAGGCGGAAATCCC
Source organism: uncultured Alistipes sp. (assembly GCA_964401315.1). GTDB lineage: Bacteria > Bacillota > Clostridia > Oscillospirales > Ruminococcaceae > Ruminococcus. The sequence goes on from CAYNYB010000002.1 coordinate 16,233, forward strand.
TATGGCTTCAACAATGCTGAGATCGGTGTAATGACTTCCAAGAATCCTCTCGGACCTTTCACCTTCAAGGGTATTGCTCTCAAGAATCCTGCTGCTTATCAGCTTGACGGCGGCGGAAACAACCACCACTCTATCGTTGAATTCAAGGGCAAGTATTACGTTCTTTATCACAGCCGTAATCAGTCGAGAGCTATGAACATTCAGGCTAAAAACAGCGACGGCTCTATCGATCTGGGCGGAAACTACCGTTCATGCCACCTTGACGAGGCTACATTCTCAAACGGAATGTTCTCCGCAACAGGTACAATGAAGGGCGTATCGCAGATCGAAACACTCGATCCGTATAAGACTGTTCAGGCTGAAACAATGTCCAACCAGTCAAAGGGAATCTCCACAACAGGACTTCAGAATACAAAGGTCGTAGGCAAGAAGGGCGAGTGGACTAAGGTTTCGGGCGTTAATCTGAAGAACGGCGTATCCACTATCAAGATCAACGCTACTGCAAAGAGCGGCAGCGCAGCTATCAAGATCTGCGCAGGCTCTCCCAAGGGCGACGTTATCGGTTATGCGGAAGTTACATCGGGTGAAGTTGAAGTACCCGCAGTAACAAGCATGACAGGAACAAAGGATATCTACTTCGTATTCAGCGGCGATATTGAATTCGACAGCTGGTCATTCTCATAAGTTTTATAAGTGATTATTTCGGCTGCCGTTATCTGCACAACGGCGGCAGTCGTTATAATATAAAAGACAAAAATGTAAGGGCAAGACAAATCAGAAAAACAGTCGTTTTGGGTTACGACTGTTTTTTTCTTTTAGAACTTGTTTAATATCTCGCTGCGCACGTCTATTCGGTAAATTTTGCTGAATCCTGCGTCAAAAATCTTTACCATACGACAGTATGCCTGCGGATTTTTTCCTTGACTTCAGCAAAATTATGCTCGAAAATCCGCACACACCAAGATATTAAACAGGATCTTAGAGAAATACATCTTCAAAAAATCCACTATTTCTGCAAATTGTGGGTTGTAAACATTTTGTGAACATGGTATAATAATCACAGAAATAAACGAATGTTAATTAAAAAAAGATAATTTTAATGAGGGAGTGACTTTTTTATGAAAATCAAATCAATACTTGAAAGGCTGGTATCGGCGGCAACGGCTTCCGCAATGATCATTACCGGATTCGCGATCGCACCTGTTGGCGATCAGGAGATCATCGACGCGAATGCGGCGAGTGCAGTTGTAATTGACACAACAAAAGAATATCAGACTATCAGGGGCTTCGGCGGTATCGACCACCCTGAATGGACGGGATCGGCTCTGTCCTCAACGCAGAGACAGACTGCTTTCGGTAATGGCGCAAATGAAATGGGTCTTACCGTTCTCCGTGTTTTCGTAAATCCTGATAAGAACCAGTGGAACAAGGCTGTCGGTACTGCCAAGTTCGTTTCTGATCTTGGCTATACAGTTTTCGCGTCTCCGTGGGAGCCGCCGTCAAATCTCGCTGCATCAGGCGGAACAGGCGGTCTGAAAGGAAAGCTTCATCTTCCTGAGTCGAATTACGGCGCTTATGCTCAGCATCTCAACGACTTTGGTACATACATGAAGAACCAGGGCGTTGATCTTTACTCTATATCTGTTCAGAATGAGCCTGACTATGCTGAGGAATGGACTGCATGGACACCCGAGCAGACTACAAATTTCATTGCTAACTACGGTGACAAAATTACTTCCACAAGACTTATGTCCCCTGAAACATTTCAATATGGTGCATGGAACAACGGTAAGGATTATTACAAGCAGATCCTTGCCAATTCCAAGGCTATGGCAAACTGCGATGTGTTCGGAACTCATTTTTACGGAACAGGCAGACAGCACATGGATTTCCCCGAGCTTGAAAATTCAGGCAAGGAAATCTGGATGACCGAGGTTTACGTTCCCAACAGCGAAGCCGATTCAGCTAACCGTTGGCCCGAAGCGCTTCAGGTTTCCGAAAATATTCATAACGGTCTCGTTGTGGGAAATATGAGCGTATACACATGGTGGTACATCAGAAGAAGCTACGGTCTTATGACTGAGGACGGAAAAATCAGCAAGCGCGGCTACAACATGGCTCAGTATTCCAAGTGGGTTCGCCCCGGTGCAAAGCGTATTGACGCTACAGAGCAGCCTGCCGATAATATTCTCGTTTCCGCTTACAAAAATGATAAGCAGATTACGGTGGTCGCTATAAATAAAGGTAATTCCGAAATTACTCAGGGATTCAATATCGGAAGCGGCGAAAAAATCGTTGAGGTAGATCGCTACAGAACTTCCGCAAACGAAAATCTTGCATTTACAGACAATATGGACAACAGCGGCAGCGGATTCTATGCACAGCTTCCCGCAAACAGCGTATCCACATTTGTAATTGCTCTTGAGGGCGGCTCAAATCCCACAACTCCTACAAATCCCGAAACGCCCGATGCAAACGGCTATTTCTTCCACGATACTTTTGAGGACGGTGCCGACGACTGGGAAGCTCACGGTACAGCAGAACTTACAATGAGCGGACGTATTCCTTATAAAGATACTAATGCACTTCTTGTTCAGAATCGTGAAAAATCATGGTGCGGTGTTCAGAAAAAGCTTGGCAGTGTATTTAAGGCAGGTCAGGAATACAGTTTCAGCGTATGTGCAACTTATGTTGACGGTGCAGACACTCAGACAATGAAACTTTCTCTCCAATATACTGATACAGCAGGTGAAACAAAGTTTGCTAATATTGCAACAGGTGTTACCGCAAAGAATCAGTATGTTCAGCTTGCAAACAAGAATTTCAAACTCCCTGAAGGCAGCAATTACATTATTTATGTTGAGACTGCCGAAGGCACTGATAATTTCTATATTGATGAGGCGATCGGTGCGAAGGCAGGCATAGAAATAAATGAAAATCTCTCCCCTGTACTTCCGACGCCTACAACCACAACTAAAGCGCCTGAAACTACAACTGCACGGCCTACAACCACAACTATAGCTACTACAACTGCACGCCCTATAATTACAACTGTAGCTACTACAACCGCACCGCCTGCAACTTCCGCAAATAAGGTTATTTCGGGCGATCTGAATTCCGACCAAAAGGTTGACGTTTACGATATGGTTCAAATGAGAAAGCTTCTTGTAAATAATTTTGCAAATGCTCCCGCTTCTACAGATACAAACGGCGACGGTGAATTTTCCGTTGCTGACGCAGTTGCACTCCAGCAGTATCTTCTCGGAAAGAACAAGGAACTCAAATCCAATGTTGGATAATTCCTTCAAAGCAGTGCAGCAGTTGATAGTGTATTAATACTAAGAACTTGTGTCATAAACTATTGCACGTATCTTTTCGGCAAACACCGAGATTTTAAACAGGCTCGAATGCATAATTAAGCTATCTTCTAATCATCCCTCATAATGCGGTTTCATATGGTTGAAGCCGCATTTTTATGCGATTATGCGACTTTCGTGAAAAAATGTAAAATAAGCTATTGACAAAAGCGAAATAATGTGATATAATAGGTACTATGTTGATTAAAAGCTTTAAAGTGATAAAGTGAAAGGATTGTTTAATATGAAAGAAATTTCCAAACTTATGGGTTACAGACCTTCCATCAAGGTTCTGGACGCTACTCTCCGCGACGGCGGTCTCGTTAATGATTTCAGATTTTCCGACGATTTCGTAAGAGCGCTGTATCTCGCGAATATCCGCGCAGGCGTTGATTACATGGAATTCGGTTATAAGGGCGATAAAGCTATGTTTGATGTTGATAAATTCGGTCCTTGCAAGTTTTGCGACGACGAGTATATCCGCCATATCGTAGGTGAAAATAATACCGACCTCAAGATCGCCGTAATGGCGGACGTCGGTCGATGCAATTATAAAAACGACATCCATGACCGCAGTGATAGCCCCGTCGATCTTGTCCGCGTTGCAACTTATCTTCACCAGATTCCCACAGCCGTAAGCATGATCGAGGACGCGAAGTCCAAAGGCTATGAAGTAAGCTGCAATATCATGGCGATCTCAAATGCAAGAGAATCCGATCTTCAGGCTGCTCTTGAAATTCTGGGTCAGTCGCCCGTCGACGCGGTTTACATCGTTGACAGCTTCGGTTCTCTTTATCCCGAGCAGATCGCGCGCATGGTCAATATCTATATGGAATTTGCTGAAAAATACAATAAAAAGCTTGGAATTCACGCTCATAATAATCAGCAGCTTGCGTTTGCGAATACGATAGAAGCTGTTGGCGACGGCGTTGATTGGCTTGACGCAACATATGCGGGAATGGGCAGAGGAGCAGGAAACTGCGCTATGGAGCTTCTGCTTGGTTTCCTGAAAAATCCCAAGTACAACGTTTATCCTGCAATTCAGTTTATCGAGGAGCAGATGCCTGCTGTCCGTGAAGCAGGGGCTGTATGGGGATATGATTTCCAGTACATGATGACAGGCTTGCTGAATCAGCACCCGAGAACTGCAATTGAATTCACGAAGCAGAAGAGAACCGACTATTCGGAATTCTACAAAGAGATACTTGCTCAGGAATAAGAGCCTGTTCAGTATCTAAAAAGCTCCCATTTCACAATGAAATGGGAGCTTTATTTATTTTACGCAACTAACCAGATAAGCAAGTTCTTCAATTTTATCGTCCATATTCTCGATATTTTCAATGGAATCCAGAATGTGACCGTAGGAAGAATTTTTCTTATATTCTGAATTTTTCAGCAGCATTGCAAATTCCGAAGCCGCGCCCGCAAGAATTATCTTATCGGACGGCTTTTCGCTGTACTTCTCCATGCCGAAAAGCTTCGAACGGTAAATATCCTCGCCGCTGTTGATGTCCTTATAGGTCACTGAAAGCTTGCAGAGTTCAGTTCTGCCCGAAGTTTCAGGCTCATCGAAAGGCTGACTGTGTTCATCGGCGAATTCCAGTTCAACGCCATGATAGGTATTTGCGCCTCCCGCAAGTTCAACTTCATACAGCGCGGTAACGCTGTGACCTGCGCCGACTTCGCCTGCGTCTTTCGTATTATCATAGAAATCCTCGGCATTCATAAGGCGGTTGTCATAGCCGATGAGACGGTAGCTCTTTACGGTCGAGGGATTGAACTCCACCTGTAATTTAACGTCCTTGGCGATCGTAAAGAGCGTACCGCCCATTTCATTGACGAGAACCCTTTCGGCTTCTTCAACGGAATCTATATAGCTGTAATTGCCGTTGCCGTTATCAGCCACGGCTTCAAGACGAGCGTCCTTGTAATTTCCCGTGCCGAATCCCAGAACGGACAAATAAATGCCCTTATCGCGTTTTTCCTCGATAAGCTCAGTCAGTTCTTCTTCGGAGGACGCGCCCACATTGAGATCGCCGTCTGTTGCAAGGATAATGCGGTTATTTCCGCCCTCAATAAAATACTTTTCCGCAAGCTGATAAGCTGTTTCAATACCGCCCTCGCCGTTGGTACTGCCCTTGGCGGTTATCGAATAAAGCGCGTCGTAAATCTCATCAGCTTCGGCAGCGCTTGCCCCCGAAATAAGAGTATCGCTGCTGCTTGCGTATGTGACAATGGAAATTCTGTCGCAGTCGCGGAGATTATCGGTAAGCATTCCGAAAGCCTGCTGAACCAGCGGAAGCTTATCGTGAGAATTCATCGAACCCGAAGAATCTATAAGGAATACCAGATTTGAGGGCGGCATTTCGGTATCTTCCATGCGGTCACCCTGAATTCCGAGCATCATGAGTTTTGTATCGGGATTCCACGGGCAGTCGGCAATTTCGATATATTGACCGAAAGTCTCGCCCTTTTCGGGGTCGGGATAATCGTAGTCGAAATAATTGACGAATTCCTCGATACGAACGGCGTCCTCGGGAACTGAAATGCCGTCCTTGATAAGTCGGCGGACGTTGCTGTATGAAGCTGTATCCACGTCGGCAGAAAAGGTTGAAAGCGGTTCGGTTTTGGGATCTTTAAAGCCCGATTCCACGAAATTTTTGTATTCCTCATTTGCGGTGGAATAATCGACGTTATATCCTCCCTCATCGTTTGCTTCTTCCGCATCAGCGTATGAATTTTCGGACAAACTATTTTTCGCATTGCCATAATTGTAATCCGGAGCAGAGCTGCTTGATGAATAGTCGCCCCAGTTCTCGCTGTCGCCGCAGCTTGTGAAAGCTGTCGTTATAAGTGAAGCCGATAATGCAAATGCCGCGTATTTAAAGATTTTCTTTTTCATAATAACACCTCTATATAAAAATTTGAACGGTAAAGTTTTACTTGTTGTTATTATTATATCGTTTATACTGCCGAAATGCAATAACCATAAGTTTCCAATTTTAATAATAAATGGGAATAATTTTATTATAATTGAGTTTCATATAATTACAGAAAGTTGAAAATATTACATTTCAGTTTTTTAGAACTTGTTCTCATATAAAATAATGTGCTTTTTTACCGGGAAAAGAAGATTATTTTGAATGAAGTGCAAAATAATAATAAAAAAATCTTGTAAAAAAGTACTTTAATTTATTGCAAAATGAGAAAAAATACTGTATAATATAATTAACAGGAGTTTGTTGAAAGGAGAATTTTTATGAAGAAAGTTTTCAAGCGAATAGCTGCAATGTCTGCGGCTGCGCTTCTTTGTATCGGCGGTGCGGTACGTCCGACTGCAAATATTCATGATAAAGCCGCTGCTGCCGGAAATATTCCTGCATTCCCCGGCGCTGTGGGCGGAGGAAAATACGCTACGGGCGGACGCGGAGGAGAGGTCTATCACGTTACGAATCTCAACGACAGCGGAGCAGGTTCATTCCGCGACGCCGTAAGTAAATCGGGAAGAATAGTGGTTTTTGACGTCAGCGGAACTATCGAACTGAAAAGCAATATTCTTTGCCAGAGCAACGTCACCATAGCAGGTCAGACTGCTCCCGGCGGTTCGGGAATCACTCTTAAAAATTACAAAATGGGTATGTCGGGCGATAATATAATCTGTCGCTATATCAGCTCGCGTCCCGGTCCGTATGCCGCGACCAGTTCGGGAAATGACGCATGGGGCGGCGCGAAAGGCTCTAATTCCATTATCGATCACTGCTCAATGGGCTGGACTACCGATGAACAGTGGGGACTTTACTCCAACAATATGAATTATACCGTGCAGTACAGCGTTCTTGGTCCTGCGGATTCATGGGGCGGTCATAAAAAGGGACTTCACGGCTTCGGAATGATGATGGGCAAGGGCGATCTTACCTTTGACCATAATCTGATAATACATAATGTTTCAAGAAATTTCCGAGGAAAAGTTCAGAGTACCTACACGGCAGATTTCACCAATAACATCATTTATGACTGGGGCTATCAGACGGCGTACGGAACTATCGGTCATCTGAATTATGTCAACAATACGCTGAAAGCAGGTAATTCCACAACGGGCGGATATCACTGGATGAACGTTGACAGCGGCACTTCTCCGCAGAATTTCAAGGTGTACTGCGCGGGCAACCGCCTTATCAATAAAGACGGAACGCTCCACGCGATCACCTATGACAACTGGTCGGGAGTCAGCGTGAAAACTTCGATCGGAATCACTAAAGACGATCTCTATTCAGCCGAACCGTTCGGAATAAATCAGAACGGCGAGAATGTTTCTTCAGTCGCAGGCGTTGAAAGCGCGGAGGCTTCTTACGATCATGTAATCAGCTTCGCAGGAAACGGAATCACCCCCGAAAAGAGAACGGCGATCGACAGGCAATGCGCTGATGAAACTAAGAACGGCACGGGTTCATGCAGCGGAACTTCCGAATATGATTCATCAAATGCCGATCTTGATAAATATAAAATTCAATGCGGCGTAACATACACATATCCCGACGCAGTGCTTCAAAAGGAAATAGTCGATTCCGACAACGACGGAATGGCTGATGACTGGGAGCTTGCACGCGGTCTGAATCCGAACGATCCTACAGATTATAAGGGAGATTACTGCGGACAGGGTTATATGAATATCGAGTATTACATCAACGATCTTACCGTGAATTCATTCCCCGAGGGAGTTGTAACAGTTTCACCCTTGGTTTCGACAAAGACGATATCGGCGTTTGAAACTATCGAAGCCGAAAGCTTTTCGGCACAGGATGGCGTTATAGCCGAAGATCTGGCAGCAGGCGGTCAGAACATCGGCTTCATTGAAAACGGCGATTATGTAATGTTTGGCAGAGTTGATTTCGAGGACGGCGCGCGCACATTTGGCGGAAAAATTTCGGGTAATGCCTGCACCATGGAGCTTTACCTCGACAGCATGAGCGGTACTCCGTCAGCTATCGTGAATTTCGGCGGAACTTCGGGATTCGGCGACTATCAGGATATAATGTTCAATATTCCCGTAATCAGCGGAACTCATGATCTGTACATTAAATTCACGGGCGGAGATGGCTATCTGATGAACGCCGACAGCTTTATTTTCGGCAAGAAAGCGCTGCCTATCAGCGGTGAATTATTCAAAGATGTTAAAATTACGGAGCAGGCTGATCCGAATTTATGGGCGATCGGTGAAAATGTGGCAGTCGGAGCAAAAATTTTTGGCGATCGCGATTTCACGATAAGGGAAATGCCCGAATTCCTTAACGGCGCGGAAATCCTCATGACGTCCTGCGACGCAAAGGGAATTGTCGGAGAAGCGGCAAGCTTTACGGCAGGCAGAGAGATCGATATTTATGTTGCGGTCGATGATCGTGTTGAAAATATGCCCGAATTTCTTGCGGATTACGAACTGACGGCAGGTGCGGTCGTAAGTTCGAACGACGTAACGTTTAAGCTTTATAAGCGTACAGCGGCGGAGAATGAGAACGTTCTGCTCGGCGGCAACGGTCAGTCGTATATGTGCGTGAATTATACGGTATTTGCGCTTCCGCATACCGAAATCAAGCAGGCGGCAGGGGATATAAATAAGGACGGCGAAGTCGGAGCAGCCGATCTTGTAATGCTCAGCCGTCATCTGCTCACCGCAGAGTCATTAACGGCGGAGCAGTCCGAGATTGCCGACGTTCAGCCGGACGACGTGATAGACGTTTACGATCTTGTGAAATTAAGACAATTGATTCTCAATAAATAGACATGTTTAAATAAGAACCTTCCTACATAATTCTATGTAGGAAGGTTCTTATTTTTTTCAATTTCAACTATAATTTCTCCTTCGCTTTCTTCAAATTCTCTGATACACTTCCGAATCAAATATAAAATCTGACCATTAGCCGAACGCCCCTCATATTTGGAGATATAATGCAGTTTGAAATGCAGCTCGGGGTCAATTTCAATTCCCAAATGCTTATTATTTTTATTTCTCATAATAACACCGCCTAAAATTTTATTCTAAGTAGCAAAGGAATAGTTTCTTAATGTCCTGTTAAAAAAATATTCTGTACCTGTTCGGGTACAGAATATTTTTAATTTTGGAATTATTCTTCGGGCATATGAATTTCGCCGACAATTGGCAGGGGGTCGATTCCCTGACGTGTGTAATAATCCGAAAGAGCCGAGCGAACAGCCTGTTCTGCAAGAACGGAGCAATGAATCTTTACAGCAGGAAGTCCGTCGAGAGCTTCGACAACGGCGTCATTAGTGAGTTTGAGCGCGTCGTCAATGGATTTGCCCTTGATAAGTTCGGTAGCCATTGAAGAAGTTGCAACAGCCGCGCCGCAGCCGAACGTCTTGAATTTAGCGTCGGTAATTACTCCGTTGTCGATTTTGAGATACATCTTCATAATATCGCCGCACTTGGCGTTGCCGATCTCGCCTACGCCGTCAGCGTTTTCAATTTCGCCGACATTTCTCGGATTTGAAAAATGATCCATAACCTTTTCACTGTACATCATAATTTTTACTCTCCTTTAAAAACCTGTCTTCACAAAAATCCCGCGCATCTTTTCAGCAATTTTTGCTGAATCCTGCGTCAAAAATTCTTGCAATACGACAGTATTCCTTCAAATTTTTTCCTTGTCTTCAGCAAAATTTGCTTGAAAATCTGCACGATCTTCTTGTGAAGACAGGTTCTAACAGCAGTCCCAGTTGTAGAGAACATCACTGAAATCCTGATTTTTTAATTTTTCACTGTTTATAAAGAAATTTCCCACACCTACATCGCCCCACATAACGACATATTCCTTGCCGATACAATCCGTGTCAAGCTGAAACAGCAGGAAATCGTAATACTCAAGCATTTTTTCATCTCGCGGGTCACTTTGTGTAAAATAGGGATAACCGCCGACTTTATGCCCTATATTTTCATCATATGCTTCTTCGGGAAGTTCCTGACCGTAGTAAATAAATCTGTTCTCTGACTTCTCAAAACTCATACCGCATTCACGGAAAACAGGGAGCATATCGTCGTCATCAAATTCATTCTTGACGAACTTGCTTTCAATTTCGTCTTTTGTAACGGTATTATCAACTTCGGGATAGTAAATAACCCTGAAACCGTCCTGTTTAGTCTGGTCGTCCCATTCCATACCTGAAACATCGTCATTCAGCACCCAGAACTGTAAAAGACCCGTTTTCATAAAGCCGTCAAGCTGAATTTTGTCGCACTCGATCTGTGCCAAAAGTCTTAGCTGATTTCCCTTGCTGTCAGTCGGGAAATCCTTATCGTGCGGAATATAGCCGAATCCGCCTATTTTACTCTCGAAAATAGATGGCTTTGTATCAGTGAGTTTAATCTTCACACATGGCTTTGTATTATTCATAGTTTTCACCTTTCATCATCTTTTCCCATACAGGCGACATTGAACGCAGACGGTCGACAACCTTGGGAATGACTTCCAGAATATAATCAACGTCCTCGTCGGTAACGTCCTCTTCGATTGAAAGGCGGAGCGAGCCGTGCGCGATTTCATGCTTCAGACCAATGGAAAGCAGAACATGAGACGGATCGAGCGAACCAGAAGTGCAGGCTGAACCCGATGAAGCGCATATTCCGTACATATCGAGCATAAGGAGAAGCGATTCGCCCTCGATTCCCTCGATAGAAATATTGAGGTTTCCGGGTAAACGTTTGTCTCTGTCGCCGTTGAGACGAGTGTAGGGAAGCTGCAATATACCGTCGATAAGGCGATTTCTTCTGGGAGTTATGACAGCCGCCTTTTCCGCGATATTTTTGCAGGCGGATTCTATAGCAACTCCCAATCCCACAATAGCGGGAACATTTTCCGTACCTGCGCGCTTACCGCGTTCCTGACCGCCGCCGTGAATGAGATTTGGCAGAGCGATTCCTTTTTTCACATAAAGCGCGCCGATTCCCTTTTGAGCGTGAATTTTATGACCCGAAAGAGAAAGCATATCGATTCCCTGCTTGTGAACGTTTATTTCAACGTGACCGACAGCCTGAACTGCGTCCGTGTGGAAGATAACCTTTTTCTCGTTGCAGATAGCGGCAATTTCGTCGATGGGCTGGATAGTACCGATCTCATTGTTGGCGTACATGATCGTAACGAGGGCGGTATCTTCGCGAATTGCATTTTTTACATCGTCGGGATCAATAAGACCTTTTTCATTTACGGGGATATATGTTACTTCAAATCCCTGTTTTTCGAGGTATTGCGTAGTATGGAGAACGGCGTGATGTTCAAAAACGGAAGTTATGATATGCTTTTTTCCTTTTTTTGCAAGGCGTTCTGCCGTAGATTTTATAGCCCAGTTATCGGATTCCGAACCGCAGCTTGTGAAATAGATTTCGTTCGGGTCTGCGCCGATAGCCGCGGCAACTTTCTCTCGCGCTTTTTCAATATCAAACTGTGCGTTTCTGCCCAGCTCATAAATGCTGGAAGCGTTTCCGTAAGCCGTGCGGAAATGGGGAAGCATAGCGTTGAGGACTTCCTCCGAAACGGCAGTAGTAGCCGCATTATCAGCATAAATAAATCTTTTTTCCATTATATGATACTTCCTTTTTTATTTCATATTTTAGAATCTGTTCACATAGAAATTGTGTGCGGAATTTCCTATGTGGACAGATTCCTATCTCTCTGTTCAACTGCAAGGCGGTCGCAGCGTTCATTTTCGGGGTGACCTGCATGACCTTTCACCCAGTTGAAAGTAACGTCATGCATTTCGAGCAGCGGGAGAAGCCGTTCCCAAAGATCAACATTAAGAGCGGGTTTTTTGTCTGATTTTATCCAGCCTCTTTTTTGCCAGCCGTAGACCCAGCCTTTTGTGATACTGTCCACGACGTATTTGCTGTCGGTGGTGAGGATCACGCGGCAGGGTTCTTTCAGAGCGGAAAGACCTGCAATAACTCCCATTAATTCCATGCGGTTATTGGTAGTATGGCTTTCGCCGCCGCTGAGTTCCTTTTCAGCGTTTCCGAACCGGAGAATAGTTCCGTAACCGCCCGGACCCGGATTGCCGCTGCAAGCTCCGTCGGAAAAAATTTCAACAGTTTTTATAAAGACCACCCCTCATTAATTTACTATTATATTATAACTCAAAAAGCTAAAAAATGGGGAAATGTTAACTTATTGAAACCCGAAAAATGTTAGCATAGTCTTACTTATTTTGATTGCCGACCTTTGTTATCGTGCAGTCCGTGTAGTAATGCTCCAGAATTTCGCGCCATGTACTGCCTTTGGAAGCCATGGAATTCGCACCGTATTGGCTCATTCCAACGCCATGCCCGAAGCCTTTGGTGGTGAATACCGCAGAATCTTCTCCGAACTCTACCTCAAAATCCGCCGATCTTAATCCGAGAGCGGTACGAATGTCATTTCCCGTAACTGTTTTATCTCCGACGAGAGCTGTCAGGACAGTTCCCGAATCCGAAATTTCGGCGGGAATAATCCACTCTTCCGCATTTTCGCCGAGAGCTGCCCCGAAAACTTCTTCAAGGCGTTTTTTCATGAAGTTAAGATCGACAGTAACTTCCTCCTCATATTTCGGAGCGGATTTGTCGAAGCTGCTGTCCACGGGTACGAGGTAGTCAACTTTAGTTCCCCAGACGTTTTCGGCGCTTTCGGTAGTTCCCGACGACATGGAGTGAAACGCTGAAATTATCGGTTCGTTGTCATATGTGATGATGTAATTCATCACTTCATCGGCGGCGTCGCTGATTTTTTTATAATATTCGTCATAATTTTCCCCGAAATAGTGCTTGATCTGACTTGCGGTATAATATCCCTGATATTTGGCGGTATCATTGGAAAAATCCGCACCATTCAACTCGGATTTTTCGGAGTTCCGCGAAATTCGCCGCTGTCTTTCCGCATAGGTGTGGGCGGCGACAGCCTGAGCTTTCAGAGCCTCTTCCTCAAAAACGGCGGGCATTTCCGCGCAGACTGCGCCTATGACGTAATCGCGGACTGGAACTTCCATAACCTGTCCGCTTGAAATATCAAGAACCTTATAAGGCTCGTCAGAATATTCAACATCGTCAAATATAAATTCCTCGATCAGCACGGATTTGGGATCTTTAGCCGGCTTATTGTCGGCAGCTCTGCTGAAAATCAGCGGAACGGCAGGAATTATTCCTGCGGCGGCGGTCAGAGAAACTACATAAATTAAGATTTTGTTCATTTTTATCCTCCTAAAGCTAAACACAGCGGCAATTTTGTCTATGTTGAAATTATTGTGAAATGATTGACATGAAGAAAAATATAGTGTATAATTAATAATGAATATATTTAAGGGAGTGGTGTTATGCCGTCATTTATGTCAGGTTCCAATATTACAGGTTTATGCAGAGAGCTTTCGGAAAATTCCGTTATCGATCCAAAGCTTTATGAAAAATATCATGTCAAGCGCGGTCTGCGCAATAGTGACGGTACAGGCGTTGTTGCAGGAATAACAAATATCTGTAATGTTCACGGCTATCTTCTCAACGAGGGCGAATTAGAGCCTATACCGGGTCAGCTTATTTACCGCGGATACAGCATAAACGATCTGGTGGAGAATGTTGAAGCCGAGGATCGCTACGGATTCGAAGAAACCGTTTTCCTGCTTCTTTTCGGTCATCTTCCGAATAAGAAGGAATTGAAAAATATCAGTTCGTACATATCGCTGAAAAGAGATCTTCCGTCCGGATTTGTGGAAGATATGATACTGAAAGCGCCCTCGAAAAATATCATGAATAAGCTTGCGCGTTCCGTTCTTGCGCTTTATTCCTACGACGACGACTGTGAAAACAAGGGTCTGGACAGCGAAATGAGAACGGCTATCAGCCTTATTGCGAAGCTTCCCGTTATCATGGTCAACGCTTATCAGGTAAAGCGCAGAGTTTTCGACAACGCAAGCATGATAATGCACCCCATAAATTATGAGGAAAATACGGCGCAGTGCATTCTTTCGCTGCTTCGTCCCGACAGGCAGTACACCAAAGACGAAGCCCAGATGCTGGACAGGCTTCTCATGCTTCAGGCTGAACACGGCGGCGGAAATAACTCCACGTTTACCTGCCGCGTTCTCACTTCATCGGGAACTGATCCATATTCCGCTTATTCTTCGGCGATCTGTTCGCTGAAAGGACCTCGTCACGGCGGTGCGAACATAAAAGTTATCAATATGCTCGATAATTTCAAGGCGAATATCAAAAACTGGGAGGACGAGGGCGAAGTTGCCGATTATATGCGCAAAACCATTCGCAAACAGACCAACGACGGTTCAGGTCTTATTTACGGTATGGGTCATGCCGTTTACACTATCTCCGATCCCCGTGCAGTTATCTTGAAAAAGAAAGCCTTCGAGCTTGCAAAGGGCAGAGAGATAGAAGCTGAATTCAGACTTCTCGATACTGTTGAGAGACTTACGCCTGAGATTTTCAAGGAAGTCAAGGGCAGCAGCAAGACGATGTGCGCCAACGTTGATATGTATTCGGGTCTGGTATATCGTATGCTGGGAATACCGGAGGAGCTTTTCACTCCGCTTTTTGCAGTTGCGAGAATGTCGGGCTGGGCTGCTCATCGTATGGAAGAAATGCTTACAGGCAGCCGCATAATCCGTCCCGCATACAAGGCTATTGCGAAAAGCCGCGAGTATGTGAAGCTTGAGGACAGAGACAAGATCGAAGAGATAAATGCTTAAATACTTAAAAAACGCGGCGGCGGTATTACCGCTTATGCTGCTTTCGGGCTGCACGTTCGGCACAAGTATCGACACGCTCATGGCGCCGCCGAAGCTCAGTCTGGAGCAGGAGCAGATATACAGCGCTCTCACGGACGCGGCAGGCAGTTCGATAAGCCTGAAATATCCGAAATCCGGAAAATATCTTTCCGCATTTATAGTGGAGGATATCGACGGCGACGGCGGCAGGGAAGCCGTTGTGTTTTATGAAAAAAACAGTCTTGCCGCTCCCGAAAATACACTGCGGATCAATATTCTTGACAGTGAAAACGGTAAATGGCGTTCCGTTTATGATACGCCGGCAGACGGTTCGGAGATCGAGCGTGTAATGATCTCGCAGCTTGGCGAAAATCAGCGTATGAATCTGATAATCGGCAGCAGCCTTATCAACCGTTCCGAAAAAACGGCTACCATCTACAGCTACAGCGACGGAGAACTGGAGCGTACATTTTCGGATTCATACTCGTTCATCGACGTTACCGATCTCGACCGCGACGAAAGTAATGAATTTCTTCTTCTGAAAGGCTCGGTCAACGGAAATCCTGCCGCGGCGGAGGCGTATAAGCTTGACGACGAGGGAAAATATCATCGCTATAAAATAGATCTGAGCGGCGGATTTACTGAATTCGACAGCGTAGGCTACGGAGAATTGAACAAAGAGCATACGGGATTGTATATCGACGCCGTTTCTGCGGCAGGATTTATACAGACCGATATAATTTACATGAATGAAAACGGACTGAACAAGATTTTTTCCGATTCCGAAGAATCGGCAGCCACGCTCCGTCCGTCGGGATGCAGCGCCTGCGACGTTGACAGCGACGGCGTGATAGAAATACCGATGCAGAGCGTTGCGCCCGGATATGAAGATTCGGCGGAGGGAGAGCAGCTTCGGCTGACAAAGTGGCTGACCGTGAAAGAATCGGGAAAAATGAAAAGCAAATATACCTCATACTACAGCGTGGGCGACGGATATGTGTTTATTTTCCCCGAAAAATGGCGGAATAAAGTTACAGTGCGCCGCGACGCGATAAATGACGAGATCGTTTTCTGCGCGTATTCCGACGAGGGAATGGGCAGGGAATTGATGCGTATATACTGCGCAGGCGACAAAGCTTCCGCAGATGACAGGATATCTACAGGCTATATGCTTTTGCGCACAAAGGGAGAATCGGCATATCTTGCCTATATATCGCCGAATTCCGACAACAGCGACGGACTTTCCGTAACTGCCGTCGAGGCAGCCGCCGGATTTATATATAAAGAATAGACCTTTGAATATGCTCTGATAACCGAAAAGGAGTGACTGAATATGAAACGTATACTTATATGCGAGGACGAAGATACTATCCGCGAATTTGTAGTAATAAATCTCAAGCGCGCAGGCTATGAAGTTGTTGATGTGAACTGCGGAGAGGCTGCGCTGAAAACTTTCGAAGCCGAACGCGGAAACTTTGATATTGTGCTGCTTGATATTATGATGCCGGGAATAGACGGATTTACCGTATGCAAAAAAATCAGGGAAAAAAGCTCCACTATCGGCATTATAATGCTGACGGCAAGAACGCAGGAAATGGATAAAGTCAGCGGTCTGATGATAGGTGCGGACGATTATATAACAAAGCCGTTTTCCCCGTCGGAACTTACGGCGCGCGTGGACGCAATTTACCGCCGCGTATGCATGAGTTTCATCAAGAATGAAAAGCAGTCCGTCATAGAAAGCGGGCCGTTTGTGCTTAATCTCAAAAGCCGCACGGTCACCAAGGACGGCGTTCAGATCGAACTCACTCAAGTGGAATATCAGATACTGGAATATTTTATGAATAATAAGAATACCGCTCTCGACCGCGCAAGTATACTGAATCATATCTGGGGCGAAAGCTATTACGGCGACGATAAGATAATCGACGTAAATATCCGGCGGATTCGCATGAAGATAGAGGAAGAGCCGTCCAGTCCAAAGTACATCATTACTATATGGGGCTACGGCTACAAATGGAATGATATGCAGTAATGGCAAAGAAAAGTATTACCAAACGTTGGATATTCAATAACTTAGGCGTGATCATACTTGCGCTGTTAGTTATCGAGCTTGCGGTAATTTACGCCGTTCAAAGTTATTATTACAATTCCGCCAAGCAATATCTTATATCAAAAATAAATGCCGTTACAAGCGTTTTGAGTATCCATTCTCAGGACAGCGACGCAAATTTTTCGGCTGAAATGCGGAATATGCTTGAAACCTTCAACGAAAAAGACAAAATAGAATTAATGGCGATAAATTCAAAAGGGCGCGTAGTGCTGACTTCGTCGGGTTTTTCGCCCGACGAGGATTCCGCAATGCCCGATTATGAGGAAGCCATGGAAAGCGGCGAGGGAAGCTACATCGGACGGCTTGCGGGCGGTGAAAAGATACTTGCGGTTTCAGTGCCTCTGTCGTCGTTTAACAGCGAATACAGTTCCGTGCGAATGGTAACTTCCCTGACGGAGATCGACAATACCATAAAAGGCTACATTATTTTTGTAACTGCGATATGCGCGGCGATAATTCTCATAATCGTAATTACGGGACTTTATTTTGCAGGCTCTATCGTCAAACCCATAAGGCAGATCAGCGGCATCACACGGAAATTTGCAATGGGCGACTTTTCCGTGCGAATCCAGAATAACAGCGACGACGAGATCGGCGAGTTGTGTATGGCGATAAATCATATGGCTGACGAGCTTTCTTCGGCTGAAGCGATGAAAAACGAATTTATCTCTTCCGTTTCCCACGAGTTGAGAACGCCTTTGACGGCTATAAAGGGCTGGGCGGAAACGCTTATGGTGGACGGCGGCGAAAGTCCCGATACAATGACCAAAGGCGTAGGCGTTATCGTGAACGAGACGGAAAGGCTTTCGCATATGGTTGAGGAGCTTCTCGACTTTTCCCGTATGCAGAACGGACATTTCACTCTGCAAAACGCAAATCTTGATATTCTTGCGGAACTGGGCGACGCCGTCCTGATCTACAGCGACAAGGCGCGGCGCGACGGAATAAAGATCCTGTACGACGAACCCGAAATGCTCCCCTTTGTGTACGGCGATAAAAATCGCATTCGGCAGGTATTTATAAACGTTATCGATAATGCCGTGAAGTATTCCTCGGCAGGCGACAGCGTTACGGTGACTGCCTGCGAAAACGACGGCATGATCGAGGTGAAAGTCGCCGATACGGGCTGCGGAATCAAGGAATCCGACCTTTTGAAGGTCAAGACAAAATTTTACAAGGCGAATCATACGCGGCGAGGTTCGGGAATCGGGCTTGCGGTTGCCGATGAAATTATACATATGCACGGCGGTTCGCTGAATATCACAAGCGCAGGCGAGGGAAAGGGTACTACAGTAACCATAATTCTGCCGAAAAGCGATAAGAAATCTGCCAAAAACGGCATAAAAAATAATCAGGAGACAGAAAATGGGAAAAAACAGTAATTCGCCCGACGGCGAAAAATTCAAATCAAAGATCGGCGGTCAGGCTCTTATCGAGGGAATAATGATGCTCGGACCGCAAAAGGGCGCGATGGCTTGCCGTTTGCCCGACGGAACTATCGACCTTGAAGTGTGGGACGAAAAAAACGGCTCGAATGCGCCTTGGTATAAGCGTACTCCATTTATAAGAGGCTGTTTCAATTTCGTTTCCTCGCTCATCAAGGGGTATAAATACACCATGAAATCCGCTGAAAAGCAGATGGTTGAAGACGAAAAGGAAAAATCCGACGAAAAACTCAGCAGCGGGGCATTCGACGTGGTTATGGTGATCGGCGCTTGTATAGGGATCGTTATCGCCATGGGACTTTTCTTCGTGCTTCCGAAATTTCTGGTGGGACTTGTTCCGAATATCGCCGACTACGGTATCCTCAAGCCCGTACTGGAAGGAATTGTGAAGATCACTCTGTTCGTATTTTATATGTTTGCGGTCGGCTTGATGAAAGATATCAAGCGGCAGTATATGTACCACGGCGCGGAGCATAAGACCATAGCCTGCCATGAAGCGGAGCTTCCACTGACCGTGGAAAACGTCCGTAAACAGACGCGCTTTCATAAGCGGTGCGGAACGAGTTTTATTTTTATCGTACTTATCATCGGCATATTTGTAATGTGCTTTGTGCCGAATCATCTGGTATGGTGGCAGAGATCGCTCATCAGCCTTGCAACGCTGCCGTTAGTTGTAAGCATATCTTATGAATGCATACGCCTTGCGGGAACTCATGACAATCTTTTTACGCGTATTCTTTCCGCACCCGGACTTGCAATGCAGCGTCTTACCACCAAAGAACCCGACGACAGCATGATCGAGATAGCTATTGCAGCGCTGAAACCGTGCATTCCCGAGGACAGATCGGAGGATAAATGGTAAGCCGCTCCGAAATGTACAAAGAATCGGTTCAGTTCCTCGAACAGAATGATATCTCCGACAGCGGCTTTGATGTCATGTGTATTTTTCAGGAAGTTTTCGGCGAGAGAAATCCAATGTTTCTTCCGCTGGAAAATGTTTCGGCGGAGCATGAAGAAAAGATTCGCGGAATGATAAAAAGGCGTTCCGAGGGCGAGCCGCTCCAGTACATACTCGGCGAATGGGATTTCTGGAGCTGCACTTTTAAAGTCGGAGAGGGCGTTTTGATTCCTCGTCCCGATACGGAAACTCTTATCGAGGACGTTTTGAAGATATGCCGCAGGAAAAATCTGCGATCGCCGAAAATAGCCGATCTTTGCAGCGGCAGCGGCTGCATTGCGATCACGCTGAAAAAAGAACTGCCGACTGCAGAGGTTTCAGCGGTGGAGCTTTCAGAGCAGGCGATCGGCTATTTAAAGCGAAATTCCGAACTGAACGGCGCGGATATAAATATAGTCGCCGCCGATGTTCTGGATTCGCGGACTGCCGAAAAATTTCGGGAACTTGATATTATTGTTACAAATCCGCCTTATCTTACGGCTGAGGAAATGAAAGAATTACAGCCGGAAGTGCGCCGCGAACCTTATATGGCTCTTTTTGGCGGAAATGACGGACTGGATTTTTACAGGCGGCTTGCGCCGTTGTGGAGAGATTCCATGAAAAAAGGCGGAAGCTTCTGCTGTGAATTCGGCATGGGACAGCACGACGCCGTGAAAAAAATTTTACATCAAAACCACTTTATAAACATAAAATTCTCAAAGGACGCAGGCGGAATAATTCGTACTGCAGCAGCTGAAACGGAGGAATAAAAAATGGCAAAAAAGGAACTTGCAAAAAAAGCGACGGTAGTGAGAGTTGTGGAAAAAAGCGATAAAAAGGCGGCTCTTGACGGTGCGATAAAGATTATTGAAAAAAAATACGGCGCAGGCGCGATAATGCGTCTCGGACAGGCAGATACTCTTAAAGTGGACGCTATTCCCACAGGATCTATGACGCTTGATATGGCTCTGGGAATAGGCGGCGTTCCGCGCGGAAGAATCGTTGAAATTTACGGGCCTGAAAGCTCCGGTAAAACTACGGTCGCTCTTTCGGTAATTGCTGAAGCGCAGAAAATGAACGGCGAGGCTGCTTTCATCGACGTTGAACACGCTCTTGATCCCGTTTATGCAAAGGCGTTGGGCGTTGACATTGATAACCTTCTTGTTTCGCAGCCCGACAGCGGCGAGCAGGCCCTTGAAATTGCGGAAGCCCTTATCCGTTCGGGCGCGATTGATGTTATCGTTCTCGATTCCATTGCCGCCATGACTACCCGCGCCGAGATCGACGGCGATATGGGTGATTCCCATGTCGGTCAGCTTGCGAGACTTATGTCGCAGGCTATGAGAAAGCTTACTGCGGCTATCTCGAAATCCAACTGCGTGGCGATCTTTATCAATCAGATACGCGAAAAGATCGGCGTTATGTACGGAAATCCCGAAACAACTCCGGGCGGACGCGCATTGAAATTCTATGCGTCCGTGCGAATCGACGTGCGCAAGGGAGAGGTTATCAAAGACGGAAGTCAGGTTATCGGCGCGAATACGAAGTGTAAAGTCGTGAAAAATAAAGTTGCGCCGCCCTTTAAGGAAGCTGCATTCGATATGATGTACGGCGAAGGAATTTCGCGTACCGGCGAAGTATTGGATATTGCCGTTGAGATGGAGATCATTAAAAAGGGCGGTTCGTGGTTCAGTTACGGAGACAGAAAGCTCGGACAGGGTCGTGATAATGTCAAGGAGCTTCTCAAAAACGAGCCTGAACTTATGAAAGAGATCGAACAGAAAATTCTTGAGAAAAAGGCCGAGGAAAAGAAGGACAGCGAGAAGAAAAAGGGAAAGGCTGCCGACGCTGCCGAATCAGCCGCGGCAGAGGGCGATGTTGTCGAGAACGAGAATGAAAATTCTGCCGATGAGGATATTTTCGATAATATCGACGAGGATTTTGAGGAATTCACTCCTGCCGATTAATAGTAGACACCTAATGGAAATAACTTCACTTTCAAAATATAAGGGAGCTACTTACGAAGTCGAGATCGACGGCAGCAGGAAAATTTATCTGCACATTGATATAATCACCGATTTCGGACTTGGCAAGGGCATGGAATTGGAACGGGTCGAATTGAGAAAAATAATTTACGCGTCCAATTTCCGCAGGGCGTATCAGTATGCGCTGTACTGCCTTGATTACCGCGATTATTCTGCGGAAGAAATGTTCTCGAAATTAATGAAAACGTACAAAAGCGAAAAGCTTTGTCTGGACGTTATAAAAAAGCTTGCGCGCACCGGACTGATCGACGACAGAAGATATGCCGAAAAGCTTGCCATGAAGCTGATCGGCGCAAAGAAATACGGTTACAGACGCGCTAAGCGTGAAATGCTCATGAAAGGTCTAAAGGAAGATACGGTTGAAAACGCTCTCGAAGCTTTCGGGGACGTTTACGGAGAAAATCTTGCGGAACTGCTGAAATTGAAGCACAGCCGCCTGCTTACTGACAGCGGCGACAGAAAATCTATAGAAAAAGTAAAAAGCGCCCTCGTGAGATACGGATACGGATTCGACGAGATAAATCATGCCGTGAAGCAGTATTTTGAGGACGCGGAATATGCGGAGGAATAACAAAATGTCTATAAAGGTTGGAATGGTATCGCTGGGCTGCTCAAAAAATCTTGTGGATTCAGAGAGAATGCTGTTCAAGCTGAGAAAAAGCGGCTATCAGCTCGTTACCGAGCCCGGACTTGCCGACGTTGCGGTAGTTAATACCTGCGGATTTATACAGTCGGCAAAGGAAGAAGCTATTGAAACAATACTGGAGCTTGCCGCGCTGAAAGCCGACGGTACGCTGAAAAAAATCATAATTACCGGCTGTCTTACCGAGCGTTATAAGGAAGAGGCTGCGGAACTTTTTCCCGAAGCCGACGCCGTTATCGGAATAGGCTGCAATAAGGATATAGTTGATATACTTAACGAAGTCCTTGGCGATCAGCGCGTAGTGAAATTTCCGCCCAAGCTTGATGCTGAACTTACGGGCGAAAGAATAATTTCTACGCTGCCGTTTTTCTCTTATCTCAAAATAGCAGAGGGCTGTTCCAACTGCTGCACATACTGCGCAATTCCCATGATACGCGGAAAATATCGCAGCGTTCCAATGGAGGACGTTATTGCGGAAGCTCGTAACCTTGCGGAAAACGGCGTGACGGAACTTGTCGTTATCGCTCAGGATACTTCGCGCTACGGAGAAGATCTTTACGGCGAATCGAAGCTTCCCGAATTGCTTCGCGAGCTTTGCAAAATCGACGGCTTGAAATGGATTCGCACGCTTTACTGCTATCCGGAGCGCATTACCGACGAACTTCTCGACGTTATCGCCTCCGAAGAAAAACTTGTAAAATATATGGAAATTCCCATTCAGCATTGCGACGGCGAAATTCTGTCCCGCATGAACCGCTGGGGCGATGAGGAAAAGCTTGAAGCCCTCTTTGCTCATATCCGCGAAAAAGTTCCGGGAGTCATACTCCGCACGACGCTTATCACGGGTTTCCCCGGCGAGACCGTCGATCAGTTCAACGATCTTGCGGAATTCATACAGCGCGTTCGTTTTGATCGTCTGGGCTGTTTCCCATATTCAGCCGAGGAGGGAACTAAGGCTGCCGAATTCTCCGATCAGATCGAACCCGAGGACGCCGCTCACCGCGCGGATATAATTATGGAGCAGCAGCTTGAAATAAGCTTTCAGAATAATCAGAAGCTTATGGACAGCGAGCTTGAAGCCGTTGTGGAAGGCTTTGACCGATTCGGGGAATGCTGGTTCGGACGTACTCGGAATGACGCTCCCGATATTGACGGAAAAGTTTTCTTTACTTCCGAAAATCCGCTGAAAATAGGGGATTATGTGAAGATAAAAATCACGGATACATTGGATTATGACTTGATAGGAGAGGTGATCGCGGAATGAATCTGCCAAACAAGCTTACGCTTTTGAGAGTGTTTCTTATCCCGTTTTTCCTGCTTTTCATGTATCTTGACATTCCGTTTCATTACCTGATCGCGCTGGTGATTTTTTCGGCGGCTTCGATCACCGACGCCCTTGACGGAAAAATCGCAAGAGCGCGGAATCTGGTTACAAACTTCGGAAAATTCCTTGACCCTCTTGCTGATAAGGTACTTGTATTATCCGCGTTGGCGGTATTTACGGAAGTTCCCGAGATTCACGTTGGAGCAGTTCCGCTGATAATAATAAGCGCGCGCGAATTCATGGTATCGGGCTTACGGCTTTTAGCGGCGAACAGCGGAGTTGTCGCTGCGGCGGGAATGTGGGGAAAGCTGAAAACCGCATTCACCATGGTCGCGATCATCGCGGCTATGGTATGGCTAAGCGTATGCTATGATTTCGGATTTTCGCTGCCGTCGGCAATAATAACCGCGGTTGACAGCGTGATTATACCCGTACTCATCTGGATATCCACAGCGCTTACTGTTATATCTGGAGCGGTGTATCTGAAAGGATA
The DNA here is from genome assembly GCA_964401315.1 of uncultured Alistipes sp. Taxonomy (GTDB): domain Bacteria; phylum Bacillota; class Clostridia; order Oscillospirales; family Ruminococcaceae; genus Ruminococcus. Next base: position 40,331 of record CAYNYB010000002.1, read on the forward strand.
CTGGCATCTTATCGATTCGGACAAATAAGGAACTGTGCAAAAATAACTTGCACATTTGTGCTTGTTTCCTTTATCCTGTGCCTAAATGCACAACTTATTTCTGCACAGTTCCTGATCGGAGGAAAAGTTTATGAAATACTGCCCAAGTCAGGTAAAATATCTTGTGGCTATCAAGGAGCTTTCGGACATCGACGAGAATGTCAAAAGCGTCGGGATAGCGCGTCATCTGGGGGTTTCAAGACCGTGCGTCAGCAAAACTCTGCGCTGTCTGGCGAATGCGGGACTGGTATATGAGGATTTCGGCAACAGCGTTGTGCTTACGCCAGAGGGCGTGGAAGCCGTCGGGGAGATTTTCGAAAGCTTTAATGAAGTGTATACGTTTTTCCATAATTTTTTGAAGCTTCCCCATGATGAGGCTCATAAGCAGACTCTCACCTTTGTGACGACATTTCCGCAGGATACGTCAAGACGGCTGAAGAAGCTTGTTAAGAGAACTGTGAGCAAGAAATAGAATAAATCTAAATTACCGCTAAGCGGACGTTAATACGGCTGTTCAGCGGTAAAGTTATATCGGGCGTGTTGATCGCCATAGGAGAGAAAATGAAAAAATCACTTAAAGTATTTTTGATGTATTTTGTACTGATGCTTGCGGACGGAGCATTGACGTTGTATAATACACCCGATTTGAGCCTTGAAGCTAATCCACTTGTCACAAAGCTTCATCTTGGGTGGGAAGCCCTGATAACGGTGAATTTGATTTTTTTTGTGATTATTTTTATTGCCTGCCGTTACTCATTTGATAAATACGAAACTGTTAAAGCAGATGTACCTGATCTGAAATCGTACATTTCTCAGTTGTTTTTTAATCGTCCGGATAAATTTGTATGGTTTTGGTACAAGATGCCAAAAAACTGGAAGCCTTTTTTGGCATGGTTGAGTTATACATTAGTTTATGGATTGTGTGCGGGAGCAGTGGTCAGAATTTTGGAATGGCTGGCTGTAACGTTCAAACTTGACATGAGCGGATATGATCAATTTCGAACAACGTTTTGCTTTGGCAGATTTGACGGAGCAGTTTGTCTGATAAGTATTATTCCGCTTACATATATCTGGATCACTAAGGAGTATAAAAAATCCCGAATTTCTTTTGGGAAAGTTGAATGTTAAAATAAAAGCGCCGCGGAAAATCATAAATTTCCGCAGCGCTTTTATTATTTCAGAAATCAAATTTAGCCTTTATCTTTTCAAAGAAACTCTGTCTCTTTGCGTAATTCTTTTCGGTAAGCGAAGCCTCAAAAGCATTCAGAAGATCTTTTTGCTTTTTGGTAAGATTTTTCGGAATTTCCACATATACCTTAACATACTGGTTGCCGCGTTCTTGACGGTTGCCTTTCTTAACGCCCTTGCCTTTGAGACGAAATACCGTGCCGTTCTGCGTTCCTTCGGAAATATTGTAGCATACGTCGCCGTCGATGGTGGGAACGGTTATTTCCGCACCGAGAACCGCGTCTTTGTAAGTAACGGGAATATCGCAGTGAATATCGTAGCCCTCGCGTGTGAAGAGAGGATGATTGCGGACGTTTATATTGATCAGCAGATCGCCCGACGGGCCGCCGTTGATACCGCAGTCGCCCTGACCGCTTGCACGAAGAACAACGCCGTTATTGACTCCGGGCTGGAAATCAACGCTGACGGTTTTCTGCACTCGTAGTCTGCCGATTCCGCGGCATTTCGCGCAGGGGTTCTTAATGACCTTACCCTTGCCGCCGCAGTGAGGACAGGGCTTTGTGGAGGAAATCGCGCCGAACGGAGTACGCTGAGTAGTTTTTACCGAACCTCTGCCCTGACAATCGGGACAGATTTCGGCTGTAGTTCCTGCGTCCGCACCCGTACCGCGGCAGGCGTCGCATACTGTCATGCGATTTACCTTAACATCTTGTCTTATACCCATGCAGGCGTCCATAAAGTTGAGGGTGACATTAGTCTGGATATCCGCGCCGCGTCTCGGAGCGTTGGGATTAGAGCGCGAACCGCTTGTAAATCCGCCGAAACCGCCGAAAATGCTTTCGAGAATATCGCCCATATCGCCGAATCCGCCCATATCTCCGAAACCTCCGCCTGCGCCGCCGTAATTGGGATCAACGCCTGCGTGACCGAACTGGTCGTAGCGAGCGCGCTTATCGGGATCGGAAAGAACTTCGTTAGCCTCGTTTATCTCCTGAAATTTTTCAACATAAGACGGATCGTCGGGGTGAAGATCGGGGTGATTTTCTCTTGCCTTTTTGCGGAATGCTTTTTTTATTTCGTCCTCGGAAGCGCCTTTCTGGAGTCCCAGGACGTCATAATAATCTCTTTTATCTGCCATATTCTATTCTCCAATCTGCAATGGCGCGTACCAATATGTACGCCATTAGGGCGAAAAGAATTTTTCGCCCTAATTTATTTTGTTTCTATAAGAGCCTGTTTAAAATCTCGGTGTGTGCGGATTTTAAAGCATAATTTTTCTGAAGCCAAGGAAAAATCCGCAGGCATACTGTCGTATGATAAGGATTTTTGACGCAGGATTCAGCAAAATTTGCCGAAAAGACGTGCGCAGTGAGATTTTAAACAGGCTCTAAGATTTTTGATTAAACTTCTGTGAAGTCAGCGTCAACTACGCCGTCATCGGGAGAGGGAGCTTCGCCGCCCATATTGGCGAACTGTGAAGGATCGATTCCCTCGCCGTTGGGATTAGCCTGCTGATAGATCTTGGAAGAAAGATCGTAGAAAGCTTTCTGGAGATCGTCCTTGAGAGACTTGATCTCGTCGGAATTGTTAGCGGAAATTGCAGATTTGAGAGCCGCGCACTTCTGTTCGATAGCTGACTTTTCATCTGCGGAAACCTTGTCGCCGAAATCAGCAAGAGCCTTTTCGCACTGGAATACGAGGTTTTCAGCTTCGTTCTTGGCGTCAACCTCTTCGCGGCGCTTCTTGTCCTCAGCCGCATACTGCTCGGCTTCCTTAACTGCGCGGTCGATATCTTCCTTGGACATATTTGTGGAAGAAGTAATAGTGATATTCTGCTCCTTGCCTGTGCCGAGATCCTTAGCGGAAACATGAACGATACCATTCTGGTCGATATCGAAAGTTACTTCGATCTGGGGGATTCCTCTGGGAGCGGGAGCGATACCGTCAAGACGGAAAGTACCGAGCTGCTTGTTGTCTCTTGCGAATTCGCGCTCACCCTGAAGAACGTTGATATCAACGGCAGGCTGATTATCCGAATATGTTGAGAATACCTGAGAATATTTCTTTGGTATGGTAGTATTTCTTTCGATCATTCTTGTGCATACGCCGCCTGCCGTCTCGATACCGAGAGAAAGGGGAGTAACGTCAAGAAGCAGGAGACCGTTTTTAACGTCGCCGCCGAGAACGCCGCCCTGATAGCCTGCGCCGAGAGCAACACACTCATCGGGGTTGATTCCCTTGAAAGGATCCTTGCCGATAAGCTTCTTAACAGCTTCCTGAACAGCGGGGATTCTTGAAGAACCGCCGACCATGAGAACCTTGCTGAGTTCGGAAGCAGAAAGTCCGCTGTCCTTAAGAGCCTGACGAACAGGTCCCATTGTAGCTTCTACGAGATCGGCAGTAAGCTCGTTGAACTTAGCCTGTGTGAGAGTAAGATCGAGGTGCTTGGGAGTACCTGTTGCGTCAACCGTGATGAAAGGAATGTTGATATTTGAAGTTGTAGTCGAAGAAAGCTCGATCTTGGACTTTTCAGCCGCGTCCTTGAGTCTCTGTGCAGCCATCTTGTCTGTTGAAAGATCAACGCCTTCAGCCTTCTTGAATTCTTCGATCATCCAGTTGATAATGCGCTGGTCGAAATCATCGCCGCCGAGACGGTTGTTGCCTGCCGTAGCAAGAACCTGCTGAACGTCCTCACCCATTTCAATGATAGAAACGTCGAACGTACCGCCGCCGAGGTCGTAAACCATAACGGTCTGCTCTTCTTCCTTGTCGATACCGTAAGAAATAGCGGCAGCCGTAGGCTCGTTGATGATACGTCTTACATTAAGACCTGCGATCTGACCTGCGTCCTTTGTAGCCTGTCTCTGAGAGTCCGTGAAGTAAGCGGGAACTGTTATAACAGCCTCTGTAACAGTCTCGCCGAGGTAAGCTTCCGCGTCAGCCTTAAGCTTCTGAAGGATCATGGCGGAAATTTCCTGAGGCGTATAATTTTTATCGTCAATAGTAACCTTATAATTCGAACCCATATGTCTCTTTATCGAAGAAACGGTTCTGTCGTGATTGGTGATAGCCTGTCTCTTGGCAACCTGACCAACGAGACGCTCGCCGTTATTAGTGAAAGCAACGACGGAAGGAGTGGTTCTTGCACCCTCGCTGTTGGGGATAACAACGGCGTTTCCGCCTTCCATAACAGCTACGCAAGAGTTTGTAGTACCCAAATCAATACCAATAACTTTTCCCATAATATATTCCTCCTAAAATATTTCAATACAGCAGCTTTGCCGCCGTACAGGTTTAACTTTATTTATAATTTATATTACAATGCCACGGCAACCATAGCAGGTCTGATAAGCTTATCGCCCATCATGTAGCCTTTCTGATAAACGGCGCATACGTGATTTCCCTCATATTCGCTGCTTTCAAGCTGCTGAACGGCATTATGATAATTGGGGTCGAATTCCGCGCCCAGAGCTTCAAGCTCCGTAACGTTCATCTTCGTCATGAATTCTTTAAGCTGGTTGAATATCATCGCGATACCGTTTCTGAAATTTTCGTCGGAACACTCAAATTCGAGAGAGCGTTCGAAACTGTCGATAACGGGGAGAAGATTTTCAATGCACTTGGCGGAAGCGTTAAGATATGTTTCTGTTTTCTCCTTGGTGGTACGCTTTCTGTAGTTATCGTAGTCGGCGTACAGCCTGATGTACTTATCGTTAGCCTCGGCGAGAGCTTCTTCGAGTTCGACATACTGAGCGGCGGTATCGTTGTATTCGCTTACTGCGTCGTCCTCGTCGGAAGCCTCCGTTTCGTTCATCTCTTCAACGACTTCTTCCACAGTTTCCTCCGCGATCTCTTCTGCTTCGTTTTTCAAATCTTTTGCCATAATAATGCTCCTTTCTACGTTCACGGCGACGGTTATAGTAACCCTACTTGAAAATCAAACAAGTTCACTGATAAAAATTTTCCATAGCTGCGTTGCCGTCGTCCGTCGCAGGTGTATTTTCATCTTCATCTGACATCAGAGCAGATATTTTATGCGTCAGATATTCGATATACGGAATAATCTTTTTATAGTCGACTCTCATAGGACCTATGATTCCGAGAGAACCGGCTTCCTTGCCTTTTTTGCGGTATTTCGAAACGATCATGCTTGAATTTCCGATCGCAAACGAGCCGTCCGCGCCGAATTTCACCTTAATTCCGCTGAAAGAATCCTCCAGAAAATCGGTAAGTTCGTGTTTATGCTCAATAAACCGCACTACCTCCATTTTATCGAGTTCTTCGCAGGAAAGCAGCTTTTCGCTTCCGCTTACGGTAAGCTCCTGATGTTTGAGATCTTCGGAAAGCTCGCATATGCCCTTGACCAGCGGCGAAAGGCTGACCATATATGCCGAAACGGCGGTTATCATTTTGTCGAGCATATCCTCGGAAAGTTCGTCTACGGAAATTCCGCTGAGGTTTTCATCTATATAATGCGTGAAAAAATCAAGCTGTTCGTGGCTGAGGTCGAATTCAAGGCGGCATGCTTTATTTTTGATGCTGCCGTTGGAGGTTATCAGAAGAATGACGTACAGTCTCTTTCCCGTGGGGATTACTTCGACTTTGGAAATGACCGAAAACCGCGGAGAAGAGTTTGCAACAACAGCGGCGCAATGCGTAAGTTCTGTAAGAGCCGTCGCGGCATTCTGAATGAGAAGTTCTTCCGTAGTATTGCCGTCGCCGAGAAGTTCGTCAAGACGGAGTTTTTCCTCGTCGGAAAGTTCGTTCAAAGTAAGCAGCTTGTCGATATAAAGCTGATATCCGAGATAAGTGGGTATTCTTCCCGCGGAAGTATGGGGCTGTTCGAGATAGCCCATCTGTTCGAGGACAGCCATATCATTTCTGACGGTCGCAGCGGAAACCTTGATATTGTCAAGCTTTGAAATTGCCTTAGAGCCGACGGGGTCGCCTGTTCTGATATATTCGTCGACCACAGCAGCAAGTATTTTCAGTTTTCTGTCGTCCACGATGATCACAACCTTTCCGTAACAGATAAGCTAATCGTATGCGTTAGCACTCTGTCTCTTTGAGTGCTAATATTAATTTACCACTATTATCTCACTTTGTCAAGCGTTTTATTCATTTTCAGCTATTTGCATTGTTTTAACATTGAATTTTTGTGCTTTTTTGTATATTAATGGTAATCGTTTTTACTTGTGCGGCGATATCAAATAAAAACAGATTTCCTGCAAAAATCGCAATATATGCCTTGACTATATAAAAATAATATGGTACAATAAAATCGGTATGTGATTTGATGCATACTATTTATAAATAAAACACTGTTGAAGCAGTGATAATTACAAGGAGAATAAAAATGGGAAAATATTTTGGTACGGACGGTTTCAGAGGAACTGCAAATGAAAGTCTTACGGCAGATCATGCATATAAAGTAGGAAGATTTCTCGGCTGGTATTACGGCGAACTTAAAAAGCGCGGCGGCGACGATACTCCCGCGCGCATAGTTATCGGCAAGGATACGCGCCGTTCAAGCTATATGTTCGAATATTCGCTGGTAGGCGGACTGACGGCTTCGGGCGCGGACGCTTATCTGCTTCATGTAACAACTACGCCGTCGGTTGCATATGTTTCGCGCGTGGACGGATTCGACTGCGCTATCATGATCTCCGCAAGCCATAATCCTTATCACGACAACGGTTTGAAGCTTATCAACGGAAATGGCGAAAAAATGGAGGACGAGGTCATAAATCTTGTTGAAGCCTATCTTGACGGCAAGCTGGAAGTTTTCGGCGAAAAATGGGAAGAACTTCCTTTTGCAAAAAATGAAAAGATCGGTCGTTCGGTCGACTATGTATCGGGCAGAAACAGATATATCGGCTATCTTATTTCCCTCGGAGTTTATTCGTTCCGCGGAATGAAGATCGGTCTTGACTGCGCTAACGGCGCGGCTTGGAATATCGCCAAGGCTGTATTTGACGCGCTCGGCGCGGAGACTCATGTTATAAACGCTTCCCCGAACGGTGTGAATATCAATGACAACGCAGGCTCTACACATATAGAGGTGCTGCAAAAATACGTTGTTGAAAACGGTCTTGACGCAGGATTTGCATATGACGGAGACGCCGACCGCTGCCTTTGCGTTGATGAAAAGGGCAATCTTATTTCGGGCGATCACATTCTCTACATTTACGGCAGATACATGAAGGATCGCGACAGGCTGGTAAATAACACAGTCGTTGCAACCGTTATGTCAAATTTCGGTCTGTTCAAGGCGTTTGACGAGATCGGCATAAACTATGCGAAAACCGCTGTAGGCGATAAATATGTTTACGAATACATGAAGGAACACGGATGCAGCATCGGCGGCGAGCAGTCGGGACATATCATTTTCTCGAAGTACGCTTCGACCGGAGACGGAATCCTCACCAGCCTGAAGATAATGCAGGTCATCATGTCACGCGAAAAGAAGCTCAGCGAGCTTGCCGCGCCTTTCAAGGTATTTCCTCAGGTGCTTGAAAATGTCAGAGTTAAGGATAAAGCGGCTGCTCAGGCTGATCCCGACGTTCAGGCTGCCGTTGAAAAGGCTTCTTCGGAGCTTGGCTCAACGGGAAGAATGCTCGTGCGTGAAAGCGGAACGGAACCTCTTGTTCGCGTTATGGCTGAAGCTGAAAGCGAAGAAGCTTGCCGCAAATACGTTAACAGCATTATCGACGTGCTGAAAGCCAAAGGACATACGATATGAAAAAGTCGAAAAAAGCCATGCTGACTGCGGCGATGTTTTCGGCAACATTGAATCTTGCGGGATGCTATCAGGATTATCAGAATGTATACGGACCTCCGCCCGATGAAGATGTGATGACTCCGCCGACGACGACAACGCTGGAATCGGAAATTCCCACGGAGAATGACGAATACGATCCTGCAAAGGACGATGTGCAGAACGTTTACGGTCCTCCGATCTCATTTACTATTAATTATTGATAAAGGTAACTGATTATGAAAAAACAAGTCTACAACCCGTTTTTACCCCTTGATGAGTATATCCCCGACGGCGAGCCGCATATTTTCGGGGACAGAGTTTATCTTTACGGCTCTCACGATCTGGAGGGAGGTCATACGTTCTGCATGGGCGATTATACGGTTTACTCCGCGCCCGTGGACGATCTTTCCGACTGGCGGCTTGAGGGCGTTATCTACAGTGCAAAGCAGGACCCCGATTACAGCGAAAAACGCTCATATATGTATGCTCCCGATGTTGTACAAGGAAATGACGGCAGATATTACCTTTATTACTGCCTTTCGGGAGAGTACGGATTTGGCGGATACAACGGTCCGATCTCTGTTGCGGTCTGCGATACTCCCGCAGGCAGGTACGAATATCTGGGATTCGTTCATTATCCCGACGGTACGCCCATGAAAAAATACGTCTGTTTCGACCCCTGCGCGTTCAACGACAACGGCGTTATCCGCATATATTACGGTACGCAGTTCATGGACGAGGGAAATGAAGTTCTGGCTTCCGATAAGGAAAAGCTTGCCGAGGTGATGAAGCGTTTCAATAAAACTGCCGAAGAGATTCTCAATACGCCCGACAACGTAAACGGCGCGTGTATGGTCGTTCTGGAGGACGATATGCTTACCGTTAAAGAGGATGCGCGGCATATAATTCCCTATGACGCGGATTTTGGGGGACATGAATTTTTCGAGGCAAGTTCGATGCGCAAGGTCGGAGATAAATATTACTTCATTTTCTCGTCACAGAAGAATCACGAGCTTTGCTATGCTGTCAGCGACTATCCCGACAGAGATTTCGTATACGGCGGAACTATAGTTTCCAACGGAGACGTGGGATTTGATGATACTGCCGATGATATGCGAATGAACATGACGGGAACGACCCACGGCAGCATTATCGAGATAAACGGTCAGTGGTACGTATTCTATCACAGACTTACTCATAAATCCGATTACAGCCGTCAGGCATGCGCCGAAAAGATCGGTATCGCCGCCGACGGTTCGATAAAGCAGATCTGTATTACAAGCTGCGGACTCAACGACGGCGCGCTTGAAGCCAACGGACGATATCCTGCGGTAATAGCCTGTCATATCACAAATTTCAATATGCCTCACGGTTCGAATAAAATTTTTACCGACAGCTTTCCCAATGTCAATCATCGTGACGGAGAACGTTTTATTGCGGAAATAAGCGGAAAAACGGCTGTGAATTTCAAGTATTTCCGCGGAGATCCCGAGAGAATCGGTATTTCGTACCGCGGCGGCGGCTCGGGAAGGGTTACGGTAAACGGCGTTGAATGCAATATCCGACCTGCCGAAAACTGGACGGATATTTCGGTTTCGGCAGATGAATGCGGAGAGAATTTCGCGGTAAAACTGCTTTTTGAGATCGACGGCGAAATAGAAATGAAAGAACTGTTTTTTGAATAAATTCCGCAAAATAACATGGGTAATTTTGCCGTAAATTGTGGCTTTTCTGGAAAATTTGAGATTATTAAGTTTTACTGTTGACTTTTAATTTGAAAAGTGTTATTATATAAAATACAGTAAAATAAGAACAACTCATTGATTCATTTACAAGGAGGTCAAAATGTCAAAGAAAGAAAATCAGAACGTTAATATAACGCTCAATACCAATGAAAAAGATGACAACGAAGTCATAATTTCGATTGGTACGCTTATTAAAAAGCTGAAAAAATATCTGCTTATCTGGATAGTTGCGGCGGTAGTGTGCGTTGCTCTGGCTGTAGGATATTCAATGATCACGACTCATGTTAAGAAGCCTACTCTTGAGGCTCTTGTCGGATTCTCATACAACGGCATTGAACAGGGGCTCGACCCCAACGGAAGAGATTTTAAGGTTGAAACTATTAAGAATCCTAACGTTATCGAATCTGCGCTGACCGATCTCAATCTGGAGCTTGAACAGCTGGAATATGTAAGACAGGGTATTACGATTAAAGGTATTACGCCGAAAGATACGGTTGCTCGTCTCACTCAGTACGGCAATGTTGTCGATAAAACAGGTAACGTCGCCGCTGCTGAAAAAATTCTCGAAACTACTTATTTCCCCACCCAGTATATTGTGGAATTCGATTATTCTGCTACCGATTTTACAGATGAAGAAGCCGTTGCGCTCTTCAACCGCGTTTTGGAAAATTATAAGACATTCTTTTATAAGGAATACGGCTACAACGAGTCTCTCGGAAGCGCGCTGAGCGTCATAGGCTATGAGGATTACGATTATACGGAAGCTATCGACGTTTTCTCAAACAACATTACAACTCTGAAAAAGTATGTCAAAAAACTTGCCGACGACGACGATACGCGTTTCCGTTCTTCAGTGACGGGATATACATTTGACGACCTTTACGAAGCTATCTCAACTATTGAAACTATCGACCTCGACAAAATTTCGTCTTACATTATTGTAAACAATATCACCAAAAACAAAGACGACGCCCTCGCTTACTACGAATACAGAATAAAGGCTTTGACGCGTCAGCGCCTTCAGTATGAGGAAGAACTCGAAGCGTATGAGGAGTCTATCAAGAATTACGAAAAAGATCAGATAATAGTATTCGGCAGCACCGAAGATACATCGATGCAAAGTTCTATCGCTTCCGAACAGTATGACCAGATGTTCAAGCAGAAAACCCTTATTGCTTCAAATCTTGCGCAGACGAAGCAGCAGATCAGCTATTATAAGGAGCGTCAGGAAACTCTCAAGAGCAAATCGGCAGGTTCGGCTGCAAAAACCGAAGAAATTGAGGCAGCTCTTAAATCTTTGAGCGAGAAGTTAAATACGCTCATCGACGCTGTAGGTGATACATCCGAGGATTATTATGTAAACGTAACATTCAAAAACGCTTATAACGTTCTCGTTCCCGCGGCTGACGTTTCCACAAACAGAATGGACAGAATCAAGGCGAACTTAAAGACTCCGCTCCTTATCCTTGAAGCTATCGTATTTGTTGTATTCTTTGCGGTTGCATTCATAGAGGCGATTGTTTCCGACAGTAAAAAGAAGAAGCTTGCTCTTGCTGACGGCGATGACGCTGATAAGAATGACGAGGAAGAATCAGAAGAGGAATCGGACGAAAAGAATTCCAAGGACGATAAAAAGAAGAAAAATAAAGAAACTGAATAAAGCATACTGCCGTACTGAAATGGTGCGGCAGTTTTTTTACACATTTGGTGTAGTATTTGGATCGATTGTTTATAATGTGTTGACGAGTTGAAAATAAAATGTTAAAATAAACATAGCATATTTCATTTGAAACGTATAGGCGCGTTTCAGAATCAAGTGAAAAGGAGTTTTACTATGAACAAACACTTATTAAAGATGACGGCTGCAATATCTGCGGCGGCGTTATGCCTTACGTCAGCGCCGTTCAGCATGGGCGATATTGTGGCGGCAGACGAGAATTTCAAAGTCCGCGATCCGTTCTTTAATTTCAGCAGTAATTACAATTACTATGAATCGGAGCATTTTCAGTTTATCTGGGGAAACAGCGGCGCGGATTCCGCTAAGGTAACGCAGGAATTTCTGGAGGGAAACGCCAAGAATATGGAGGATATCTGGGACGTTTACATGAACGATCTCTCTATGGCTCCGCCATCGCAGTCCGTGGAAGATCATCTCCGCGACGGAAACGAATACAAGACGAATATTTACATTTCAGGCACGGGTCTGGAGGGAATGGTTGATGACTGGGCGTATATGTCGTGGGACAGCGGCGGATTCGCTTATATGTTCTGCTGCGTTGATTCCATGCAGGTCAATCCGCCGTCGTGGGTCATGCCTCATGAATTCGGTCACGTTATGACGGCTCATCAAAAGGGCTGGAATAACAATAAATATTCTTACGCATGGTGGGAGGCTATCGGAAACTGGTACCGCGAGCAGTATCTCTACAGCGACTATTCAAACGACGATACGGGTCACGGCACGGACTTTTTCGAGACTTACATGAAAAATCTGAACTTTACTTTCCCCGGCGGCAGAGATTATTACGCTTCATGGGCGTTTTTGCAGTATCTTACGGAAAATCCCGATAATTTAGAGGGCTACGGCGCGGATTTCGTGAAGAAGATGCTTCAGGAGGGAAGGGTTGACGAGTACCCGTTCGATCAGGTGGAACGCCTTGCGCCTGCCGATATCAAGGAAACTCTCGGTATGTTTGCGGCGCATATGGCAGGACTTGATTTCAAAAAGGGAGACGCGTACCGCGCAAGATTGGACGAACTTCTTGCTCAGGGCGACTGGAACTGGCAGCAGATCTATACAATGCCCGAACCAGTATCTTCCGATGAATATGTCGTTCCAACGGAGCGCGCTCCGCAGTTTGCAGGGTTAAATATAATTCCTCTTGAAGTTAGCGGCGGAGATATTGAAGTTCATTTTACGGGGCTTTCCGATTTGGAGGGTGCGGACTGGCGAGCCTGTATCGTTCAGCAGGCTGAGGACGGCTCGTGTACTTATTCCAAGCTTTTCGGCAACGGAGAGTATGCGTCAGTTCCGTATACGGGAGGAAAAGCTTATCTTTCCGTTATTGCAACGCCCGATCTCGATAAGATAACAAAGTACGGATTGCCGGGAATTTACGATGACGCGTCCATGTTCTCCGAATCCAATTATCCGTTTTCGGAAAAGGAGCGATATCCCTATGCCATACGCCTTGGCGAGAATGTTTCGATCGCAAAGAGAATAGTTTCCACGGATTCCGCCAACTGGTGGGAGCAGGCTGATTACATTCCCCATTCCAACGGCGGCGGTCTTGTGGCTTCCACGGCAACGGTAGAGCCGAGCGTTTATGTTGCGCCCAATGCGATCGTCAAGGGTAATGCAAAGGTTACAGGCAATGTTAAGCTTCTGGACTACGCCGTTGTTGAAGGCAGCGCGCAGGTTGCAGACAACGCCGTTATAGCAGGCTATGGCATGGTTGCCGAAAATGCCGTGGTTTCGGGAAATGCTCGCGTTGATGACTGCGCTTCGGTAATGGGCAGAGCTAATATAAGCGGCAATGCAAAGGTTATCGAGAGCGCCTGCGTTTTCGGAAATGTAACAATGACGGAGAATTCTGTTGCAAAGGGTATGGCTTATATCATGGCTGACGGAAAGCTGAGCGGTCAGGGAATAGCCGACGGCGATTATTACGACGACAGCGGAAAAACTTTAACTCACGGCACTTCTTATGGCTGGACCAGTTCGCAGAGCTACGCCGACAGCCGTCCTTATACCGATAAGCTTATTTATGCTTATGATTTTGACAACAAGTGCGAAAAAACTTTTGAGGACCGCTACACTTCAACTTACGGTCTTACAGGAAATATATTATGGGAAGCTGAGAGAACCTCAGCAAAAGGCGTTATGACTTTTGCTGACGATGTCTGGATACCTGGTTCATGGCTGCAGCTTGACAAAAGTGCGCTGATGACGGATAATATCGAGATACAAATGGGAATTTTAAACCGGGATACATCTGATGCTTGTCAGTTCCTTCTTGATATGAGCGATACGGAAGATACTACTCACGGTGCGTTCAGAGTGCAGTTGGAAAACGGAAGTATTTCTTTACTTTTGAGCGAGGGAATTCACTATGAGATAATCCGCACTCCCGATGGTGTTATCAAGCCGGGCGAGTGGGCTAACGTGAGAATAATCATTGATGACGGCAAAACTTCTATAATTGTGAACGATCAGACGTATGCCGAGGAACCGATTCATATCAAGCCCGTGGATATACTTGACGCGGTCGATGAGAATGCAAATCTGTACTTCGGACGCGGCACGCACTTTACAGGTTCGCTGGATTATCTGCGTTTCTACAGCGGCAAGGCTGAAAAAGCTCCGGAAATTTACACGGAATCCGAGGATATTTCCACGGATATCACAACTACGACTGCTCCTCCCGAAACTACAACTGCGGATACGACTACGACCGCAACGACAACGGAAGTTGATACCGAGGTTCTTTACGGCGATGCGAATTGCGACGGCAAGGTCGAAATAGCCGATGCAACGCTTATTCTGCAATTCCTGACGAATAAGGACGAGTATTCGATGACGGAGCAGGGAATGCGTAACGCCGATGTTGCCGGCGGCAGAGACGGAGTTACGGCTAATGACGCGCTTGTTATTCAGCAGGTCGATGCGGGAATTTATAAGCAGGAAGATTTACCGATAAAATAATTTTATGTAAATTAACTTCTGTATCTTCGGACACAGAAGTTAATTTTTTTTACGCCTTATCTTTCTGCTTGAATACAAGAGCGGCGAACAGACCTGCCAAAAGCGCGGCTGTAATACCTCCTGCGGCGGCAGTCATACCGCCCGTGAATATTCCGATGAAGCCCTCGTTGTCAACGTTTTTACGGACTCCCTCCGCAAGCAGATGCCCGAATCCCGTCAGCGGAACCGAAGCTCCGGCGCCTCCGAAATCCGCAATAGGCTTGTAAAGTCCCACGGCGGAAAGTATAACGCCTGCCACCACGTAGCCCGTGAGAATTCTTGCGGGAGTAAGTTTTGTAAAGTCTATAAGCAGCTGACCTATTGCGCAGATCACTCCGCCGACAAGAAATGCTTTTAAAATTTCAACAGCCATATTAATTCCTCCTGAAATGTACAAGATGAGCGATTGTTGGAATGCTTTCGCCCTGTTGTACCGACATCGTGGACATAAGCGCGCCTGTAGCGATGAAGAGGACATTTTTCGCCTCTCCGCTTTCGAGCATTGGCAGAAAATGACCGCATAAAACGCTTGCGCTGCATCCGCAGCCCGAACCGCCGCAATGGGTATCCTGCTTTTCGTTGTCGAAGATCATTGCGCCGCAATCCCGATGATTACGCGAAATATCAATGTTTTCCCCTTGAAGAAGCTCCGTCAGAAGCTTGCTGCCGAGCGTTCCGAGATCGCCCGTGACGATGAGATCGTAATCCTGTGCGGAAGTCTTGGTAGCTTCAAGATATCGCTGTATAGTAGCAGCGGCGGCGGGCGCCATTGCGCTGCCCATATTTGTTATATCGTTTATCCCCATATCGGCTATCCTGCCCACGCAGCAGCCGACTATTTCCGCAGCTCCCTTTTTATCGGAGAGCAGTACCGCGCCCGAAGCCGTGCAGGTCCATTGCGAAGTCGGTGTGCGCTGACCTCCGTATGAGAGAGGGGCGCGGAATTGCCGTTCAGCCGTTGAGAAATGGGAGGAAGTCACGGCGGCGGAGCGTTTTGCAGCTCCGCATTCGATGAGCAGGGAAGCCGTGATAAGTCCCTCCGCCATAGTTGAACAAGCCCCGTACAGTCCAAGGAACGGGATAGCAAGCTCGCGCAGACCGTAGGAAGAGCCTGTACATTGATTAATGAGATCGCCTGCGCAGATAACGTCGACGTCCTCTTTGGTTAAATCTTTCTTGCGGATTGCCAGACTGACGGCTTCAAGCTGAAAGCGGCTTTCAGCCTGTTCCCAGGTGTTCTGCCCGAAATGGCTGTCCTCAACTACTTTGTCGAAGCAGCTGCCTAATGGCCCTTCTCCCTCTTTTTTTCCGACGACGGCAGCGAAGCTTTCGGCGAAGATCGCGCGGTCGAAAAGAAATACTCCTTGTGAAATATATTTTGCCAAGTTATACACCTCCAATTAGATTCTGTTGGTATTATTCCTCTGAAATTCAATAATATGCAAAAAAACGGCGCTTCAGTTTTTTTAAAAAGCGTTGGCGGATAGTTAAAATTATGTACCACAACTGCCTTTTTGCTGACCACAAGACGCTTACACATAGTCCGCAGCATATGACAAGTAGAAAAAGTGGCGTGCTGCTCTTCCAGTTGACATCAATCAGGCTGAGTACGTAGTCTGTGGCGGTCATGAGCAAAAAAAGTCGACAAGCGACTGCCTGACACAAACGGAGATGAGCACTGGAAAGATTCATCTCCAAAATTTCATTCAAAAAGGCTATTAAGCTTTTTTGAAATGTGCAGCCGCATCTTTTTATATTGCGTGATAAGCAAATGTTGAAGGCGAGTGATAGAATTTTCATAAGAAAAATCCCCTTTCTTTAAATATTATAACTGTAAACGCCAAAAATGTTTACAAGTTTATTCTGTCACACATTTATGGACTTATTGGTAATTATTTGTTAATTTTTTGTTTGAGTTATACTTTTTTGTTATTATTGTTATGCAAAAACGGCTGAATTCCATGATAATTTCGGAATTCAGCCGTTTTTTATTCTTCATCTTCTTTTTTGACCGCGGCGGCATTCGTAGTATTCAAAAACGCCGTCGGATCAAGGCACACGCCCTGATAACGCACTTCAAAGTGGCAGTGGTTGCCCGTGGAATTTCCCGTAGTTCCGACAAATCCTATAAGCTGACCTTTTGTAACATACTGACCCTCGACTGCGTAAACATATATCATGTGAGCGTAAACCGTTGCGTAGCCGTCCGGATGCTCGATCATTACAACGTTGCCGTAACCGCCCGAATTCCAGCCTGCCGAAACTACTAGACCGTCCGCCGCCGCATAGATTTCCGTGGATTCGGGAGCGGCAATGTCAAGTCCCTTGTGATTTCGGTCGCTGATGAAAGTATCGCTTATCCAGCCGCCTGCCACGGGCCAGCCGAACTGCCCCGAACCCGTAAGCGGATAGCCCATATATACCGTATCGGGATAATCGGGCATTGCGGAATAAGTTCCCACGCCGATAGTTTCCACAACGGGATTTTTCGTGATAACGCTGCTGAGTACCTGCCGCGACGATTCAATGCCGTCGACGTAGGTTATTTCGATATTGCTGACTTTTTCGCCGCGTTCGCCCTTTACAAGAATGGAGCGGATTCCGACGTTGAGCGCGCTTGTCTCAACTTCAACAGTCTCGTAATCGAGAAACGTAAGACTTTCCATTTCGCGGACGTACTGAATGGGGAGATAGCTTTCGCGTTCGATGACGTTGAGCATCTGACCTTTTTTTATTCCGTTTTCCGCCTTTGGATTAAGCTCGTTGAATTCGTCAAGGCGCATTCCGTATTTCTGAACGACCGAAACGGGAGTATCGCCTTCGGCAGCTACGTAAACGCGCGTTTTTTCCTTTGTGGAAGTGAGCATATCTATGGTTTCCTGCTGCTCTCTCACGCTGCTGAGAAGATAGATTCCCTCTGTGTATTCGATTTTGTTGACGTACGAAATATCTTTAACAACGCCGTCGGTCTCGTAATTCAGAAGCTTTTCGTCAAGTGCAGCCTGAACTTCGTCTTTATCGCGTACAGCGCCGATAAAGTTGCCGTCGATGTAAATTCCGTAGGCTTCCGTCAGTTCTTCGTCGGAGGCTTCCAGCATTTTGTCCGCAAGCTGACCGGGGGAAACAAGCTGCTCGTTTTCCGAAATTATCCTCAGCGAAAATTTTGCCGAAAGATCGATATTCTCGTCGTTCTCGGTATATGAAATTCTCTGCATTACGTCGCGCTGGGCAGCTTCAAAATCGGATTCCGCAGAGATTATTCCAAGCTGTCTGCCGTTATATTCCACGGCAAGTCCGTATTCCAATCCCGAACCGTACATGACAACTCCTATCATGAACGCCGCCGAAACGATGGGCAGAATATAGTTGAACGCGGAATAAAACACGCCGTTTTCGCCGCAGAAAAACGAGCCGATAAAATTGATTATCGCCTTGAAATACTCTTTTTTTCCCGATTTTTTTGCTTTGCGGACAGCCCTTGTAAGCTCGTTGGAAACGCGGACTCTTGTGCGGAAGGATTCCGTCAATTCGCGCAGTATCCACAAAAAGCCCCTGCCGAAAAGCCGCAGGGCTTCTTCAATTTCGCCTGCGATAAATTTCACGGTTTTAACTGCCGCAAGAAGAATTGCCGCAATGAATTTGAATGTGCATAGTCCCGCTCTGACCGCAAGATCTATAAGAAATTTCAATGTAAAGCACTCCTTTTCAGGTTGTCATTTCATGTTCATTCTCCCGTATGAAAGGAATAATCCAGCATTTTTTCGCTGTAATTTTCGAGGATTCCCAGAAGAGGCAGAACGTCTTTTTTGGCGGAATCGAGATCATGTTCGAGGTAATTTCCGCATTCTACAGCGCTTAGACCCGGGATAATACCGTTGAAATCCGCAATGAAGGCGAATGCCTCGCGGACAAGGGTTATGGCGTCATCGCCCGTCATATCATCTCTCGTGAGAAGATAAAATCCCGTGCGGCATCCCATAGGACCGACGTATATAACGCTTTTTCCGAAGCGGCTGTTTCTTGCAAATGTCGCAAAAAGATGTTCAATTGTATGCAGGGAGGGATTCGAAATATACGTGCCGCCGTTTGGTTTTACCATGCGGACGTCATAGGTTACAATATCGCCGTCGATTCGCGATATGTACATTCCGACTCCAAACTTCGTATGATCTACCTGAAAGCTTGCTATTTTTTCCATTTTGTTACTCCTTGTTTTCCTGAAAAAGATTCTTTATATCGTTGGGAAGCGGCGCGGAAAATTCCGATTTCTCATTTGAATTCGGAAGCCGCAGTATCATTTTTCCGCAGTGGAGAGCCTGTCTCCCGATAAATTCCCGACTGCCGCCGTAGAGATCGTCGCCTGCGAGAGGATGACCGATATAGGCGAAATGAACGCGTATCTGGTGAGTTCTGCCCGTTTCGAGATCAATCTTCAGCAGCGTATGACCGCGGTTGTGCATGATCGGCTCGTAACGGGTAACAGCGCGCTGACCGTCGGCGCGTACGCAGCGTGTGATGATGCTTTCACGCTCGCGGGCAATGGGAGCGTCGATCATGCCGCTTTCGGTAATTATTCCCTCGACTGCGGCGAAATATACCTTTCGGCATTTTTTTTGCAGAAGATTAGCCGAATAAGGATCTTTCGCCGTCAGGCACAATCCCGAGGTATCCTTGTCGAGACGGTTTACCGAGCGGAAAGTCAGCCGTGGATAAAGATATGCGAACAAATTCGCAAGAGTATCGCTGCGATGTCTTACGGACGGATGAACGGGCATTCCCGACGGCTTGTCGAAAATTATTATATTTTCGTTTTCGAACACGATATCGGCTTTGAGTTCGCCGTTCGGCTCTATTTCGCTGTATTCGCCGCAATTCAGCACGATAACGTCACCGTCGAAAACCTCGTCCACCGTCCTGACAAATCCGCCGTTCCGCGTGATTCCGCCCTCACGGTTTTTCAGCTTTTGCAGCAGTCTGCGCGATACGCCGCATTTTTCGCGGAGATAGCTTTGCAGCGTAACGCTTTCGCCCGAATTTACGGTAAAAACCAACTCTGCCACTTTTCAGAGCCTCCTGTTCGCCGAGGACGTATTCGTCCTCTTTAAAATAAATTGAAATTCCGATAGAAAACGCAGTCGCCAATTCGGGTATCAGAAAGGGGACGGCGATGACCGTAAGCATTGGCAGAATATAAGCAGCGCCGAGAAACAGCGGCATTTTTCTGCGTCCGCGCATAAATCGCAGGCTGCCCATAACGGCGGAAAAACCGCCTTTCTTCGGGAATTCCGCCATAAAAAACGGAACTGCCGCAAGGCTTGCTCTGACTGCGAGCCAGAATAATGCAAAAGCTGCCGAAAGAGCCGCCGCATTTGATGCAATGATAAGTCCGCGGCTGTCCGCGCCCTCGGAGACGAGTTTTACTGCGAAAACCGCCGACGCCATCGCGGGAAGCGCTGCCGCTGCCGAAATAAGTTTTATCCAGAATGCCGCGGAAATGCTGCGCCGAATGAATCTGCCGTTCAGGAGCATGTCCGAAAACGAGGTTTTCCTGCCTTTTTCGTCCGTGAATTCTTTCAGCCGAACAGCTGCCGCGCACCATAACAGCGGACAGATAAGCAGTCGGAACGCCGCGAATATTACCGCAATTGCAAGCTGTTCCGTATTTTCGCCGGTGAAAAGGGCGGCAGGCGGCATTTCGCCGAAGTAGAGCAGGATACTGTAAAGGGCAGTTTCAGCCGTTCGGAAGAAAAGCTCCGCGCCGAGGGGAAGCAGACAGATAAGCAGTATCCGCCCACGATTTCCCTTTATTCTGCGCCGTGAATAACTTATCAGCTCGTATGTTTTCATAATAACGCATCTCCTTGGTTAGAACTCCTCGGAAACTTTCAAAACGCTGTCTGACTTGTCTTTTTTGTGTTTTGCTTTGTCGGCTTTCATTAAAATACATACAGTATTCCGGCGGAAACCTGACTTTGCAAAACACAAAAAATCCTGCGTCATTCAGCATTTTTCCGATTTTCAATGAGGTCTGATATGCAGTTATTATCTGAAATTTTCGGCAAAATATTCATATTAGTGTTGATTTATAAATCAATCCTCTGTATCTTCTTTATTATATGGGCAGTAATTGAGAATCTCAAAAGCCTGAGAATTCAGCCACATTTGAGCCGTTACCATAATATCGAATCCCTCGCCCGGCTCGGCAGTCAGGTATTTCGGGTCATACTTCGGCAGTCCGAAGCCCGTCAGCAGGTTTGAAATTATTCCGCCGTGAGTTATCAGCGCACAATGAGTAAGTCCGCTTTCCATCATGTCCATTATAATGTTGTGAAGCGCTGCAAATGTGCGCGCGGTCATTTCTTCAAGGCTTTCGCCGTTGGGCGGACGAGTGTCCCTGCCGCCTTTGAGCCAAGCCTTATAATCGTCGCGGTCGACAAGATCGTCAACGCTTTTTCCCTCGAAGTCGCCGAAATCAAGTTCGCGGAATCCGTCTGAGATCACCAGCTCGGTATCGGGAAAAAGAAATTCCGCAGTTTCGGTGCATCGTTTCAGCGGCGAGGAATATACCCGATGAACGGCAGGGTATTCGAACGCGTCCGTTTTTGCGAGAAGTTCGCTCGCGCCCTTTGCGGAAAGCGGAAGATCGGTCGAGCCGATATAAACGCCGTTATCGTTAGCTTCCGTTCTGCCGTGGCGAATAATGCTTATTCTGTAGCCTTTCATAAATTTTTCGCAGCCTTTCCTGAAAATTCGTTTTAATTGTATAAAATGCGCAAAGACGCGCTGAAATATAACTAAAATTTGAATAATTATGACTATTTACATATTATACAATTTGTATTATAATAATGATAAAGAAAAAATATACTATTCGTACATTTAGGAGGCTTTCGCCATGAATTCAGATTTCGCACGTATTATTACCTTGCAGCGCAAGGAACGTCATATCAGCCAGAAGCAGGCTGCCGCAGACCTCGGTATTTCGCAGGCTCTTCTTTCCCATTACGAAAAGGGAATACGTGAATGCGGACTTAATTTTCTCGTGAAAATAGCCGATTATTACAACGTTTCATGCGATTATCTGCTGGGAAGAACGCCCGAACCCGAGGGAAAGGTTATCACTATCGAGGACATTCCCGACGACGACGGAAACAATAATCTCAAAATGCCTTCGCCGGAGATAATCAATTTCAACAGGCGAATCATCAATAATTCTATCAGTCTGCTGTTCAGCCTTGCCCAGAAAGCAGGCAGTATTACGCTGATAAAAGAGGTTTCTTCCTATCTGATGCTGTCGGTTTATAAGCTGTTCCGCATTGTTTATAATGCCAATCCGCACAACGATCAGAAGCTTTTCAGGATTCCCAAGGTCATCGCAAACGACAGTTCGAACGCGATAATTTCCATGAGCGAGGCTGATATAAAGGCGGCGTCGAGCGGAATTTCACTTGACGGCAACGACTGTGTGGATAATTTTGACACGCTGTATATTACGACTTCTACTTTGCAGAAAGATTACGCGCAGTATTCATCGTCGCTGCTCAACCTTATCAAGCGAAGCGAGGAGAGCATTGCCCGTACCCGTGCGAAATACCACGCAACCGAAAACGACAGGGGGTATTAATCCCTCTTGTCGAGGGCGTAAGCGATCATACTTTTCGTTATTTCGCCTGCGGTAAAGCTTTTTGATTCGGGATCAACGTCGAAGATCAGACGAATCCCATGCATCTGGGGAGTATTTTTCACCAGCGCTAATAATTCCCTCATTCTGCATTTTGTGAAGCTGAGCTTCATATCGGCAGCGCTCTTTTCATCGGAGAAAATCAGAAAATAGTGTTTGCCCTCATGGCGCACGATGTGGAGCTGCATTGTGAAACCGTCACTGTTCTCCGTCACATCTCCCGTCACGGCGGCGATCACTTCTTCATTATCGGCAGCCATATCAGCCAGCGGTATTCCGACGGCAAGTTCAAGAGCGCGCCCGTCAAGGTCTGGAGTTTCGGCTGCTTTTTTATATATGGCGGCAATTTTCTGCCAGTTGTTCATGTTTTCCATACTGCACTTCCTTATAAATAAGTATATAATATAATAACATAATAATTTTCGTTTGTCAAATGGGAAATTCGAAATTATGCTCAATTGGAGAATTTATGCATAAGTTGTGCATAATGAATATAAAATCAAGAAAAAGTTGGCAAAAATTCTAATGTCGAAATTCGCATCGGGTGTTGCAATTATATATATATTGTGGTATAATTAATACGTTGAGTTTAGCGTATGTATGTACGCTTGCTGCAAAAGATATGCGTAGAAGCGAAAGGTTGCTGTCGGTAGGACAGGTAATTTTCGTGGAGTATGTCCGATTTTAAACCGGGCGAATGGGATATTGGGCACAGTTTGTGATTGATAGTACGGCGCAGCTTGCGTATGCGCTCGGTACGCTCTTTTTGTGCCTTATAACGTCTTAATTCCGCTCGAAAAACAATTTTTTCGAGTTTTTTTATAAGTAAGACGACGAAACACACGGCAGCGTGTGTTGATCCCGATCAGCGTCCCCAAAAATTCTTCAAGGAGGCGAAAACAATGGCAGTCAACGAAAAGATCAGATTCAAGATCAAGGGCTACGATCACGCTACAGTAGATATCGCTGCGGCTAAGATCGTTGAAGCAGCTAAGAGAAGCGGCGCGAGAGTTTCAGGACCTATCCCGCTCCCTACAAATAAGGAGATCGTTACTATTCTTCGTGCTACTCACAAGTACAAGGATAGCCGCGAGCAGTTCGAAATGAGAACTCACAAGAGACTCATCGACGTTATCCGTCCCACGGAAAAGACAACTGCTGCTTTCGATAAGCTCGAAATCCCCGCAGGCGTAGACGTTGTTATGGAAGTTAAGTAATTCCATACTGCGCTTGAAATTACCGTTCGGGAAACGGAATGGCGGTAGTCCGCCGGTCATGTTGATGTTTTGAATATCAACCAATAACCTATTTAGGAGGAAATGAAAATGCAGAAAGGCATTATCGGCAAGAAGATCGGTATGACTCAGATCTTCGACGAAGCAGGAAAGGTTATTCCTGTAACTGTTGTTGAAGCCGGTCCCTGCGTTGTGGTTCAGAAGAAAACTGTTGAAAACGACGGTTACGCTGCACTTCAGCTCGGTTTCGGCGACGTAAAGGTTCAGAGAGTCAACAAACCCATGAAGGGTCACTTTGACAAGGCAGACGTTGCCTGCAAAAAGACTCTGAAAGAATTCAGACTGGACGACTGCGACGCTCTTAATGTCGGCGATATCGTTAAAGCTGACACATTTGCCGTTGGCGATTCTATTGATGTAATCGGTACAAGCAAGGGCAAGGGCTTCCAGGGCGCTATCAAGCGTCATAACCAGCACAGACTCAAGGAAACTCATGGTACGGGCCCTGTTCACAGACAGGCAGGTTCTATGGGCGCTTGCTCCTCACCTTCAAGAATCTTCAAGGGTAAGGGTATGGCAGGTCACATGGGCGCAGAGCAGGTTACTGTTCAGAATCTCGAAGTGGTTAAGATAGACACAGAAAACAATCTCATCGCTATCAAGGGTGCAGTTCCCGGTCCTAAGGGCGGAATCGTTTATATCGTTGACAGCGTTAAGGCTTAAGGAAGGAGGAAACGTAAATGTCTACAATTTCAGTATTTGATATGGCCGGCAATCAGGTTTCCGAAACAGAGCTTAACGACGCTGTATTCGGAATTACTCCCAATGAGGCTGTAATGCACGCAATGGTAGTAAATTACCTTGCAAATCAGAGACAGGGTACACAGTCGACTCTTACAAGAACAGAAGTAAGAGGAGGCGGCAGAAAGCCCTGGAGACAGAAGGGTACAGGTCATGCAAGACAGGGCTCAACACGCGCTCCGCAGTGGTATCACGGCGGCGTTGCTCTCGGTCCGAAGCCCAGAGATTACAGATACGCTCTTAACAAGAAAGTAAGACGTCTTGCTATGAAGTCTGCTCTTTCTACTAAGGTAGTGGATAATAATCTCATCGTTCTTGACGCTCTCGATATCAAGGAGTTCAAGACAAAGACTATCGTTGAGATGCTCAAGGCTCTCGGCGTAAGCGGAAAGGCTCTCATCGTTACCGCTGAGGCTGACGCAAAGGTTATCAAGAGCGCGGCTAACATTCCCGGTGTTAAGACTGCCGCTGTTAATACTCTTAATGTTTACGATATTCTCAATTACGATAAGTTCATCGTTGTTAAGAATGCTGTAGGAAAGATCGAGGAGGTGTACGCATAATGAAAGCTGCTCAGGATATTATCCTCAAGCCCGTTATCACAGAAAAATCTATGGACGGTCTTCAGGTGGGAAAGTACACCTTTAAAGTAGCTAAGGACGCTACAAAGCCCGAGATCAAGAAGGCTGTTGAAAAGCTCTTCGGCGTTGAGGTCGACAAAGTTACGACAATGAACGTTAAGGGCAAGATGAAGCGCCTTGGCAGATACCAGGGTATGACAGCCTCATGGAAGAAGGCTATCGTTACTCTTACACCCGATTCAAAGGCTATTGAATTCTTCGAGGGTATGTATTAATTCCGTTTGATACGGACAGTATGGGAGTAATGCTCCCGCAAAAACGCATTTAGATTAGGAGTTGAAATAAATGGCTATTAAAACCTACAAGCCTACGACGCCTTCCAGACGTCAGATGACTGTAACGGATTACTCCGTTCTGTCTAAGGTTGAGCCGGAAAAGAGCCTTCTCGAACCCCTGAAGAAGAAGTCGGGAAGAAACAGCTACGGCAGAATCACCGTTCGTCACAGAGGCGGCGGAAACAGAAGAAAGTACCGCGTTATCGATTTCAAGCGCGATAAGGATAACATGATCGCTACAGTTCTTACACTGGAGTACGATCCAAACAGAAGCGCGTTCATCGCTCTCGTTCAGTACGAGGACGGCGAGAAGAGATATATCCTCGCTCCCAACGGTCTGAAGGTAGGCGACAAGATCGAGTCCGGCGAAGAGGCTGATATCAAGCCCGGCAACGCTCTTAAGCTTGCTGATATTCCTGTCGGTACATTTATCCACGCTATCGAGCTTTATCCCGGCAAGGGCGCTCAGCTCGTAAGAAGCGCGGGAAATCAGGCTCAGCTTATGGGTAAGGAAGATAAATACGCTCTCGTAAGACTTCCCTCCGGTGAAATGAGAAAAGTTCCGATCAACTGCAAGGCAGCTATCGGTCAGGTTTCCAATATCGATCACGAGAACGTTAACTACGGTAAGGCAGGAAGAGTCCGCAACATGGGCTGGAGACCTACCGTACGCGGTTCGGTTATGAACCCCTGCGATCACCCTCACGGCGGTGGTGAAGGTAAATCACCTGTCGGACGTCCCGGACCTGTTACTCCTTGGGGTAAACCGGCTCTCGGATACAAGACACGTAAGAAGCATCACAGAACCGATAAGTTCATCGTAAAGCGCCGCAACGGTAAATAATCGAAGGGAGGAACTGAATAATGAGCAGAAGCATCAAAAAGGGACCCTACGTCCAGGAGGTTCTTCTTAAGAGAGTTATGGCAATGAACGAGGCAGGCGAGAAGAAGGTTCTCAAAACATGGAGCCGTTCTTCAACAATATTCCCCGATTTCGTTGGTCACACATTTGCTGTTCACGACGGACGCAAGCACGTTCCGGTTTATGTAACAGAAGATATGGTAGGTCACAAGCTCGGCGAGTTTGCTCCTACAAGAACCTACAAGGGCCATGCAGGCTCCAAGACATCTAATAACGGTAAGAAATAAGCGGAAGGAGGAGCTATAGATGGAAGCGAGAGCTTATTTAAGAAATGCTCGTATATCACCCAGAAAGGTGCAGATCGTTCTCGATCTTATCAGAAACAAGCCGCTTGACATTGCACTGGCTGCATTGGATCTTACTCCTAAGGCTGCAAGTCCTATCGTTTCAAAGCTTGTAAAATCCGCTCAGGCAAATGCTGTTAATAATTTCAGCATGGACGGCGATAATCTTTATGTTGCCGAGTGCTTCGTAACACCCGGTCCTATCATGAAGAGAATCATGCCGAGAGCGCAGGGCAGAGCATTCCAAATTTTAAAGAGAACATCACACATCACAGTTGTTCTTAAAGAAAAAGAATAATCCCAAGGAGGTCTGAGTAATGGGACAGAAAGTTAATCCGCACGGTCTTCGTGTCGGCGTAATTAAAGATTGGGATTCACGCTGGTATGCAAACAAGGCAGACTTCGGCGATACTCTTGTTGAGGACTACAATGTCCGCAACTTCATTAAGAAGAGCTTGTATGCAGCAGGTGTTCCCAGAATAGAGATCGAGCGTTTTGCCGATAAGGTTAGAATCCACATTCACTGCGCTAAGCCCGGTATCGTTATCGGCAGACAGGGCGCAGAAATCGAAAAGCTCAGAGTTCAGCTTGAAAAGATGATGGGCAAGCAGGTTTATGTAAACATCATCGAGGTAAAGCAGCCCGATATGAATTCACAGCTCGTTGCTGAAAAGATCGCTCTCGATCTTGAGAACAGAGTTTCTTTCAGAAGAGCTATGAAGCAGTCTATCGGCAGAACTATGAGACTCGGCGCAAAGGGTATCAAGGTCAAGGTTTCCGGTCGTCTTGCCGGCGCTGAAATCGCAAGAAGCGAAAGCTACCACGAGGGTACTATCCCGCTTCAGACAATCCGCGCCGATATCGACTACGGCTTCGCAGAGGCTGATACAACATACGGAAAACTCGGCGTAAAGGTTTGGATCTACAAGGGCGAAGTTCTCAAGGGCGACGCTGCCAAGGCTGCCGCTCAGAGAGAAAAGGTTGAAAGAAAGGATCGTTCAAACGACCGCCGCCGCCGTGACGACAGACGTGACGGAAACAGAAGAGGCGGAAGAAATTTCAACCGTGACTCAAGAAAAGAAGGAGGTAATCAGTAATGCTGCTTCCAAAGAGAGTTAAGTACCGCAGAGTCCACAGAGGACGTCTGAAGGGTAAGGCATACAGAGGAAACAAGGTAACATATGGTGATTACGGTCTTCAGGCTCTCGAGCCTTCATGGATCACTTCCAATCAGATCGAGGCTGCCCGTATCGCCATGACACGTTACATCAAGAGAGGCGGTCAGGTTTGGATCAAGATCTTCCCCGACAAGCCTATCACGGAAAAGCCCGCTGAAACACGAATGGGTTCAGGTAAAGGATCTCCCGAGTACTGGGTTGCGGTAGTTAAGCCCGGCAGAGTTCTCTTCGAGATCAAGGGAGTAAGTGAAGAAGTTGCAAGAGAGGCTATGCGTCTCGCAATGCACAAGCTTCCTATCAAGTGTAAGTTTGTTACTAAAGCAGAGCAGGAGGTTGAGCAGTAATGAAGGCATCGGAAATCAGAGAAATGTCAGTTGACGAGCTCAACGAGAAGCTCGCAAGCCTGAAAGAAGAGCTTTTTGCACTCCGCTTTCAGCACGCTGTAAATCAGCTTGAAAATACAGCTCGTCTTAAGGCTGTAAAGAAGGATATTGCCCGCGTAAAGACAACTCTGCGTGCTGCAGAGCTGGCGCAGCAGTAAGAAAGGGAGGATTTAGCTAATGTCTACTGAGAGAAACCTTAGAAAAACAAGAGTAGGTAAGGTTGTAAGCGATAAGATGGATAAAACCGTCGTAGTTGCTATCGTTGATAACGTTAAACACCCGCTTTACAAGAAGATCATCAAGCGTACCGTTAAGCTCAAGGCTCACGATGAGAACAATGAGTGCAGAATCGGCGACCGCGTTGAGGTTATGGAAACACGCCCGCTTTCCAAGGATAAGAGATGGCGCGTTACAAACATCATTGAAAAGGCTAAGTAATTTTGATATAAGCTTAATGCTTGAAAGGAGGAACTCGCTGTGATACAGATGCAGACTTATTTAAAGGTCGCTGACAACACAGGCGCTAAGGAGCTTATGTGTATCAGAGTTCTGGGTGGTACACGCCGCAGATATGCTAATATCGGCGATGTAGTGGTAGCTTCCGTTAAGAAAGCAACACCCGGAGGCGTTGTAAAGAAGGGCGACGTTGTAAAAGCAGTTATCGTTCGTTCAGCAAAGGGTCTCAGAAGAGAGGACGGCACTTATATCCGCTTCGACGAGAACGCTGCTGTAATTATTAAGGAAGATAAGAACCCCAAGGGTACTCGTATTTTCGGACCTGTTGCTAAGGAGCTTCGTGAAAAGGAATACACAAAGATCCTCAGCCTTGCTCCCGAGGTTCTTTAATCGGAGGTGTCACATTATGAGTAAAGTTCACGTAAAAACCGGTGACACCGTTATCCTTCTCACAGGTAAGTACGAGGATAAGTACGAGAAGAACGGCGACAGAAAAACCGGTAAGGTTGTAGAAGTAAGCCCCAAGGAGGGCAAGGTCATCGTTGAGGGAATCAACGTGATCACAAAGCACGTAAAACCCACAAGAATGGGTCAGCAGGGCGGCATCATCAAGACTGAAGCTCCCGTTTACGCATCAAAGGTACAGCTTGTCTGCCCTAAGTGCGGCAAGCCCACAAGAGTTGGTCACACTTTCGACGACAACGGCAAGAAGCTCCGCGTCTGCAAGAAGTGCGGCAAGTCTTTTGAATAATTTAAAGGAGAAACGACAATGGCAAGATTAAAAGATTATTATGTTAGCGACGTTGCTCCTGCACTGATGAAGAAGTTCGGCTACAAGAGCGTTATGCAGATCCCGAAGCTCGACAAGGTTGTTATCAATGTCGGCGCAGGCGAGGCTAAGGATAATGCTAAGGTCATCGACGCTATCATGACAGATATTGCTGCTATCACAGGTCAGAAGCCTGTAGTTTGCAGAGCTAAGAAGTCAGTTGCTAACTTTAAGCTTCGCGAGGGTATGCCTATCGGCGTTAAAGTTACTCTCAGAGGCGAGAAAATGTACGAATTTGTTGATAAGCTCTTCAACGTTGCGTTCCCCCGCGTTCGTGACTTCAGAGGCATAAGCGCTAATTCCTTCGACGGCAAGGGTAACTACTCTACAGGCGTTAAGGAACAGCTCATCTTCCCTGAGATCGAGTACGACAAGATCGATAAGGTAAGAGGTATGGATATCAACTTTATCACTACAGCTGCTACCGACGAAGAGGGAAGAGAACTGCTCTCACTCCTCGGCGCTCCGTTCATCAAGTAATCAGGGAGGAAGAAATATGGCTAAGAAGGCAATGATCAATAAGCAGCAGAAGACTCCCAAGTATTCCACAAGAGCATACAACAGATGCAAGATCTGCGGCAGACCCCACGCCTACCTCAGAAAATTCGGCATCTGCCGTATCTGCTTCAGAGAGCTTGCACACGACGGTCAGATTCCCGGCGTAAAGAAGGCAAGCTGGTAAAATACGAAAAGGAGGTCATCTGAATGCAAATCACAGATACAATCGCTGATCTTTTAACAAGAATCCGCAATGCGAATACTGCTAAGCACGCCACAGTTGACGTTCCCGCTTCAAATGTTAAGAAGGCTATCACACAGATCCTCGTTGACGAAGGATATGTAAAGGGCTTTCAGGTTATTGAGGACGGAAAGCAGGGTGTTATCAGAATCACGCTCAAGTACAGCGACAACAAGTCGCCTGTTATAACAGGACTCAGAAGAGTTTCCAAGCCCGGTCTGCGTATCTATTCAAGCTGCGCGGATATGCCCAAGGTTAGAAAGGGTCTGGGTATCGCAATCGTTTCTACTTCAAAGGGTATCGTTACCGACAAGAAGGCAAGAGAGCTTAATGTCGGCGGCGAAGTACTCGCATACATCTGGTAAGGAGGAGCAAGGTTATGTCAAGAATCGGCAGAATGCCCATTGCAGTTCCCGCAGGTGTAGAGGTTAAAAACGACAATAACTGTCTCACAGTAAAGGGACCTAAGGGCGAGCTTACAAAGCAGTTCAGCACTGATCTCGGTATCGAGATCGCTGAAGGCGTTATCACAGTAACAAGACCCAGCGATGACAAGGTTCATCGTTCACTTCACGGTCTTACAAGAACACTTATCGCCAACATGGTCGAGGGTGTTACAAACGGCTATTCCAAGACTCTCGAGATCGAGGGCGTTGGTTACCGTGCCGCTAAGCAGGGCAAGCAGGTCAATATCAACCTCGGCTACTCTCATCCCGTTGTTATTGAGGAAACAGATACTATCAAGCTTGAAGTTCCTCAGCCCAACAGGATCATCGTAAGCGGTATCGACAAGCAGGCTGTAGGTCAGTTTGCAGCTGAAGTTCGCGAAAAGCGTCCGCCCGAGCCGTATAAGGGCAAGGGTATCAGATATGCCGGCGAGCGTATCATCCGCAAGGAAGGTAAGGCCGGTAAGGGCAAGAAGTAATTAAAAGGAGCAAATTGCTATGATAAAGAAATTTGACAGCAATAAGGCAAGATTAAAGAGACATCGCAGAGTTCGCCTGAAGATCTCCGGTACTCCCGAACGTCCCCGTCTCAATGTTTTCCGTTCTTCTAAGCACATTTATGCTCAGATCATCGACGACGTGAACGGTGTTACTCTTGCCAGCGCATCCAGCATGGATAAGGGCTTCGAGGGCAACGGCGGCAACGTTGAAGGCGCTCGTATAGTCGGCGCAATGATCGCTAAGAATGCCGCTGAAAAGGGCATCAGCGAAGTAGTTTTCGACAGAGGCGGCTATCTCTACCACGGCAGAGTCAAGGAGCTTGCAGAAGGCGCTCGTGAAAACGGATTAAAGTTCTAAGAGGGAGGTAAAACAATGGCTAATATTGAAACACAGGCTCCTGAGCTTCAGGAAAAAGTTGTTGCTATCAACAGAGTTTCCAAAACAGTTAAGGGCGGCCGTATCATGAAGTTCTCGGCTCTCGTCGTAGTTGGCGACGGCAACGGCACAGTAGGCTTCGGTCTCGGAAAGTCGGGAGAAGTTCCGGACGCTATCCGCAAGGGTATCGAAGACGCTAAGAAGAATCTCTGTAAGGTTGCTCTCAAGGGAACAACGATCCCTCACGAAATCGTAGGCGCTTTCGGCGCAGGCAGAGTTCTCATGAAGCCCGCCGCACCCGGTACAGGCGTTATCGCCGGCGGTCCGGTTCGTGCCGTTATCGAGGTTGCAGGCATCAAGGACATCAGAACAAAGTCTCTTCGTTCAAATAATCCCTGCAATGTAGTCAGAGCCACAATTAACGGTCTTAAAGCCTGCACGTCCGCTAAGGAAGTTGCTGCTAAGAGAGGCAAGTCCGTTAAGGAAATTTTAGGTTAAGGAGGCATTGACAATGGCTAAGAACATCAAGCTCGTTAAGAGCCTCATAAGCTGCAAAAAGGATCAGATCGCTACTGCTGAATCCCTCGGACTCAGAAAGATCGGCGATGTTACGGTTCAGCCCGACAATGCTCAGACACAGGGCAAGATCAAGAAAATTTCACACCTCATCGAGGTTACTGAAGCGTAAGCAAGGAGGTGCAAACCATGAAAATTCACGAATTAACTCCGGCTGCTGATTCCAACAAGGCTGTAAAGCGTGTGGGAAGAGGTCACGGTTCCGGTAACGGCAAGACTGCCGGTAAAGGACACAAGGGACAGAACGCACGTTCAGGCGGCGGCGTAAGAATCGGCTTTGAGGGCGGTCAGATGCCTTTGGCAAGACGTATCCCTAAAAGAGGATTCAACAATATTTTCGCAACAAAGTATGCAATCGTTAATGTTTCCGATCTTAACAAGTTTGAGAACGGAACAGTAGTAGACGCAGAGCTTCTCAAGGCTACAGGTCTTATCAAGAAGGAGCTTGACGGCGTTAAGGTTCTCGGAAACGGAGAGCTTACTGTACAGCTCACAGTTAAAGCTGCAAAATTCTCTCAGAGCGCTGTAGAGAAAATCGAAAAGGCAGGCGGAAAGACTGAGGTGATGTAATGTGTTTCAGACACTGAAACGTGCTTGGAGCGTTCCGGAGATCCGGAAAAAGCTTCTTTACACATTACTCATGGTCATCATTTTCAGATTCGGAAGCGCAGTCGCAGTTCCTTTTCTCAATACTTCCGTTGTTGCAAGCTGGATGGATCAGCAGGCTTCGGGAGGAAACTTCCTCGAGTACCTGAACACCATTACCGGCGGCGGACTTTCAAAGGCTTCTCTTTTCTCACTTTCGATCACGCCTTTCATCAACGCTTCCATTATTATGCAGCTGCTGACTTATGCGCTGCCGCCTCTGGAACGTCTGCGTGACGAGGGCGAAGAGGGCAGAAAGAAACTCAACAGGATCACGGCTGCTGTTTCGATGGTGCTGGCGGTCTTCATGGGATTTGCTTACTATATCACTCTCAAGAGAATGACCACTACCGGCGACAGCGGTGCGACTCTTTACGCTGTAAAATATACCGAGGGCTGGGAAATGTATTTCAGCGCCGCTGTTATCATAGCTTGTTTTGTTGCAGGCGCGTCCTTCGTCGTATGGATGGGCAACAGAATAAGCGACAAGGGCATCGGAAACGGCGTTTCCATGCTGCTCTTCGCGGGTATCGCCGCTCGCTTCCCTGTCGACGCGGGCAGACTCGGTACTCTTATCGGTGAAAAACCCGAAAAATACCTTTTCGTTACTATCGGCTATGTAGTATTCATAGTCTTTGAATTCGCTTTCATCGTTTTCATGAACGAAGCCGAAAGAAGAATTCCTATTCAGTATGCTAAGCGCGTCGTGGGCAGAAAGCAGTACGGCGGTCAGAAGACTCATATCCCCGTAAAGGTTATGATGAGCGGCGTTATGCCTATCATCTTCGCGATGTCATTTATGTCGCTGCCTTCTACTATCCAGCTCTTTGCGGGTCTTCCCACAAAGACTTCGGGCTTCTACTACCACTTCTGCAACTTCTTCTCATCAAGAAGCTTGTCATACGCAATTCTTTATTTCATACTCATTATCGCGTTCAACTATTTCTACGTTTCCATTCAGTACAATCCCGTTGAGATCGCTAATAACCTTCGTCAGAGCAACGGCGGTATCCCCGGTATCAGACCCGGTAAGCCTACTTCCGACTATATCCAGAGAGTTCTTTCGAAGATCGCGCTGGTTGGCGCTGTATTCCTCGGAATCATCGCTATTATCCCGATCTTCTTCTCAATGGCCGACGAAAATCTCCAGTCCCTTTCAATGGGCGGAACTACGATCCTTATCGCGGTAAGCGTTGCACTGGAAACTACACGTACACTTGAATCTCAGCTTATGATGAGGCACCATAAGGGCTTCCTTTCATAAGACCGCTAAGGAGGATATAACATGAATCTTATCTTTTTGGGCGCTCCCGGCGCAGGTAAGGGAACTCAGGCGGAAGTAGTATCCGAAGCTCTGAATATTCCCCAGATCTCCACAGGCAATATTCTTCGTGAAGCCGCTAAGAACGGCACTGAGTACGGTGTTAAGGCTAAGGCTGCGATGGACGCCGGCGCTCTCGTTTCGGACGATATCGTTATCGGAATTCTGAAAGAGAGAATCTCTGAGGACGACTGCAAGGACGGTTTCATTCTTGACGGTTTCCCCAGAACAGTTCCGCAGGCTCAGGCTCTTGACGATATGGGTATACGCATCGACAAGGTGATCGAGATCAACGTTGCAGACGAAACTATCAAGCAGAGAGTTTCAGGCAGAAGAGTTTGTCAGGGCTGCGGCGCTTCTTATCACATTGAATACAAGCCTTCAAAGGTTGAGGGCGTTTGCGATAAGTGCGGCGACGCTACTATCGTTCGCAAGGACGATCAGCCCGAGGTTGTTCTCGACCGTCTCGCAACTTATCATGAAAAGACAGCTCCTCTCAAGGACTACTACGAAAAACAGGGCAAGCTTGTTACAGTAGAGGGTCAGGAGGAAGTTGCCGATACATCTAAGCTTACTCTTGCTGCTGTAGGAGTGAACTGATGAGCATAAGCATAAAATCACAGTCCGAATTAACCATAATGCGTGAAGCAGGTAAAATTACCTGCGGCGCAATATGGTATGCGGGCGAAAAGTTAAAGCCGGGAATGTCAACGCTGGACGTTGATAAGCTGGTCGGCGAGTATTATGCGCGCCACGGCTGCAAATCCTGCTTTAAAGGTCTTTACGGATTCCCCGCGAACGCCTGTATTTCAGTTAATGAAGAGGTTATCCACGGAATCCCGAAAGCCAGCCGCAGGCTGAAGGAAGGCGACATTGTCAGCATTGATACGGGAGCCGCGTACAAGGGCTTCAACGGCGACAGCTGCTGGACTTTTCCTGTCGGTAAAATATCTGATGAGGCTAAGGCATTGCTTGAGGTTACGGAGAAAAGCCTTTTCGAAGGCATTGCTCAGGCTCAGGCGGGCGCACGGATCGGAGATATTTCTCATGCTGTAGAAGAGTATTGTGCTTCACGCGGCTACGGGATCGTAAGAAATTACTGCGGCCACGGAATCGGCAAAGAGGTTCACGAATCACCGGAGATACCGAATTGGGGACGCGCGGGACGCGGACCGAGACTGGTTTCCGGTATGACAATCTGCATCGAGCCTATGATAAACGTCAGGGGCGACGATGTTAAAACTCTCAAGGACGGTTGGACCGTGGTTACCAAGAATGGTTCGCTGTCAGCTCATTTTGAGCATATGATCGCAATAACTCCTGATGGTCCCGTTATTTTGACCAAACCCTGACGGAGGGAATCGCACTTTCCGATTTTGTCTGTTATGTGCTTTGCGGTCTTCGTACTTTATCATAAAGGCGAATATGTTCCGCACGATCTCTCATATCGTACAGATATGACAGTACAATAAACAAAACCGGAGGAGTGCTTGTGAAGCTGAATATAGGCTCGGTTGTAAGGGCAAACGCCGGAAGAGACAAAGAAAACTTTTTCGTTGTAACTTCCATAGATAAGGGTTTTTGTACTATCGCTGACGGTAAAAGCAGAAAGCTTGATAAGCCGAAGCGTAAAAATCTTAAACACATCTGCCCTACAAACAGTATGATCGAAATCAAAGATATAACTGATAAAAAACTCAGAACTCTGCTGAAAGAATTCGCAAAGGCTGAGTAAAGGAGGTTATCCAAGTGTCCAAGGAAGACGTAATCGAGGTCGAGGGCGTGGTTATCGACGCTCTTCCCAATGCAATGTTTAAGGTTCAGCTTGAGAATAAGCATGAGGTTCTCGCTCATGTTTCAGGCAAGCTCAGAATGAATTATATCAGAATCGTACCGGGTGATAAGGTCAAGCTTGAAATGTCCCCCTATGATCTTTCAAAGGGCCGCATCACATGGCGCGTTAAGTAAAAAACAGGACAAAAAGTCCTCTCTATCCGCTAAAGGAGGTATTTTCAATGAAAGTCAGACCTTCAGTAAAACCTATTTGCGAAAAGTGCAAGGTTATTAAACGTAAAGGCAGAATCATGGTGATCTGCGAAAATCCGAAGCATAAGCAGCGTCAGGGTTAATCCTGAGCATAACTAATGGAGGTAATTATATGGCAAGAATAGCCGGTGTTGATCTTCCTAAGAATAAGAGAGTCGAGATCGGACTCACTTACATCTACGGAATCGGTCGTCAGACTGCAACAGATATCCTCGCTAACACAGGCGTAAATCCCGACGTAAGAGTTAAGGATCTCGCTGAAGAGGATGTAGCTAAACTTCGTGACTATATCGACGCACACTACACTGTTGAGGGCGATCTCCGCCGTGAGGTGGCTCTTAACATCAAGAGACTTGTTGAGATTCAGTGCTACAGAGGCGTTCGTCACAGAAAGGGTCTCCCCGTAAGAGGTCAGAGAACCAAGACAAACGCAAGAACCCGCAAGGGCCCTGTAAAGACGATCGCTAACAAGAAGAAGTAAGGAGGTTATGAGCTTTGGCACAGCAGAAGGGTAAAAAGGTTACTACAGTCAGAAGACGTAGAGAACGCAAGAACATCGAAAGCGGCGCAGTTCATATTCAGTCCACTTTCAATAACACAATCGTAACTATCACAGATACTCAGGGAAATGCGATCTCATGGGCAAGCGCCGGTGAGCTTGGATTCAGAGGCTCTAAGAAGTCTACTCCCTTCGCAGCTCAGACAGCGGCAGAAACGGCTGCAAAGGCTGCAATGGAACACGGTCTCAAGTTCGTTGAGGTTTACGTAAAGGGACCCGGCGCAGGTCGTGAGGCTGCTATCAGAGCGCTTCAGACTGTTGGTCTTGAAGTAAGAATGATCAAGGACGTTACTCCTATTCCCCACAATGGATGCCGTCCTCCCAAAAGAAGACGTGTCTAATCATATCGGAGGTGTTATAAATGGCAGTACAGAAAGAACCTATTCTTAAAAAGTGCAGATATCTGGGCATCAGCCCTGCTGTTCTCGGCGTTTCAAAGAAGGAGTCCATCCGTTTCAAGAACGCTAACAACAGAAAAAAGATCTCTGAATATGGTCTCCAGCTTAAAGAAAAGCAGAAGCTGAAGTTTATCTACGGCGTACTTGAAAAGCAGTTCTATCACTACTTCGAGATCGCTTCAAAAATGGAAGGCAAGACAGGTGACAACCTCATCACTTGCCTCGAAACAAGACTTGACAGCGTTGTTTACAGAATGGGTCTCGCTCTCACAAGACGTGAAGCAAGACAGCTTGTCGTTCACAGCCACTACACTGTAAACGGCAAAAAGGTAAACATTCCTTCCTATAGAGTTAAGGTCGGCGACGTTATCGCTCTTAAAGAGAAAGACAGAACTTCCGAAAAGTTCAAGGCAACAGTTGAAGAAACTAAGGACAGAATCGTTCCCACATGGCTTGACGCTAAGAAGGACGATTTCTCCGCAGCAGTTACTCGTCTTCCCTCGGCTGAGGACATCGATTACGAGGTTGCTACACACCTCATCGTCGAGCTCTATTCTAAGTAATCCTAAGATTGCTTGAACTCGAAGAAAACACTTATTGCGAAATAGGAGGGTTTTTATGCTGGAAAAAATCAATAAGCCTGATATCGACATTGTCGAGCTTAAAAGTGACGGCAAATACGGCAAATTCGTTTTAGCACCGCTTGAGCGTGGATATGGTATAACTCTTGGAAACAGCCTCAGACGTGTGCTGCTCTCCTCACTTCCGGGTGTAGCTGTAACATCTGTGAAGCTCTCGGGCAAGGATGGTACGATACACCATGAGTTGGCAACGATTCCGGGCGTCAAGGAAGACGTAACTGAAATTATCCTCAGCATCAAAGGTCTTACGGCAAAGCTTCACGGTGAAGGTCCAAAGACTATTTACGTAGAAGCGGAAGGCGAGTGCGAGATCACCGCCGGCGACATAAAGGCTGATTCTGAGGTAAGTATCCTTGATCCCGGAATGCACATTGCAACTCTGGGCAAGGACGCAAAGCTCTTTATGGAAATTACCATTGACAGAGGAAGAGGATACGTTTCGGCGGAAAGAAACAAGAAGCAGGTGTCAATGCCTGTTGACGTTATCGCTGTCGACAGTATCTACACTCCCGTGCTTAAGGTAAATTATACCGTAGAGGATACGCGTCTCGGACAGGTTACCGACTATGATAAGCTTACTATGGAGGTATGGACCGACGGTACTATCTCCGCTAAGGAAGCTTTGTCACAGGCAGCAAACCTCCTCAACGAACACCTGAAGCTGTTTATCGACCTCTCCGAAGAGGCGGGATTGGCAGAGATCCTTGTTGAAAAGGATGAAAAGGGCAAGGAGAAAATCCTTGAAATGACGATTGAGGATCTTGACTTATCGGTTCGTTCCTTCAACTGCTTAAAGCGTGCAGGAATCAATACAGTAGACGACCTCATCAACAAGTCTGAGGAAGAAATGATGAAGGTTAGAAACCTTGGAAAGAAGTCCTTCGATGAGGTAAAGGAAAAGCTCGCGTCATTGGGCTTTAATCTCTCCTCTGAAGAAGATCAATAATATTTATCACTTATAAGAAAAGGAGTGAAATACATGCCGGGTACAAGAAAGCTGGGCAGAACATCTGACCACAGAAGGGCAATGCTCAGAGGCATGGTAACTTTCCTTCTCGAAAACGGTCAGATCGAAACGACTGTTACAAGAGCTAAGGAAGTTCGTGCTGTTGCAGAGAAAATGATTACTATCAGTAAGAAAAATGATCTGCACTCCAAGCGTCAGGTTATGGCTTACGTAACAAAGGAAGCTGTTGCTAAGAAGCTTTTCGATGAGATTGCTCCCAAGTATGCAGATAAGAACGGCGGTTACACACAGATCGTGAAGATCGGTCCTCGCCGCGGCGACGCTGCTGAAATGGCTATCATCAAGCTTGCATAAAAATAATCAAGCCGTTCCATATTTTCGGAACGGCTTTTTGTATTAAAATTTAAGAACCTGTCCACATAGGAAGTTCCGCACGTCTTTTCGGCAAATTTTGCCGATTGCTGCGTTGAAAAAGCTCATCATACGACAGTATGCTTTCGCTTTTCCGCCTTGCCCTCGTCAAAATTATGCTCGAAAATCCGCACAAAATTCCTATGTGGACAGGTTCTAAAAGTCTTTTGCGCAAAAAAATTGCTTGACCCAACAGAAGAAAAGCTTCCGCCTCATGCTGCGCCGCACTCGCAGAAGGCAGCCGGCGCTGGCGCAATCACGGCTTACGCCGCGATTAGGGGCTTCTCGCCCCTCTAACCCCCGACCGCTTTTCTGAAGAAAAGCGGCGAAAAAGACTTTTAGATTTTAAAACTGTTTTCCGGAAAATTCCATGAAAACTATTGCAATTTTCAGCTATATATGGTATAATTAATTATCATATTGAAAAAGGAGTATATAAATGAAAAGGAAAATTACAGCTATTCTTATATCCGCGGTATCTTCTGCTTCGGCGGTAAGCCTTTTTGCTATGAATGCTTTTGCCGAAGAGGCTGCGGGCGGAAGTTCCGATACCGCTGCGGCAGGTGCAGGCGGCGGACTTGCTACATTTGTAATTCCGCTTGTGCTTATGTTCGTTCTGCTTTATTTTATGGCGATCAAACCCCAGAAAAAGCGTGAACAGGAAGCCAAGGCTATGCAGGAAAGCTTGCAGGTCGGCGATGAAGTTGTCACAAGCGGCGGAATTGTCGGTATGGTAGTTCGTATCGGCGATGATACTGTTGTTATTGAAACGGGCGGAGAGAGACATAAGCTGCGCATCAAGAAATGGGCGATAGGCGAAAATGTTTCCGCAGCCGAGCGCACAAAGGCTGCTTCTTCAAAGACTAAGACCAAGCTTGCTGCGGCAGGCGTTTCCGACGGCAATGATGAAGAAAAGCCCAAGAAGTCCAAGAAAAAGAAGGACGAGGAAGAATAATAAAATTGATCTCCGCATATATTGTTACATACCTGACAATATATGCGGAGGTGTTTTTTTATGCGCCGTCATCGTCCGAGCCTATGGTCGAATACTTTTTTCAGCTTTGCCGCGCCGTCTGCGGTAGGAATTGCTGTTATAATTTTGTGCTGTATAATATTTTCCCTGCTTACTTTTTTTGTACTGAAAACAATGATGTTCCTGCCGTATTTCAGCATAATATCGCTGTTTTGCGGCGGATTATCGGCAGGCGTGATATGCGGAAAATTCCGCAGGCGGCGCGGTCTGATCGACGGGATAATATGCGGATGCATATTAAGCGCGGCTGTAATTGCGGCTTCGGCGGCTGTCGGGGGATTTCCGGGCATAAAAAAACTGCTCCTGTTACTTGCGGCAGGAGCAGTCGGGGGAGTTATGGGTGTGAATTCCAAGCGGCCCAAAAATCTGATGTGATTAATAATCGCCTGAAGTATCTTCCATAAGCTTGAATTTAATCTCGTATTTTGCGATTTTGCCGTCCTCATAGACGTGTGCGCAGGTTGCGGGAACTGTATCGCCTGCACCGTAGGATTCGCTGATCGTATCGTAAAGCTCATCGTAAGTCCTGACAGGGATTCCGTTGATCTTCGTGATGAAATCTTTCGGTTTAAGTTCCGTGTTATATATATCGCAGTCCTCGCTAAGCTCTGTGATGTAGATCCCGTAAAAATCTTCGGGGAGCGAATAACCCAGATCTTCTTCAATAGTTGCAATTTTCGAGGGATCAGCCATGTCGACCATTACAATGCCAATGCGGAATCTTCCGCCGATATAACCGTTGTTGATCAACTCCTCGATTATCGGCTTCGCTTCATTGATGGTGATCGCAAAGCCAAGACCCTCATAATAGCTGCTGATATATTTCGAGGACGTAATGCCGATTACCTGACCGTACATATTAACAAGCGCGCCGCCTGAATTTCCAGGACTTATGTCGGCGTTGGTCTGGATACATTTCATCTCAAATCCCGTGGAATCGCTGCGTATTTCGCGGTTTACCGCGGAAACTATGCCGTCTGTTACTGTATTCGAAAGTCCTGCCGGATTTCCAACGGCAATCACCTGTTCGCCGACCAATACTTCGTCGGAGTCGCCGAGAACCGCAGGAGAAAGTCCCGTTCCCGAGATTTTAAGCACGGCGATGTCGGTTTTTGAGTCTCTTCCGACGATTTTTGCGGAGTAAACGCTGCCGTCGGTCGTCTCAACGTCGTGATAGCCCTCGGAATCCAAAACATGAGCGTTTGTGACGATGTAGCCGTCCTCATTGAGAATTACTCCCGAACCCGTTCCGAGAAGTTCCTTATGGAAAGCGTCGGCGTATGTCTTTATTTCAACGATCGAATCCTTGACGGCTGCCGCCGCGCCCTCGGTTGTGTATCTTCCGTTTTCGTCCTGAAAATCGGAAAGATCGGCTGCACCTTTCGGCTTGCTTTCCTGATATATGACGACCTGTTCGCTGCCGAGCGTTTTGATGCGGCTTTCTCCCATTAAAATATCAATGACGATTCCGCATATGCCGAAAAACATGGTGGCGATCACCAGAACGGCGAAAATAACAAGTATGGCGCGCTCATGCCTGATATGGCGCTTTTTTTCTTTTTCAGCCTGAACAGCGGCGGCGTTAGCCTGACGGAACGCGGCTTCCTCAAATCCTATGGGTTCGTACATGAATGCGTCGTATCGCGGCGGATTCACAGGCTGACCGAAATTATTCCGAGGTGTCGGATTCGGCGGCGTTTGAGGATTCTGCCCGTGAACATTGCCGTTATCCGGCGGAATATTTTCGGGAGGCGGATTTTCGCTTCCGAGAAAAAATTTATCCATTTCGTCCATTGTTTTTCTCCTTTTTGTCTTTGTTGACTGTTCTGGGATCGACGGGAATGCGTATCTGAAATTCCGTGTACTCACCGTAAACGCTTTTGACCACGATATGCCCGTTGTGGAGATGAACTATTTTTCGCGAGATCGCAAGT
Source organism: uncultured Alistipes sp. (assembly GCA_964401315.1). Lineage (GTDB taxonomy): Bacteria > Bacillota > Clostridia > Oscillospirales > Ruminococcaceae > Ruminococcus. The sequence continues at coordinate 82,084 of CAYNYB010000002.1, forward strand.
CCGAGTCCGAGTCCCGTGGTATCCTTGCCGCGCGAGGAATCGGTTTTATAGAATCTGTCGAAAACCTGCGGGATTTCTGAATCTTTCAGTCCCTCTCCCGTATTTCTTATGCCGATTATGCAAATGTCGTCTTTTTGATCGAAGCTGAACGAGAGAGTTCCGCCCTTATTGACGAATTTCACGGCGTTTTCAACGAGATTGTAAATAACCTGCTGCATGAGATCGGCGTCCACGACGGCTGTCAGTCTGCTGCTGTCGAGTTCTTCAACTTCAAGTTCTTTTTCTTCAATCCGCTTTTCAAACATAAGAACGACTTTTATCACCAGTTCGGTAAGATTGGTCTTGCAAAAATTCGGCGACATCGTTCCGGATTCGAAACGGCTCATATTCAGCATTGAAGTTATAAGGATTCGCAGGCGCTGAATTTCCTGAGAAACGAGGATAAGATATTCCTGCTGACGGCTTTTTTTGATGGTGCCGTCGAGGATTCCGTCCACGAATCCGCCGATAGTAGTCATGGGTGTGCGCAGTTCGTGCGAAACATTGGCGATAAACGTGCTGCTGGTTTCTTCGCTTTTTGAAACATTTGCGGCAAGAATATTGACGTGTTCGGTGATCTGTTTGAGATTCTCCGAAAGATCGGTATCAAGTTTTTCGGAAAAATCGCCTTTGGAATATTTTTCACTGATCTTCAGAAAATTATCTTCAAATTCAATGTGCTTTCCGAACCGCCTTTTTATGATAAAGTAGCAGGCTGCAAGGACTGCAAGCGCGACTGCGATGTATGCCAGCGTTATTTTCATTGTAAAGCTGTTGAGATCGCCGGTTTCGCCGTAAACAAGAATGTACGCGGGAAGAGATTTTCCGTCCTTCTGCTGAAGATAGAATTTTGAACCGTATACGAAATAAGGCTTGCTTTTTGACAGATATGACGTATTGTCAATGTCAAGAAAATCGTCGCGATCCAGCGTATCGCACATACTTGCATCAAGAGGCTTAACGTCCTCGTCGCTCCACTGCTCGCCGAGCAGGGCAGTTCCGTTTCGATCGTACACATATATACGCACGTCGTATTCGCAAATTATGTTCAGGCGGAATTCTTCGGCATATTCAATGTATTCGCCGCTGCTGCGCTCATATGTGTCGCTTAGGCAATTGACGAACATTTCGCCCATTGATCTTATATCGTTAAGGCGCGATTTTTTATAGATTGCCGCACTTAGATTGACGATGAGTATGCCTATAGTAACGATAAAGCATATTATAACGACAATTATATGCCGGAACAGGCGGTAAAAAGAGTTTTTATTTTTCTGCAATTATTACAACTCCTTGACGCTGTTTCAATTATTAGTTTCCGAGGATGTCTATTCTTCTTCCTCGGCTTCAAATTTATAGCCTACGCCCCAGACGGTTTTCAGCGCCCATTTATCGGAAACGCCCTCAAGCTTTTCACGGAGACGCTTGATGTGAACGTCGATAGTGCGTGAATCGCCGTAATACTCAAATCCCCATACTTCGTCGAGAAGCTGGTCGCGCGTGTAAACTCTGTTGGGATTTGAAGCGAGATAGTAAAGCAGTTCAAGTTCCTTAGGCGGCGTATCCACGTTTTTTCCGTTGACTTTAAGTTCGTACCGCGTCATATTGACGGAAAGCTTGTCGTAGCGGACTTCCTTTATTTCGGGTTCAACGTTGATACTTCCGACTCTGCGCGTAACAGCGTTGATTCGGGCAATAACTTCCTTGGCGTCAAAGGGCTTTACGATATAATCGTCAGCGCCCAGTTCCAGACCGATGACCTTATCGATGGTTTCACCCTTTGCCGTGATCATGATGATCGGTACGTTTGACTTCTTACGTATTTCGCGGCACACCTGCCAGCCGTCCATGCCGGGGAGCATAATATCAAGAAGAACCATATCAGGTTTAAGTGCATTGAATTTTACAACAGCTTCTTCACCGTCATGAGACAGGATAACACTGTATCCGTCCTTTTCGAGGTAAAGTCTCAGCAGGTCGCAGATATTTTTATCATCGTCCACAATGAGTACTTTTAAACTTTTTTCATTAGCCATATTATAACCTTCTTTCACAAGAGCCTGTTCAGTATCTCGTCGTGCGCGGATTTTCGAGTATAATTTTGCTGAAGACAAGGAAAAAATCCGCAGGCATACTGTCGTATTTCAAGGATTTTTGACGCAGGATTCAGCAAGATGTGCCGAAAAGACGCGCGCGAGGAGCTGCTGAACAGGCTCTAAATTACTATACATTTATTATACCGCAATTTCCGCGAATTGTCAATTGATTTTTCAGCTTTTTGCGTGAAAAACAACGCCGCCAATGCAAATTTTGCAGAGGCGGCAGATAAGGAACTGTCACAAAATAAGTTGTGTATTTAGGCGCAGGAGCGTTTGTTCTGCACAAGACACACAACCGCAGGAATACTGATGTATTTCAAGGTTGTGTAACGCAGTGCGGGACAAACGAGACAAGCATAAATGTGCAAGTTGTTTTATGACAGTTTCTAAGTTTATTCAGACTTCGGGCGGAGCATAGCTGCCTTGGGATCCATCTGGAGAATGAGCTTTTTCACATCCTCGTCGAGAGTGAGATTGTAGGTAAGCTTCAATGCGTTGAGAGCCTGTGGAATGTCCTTTTTGCCGATATAATAGCTTGCAAGCTGAGCGGCGATCTCGATTATCCTTTGATTCGGGCCGTATTCGATCTCGTATTTCTTCATGGTGTCGATGACCTTCTGCTGAGAGGGCTTGACAACGGGAGAGCCTTTCAGATCGGCAACGTGCCTTAATTCATGGGGAATCGCAGGATTCGGAGCGAACATTGCGCTGACTGTGTAGAATACGGCGGCGTCCTCGTATTCGCCGCTGTCTACCAGAGCATAGCCGACGTTCGCGTAGCAGCGCGCGATCGCAACGGGAGAAGAAGCGATCTCAAGAGTATCTCTCGTGACCTGCAAAACCATTTTTTTGTTGCGGATTATTTTGTAGATTTCGGCAAGCTCAAATCGCGGTCCGACGTCCACGGGATTGTATGAAATAGCCTTTTCGAGAATCGGGATAGCGTCGATATTTGCGCCCGTTTCAACGAGCAGATAAGCATAAGTCGTGATGTATGCCGAAAAATCAAAAGGAGTGCGGCTGAGTTTCTTTTCCTGCTTGAAGAGCATCTGACAGAGGTTGTCTTCAAAGGGATTTCTCAGAGAAACAAATTTTGCAGTTTCTGTCTCGCCAAAATCAAGAATGATCTTTTTATAAAGCTTTTCCGCAAGGGGCAGGGCTTCAAGCGTTTTGTTTTCGTTGATAAGCTTTAGAATTCTGCCGTATACCTTGTCAAGTCTCTCGCCGTCGAGATAAGTGAGCCTCTGTAATTCCTCTTTGCTTTCCGCAGGCATATTTTCCATGAGAAGCTCGCCGACGGCTTTTAATGCGGTGTAATCGCCTGCATGGGCAAATTTTTCACCCTCGGCTTTGAGGAGCTTTTCATTTTCTTCGGGTGAATCGCCGAGCTTGCTTTTCAGCTCGGCAATGATCTCATTATATTCCATTTTGTACCTCGTTTATTTATTTCTTTTAGCCATTTCTTTCTGGAATTTAGCGTCAATCTTTTCCTGCTTCTTCAATGCTTTGAGTTCTGCCTTTGTAAGCGGTCTGTTCTGGGCAGGCGCGGAAGGCTTGTTGAGAGATGTTTTTGAAGAAGATGCTGAAGAAGATGAAGAGTATGATCTTGTTGGAAGCTTGAATTCCTGATAAGCAGGGATATTGCTCTTCATTTTTGATTCCGCCTGTTTCTTTTCTTTCAGCGTATTATCGCCAAGCTGAGAGAGAACGTCCTCGATCGATGAAAGAACTGCGGAACGCTGCTGAAGTCCCTGAGTTTCTGTAAGACTCTGATTTGCATATTCTTTCGATTCCGAGATCGCGCTGATAAATGCCTGAGAAGTTGAACGCGCATGGGGATTTGTAGCGATCTTTGATACGTTTGCGGAAACCTGCGCGCCTTTTGCGGCTTCGGCGGCGGCAATACGCTGACCGGGAGTCATATCCTTGTAAGAAGTGGGGATTTCTTTTGCAGCGGCGATAGCGTCTTGCAGACGTGTGTTTTTATTGAAGCTTGAAATCGGGGGAACAGGGATTTCCTGACCCGGCAGCGGAACGAGTATAGGTTGACCGTTTTGATCGTAGCCCTGAAGCTGCATCTGAACATATGTATAAATAGGCTGGTTGCTGTCGTTGTAGCCTGTGATCTGCGGAACGGAAATTATCTGAGCTGCCGCTGTTTGAGCAGGAGCAGCGGGCTGAACAGGAATCGGAGCGGGTGCGATCGGCTGAACAGGAACGGGAGCGGGTGCGATCGGCTGAACAGGAACGGGAGCAGGAGCAACGGGCTGAACAGGTGCAGGAGCAGGTGCAACCGGTTGAACAGGAATCGGAGCAGGCGCAGGGGCATTCAACGCATTAAGAGCGGCGTTGATATCGTCGAGTACAGGCGGCTTAGCAGGCTTAGGCTCTTCCTTTGCAGGAGCGGCGGCAGGCTTGTTAAGCGCATTGAGAGCCGCGGAAATGTCGTTGAGTACGGGCGGCGCAGGCTTTGGAGCAGTCTCGGGAACGATGTCCTCAAGTATCGGTTTTTCTTCAATAACAGGCTCGTTAGCAGGAGCAATATCCTCCAGAACAGGAGCGGAGATATCTTCGATAACAGGCTCGCTTGCAGGAGCAATATCCTCCAGAACAGGAGCGGAAATGTCTTCGATAACAGGCTCGCTCGCAGGAGCAATATTCTCCGTAATCGAAGCGGAGATATCTTCGATAACAGGCTCGCTTGCAGGAGCAATATCCTCCAGAACAGGAGCGGAAATGTCTTCGATAACAGGCTCGCTCGCAGGAG
>CAYNYB010000002.1:87088-233653 GCA_964401315.1 uncultured Alistipes sp.
ATATCCTCCAGAACAGGAGCGGAAATGTCTTCGATAACAGGCTCGCTCGCAGGAGCAATATTCTCCGTAATCGAAGCGGAGATATCTTCGATAACAGGCTCGCTTGCAGGAGCGATATCCTCCAGAACAGGGGCGGAAATGTCTTCGATAACAGGCTCGCTTACAGGAGCGATATCTTCCGATTTCTGCTCGGGAACCGGTTCTTCCGCAGGAGCTTCATTAACCGTATCTTCTGCTGCGGATTCAGCCTCGGCAGGGAGTGTTTCTTCCAGTGATCCGCCGAAAAGCTGATTTGCGATTATATCCCAATCGCTGCTGAAATCGAGAATTTCCTCTTCTTCAGCGGCGGCAGGAACTTCCTCAACCGCTGACATATGTTCTTCCTCAACGTCGATAACGTCGGAATCATTGTCGTATCTGCCGATTTCTTCAGCCGTCTCGGAAAGAATTTCCACGCTGTTATTCTTCGGCGCTTCGTTAATTACTGGCGTCTGCTGAATTGCCGCGAGAGCCTCGGAGATATCGTCGATAACAGGCGGCTCTTTCTTGATATCAGGCTTGGATTCGGCAGCTTTTTCTTCTGCTGCGGGCGCGGAGATCGCAAACTGCGCAAGAAAATCTTCATCTTCTTTAGGAGCTTCCGACGCGGATTCCTCGGCAGGCTTCTGAATCGCAAACTGCGCAAGGAAATCGTCTTCCTCCTTGGATTCTTCCTTTGGCGGCTCGGGCTTTTTGATTGCGAATTTTGCAAGCTCGTCGTCCATGGCAGCTTCTGGAAGCACGGGATTTGCCGGAATCGGTTCAGCTTTTACAGTCGGCTTAGGTTCGGGCATCGGCTCCGGCTCGGGAGACTGCTGACCTGTGATCTTTGCCGTGGTATTGCCCAGCGGAATTATTCCCTCGTCACCCAGACCCTTCTTGGCACGCATTTTTTCTTCTTTAAGGAGCGCTTTCATTTCTTTCTGATCCGCCTTGATCATTTCCTTGGCGATTTTTGTTTTGCATTTTTCGCAGGTGAGTTCGCCAAGATCGGTCATCTTTGCACCGCGGCGGTAGCGGTTGGAATTTTCGGGCTTTGTTAAATTGATTCCGCAGCCTGTTTTCTTATCATTGAAAGTACCGTGGACCTCATCGTTGAAAGAGGAAGTTATAAGTATGATATCCATAACGTTCTCCATTCTGCGGCAATTCCGCAGCTTCGCTTTACGGCAGCGAGAGCCGATTTGTTTTCGGGCAGCACCGTCGTTTACGGTGCAAATCAATACTATACAGATATATTATAACAAATTCATCAAAAAAAATCAACAGTTTCTTAAAAATAAAAGGCTTAAATTATACTAAAAATAAAATTTTCAGCGGAAATAACAAAATGTTATTGATTTTTTTGTCAAATATTCCATTAGAGTCTGTTTAAAATTTCGCTGCGCACGTCTTTTTGGAAAATTTTGCTGAATCCTACGTCAAACATCCTTACCATACGACAGTATGCCTGCGTCCTCCGCCTTGCTGTGAAAAATTTTTATTCAGCTCCTTTCCTCTTCATCTCAACTGGAATTGCTGTAAACAGGCTATGAAAAGTTAGAATTTTTTCTCGAAATCAGCTTTACGGATTCCATAATAAACTGATTTTTAATGACGATTATGACGGAGTATAAAAAATTATATAAGTTTTTTTCAAAAAAAAGCAATTTGCTCTTGCAGTATTTTTTGTTTTGTAGTATAATTAATAGTGTATTTATTGTTATTCGGCTGCGAGCAGATCGCGGTTATGAGACTGGAGGATTAAATATGAAACTCGTTTCTGTAGTTGTGCCATGCTACAACGAACAAGAGGTTTTACCGATGTTTTATGAAGAGATCACCAAAGTAACGTCAGGAATGGCTAAGGAGCATCCTGAACTGGAATTTGAGTACCTTTTTATAAACGACGGCTCAAAGGACAGAACTCTTGAAATTTTCAGAGAACTTGCCGATAAGGACAAGCGTGTGAGATATATCTCATTTTCCCGTAATTTCGGCAAGGAATCAGGTATGTACGCCGGTTTGAAAAATGCAAAGGGCGACTATGTTGTCGTAATGGACGCCGATCTTCAGCATCCGCCTGCTTTTCTGCCCGAAATGTACAACTATGTCAAGGACGGCGAATTTGACTGCGCTACCACAAGACGCGTCAGCAGAACGGGCGAATCTAAGATCCGCTCCGCTTTTGCACGGCTTTTCTATAAAATAATGAACAAGATCTCCCAGACCGAGATCGTCGACGGCGCGCAGGATTTCCGCTTCATGACGCGTCAGATGGTGGATTCCATTCTCGAAATGTCCGAGTATAACCGCTTTTCAAAGGGCATTTTCAGTTGGGTCGGCTTTAAAGTAAAATATATGCCCTACGAAAATGTCGAGCGTATGGCGGGTACGACTTCATGGTCGTTCTGGGGATTATTCAAATATTCCCTTGAAGGTATCATGGCATTTTCAACCGCGCCGCTTTCGATTTCCGTATTTTGCGGCATCGCAAGCTTTATAGCGGCTATTTTCCTTGTTATTGTGGGAATGATCATCGCACTGTTTACCGATGTTTCAATGGGCTGGTTCTTCGTGATCTCAGCTATACTTGCTGTCGGCGGAATACAGCTCGGTTGCACGGGCATTCTCGGTATGTACCTTGCCAAGGCTTATATGGAAGTTAAAAATCGTCCCATTTATATTGCGGGAGAAACCGATGAAATTTATCGCAGCCGTAAAAATAACGGATCTCAGGCGGTTTCGTCCGAAAAAAACGACCGGCGGGAGAATGACGCTTCTCCGCAGAAATAAGGCGGTGATCTGCTGTTGAATAAGCGCACACGGCTTATCGTTTCGCTGCTGGTTGCGGTTTTTGTAATCCTTGCGGCGGCAATTCTGCGGTTTTATGTGAGCGTTCCGGAGGATAAAAAAAATACGGGCGCTCAGGTAGTAATAGATCGCATTCTTGAAAGCGACAGCTCGGGACGTTCGGTTTTCAGCGACGATAAGGGGAATATCGGCATCGAGGAATCGGGCAGAGTTGTCGTCGCGCCCGAATGGACGAGCATTTCACGGGCGGCGGACGATATTTACATCGCTTCCAAAAAAATCGGCGGCAAACTGCTTTGCGGCTGCATTGACGGCGAGGGGAATATTGTCGTTCCCATAATTTATAAAAGTATATCGCCTTTATCGGTCGGCGAACTTGATCTTTACTGCGCCGAAAGCGATGACGACAGCGGTCTGATTTTGTATGACAGCGGCTTTGTGCCGTATTTCCGACAGCCGTGGCGTTCGTACAAAGTCAGCGGCAAAGAGTTGATACTGAATGATGATATGGGCGAATATACCTATGCTTATGTTCAGGACGGCAATGAGCTGATGTTTAAGAACGCTTCCGCTTCGGGAACTATGCTGGGCTGCGGTTACAGCCTTGATATTTACAGCAAAGTTCTGCTTTCAAAGCTGACTGTTCCGATGATCGAGGAAATGTTGTCGGATGCGGAAAAATATATTGAATACGCTTACGGCGGCGGAGACAGTTTCCTTTCGGAAATTTCGGTTGAAAACCGCGGAAATTTTTCCCCTCTTTTCGAAAAGGAATCCGATATTGTTTCAAAACGTCTGCTGGAAATTTCAGAGATACACATTTACGAGCTGCGTTCGGAGGGCGGAATACCTGCGTATGAAGTTTCGGTGACTGCGGATACGGAGATAGTTTACACGGACGAGACGGGCATGAAACATTCCATGCAGACTCAATGCAGTGCGGCGGTTCATTTTCGCTGCGCTCAGGAAAATTATCCCGAACCGGTATCGGGAGAATTCGAACCCGAATCTCCGAAATATCCCGCGCCTGACCCTGAACCCGAACCCGAAACGGTTTATTGATAAAATGTATAATATAGAGAATATTTGAAAAGGAGTATGTTTGTTATGTCAAAAAAAGTTGCAGTTATCATGGGAAGCGACAGCGATTTTCCCGTAGTTAAGTCGGCTCTTACGGAGCTGAAAAAGTACGGCGTTGAATTTGAATGCCGCGTAATGAGCGCTCACCGCACTCCTGCCGAGGCTGCGGAATTCGCTTCTAACGCAAAGAACAACGGTTTCGGCGTTATTATCTGCGCGGCAGGTATGGCGGCTCATCTTGCGGGAGTTGTCGCAGGTCATACGACGCTGCCCGTTATCGGAATCCCTATGAAGTCGAAGGCTCTTGAGGGCGTTGACGCTTTGCTGGCGACAGTTATGATGCCCCCCGGAGTTCCCGTTGCGACAGTCGGAATCGACGGCGCGAAAAATGCCGCTGTTCTTGCGGTTCAGATACTTGCCGTATCGGACGATGAGCTTGCCGAAAAGCTTATTTCCGAAAAGAAAAAAACGGCTGACGGCGTTCGCGAAAAAGATGCCAAATTACAGGCGGAAATTGCGAATTTATAATTACTAAAACGCTTTCTTGTCCGCAAAGATGCGGACTTGCATAAATATTTCATATTATATTTCAGGAGGAAAAATTTATGGAAAATGTAACAAAACTCGAACAGCTCTATGAGGGCAAGGCTAAAAAGGTTTATGCCACGAACGATCCCGACCTCGTAATTGTTGACTACAAGGATGACGCAACAGCTTTCAACGGCGAAAAGAAAGGTACTATTTCCGGCAAGGGCGTTGTCAATAACAGAATGACTAACTATATGTTCAAAATGCTCGAAAAAGAGGGTGTTCCCACTCATCTTGTCGAGGAAATAAGCGAGCGCGAGACTATTGTTAAAAAAGTTTCCATCGTTCCTCTTGAGGTTATTATCAGAAACGTTGCGGCAGGCAGCTTTTCCAAGAGAATGGGCGTTGAAGAGGGTACTAAGCTCCTCACTCCCATACTTGAATTCAGCTACAAGAACGACGATCTCGGCGATCCGTTTATCAACGACTACTACGCTCTTGCGCTCGGTCTTGCCACTAAGGAAGAGATCGACACTATTGCCGAGTACGCTTTCAAGGTGAACGAATTCATGGTGAATTTCTTCAAGGGTCTTAATATCGATCTTATCGATTTCAAGATCGAGTTCGGAAGAACTTCAGACGGTACTATCATTCTCGCTGACGAGATCTCTCCCGATACTTGCAGATTCTGGGATTCCACCACTCACGAAAAGCTTGATAAGGACCGTTTCCGCAGAGATATGGGCGGCGTTGAAGAGGCTTATCAGGAAATTATGAAGAGACTTATGGGAGAATAATTTATGGGCGGTTTTTTTGGAGCAGCTTCGAAAAACGACTGCATTACCGACGTTTTCTTCGGTACGGATTATCATTCTCACCTCGGAACAAGACGAGGCGGCATGACTTCATATTCGGACGACATCGGTTTTCAGAGAAATATTCACAGCATTGAAAATTCTCCGTTCAGAACAAAATTTGAAAACGACGTCGTAAATATGCGCGGCAAGCTTTGCATCGGCTGCATAAGCGATACCGATCCCCAGCCTATCATGGTTCGGTCAAGATTGGGTCTGTATGCCGTTTGCTCCGTCGGTATCATCAGAAATTCCGACGAACTGGTGGACGAGCTTCTTCAGCAGGGCTGCGCTAATTTCGAGGCTATGAGCAGCGGAAATATCAACTCCGGCGATCTTATCGGCGCGCTTATTGCGCAGAAAGACTCTTTCGTGGACGGTATCCGCTATGCTCAAAGCAAGATCGAAGGCACGATGTCGCTGATAATTCTTACAAAGGACAGCATTATTGCCGCCCGCGACGCTTACGGAAGACTTCCTGTCGTTGTCGGCAGGCGCTGGGACGGTTTCTGCCTTTCAACAGAATCCTTCGCGTTCCAGAAAATGGGATACGAAACTTATAAGGAACTGGCGGCAGGTGAGATCGTGAAAATTACCGCGGAGGGCGTTGAAGTCCTTGCGGAGGGCGATCCCTCAAAGATGAAGATATGCACCTTTTTGTGGACTTATTACGGCTATCCCACGGCTTGCTACGAGGGCGTGAACGTTGAAGTTATGCGTACCAGAAACGGCGAGATAATGGCTGAAAACGATATCGCGGCAGGCAGGCTTCCCGATGTGGATTATGTCTGCGGCGTTCCCGATTCGGGTACTCCTCACGCTATCGGCTATGCCAACAGAAGCGGTATTCCCTTTGCTCGCCCGTTTATAAAGTATACTCCCACATGGCCGAGAAGCTTTATGCCTGCTAATCAGAGTATGAGAAACGTTGTGGCGAAAATGAAGCTGATACCCGTTCATGAGCTTATCGAGGGAAAGAAGCTTCTCTTTGTTGACGACAGTATTGTGCGCGGCACTCAGATGCGCGAAACGGTTGAATTCCTCTATGAAAACGGCGCGAAGGAAGTTCATATGCGTTCAGCCTGTCCGCCTATCATGTACGGCTGCAAGTATCTGAATTTTTCAAGAAGTCATTCCGAGCTGGAGCTTATCGCGCGCCAGATAATCGATGAGTTCGAGGGAGAAGAGGGCGTTAAATATCTTGCGGAATACAGCGATTCATCTACGGAAAGAGGCAGAAAGCTCCGTGATGAGATATGCCGCAGATTAAAGCTTACATCGCTGGAATTCCAGTCGCTGCCCGGTAAGGTAAAGGCGGTCGGTCTGCCCGAATGCAACCTTTGTACATATTGCTGGAGCGGTAAGGAATAATACACCGAAATCAATTCTTAAAAAACTAAAAGTCTTTTGTGCCGCTTTTCTTCAGAAAAGCGGTCGAGGGTAAGAGGGGCGAGAAGCCCCTAATCGCGGCGTAAGCCGTGATTGCGCCAGCGACAATAGCCTTCTGCGAGCGCAGCGTAGCATGAGGCGGACGGCTTGCTTCTATCGGATCAAGCGGTTTTTTCAAAATTGATTTCGCATAACATTTACCATACAACAGCACGCACAAAGTGAGAATTATCATTTGTGCGTGTTGCCATAAATACAAATCTATAAAGGAGTAAAAAAATGAACAACAGTTTTTCCGAAAGCTATAAAAAGGCAGGCGTTGACGTTACTGCCGGTTATAAATCAGTTGAGCTTATGAAAAAACATATCGCAAGAACCATGATTCCCGGCTGTATTTCGGGTATCGGCGGATTCGGCGGTCTTTTTGAGCTTGACATGACGGGTATAAATAAGCCTGTTCTTGTTTCGGGGACGGACGGCGTCGGAACTAAGATCAAGATCGCGTTTATCATGGATAAGCATGATACCGTCGGCATCGACTGCGTTGCAATGTGCGTGAACGATATTATATGCTGCGGTGCAAAGCCTCAGTTTTTCCTCGATTACATCGCCTGCGGAAAGAATATCCCCGAAAAAATAGCGGAGATAGTTTCAGGCGTTGCAGAGGGCTGCGTTCAGGCTGAGTGCGCGCTTATCGGCGGCGAAACTGCCGAACATCCCGGTCTTATGCCCGAGGACGAATACGATCTTGCAGGATTTTCAGTGGGCGTTGTAGATAAGGATAAGATTCTTCAGCCCGATACCCAGAAAGCAGGCGATGTGCTTATCGCTATCAAGTCAAGCGGCGTTCATTCCAACGGTTTTTCTCTCGTTAGAAGAGTATTTGATGTGAACGCGCAGAATCTTGCAATGCATTTCGACGATCTCGGCGCGACCCTCGGCGAAACTCTTCTTACGCCTACCAGAATTTATGTAAAAGCTGTTATGAGTCTCCTTGACGCGGTAAATGTCAAGTCTGTCTCGCATATTACGGGCGGCGGTTTCTATGAGAACATTCCGCGCGCGCTTCCAAAAAATCTTTCGGCTAAGATCGAGAGAAATGCCGTTCAGGTTCTTCCGATTTTCGATCTTATCGCTCGCAGCGGAAATATTCCCGAGCGCGATATGTTCAATACGTTCAATATGGGCGTTGGAATGATAGTTTCCGTTGACAAGAACGACGCTGATAAGGCTATTGCGGCGATTAAGGCGGCAGGCGAGGACGCTTATGTTCTCGGCGAACTCGTTGAATCCGAAGAGGGCGTTATTATCTGCTAAAATTGATTTGAGTAAATTATAACAATGTCAGGAGGTACTGCTCTATGAATATATTGACCGTTTCAGGCGGAATAGTGGTGCTTCTTGGCATTATACTTGCTGTGATCGGCTGCGTTCAGGGTAAAAAACGTATTTTACGCGAGGATACTTTTATTGAGACTGACGGCGAAATAGTCGGGCTTGATTCAAGAATACATATTGTGCTTATAGGTTGGCTGCCTATTATAGCAAAGGAGTACAAGCCTGTTATCAGATACAGAATAGAAAACGGAGTTGAAATTACTGCCAAAGCTTTATCTTGGGCGTTGAAATTTGGAGAATGCCGCGAACTTGCTATTATGTATGAAAATAAAACGCCTTTGACTATTCGCTATGATCCGCTTGAGCCGAAGAATTTTGTTTACAATTCCAAAAAATTCTTTTTCGTACGTGAAGTAATGTATAAATTTATTTTCGCGGCTGTACTTGTATGTCTCGGAGCTTTTATGATCTGGGGCGGAACATTGGTGTAAAATATAAGCGGATTGCAATAGAGGTGAGTATATACTCGACAAAATAGGAGAATATTATGAATACCGATAAAATTGACTATATTTGGGCGATAATTTCGTTTATCATTGTGGGAGTTACTTTCCATTACGGCGTGCTGCTTTACGGTCTTCTGGGGATTTATCTGCTGTTCGTTCTGCTTATGATAACTCATATTTTCAGAGTGAAAAAGATAATGGACAGGACGGAAGCCGTTTATGCGGAAATAACGGATTATCGCGAAATAAACGGCGTTCCGAAGCATTTTTATCCCGTGGTCAAATACGAAACCAAAGAGGGCAGGACTATAAGTTCTGTTTATACGGTCGCGGCAAAGTCAAAAATTTATGAAGTCGGCGATGAGGAATTGATATGCTACGATCCCGAAGATCCCGTGTTTTTTTATTTCTCAAACCGCAGCTTCGAGCTTACGAGCCATTATTACAGATATATGATATATGGCGGAATCCCCGCGCTTATCGTGCTTATCGCGATCGTTGCGCGCTGATCATATGAGGTGTATGTATGAAAAATATTGTTGTTCTGGTATCGGGCGGCGGAACTAATTTGCAGGCGCTTATAGATGCCGAAAAATCAGGGGAGATAATCGGCGGTAAGATAACCTGCGTTATTGCCTCGAATCCAAACGCTTACGCGCTTGAAAGAGCTAAGAATAATTCTATAAATACAAGGGTTATCCCTCGAAAGGAATTTGCCGACAGCAAGTCCTACAGCATGGCGATTCTCGATGCTCTCGACGAAGAAAAAGCCGATTTGATAGTGCTTGCAGGATTTATGACTATTCTTGACGAGTGCGTTACAAGTAAATATGCATATAAAATTATCAACGTTCACCCTGCGCTTATCCCGTCGTTCTGCGGCGAGGGCTTCTACGGTCTTAAAGTTCACGAAAAAGCCCTTGAATACGGCGTTAAGGTATCTGGCGCGACTATCCATTTTGTGAATGAAAAGGCTGATGCGGGCGCAATAATTTTGCAGGGCGTTGTCAATGTTGAAAAGGACGATACTCCCGAAATTCTGCAAAGACGTATCATGGAAAACGTCGAGTGGAAACTGCTCCCGAAAGCGGCTTCTCTTTTCTGTCAGGATAAAATTGAAATTGTTGACGGAAAGGCTTATGTGACGGAATGAAGCGATTATTTGCATTGCTTATGTGTATGTTTATGCTTACTTCCTGCGGAACAATTGAATCTTTTCTTGAAGCGACGGAATCCTTTCTTGAAGAAAATGAATCTTTTTTTGAAAGTCCTGATTATCCTGTTGTAACTTATGAAGTTAAAAATGATGTTGATGGCGTTTATAATGTTGCATGGCAAAATTCAACAGGTTTTCCCGATACGAAACTTAATGTTGAGATAAAAAAGGGCGGCAAGGTTATATATAAGTATGATTGTGATGATAAAGGCAATGAAAGCCTTCCTGAAAAAGTAGTACATCTTTTTGAATATGACGGCGGAGATATATATTATGTTCAGAATAATACCCCGTCATCGTATGGAAGAACCATTGTATATAAACCTTTGTGTTTTGTTGTTTATGACGGCGAAAATGTTTTAGATTTTATGGATAATAACAATAGTATCTGTATAAATAACATTGATAACAGCGTTATTGGAAACCCTGAATTATGGAGTAAAAAATTTGAATCAGCTTCAGAATTTCTGCATGAAAATATCACGGAGCAGGAAATTGTTGATATATTTGACAAGCGTGGATATGACACAACTTATATTCTTGAAATTTATAATTATAAAGGAGAAAAAGAAAATGATTAAACTTGATTTAGCTAACGAATTAAACTCAAACGCATACCCCGGAAGAGGTATCGTTATCGGTAAATCCGAGGACGGAAAGTACGCTGTTACGGGCTACTTCATCATGGGCAGAAGCGAAAACAGCCGCAACCGCGTTTTCGTTGAGGACGGCGAGGGAATACGCACTCAGGCTTTCGACCCCTCTAAGCTTTCCGACCCTCACCTCATTATTTATGCTCCCGTACGCGTTCTCGGCAATAAGCTTATCGTTACAAACGGCGATCAGACCGATACTATTTATGAGCTTATGGATAAGCAGTTCACTTTCGAGCAGGCTCTCCGCACCCGCGAATTCGAGGACGACGCTCCCAATTATACCCCCAGAATTTCGGGAATCCTCCGCTTTGAGGATAAGAATTTCAACTACGCTATGTCTATCCTCAAATCCGCTAACGGCAACCCCGATTCATGTCAGCGTTATACGTTCAGCTATAATAATCCCGTGAACGGCGAGGGTCATTTCATTCACACTTATATGGGCGACGGCAATCCGCTCCCCAGCTTTGAGGGCGAGCCTAAGCTTGTGGGAATTTCGGGAAATATTGATGAATTTACAGATATGCTCTGGAATAATCTCAATGAGGACAACAAGGTTTCCCTCTTCGTTCGCTATGTGAATCTTGAGGACGGTTCTGTTGAGACGCGTATTGTCAACAAGAACAAGTAATCGGTACAATATTATGAAGCTTTTTAAATTTGTCGGAGTTTTTGTATGTGCGGTTCTGCTTACTGCCTGTGGGCATGATACCGGTTTGGAGATGCCCGATTCGGTTCCCGAAAATAATTCCTCGGAAATAACGGCTGAAAACAGCGTTCCCGAATTTCTGGAGAATGTTACATGGGACAGACTTCGGCTTATGTCGGCGGCTATAGCTCCCTATACAATGGAAACTCCCGAAAATCAGATTCCGACCGTCAGAGATGCGCTGCTTTCGGCTGAATGGGAAGAGATCGACGCTGATACGCCGATTCCCGACGGAGAAAACTATTCAGCCTTTATATACAACAACTCATCGCCGTTCAGATTGATTTTTTACGGCGATCATACGGTGGATTTTGATAACGGCGATTCTCAAAGAAAATACCGTGTTTCTTCCGAAGCCTATGAAGCTGTTGTCAATACGGTAAACTGCGATAACGTGTACGACTATCTTATATGGAACGAAGTTGAAAACGTCAATCCGCAGGGAATATGGATAAGCGATTCGCCGTCTCCCGAAGAATCCCAAACGGAAGAAGCTTCAGAGAATATCGATGTTTCCGAAATACCTGACGGCGCAGCGTATAAATGCACCGAATACTTGGTGCTTAATGATACGCCGATACTCAACAGTATTTCATATTGCGACGCGAACGGGAATGAAATACGCAGCTTCTCTTACTTGGATGACGAATTAGCTAATGTTCTCTATCTGGAAAACGAGTACGACAGCGAAGGCAGGCTTGTATCAACCAGACAAAAAAACGAAAGCTTTAGCGAATATGTTGATTCTGATGAATCGTTCTGTGAATTTGAGTATTATGAGAACGGCGATATGAAAAAATTGAGCCTTCATGATGGAGATAAGACTACAACGGTTGAGTTTGTGTATGAATATGATGACGACGGCAGAGCTGTTGTTGTCGAGGAATACTGGAACGGCAGCGATGAATTGTTCAGCACGACTTATAAGACCTATGATGAAAACGGCAATGTTATTACAGAAAATATCAAATTTGAAAAGACCGGTTTGGAGATCAATTCTACTTATCAATATGACGAAAAAGGACGTCCTTTAATACAGAAAGACATTGATTCCGATTATCGTTACTCTAAGTTTGAATATGAGGATTATAATTAGAAAGCTCACAGTAAGAAAACACTATAATGACAAGATTACTTATCATTGGGAATATGAGTATGAGAAATTATGATAGTTTCTTTTGATTTGGACGAAACATTATTTGTAAATCCCCAAAAAATCTCGATTGAAAAACCGCTGAAATTCCCGTTGAATAAAATCTATAGGGACAGACTGAGAGCAGGTACGGCTGAACTTTTGCAATGGATAAATAGTACTGACATAAAGCTTTGGGTTTACACAACTTCATATCGTTCTGAAAGGTATATACGCAATATTTTCAGGCATTACGGAATCAGGATCGACAAAATCATAAACGGCAAGCGTCATGCAGAGGAAGTGCAGGGCAGTAAAAAAGAAATTATGCCGTCAAAATATCCTGCAAAGTATCATATAGACTTACACGTTGATGATGAAATTTCCGTGTATCAAAATGGTATTGCACACGGTTTTAGAGTGTATCTGCTGAAAGAAAACGATTCTGAATGGGTCGATAATCTAAAAGCGGAAATCAATCGCATAAAAATGAGGTTACATAAATGAATGATTATGTAGAAATTGAAAAATTTGACGACTGCTATGAGCTTGACTTCTACATTGAAGAGGAAAAAATTATGGCGATCGGCGAAAAAATCAAGGAGATCGTCAACAATGAATTTGTGTACATGAACGGCGAGGATTGGGGAATTCTTCTCGATTTCTATATCGAGAAGAATGCACCCGAATTTATCGAGCAGTATGAGGTCGATGCGGAAGCCGGTATGTACGCGGCGCAGTTTGAAAATTCTCCCGAGGGAGAAAAAGCTGTGCAGGCTATGGCTGATATTATAATCTCACTTGTCGAAAACGAGGATAAGCTTATTGATTTTGTAAGAGAATTCGGCGATGAGATAGAGTGGGATTAGGGTGCGTTGACACTACCGCTCAACGCCCATCTTGCAAGCAGCTTTTCCGTCTTTCTGCGTTAATTTTCCTTGAAATACACAAGTATGTCTGCGGAAAATTGCCTTGAAATACGAAAAATCTGCTTGCAATCCGAGCATTTCGGATAGTGTCAACACACCCTTAATTAATAATTAAAAAACGGAGGTTTTTATTATGTCAAATGAAATGCAGTTAAAATACGGTTGCAACCCTAATCAGAAGCCGTCGAGAGTTTACATGGCGGACGGCTCGGAGCTTCCTATCGAGGTTCTTTGCGGCAGACCCGGGTACATCAATCTTCTCGACGCTCTCAACGGCTGGCAGCTTGTAAAGGAGCTGAAAGCGGCTACGGGCGTTTGCGCGGCAACCTCTTTCAAGCACGTTTCACCGGCAGGCGCAGCTATTGGCAGACCGCTTTCCGACGATTTGAAAAAGATCTACTGGGTCGACGATCTTGGCGAGCTTTCTCCCCTTGCAAGCGCTTACGCAAGAGCAAGAGGCGCTGACAGAATGTCGTCTTACGGCGATTTTATTGCGCTTTCGGACAAGGTTGACGTATGCACGGCTAAGATGATCCAGCGCGAGGTTTCCGACGGTATCATCGCTCCCGATTATGACGACGAGGCTCTTGAAATCCTCAAATCAAAGAGAAAAGGCACTTACTGCATTCTCAAGATCGACGAGAATTATAAGCCTGCGCCAATCGAGACAAAGCAGGTTTACGGCGTTTCTTTCGAGCAGGGAAGAAATGAACTTGATATAAACAGAGAGCTTCTTTCGAACGTTGTTACCGAAAATAAGGAGATTCCCGCAGATAAGCTCGACGATCTGCTTATTTCGCTGATCACGCTCAAATACACGCAGTCCAATTCCGTATGCTACGTCAAGGACGGTCAGGCTATCGGTATCGGAGCAGGTCAGCAGTCAAGAATCCACTGCACCCGCCTTGCAGGACAGAAAGCTGATAACTGGTGGCTTAGACAGTCTCCGCAGGTTATGGGACTTGATTTCGTTGACGGAATCCGCCGCGCAGACCGCGATAACGCTATTGATGTTTACATGGGCGACGAATACGAGGACGTTCTCCGCGAGGGCGAATGGCAGAAGATTTTCAAGACAAAGCCTGCCGTATTTACGGTTGAGGAAAAGAAAGCTTGGCTTGCAAAGAATACGGGCGTTTGCCTTGGTTCGGACGCATTCTTCCCCTTCGGCGACAACATCGAGCGCGCTAAGAAGTCCGGCGTTGAGTATATCGCTGAACCGGGCGGTTCTATCCGCGACG
The DNA here is from genome assembly GCA_964401315.1 of uncultured Alistipes sp. Classification (GTDB taxonomy): domain Bacteria; phylum Bacillota; class Clostridia; order Oscillospirales; family Ruminococcaceae; genus Ruminococcus. The sequence continues at coordinate 101,499 of CAYNYB010000002.1, forward strand.
ACAACGTTATCGAGACCTGCAACAAGTACAACATCGCTATGGCGTTTACGGGTATTAGACTTTTCCACCACTAATATTCAGTTACAAGTCAGGAGTGCGGAGTTTCAGGGGGATAAAATCCGCACTTCCTGAAAAATTTACATGGAGGGATTATTATGGGTAAGTTAAAATTATCAGCATTAGTTTTTGCAATGATGTTTTTGTTGTCATGTTTATATATGAACGATGACGGCACGCTGAAACCTGCAAAAAGCTATGAAACTGTTGAACTTAACAACTTTTCTTTTGATTTGCGTGACGGTTTTGATAAAACAGAAAGTTTCTTTGATAACACTATTGAACTGACATTCAAGAATGACATGGAATTTTATGTTATGTCTGATTATGACTGCAAAGTATGCACTCCTGAAGTGGTGAATCAGGATTTTGAAGAACATTGTTTACCTCATGAATCAATAAGTACAGAAGTTTTAGATGTTGCAGGCAAGGAAATATCAAGTATACATACGACTGATAATGGGGAAGTTAGTTTTTCTAAATATACTTATATGACTGATGCAAGCTCTTTCATTATTTCTTATGATTATGAACCAAAAGACAGAGAACTTTTTGATGCTCTTGCTATGGAGATAATTGAAAGTCTTACTTATATCGGTCATAGTGAAATGAGTACAGAGAATGAGTTTATCTCCGTTGCACCTGAAAATATGTGGTTCTGCAAAAGTGACGAAAGCTCCGTATCGTGCAGTTATGCTTGTGCGGAAAATCTGTCACAGTATTTAAGCGATCTCAAAATTGAAATCATGACAGACGGTGCATTTGATACAGCGGAAGAATATGCAGAACATGAGTACATGAAAAATGTTGAAGATACAGAGTATATTCAGCAGCCTTATGAAACTGAATTTTACGGCAAAAAAGCGTATTTGCAGGAGTATAAGGAAAAAGATATAAACGTTTCCGTATATTTCATCGAGCATGACGGAATAATATACCGCATTTGTACTGATATTTATGAGGCTGACGGAAGCGGCGATGTAAGAGATGATATTGACAGAATGCTTGAAAATGTCACTTTTAAACCTGTTTCTGCTGAACGCTGCAGGGAGATAAAAAAGGCGTCTGTATCCGATTATACCCAACCGCATTTCAGGTATTCCATAAGTGATTTTTATGAAGCATCTGAATATGCAAGTCAGAGTAATTTTGTGAGCAGTATAGGAGATACCATTAAAATTGAAGAAGTTGAACGTCATACGCTTGAACATCATTACGACTTTTATGATTATGATACTGCACAAAATGGCGGATATGAAACCATTCAGGCAGGTGACAATACGATTACTGCTGTTAAAGCTAATTACTCAAGCGGCGGCGGAGAGTATACGAGATATGTCTATATGGACGAGCATAATGCTCTTATTATAAGCATAAATACCGATTTGGGCGACAGTTCCGATGTTATAAGAAAAAACAAGCGTATAATGGATTTTTTTGCGTCTATTGAGAAAAAATAACTGTGATTTAATGTACAACGAAAAAGATATAGATATTTTGCAATAGCGGCGCGTATGATAAGGGGATTTTATTATGATACAGAAAGAAAAAACTTTAAGCGTTATGACATGGGCATCGGCAGGAATTTTACTGCTCGTTTTCGCAATACATTTATTGGGGATATTCTTTCCGCAGACAGTATTGAAAATGTACGGTGCGCCCTCAACTATGACGGTTGAACCTGTTATAAAAGTGATATTAGCCGTTGAACAGTTAAAGTATGTATTGATTGCGGCATTGGCTGTATTAAGCGGTTTGCGGAAGGATTTTTCTTTCGCTTGGGGTGTGGGAACTGCTATAGGTACGGCTGTAGTTTGTATTTTACCCGGCAGATTAGGCAGTATGTGGATAACCTCGTTCATTGCAAGGATCGGCGGCGCTGAAACGCTTAGTGCATATAGTTCTATGAATGTTTTCACGAGTTCGTTTTCCCTGTTTACTACGCTTGCTGTATGGCTTTTGGTGGGCTGTACCGCTATCGAAATTTATGCAGCAAAAAAAGGAGAATTAAAAGGAATTTAAAAAATGGAACGAGATAAATCACTAAAAGTAATGAACATAACTGCGGCTTCGCTTTTTGGATTGACCGTTTTGATGTATCTTTTTGTAACTGCTTTTCCTGAAGGGATTATGAAGCTTTTCATGAGGACATCGGATTTTAAACTGTCAACGGCGTCTGTTGTACATATGCTTTTGGGCGCGGTAAAGCCGCTTATATTTACTGCTGTCGGCGTAACAGGCTTCATAAGAAAGAATATGTCGTTTAAATACAGTATGATAACCGCGGTCGGAAGCGGTATCTTGTGGCTGTTTCCGCCTGCTTTTTTTAAATTGTATTTTACGAATGTCTGGCTTCAAATGCTCGGCATGGAAGAATTGGCGTATCTGAATGCGCTTGAAAGCGCGGTTGCAATGTTCGGCTTCATTAGCAGTATCGGAATACTTCTGATTTTCGGTTCGGCTGTTGCGGAGGCGTATGCGGTGAAAAGTTTACAGAAAAATGAATTATGAGGTGATAAAAATGAAGAATGTTTTAGTAGTGGGCGGCGGCGGCCGTGAACACGCCATTATTATGAAGCTTGCGGAAAGCAAGCACGTAGGAAAAATTTACTGTACACCCGGAAACGGCGGTATATCGAAGTATGCGGAGTGCTTCAATGTTGGCGCGACGGATATTGACGGCGTTGTTGCTCTTGCAAAGGAACTGAAGCCCGATATGGTGGTAGTTGCGCCCGACGATCCGCTTGTACTGGGAATGGTTGACGCGTTGCAGGCTGAGGGATTTATGACTTTCGGTCCGAAAGCGAATGCCGCTGTAATCGAGGGTTCTAAGGTTTTTTCTAAGGAACTTATGAAAAAATACAATATTCCCACGGCTTTTTACGAGGTTTTCACGGAGAGCGACAAGGCGATCGCTTATCTTAAAGAGCAGAACAGCTATCCTGCCGTTATCAAGGCTGACGGTCTTGCTCTCGGAAAGGGCGTTATCATTGCTCAGAACGAGGAAGAAGCAGTTCAGGCTGTTCATGATATGATCGACGAACTGAAATTCGGTAAGAGTTCCGCAAGAATCGTTATCGAGGAATTTTTAACGGGTCCCGAAGTTTCGGTATTAAGCTTTACCGACGGAAAAACTATCGTTCCTATGATCTCTTCAATGGATCACAAACGCGCTCTTGACGGCGATCAGGGACTGAATACGGGCGGTATGGGTACGGTTTCTCCCAATCCGTATTATACCGATGAGATCGCTAAAGAATGCATGGAAAAAATATTCCTGCCCACTATGAACGCCATGAATGCAGAGGGCAGAACTTTCGAGGGCTGTCTCTATTTCGGACTTATGCTCACACCTAAGGGCGCTAAGGTCATCGAGTATAACTGCCGTTTCGGAGATCCCGAAACGCAGGTCGTACTGCCCATGCTCGACGCCGATCTGTACGAAATTTTCGAGTCTGTCTATAATCATGAGCTTGATAAGGTGGATATCAAGTGGCATGAGGGTTCGTGCGCCTGCGTTATCATGGCAAGCGGCGGTTATCCCGAAAGCTATCCCAAGGGTATTGAAATGAACGGTTTCGACGAGAAAGGTCAGGCGGAGGGCTGCTTCGTTTATCATGCAGGCACTAAGCTTGGCGAAAACGGCGGATTTCTTACCAACGGCGGCCGTGTTATCGGCGTTACCGCTAAGGGCGGCGATCTTCGCGAGGCTCTCGATAATGCCTATGCGGGCGTTTCGAAAATAAGCTTCGAGGGCGCGCATTACAGAAAAGATATCGGGCAGAGAGCCTTGAACGCGCTGAAATAAGGAGGAACTTATGCAGGAAAAGCTTAATAAGGGCATATTGTTCGGAATGCTGGGAAATTTGTTTTTCGTCGTTTTCGGTCTGATCTGTCTGGTTTATTATTACACCTATTACGGCGGAAGTATTCATTCACGAATTTTGGAAGCCGCCGCATACAGCGTTGAATTTCTCGGATTTGGTCTGCTGATATATTCTGATTATCTGCTTATTGCCAGCGCGCGTTTTCGGCGGCTGATGAAAATAAGCTTTACTGCCTATATTATCCTCGAAGCGCTGATGATGGTTCTGGAACTTAATGCGGGATATGTGTCGTTCTACGAGCCGTATTCGCTTCCGCTCGCTATCGTTCACGCTGTTGTTTCGGCGGCAGCCTGCTTTTCATTTTTGCAGCTGGACGCCGATAATACGCGGTTTGAAGTTGCCATAGTCGCGGCTATTGCGGCTATCCTTGCGGGAATGCTCGGCAACATTCTGGGTGTCAGAGTTTATTTCAGCATAATTATCAACGCGCTTGCTTTTTCATTTTTGTTCGGCTCGATATTGTACCTGCGCAAACGCGGCGATATTGATATCGACTGCTACGGCGACCGCGCGAACGTTGCGGAATTCAGCAGCGCATCTCTCTTCAACGATCCCGAAGTCATCGATTCGGCTAAGAAGAAAAATATTACTGCGCAAGATGAAGCAAATGTCGAAAATGAAGAATCAGAATCAAAAACAGAATGATTTTGGATTTACTTATAAGAAATCATACTCATAATAAAAGCAATGCCCGAAAGTAGTTTTTTTCAACTGCTTTCGGGCTTTTTATTTATTCGCATAAATCAGAATTTATCACAGTAAATTCCAGTACGCGAAAGCAGATTTACGTTTTGCTGGAAGTAACGAGCTTGCGGGTGGAAACGCGAACTGCGGTCAAGCTGGCTCAGCTTGAAATCAGAATTTGAATATGAGAATCTAAATAATGAAAAAGTAACTGCCAAATATCAAACCCTGTATTTAAATATAACTTATTTTCAAGCTGTTCTATTTTATCTGCAATTTCTTCACACAATTCATGATCATCATTAAAAGATGAAATATCATACTCTTGATAATTTTTTTCTAAAAACTCACCTCTCATAATATCAGGTGGAGCAAGGGAGCATATTTCAGATAAAATGTCAGCATCATTGTTATCACCAATCGCCCTAAACGCTCTGATGATATTAGGTGCATAATGTCCAATTGAATTTTCAAGGAAAGTGAATATACCTTCCATCTGTAGTTCGGAGTCAAAGTCAATCAAAAATGCTGCATCTTGAATGAAATCGTCAAGTTTTAACCATTGTGAACGTTCATAATTCCATAACTCCTGTGTTAGTTTTTCGCAAACTGTTTCACCTGTCATATTTTTTATATCAATGTCGCTGCCATCAATCCATTTCATTTTTATACCCCTAAATTTAAATTTATTTTACTAATATTATACATCAAAAAAACTGTTATGTCAATACAACCGTACTCGATCGAGTAAAGTAGTTTTTTCAACTGCTTTCGGGCTTATTTGGTTTTGCAGTTGAGGCCAGCTTGCGTTTGTAAACGAACGTCAACGAACGTAACCGATAATGATAATGATAGTGATATTGATAATGATAGTGATAATGATAAGGGGAATGATAATGATAATGATGAAATTCGGGAAATCAGAGATTTCGTTCCCCCCTCACCCCCTGCCATTTTTAGAATTAATTTCCGTACTCGATGGAGTGCGTTTTTTTGTACACTTTTATGTTAAAACATTACAAAAATATGGTGTTGAAACTGTGCGTTTATACAAAGTTGAAAATTATTTTTTCAATATTCAACGGTTTTGCATTTAAAAATGCCCCTTTTTTGCCCCCTTATGAACGGCGTTGATGTACTGAACAGTATCTGAAAAATAATTATAAAACCGTTCAAAGGAGGGATCGAAAGAAATGTCAGAGAGAAATCTTAATTCTCAGAAAAACGCGTTCATCTGCAATTTTGCTGTGCTGGGCGATGTGGAGGAAGCCGCCGTGAAAGCGGGATTTCCGCGGGAAACAGCTCTTCAGGACGGATTTAAACTTCTGAAAAGTCTTGCTTGCAGAGAAAATGCGGCAGAATTGAGAAAATCGGCGGCTGACAGCGGAGCGGTTATCTCAGGATTGCGCCGCCTTGCATTCGGCAATTGCCGTGACGCCGTTGTGCTTGCTTTCGCGGAGGAGCTTCCGCCTGCTTCCGTGATCGAAAGTCTCGACCTTTTCAACGTGTCCGAGATCAAAAGGGACAAGGGCGGCGGTGTTGAGATAAAACTCTTCGACAGGCTGAAGGCTCTTGAAAAACTTATGGAGCTGGAAACGACCTGCGACAGCCGCGATAAGGCAGGCGAACTGATCAGGGCGCTTTCGTCGCCGGAGGGAGGCGGTGGGCATGGGGATTAACGCTTTTTCCGAAAAGCAGATGCTTACGCTGAAATGGTGGTGCAGCCCGACTTACAGGAATTATGACGCTGTTATCTGCGACGGCGCTGTTCGAAGCGGAAAAACTCTTTCCATGTCGCTGGGATTCGTATTCTGGGCTTCGGCTTCATTCAGCGGAGAAGCATTCGCTCTCTGCGGCAAGACCGTGACTTCTCTGCGAAGAAACGTCGTAACGCCGCTGCTGCCGAAACTGAAAGAACTGGGATTCAGCTATACTTATCAGGTCAGCCGCAGTTACATTGACATCACTTTCAACGGCAGGACAAACCGCTTTTACCTTTTCGGAGGTAAGGACGAAAGCTCCGCCGCGCTGATTCAGGGTGTTACTCTGGCAGGCGTTTTCCTCGACGAAACGGCTCTTATGCCGCGTTCATTCGTTGAGCAGGCGCTTGCAAGATGTTCCGTAAACGGCTCGAAAATGTGGTTTAACTGCAATCCCGACAATCCTTCTCATTGGTTTTATACCCAATGGATAAAAAAGGCGGAAGAAAAAAATGCGCTGTATATCCATTTTACAATGGACGACAACCCGTCGCTTTCCGAGAAAATGAAAAACCGCTATAAAAGGCTGTATTCGGGAGCATTCTACGAACGCTTCGTTCTTGGAAAATGGACGGCGTCGGAGGGCGTGGTCTATCCCATGTTCAGCGAGAAACGTCATGTGTTCAGCGGCGATATTTCATGCGAAAGATATGTTATCTCCTGCGACTACGGAACGGTCAATCCTACTTCCATGGGCTTGTGGGGACTGCATAATGGCGTATGGCATCGGCTTCGCGAGTATTATTACTCCTCGAAAAAAGAGGGTATTTCGCGGACGGACGAGGAACATTACGCGGCTCTGGAAAAGCTTGCGGAGGGCGTAAGACCCGAAAAGGTCATAGTAGACCCTTCCGCCGCAAGCTTTATCGAGTGTATTCGCAGGCATGGAAAATTTCGCGCAGTTAAGGCGGATAACGACGTCGTCACGGGTATACGGCGCGTCAGCACGGCGTTGAGAGAGGATAAACTTCGCTTTCATGAATCCTGCCATGACATTATCAGGGAATTTTTCTTGTATCGCTGGAATGAAAACAGCGGCACGGACGTTCCCGTAAAGGAGAACGATCATGCCATGGACGATATGCGGTATTTCGTATCGGATATTATGAAGGACAGCGGCGGCGGTTTTTTCGCACTGTCGGTTACAAGATAGGTTTTCAAAGCGCGGAGATCAATTTTGGAAAAAATCGCTTGACCCAATAAAAGCGGCACAAAAGATTTTTAGTTTTTAAAATTGTTTTCCGTTTTTTCAAAGGAGGAAGAAATGAAGCTTTTTAAGAAAAAGAACACAAGGGCAGCTCCCGAGCTTATGCAGGCGAGCCGTGAAACAGACGGCAAAATTATGCTTCCTGCCGCGGCAGCGCCTTTTGAAAAGGAATTGTTCGACAGATTAAGATGCGCCGTTCCGATAATCGACGCCGCGCTTATGAAGATAATCCGTCTGACAGGAGGATTTCGGCTGATTTGCAGCGACGAACGTTATCAGCATGATCTGGAAAAATTCTGCGATAACGTTCCCGTGGGACTTCACGGAAGATCGTTAAGCTGTTTTGCGGATTCATTTCTGGACAGTATGCTCGCTTACGGCAGCGCTGTCGGCGAGATAGTTGTAAATGAAAAGGAACGCGCCGTATCGGGATTGTGGAACGGGGACGCGTCGGCTGTGATGATCAACTCGGGAGCCGATCCTTTTGACAGGCAGTTTTCCGTAAGATGTAAAGACGGCTCTATGAAGCGTATCGCGCACCCCGAAAGAATTTTGTACGCTTCATTGACAGGCGGGCATTCGCTTCTCAGAGGTTTGCCGTCGCTCAGCGCGATACTTATGCGAATTTACCAATGTATCGGGCAGAATTTTGACCGCGCCGGAAACGTCCGGTATGCAGTCACGTATAAACCAACGGAAGGCACGGGCGATTTCGCCTATTCTAAGGAAAGGGCGATGCAGATCGCGCGGGAGTGGTCAGACGGCATGAATTCCGCCAAATATGGACAGATCAAGGATTTTGTAGCCGTCGGCGACGTGGATATAAAGGTTATCGGCGCTGAAAATCAGCTTTTCGATACCAACGTTCCCGTTCGTCAGCTGTTGGAGCAGATAGTAGCCAAGCTTTCAATTCCGCCCTTTCTTTTGGGCTTGAGTTGGAATACAACAGAAAGAATGTCGTCTCAGCAGGCGGATATTCTCACCTCGGAGCTGGAATATTATCGCAGGCTGCTTACGCCCGTTCTCAGGGAGATAGGCTGCGCTTATCTTCTTTCGCAGGGAATCGACGCGGAATGCAGCGTGGAATGGGATAATATAAATCTTCAGGACGAATCGGCTCTTGCGGAGGCTCGATTGAAAAACGCTCAGGCTGCCGAAATCGAAGCCCGTCTTCAAAATTCTCAGGCAGCTGAAATGAAAATATAATTATGGAGGATTAAAATTATGTATAACGATATCAAACTTGAAAAGGGTATGTACAATCTCAGCGGCAAGTCTTTTACCGCCGCGCTGGAGGAACTCGATCCCTCCGCCGCTTATATCGGCACGGAACTTGAAAATCTCGACGCTTTCGAAAGACAGCTGAAGCGTTACAATATCAAGGTATGCGGTTCGGAATGCGACAGAGTTGAGAAATTTTTCAGCTCTACCGATACGGCTGTTCTGTTTCCCGAATATGTGGCGCGCTGCATTTCAAAGGGATTTGACGATAAGATAATCACGGCTATCACGGCAGTTAAGACCGTATCCGAAAGCGGTCAGTATCTCGGCTGCACAATGGACGACAGCGCGGCATATACTTCAACCGCTCAGGCGACGGCTCTTCCTGCGGCAACAGTCACGGAAAGTACTTCCGCTACCGTTCTTGAAAAGTTCGGCAGACTTATCAACGCTTCTTACGAATCCGTAAGAAAGCAGCGGCTTGACGTATTCGGCGTAATGCTCAGAAGCGTAGGCGTTAAGCTTGCTGCTGCCGTAGCTAAAAAGGCTGTAAACGTTCTGGTTCAGAATGCCGCTTCAATCAGCGCAAGCACGCTTACATACGCTTCACTTGCGGAACTTTACGGCGCGTTCGACTGCTTCGACATGACGACTGTCATTGTTAATCCCTCTATTGCTTCCAAGATCGCGGCAATGGATCAGCTCAAGGAAACAAGGGCCGACGCAAACGGTCAGATCGTGCTTCCGTTCGGTTCTGAACTTATCAAGACATCGGCAGCCGCAAACAATACCGTTATCGGTATCGATAAGAATTTCGCCCTTGAATTCATCACCAGCTCCGGTCTTGTAATGGAGACGGACAAGCTTATCGACCGTCAGCTTGATCAGATCACGGTATCTATCACCTGCGGATTCAGAAAGCTTACTCCCGACGCCGTAAAGAAAATTACTATAGGTTGATCCGGAGGTAAAAATGACGCCTGAAATTATAGAAAAAATAAATAAATTTACAAGGCGCGAATTTACGGAGGAAGAGCTGTACGTGTTCGATCTCATTCTTTGCGATAATGAGATCGACCGCGACTGCGAGAGATTTTCCGACGGCGCGCTGGAAAAAATGAGTACGCTTTTTATCGGCAAAACGGGGATTTTCGATCATAACGCCGCCGCTGCGAATCAGAACGCCAGAATTTATGATACGGAGCTTGTCACCGATAATTCGCGTAAAACCAAAAACGGAGAGCCTTACAGATATCTGAAGGCTTCCGCATACATGATCCGCACGAACGAAAATAAAAATCTCATTGCGGAGATAGACGGCGGAATCAAAAAGGAAGTCAGCATTTCATGTTCTTCCGCCAAGAGAATATGCTCCGTCTGCGGAAGAGACAGGGCGCGCGAGGGCTGCGAACACGTAAAGGGAAGGCTTTATAACGGCAGGCTGTGCCACATAATTCTCGACGGCGTTTCCGACGCTTATGAATGGAGTTTCGTGGCTGTTCCGGCGCAGGTGAATGCGGGAGTTACAAAGAAATTCACTGATGAAAGGGACGTGAAATCCGCTGTCGCGGAATATTCAGCCGAGGATTCGGAGCTTCGCTGCGAAATTCGCCGTCTTGCATTTTTCCGCGGCGGAAGAGCGGCTGCGGAAGCTGCCGAGGTCTCAGCCCGTGGAATGAATACTCCGCAGCTTCGGGGATTGAAGAAAGCGTATGAACGAATCGCGGGAGCAAAGCCTGCGGAAGTTCAGCTTATGCCCGATTCAAAGCCGAATAATGCGGATATGTATAAAATCTGATAACTGTGCGGCAGCCGTGCATTTCGGCTGCCGCATTAGAGATCAAGTAAGGGAGAGTTAAAATGGACGAAGTAAAAATACAGAATCTTTTCACCCTGTTTTCGGGGGAGGAATATTCCGAAGAGCATGAGCCGATAATACAGCTTGCTATGACGGAAACGGAGAAAATTCTCCGCGATCCCGAATCGGATGACGAGCGTGTCAATTTTTTATGCGCCGCTGCCGCTAATTACCGCTTGCAGCAGATACGCTCCGCGTCCGACAGATCGGAATACACATACGCGGGAAAAATGTCAGACGGCAGCAAATATTCCGTGCTTACGTTTGCGGAAAATCTTCTGCGCGATTACTATAATATGTGCGCAGATATAATAGAGCCGCAAAACTTTGTGTTCATGGGATTTTCGGCAGGGGAGGTCTGAAATGATACACATTCTCAACGAGGTGAAGCAGGCGCTTATCGACAATGGCTGCGAGAACGTTTATTTAGCCTACGACGCGCTGCCGATCGAAAAAAAGGGGAAATATTTCACGGTAGTGGGACTGAAAAATTTTGAAACCGGCACTCCCATGTATTACTCAAATTTGACGAGTATTCCATTTTCGGCGGAACTGGAGATCAATGTGACAGCTTCCGAAGGCAGTACTATGGAGGAATTGTGCAATTATTACGATGAAAAGATTCGTGATGCTATAGTCAATATATCAGGGACGGACAGCTATATGAGCCGTCTGACGCTGAACGCCGATAAAAAAATCAATCGGCTTGTGATAACGGCGGTGATGAAGGTCGGCGGAATACGAAAAATACAAGGGGGGTGATCGAATTGAGCGACAATTCTATTTGTAAACGACGTGCTGAAAAGGTAAGTATAGGATATGTCCAGATGTACTGCGATCATTTTATTTTGACGGGTCATACTCAGTTTTATGAAAAGACGAGTATTATTGGTCATGATAAAATAACGGCAAAATGTCCGAGGAGTACAAAAATAACGTTTATCGGCAGAATGTATCGCGAAAGCGATCCGCTTTATACCGCGAGAATCATCTCCTCTATCGGCAGGCACATGAACTGCTGCGTTACTTTCCGCGGCATAGTTTTCCACAACTGCGAGATAAGCGACTTCAAGTTCGAGGACAAGGGCGAGGATTTTATTTATATGACGCTGACATTGATGACTACTGATACTATAACTGCCGCTCCGGGAGGTACGTCATGATAGTTATATTAAAAATATTCAGGCAGGACGGCACGTTTTTCAACACGGGAGATGTGTACAGATTTTCATTTATAAAAGAAGCATATACGCCGTATTCCTACTTTAGTGCAATGTTTGACGCCGACGATATGCCCGACGACGAATGGCTGTATGCACGTTTCAACGTAAATTATAATAATATCAGTCAAGGCGTTGTAGATACGCTGAAAATCGTAGAAGAGAACGGCAAGAAGATGGGTTATGTTACAGCAAGGAGTTATACGTCGCTTCTTCTGGAAAATCAGCTTCCGCCCGGAATGTACAGCCGTTTATCAATAAATAAACTCTTTGAAGATTATTTTAAATTGGAAACTATCACTCATGAAGACAACAGCGACGAGAGTTATATTTTTGTAAAGCAAGGCTCGTCGATGTGGGACGGAGTGGTCAATCTTTCCTATAAGCTGACAGGGCGATATCCCTATATCCGTTCGGAAAATGTGATTATGATAAGCGATCCGCAAGATCCGATGAACCTGACGTTTAACGACGACGTTATTTTAAGGATCGGCAGTGAACTGGACACACGCCGGCTTATAAGCAGCTTTCATATGGCTGATATCGAGGGAAATTACGGAACATATAATTTGACGAATCAGGAGGCTGACGCGCGCGATATCGTGCGAAATCGCTATTTTGATCTTGACAGGCGTTTTTTGTACGATCCTTTGCAGGGCTGCCAATTCAGGGATGCAATGGCGAACAGAAAATTCAAAAGGAAATTCTTTACTTATTCAGGATATATGGGCGAAGATCTCGGAGACAGGGTAACGTTTGGAGACGTTGAAAACGGCAGGATATCCGCAGTCAGAATAACGGGAAACATCTCGGGATTATTTACCGAATTAAGCGTATACGAGGATTCGTTTAACTCATAATTTATCACATAAATTCTTACCATAGAATATAATGGTAAAAAAGAATGGAGTGATAAATATTTCAGAAATTAGTCTCAGCGCGCTGAAAGAAGGCGAAAGCTGTATTATAGATGAGCATAAATCTACGGGTATAATGGCAAAGAGACTGAAAGAACTGGGCTTTATGAGCGGAACGCGCGTGACCTGTCTGCTGAAAAGTTTCGCAGGCGATCCCACGGCGTATCTCGTGAAAGGCGCGGTAATAGCTCTCCGACGGGAGGACGCTGAAAAAATCAAGGTGAACTTGTCAATTCCATAAATATCGCCGCCGTTCATTATGAACGGCGGCGTTTTGTATATAGTAATCCTACTTGAGAATCAAACAAGTTCACTGATAAAAATTTTCCATAGCTGCGTTGTCGTCCTTGCTATGAACAATTTTTTTCAGTTCCTTTTGTATGATTTTCAAGTAGGCTTTCTATACTTTCCGTTATTGCGCACTTTGCAATAAGGGAAGCATATTATTCAACGGAAAGAATGTAGTAATAAACAGGCTGACCGCCGTTTATCAGCATAACTTCGATCTTGTCGCTGAGTTTTGACTGTAACAGCTGCTGCAATGATTCGGCGTCCGATTCTGTAACGTCCGAGCCGTAAATTACAGTCACATAGCTTGCGCCGCTTTTCGCGAGTTTTTTAACAAGCTTCAGCGCAGCCTTATTGATATCCTTTTCGGTAAAGGCAAGCTTGCTGTTGTCCAGCGCAAGAATTTCGCCCTCTTTTATGGAATGCCCCTCGAATTCGGAATCTCTTGCGGCGAAAGTGATAAGCCCCGTGGAGATTTTTTCAAAAGCCTTTGTCATATTTATGCGGTTTTCCGAAAGATCGGCGCACTCGTCAAAAGCCATCATAGCGGCGATACCCTGCGGAATTGTGCGGGTTTGCAGAACGCATACGCTTTTATCGGTAAGCTTTACAGCCTGTTCCGCAGCCATAATTATATTTTTATTGTTGGGCAGAACAAAAACAGTCTTTGCGGGAGTTGAGAGGATAGCGCGGAGAATATCGTCGGTAGAGGGATTCATGGTCTGACCGCCTCTAACCACAACGTCTGCGCCGAGATCGTTGAACAGCGAAACGAGTCCGTGACCTGCCGCGACTGCAACAAATCCGAAATTCTTTTCAGGCTCGGCAGGAGTAAATCCTGCTTCGATCTCTTTTGCTTCCTTGACTTTATTTTCATGCTGAATGCGCATATTCTCTATCTTCGGGCGCGGATCGTTCACGAAACAGCCGAATTCCAGAGCTTTCTGAAGAGCGTTTCCGGGATTATCCGTATGAACATGAACTTTTATATATTTTTCATCGTCAACGAGAACGACGCAGTCGCCGATAGTTTCGAGATAAGCGCGGAGCATAAAGGGATCGGGGCAGTCCTTATTCTTGCGCAGCATGAATTCCGTGCAGTAGGTATATGTAATATCGTCGTCGTATTGGCTGACCGCAGTTTTGAAAGAATCCTCGGCAGGCACGTTTTTTTCCTTGGAAACGGCAATTTTTCCGCCTGCAAAAACGTCGCTCATAGCGCGGATTATAATTGCGAAGCCCATACCGCCGGCGTCGACAACTCCTGCCTTTTTAAGCTGGGGGAGCATATCGGTAGTTTTAGCAAGAACAGCTTCCGCTTCGTCGCATACGTCGTTCCAGAAAAGAACTTCGCTGCTGGTAGATATGGCTGATTCCTTGGCTTTAGCGGCGGCAGCCTTTGAAACCGTAAGAATAGTTCCCTCCACGGGCTTCATTACAGCCTTGTAAGCAGCCTGAACGCCGAGATCGAGAGCTTTTGCGAAATCTTCGCAGGAAGCTTCTTCAAGACCCGACATTCCCTTTGAGATTCCGCGGAAGAGAAGCGAAAGGATAACGCCCGAATTTCCTCTTGCGCCTCTGAGAAGAGCCGAAGCAACAGCGGAAGCGGCTTCCGAGATCGGAATATCCGCAGGCATACGTTTCAGTTCGTCGACGGCGTTTCCGATCGTCATCGACATATTCGTACCCGTATCGCCGTCGGGAACGGGGTAAACGTTAAGTTCGTCGACCTCTCTTTTTCTATTGTCTATCGTAATGGCAGCAGAAATAACAGCATCTCTGAATAAAGCACCGTTGATCAAAATAAAACCTCCTATTAATAATTCATATCGTCAACATAAACATTGACGGCTTTAACGCTGATTCCGGCAGCTTCCTCAACGGTAAAGGCAACCTTGTGGGTAATGCTGCGGACGGCGGCAGAAATATTTGTGCCGTAGGAAACTTTAATATGAAGATCGATGTACAGCTCGCCGTTATCGTTGGTGCGTACCGAAACGCCTTTTCTTTTGAATAATCTGCCGCCCGTAATAGACGAAACAGCGGAACGGAAGGTATTAACGCTGCAAACGTCGGCGACTCCGAAGCAATCGCAGACGGCGCGGCGGATAAGCTCGGTAAGAAAGTCTTCCGAGACGGTAATTTTGCCTATATGATTTTCAACATTTATCATAATGCACCTCATCAAGTCAAATATAAATAATTATAGCATATGATTTGAAATTTAGCAAGAGTTTTTAAAAAATATATGCGGAAATCAAAAAAACAATTTTTAAATCTAAAAGTCTTTTGCGCCGCTTTTCTTCAGAAAAGCGGTCGGGGGTAAGAGGGGCGAGAAGCCCCTAATCGCGGCGAAGCCGTGATTGCGACAGCGGCGACACACTGCATTAGCTTGTGACTTCCTTATTGAAGAAACGCAGGGTATCCATTTTCAGGGCGTGATGTTCGGGGCGGTTAAGCTCGGGATCGTCGGCAAGCAGCTCCTCGGCGCAGCGGCGCGCTTTATCGGAAAGCTTCATGACATCGGCTGCTCCCGCAGCTTTAAGGGGCGGCAGACCATGTTGAGCGCTGCCGAAAAAATCGCCCGGACCGCGCATTTTCAGATCTTCCTCGGCAATTTTAAAGCCGTCCGTTGTGGAGGACATTATCTTCATGCGGCGAATGCAGTCGTCGGTAAGATGATCGGTTATCAGAATGCAGGAGCTTTCAAAATTGCCGCGTCCAACTCTTCCGCGAAGCTGATGAAGCTGAGAAAGCCCGAATCTCTCGGCATTTTCGATTATCATTACGGCGGCATTGGGAACGTCCACACCGACTTCAACAACAGTTGTGCAGATAAGAGCCTGAATCTCGCCGCGGCTGAATTTCCCCATAACTTCCTCTTTTTCGGCGCTTTTCATTTTGCCGTGGAGCAGGGCGGTCGAATAGCCTTTAAGAGTAGTTTTCGCGGCGTTTTCGGCATAAGATGTCACTGCGAAGAGATCGCTTTCGCTGTCCTCGATCATTGGACATACGATATAAGCCTGACGTCCCTCGTCGAGATGTTTTCGCAGAAATCCGAAAGCGCCCTCGCGTTTTTTTCCCGTAACGGCGTAAGTTTTCACGGGACTTCTTCCCTTTGGAAGCTGCCTGATGCTTGAAACGTCGAGATCGCCGAAAAGATTAAGCGCAAGAGTTCGCGGAATAGGCGTAGCGGACATGATAAGCTTGTGAGGCGAATCGCTTTTTTCGGCGAGAGCGGCGCGCTGGGCAACGCCGAAGCGATGCTGTTCGTCGGTAATAACAAGAGCAAGGGCGCGATATTGTACATCTTTCTGGATTATGGCGTGAGTGCCGACTATGACGTTTATCTCTCCCGATTCAAGGCGGCTCAGGATATCGGCGCGCTGTTTCGGCGTGACCGAACCAGTCAGCAGGCAAACTTTTATGCCGAGGGGTTCGAGAAACTGCGTAAAAGTTTTGCAGTGCTGGGCGGCAAGAATTTCCGTAGGAGCCATGACAGCCGCCTGAAAACCGTTTTTCACGGCAAAGCAGCAGGCAGCCGCCGCAACAGCGGTCTTGCCGCTTCCGACGTCGCCCTGCAAAAGGCGGTTCATGGGAAAATTTCTGCACATATCGGAGAAAATTTCTCTGACGGCGGATGACTGACCGTCTGTAAGTTCAAAGGGAAGCGCGCTAAAAAAATCGCTCATATCGGTATTTTTGTCCATGGCGAAAGGAGTTGGCTTTCGGCGGCGGAGTTTCAGCATAAGCATTCCAAGCTGCAATTTCAGAAGCTCCTCAAAAGCAATGCGATTTCGGGCAGTTTCCGCGGCGGAATTACTTTCCGGGAAATGAATATTTTCCAATGACCGGATAAGCGTCGGCAGTTCATACTTATCGAGAATATGCTGCGGAAGAGTTTCGAAAGGGGAATTCCGCAAAATTTCGAGGGCCTGCTGCATATTCGCCCGCACTATATTAGCCGAAAGTCCTTGAGTAAGACGGTAAATAGGCTGGATCAGGACTTTTTCGTCCTCTTTAATATAAACGGGAGAAGAAATTTCGCGGCGTAGAAAATTTCCCGTAACTTTGCCGTACATATAATAAGTTTCGCCCTCTTTGAGAGTGTGATACGCGTAAACATTATTATATATAGAAATGATTATAGTATCTATACCATCTGTAGCGGAAGCGTTGCATATCACAAGACCGCCTCTTACACGCTGCGGCGGATTTTTGCGAAGAACAGTCAGTTTCAGAACGCTGCTGCTGTTAAGCTCCGCCTGCATTATCGGTACATGGGCGCGAAAATCCAGATAATCGCGTGGAATGTGATAAAGCAGTTCATACGGCGTAGAAATTCCGAGTTTTCGGTACTTTTCGCCCTTAGCCTTTCCAACGCCTTTCAGATCTTCAATATCGGAAAAAATGCCTGCTGCCATAATTTTCTCCTTTCTGAGATAATATATTAATTATAACTTAAAATATATCGAATTGTCAATAGCATTGATTTTCATAGTAATACAGGTTCTACTACAAGAATTTTTTGTATATAGCGTAAAAGTTTATCGAATCAATTGACAATATCAAGTCGGCGTGATATAATAAATAATGTATACGCATAAGATTTTTAGAGACGGAGACTTCATAATGATAAAAAATATTAATAATATTAAGACGAATTATGAACAGAAAGGCGAAGGAGAACTGGTGGTTCTTCTGCACGGCTGGGGGAGCAATATAAAGCTGTTTGCGAATCTCATAGAACTGCTTTCGGCGAAATATAAAGTTGTTGCAATGGATATGCCCGGCTTCGGCGAGAGCGATGAGCCGCCGTCGGCTTGGTGCGTGGACGATTACGTGGATTTTGTGATAGATTTCCTGAAAGACATGAACGCGGAAAAAGTCACGCTTCTTGGACATTCGTTCGGAGGAAGAGTTATAATCAAGCTGAACAGCCGCAAGGATCTGCCGTTTGAGATAAATAAAGTCATTCTGGTAGACAGCGCGGGAATTTTACCGCCGAAAAGCAATAAAAAAAGCTTCCGCACGTATTATTACAAATTCGGAAAGGCGGTTTTATCTACGGGAATAGCGCAGAAGCTTGCGCCCGACGCCCTTGAGAATTTCCGCAAAAAAATGGGCAGCGCGGATTATGCCGCCGCTTCACCGCTTATGCGGCAGGTGCTTGTAAAAGTAGTTAACGAAGATCTCGAACCGCTGCTCCCGAATATAAAATGCCCGACTCTGCTTATCTGGGGAGTCAACGATACTGCTACGCCGCTTTCCGACGGCGAAAAAATGGAGAAGCTGATTCCCGACGCAGGACTTGTTAAACTTGAAAATGCAGGGCATTATTCATTCCTTGAACAGCAGTTCACGTTCAACCGTGTAATGAGTTCGTTCATGAAACTTGATTAAAGGAGATTTTTATGAATCTGGTTTTATTTTGCATATATTCCGCGGTCACGCTGATCTCGATAATTTTCCTTGCATTGCGCGAATTCCATATGCTCCAGTTAAACGGCTATAAAACGCCGGAGCATTCATGGTGGATGCGGAAGAATTACAAGCGGTACGTATTTCCGTTTTTGCTCTATGTAGCGCAGTTTGCGCTGCTTTGGACAGATGTTTCCGTGCTGACGACGGCGGCGTTTTCGCTTTTGAATCTCAGCATTGCCATTGCCAATAAGCCGGGGAAAAAATTCAAGAAGCCGTTCGTACTCACAGCGAGAGTAAAGCGAATGCTTACAACGTTTTTCATCATTATCGCCGCTGTATTCGGATTGGCGATATTGGTTGGAATGCAGCGATGCAAATGCGGTGATTTGAAGCCCTTTCTTTTTAACGCGCCGCTTTCATTTATTCTGGTGGGAAGCGCGCTTTATCTCACGCCCATTCTCGTTCCGCTTGCCAATCTTATCAACAAGCCGCTGGAAAAAACCATCCAGAACTGGTACATCAACGACGCCAAGAAAAAGCTTGCTTCAATGCCGTCGCTCCATAAGGTTGGAATCACGGGAAGTTACGGCAAGACCAGCATGAAATTCTATCTCAGCGAGCTGCTTAATTCTCAGTATGAAACTCTGAAAACTCCCGAAAGCTTCAATACGCCTATGGGAGTTACCATAACAGTTCGCCGCGATCTGAAGCCTACTCACGAGTATTTCATCTGCGAAATGGGAGCAAGGCGAGTTCACGAGATCAAGGAATTGTGCGGAATCGCCGATCCCCACGACGGAATCATCACTTCTGTCGGACCTCAGCATCTTGAAACTTTCGGCTCGATAAAAAATGTTTTGAATACGAAGTTCGAACTTGCGGACGCAGTTTCTCCGTTGGGAAAGCTTTATCTCAACGGCGATAACGATCTTATACGCGGAAAAGCTTCTGAATATCCCAATGCTGTAATGTACGGACTGCGTGAAGGAAACGACTGGCGCGCTTCCGATATCACAGTGTCCGACAAAGGTACGGAATTTACGGTAACATCGCCCGAAGGCGCATCATGCCGCTTTACGACGAAGCTTCTCGGCGAACACAGCGTTCTCAATCTTGTGGGCGCTATCGCCTACGCCTGCGGAACGGGTATTCCCATGGAAAAACTCGTGCTGCCCGTTAAGAGGATAGCCGCCGTTCCGCACAGATTGCAGCTTCTTGACAAGGGCAACGGCGTTACGTTCATTGACGACGCCTATAATTCCAATCCCAGCGGATGCCGCGCGGCTCTTGCGGTACTGGAGCTTTTCGACGCCTGCCGAATCCTCGTTACGCCCGGAATGGTTGAACTCGGCGCGAAACAGGAGGCTCTCAATTACGAATTCGGACAGGAAGCCGCTAAGTCATGCGATTTTATCGTGCTTGTGGGAAAAAATCAGACCGAGCCTATCTACAACGGCATAAAGGATTCCGGCTACGATATGGAAAAGGTTTATGTGGCGGATAATCTGAACGACGCTCTTGCAAAGGTGAATTCCTATACCGCAGGCAAGAAAAAAGTCGTGCTGCTTGAAAATGATCTGCCCGACAATTATTGATAATTGCGAACATACAGAAGGAGAGGATATATATGAAGATAAATTTAGCCGTACTTTTCGGAGGAAGAAGCGTTGAGCATGAAATTTCCGTCATTTCGGCGGTTCAGGCAATGGGAAGTATCGATAAGGAAAAGTACAACATAATTCCCGTTTACATGACGAAGAAGAGCGAATTTTTCACGGGCGAAAAGCTTTTTGATATAAATAATTACAAGGATATTCCCGCGCTTTTGGAGGAATGCACAGAATGTGTATTCGTGCGCAGCGAGGGCAAGGTTCAGCTTATCCGCCGCAAGATGAAAAAATTCGGCTCGAATCTCATTTCGGACGTTGATGTGGCGTTCCCGATAGTGCATGGCACGAATGTTGAGGACGGCGCGCTTCAGGGATATCTGCAAACTCTCGATCTTCCGTATGTAGGCTGCGACGTGCTTGCTTCAGCAGTTGGAATGGATAAATACGTCATGAAAATTCTCCTCAAAGAAGCGGGATTCCCCGTGCTTGACTGTTGTCGTTTTGCAGCGTTCGATCTTGACAGAATTGATGAATGCGTTGCGGAAGTCGAGAAAAAATTCGGCTATCCCGTTATCGTCAAGCCGATCAATTTAGGTTCGAGCGTTGGAATTTCCAAGGCTGCCGACAAGGACGGTCTTGTTAAGGCAATGGAATCCGCATTTGAATTTTCCGACAGAGTGCTTGTAGAGCCTGCCGTTGTGCAGCTTAAAGAGATCAACTGTTCCGTACTGGGCGACAGCGAATCGGCAGAAGCTTCTGTCTGCGAAGAGCCGGTTCAGGCGAAAGACGAGGATATTCTCAGCTTTGAGCAGAAATATGTAGGCGGCGGAAAATCGGGCGGCAGCAAGGGAATGGCTTCGCTGAAAAGAAAGATTCCCGCCGATATTACGCCCGAACAGGAGCAGACTATCCGTAAGCTTGCCGTGGACGCGTTCCGAAATCTTGGCTGCTGCGGCGTTACTCGAATTGATTTCATGATCGATATGGCGACGGATAAAATTTACATAAACGAAATAAATACGATTCCGGGTTCGCTGGCGTTTTATCTTTGGGAACCCAAGGGCGTTAAGTATACCGAGCTTCTCGAACGCATGATACGCCTTGCATTGAAACGTCATCGTCAGGCTGAAAAGATCAACTACACGTTCGATACGAATATTCTTTCCATGGGCGGCGGATTCGGCGCGAAAGGCTCAAAGGGAAGCAAGCTTTGATTTACAGAAATTAATTGATATTTCGCCGATAAAAGGAGGGTCAGAATATGACTGAAAAGGAAAAACAACAGGCAGGACTGCTTTACAACGGCAACGACCGCGAGCTTGTGGCAGAACGTGTAAATGCGAAAAAGCTTTGCGCCGAGTATAATGCGGCAACCTACAACGATTATCAGAAGAAGGAGCGTCTCCTTGACAGACTCCTTGCTTTGAGGGGCGAAAATACATGGATCGAGGCGAATTTCTTCTGCGATTACGGATACAACATCATAATCGGCGATAATTTTTATGCCAATCACAACTGCGTTATTCTTGACTGCGCCGAGGTCACTTTCGGAGATAACGTGTTTATCGGACCGAACTGCGGATTTTATACGGCAGGTCACCCGATAAATGCCGAGCAGCGCAACAGCGGACTTGAATACGCAAAGCCTATAAAAGTGGGCAGCAACGTCTGGATAGGCGGAAATGTCTGCGTAATGCCCGGCGTTACCATCGGCGATAACGTCGTGATCGGCGGCGGAAGCGTGGTAACAAAGGATATTCCGTCGGGAACTGTCGCTGTCGGAAATCCATGCAAGGCGATCCGCGAGATCACCGATAAGGATATTATTAAGGAATGAATACGCTTCATCTGAAATACGCCGTTGAGATAGAAAAAACGCTCTCCATAACGCAGGCTGCCGAAAATCTGTACATGGCGCAGCCGAATCTCAGCAAGGCTATAAAGGAACTGGAATCGTCTTTGGGGATAACCATATTCAGGCGGACTTCAAAGGGCGTTATCCCGACAGACGAGGGCGTGAAATTTCTGAACTGCGCCAAGCAGATACTTATGCAGATAGATAAAATGGAATCCATAGCCGCTCCCGAAAAGCAAATGGAACGAAAAATCAGAATATCCGTTCCGCGCGCGGGATATATTTCCCAAGCTTTTTCGGATTATATTGCGGGAGCTGATCTTTCCGACGATGTGGAGATCTATTTTTGCGAGACAAATTCGCTCAGAACTATAGAAAACGTTCGCGACAACGGCTATAATTTCGGGATAATCCGCTTTAATGCGGTGCATGAAAAGTATTTTTCGGACTTTATTGCGGAGAAAAATCTTGAAATGGAGCTGCTGTGGGAGTTTCGTGCGCTTGCTGTCATGTCAGCGGAGCATCCACAGGCCGAACGGGAATATTTTACTTATCGCGAGCTTTCGGAGCAGTTTGCGGAAATTGCTCAAGGCGACGATTTCGTACCCTATTTATCGGGAGCGTCGGAACGCCTGTTTGCGGCTAACCGCGGAGAAAATATCAAGCCGCGCAGGATATACACCCTTGACCGCGGAAGCGCAATTGATTTTCTGCTGACGGTGCATGGCTCGTTCATGCTGGATTCTCCGATGCCCGACAGTATGTGCGGCAAGCACGGTCTTGTTCAGCGGCGGTGCGATTTTGCCGACAACCGCTTTCGGGACTATATAATCTACACTTCGGGAAGAAAGCTTACGGAGAGCGAATTGGCTCTTATCAACAAACTTTACGAGGTGCGCAACCGCGCGGCGTTTTCGTCCGCTCCGATATGACACACAAATCAATTTTTACTTGTGCGGCAGTATGCAGGGGGACGCTGTCCCCCTGCACCCCCTGCATAAGGGACTGAGTCCCTTATGAATCCCCAGATTAAATTATTTATGCACCCTGAAGGGTACATAAATAATTTGGACGGGGAGTATAGGGGCTAATCTTTATGTAAGGGGTTCAAGAGGATAGTTCTCCTTGATAATGCTGAACAGTGAAATTGATTTGCGTGCCGATATGATCTATTACCGTCAATGACGACGTTAATATAAACTATTCACAAATAAAGGAAGGTAAGAGAAATGTTTGAAATTATCGAAAAGAAAAGTCTCAATCCTACCGTGACGCTCATGAAAATAAATGCTCCGAGAGTCGCAAAAAAGGCTGAGCCGGGACAGTTTATTATCCTGAGAACAGACAGCGAGGGCGAAAGAATTCCCCTTACTATTGCTGATTACAGCCGCGAAGAGGGTACTGTGACGATAATTTTCCAGATAGTGGGAGCAACAACAGAAAAACTCAATGCGCTTAACGAGGGCGACTGTCTGCACGATTTTGTAGGTCCTCTCGGAAAAGCTACCGAGACCGAGGGACTGAAAAAAGTCGCTGTTGTAGGCGGCGGCGTAGGCTGCGCGATCGCGTTCCCCGTTGCGAAAAAACTCCATGAACTTGGCGTTGAGGTGCATTCCATAGTCGGATTCAGAAATAAGGATCTTGTTATCCTTGAAGATGAATTCAGATCGAATTCCTCAAAATTCGTACTTATGTCCGACGACGGCACGGCAGGTGAAAAAGGTCTTGTTACGGACGCTCTCAAAAAGCTTATCGACAGCGGCGAAAAATACGACAGAGTTATAACTATCGGGCCGCTTATCATGATGAAATTCGTATGCAAGCTTACAAAGGAATACGATGTTCCGACAGTTGCTTCCATGAATCCTATAATGATCGACGGCACGGGTATGTGCGGCGGCTGCCGTCTTACGGTTGGCGGAGAAACCAAATTCGCCTGCGTGGACGGTCCCGAATTCGACGGTCATCTCATCGACTTCGACGAGGCTATGGCAAGAGGCGCAAGCTATAAGGAATTCGAGCGCAAGGCTCATGAAGCTGCCTGCAATCTGTTAAAGGAGGTAAAGTGAAATGCCAAATATGTCATTGACTAAAAATGAAATGCCGGTTCAGGCTCCCGACGTGAGAAATAAAAATTTTACCGAGGTTGCTCTCGGATATACGGAGGAGCAGGCTGTTGACGAGGCTAAGCGCTGCCTTAACTGCAAGCACAAGCCGTGCGTAACGGGCTGCCCCGTACAGATAGATATTCCCGCATTTATCGCTCAGGTTGCCGAGGGTAATTTTGAGGAGGCATATAAAATTATCACGAAATCAAGCTCGCTTCCCGCAGTATGCGGAAGAGTCTGCCCTCAGGAAACGCAGTGCGAAAGCAAGTGCGTTCGCGGAAAAAAGGGCGAACCCGTGGCTATCGGACGTCTTGAAAGATACGTTGCGGACAGGCATAACGCTCAGGCGGCGGCAGCAGTTGAAAAGCCCGAATCCAACGGTCACAAGGCAGCCGTTATAGGTTCAGGACCGTCGGGACTTGCCTGCGCAGGCGATCTCGCGAAAAAGGGATATGACGTTACTGTATTCGAAGCTCTTCATGTTGCGGGCGGCGTTCTTTCATACGGAATCCCCGAATTCAGACTGCCCAAGACCATCGTTCAGCAGGAGATCGAGGGCTTGAAGGCTCTCGGCGTTAAGATCGAAACAAATACGGTCGTAGGCAAGACGGTCTCTATTGACGAACTTATGAAAGAAGAAGGCTTTGAGAGCGTGTTCATCGGTTCTGGAGCAGGTCTGCCGAGATTTATGCGCATTCCGGGTGAAAATCTCAACGGCGTATATTCTGCAAACGAATTTCTTACGCGTATAAATCTTATGAAAGCGTATAAGGAAAATTCCTCAACACCCATAAACGCAGGCACAAAGGCTGTTATCGTCGGCGGCGGAAACGTTGCCATGGACGCTGCGCGCTGCGCGAAGAGACTGGGCGCGGACGTTACGGTAGTTTACCGCCGTACCGAAAAGGAGCTTCCTGCTCGTGCAGAAGAAGTCGAACACGCAATGGAAGAGGGAATCAATTTTAAATTCCTGACGAATCCCACGGAGATCACAGCAACCGAAAAAGGCTGGGTAAAGGGAATCATCTGTCAGCAGATGGAGCTTTCCGAGCCTGACGCAAGCGGACGTGCGAAGCCCGTACCGATCGAGGGCGCGCTTTTCGAGATCGAAGCCGACTGCGTTATCATGTCTATCGGTACGTCTCCTAATCCGCTCATCAAGTCGACCACGGCAGGACTGGAGACCCAGAAATGGGGCGGAATCATTGCCGACGAGGACGGACTTACTTCACGTGAGGGCGTATATGCAGGCGGCGACGCCGTAACAGGCGCGGCTACCGTAATTCTTGCAATGGGAGCAGGAAAAAAGGCTGCCGCCGCAATGGACGAGTATATGAGAAATAAATAATCACAGACTCTAAGGCGTTGTCGTAAATCGACAGCGCCTTGTTATTTCCATGAAAAATGTGTGAAATACATTGCAATTAAAGTGGGATTATGATATAATTAATGTATGATTTTGCTTGTTAGCTGGGGAAGCAATATATATATAAAGTGAGGAAAGAAACATGAATTACCATAAAAAAGCGGCGGCATTGGCGGCAAGCCTGCTGATCTGCATGACTTCCGTAACTCCTGCGTTCAGCAGCTTTGCGGACAATGAAAGCTCGGCTGAGGAATCAGCCGTTTCCGAAACTTCGGATACCGATGAGGAATCCGAGGAAAAAGTTTCGGGTGATTTCAAATACACGGTCGACAGCGGCGGAAACGCGCACCTGACAGGCTGTACTTCACGCGAAACCGAAATAGTTATACCCGAAGCCCTTGACGGTGCAAAGGTTACAGAGATCGAAGCGAAAGCATTTATGAGCGTTCACCCCGAAAAAATTACCGTTCCTGCGAGTATTGAATATATTTCGGCGGAAAATCCCTTTGCGCCATGTGAGAGCATAAAGGAGATCGTTGTTGACGAAAAAAATGAGAATTACTGCGCTGTTGACGGTGTTCTGTACAGCAAGGATATGAAAGTGCTGATGTTCTACCCCAATAGGAAAGACGGAAAGTCATTGGAAATTCCTGACGGAGTTGAGGAAATCGGAATCGCTGCGCTTTACAATACCGGTCTGGAGGAGATCACGCTGCCGGATTCGATTTCGGTTATCGGACGTCATGCTTTTGGTGAAAACACATCGTTAAGATCCATAGACATGAGCAACACTTCTGTCCAAAATATTGATTCAATGTCGTTTGTAAACTGTACTGCGCTTGAAAAGGTCATATTTTCGGACAGCACTCTTTCTATCGGATTGGCGGCATTTATGAACTGCGAAAAACTTGAAGAAGTAACTCTTCCGTCCGCTCTTGTAGAAGTATTGCAGAGCGCGTTTATGGGAACGGCTCTCAAAGAGATAATAATTCCGCCGTCCGTCACAAGCATAGGCTACAATGCGTTCGGCTATGTTAATGACGAAAAAGCGGTAAGTGATTTTCTGATCATCGGCGATGCAGGCTCGGCGGCTCATAAATACGCTACTGATACGGATGAAGATTATGACTACGCAAACGATTTCGAATTCATTACTACGGCGGCTCGTCAGGCTGAGGAAGAATATAAATCCTTAAATCCTGTCGCAGCAGGAGATTATGAATATTCCGTACAAAACGGAGAGGCGATGCTGCTTGTCTGCGTGGCTATGGACGACGCTATCGAAGTACCGGAGGAAATCGACGGATATAAGGTTACATCAATATATAGGAATGCATTTATTTCGGTCAATGCAGCTAAGATCGTTATTCCCGATACCGTAAAAACTATCGGAGAGAACGCATTTTCACAAACGCTCCGAAGCCTTACTATTTCGGCAAACTGCACGGAAATTGCAGGGGACGAGCCTTTCGTTACCTGCACGTCGCTGGAAGAGATAAACGTCAACGAGGGCGGCGACGGAGAATATTCCTCGGAAAACGGCGTTCTCTACAATAAGGACAAGACCGAGCTTATCGCCTATCCGCAGCAGAAAAGCGATAAAACCTTTACCGCGCCCGCTGCGGTAAAGGAACTGCAAATGTCCTCATTCTGTTATAATGAATACCTTGAGGAAGTCGATATCTCCAATGTTGAAACTATCGGCAGCTATGCGTTCGAAGCCTGTCCGTCAATTAAAAGCGTAAAGCTTTCGAAAGATTTGAATTTCGTGGGATACAGAGCGTTTATCGGATGCAGCTCTCTGAAAAGCGTTCGCATATACGACAAGGTTGAGACTATCGGCGATTATGCATTCGGATATGATTATGACGAAGAGCTTGCGGCTGCCATTGCCGGCGAAGCTGAAGCTTTGGACGAGGAGACTTCAAATGAGCCTTTCAGCGTTATAGACGGCTTCAAAATTTACACGGAAGAGGATACGCTTGCATATGAATACGCGATGATGTGCGGAATCGATGTCGTTAGCGGAACGGTGGCGATTGGCGGTAAAAATGTTTCCAAAGGTTTCCTGTACGTCGTCGGAGGAGCGCTGGCTGTTCTGATTCTCGGTGCGGCAGGTATTTTCACGGGTAAGAAAGTATCCAAAAAGCGCAGGGAAAATAAAAAATCCGCCCCTGATCCCAAGTCCGATGAAAAGGACGATTCCCCGAAGGAGGAGAGCGAAAAATGAATCTGAAAAAGATTTTTTCGGCTGTGATCGGCGCAGTCATGACGTTGGGAATGGCAGCCGCCGTTTCTGCATTTGCGGTCGAGGAGGGACTCCAGACCTCCGATGAGGAATTGACCGACGGCACATTCACATATGAACTGGTAGACGGCTCTTACACGATCGTTTCATGCGAGCAGAAAGCTATTATAAGTTCTGTTCCGGAGCTGCGAAACGGTTATGCCGTTACGGCTATCGGCGACGGCGCGTTCACAAACTGCACGATGATCTCAAATCTGGAGATACCATCCAGCATAAAAACTATCGGAAATCACGCTTTTGCAGGCTGTACGTCGCTGAAAACCATTAATCTGCCGGCAAGGCTCACGACGATCTCAAACGGTCTTTTCATGGGCTGCCAAAATCTCGAAAACGTGTATATGCCGGATTCTGTGGAAACCATTTCTTCATACGCATTCTACAACTGCTCGAAATTGGCTGAAATAGAGCTGCCGAAATCTCTGACGACCATAGAACCTATGGCGTTTGCGGCTTGCAGCAGCATTGAGAATATTGACGCGGAACATTCGCCGAATTTTGTGTTTGAGGACGGAATCCTCTATAACAGCAGCAAGTCGAATATTTACCGCGCCTCAACGAAGCTTTCGGGCGACGTTTACATTGACAATACCGTAAATACCATCGAGGCGGGAGCATTCACGGTTTGTGTGGAAATTGAAAATCTCTTTCTGCCGTCGTCGTTGAATACTATCGGCGATAATGCATTCGGATACTGCATGGGTCTGAAAAAAATAGATTTTTCGGAGGGACTGCATGAAATAGGGGATATAGCCTTCAAAAACTGCATATCTCTTGAAACTGCGGATTTCCCGACCTCCCTTGAAACTATCGGTGAAGGAGCGTTCTTTTGCTGTACATCTCTTAATCGCGTGATACTTCCCGAAAGTGTTTCAACTATCGGCGAAGGAGCGTTCGCTTCATGCGACCAACTTAAACAGGTGGGAATTCCTCAAAGCGTCGCTGAGATAGGCGATTATGCGTTCGGATTTTCCGCAGGTGAAAACGGCGAATATAGCGAATGCGACGATTTTCAGCTTAGTGTGTATTCGGATTCGGCAGGTGAAAAGTATGCCAAGTCGAATAAGATTGATTATACAACGGTTGACAAAAGTCTGAAAGGAATGGCGTTCGCGGTGATAATCGGCGGAATCCTTCTTGCGGCAGCCGTATTTGCGATAGTTCTTATGGCGCGCAGCAAAAAGGGTGCGCCGCGTTCAGCAAAAAAAGCTCAAAAAGAAGCTGAGGAAAAAGAGGAAGAGGAAAATTACGAATCTATCATTTCTGATGATGCTGATGAAAAAGAATCGGATAAATAAAATTAAGGCAGCGCTTATTTGGCGCTGCCTGTTTTTTCCTCATCATAAGGCGGTCTTACTTCATTTATGAAGCGCGTTTCGGAAACTCCGAATTTCCGGTAATTTTCAGCCGCAGAATTCAGGCTGACATTATTTGCGCCGTCCTCAAGATCGGGATTCTGCCGCTGATAGGGATCGTCCTCCCAGAAGCATACGGGGCAGATCGAATATTCCCCCTGATCTTCGAGTGTGTAAAATCCGCAGCATGGGCATTGATACTTCTTCATTCGGGTACACCTACTTTTTCTTCAGATATTCGTCATATTTATCGCATATCTCTTGGGTTTCGCCGAAATCAATCTGCTTACCCTTTTCAAGCCAGAGAACCTTCGTTGCCATTCGGCGAATCTGAGCAAGCGAATGCGATACAAGAAGAGTAGTCGCTCCGCCGTCGATTATCTCCAGCATTTTCTTCTCGCTTTTTTTTCGGAATGCGCCGTCGCCGACGGAAAGAACTTCGTCAAGAATGAGAATTTCAGGCTGAACGAGACAGGCGATTGAAAATGCAAGGCGCGATTTCATTCCCGAGGACAGATGTGAAAATTTACGGTCTTCGAATTCTTTCAATTCTGAAAATTCTATAATTTTTTCGTAGGTCTCATTCATAAATTCGCGTGTATATCCGAGCATTGCGCCGCGCAGAAACGTATTTTCGCGGACTGTAAGATCGCCGTCAAATCCCGTCCCCAGTTCCAGCAGGGAAGCGATACTTCCGCGGACAGCCATCGTACCTTCCGTAGGGCGCATGATTCCGGAGATAACCTTGCAGAGAGTGGACTTTCCCGCGCCGTTAGTGCCGATAATTCCCAGTAATTCGCCCTCATCAAGTGAAAAGGAGATTCCGCTGAGGGCAGTGAATTCTTTCTTAACATAAGTGCCTTTGAGCTTTTGAATGATAACGTCTTTCAGCCCGATATTTGAAAAATCGCCCACGATATAGGAGACGGAAATGTCATTCAGTTCAATTTTTTTCATTTTGCCTCCCCTTACATATAGTACATGAATTTATAGTTGTATTTTTTATAAATAAGCGCTCCGATCATCAAAGCTGCCAACGCATAGCCGATACAGAGAAGATGAATAGAAACGGACGGAATCACGCTGTCGATAACTATTCGTCTGAAATAGGTGATATATACATAGACGGGATTTAGATAGAAGATTTTCTGAATTTTTTCGGGGTAAACATTTACTGTATAGAATATTGCCGAAAGATACATTAAAAGTTGAGTAAATATGTCATAGAGATATTGTATATCTTTAAATATGACGAAAAGCGCTGAAAGAATAAATCCGACGCCGATGTTGAAAATCAGCAGACAGGCTATCGGATACAGCAGCAGCAGGAATTTAAATGTGAAGGGAATTCCGTCTATCGCCACAAAAATGAAGTAAATTATAAGCGTTAAACCGAAGTTGATGCACGAGGAAACCTCTTTCGACAGCAGGAAAAGATATTTAGGCAGATTTATTTTTTTAATTATATTGGCGTTGGACATAAGGGAGTGCATACCGCCGTTTGTGGAATCCTTGAAGAAAGCGAAAATGAGATTTCCCGAAAACAGGTAGATGATGTAATGTTCGGTATTTCTGCCGAAAAACTGCGTGAAAACGACCGCCATTACAATAAGCTGAAGCAATGGCGAAAGTAGGCTCCAAAGCATACCTAAAGCAGTTCTCTTATATTTTTTCTTAAAGTCGCGCTTGACCAGTTCTGAAAACAGGAATTGATATTTTTTGACCTGCTTGATCTGCGCGGATATTTTTTGAAACATACGACCTCCGATATTATTAATAATAATCACATTATAGCATATCTGTCAAACTATGTCAAGAAGCGTATTTTGTCGATTTACGGCTATACTTACCTCTGCTGCAGAACGCTCAATAGATTTCGAGATAAAATTTTGTCAGACAAGAAGCAAACCGCAGACGGGCTGTTGCCCATGGAGGATTTGTAATGCAGGCTGACAAAATTTTAGCCGAAAGATATGAGCGAATTGCAGCAGAGGTGAGTATATAACAATACCGCACAAAAGTGTGCGGTATCAGTATTATATATAATTACGATTTTCGAGAGCCTTGAAGAGCGTAACTTCGTCGGCATATTCAAGCATTCCGCCTACGGGAAGACCGAATGCAAGGCGCGAAACCTTAATTCCCAGCGGTTTGAGAAGTCCCGCGGCATAAAGCGCGGTTGCGTCACCCTCTACCGTGGGATTGGTCGCCATTATCACCTCGTCGATTCCGCCTTTTGCAATTCGCGCAAGCAGTTCCTTTATATGGAGTTTATCGGGCGTAACGCCGTCCATCGGCGAAAGAAGTCCGTGCAGAACATGATAAACGCCGTTGTATTCCCTCGTGCGCTCGAAAGCCGTAACGTCCTTTGGCGTTTCAACAACGCATATGACGCTATGGTCGCGTTCGCTGTCGCCGCATATGGGACAGATATCACGCTCGGTAAGATTGCAGCATACGGAACAGCAATGCACGTTTTTCTTAGCGTTCACGAGAGCATTTGCGAATTCTTCGACCGCCCCGGTATCCATTGACATAACGTGATAAGCCAGTCTCTGGGCGGATTTCATGCCTATTCCGGGCAGCGAAGCAAATTTTTCAGCCAGTATTACCAGCGGAAGCGCGTTATGATCAGCCATTAAAATAATCCGGGAAGCGAAACTCCGCCTGTGATCTTGCTCATTTCAGCTTCTGTAGTATCCTCGATATTGTTGATAGCCTCGTTTACAGCGCTGATAATGAGATCCTGGAGCATCTCGATGTCCTCGGGATCAACAACTTCGGGCTTGAGAGTAAGAGACTTGATAGTTTTCTTTCCGGTCAGCGTAACTTCAACAGCTCCGCCGCCTGCTGTAGCGGTGAAATCCTGAGCCTCGATCTCAGACTGAAGCTCGGTGATCTGATCCTGCATTTTCTGAGCCTGTTTGATCATCTGATTCATATTCTGTGCGCCGCCTGCGCCCTTTGGAATTCTTGCTTTCATTATAAAATCTCCTTTGAAAAATTTAAATTTATTCGGCGTGTCATCACCCACAGGTTGGGCGATTTTAGAACACAAGTTCTTAATGAGTGCCGTTATCAACAGCCGTTTCTATACCGCTGTTAATTGCATTTTTTAATATTTGCTGCGCCATG
Organism: uncultured Alistipes sp.; assembly: GCA_964401315.1. Taxonomy (GTDB): domain Bacteria; phylum Bacillota; class Clostridia; order Oscillospirales; family Ruminococcaceae; genus Ruminococcus. The sequence goes on from CAYNYB010000002.1 coordinate 133,756, forward strand.
GAGCGAGTTTCCGCCACGGAAGTGGTACATCTTGCGGTGATCCTGTATCTTTGACCGAGAACGTTATAGATCGCCTTGCTGAGGGATATTGCGTAATCCTTTTTATCCTTGAAAAGCGAGATAAACAGCGGATCGGCGGTAAAAATGCACATGACGTTTCCCTTTGAAGAAGCGTGGGAATCGTGAAGAGCGGCTGCCGCGGCAGGATTGATCTTATAGCATTCGCTGATGATCTCGTCCCATCTTTCGCATGGCGTAAGCTCGTTTTCCTGAACCGTCTTAATATCAACTTTAACGTCGGGCGCAGGTGCATTTGCCTCGGCAGGAGAGGAAGCCGTAAAGGTTTTGCGCTGAGAATTACCCAAATCTATCGGAGTTCCGTTAGATGACGCAGAATCCAGTCTTTTTTCAAGTACAGCGATCTTTTCGTACAATTCCGTATTATCGGCGGCAGAAATTCCGCCGCTGCCGACAGCATTGCTGCAAAGTCTGATAAGGCACATTTCGAATTCCACGCGCTTATTCATAACTCTGCCCATATGTTCGCGGCATGACTGGAGTTGATTCAGCTTGTCCAGAATCGTATCAAGTTCGAGCTTTTCGGATATATTACGCAGCCTTTCCATATCCTCGGGCATTACAGCGATGATCTCCTCGGCATTTTTGGGGGAAGCCTTCATAAGCATCACACTGCGCAATTGCATAATAAGTTCCTCGCAAAGCCTGGTAAGATCTTTTGACATATCGTAAAGCTTCGCGGTAACAGTCAAAGCCTTAGCCGCGTCGGAATCCGAAACAGCGTCGAGAATATCATATAAAAAATCTCTGCCCGCAATCCCCGCGGCCTGAGAAACGGCAGCGGCGTCAATATTTTCGGCGCACACCGAGCATTGATCGAGAAGAGATACCGCGTCGCGCATACCGCCGTCGGCAAGCTTGGCAATGAGAGCCGCGCCGTCGGAAGTCAGGGAAAGCTGTTCTTTTTCCGCAATATACAGAAGTCTTTGCGCAATATCCTGCTGTCTTATCCTGCGGAAATCATACCGCTGACAGCGTGAAGCCACAGTTGCCGGGACTTTGTGTATCTCCGTGGTTGCGAGAATGAATTTGACGTAAGCAGGCGGTTCTTCCATAATTTTGAGGAGCGCGTTGAACGCCGAAGCGGACAGCATATGAACCTCGTCAACGATATAGATCTTATATCGGCAGCGTTCAGGCGAATACACTGCGCCGTCGCGAAGATCGCGTATATCCTCAACGCCGTTGTTTGAGGCGGCGTCGATCTCGATAATATCGGTCAGCGAGCCTTCTTCGGCTTCGCGGCAGATGTCGCATTGCAGGCAGGGATTGCCGTCGGTCATATTGGGGCAGTTCACAGCCTTTGCAAGAATGCGCGCGCAGGTCGTTTTGCCTGTTCCGCGAGAACCCGTGAAGAGATAGGCGTGGGCGGTTTTTTCGTTTTTAAGCTGATTTTTCAGCGTATCGGTGATATGCTGCTGAGAAATGACATCGTCGAAGGTCAATGGACGCCATTTACGATATAAAGCCTTATACACGCTGCATTCCTCCTCTGGGTTATCATTATCCTGTTACGCAGAAATTCCGGAACATAGATGTGCAGGCTGACTGCGGCACACGAGACGATCCGCTTAATGCTGCTCGGTCTCCCGCCTGACATGGTTCACGGTGTCTTGTTGCACAGGGCCCGCACATCTATATTCCGGAATTTCATAACATTAACATTATATCACACATTCCCGACTTTGTCAAGGATTTTTTTGAAAAATCAATTTTCGCTTTTCGTCGTTATTAAGAAGAACTTTTCTCCTTGAAATCATGCCGTAAGGCATAAATTTGCTTTTCTCAATCGTCGAGACGAGCGAAGTACTGTTCCGAATACATAATATACTCTTTGCGGAAAGTTTCGTCGTTTTGCTTGATATCGCTGAGATAAGCATGAATATTGGTCTTTTCGTCAGTCTCGATAAGACAGCCTGCGATATTGGAGCAGTGGTCGGAGATTCGCTCCAGATTAGTAAGCACATCTTGGAAAATATATCCAAGTTCCACGGTGCATTCGTCGTTTTGCAGGCGGCGGATATGGCGGTTTTTCAATTCCGTGCTGAGGTTGTCCACAACTTCTTCAAGCGGCTCGACTTTATGAGCAATAGAGAGATCGTCGTTGATATAGGCGTTGAACGCGGAATCGATATTTTCCATGACGGCATCGGAGATCACGACTATTTCGTTGAGACATTCAGCGGAAAAAGTGATTCCCTTTTCGTGCATTTCCTGAACGGATTCAATAAGATTTACGGCGTGGTCGGAAATTCGTTCGAAGTTTCCCACGCAGTGCATCATTTTTGAAACGGTGCGGCTGTCCTTGCCGGTGATACTGCTTTTAGAGATCTTTATAAGATAGCTGTTTATTTTGTCCTCAAATTTGTCGATCAGATCTTCCGCCTCGATAACGCTCTTGTTCGCCTCCTCGTTATAAGGTGTTGACAAAAGTTTGAGGGCTTCATTTATCGCCGTGCGCGTTTCAATTGCCATTTCAACCGCAACTCCGCGGCAGGCTTCAACGGCAACGCCGGGCGTCGCAAGGAATCTGGGGTCGAGTGCGCGGAAGGAACTCGACTTTTCCGCTTCGCCTTTTTTATCGCGTACAATGAAATGCGAAAGCTTGACAAGCTGCTTTGAAAACGGCATAAGCATGATCGTGATAGCAACGTTGAAAATCGTATGCATGAGAGCGATTCCGACGAATCCTACCGTATTGTTCATGATATCGCCCAATCCGGTGAATCTTTCAAGCAGCATCATCACGGGGAGCAGAATTAGAACGCCGATAATTTTTATTGAAATATGTATGCATGAAACTCTCTTAGCGTCCTTGTTTACGCCGATAGAGGAAATGAGAGCCGTCACGCAGGTGCCGATATTCAAGCCCATGATTATGGGGAATGCCATGCTGTAGGTAAGACCGTCCGAACTTGCAAACGCCATGAGAATACCGATAGAACCAGCGGAACTCTGGATTATTCCCGTAAAAGCAGCGCCTACTATAACGCCGAGGATAGGATTTTCAAAGGCGGTAAGCAATTCCTTGAATTTATCGTCTCCAACCAGCGGATCAACGGAATGCTTCATAAGATCCATGCCCGTCATAAGTACGGCGAATCCCACGAGAATTCGACCGATATCCTTTTTCTTGGCTTTTTTGCAGACCATTATCATTACAGTACCGCAAAGAGCGAGCAAAGGCGAGAATGATTCGGGTTTCAGCATACTCAGCAAAAAGCTTCCTATTCCGCCGCCGTCGCCGCTGTCGATGCCGTTAAGCGAGAGAATCCATGCCGTGAAAGTCGTTCCGATATCTGCGCCGAAGCATACGGCGATAGTATCCGCGAGAGCCATGATGCCCGAATTTACAAATCCAACGAGCATTACAGTCATTGCCGAAGATGATTGAATAGCGATAGTAACGACCATGCCGAGGATTATTGCCATGATCTTGTTGGAAGTCATTTTTTTGAGCGCGACCTCCATTTTGCCGCCTGCAAGCTTTTCAAGTCCTGTTGACATAACGTTCATGCCGTAGAGGAAAAAAGCAAGTCCGCCAAGCATGGTGAAAATATTGAGAATAGAAAAATCGCTCATAAAAGGCACTCCCTTTCGGAAACTTGTCCGAACAAAAATAGCGGAGATTTTCATCTCCGCTATTAATTATACCATTATTATTGGATTCGTCAATATTTCCTCGGAAAATTTTACACGAATTTTACATTACAGGCTGTATTAATATGGCAGAATAAATCTGCTTACTCTCCATGCGCGGTCGCTGTCTTTGGAAATGGCGAATTCGCGCTCTTTTGTGCAGGGTCCGCCGCCTGAATCGTCGTCGGAATATGAATCGGTTACCGTGAAGGAAATTTCGCTGTCCGAAATTGAATTTATCGACGTGATTTCAGAATCTATATAAAATATATCAGAACCTCTCTCGCCGCATAGGCAATATACTCTGCCGTCTGATTCAGTAAAGACCTCCTCCAGATGATCTTCGTAATTTTCGCTGAAAATTTTATGATAATCAAGGCGAACTTCCGCCAGAGAATTTATCCCGTCGGCTGTTATGAGATAGCAGTCCCAGCCGTAGGAATTTTTCACGGAAACGTTCTGATCGACTTCGTATGGCGAGCCTACGGTAAAATTCCACTCTGTTTCGCATGCCTGATCAAAGAGCAGTTGAGCGGCGGCGATTATATCGGCGTCATCCGTGTTTTCTATCGGAGCCGTAAAAACTATTCCGCGTCCTGCCGGAATCTGGAATGCAGGCAGATTATCATTTTTGACAGCTGATGAAGTCGTGGGAACGCTTTTTTCGGCGGTTGTGGATTTTTCGGTCTGCGCGGAAGTGAGTTCCGTTGTCTGAGCTGAACGTTCAGTTCCGGAAGTTATTTCCTGAATTTCGACAGCTTCGGAAGTGTCAGAAGTTGAGCTTTCGCTCTGCGAATTATCGTCTTTTTTATCGCCGCATGAAGTCATAACGCATATCAGCGCAAGAATCGCGGTCAAAGCAAATATTTTTTTCATTTGTTACTCCTCATCGTCAAGAACAAAGTCGATCTTTCCGCCGCTGACGTCAACGGAAGCGCAGATCACCTGAACTGTATCGCCCAATTTGTAGGCAGTACCGCTGAATTTTTCCGTCAGCGCGGTGGGATAGGTATAGTCGTATTCGCCCTCGGGAAGAGTGCGGAGATGAACCAATCCTTCAACTGAATTCGGCAGTTGGGCATAGAATCCGAATTCCGTAACGGAAGAGATTTTAGCCGAAAAACTTTCGCCGATATGCTGCTTCATGAATTCCGCCTTGTAGCAGTCCTCGCATTCGCGCTCCACGGAAACGGCGCGAACTTCGGCTGCCGATGATGATGAAGCAGCATTTACCGCGAATCCGCCGTATCTTTTAGTAAGCCACGTTTCGTTGTAGCCGGCAAGAACGTCCGTGATTATGCGGTGTATAGCCAAATCGGGATAGCGGCGTATGGGCGACGTAAAATGAGCGTAATCGTCTAAGGCAAGTCCGAAATGCCCGAGCGGTTCTTCAGAATATTTCGCCTTTGACATGGAACGCAGAACCATTGTGTTCACGGCTTCGAAAAGCTCGGTACCGCGTGCGTTGTCAAGAATTTTTGCGGCATGAGAGGGCGAAAATTCGCTGAAATGCGGATAATCTATATTCAGCTTTGTCAGCGTTTCGCAGAGAAGCTCGGTTTTTTCCGCAGGCGGCGCTTCGTGGATTCGGTATACGAAAGGAACGCGCTTTTCACGGGCAAGCTTGGCGGCTGCTTCGTTTGCCGTCAGCATAAATTCCTCTATTATCCTCTCGGACTTGCCGCGCTGAATCGGCATTACTCCGCAGCATACGCCGTTTTCGCCGATCAAAAGGCTGCTTTCGACGGTTTCCAGTTCCGGGGCGTGACGGCTTTTTTTCTTGGCGATAAGCTTGTCGGCAAGTTCGTTTATCAGCGGAATTTCATTTATAACGCAGGCATATTTTTCAATTATCTCCGCGTCGGCAGTACCGTCGAGAATCCTGTTTATCTCCGAATATACGCCTTTTACCCTTGAACGCACAACGCTTTTGCAGAATCGGTAGCCAAGCATTTCGCCGTCGCTGTCAAGCTCGATAAATGCGGAAAGCGTAAGTCTGTCCTCATTGGGATTGAGAGAGCAGATGCCGTTTGAAAGTTCCTTCGGCAGCATGGGGATCACCTTATCGGCATAGTAAATGCTCGTGCCGCGGCGCAGAGCCTCCTTGTCAAGGGCGCTGTTGCCCTTTACATAATGGGAAACGTCGGCGATATGAACTCCCAGCCTATAGCCTTTTTCCGTGCGCTCAACGGAAACCGCGTCGTCGAGGTCTTTTGAATACGCGCCGTCGATGGTAAAAATATTCATTCCGCGCAGATCTTCGCGGTTATTGAAGCTGTATTCCTGAACGCCGCCCTCGGAAATTTTCCGCGCTTCTTTGAGAACGTCAGAGGGGAATTCGCATTCCACTCCGTGCAGCGCGAGAATAGAACGCGAGCAGGCTTCCGCGCTGTCGCCGCTGTCGTATACGTATACAATGCGGACTTTATGTTCGGAGTGACGTCTGCCGCGTTTGGTTATTTCGGCAAGAACTTTATCGCCCTCTGAAAATTTAACGCCGCCGTTATCGATAACAAGACGGCTGTTGGAAGCCGAATCCGGTTCAAAAAACATACCGCCGTCGGCATATCTGATGATACCTGTCATTTCAGAACTGCCGAAACTGAGAATATCGACAACTTCGCCCTCGGGTTCGCCGCTTCGGGAGGGGATCTCCTCGATGAGAACCTTGTCGCCGGGCATTGCTCCGAGCATACATTTGCCTGGGATAAAATATTCCGTGCCGTCCTCGGTAACGGCGAATCCGAATGTGCGGCTAAGACGGCTGATCTCGCCCCGTTTAAGTGAAAAACGGTCTGCAAGTCCTGCTCTCATGCCCTTGCGGACGATTATCCTGCCCTCGTCGCGAAGCTCGGAAAACGCCTTAATAAAGGCTTCTCTGCCGAATTTTTTCGTGCGGCATTTTTTTTCAAGCTGCTCTATGGGCATAAGCTTTTTATCGCAGGTCTGCAAAAAGGTAATAATTTTATTTTTATAATTTTCCGCTCCGTGAGCGGCGGCTGAATTTGTACTTGAATTTTTCTTTTTTGATTTTGACATTTTATACTCCTGTTAATGCGGCTGAATTTGAGAACCTGTCCACATAGAAAATTCCGCACGTCTTTTCGGCAAATTTTGCCGGTTGCTGCGTTGAAAAAACTCACCATACGACAGTATGCTTTCGCTTTTTCGCCTTGCCCTCGTCAAAATTATGCTCGAAAATCCGCACACAATTTCTATGTGGACAGGTTCTGAATATTTTTTTAAAAATCGGTAAACATAAAAACCCCATGACTTCGGGTCACGGGGCGTGTAATTACTTATCGGTAAAAATCGGGATAATATTCACCGCAAGGGTTATCACAAAGAGGATTATTCCGCCTGTTCTTGTGATTTTCGCAAGAACAGCTTCACGGCTTCTGCCTTCGTTTTTGCCGTAAAAGGAATCCGCGCTTGCGCCTGTAAGGGCGGCGGTCATGCTGTCCTGTGATTTCTGCTCCTGTGAAAGACAAAGTATGATAATAGCGATGCAAGTGATAAGGAGAACGACTCCTCCGACAATTTCAAGAACTCTCATAATTGTAACCTCCGTAAATCAAGTATATCTCGGCGCAGCGCCGTTTATTTCAAATAGCTTTTTAATTATACCATATGTCAAACTTTTTTGCAATAGTTTTTTCGAAAAAAGGGAGAAAATTTTTTTGATTTTTTTTGTGAAAATGTAACAATTTACAAGCAGACTGCATATTGGACGGATATTTCGAATATGATTTATAAAAACGGTTTAAAACCGATTCAAAAGGAGATTTTTTATGCAGGACAAGGTTATAAAGAAAGATCACAACATAATTCTTGAAAATCGCAGCAGCATGAGCATTTCGGGAATAACCGACGTGGACAGCTTCGATGAAAAGGCGATCTGTCTTTACACTCAGCTGGGAGAGCTTACGATTCAGGGGCGCGAGCTTCACATCGACTCTATGAGCGTGGAAACGGGAGATATGACAATAACTGGCGATATATGGTCGATCGTCTACGGCGACAGAGATAAAAAAGGTCCTATCTCGGCTCTTGGGAGGCTTTTCAGATGAACGTGCCGGAAACTTTCTTTTCCGTCGAGGAGGAACTTTTCCTTTTTCTCATGTCATGTATCTGCGGAGTATTTATCGGGGCTTATTACGACGTTTTCCGAGCATTCCGACTGCTTATCCCTCACAAGAGCGTGTTCATAATTATTGAAGATCTTATTTTCCTTGGCAGCTATGCCATATTCCTCTCTGCATTTGCAAACGTCGCCGCCCGAGGAGAACTGCGCGCGTACTACATAATCGGAAACGCTCTCGGCGCGACGTTGTATTTTTTCACGATCGGAACGTTCGTTATGAGAACTCTCGGTAAACTCTTATGCGTTCTGAAAAAATCAGCAGGCATAATATTGACGCCGTTGAAATCGCTATATGTATTATTATATAGAAAAGCGGCTGCAAAATTTGTGAGATGTTCCAAATTTTTTGTGAAAATCTATAAAAAATTAAAAACCCTCTTGCAAAGAAAGCCGATTATGTTGTATAATAAAATGGAATCCAAAATGAGAGGGAATGTGAAAAAAGTTGGCAAAAAAAAGACAGGCGGGAAAAAAATCCGCAAAGCCGAAAATAAGAAGACCGAAGTCTAAAAAAGGATTGTTCAACAGCGGTCTTTTCAAGCTTGCGGCGGTTGCGGCGGTAATAGGCTGCGGCGTGGTGATATTTGCCACGGAACGCGATTACAGCGAAAAGGAACAGGAGCTTATCCGGATTCAGGCGCAGATCGATTCGTATAACCTCAAAAACGAGGATCTGAAACGTACTTTTGAAAGCGATGACATTTCCGCATATATGGAGCGCGTTGCACTGGAAGAGCGCGACTATGCATATCCCGACGAAAGACGTTTTTATGATACATCAAGAGACTGACCCAAAGTTTTTCAGTTAATAAATTGGATCGAATGAGAACAAGTTCTCATATATTATATTTAAGGAGTTTTATAATCATTATGCAGCTTGAAATCGGAAAAATCTACACAGGCAAGGTAAAAGGCATCGCGCAGTACGGCGCTTTTATCGACATTGACGGCGGCGGAAGCGGTATGGTACATATCTCTGAGATCGCCAATACCTTTGTCAGCGAGATCCGCGAGCATCTTACCGAAGGTCAGGAGGTCAAGGTAAAGGTCATCGGCGTCAACGAGGCAGGTAAGGTAAGCCTTTCGATAAAGAAGGCGGTCGACGGCGGAAACGCTTCTGCGCCCGAGAAGAAAAAATTCAATCCCAACCGCGAACGCAAGAACAAACCCAATATCTGGGAGCCGAAAAAGCCTGTTCCGCAGTCCGAAATGACGTTCGAGGATATGATGTCTCACTTTAAACAGTCCAGCGAAGAAAAGATAGGCGATCTGAAAAGAAGCACCGACAGAAAAAATAAAACGCGCAGAAAATAATCTGAACCTGTACTAAGACAGCGTCACCGAAATAAAGGTGACGCTTTTTTGTGCAATATGACGTTTTTAGGCGGCGATATTTGTAAAAGTCGGCAAATTCTATTGACATATATTGCCGCATTTGCTATAATTTAATTTATACACACTGCAAAAATTCCTTGAATTTGAAAAGGTGAATTATGGAACATATAAAACGAGACAAATATAAGCGGATAATTTCCCTGTTTCTTGCCCTCATGATGCTCGGCATATTGACGGGAACTTTTGCTTTCGTCTGGTATAAATATTACAGTGAAACGATAATCCTGCCGTACTACAGGCGCGGAAACTGGGTTCTTATCGGAATTTACAGCCTGCTTGTGTATCTTTTTTTCAAGGCGTACGGCGGATTCAAATTCGGCTATCTGAAAAAGACAGATATGCTTTATTCGCAGCTGCTTTCCATGGCTTGCGCGGATTTTGTGGCGTATTTTCTCATCAGCCTTATCGGACGTGATTTTATGGCGGTCTCTCCGATGATAATGCTTACGTTCGCGGATTTCGGCTTTATCGCGCTCTGGACGCTCTTGACGGGAAAAATTTACTTTCTGATATATCCGCCGCGGAAGCTGATAATCCTATACGGCAGCCGTCAGGCGGCTTCGCTGGTAATGAAAATGAGCCGCCGCGTCGATAAATACATGATATGCGAATCTATCAGCGCTTCCGAAGCTCCCGAAAAGATAAAGGAACTTATTCTGAAATATGAGGGCGTTATTATCTGCGATATTTCGGCTGAACAGCGGAACGATTATGTGAAATTCTGCTATGAGAATTCCATTCGTTCGTATATAGCGCCGAAAATTTCAGATATTATCATAAGAGGCGCGGACGATATACGTCTGTTCGATACGCCGCTGCTGCTGTGCCGAAATTACGGTCTTGATTTTGAACAGCGGTTTTTTAAGCGGAGCTTCGATATTGTCTTTTCGCTTATCGCGATATTGCTGCTGTCGCCGCTCATGTTGTTTTCGGCTGCCGCGGTCAAGCTTTACGACGGCGGTCCGATACTATACAGGCAAAAACGCCTTACCATAAACGGCAGGGAATTCAATGTCTATAAATTCCGCAGCATGATAGTTGACGCGGAAAAGGCGAGCGGGCCTGTTTTAGCTTCCGACGACGATCCGAGAATTACGCCCGTGGGAAAATTCCTGCGCGCCGTTCGTTTCGACGAATTCCCCCAGCTTTTCAACATACTGAAGGGTGAAATGTCCGTGGTCGGACCGCGCCCCGAACGTCCCGAGCTTACAAGGCTTTATCAAAAGGAAATGCCCGAATTTACATTCAGGCTCAAGGTAAAAGCAGGGCTTACGGGATACGCTCAGGTAACGGGAGTTTACGATACAACGCCATACGACAAGCTGAAAATGGATCTCATGTATATTGAAAATTATTCGTTCAGAATGGACTTGCAGATAATTCTCATGACTGTAAAAACAATGCTGTTTCCGCCCAAGACCAACGCTGAATCGGGCGAGGGCATAATTTCGGAATCAGCGCCGAGAAAAGAGGACGACAGATGAAAATAACAGCGGTTATAATGGCTGGAGGCCGCGGAGAAAGATTCTGGCCGCGCAGCAGAAATTCCCGTCCGAAGCAGTTTCTTTCCCTTACTGCCGACGGCGAAACCATGATACAAAAGACGGTTCGGAGAATATCGGCTCTTGTAAATGCCGGGGACATCTATATTTCGACGAATGCAGACTATATTCCTCTTGTGAGGGAGCAGCTGCCCGAAATTCCGAAAGAAAATATCCTTGCCGAGCCTGCGCCGCGGAATACCGCTCCGTGCATTGCTCTTGCAGCGGCGGTCATCGGCAGAAAATACGACGACGCGGTCATGATGGTGCTGCCCTCCGATCATCTCATAGGCGTTGAAACTATATTCGCCGATACGCTCAAAAAAGCGATAAAAACCGCCGAACAGGGAGAAAATCTCGTGACGGTCGGCATTACTCCGACTTATCCCGAAACGGGCTACGGCTATATAAATTTCGGAAAAAGCTGCGGCGACGCCTATGCTGTTGAAAAATTCGTGGAAAAGCCCGATCTTCCGACGGCTGAAAAATATCTTTCATCGGGAAAATATCTCTGGAACAGCGGTATGTTTATCTGGAAGCTTTCCTCGATAATGAGCAATATCCGCAGACTTATGCCCGATATTTACGAGGGTGCGCTCAGGATAGGGGAAGCTTACGGAACGGATAAGTTTGACGAAACGCTGAAACGGGAATTCACCGCATTTCGCAGTGAATCCGTGGATTTCGGCATAATGGAAAAGGCGGAGAATATTTATACTATTCCCGGCAGCTTCGGCTGGGACGACGTGGGAAGCTGGCTTGCCGTGGAACGTATCAACAAAACGGACAGAAATAAAAATTACTTCGAGGGAGAGGTTATTGCGGAAAACGTTCGGCATTCCACCATATGCGGCGGAAAACGTCTTGTTGCGGCAGTGGGCGTGGAGGATATCGTTATTGTGGATTCCGAGGACGCTCTGCTTGTATGCGCGAAAAACAGCGCTCAGGATATCAAAAAAATCATTGCCCGTCTGAGAGAGCAGGGCAGAAACGAACTTATATAAATTAAGGAGTCGGTTAATATGAAAAACGCACTTATCACGGGAATCACGGGGCAGGACGGCTCTTATCTTGCGGAGCTGCTGCTTGAAAAAGGATATAATGTTTACGGTATATGGCGCAGAAAAGCTACTGTTGATTACGGCAATATTGCGCATCTCAAAGATAAGATCACTCTTATCTACGCCGATATGACAGATCCGATCTCGCTTATTTCGGCGATGAAAATTTCGCAGGCGGACGAGGTGTATAATCTTGCGGCGCAGTCGTTCGTTTATGCAAGCTGGGATACGCCCATAGGTACGGCTGATATAAACGCTATCGGCGTTACGAATATGCTTGAAGCTATCCGTATCGTAAAGCCCGAAGCAAGATTTTATCAGGCTTCAACTTCGGAAATGTTCGGCATGGTTCAGGAAATTCCCCAGACCGAAAAAACTCCTTTTTATCCGCGCAGTCCCTATGGCGTTGCGAAGCTGTACGGTCACTGGATAACCAAAAATTATCGCGAAAGCTATAATATGTTCGCGTGTTCGGGAATTCTCTTCAATCACGAAAGCGAACGCCGCGGAATTGAATTTGTTACGCGCAAGATAACCGACGCAGCGGTTCGTATCAGTCTGGGCTTGCAGGAATGCGTTGAACTGGGAAATCTCGATTCCAAGCGCGACTGGGGTCATTCCAAGGATTATGTACGCGCAATGTGGCTCATGCTTCAGCAGGACGAACCCGACGATTACGTTATCGCGACCAATGAAACGCGTACTGTCCGCGAATTTGCTGAAACCGCGTTCCGTCATGCAGGCATCGAGGTGCAGTGGCAGGGCGAGGGCGTTGACGAGATAGGAATCGACAAGGCGACGGGAAATACTGTTGTTAAGGTGAATAAGAAATTCTTCCGTCCGGCAGAGGTCGATATTCTTCTCGGAAATCCCGAAAAGGCTGAAAAGAAGCTCGGTTGGAAGCGGGAGATCGATTTTTCGGGGCTTGTGGAGCGTATGGTAAAGAACGATACAGAGCTTGTAAAACGGGAAATGGCGGACTGATATGAATATAGCATTCGACGCAGTTCCGCTTATCAGCGACAGAATGACGGGAATAGGCTGGTGCGAAGCGGGTCAGACTACCGCAATGGCGCGCCTTTACCCCGAAAACAGCTACACTTATAATTTTTTCTCGCGTAAGGACGATCATATAAAGCTTGACAGGCTGAAACCTTTTTCGGAAAATATCGAGCCGAAGATCGCGCATTTTTCGGGGTATCTCTACCGCGCGGCTTCAACGCTGATGCCGATCCCGTACAGCTCGTTTTTTGGTAAAGACGCTGATATTACGCATTTTTTCAACTATATCGCGCCGCCGAAAGTGCATGGCAGAACTGTTATAACGGTTCACGATATGGTGTACAAGGCGTTTCCCGAGACGGTGCGCAGCCGCACTAAGATCATGCTGAATTCGGGACTGAAAAAATCCATGAAGCGCGCCGATATTATCGTGACGGATTCGGAATTTTCAAAAGCGGAGATAATTAAATATTTTCCCGCTCATGAAAAGAAAATTCGCGTAGTTCCCTGCGGCGTTGATACGGAGAAATTCAAGCCCTGCGAGGATACGCAGAGAATTCCCGAGGTCAAGGCTTCATTGGAGATAGAGGGAGATTATTTCCTATACGTCGGAACTATCGAGCCGCGGAAAAATCTTGAAAGACTCATTAATGCCTATCATATTTTCAGCGGACGTATCAAGGACGCGCCGAAACTCGTTCTTGCAGGAGGAAAAGGCTGGCTGTACGACAGTATTTTTCAGCGCGTGACCGATCTCGGACTGAATGACAGGGTGATTTTTACGAAGTACGTTCCTGCCGCCGATATGAATCCGCTCATGTGCGGCGCGCTTGCGTTTGTATTCCCGAGCATTTACGAGGGATTCGGAATGCCGCCGCTTGAAGCCATGGCTTGCGGAGTTCCGGTACTTGCTTCCGACGCGGCTTCTCTGCCCGAGGTTACGGGGGACTGCGCCGTGATCTGCGACGCATATTCCGAGGAGAGCATTGCGGACGGGCTTGAAAAATTGTATTCCGACGGCGATCTCCGTTCCGATCTCAGCCGCCGCGGACTTGAGAGAGCGCAGGGATTTACGTGGGAACGCTCTGCTAAAATACTTTATGATATTTACAGGGAGCTGATTTAATGAGTGAATTAAAAGATTTTGATGGATTTCTCACAGCCGAGGACAGCTTCAGACTGGAGATGGAGACATATATTCCCGAATTTCTGGAGCGCATGAATAATGATACGATGCATGATGAGGATTTCATGAGCCGCACGCGCGATCTTATGAAACTCGGCGAGGCGGCCGGGATAGATATGCAGCAGTATATCTTGGATTACGGCAAAGCCAACGGTATTGAATAATGGAAAAGAAATTAAAAATACTGGAAGTCAACAAGGCTTATTATCCCCATATAGGCGGAATCGAGAGCCTTGTGCGGCAGTATGCCGAGGAGCTGCCCGAATTCGGGGCGCAGGTGGACGTTCTGGTTTGCCGCGACGACAGGGGAAAGACTGTTTGCGACGAGGTGAACGGCGTGAAGATTCTCCGCGCAGGCAGTCTGGGAACTTATTTTTCGTGTCCGCTGTCTCTTTCATTTATTTCCGAATTCAGGAAAATGGCGAAAAATGCCGACGTCGTGCATATCAACGTGCCTTTTCCGCTTGCGGACGCAGCGTTGCTGCTTTCGGGATATAAAGGGCGCGTAGCCGTTTCGTGGCACAGCGATATCGTCAAGCAGAAAAAACTGATGATCTTCTACAAGCCTTTTATGAATTATCTTTTAAAAAGAGCCGACGTGATTTTCACAGCAACGAAAGGTCATATTGACGGCTCGGCGTATCTCCCGAAATTCAGGAGAAAATGCCGTATAATGCCGTACGGTATCAAGCCTGCGGAATATCTTTCGATAAAGCGCGCGCCGTTTTTGACGGAAAAGCTTTCCGACAGTTCTTCTGTAAAGGTATTTTTCACGGGCAGACTGGTTTATTACAAGGGCGCGGACGTGCTGTTAAAGGCGTTTTCCGCTGTGAAAAACTGCGAGCTTTTTATTGCCGGAACGGGCGAGCTTGAAGATTCGCTGAAAAATTACGCAAAACGCCGCGGACTTGAAAATAAAGTGCATTTTCTGGGATTCCTTCCCGACGAACAGTTAAAGCAGGCTTATGCAGACTGCGATATTTTCGTGCTGCCGTCAGTGGCGCGGAGCGAAGCTTTCGGCATAGTTCAGCTTGAAGCGATGATCTACGGAAAACCCGTTATAAATACGCGGCTTCCGTCGGGAGTGCCTTATGTCAGCGTTCACGGAAAAACAGGTCTGACCGTTCCGCCTTCCGATCCGAAAGCGTTGGCAGCCGCCATAAACCGCCTTGCCGCCGATAAGGAGCTTCGCGAAAAACTGGGGAAAAACGCTGCGGAAAGAGTGAAGAGCCGATTCGACGAGGGTATGGTTATCCGCAGATTGTACAAATTTCTTTCGGGGGAGGAAATATCATGAAAGCGCTTATCATAGGCGGAGCAGGGTTTGTCGGCGGTTATCTTATACGCGAGCTTTCGGCGATCGGTTATGAAGTTCATGCTGCCTGCCTTGAAAATGAAAATATAAGCGAAAACTGCTCCGTCTATAAGCTCGATATATTGAAAAACGGCGATGTTTTGGAGATTCTGAAAAAAATCTCTCCCGATGTCGTTTATCATCTTGCCGCGCAGAGTTCTGTTGCGCTTTCGTGGAAATTTCCGCAGATGACGGCGGAGATAAATATTGTGGGAGCGATAAATGTGCTTGAAGCGGCAAGGGAATACGGCAAAAAGCTGAAGCTTGTGATGATAGGCTCGGGAGAGGAATACGGCTGTATTTCCTCGGATTCCTGTCCGATTGCGGAATCTCAGCCTCTCGATCCGAATAATATTTACGCTGTCACAAAGGCGGCGCAGGAAATGGCGGCGAAAGTATATGCCCGTGCATATCATATGGATATAGTAATGGTCAGGGCGTTCAATCATTCAGGGCCGCAGCAGAGCAGTACGTTTGTTATTTCCGATTTTTGCCGTCAGATAGCCGCGATCGAACTCGGTCTCGCGCCGGCCGAAATGCTTGTGGGAAATCTTTCGGCAAAGCGGGATTTCACCGATGTCCGTGATATTGTCAGGGCGTACGGACTGCTTGCCGAAAAGGGCGTATCGGGCAAGGTTTACAATGTGGGCAGGGGAAATGCCGTGAGTATTCAGTATATACTTGATACTGCGCTTGCAATGTCGGATTCGCGAATTGAAGTGAAGACCGATCCAAAGCGTATGCGCGCATCCGATATACCCGTGATAGAACCCGACGTTTCGGAAATTTTCCGCGATACGGGATGGAAAGCCGAAATTTCCGTAGAGCAGACCATTGAAGATACATTGAACTACTGGAGAGAGAATTTGAAAAGGAGTTGAATAAACGTGGATATGAAGCTTACAAACGAAAAAATGCTTACTTTCAGCGGTCATGAAAAAATAGGCGTATTCAAGGCGGGCGAAAAACTCACTGAATTCGGCGAAAGGCAGAATTCCGCCAATGAAGTTCTCGCCGCCAATATAAACGATCTTATAAAAAGAGTGTGCGCCCTTGAGGACAAGCAGCTCCGCGACGAGGAGATCATGAAGAAAATAGCCAAGGAGCTTTCCGCCGCGAAAAAGGAGATGGACAGAATCCGCCTGTCCGATAAGCTGAATTCGGGCGCTATTGCACGTATAGACAACGCGCTTCGGCTTGCAGAGGGCGGTGGAAATGAGAACCTGTCCACGGAAGAATAGCAAACTGCACAAAAAAGTCCGCTATCTTTTTTGTGCGAATTAATAATTTCATATTTGATTGCTTGACTTTTTTGCAATTTTGTTATATTATAGATATGTCGTATTGAAACATGGAGGATTCCGCGTTATCGTGCCGATATATTTATTCAGAAAGAAGGTGTTAGCATGGGAGATCTGTCTGAAAAGCTTATGGAAGAGCTGGAGTCGAAAACCGCGTTTACAATACCGATTTTCGGCGGAATTCCCGTCCCTGATTCCTGCGTTGTCACATGGGTGATAATGGCGGTTCTGGTGGCGCTTTCCATTATACTTACCCATAAGCTGAAAAAAGTACCGACGGGCAAGCAATGCCTGCTGGAGATAGGTATAACGGGGCTGCATAATTTTTTCCTCGGCATACTTGGTCCCCATGGCAAAAAATATCTGCCGATACTGGAAACGCTTATAATTTATATCGGTTTTTCCAATATTATCGGTATTTTCGGATTCGTTCCGCCGACGAAAGACATCAACGTGACCGCGGCTTTGGCTGGGATAGCCATACTGCTTATCCAGCTTACCTCTATTATCGAAAAGGGCGGCGTCGGCTGGGTAAAGGGATTTGCCAAGCCTATGGCGATAATGATTCCGATAAATATTCTGGAGCTTGTCACGCGTCCGCTGTCTCTTTGTATGCGACTGTTCGGAAACGTTCTGGGCGCATTCGTCGTAATGGAGCTTATCAAGATCTGCGTACCCGTGGGACTCCCCGTGGTATTCAGCCTGTACTTCGATATTTTTGACGGTCTGATACAGGCGTATGTATTCGTTTTCCTCACTTCGCTCTTCATGTCCGAAGCTATGGAATAAATTTGTTAGTTTAAATATAATGGAGGTTTTTATTATGGGATTAATCGCAATTGGTGCAGCTGTCGCTGTTTTAACAGGTGCAGGAGCAGGAATAGGTATCGGTATAGCTACCGCTAAGGCTACGGAATCTATCGCACGTCAGCCCGAGGCTAAGGGCGATATCAGAAGCACGCTCCTTATCGGATCGGCTCTTGCGGAAGCTACGGCTATTTACGGCTTCGTTATCGCTCTTCTGATAATCCTTTCACTGGGCAAGTAAGCCACAATATTCTTAACGGAGGAATATAATGCTTAATTTTGACTTCTGGAGTATTTTCTGGGCTGTTTTGAATATACTTATTCTTTTTGTGCTGCTCAGAATATTCCTGTTCAAACCTATAAATAAGATCATGGACGACAGAACGCAGTCGATTCAGAAAGACATTGACGACGCGGCTAAGGCTAAAGAGGAGGCGGAGAGCCTTAAACAGCAGTATGCCGATTCTATCGGCGAAGCTAAAGAGGAGGCGGGCAGGATTCTTCGCGAAGCCCACGATGCTGCCGAAAACGAGCGCGCCGCCATTCTTAACAGATCGCATGAAGAAGCTGATAAAATCGTCAGCGCAGCAGGCGAAAGCATTGAAAATGAACGCAGACGCGTTATTCAGCAGGCTCATGCGCAGATCGCCGATCTTGCCATCGAAGCCGCTTCCAAGGTGGTAAGCGCGAATCTCGACGACGAGAAAAACCGTAAACTTGTCGATGAATTCCTTGCGGCGGAGGAGGCTGACAAAAAATGAAAGATACAGCCAAAGAATTATTAAAAGAGATCGTCCGCCTGAATATCCCCAAAGAGGATATCGACGTCGCAAAGGGCGTGTTTTCGGCGTGTCCCGACGCTGCCGATACCCTTGCGAATCCGCTTGTAACTCTCGATGAAAAGCGCGCGGTCATCAGGAAGATTTTCCCCAAAAGTCTTGAACGGGTTATAACGTCTGCCGCAAAGTCGGGGATAATTCCCGAACTCGGCGAAATTTTCGAGGAATACGAAGACGTACTTCTCGAAAAGCAGGGTGGCATAAAGGCTGTCGTGCGCTATGTTACGCCGCTTACCGAAAATCAGCAGGCGGAACTGCGCAGATTCATAATGGAGAAATTCACCAAGGACGAGGTAGATATAGAATATCGCCGAGACCCCGATATTATCGGCGGTTTTATACTGAATGCAGGCGATGTGGAATTCGACCGCAGCTATCGTACAAGTCTCCGCGCAATAAAGGAGAATCTGAAAAACAAGGCTGCCGAAGCCGTTGATCATTCGGGAAAAGATCTGAATTCGGGCGATATTATTTCTATCCTTAAAACCGAAGTCAAGGATTTCGATACAAAAT
The DNA here is from genome assembly GCA_964401315.1 of uncultured Alistipes sp. GTDB lineage: Bacteria > Bacillota > Clostridia > Oscillospirales > Ruminococcaceae > Ruminococcus. The sequence goes on from CAYNYB010000002.1 coordinate 152,616, forward strand.
CAGGTTCAGCCGAAACGGGAACGGTTCTGCGTATCGGCGACGGAATTGCGAGAGTTCACGGTTTAAGCGGCGTTATGTACGGCGAACTGGTCGAATTCGAGACCGGGATACGCGGTATCGTTCAGAATCTCGAAGAAAAGTCGGTGGGAGTGGTACTTCTCGGCGACGATCACGGTCTGACGGAGGGTTCTTCCGTTATCCGCACGGGAAAACGCGCTGGAATCGGCGTAAGCGACGAGCTTCTCGGCAGAGTTGTTGACGCTCTCGGTTCGCCTATCGACGGGCTGAATCCTATCCATGCGGATGACTACTTTCCGATAGAGCGCGAAGCTCCCGGCGTTATAGAGCGTAAATCTGTATCTGTTCCGCTCCAGACGGGAATTCTGGCTATCGACTCAATGTTTCCTATCGGACGCGGTCAGCGTGAGCTTATCATCGGCGACAGACAGACAGGTAAAACCTCGATCGCCGTGGATACTATCATAAATCAAAAGGAACAAGACGTTGTATGCGTTTATGTCGCGATCGGTCAGAAATCCTCGACGGTCGCGCAGGTAGTCAATACGCTGAAAAAATACGGCGCAATGGATTATTCCGTTGTCGTTGCGGCGTCCGCAAGCGAGCCTGCGCCATTCCAGTACATCTGCCCTTATTCGGGTACGGCTATAGCCGAATATTTCATGTCCAAGGGCAGAGACGTTCTCATAGTTTACGACGATCTTTCGAAGCACGCCGTTGCATACCGCGCAATGTCTCTGCTTCTTCACCGTCCGCCGGGACGTGAAGCTTATCCCGGAGACGTTTTCTATCTGCATTCAAGACTTCTGGAGCGTTCCAGCCGTCTTGACGACGAACACGGAGGAGGTTCTCTTACGGCGCTGCCCGTAATCGAGACTTTGGCAGGCGATATTTCGGCGTATATTCCGACAAATGTTATCTCGATAACCGACGGTCAGATCTTCCTTGAAAGCGAGCTGTTCAACTCGGGTCAGCGTCCTGCGGTAAACTACGGACTTTCCGTTTCGCGAGTTGGCGGCGCAGCCCAGACCAAGGCAATGAAAAAAGCTGCCGGAAATCTGCGTATCGACCTTGCGCAGTTCAAGGAAATGGAGATATTCACTCAGTTTTCGTCGGAACTCGATCAGTCCACCGCCGATCTTCTCAATCACGGAAGAATGCTTACAGAACTGCTGAAGCAGCCGCTTTACAGACCTCGTCCCCATTATGAGCAGGTAATTCTTTTGTATGCCGCTCAGCACGGGCTGTTCAATGATGTTAATATCAAGGATCTAAGAAATTATACCGACGATCTCATGAGTTATATCCGCAGCTACGGTCAGGATATTATAGATGAGCTGGAGACGAACAAGGCGCTTACCGACGATCTTGCGGAACGCATTGAAAAAATCGTCACGGCATTTGAGGAATAAGGGGTGAGATCATGCCCAATATCCGAGAAATTCACGAAAGGATCGCCAGTATACAGCAGATTCTTAAAATAACCAACGCTATGTATCTTATCTCCTCTTCAAAGCTGAAAAAGGCGAGAAAAGCGCTGGATTCCACAGAACCGTATTTCTATAAGCTTATGGAGACTATCGAAAGCGTTCTGGAACATACTCCTCATGTACGGCAGATGTATTTCGACAGACGTTCCGGAATTCCCGAAGGTAAGCGAAAAAAGGGTTATATCATAATTACGGGCGACAAGGGTCTCTGCGGAAGCTATAATCATAATATCCTGAAATATGCCGATCAGCAGCTGAAAGATCAGAATCTCGACAATTGTTATCTGTTTGTTATGGGACAGGTCGGACGAATGTATTTTCAGCGGCGTATGAGTTCCGGAAAGCAGGCGTATGTTGACGGAGAATTCCTCTATACTACGCAGAATCCCACGCTTTATCGCGCCGCGGAGGTAGCCGAGCTGGTTATTGAAAAATTCAAGAATAAAGAGCTTGACGAGGTTTATCTGCTGTATACGGATATGGTAAACTCCAATTTGCAGGAGCCGCGCGTAATGAGACTTCTGCCCTTTGAGCGGAGACATCTTGGAAAAGCGGCGGACGGCACGGTCAAAAAACTGCCGAAAGCCTCGTTCGTTCCGTCTCCCGAAAAGGTTATGGATTATCTTATACCAAGTTATGCCAAGGGAATCATATACGGCGCAATGGTAGAGGCGTTCTGCTGCGAACAGCAATCCCGTATGACGGCGATGGACGCTGCCACAAACAGCGCGAAGGATATGATAAGGGAACTTTCCCTGCTTTACAACCGCGCTCGTCAGGCGGCTATAACTCAGGAAATAACCGAAGTCTGCGGCGGCGCGCAGTCAGTCAATGATTAGACTGCACTGTATAATGGCAATATCTTTTTTTCGAGACGCTTTAAGGGGGCGCCGCCCCCTTAAAAATCCCCTGCTTAAGGGACTCAGTCCCTTAAGAATCCCAAAATTAAATTAATTCTGTACCCACAAGGGGTACAGAATTAATTTGGTATGAATCTGAAATACTGATTCTTAAACAGAAATTTTTAAAGGGACTGCACACTTTAAAATTTCCCGAAAAGAAAATATTGCTGTCATACACAGCGCAGCCATACATTTCCACAAGGAGGCTTGTAATCTTAATATGGAAAAAGGCAGAATTACTCAGGTCATCGGACCTGTTATAGATGTGGAATTCCCGAACGGAAAGCTCCCCATGATCAAAGACGCCCTCACCGTTCAGATCGACGGTAAAAACCGCGTTATGGAGGTCGCGCAGCATATGGGCAATAAGACCGTACGCTGCATCATGCTCGCCACCAGCGAAGGGCTTAGCAGAAATATGGAGGTTATCGCTACGGGCGCGTGTATCAAAGTTCCCGTCGGCGAGAAAACTCTCGGACGTATGTTCAACGTTCTCGGCGAGCCTATCGACAAAATGGGCGAAACGGGTGCGGAGGAAATGTGGGAGATACACAGAAAAGCTCCGTCGTTTCAAGAACAAAGTCCTGTTGTTGAAATTCTCGAAACGGGAATAAAGGTCATCGATCTTATCGCTCCCTATGCAAAGGGCGGAAAAATCGGTCTTTTCGGCGGCGCGGGAGTCGGCAAGACCGTTTTAATTCAAGAGCTTATCAGAAATATCGCCACCGAGCATGGCGGATATTCGATATTTACGGGCGTCGGAGAGCGTTCACGCGAGGGCAACGATCTCTGGAACGAAATGCGCGAGTCGGGCGTAATCAATAAGACCGCTCTCGTTTTCGGTCAGATGAACGAACCGCCCGGTTCGCGTATGCGTGTTGCCCAGACGGGACTTACCATGGCGGAATACTTCCGCGACCGCGAACATAAAGACGTGCTGTTATTCATCGACAATATTTTCCGTTACGTTCAGGCAGGCTCGGAGGTTTCTGCGCTGCTTGGAAGAATGCCCTCGGCTGTCGGCTATCAGCCTACTCTTGCAACGGAAGTCGGCGAGCTTCAGGAGCGTATCACTTCCACGAAAAACGGCTCTATTACGTCTGTTCAGGCAGTTTACGTGCCTGCGGACGATCTTACCGACCCCGCGCCTGCGATCACTTTCGCGCATCTTGACGCAACTACGGTTCTTTCAAGAAAGATAGTTGAGCAGGGAATTTATCCTGCTGTTGATCCTCTTGAATCGAATTCGAGAATTCTCGAACCCGACGTTGTGGGCGAGGAGCATTACACGGTAGCGAGACGTACTCAGGAGCTTCTCCAGAAGTATAAGGAATTGCAGGATATTATCGGAATTCTCGGCATGGAAGAGCTTGACGAGGACGACAAGCTTGCTGTTTACCGTGCGAGAAAGATTCAGAAATTCCTGTCGCAGCCATTCAATGTTGCGGAGAATTTCACGGGACTGAAAGGAAAATACGTTCCGCTTAAAGATACTATTGAGGGCTTTAAGGCGATCATCGACGGCGATATGGATAAATATCCCGAAGCGGCGTTCCTCATGGCAGGAACTATCGACGACGTTCTTGCCAAGGCTAAAGAGATAGAAAACGGTGTGTGATCATGGCTAAAACGTTTTATCTTGAGATAATAGCTGCCGACCGCATTTTTTTCAAGGGCGACTGCGAGCATCTGGTCATCACAGCCATCGACGGACTTCTGGGAATTCTCCCAGGTCATGAACCCCTTGTAACGTCTCTTCCGACGGGCGAATTGAAGTACATGGTCGACGGAAAATGGCGTCATGCGGCAATATCAGAGGGATTCATCGAGGTAATGCCCGACAGAGCGGTAATTCTTGCGGATTCCTGCGAACTGCCCGAGGAGATAGACATAAAGCGCGCAGAGGAAGCCCGTCAGCGCGCGGAAGAAATGCTCCGTCAGAAGCAGAGCATCAAGGAATATTATGAAACGCAGGCTGCACTCAACCGCGCTATCAACCGTCTGAAAATCTCTCAGAAAAGTTTTAAGTGATTTTTTGCCCAAAAATTAATAGCAATTATTGTGCATATTTTCAAATTATTAATATTTATTGCTGATATGCTTGACATTTCTGAAAATATATTGTAAAATAATAGTAATTGTCACGCAGACAAATCAAGGCGGCATTGTATTGCTGCCGATAAAGCAAATAGGAGGCAAAAGACGTGAAAAAGATTAAAAGATCCACTCTCTTCATTGTCATTGCTTTTATTGCGCTGTTCACAGTTTCGTCTATCACCGGATTCGACTACTATTTCGGCGATGATACGACTACCGTTGTCAAGGGCGTTGACGACATTCGTCTCGGTATAGATATACGAGGCGGCGTTGACGTTACCTTTGCTCCCGCGGACGATTATGATGCCACAGACGAGCAGCTCGACGCTGCAACTCAAAAGATCAAAACTCGTCTCAGTGCGCTTGGAATCAATGATAACGAACTGTACAGTGATTATAAAAGCGACAGAATTATTGTTCGTTTCCCTTGGCAGGCGGGCGAAAGCGAATACGATGCCGAGTCAGCCGTAAAGGAACTTGGCGAAATGGCTGAGCTTACTTTCAGAAAAGGTACGGATTACGATACCGACGAGGAGGGCAATATTACTCCCACAGGCGAGATCGTACTTACGGGCGACGACGTTGAAAAAGCTGATTATATTCAGGATCCCGAAGATCTCCAGTGGGTAGTTTCACTTAAACTGAAAACGACAGGTACGGATTCGGAACCGTCAGGCGCGAAAAAATTCGCAGAGGCTACTGCGGAGCTTGCCGGAACAAGTACGCCCATTTCGATCTGGATGGACGACACCATGATCTCATATCCTACCGTAAATAACGCTATCACCAACGGCGAAGCTGTTATTACAGGTAATTTTACAAGCGATTCCGCAAAGGCGCTTGCCGATCAGATCAATTCGGGCGCGCTCCCCTTTAAAATGGTAACCACAAGCTTCAAGACAATTTCTCCTACAATGGGCGAAGGCTCTCTTGACGCTATCCTTCTTGCAGCATACATTGCATTTGCGCTTATTGCCGTTTATATGATCGTGCTGTACAGAGTGCCGGGTTTTGTTGCGGTAATTGCCCTTGTGGGACAGATCGCAGGCACTATCGCCGCCGTTACGGGCTGGTTCGGATTTATGCCCGGTTCAACGCTGACTATCCCCGGAATTGCGGGTATTATCCTTTCAGTCGGCATGGGCGTTGACGCGAATATCATTACAGGCGAACGTATCAAGGAAGAACTCCGTTCGGGAAAATCTCTTGATTCGGCTATAAAGATCGCTTATAAGCGCGCATTCTCCGCGATACTTGACGGTAATATCACAAACGTTATCATCGCGATCATTCTTATGGGTGCGTTCGGCGTTCCCTCAAGCTTCTTCTCAACGATACTCAACAAGACTATCTTCTTCATGTTCGGAGCTACCACCGAGGGCGTTGTTTATTCATTCGGCTTCACGCTTCTTGTGGGCGTTATATGCAACTTCATCTTCGGCGTATTTGCCGCGAAGATCATGGTTACAGCTTGCTCCAAGTTTAAAGCGCTGCAAAACAGAAAGCTTTACGGAGGTGATGTCAAGTGAGTAAGAAAAAATCAACTGCCGCTGCAAAACCTGTACCGACAGGCAAAATTTATAATTTCTGCGGCAAAAAGAAAATGATCCTTGCGATCGCTATCGCGGTCATACTTGCTCTTATTGTGGGCATTGCAGTCCGCGGCGTAAATCTCGCTATTGAATTCAAGGGCGGAACTATGCTGAATTATTCCTACACAGGCGATCTCGACATCAATGCTGCCGCTGATAAAGCGCAGGAGATAGTCGGCGTCAACGTTACGGCAAGACAAGGCGAAGATCTCGAATCCGACGGCTATCAGCTTACTCTTTCATTCTCTTCGGAAGAGGGGCTCAACGCTGACAGACAGTTTGAATTGACGAACGCTCTTACGGAGATGTTCCCCGACAATGATCTCGTACTTTATGATTCAAATGATGTAAGCCCGTCGTCGGGACGTGAATTCCTGCTGAAATGTTTCCTTGCAATGATAGTTGCGGCAGTTCTCATCATCATTTATATCGCGATCAGATTCAGCAAGATCGGCGGCTGGTCCGCAGGTATCTGCTCGATCTTTGCTCTCTGCCATGACTTGGTAGCGGCTCTTGCGGCTTCGATCATCTTCGGCTTTGAGTTCAACGCAAATATCGTAGCCGTAATTCTTACGATCCTCGGCTATTCTATCAACAACACGATCGTTATTTACGACAGAATAAGAGAAAACCGTCAGCTTTATCCCAAGGCTGATCTTAATGAGCTTATCAATATGGGCTGCTCGCAGTCGCTCCGCCGTTCGATCAGAACGTCCATTACCACTATCGGCACGATGATAGTCGTTGCTATCGTGGTATTCGTCAGCGGATACAATTCACTGCTCAGCTTCGCAGTTCCGCTCATCTTCGGTCTTATATCGGGAACATATTCTTCACTTTTCGTTGCACCTGTTACATGGTCATGGTGGAAGAATAGAGCTGAAAAGAAAAAAGACAAAGAATAACAACTAAAACAAAAAAGCTGCTTCAACTTTGAAGCGGCTTTTTTATTACTTGTATGCTTTATGATCAACAAAAACTCTTGATACGCTCTTTTACAACGTCCGCGACGGCTTCTTCAACTGCCGCATTACGTTTCTGCTTATTTTTTACAGCGCGCTTGATATTTTTGAGAAGTATTCCTACGATCAATTCGCCTGCTCCGAAGCATATGAGGAACAATCCAAACGGAAGCAGCAGCGACGCGCCTATGTAAAATGCGAATTCTCCCGTAAGTATGTGCGCCACGGACATTCCCGCCGACGCCGCTCCGCCGATCATAAGAGTGAGGATTCCGCTCCAGAAAAAAATATTTCCGTAAAATCCCAGAAGATGCCTGCCCTGCTTATCCACAACAACGGCGATCCAGATGATAAGCACGAGGAAAAGTGCGGCAAAAATCCCGATAGTCAAATAAGCGAACACGTAATTCATATGCTCGACGCGGAAGTGAAGCTTCGAACTCCATTCCTCAACTGAAAGATTTTTTTGAATTTCAGCAAGCTTGTCGCTTCTGCGCATTAAATTGTAGTCGGCAGCGGTCAGTTCATAATTAAAGATATTCTTTGATAATTCACCGTTTTCAACGTAAAAATCAACAATATCGTTCGCGCTTACGGAAGGATCGCCGCCCTTGCCGTCGAAGATAAAATCGGCGTATTTCTTCACTTTTTCAGCAGCAAACTCAAGAAAGTTACTTTCTGTCATAAAATGTCCGAAATCCTTCTTTTCAGCATTATTTTGTGAAGCCTCGCCGAAATTTGAAGCGTCAAACAGTCTGTCGGAAAAACTCACTCCGTCAATATCGGCGGAGATAACAGTCTGAGCGTCCATTTTTTTGACTCTGTTGCCGAGCATATCTCCAGTCGCGCCAAGTTTTACGCCAAGAAGAAGATTCACAGTCAGAAGAGTGATTATTGCGAAGATCGAAATAAACGTCGCACCCGTGAGTCTTGCCGCGCCGACGTTTATGGGTTCGTTGTCCGCGGCGGTTTTGTTGTTCGGCGGAATTTCGGGCTGTACGTCATCGGAGAATTTCTGCTCGTCTTCAATTACTTGCGCTGCGACTGAATTTTCAGGTTCGGGGAAAATATTCCCCTCATCTTCGGCAGCGCCGGCAACGGTTTCTTTTTTCAGCTTAAATCCGGATCGTTCCTCGGACTTCTCAGTCTCGTTCGGGAGCAGTTCATCAACAATATTGAGCGGTTCTGTAGGCGTATCTTCGGGAACTGATTCGGGATTTACGGGAGTGGATATCTCCTCGGAATTCAAAGGATTTCCGCACTGTGTGCAGAATACAGAGTCCTCGTCAAGTGTTGCACCGCAGTTTTTACATATCATATTTATACTTCCTCCATTTTCTAAACGTTTTAAGAGCCTGTTTAAAATCTCGCTGCGCACGACTTTTCGGCAAATTTTGCTGAATCCTGCGTTAAAAATCCTTACCATACGACAGTATGCCTGCGGATTTTTTCCTTGGCTTCAGCCAAATTATGCTCGAAAATCCGCACACACCGAGATATTAAACAGGCTCTAATATTATAACCTATATATTAATTATTGTCAACCGAAAAAAGTCGAATCGAATTTTTTGCAAGAATATAATAAACCTGTTCAATATAATGAAAAAATGCAATACGGCCGAAAACCGTATTGCATCTGCTTTTACTTAGGAATCGTAAAGAAATAAGTTGAGTGTTTATGCGCAGGATAATTTGTTCTATGCAAGGCGAACTTCCGCAGGAATACTGTCGTATTTTAAGGGAGTGCAACGCAGCATAGTGCAAATTAGACAAGCAGAAACGGGCAAGTTATTTCTTTATGATTCCTTATCTTCGTTCTGAGCCTTGAGAAGATCTCTGATTTCCGTGAGCAGTTCTTCTTCCTTTGAAGGCGGAGGAGGCGGTGCGGCTTCTTCTTTCTTCTTTACGGCATTCATCATTGCCATAAACGCTTTCATGATAAGGAATACCACAAACGCCATAATGACAAAATTCACAACGTCGCTGAGAAATGCGCCATATGTAAGATTTGCCTTCCAGATTCGGAATGAAAGACCCTCGAATCCTCCAACATTAAAGCAGCCGATGATAGGTGAAATAATATTGTCCAGAAGCGAAGTTACCAGACCCGAAAATGCGCCGCCGATGATAACACCGATAGCCATATCGACGATATTTCCCCTCATGATAAATGCCTTAAAATCCTCAAAAAACTTCTTCATTTTTTTCATCTCCTTTAACATTCTCAATTTTTAAAAAATAGACCTCCTCGGAAACTAAGGTGCGCCGTATGGCTAAAGATTTTGTCATATGGCAAGGCGGACGACAAAAGCGGGCTGACGCCCTCTGAGGTGGACAACGCAGCCATATGACAAAAGATTTGACATACGGTGTGCATTAGTTTCCGAGGAGGTCTAATATCCAGGCGGAACGGAAATCTGTCTCGTTCCGCTGTTGATCAATTTTCACCGATCTGCGGAATGGACGGGATTGCCGTTTCTTCCTCGCGGATCGTTTTCCTTGCCTGCATATATTCGGGCAGCTCGATTTTATCCAGCTCGCTTTCATAGGGATTAATGCGTTTCGGCAAAGCTTCTACAGCGTGGTCCGCCTGCGCCATAAGAGCTTCTTTATGTTCGGGAACATAATTTTCAAGCGAATCGGCGTTGACTTCTCCTGTGTATTCCATGGAAAAACGCGTTTTGAACTGCGAATTGGCGGACAGCATATCAGCGTTGACTTCACGGGTAACGCCCATGAAATCCTGATGTTTTTTTCTCGTATTCGCTTGAAGATCGTCGGCATTGACGGCTTCCGTCTGTCTCATAAAAAATTTATTGAATTTATCAGCGTCGTTCTTTTGAAGATTCGCGGCGTCAACTATGGGAGTATCGTTCATATAGCTGCTTTTCTTTTTTTCGGAATGCTTGAAAGCTTTTATATCCGATCCCGACGCGTTCAGATCGTTCATTCCGCCGCGGCTTGATTTACCGAAGAAATCGTCAGCGGAAGCTTCCTCATGGCGATTATCGGATTTTCCGTTATTGAAAAACGCCCAGAAATCCTCTTTGGAAGTTTCCTGCTTCTTTTCAGGGGCAGTATGCGGCTGCTTCGGAACTTCGTTCATTCCTGTATATGGAATTCCAGCCGTTTCCGACTGCGGATTCATACTGTTCACAGACGGCATATTCTGCTGAGGCTGAACAGGCGCGGACGGCTGACCGTAAACAGGCATACCGCTTTGGTCGTAGCCGATTATCTGCGGCTGAGCGTACATCATGGGCTGCGGCTGACCGTAGATCGGCGTACCGTTTTGATCGTAGCCGATTATCTGCGGCTGGGCGTACATCATGGGCTGCGGCTGACTGTAAACAGGCATACCATTCTGATCGTAGCCGATTATCTGCGGCTGGGCGTACATCATGGGCTGCGGCTGACCGTAGATCGGCATACCGTTCTGGTCATAGCCGACTATCTGCGGCTGAGCGTACATAACGGGCTGCTGATACGGATTCATTCCCATGGGCTGCTGCATTGCATTCATAGGCTGAGCGGAGGGCATTGCAGGCTGCTGCGGAATATTCGGGATTCCCTGCATTGTTTGCGGAACTCCCTGAGGGATATTTGGAATATTATTCATCATAGGCGGAGACTGCATCGGTTGATGATTCATCGGAGCTGAAGCTTCTTCATACATACTGAAATCGAATTCCTCTTCGGACTGATTCAGTTCATCTGCCGTGTACAAGCTGGAAGCAGGGGGCGCGGAGGTGCGAATGGTAAAAGTGCCGCTGTCCATTGTAAACGCGCCGTTGTCCTCGGAAAATTCTTCTTCGCTATGGTAATTTCCCATATCGACCTGTTCGTAATTAACCTCCGACGGGTTGTCGAGATTACTGCCGCATTTCACGCAAAATTTAAAACCGGCTTCATTATTTGTTCCGCAGTTATTACAGATCATATACTCACCCCACTTATTGGACCTACTCGGAAACTTACGAAACGCTGCCTGAATTGTCTTTTTTGCGTCATTCAGCATTTCTCCAGTTTCCGAGAAGGTCTAATATATTATAGCATTTTCGAGATTTTTTTGCAATAGTTTTTCTGAAATATTATGCATTTTGCTGTTGTTTCACCATGACGATATGTGCATATTTACAAACTGACTTTTTATTTATACCGGTTTTTTATAGATTGATATGCGCATAATAAACATACATAAATGCGATTTTCAAAAAATATTTGTGATAAATCACGATATAATACCAAAAGTCTATATTTTTCGGGAAATATGTGGTATAATAGAAATGTGTAGAAAAATCAGCCGTAAAATTTTTCGGCAGTCAGGAGAAGAAAATGCCTAAGAAAATAAGCAAGCAAAAAAGCATCAACAGAGCGAAAACTTGGACAGAATTGACTGTAGCAGTCGTGATTCTTGCGGTTGCGGGAATCCTCATAAAGAGCGGCATAGATAATGCGGGCAGCGTTAAGCAGTCGCAGTACGTCGATACTGAATCTGCGAATACTATCGAGATCCCCGATACCACCGTGCTGCAAGACCCAAATAAAATTATTTTCGTTTCTCAGGAGATCCCGACGCGAGATAAATTCAAGGGCGAGCTTATTCTCGTCAACAATGACTACGAATATTTCAGCGACGGCAGCGAAGATCTGGTGAGCATTATGGAAATGAACGCGGAGACTGAGCGTACTCATTTCACGACAGTTGACAATACCTATTCTGTTTTGCGCCCCGTATACGAACCTATGGCGATGATGATCGACGATTTTTACGATTTGTATAACAACGATACGCTTATAATTTACGGTTCGTACCGCACGAATGAATTTCAGAAACAGCTCTATGAAACAAATGCGGGTCAGGGAGAAGATGACGATCAATTTCCGTTAGTCGCAAAACCCGGTTTCAGCGAGCATGAAACAGGCTATGCGTTCGATTTCAGCGAGACTGTTAATCTGGATTATCAGGGCACGGACGATTTTGCATGGATAAACGAAAACAGCTATAAATACGGGTTTATAGTACGTTACCCCGAGGATAAGGAGAATATCACGGGATTCCGATATGAGCCGTGGCATTTCCGATATGTAGGCGTTGCTCATGCAAATTATATGACTAAAAACAATTTGTGTCTGGAAGAATATGTTGATCTTCTCCGTGAAAGCTACTCTTATTCGGAGGAGCATCTTGAATTTTCCGACAGCGAGGGCGCGAATTACGAGGTGTATTTCTACCCCTCGGACGACGCTTCCGAAGTTACGAATGTAGCCGTTCCGTCAGGATATAGGTATGATATTTCGGGAAATAACATCGACGGATTTATAGTGACCGTACACAAGGACGAGCCTGTTGCTTTTGGTGAGGAAAATCCCTCTCTTGCTACGGCTGCCGAAACTACGGATTCTATTGAGTCTACAGAATCTACGGAAACCACTACGACTGTTTCTGAATAAATCGCCTGAAAATCTATTGACAAATTGTGATTAATCTGTTAATATAGTAGTAGAATATGTGCATTGTACGGCACATGAGAGGGGAAATTTTTATGAAAAAAACTATCAAAACAGTAGCTGCATTCTGCTCTGCGCTGATGGTCGTCTCGGCTACGGGAACGATCGCTCCGACAGTTACGGAAAAGCCTGCGGAGACGGCGTATGCGGCGGACGACACTAACGACGACTGGCTTCATGCCGAGGGAAGCCGACTTTACGACATGAACGGCAACGAAGTATGGCTGACGGGTGCAAACTGGTTCGGAATGAACTGCTCGGAAAATGCGCCCCACGGTCTTTATGCGGCTGACGTTGATAAATTTTTATCCAATGTTGCAGACCGCGGCATAAACGTAATTCGATTTCCAATTTCTACGGAATTGATCGTTTCGTGGATGGAGGGAACGCCCAACAAGGTAAGCTCGGTTCAGGCTTCTTATCAGCCGCCTGTTGACGAAGTAGGCGAGGACGGCACTGTTACGCCTGCCGGTTCATACGGCAATATCAACAAAGACCTTGCGGAAGCCGACGGCAAAACCGTTAAAAACAGCGAGGAAATTTTCGACGTTATCCTTGCAAAATGCAAGCAGTACGGAATCAAGGCGTTTATCGATATCCACAGCCCCGACGCCAACAATTCGGGCCACGATTATCCGCTTTGGTACGGCAAGGCGGGCGTTACTACGCAGGTTTGGCAGGACAGCCTTGTATGGCTTGCGGATAAATATAAGAACGACGATACAATGCTTGGGTTCGATCTGAAAAACGAGCCGCACGGTAAGCGCGAATATTCGGGTACGACCTGTCCCGAGGATATGGCGCGCTGGGACGATTCCGACGCTGAAAATAACTGGGCGCGCGCCGCGACGAATTGCGCCGACGCGATTCTTGAGGTGAATCCTCATGCGCTGATCTTTATCGAGGGAGTTGAACAGTATCCCAAGACGGAACTCGGCTACACATATGATACGCCCGATGTATGGCAGGCTCCTGCGGATAAATCGCCGTGGTACGGAGCATGGTGGGGCGGAAATCTCCGCGGTGTAAAGGATTACCCGATAACTCCCAAGAGCGGAACAAGTCAGATAGTTTATTCTCCCCATGACTACGGCCCGTCGGTTTATGCACAGACGTGGTTTGATAAGGATTTCACGGAGCAGACGCTGCTTGACGATTACTGGTATGATACGTGGGCATATATCAACGATAAGGACATTGCGCCGCTGCTTATCGGCGAATGGGGCGGACATATGGACGGCACGAAGAATCAGCAGTGGATGGAGCTTCTCCGCGATTACATGATAAAGCATCATATCAATCATACGTTCTGGTGTCTGAACCCGAATTCAGGCGATACAGCCGGACTTCTGGGCTATGATTTCTATGAATGGGACGAAGATAAATACGGTATGTTCGAGGAATCCTTGTGGCAGACGCAGGAGAGCGGCAAGTATATCGGTCTTGATCATCAGAGACCGCTCGGCGTGAATGATACGGGAATTTCCCTTAATGAATTTTACAATAAGTACGCTGCATCCGAGGGCAGCAATATCGACGGCGGGACGAAAGGCACCAATCAGGGAACGCCTGTAACTACGGCTGCGCCCTCCACGACCGCTTCCACTGAAAAGCCGGTTGTAAGCAGTACGACTACGGCTTCCGATACTTTTTACGGCGATGCAAACTGCGACGGCAAGGTTGAGATCGCCGATGCAACGCTGATACTTCAGTTCCTGACTAATAAGGACGAATATAAGTTGTCCGAGCAGGGAATGCTTAACTCCGACTGCTGCAACAACGGAGACGGCGTTACAGCCAGTGACGCGCTTACTATTCAGAAAGTCGACGCAGGAATTTACAAGCTTACAGATCTTCCTGTAAAAGAATAATTACACCAAAAATGCCTCCCATTCATCATGGGAGGCATTAAATTTATTTCGGAATTACAACAAAAAATCCCCGAAACACGCAAGCTTTCGGGGAATCTTTATAAAACTTCAATTACTGAGCAGCGTTAAGCTTCTTAGCAAGCTGAGCTTTCTTTCTTGCAGCCTTATTCTTGTGCATAAGACCCTTTGCGCAAGCCTGATCAACCTTCTTGATAGCAAGCTTTACAGCCTCTGCCTTATCAGCAGCGCCTGTTGTGCAAGCAACATCAGCTTTTTTGAGGACAGTCTTGAGATTTGTTCTTCTGGACTTGTTGGCAGCAGCCTTAGTAGCGTTTACCTTAACTCTCTTCTTAGCAGATTTAATATTTGGCATTTTTTTACACCTCCCGATCGTGTGAACAGGGATAATCCCTGCATTTTTACAGATAATAAGGCACATAGAAATGTACCCGACAGCTGCAACGCACAGCTGCCCTACTGAGACAATAATAATTATACCATTTTTTTTCATAAATTGCAATAGGCAAATTAAAAAAAAGCGACAAATATTTAATGCTGAAACACAGCAATATACACAAAGGAGGAGCATATGCAATTCAGATCAGATCTTGCGGTTGAGCAGATAACCACCGAAAAACTGCCGTCGGGGGTTCATATGAACAAACGCGGCAGAGCCTTTGAGATCACGGAGATAATCATTGACAACGACGATCACAGACACTCCATAGGAAAGGGGAAAGGTCGGTATATCACTTTAGAGGGCGGAAGTTTGAGTCGATTTTCCGACGATTACGAGGATATGGCGGAAGAGCTTTCGGCTGAGATACGGCGGCTTGTTCCGGACGGAGAAATTTTCGTTGCCGGACTTGGAAACCGCGATATAACTCCCGACGCTATAGGTCCGCAGGCTGCGGAAAAAATTCTCGCAACGCGGCATCTTCGGAGCGAAATTGAAGATGAGGAAGAGGAATTTCTGAAGTCCCTGCGCCCTGTCAGCAGCTTTGCAGGCGGAGTTCTGGGGCAGACGGGAATTGAGACTGCCGAGCTGATAGGCGCATTATGCCGCGAAATAAAGCCTGCCGCGGTGATCGCCGTCGACGCGCTTGCCTGCTCTGACATAAGCCGTCTCGGTACGACGATACAGATAAGCGACAGCGGAATTTCTCCCGGAAGCGGCGTTGCAAATATGCGCAGGGAGCTTTCTGCGGAAACTTTGGGAATTCCAGTTATTGCCGTCGGAGTTCCCACCGTAGTTGATATGCACACAATAGTGCGCAGTATCGCTGATATTGACGTGAACGATGATACGCCGAACATGATGGTAACGCCGCGCGATATCGACCGTCTCACCGAGCGCGCAGCCCAATTGATAGCGTTCGGCATAAATCTCGCCTTGCAGCCCACTCTCACATTCGACGATGTAAGAGGATTATTTTAGGTGAAAATAAGTTTTTAATTTTATTGTTTGGCATTATTAAGGTCGCTGTTTCTTTGAATCCCTGTATAAGAACGTATTTCTTTATGATTCATGTCAAATTTAATCTGTACCCCTTGTGGGTACAGATTAAATTTAATATTGGGATTCTTAAGGGACTATGTCCCTTAAGCAGAGGGGGTTCGGGGGGGACAGCGTCCCCCCTGATAATGCCGCACAAGTAAAATTTCATTTCTTATTCCCGAAGATTCCGCTGATCAACGGAACGGCAACGCTTAAACCTAATGCCGCGAGAAGCTGTTGGGAAGTGAGGGGAACTGTTTTGAAAACATCGCGAAGCTGCGGAATCATAACTGCGGCGGCAAGAGCGGCTGCCGAAACTGCCGTGGCAAGAATAAGCTTGACATTGCTGAAAAGCTTTATTCTGAACAGCGACCGCCTTTCGGATTTGCATTCGAAAACATGGATAAGCTGCGAAACTACGAGCGTTATCAATGCCGCGGTACGTGCGGCGGCAATGCTGCCGCCCATATGAGTTATGACAGTGAATGAAGCGAGAGTTGAAAGTCCGATGAAAATTCCGCGGACGATAATTTTTCCCATAAGTCCGCCTGCGAAAAATCCTTCGGAGGAGCTGCGCGGAGGGTGCGACATGATATCGTCCTCGGGCGGTTCGAGTCCGAGAGCGATTGCAGGAAGTCCGTCGGTGACGAGATTGACAAGCAAAATCTGCACGGGAAGCAGTACTATCGGCATTCCCATGATAATTCCCAGAAACATGGTGAGAACTTCGCCGATGTTGCAGGAGAGAAGATATCGCACGAACTTTCGTATATTGGCATAAACGCAGCGACCCTGTTCGACCGCGCCCACAAGAGTTGCAAGATTGTCGTCGAGGAGTACAACGTCGGCTGCCTGTTTGGTAACGTCTGTTCCGCTGATACCCATTGCAACGCCTACATCGGCTTCTTTAATGGCAGGAGCGTCGTTTACGCCGTCGCCCGTCATGGTGACGATTTCGCCGCGGCGTTTGAAGCTTCTGACGATACGCAGCTTATGAACCGGTTCAACGCGCGCGAAAACGGTATAATTATTAATACAGCGGTCAAGTTGCTGATCGGTCAGCTTATCAAGTTCCGCGCCTGTCATTGCCTTGCCGTTTTTCAGCAAGCCGGCTTTTTTTGCAATTGCGACCGCGGTATTTTTGTGATCGCCCGTTATCATGACGGTTTTTACCGAAGCCGCAGAGCATTTTCTGATAGCGGTACGGGCTTCGTCACGGGGAGGATCGAGCATTCCGGCAATTCCCAGAAATACCAGACCGCCGCGTTGGGGATCGAAATTTTCGGTAACGCAGAATGCGAGAGCAAGAACGCGGAGAGCTTTATCGGACATTTCAATAACGCGTTCGGAAATTTTCCTGCGGATAGTCGGAGTAAGCGGACAGAGACTGCCTTTTTCGTCGATATACTGCGAACATCTGGGGAGGATCACTTCTTCCGCGCCCTTGAAATACATACGCTTTTCGGAGCGTTCGGCGCAGAAAACCGCCATAAACCGCGTTTCGCTGTCGAACGGATATTCGCGAAGCTTTTGGATATTCAGCTTCTCGGAGGTTATACCTGCCTTTGCCGCGGCAATAAGCAGCGCAGCTTCCGTGGGATCGCCCGTAACAGTCCATTCGCCCTTTCCCGAAAGCGCGCCGCGCCTTCTGCTGTTTGCCGTGCCGTCGTAGGCGATAGTTGCAGTAGAGCATACAACGCCGCATTTCAGCGTTTCTGTAAGCGCAGTCTCATTTTTGGGATTGACGGCAATATTTTCATTGCCCATTGTTATTCCGCCGCTTATTTTGTAGCCCATTCCGCTGAAATAAAAGCTTTTGTCCGTAGTTGAAAGCTCTGTGACCGTCATTTTATTTTCAGTGATAGTGCCTGTTTTGTCGGAGCAGATGACCGATGTGCAGCCGAGAGTTTCCACGCTGTGCAGCTTATTTACAAGGGCTTTTTGTTTCAGCATTCTGTTGACTGCCAATGCAAGGGCTATCGTAACTGTCGCAGGAAGTCCCTCGGGAATTGCGGCAATAGCAATGGTAATGCCCGTCATGAGCATGGAGAAAACCTCTTCGCCCCTTAAAACGCCTGCCGCGAATACCGCCGCGCAAACAATAAGACAAATTATTGCGACAATTTTTCCCAGTTCAGCCAATCTTTTTTGCAGGGGAGTCATCTCCTTGTCGATATCGGCAAGAAGTTCGGAGATTCGTCCCATTTGAGTCCGCTTGCCAGTGGCGATGACCTTGGCGCGGCAGCTTCCTTTTGTTGCGGAAGTTCCGCAGTAAATAATATTGGGTTTGTTTATGCTGTTGTCGGAATCGTTTGTAAGTCCGACTTTTTTTGCGGCGGCTTCGGATTCGCCCGTAAGTATGGATTCGTCGGCGAAAAATCCGTAAGCGTTGAGAAGAACGCAGTCCGCAGGTATCCGATCTCCCGATTCAATTTCAACGATGTCGTCAACAACAAGGTTGGCGGCTTCGATCTCTTTTAATTTGCCGTCGCGGTAGCATTTTGCCGTAGGCGCAGCCATGGAACGCAGAGCCTCAAGAGTATGTTCCGTGCGGTATTCCTGAATAAATCCCAGAATGGCGTTGATCAGAACGATGAGAATAATCGAAACGGCGTCGCTGACTTCCCCGAGAAGTACGGAAATGACCGTTGCCGCTAAAAGAATCATGACCATGACATCGCGGAACTGCCCTATAAAAATTTTCGCGGGATTCATTTTTTTCTTGTCTTCCAGAACGTTTGCGCCGTCGGTTTTCAGTTTTTCGGCGGCTTCCTTTTCGGTAATGCCAATCATGTTATCACTCCTTTAAGAAAAAATTCTAAATAAACAATTTGTAATAGTGCAAAGAATAACGCCTATCAGAGTGGGCAGCAGAAAGCTTACCGCCGTCCATTTCAGACTGCCTGTTTCCTTGCGTACAGTCATGCAGGTGGTTGCGCAGGGAAAATGGAAAAGGGTGAATATCACCATGCAGACGGCGGTTTTCAACGTCCAGCCGTGCGCCGTGAGAAGTTCCGAAAGCGCCGCCCTGTCGCTTATTTCAATTAGGCTGTTTTGAGAAAGATATGTCATAAGTATTATCGGTATTACAATTTCATTTGCAGGAAATCCGAGTATAAACGCCATAATAATAACGCCGTCCAGTCCCATGAGATTTCCAACTGGTTCGAGAAAATCAGCCGTCATCGACAATATGCTTACGCCGTTTATGTGGATATTTGCGAGAATCCAGATAAGCATTCCGCAGGGTATCGCCGCAGTGCAGGCACGCGCAAGTACGAATACCGTTCTGTCCAGCAGCGAGCGGATAAGTACTTTTCCAACCTGCGGCGCACGATACGGCGGAAGCTCCAGCGTATAGGAAGCCGCATGACCTTTGAGCAGAGTTTTCGACAGCAAAAACGACGTCAGCAGCGTTATCAGTACGCCGACAAGTATTACTGCAAGAAGTATTGCCGCGGAAATCATTCCGCCTGCCACGCCGCCGACGGTAATGAAAAACATGGCTATAATGGCGATTATTGTGGGGAATCTGCCGTTGCAGGGAATGAAATTATTGGTGATAATGGCGATCAGTCTTTCACGCGGCGAATCTATGATTCGGCAGCCCGTTACTCCGCAGGCGTTGCAGCCCAGTCCCATTGCCATTGTTATCGCCTGTTTTCCGCAGGCTCCCGCGCATTTAAAGCATCTGTCCAAATTGAATGCGAGCCGCGGCAGATATCCGAAATCTTCGAGCAGTGTAAACAGCGGAAAAAATATTGCCATCGGTGGGAGCATTACCGAGATCACCCAGGCAGAAACTTTATAAACGCCTTGTATCAGTATTCCCTCTACCCATTGCGGCGCGCCGATCTTCAGCAGAAATTCGGACAAGAGATCGCCCAGTGAAAAAAGTCCGCGGCTCAGCAGATCGGAGGGATAATTTGCGCCCACAATTGTTATCCACATTATCAAACCGAAAAGCAGCAGCATTATCGGTATTCCCGACTTCGGACTGACGAATAATTTGTCGAGAATCCTGTCGCGGCGATGAGGTTCGTTCGTATCGCAGGTGACGGCTTGGGCGGCGATTTCGGCGGCTTTTCGGGAGACAATCTCGCGGCGTTCATCTTCGCCGTCAATATTTTCGGGAAGTTCAATTTTCAGCGGCTGCGGCGGAGATTCCGATGATACAAGAGCGTCCAGTTCACAACAGAGTTTGTCAAGACCGATCTTACTGCGCGCCGATGTAAGAACGACAGGTACGCCAAGCAATTCACGAAGCTTTTCGCCGTCGATGTGAATTCCCTTTTTTTCGGCTTCGTCAACGAGATTAACGCATACAAGGGTTCGCGGAATCTTCTCCATTATTTGCAGGGCGAGATAAAGATTGCGCTCCAGACACGAGCCGTCGCATACGACAATAGCGGCGTCTGCATTTTCGGAGCAGATGAAATCACGGGCGGCGGATTCCTCGGCGGAATTGGCATAAAGGGAGTACATTCCCGGAATATCGGCAAGAGTAAATTGCTTATCGCCGTATCGGAAACTGCCCTCTGCGCATGATACAGTCTTGCCCGCCCAGTTTCCGGTGTGTTGCTTCATGCCCGTCAGCGCGTTGAATACCGTCGATTTTCCAACGTTCGGGCAGCCCGCAAGAGCTATGGTGAAATGTTCGTTCATAATTATCTCCTGATTTGCAATTATATGTGTGTTTAATTGTATGCTGTAAAAATTGATAAAATGAAAAAAACATCTCCCGAAAAAATTTCGGAAGATGTTTTGATTATAATTTATTAACTTATGCGGTTTTAAGAGGAAGATCTTCAAGCTTGTAAATTCCTGCGTCTACCTGCTGGATAACAAGAGCGTCCTGAGCCGTAACACCGTCGTTGCCGCCTACAACGTCGGCATTGACCATTCCCTCAGGGGTAAGCGAATATTCGTCCTTGTTTGTGAGGAACTGGAGAATGAGAGTGGCGTCTGCGATCTCAACCTTGCCGTCGCAGTTTGCGTCGCCGTAAATCGGATAGTCAATAATATCGCCCGTGTACTTGTATTCAGTCATTTCAACGTTTTCATCTTCGCTCCACCAGATCTGAGCTTCTGCGCTCTTAACATCATCGGGAAGAGTTGTAATAATGACTTCAGCCTTACCGTCAGCGCCGATCGCAGCTTCCCACTCGATATTAGTCCATTCGTCAGCCATATAGCCTACACCGCCGTTGAGCTTTGTGCCTGCCTTGCCCTCGAATACAAGTATAAGATCCTGACCTGCTTCCTTCTTGGAGAGATCGAGTACATACTTCTTAACCTCGTCAACGGGAGGATCAATAACCGCACCCGACGCAGCTATAAGCGCAACGCCCTCAATAGTAGTCTTTCCGTTGGTCTTAACGAAGAATTTAGCAAGCGTATCTACGCTGTCCTCGCCCCATGTTGCAGCGATCTGATCGGCTGAGAAGTAAGCGATACCTTTATTCTTGTCAACGTCGTAAGCAACAATTTCTTTCCAGCCGTCCCAACCTGCGTCAGTGAAAGCGATAACGGGAGTGTCGCCTGTGAATTTAATTGCGATATCCTTGCCCTCGATATCCTTCCATGTAAGATCGATAGGAGATGTGCAGTTGCCGTCCTTTACGGAAGCGTCGATGTTCTGTGCGTTTTCGATAATATATTTACCCGTGGACATATCGTCGTGATCGACTGTAGGCGCGTTGCTGTCGCCCCAAGAGATAGAATCGTTGTTGACTGCTTTTATCATTGCGTCGATCACAGGCTCGGATTCCTCGTACCATGAGCAGTCCGATCTGTTGAGATAGCCGTGAGCCTCGCCCGGATCGGAAAGGTTTGAATAAGCGTTGTTATCCCAGAGTACGCAGGGTATTCCGACTTTCTTAGCCTGAGTTATGTAGTAGGTAGCCCAGTTTGAACGGGATTCAACATTATGGAAGTTGGACGCGCCGAATTCGCCGATAACGATAGGAGTATTCTTTTCGTCCATGATAGTGTCCATGCTGTCGAAGAACTGCTTGAGAGCGCCTTCGTAATCTTCGCCCCAGCCGCTCTTTCCGGGGAATTCATGGTTAGCCTTATCGTCAGTAGCCATTGTGAAGAAGTAGGGGAGATAAGCGTGGACGGAAAGCGCAACATTACCCGAATCTTCGGGAACATCGATTGCTCTGATCGCCGCAACGTTTGAAGAAGCGCAGTAGCCGGGAATCATAAGGAGACGTTCCTTGTTTTCTTCAGAACCCTGATTTCTTACAATATTGATGAAATTTTCATTAAGCGTATTGACATAGTTCCACGTATATCCGTTATCCTCACCGCCGTTGCCCCACTGTTCAACCTCGGGATTGTTGAGCTGACGTGCTTCGTTCATGCCCTCGAATACAAGATGCTGATCGTATTTTGCGAATCTCTCCGAAACCTGAGTCCAAATAGCGGTAGCCTTTGTGAGCGCATTGTTAAGAGTATCGTCAGTGAATATGTCAACGTTGATAAAGTCCTCGTGGTGAATATTAAGGATAACATACATATCCTCGGCGAGACACCAGTCAACGACTTCCTGAACGCGGTCGAGCCATTCGGGTTCGATCTGATTGTTGGCGTCGAGGTGCATATACCATGAGGTTGGTATTCTGATAGTATTGAAGCCCTTAGCCTTGACGGTCTTGATCATTTCCTGAGTAGTTCTTGGATTTCCCCAGGCAATTTCTCCCTCAAGACCCGATTGACCTGTAGCGTCGAAAGAGTTTCCGAGATTCCAGCCGATCTTCATATCCTCGGTGATCTCGTAAGCCGTCATATAATCGGCAGCGTCTGCGTCATTCTGAATCGGCATAAATTTCAAACCTGAGATCATGCAGACAGCCGCGGCAGTCAAGCTGAAAATACGTGTGATTTTTGATTTCTTCATTTCAGTATTCCCTCCAAATATTTTTTAAGATGTAGATCCAGTGCAGAAACCTACAACTAATATTATTTTAACACATTTTCTAAAAAACGTCAATATAACTTGTGAAATCTGCTAACTGTCATATTGTAGAAATATAAAATAATAATTTAGCGATTATGCATAAATTGTAAATTTAATGTTAATATTGCGGAAAATTTAAAGTCAGGTTTTTTCGCTGAGATACGTCTCTATACGGTTTTGCAGGATATTTGCGGCTTCTTCGGCGGAGCGGTTGTCAAGGATAACGGGGTCGCACTCCTCCTCGATGATATATTCGACGGACTGAGGAGTGTAGGGGTTGACGGGAACACTTAGAATATAATCGCGGAGCATATCCTTATATTCCTGAGTGATCTTTATTTCGCTGTAGTCCGCGCCGTCATAGGCATAAATCGAGTCGGAATTTATGGAGCTTTTATAGTCCGACGGCAGATCGTAGTAATAATCCCACTCCGACTTGAATACGGGAATCCCCATTACGTCGGAATGGGTGACTTTTTCTTCGCGTGGGCGGTGTTTGATCATTTTGTTGAGCAGTTCCCATGCGGCTTCTTTGTTGTTGCTCTGACTGCAAATTCCCATAAGTCCGTTGTTGATAGCAGGCGTGATATAAGCTCCGCAGCCGTTTTCACTGGGGTAACCCACAAAAGTCAGATCGGCTTTATTCAGATAGCCGAAGGTGCTGCTTGCAAGACTGGAATTGAAGCCGTTTATACTTAATTTGTAGACGAGATATGCGTCGTTCAGTCCGGCACATTCCCATTCCCGACTACGAAATTCGTCGAAAGTATCAGTGGATTCCCATGCTCTTACATTAATCGGATTCTGCTTGCAGAAATTGAGCAGTTCCGTGAAAGCTCCGCTGAAATTGCAGGTGTTGTTTGTCATATCTACGCAGTTGATTCCCTCCAGCTTCATCATATAATCCGCCAGAGAGCTTTCGTCGAAAAATTCGCAGAATTCCTGATCTTCGGCTAACGTTCCGTAAAATTTCATAGCGTCGGCGGCAGTCCAGTTTTCATATTCCTTACCCACGCATTCGGTTTTTGCCACGGCGGTTTTGATATAGTAATTCTCCAGAATAGCGGGCATTTTGCCGTCTATTGTAAGCCCCTCTAAAGCGCAGTCGGTGAAATCCTCTTTCTTTATGCCGTCGTCATACTGTTCCATAAGCTGATAAAGGTCGGAGAGGATACCGAGGCGGTTCAGTCTGTAAATTTCTTCGCTGTCCGCTATAATAATATCGGGCGCGTTTCCGGAAATTAAATCGGCGTCAATTTTCTGCTGTACTGCTTTTCTCTGCTCCTTATAGGACAGTTCATCGTCAATGCCGTCGTAGTAATCAACTATCTCGACAACAATATCTTTTGGTCTTGCAAGAGTATTCTTGATTTGGAACATTTCGTCGGTATATCCAATCGTTCCGATAGTGACGACAGGCTTGCCGTCCTCGCTGAATTTCGCTTCATTCATCGACATATCCGAGCTTTTTTCTCCCGAAGAGCATGACGCGGAGAAAGTCATTGACAATGCAAGCATGATTCCGCATAAAATTGATCTGCATTTTTTCATAATAATCACTTCCTAAAATTTGTGCAGTTTCTTGAATTATAAAATAAGGCGACGGCGGCTGATTTTGTGCGCTGTCACCTTATAGTGATTTTAAAAGCCCAAAAAGACGAAATATTTTCAAAGTTTGTAGGAATTTACAAAAATATGCCTGTTATTTTGTGAGTTATTTATATTTTATCCTCGCTCTGTTTGTGAAATCAGTCTTTTCCTCCCAGTCGTCGCCGATGTGATTTTTACAGGCAGCCTTGAACCACTCGATATCTTCCGTCAGCAGGTCGATCTGATTCTGCGTTTTACCGAAGTTTTCGGCTAAATTCAGGATATAAGCCAGATATTCGTCTCTCCATTTGCCTATATCTTCGGGAGCAAGCTTTTCGCGTTCGGCAATTTCCTCGACATTTCCGCCTTTGAGAACTTCGCGCGCAAGCTCGTCTTTTTTATTCTGATCGGGTTCGGGCGACTTTTCATCTTTTTTACCGCCGGACATCAGAATTACAAATGCAAAAAAGATAACGGCAATAAAGACGATGCCGACCATATTATCCTGATTCATAAAATCACCTCACAATAAGCGCGGGTTCGGAGAGCGCAAATCAATTTTCACTCGTGCGGCAGTATGCAAGGGGGACGCTGTCCCCCTTGCCCCCCTGCATAAGGGACTGAGTCCCTTATGAATCCCCAGATTAAATTATTTATGCACCCTAAAGGGTACATAAATAATTTGGACGGGAAGTATAAGAACTAATCTTTATACAAGAGTTCAAGGGGATAGTTTCCCTTGATAATGCTGAACAGTAAAATTGATTTGCGTGGGTTAGGAGTCGGATTATTCGTAAACAGATGAAGCGATATCTACTGTCTGCTTGGCGTCTTTGGCGTAAAAATCGGCGTTTATCTGCTTGGCGTATTCGGCTGTAAGAACCGCGCCGCCCACAACTGTTTTGCATTGCGGATATTTTTCGTTGAGCAGGGCGACCGTATCAGCCATTGCGCCGAGAGTCGTAGTCATGAGAGCCGACAGTCCCACCAGCTTTACCTGATTTTCGACAGCGGCATTCACAACCGTTTCGGGCGGAACGTCTCTGCCCAGATCAATGACCGTAAATCCGTAGCTTTCAAGCAGTACCTTTACGATATTTTTGCCGATATCATGAATATCTCCCTTGACGGTCGCGAGAACGACTTTTCCCTTTGATACGGCGGATTTTCCGCTTGCGGCAAGCTTTTCGCGGATAATTTCAAAGCAGGCCTGCGCCGCTCCTGCGGTGAGAATAAGCTGCGGCAGAAAGATAGTACCCTTTTCGAATTTCGAGCCTGCATTGTCCAGCGCGGGAATAAGACAGCGGTTGATTATATCCATGGGATCTTCCGTTTCAAGAAGCTTTTCCGCAGCCTTGACCGCGTCGGCTTTCAGACCGTTTTCAACTGCGTACACAATATCGGGCGAACCTTTATCGGCTGTAACGGGTTTGGGCGCGCTGTCTGCATTGGAATAGGCGGCGATGAATTCTTCGGAGTTCCTGTCGATACCTGCAAGCAGCTTATACGCCCTCACCGCGCCGATTATGGAGTCGATATTGGGGTTGATTATCGGCAGATCAAGCCCTTTCTGGAGAGCCATGGTGAGAAAAGTTCTCGTAATTGTTTCGCGGTTGGGCAGACCGAACGAAATGTTCGATACGCCAAGCACTGTGCGGAGACCCAGTTCGGTCTTTACGCGGTGAAGCGCGTCGAGAGTTGCAGGAACGGCGTCCTGTTCTGCGGAAGCCGTCAGCGTTAAGCAGTCGATGAAAACGTCCTCTTTGGGGATTCCGTATTCCATGGCTCGGTTCATGATTTTTTCTGCGATCGCAAATCTGCCGTCTGCCGTTTTGGGAATTCCGTTTTTGTCAAGGGTGAGACCGACTACAGCCGCGCCGTACTTTTTCACAAGGGGAAGAATCGCGTCCAATGATTCGTCCTCGCCGTTTACGGAATTCACGATGGCTTTTCCGTTATAAACGCGCAGCCCTGCTTCTATCACGGCAGGAATGGTGGAATCAAGCTGCAAGGGCGTATCGCAGATTCCCTGTATAGCCTTGACTGCGGTTATCATCATTTCCTTTTCGTCAATTTCGGGCAGTCCGACATTGACGTCGAGAATTTCCGCGCCTGCATGGACTTGCTCGACAGCCTGACCGAGAATGTAGTCTATGTCATGCTCCGCAAGAGCCTGTTTGAATCTTTTTTTGCCCGTGGGATTGATACGTTCGCCTATAACGCGGGGCTGATCTATCTCGACAAAATTTACGGCTGAACAAACTATGCTGCGGCGTATTATATCGCGTGGAGCATATTCCATATCTTCAAGAGCTTTCACAACCGCGGCGATATGTGCGGGAGTAGTTCCGCAGCAGCCGCCGAAAATTTTCACGCCTGCCTGTGCAAGTTTAACGGCGCTTTCCGCAAACTGTTCCGGAGAAACGTTGAATTTATTTGTAACGGGGTCGGGCAGACCTGCGTTGGGCTTGGCGATTACGGGCAGCACGGTAAGACCGCAAATTTTCTCAAGTACGGGAAAAAGTTCGTCAGGACCGAGAGAGCAGTTCACGCCGATAGCGTCCGCGCCGAGTCCCTCAAGAACGGCTGTCATGCATTCGGGAGAAACTCCCGTGAAAGTGCGCATATTCTCCTCGAAAGTCATTGTCACAAGAACAGGCTTGTCGGAATTTTCCTTTGCAGCCAGAACAGCGGCTTTTACTTCATAAAGATCGGTCATTGTCTCGATGACTATCACGTCCGCGCCGCAGCCTGCAAGTACGATCTCTTTATAATATTCATAAGCTTTCTCAAAACTGAGCTGCCCCGACGGTTCGAGAAGCTGACCGAGCGGTCCGATATCGAGAGCCACAAGCGAGCCGCCTGCCGCTTTTTTTGCATTCTCAACTCCTGCCGCAACCACTTCCTGCACGGAATATCCGCTGCCGCTGAGCTTGCAGCCGTTTGCGCCGAAAGTATTGGCGTATATCATATCCGCGCCGCTTTCCGCATATTGACGGTGAATATCGGCTATAACTTCGGGAGCGGTAATGTTGAGCAGTTCGGGAATATGCCCCGTCTCGACGCCTGCCGCCTGAAGCATGGTACCCATGCCGCCGTCGAGGAAAATGAATCCTTTGCGGTCAAGAAGCTCGTTCCATTTTGCTCTTGCCGATTCGGAATTTATACTCATAATAACACCTCATTCATTCTTAAAAGTGCCGAGGAATCTGAAATACTCCACATTTTCGGCAAGATCGTTCATAAGCGCCTTTACTCCCGCATCGGTTATTCTGCCGTCGAAATCAAGATAAAACATAACGTTGAAGCTTCCGTCTTTGAGAGGGCGGCTTTCGATTTTCAACAGATTCATGCCGTTCACGTAAAATTTCGTAAGCAGGCGGTAAAGACTTCCTGCGGTATCGGGAATTTTTATCATGACCGATATTGCGTCTGATTCGGGAGCGACCTGCATATCGCGGGAAATGCAGATGAAACGGGTGCGGTTTATCTGGCAGTCGGAAACATGGCGCGCAAGAATTTTCAAGCCAAGCTGTTCGGCGCATTCCACGGAGCAGATAGCCGCGATATTTTCTTCGCTTTCCGCGACCATTGCGGCGGCGGTGGCTGTATTGCCGTATTCGGAGGTTTTCAGACCGTGAGCCGTGAGGTAGTCGCAGCACTGCGAAATAGCCTGCGGATGGGAATATACCATGTCAATATCGTCTATGCTGTCAACATTCTTTGCGGCAATGCAGTGATTTATCTCAACGCATACTTCCTTGACCGTATAAACGCTGTATTTCGCCATAAGATCGTATGTACTGCTGACAGAACCCGCGGTAGAATTATGAACGGGAAGAACGCCGTAATCGAGTTCGCCCGACTGAACGGCGGCGAATACGTCCTCGAAGGTTTTATAGAAGACAGGCTTTTTCTGCCCGAAAATAAGACGGGCGGCGGCTTCGGAATTAGCCCCCGAAGTACCCTGACAGCCGATTTTTACGGCGTTTTCGAAATCGGGAGTTTTATATTCGGTCGGCGTGTTGCAGGAGAGAAGCTTGCGGTTCTGGAGAATTTTGCTGATGTCCATTATCGTGGTGAAAAGGGCGGCAGTGCCTGTTTCAAGCTGCGGATCGCCCGTCAGCGCCTTTATCCTGTCTATGACCTGTTGTTCGCGACCGCCCTGAAAAACGGGTAAATCGTGCTTTTTTTTGTAGTCCGCCACGCCCTTGCAAAGTTCCATGCGTTCCATGAAAAGGGCGAGTATCTGCTCATCTATGTCGTCAATATTTGTGCGAAGCTGATCAAGATTCATTTTTATTCCTCCGTGAAAAAATTAAGTTTATATTATTATACCAGATTTTGACGAGGAAATCAACAGTATATGCTGATTTTATTTATACGGAAACTTTGTTCTCTATATAATTTTTATATGTATAAAGTGTTGATAAACTGTTGCAAAATATCAGTGAAATATGTTATAATAATAAAGTGTAATTTGAATAAGTATGTGCGGAAAGATATAGGTAAATATTTTGAAAAAAATAAGGATTCTGGGCGTTGACCCGGGGTATGCGATCGTCGGATTCGGCGTTGTGGAGTATGACGGCATTCATTTTTCTCCCATAGAATACGGAGCCGTTCTTACCGAAGCTCACACGCCCTTTACAGAGCGGTTGTGCGCGATACATACGGATATGGAATATATCTTTGAAAAATTCAAGCCCGACTGCATGGCTATAGAAAAGCTGTTTTTCACTACGAATCAGAAAACCGCCATAGATGTTGCGCAGGCAAGAGGAGTTACGGTGCTGTCGGCGGCGGTCAGGAACGTGTCTGTGTACGAATATACGCCGCTGCAAGTGAAATCGGCTGTTGTAGGATACGGCAAGGCGGAAAAAATGCAGGTCATGGAAATGACGAGACAGCTGCTTAATCTGGCGCAGATCCCGAAGCCGGACGACGCGGCGGACGCTCTTGCTATCGCCATATGTCACGGACATACAACAAGATGGGGATAATTATCATTTGAGAAGATAGGAGTAAGCTTATGATATACAGTCTGCGCGGCAGGATACTTGTAAAGGAACTCGGGCTTGCCGTTATAGAATGCGGAGGAGTCGGATACGGCTGCAAAACTTCGTACAACACGCTGAAAAAACTCGGTGAGACAGGCAGCGAAGCCATGCTTTACACGCATCTCAATGTTCGCGAGGACGCCGTCGATCTCTTCGGATTCGCCGATATGCAGGAGCTTAACTGCTTCCGTCAGCTTATTTCCGTTTCGGGCGTCGGTCCGAAGGCTGCGATATCCATTCTGTCCGATATGACTCCCGAACAGTTTGCGTTTAACATTGCTTCGGGCGACAGCAAGGCGTTTACAAAAACTAAGGGGATAGGCGCGAAAACGGCTCAGCGGCTCGTTCTGGAGCTTAAAGACAAGATATCCTCGGATTCCTTGTCCGGAACTGCTGTCAGCGCCGATACTGCGCAAAATACGGGCGAAGATAATTCCGCGGTGGGAGAGGCTCTCGAAGCTCTAATGGTTCTCGGCTATTCTCAGGGAGAAGCCGCCGCCGCTCTCCGAAAGCTCGACCCTGCGCTCAGCACTCAGGAGCTTATAAAAGAAACGCTGAGATCACTGAATTCAAAATAACAGCAGGACTATCGACGCCTGCTTTAAATTAACGGCTATGCCTGAATGAAAGGAAGATATTTTATGATGAACCTTGACGAGCTGCTTAAAGCTGCGATAAAAGACGCTTCAAAGCGTTCGCTGTTTTTGCAGACTCTGATAAAAAGCGATGTCTATGTAATTTGTAAAAATCCCGTGAAGTATGAACGCGGAAGAGAAGAGGGCGGAATACAGCTTGAGCTTATCACGATACGCAATCCTCACGGCGATATTTTTATTCCGTTTTTCACGAGCCACCGCGCTCTTCAGCAGTTTGCAAAGCGGTATGTGGAATTTTACAAGATAAACTGCCTGAGACTTTTCGACCTTATCCAGACGGCTTCGGCTGTTCTTAATCCGAATTCCTACGGCAAGGAATTTTCCTCTCAGGAGATAAAGAGCATTCTGATGATAGCCAGAAACCTCAAAATAAGAGCGATCTCGTACAATGAAGAAGATATCATAAATTATCGTCCGTGCAGCTATTCAGTGAGCCACCTTACAAAGCCCGCTTCGAAATTCCTTGCAAAGCAGGATAACGTCGACCGCGCATTCATTATGGAAATGATAAAAGGCTGCGAAAAGCCGCAGCTTCTCATAGTTCTCGATATGATGGGAAATACACGCAAGGTTTTTGTGCCTTTTTCCAAATATCTCGCTAAAAGCGTAAAGGCTAACGAGCATCTTTGCTTTATTACATACGAACAGGATATGGGAAAAAAGGCTGCCGCAACGGTAGATCCTTTCTACGTCCGCAAAAAGAGACACTTTGAAAGGTAAACAGGAGTTTTGAATGATTCAGACAGAAGATATGGAATTCGCTCCCCGCGTTATTTCTCCGGAAAATACCGTTGAGGACGGCGATTCGGAAGTCAGTCTCCGACCGCAGAGCCTGCATGAATACGTTGGACAGGATAAGGTCAAGGAGAAAATAGCCGTTTACATTGAGGCGGCAAAACGCAGAGGCGAACCACTCGACCACGTTTTGCTGTATGGACCTCCCGGGCTTGGCAAAACTACGCTTTCATCTATCATTGCTCATGAACTGGGTGTGAATCTTCGCGTTACGACAGGCCCTGCAATTGAAAAGCCGGGCGATCTTGTATCGCTGCTTACAGGGCTTTCCGATAACGATGTTCTGTTTATAGATGAGATCCACCGTCTTTCGCGCCCCGTTGAGGAATTGCTCTATCCTGCCCTTGAAGACAGAGTTATAGATATAATAATCGGCAAAGGACCGTCGGCGCGTTCGATACGCATGGATCTTCGTCCGTTCACGCTGATAGGAGCGACTACGAGAGCGGGTCAGCTTTCCGCGCCTCTCCGCGACAGATTCGGCGTTATAGAACGTCTGGAACTCTACAGCAGCGAGCAGCTTACCGATATAGTTCGCCGCAGCGCGATGATACTGGGTATTCCCTGCGAAACCGACGGAGCTGCCGAAGTTGCAAGCCGCGCGAGAGGTACTCCGCGAATCGCAAACCGCCTGCTGAAACGCGTCCGCGATTTTGCCGACGTTCTCGGAAACGGGCAGATAACGCGCGAGATCGCGTCCATCGCCCTGAGCAGACTGGAAATAGACAAACTGGGTCTGGACAGTCTCGACAGGCGAATGCTTACCATGATAATAAAGGGCTACGGCGGGGGTCCGGTGGGACTGGAAACGCTTGCTTCGGCGATAGGCGAGGAATCCGTAACGCTGGAGGATATATGCGAGCCGTTTCTCATGCAGCTCGGATTTCTGGGCAGAACTCCGCGCGGAAGGATAGCTACCCGACTTGCTTACGATCATCTTGGTATCAAACCACCCGAAAACGGCGTTAAAGACGACGGGCAGCTTTCGTTTTCATGAGAATGCGGAATTATCGGGAGAATAATCGCTGCGACGCTCCCAAAGCAGGTGAAATGATAAACGGGCAGGCTCTCGGCAGCGTTGCGAAGCTTCGCTACGGAGCGTGTTTCATGAGTCACAACGGCTGCGAGGTGATCGCAGTCTGCAACGCCCTGACTTATGCCGGAAAACCGCGCGATATACGAGAGATCGCCGCGTATATGGAGAGATACAGAGTGCTTATGGGATTTTTCGGGAGCAGCGTTTATCATATCGGAAAAGCGTTGTCTCATTTCGGACTTGACAACAGGATCGTACCTGTCGAGCAGACGGGAGACGCCTTTATCCTGTCATCGTGGACGGGACGTTCTCTTTTTTCGTCCGTTCACACCGTTTTCGGCATTCGTGAAAACGGCAGGATAAAGGTCTATAACAGATACAACAGCTGCGGCGAAGCGAGATTTTACGATTCGCCCGCTGATATTTTTTCAGGCAGAACACCTTTGAGGGCGTATAATATTTTACAGGAGGATAGCATATGGGCAGAATGTTCGGAAAAGACGGTTTGAGAGGTCTTGCCGTTACGGAATTGACTTGCGAGCTTGCCATGCAGATAGGACGAGCCGCCGCTGCCGTAATGGCTGCTCCGAAGGACGGAAAAACAAAAATACTCATCGGCAAGGATCTGAGAAGTTCTTCCGACGCCCTTGAAGCCGCCGTCTGCGCAGGAATATGCTCCGCAGGGGCGGACGTCGAATTGCTGGGCGCAGTTCCGACTCCTGCTCTTGCGCGGCAGATAAAGGAAAGATCGGCGCAGGGCGGTATCATGATAACCGCTTCTTATGTGAATTCCGAATTTAACGGAATAAAACTATTTTCCAATTACGGATATCGTCTTCCCGATGACCGCGAGGACGATATAGAACGGCTTGTAAAGGAAATGCCCTCGGAGATCACGCCGATACCGCGCCGGATTTACGGCAGAACGAAATTTATCGAAAATATCATTGACGATTACATAGATCATATCAAGGCGGTAGCTCCTGCCGATCTCAGCGGAATGAAGATCGCCGTGGACTGCGCCAACGGAAGCGCGAGCCTTACGGCGCAGCGGCTTTTTACCGAACTGGGCGCGGAAGTGCTGATAATGGGAGATCAGCCCGACGGCGCGAATATAAACGTATGCGGCAGTACGCATATAGACGAACTTATGGAGCTTGTCGTAAACGAGGAATGCTGCTGCGGAATCGCTTTTGACGGTTCGGGCGAACGCTGTCTTGCAGTCGATGAAAACGGCTGTCTGGTTGACGGCGACGTTATAATCGCAGCCTGCGCAAAGGCGATGAAAGAGCAGGGCAAGCTGCGTCACAATACGATAATGGTCAGTCAGGCGAATAACCTCGGACTTATCCAGTTTGCGCGGAACAGCGGAATAGGCACTTCCGCAGCTCCTGCCGGTGAAAGGGCGATGATACGCCGAATGCTGGAATGCGGCTATAGTCTCGGCGGCGATCCGATGGGACAGATCCTTTTTGCCGACGACTCCGTATCCTCAGACGGTCAGCTTACGGGAATCCGTCTGCTTGAAGTGCTGAAAGCTTTCGGCGGAAAAATGAGCGAGCTATCGGCAATAATAGAAAAATGGCCGCAGGTCATGCTGAACGTGCCGATAACACGGCGTTTCCGCGAGGTCTGGAAAAACGACCGCGCCGTTATAGGCATCATTGACGAGTTTGAGGAAATACTCGGCGAGGAAGGCAGAGTTGTGGTACGCGAGATCGGCAGAGAACCCGTTATCCGTATAAGGATAGAGGGGCAGAATTTTTCCACCATAAACACTATGGCGCTGCAAATTGCCGATACAATAAAAGAAAGAATGGAAATGAGAGAATAAAGAAAACACTGATTAAATCTGCAAGCAAGATGTGTATCAAGCCGTTAGGCGGGATTTAATCAGTGTTTCCTAAAATTTCTCGAAAAATTCATATGTTTGGAGGATTTGCTTTGAGAACAGCAAATAACTGGAAAGACTATGTGATACTTGACGCGTCGGACGGCGAAAAGCTCGAAAAATGGGGCGATATCAGCCTTGTACGTCCCGATCCGCAGATAATATGGAAAACCGATAAGAAAGAGCCTCTGTGGAATACGGCGGACGGTCATTATCACCGCTCCAATCAGGGCGGCGGCAAGTGGGCGTTCCGCAAAAAAATTCCCGAAAACTGGTGTATCGGCTACAGAAACCTTAAATTCAACATTCGCCCGACAGGATTCAAGCATACGGGGCTTTTCCCCGAACAGGCTGTAAACTGGGATTATATGGCGGAAAAAATACGCTCCGCAAACCGTGAGATAAACGTGCTGAATCTGTTTGCTTATACGGGCGGAGCAACTCTCGCCTGCGCCGAAGCAGGCGCTTCCGTGTGCCATGTGGACGCGTCAAAAGGCATGGTTCAGTGGGCAAGGGAAAATGCCTCTGTTTCGGGACTTTCCGAAAAGCCCATACGCTGGATAGTTGACGACTGCGAGAAATTTATCGCCCGTGAGATCAGACGTGGCAGACGTTACGACGCCGTTATAATGGATCCTCCCAGCTACGGAAGAGGTCCGGGCGGCGAAGTCTGGAAGCTTGAAAACTGCGTTTACGATCTCGTGAAATTATGCTCGGGCGTATTGTCGGACGATCCGCTGTTTTTCCTAATAAACAGCTATACTACGGGGCTTTCTCCATCCGTTATGGGATATATCCTCGGCAGCGTTTTGCAGGAACGTTTCGGCGGAAAGATCTCATTTGACGAGATCGGTCTCCCCGTAAAATCATCGGGAATGACATTGCCCTGCGGCGCAACTTCTATCTGGGAGAAATAAGTCACGAAAATCAATTTTTACTTATGCGGCAGTATCAAGGGGGGCGCTGTTCCCCTTGAAATCCCCCTTCTTAAGGGACATGGCCCCTTAAGAATCCCGATATCAATTCCATACTGTACCCACAAGGGGTACAGTATGGAATTGAAACGGATTTTAAGAATTACGTTCCTAAGCAGGAATTTAAGGAGAAAAGTTCCTCTTTAAATAATGGCGAAAAGTAAAAATTGATTTCCGTGAAAATGATCTTCTCCGACTATTAACATGAAATACAGGTGAATTCTGACGACGATGAAAAATATAATTGAAATAAACGATCTGCATTTCAGCTATCCTGCCGAAGAGGGAAAAGAGCAGGCGGAAGTGCTGAAGGGCATTGATCTTAATATTAAAGAGGGCGAATTTACGGCTATACTCGGGCATAACGGCTCGGGAAAATCCACTCTCGCCAAACACATGAACGCTATTTTGCTTCCTACGTCGGGAAAGGTAATTGTCGACGGCATAAATACCGCCGACGAAAGCAGACTTTTCGAACTCCGTCAGCAGGCAGGCATGGTATTCCAGAATCCCGATAATCAGATAGTTTCTTCCGTTGTGGAAGAAGATGTGGCGTTCGCACTTGAAAATCTCGGCGTGCCTTATGATGAGATGCGCCGCCGTGTTGACGAAGCTCTGCGCTCCGTTAATATGTACGATTATCGGCTTCATTCGCCTGCCCAGCTTTCGGGCGGTCAGAAGCAGCGCATAGCAATTGCAGGTATTATCGCAATGGAGCCGAAATGTATAATCCTCGACGAGCCGACCGCAATGCTCGATCCGCGCGGCAGAAAAGAAGTAATGGCTGTCATTAAGAAAATGAACCGCGAAAAGGGGATCACCATCGTGCTTATCACCCATTATATGGACGAAGCCGCCCAATGCGGACGGGTTGTCGTTATGGATAAGGGCAGGATCGTTCTTGACGATACGCCGCGCGCTGTATTTTCTCATGTCGACGAGATAAAAAAAATAGGTCTTGACGTTCCGCAGGTCACGGAGCTGGCGTGGGAACTGAAAAAAGCGGGATACGATATTTCTTCGGAAATAATAACGGAGGAAGAATGCGTAAAAGCGATAAAAAAACTCTTTGAAAAGGAGCAGGAGAAGTAATTGGCTATTCTTGAAACTCAGGAGCTGACATACGTTTACAGTCAGGGAACGCCCTTTGAAAAAACGGCTGTAGACCATGTGAATCTGAAAATAGAAGCAGGCGAAATGATAGGCGTTATGGGACATACAGGTTCGGGAAAATCTACGCTGATACAGCATTTCAACGGTTTGCTGCGCCCTACGTCGGGGAAAATTCTGCTTGACGGCGAGGATATTTGGGCTGATAAAAAGAAGATACGCGATGTGCGGTTTAAGGTGGGACTTGTTTTTCAGTATCCCGAATATCAGATATTTGAGGAGACCGTATATAAGGATATTGCGTTCGGTCCTAAAAATATGGGACTGGACGCCGCAGAAATAAAACGCCGCGTTCTTGAAACTGCCCATGACATAGGGCTGAAAGAGGAGCTTATGGAGCGTTCGCCCTTTGAACTTTCGGGCGGTCAGAAGCGCAGAGTCGCGATTGCAGGCGTTATGGCTATGGAGCCGAAGGTGCTTATTCTGGACGAACCCACGGCGGGTCTTGACCCCGCTGGCAGAGATCTGATCATCAGTCATATAAGAGCTTATCATAAAAGAACGAAAAATACCGTTCTTATAGTTTCGCACAGCATGGAGGATATTGCAGGGTTTGCGGATAAAATACTTGTCATGAACAAGGGTAGTCTGTTTTGCTATGACGATACGGAACGTGTGTTCAGCCGTGCGGAGGAAATAGCAGAGATCGGTCTTGACGTTCCGCAGATAACGAAAGTCTTTATCGAACTGAAAAAACAGGGGCTTGATTTCGGCAAGGACGTTTATACGATGGAATATGCGAAAAAGCTCCTGCTCAGGCAGCTTGCCGCCAAGGAGGTAAAATAAATTGCTGAGGGATATAACCATAGGACAGTATTTTCCGGGAAACAGCCTTATACATCGTCTCGACCCGAGATTCAAGATAGTGATAACGCTTGTTTATATTCTCATGCTTTTTACGGGCAGCAGCGTAGTATGCCTTGCTGTGGGCGCGCTGTATACGATAATGGCAATACTTCTTTCTAAAATTCCCGTAAAAATGTTTATGAAAAGCGTTCGTCCGCTGCTGCCGTTTTTACTGCTTACGGCGGCGCTTAACATTCTGTTCGTAAGCGGCGGAGAGGTTTATTTTAAATGGCATTTCATAAAGGTAACCGAGGACGGCGTAAGTCTCAGCGTTTTCATGATCATACGCATCGTACTGCTGCTCATGGGCAGCTCGCTCCTTACTTACACTACGTCGCCTATCACGCTTACGGACGCTATCGAAAGGCTGCTTTCGCCTCTGAAGAAAATAAAGCTGCCTGTTCATGAACTGGCGATGATGATGTCGATCGCGCTTCGGTTCATTCCGACTCTCATCGAGGAGACCGACAAGATAATGTCCGCGCAGAAGGCGAGGGGCGCGGAGATAGATACCGGAAGCTTTATCGCGCGCGCGAAAAATATGGTAGCGATACTTGTTCCGCTGTTTATTTCGGCGTTCAGACGTGCGGACGAGCTTGCAACGGCTATGGAATGCCGCTGTTACAGCGGCGGAAACGGACGTACGCGGCTTCGACAATTAAAATCGGCAGGCAGGGATTACGCCGCAATTGCCGTAACGCTTATATTTTACGCCGCGGCATTTGCTGTCGGCAGATTGACGAAATAGATCTCCTCTGACGGAATTTCTGCTTGGAAGATTGTTCGGGTTTAGAATAGAGGGGAGCATAATACATTCTCGATGGGGTT
This sequence comes from uncultured Alistipes sp., assembly GCA_964401315.1. Lineage (GTDB taxonomy): Bacteria > Bacillota > Clostridia > Oscillospirales > Ruminococcaceae > Ruminococcus. The sequence goes on from CAYNYB010000002.1 coordinate 190,367, forward strand.
GACATAAAATGGAGAAGAAAAATAAAAAGTTAACGTTTGCCGGAATAAGAAACAGCAGGGCGTTTAAAATTTTCTACGACGGCGGAATTTTATATTTCGTGCTGGCGTTTCTGATTCCTGTTGTGATCATGTATGACGCGTTCCGTGAGCAGTCGATACATATGCTCGGATTTTATAACGGAGAGTTTCAGTCCAAAGGCGAAAATCAGATGCTTGTAGTTGATCTCTGGCATCAGTATTATCCGTTTTTCCGCGTAGTCCGCGAAAAACTGCTCAGCGGCGGCTCTTTTCTTTATTCATGGCAGAACGGTATGGGAACAAATTTTCTTTCGCTTATTTCATATTATGCGGCAAGCCCTCTTAACTGGCTGTCGGTATTTTTTGACGACGAACATACCCGTGACGCGCTGACATACATACTCATGGCGAAAATCGGATTCGCAGGCTCATTTTTCAGTTGTTTCCTGCGGTATACTTTCAAGCGCAGGGATTTTTCCATTGTAGTGTTCTCGTCGATGTTCGCCCTTTGCAGCTATGTTCTCGGATATTACTGGAATGTCATGTGGTTCGATACCGTAGCCCTGTTTCCGCTTGTAATGACGGGCGTAGTCGCGATATGCAGGGAGCGAAAATGGAAGCTTTTTACCGTGACTCTTGCGCTTTCGCTTATTGCAAATTATTACATCGCATTTTTCACCTGCATTTTCACAATATTCATGTTTGCGGCAGGAGTTGTCATCGAGGGCGGAAATTTCAAGGACTATATGTATAAATTATGGCTGATAGTGCGCTCTTCCGTCATTGGAATATGTCTCGGCGGATTTATGCTGCTGCCTGCTTATCTGGGATTGAAGCTCACATACAGCGCAAATAATGTAATGCCCGTTCAGATATCATGGTATGACAAATGGACTGATATTTTTGCGAATTTTCTGTCATACGACGCTCCGACGACAAAGGAAGGACTGCCGAATCTCGCCTGCGGAATGCTGGCGGTAACGCTTTTCGGAGTATTCCTGTTTTCGGCTGGAATCAAGATCCGCGAGAAAATTTCGGCGTCGCTGATGCTTGCTCTCATAGTAGTAAGCTGTAATATGAATAAACTGAATTTCATATGGCACGGATTCCATTCGACAAATCAGATTCCGCATAGATTTGCGTTTATTTTCAGCTTCGTTCTCATTGCGGCGGCGTACCGCGCATACGATGTTATCATGGAAAAGGGCTTGAAAATTTATCAAATTTTTCTCCTTGTTCCTGCACCTGCGGCGGTATTTGTGCTGAATTACATAACGGCGAAAAATTCCGAAAGCGGATTTATTATAACTTCTCCGCTGAAAAAATCATTTTTGATGACAGAAGCTTATTTTTTGCTGTTTATCGCATTTAAACTGACTCCGATACACAATATCAACATTAAGAAGGCAATGATAAATATATGTCTTGCAGCGCTTGTGACGACTGAACTTTCGGGAACGGCAGTAGTCGGCACATCAGAAGTCGGCACTTCCGCTTATGATTCATATCCGTACAAGAACAGCGGCATTCAGGCTTCTCTTGCAACCATGGGCGAAAGGGAAAATTCCCTGTTTTACCGTTCGGAGGTTGCGACGACTTATTCCCTTAACGACAGCGCCCTTTACGGATATAACGGCGTATCGCAGTTTTCATCGTCAGCCAATGTATCCGTGACAAGGCTTTTCCGTCGTCTCGGACTCTATTCCTCGGAAGCGGGAAACCGCTATTTCTACAGGAACGCTACACCCGTTGCGAATTGCCTGCTTGATATAAATTATGTTATGTCAAAGACAGGCTTGCTGAACAACAGCGAAATGAATCTTCGGTTTATCGAGGAAAACGACGGAGTCGCCCTTTATGAAAGCAAATATCCGCTGTCGCTGGGATTCATGATGAACGGCGATATTCTCGGACTGGAGGACAAGGACGGCGCGAATCCGTTCGAATATCAGAATGAAGTTATGAGGCGCGCTTCGGGAAGTACCGTCGGCATATTTACCGCGCAGCCGGTTTCTATGGCTTCTTACGAGGGAATGGAAGCAACTAAAACAGGCTACGGCACATATAATTTTACAAAAACCGAAAACAGCGGAACTGCCAAGGCGATCTACAACTTTGCAGGAATCGACGGCGCGTATCTTTACGGATACGCACGAAACGACGGAATAGATTCTATCAGCGCGAAATGCGACGGATTATCGGCTGACAATGATATAAACCTCAAGGATTATCCAATCGTGTTCCCAATGGGCAACGGTCAGGGAGAAAGTACTCTGACTGCCGAGCTGACAATCGATGAAAATTCCAATTCGGGAAATTATACCATTGTGGTCTACGCTCTCGACCGGAATGCTTTTGAGAGCGCATATCGGGAACTTGCAGACGAGCAGCTTGAAATAACGGAATTTTCCGATACCAAGATAACGGGAAATATTGATGTCAAAGCAGACGGTGTGATGTATCTCTCGATTCCCTATGAAAAGGGCTGGAGCATTTTTGTTGACGGCGAAAAGACAGAGACTGTCAAGGTTCTGGATTCCATGCTGGGCGTTGAGCTTGAAAGCGGCAGTCACCGGATCGTGCTGAAATATTCTCCCGACGGTTTCAAAACAGGGCTTGCGGTAAGCGGCGGCGCGCTCTTTATGTTTATAGTTTTGGCATTTATTGACAAAAAGAAAAATCATGCTCGGAGTGCAGATGAAAATTTAACCGAAATTTCGGAAAACTTATCGGAGGCGGAGAATGAGGAATCTGAAAGTAATGACAGCGTATCGGGGAACGAAATACCACGGATTTCAGAAACAGAGCAATGCCATGACGGTTCAGGAGACGCTGGAGAAAGCGGTCTCGAAGGTTCTGAATGAAAAAATAACGATAATCGGCTGTTCGAGGACTGATACGGGAGTTCATGCGAATCAGTTCTGCTTTAATGTAAAAACCGAAAGCTCTATACGGAATATAGGATTTTGCCGCGGAGTCAACGGAGAACTGCCCGACGATATTTCAATTTTAAGCTGCGAGGACGTTCCGCTTGATTTTCACGCCCGATTCGACTGCAAGGGAAAGGAATACATATATAAGATACATTGCAGCGAATCGAAAGATCCTTTCGGCGCTGATCTTGCGTTCCATTACAGGCGAAAATTCAATGTGGAAGCGGCACGGCAGGCTGCGAAACACCTTATCGGGACTCATGACTTTGCAAGCTTTTGTGCTGATTGTACAAATGTTTCAACAACTGTAAGAACAATATATTCCCTTGAAATAGAAAATAGTGGAGATTCTGTGATAGTACTTGTAAAAGGCGACGGTTTTCTGTATAATATGATTAGGATAATCACGGGAACCCTGCTCGATGTAAGCGAGGGCAGGATAGCTCCCGACGATATCCCCGAAATTCTTGCGGCAAAAGACAGGCTCAAAGCAGGCAGAACTGCCATGGCGCACGGTCTGTATCTGAACAAGGTATTTTACTGAGTATTTTTCACAATAAGGAGATTAATAAAATGCCAATGTATGACGCCAATGACATGGTGGAGCTTAAAAACAGAAAAAAACGAAAAAAACGGCTGATGCGGCTGACGACAATGCTGATCATCGCGGCAGGAGCAACGGGCGCATATTTCACAAAAGATATGTGGCTGCCGAAGCTTCGCGGACTCGGACGGCAATATACCACGATAGTCAACGACGGAAAGCTTGCGGAAGGAAATTTTCCCATAGAAATAAACGGCGGCGCGCAGTATCAGGTGAGCTGCACCGACGATAACGTTATCGTACTCAGCGACGCATATATTTATTTTTATAACGAGGACGGCGGACAGTTCGGAAAGCGGCAGCACGCTTATACGAACGCCGTAATGAAAGCCGCAAACGGCAGAGCGCTGATTTATGAAAGCGGCGGCTATGATTTCAGCGTTGAGGACAGAACGGGATTGCTCTATAAGAAAAACAAGGAGCGGCTGATAAGGTTCGCACGTCTCAGCAGCGAGGGCTATACGGCGGTTGTTACGGATTCGGAGGATTACGAATGCGAGATAACCGTGTACGACAGAGGCGGCTCGGTGATCTATCAGCGAATGTGTATGGAGCGCGTGAACGATATAAGCTTCACGAACAACAGCAAGGGCTGCGTGATAAGCTACATATCTGCCGAAAACGGTTCGCTGGTGACTTCCATGCAGAAGGTATTGTTTACGGAAAGCGACGAAAAATGGACTTCGCGAGGTCTGGAAACTCTCGGGTTGGACGTTTACGGATTTGACGGCGGAGCGTTTCTGCTCGGTATAGACGCCTGCGGATATGTTGACGACAGCGGAAATATCAGTTCATTCTACCGTTACGACGGCGAACTTGCAGGCGGCGCAAGCAGCGGCGGACATTCCGCCGTGATAATAAACAGCGACGACAGGCGTAAATATGTTATGGCAATGTTTGACGGTGCGGGCGAACCGTACATCATTAACTTTGACACTCCTTTGACTGACGTAAAGGTCAGCGGCGACCTTGCATACGTAATGACTCAGGATTCGGTTCTTGCTTATGATTTCAGCGGCGCGCTGAGATCGACTGCGCAGATAAGCGATTCTTACATCGGATTCGAGCGGAGCGATAATTACGTATTTCTAAAGAGCTTCAGCAAGATCGACAGGATCAATTATGAAAGCTGACAAAGCAAAACGCAAAAAAGACAAGTCAGGCAGCGTTTCTTAAGTTTCCGAGGAGGTCAAATAATGATAAAGGAGTGAATGAGGTGGGTACACAATTCTGGTGGTTTTATGACGTGATAGCCGCGGCTGTTATCCTGATATGCGTGTATATTTCGGGCAGAAAAGGATTGATGAAGAGCGTATTTACGGCGGTAGCCTGCATTATCGCGCTTATCACCGCTATAGGTGCAAGCAGCGCGGTTTCGAAGTCCGTGTATGAAAATACAATAAGGAGCGGCAACGTAAAAAAACTCGAAAAAAGCTGGGACAGAGATACGTTTACATCGAAATACGCGGCATATCTTGAATCCATGGGATATAATATAAAGGTGAACAGCGAAAAACTCAACAATATTTTCGACAGCGGCGAAAATTATGACGCGTCTTTATGCAAATATGTAAACAATGTAAATGCGCGCAAGGTCGAAAATGACGAAGCCGTGCTGCTGGAAAAGATCCGCGAGGGATATGCCGTCGTAATGGCGGATATGATATCCGAACCGCTGAATAAATTTGCGGCGGAAACCGCGGCGGAAAAAATTCGGGGCGGCATGAGCATGGAAGAATTTATTACTCTTTTGAGAGACCGCGACAGCGTTCACAAGGCTGCCGTGTATGCAGCCGATAATTATACTGCGGAAGCCTACTGCACGCAGTTCAGGCTGGTAATATTCACTGCGGTCTACATAGCGGTCATGCTGCTTGTGCTGGCGATACTCAATTCGTTTACACGCAATCGCGAAAGCGGCGCTCAGGGAGCAGGTTCTCATGCTGCGGGCGGCTTTGTTGGTCTGGCGATGGGCGCGGTCATGGTATTTGCCGTGGCGGCGGTAGTTCGGCTGTGGACAATAATGGGCGGCAATGAAATGCTGTTTTTCAATAATGAAGCAATAGACAAAACGATCATATTCAAATATTTTTATGATTTCACTTTGAATATGTAATTATACTTATTGGGAGGAATCGTCTAATGATGATGTGCAGTAATTGTAAAAAACGTCCCGCCATAGTGTTTATCACTTCGGTTCAGGGCAATGAAAAAAAGAACGAGGGTCTTTGCCTTACCTGCGCCCGTGAAAAGAAAATACCGCAGATCGCGGAATATATGGACAGATTGGGTATTACCGACGAGGAGATCGATCAGATCTCGGATCAGATGATGGGCATGATCGACGGCGACGCATTTGAAATGGGCGGTTCGGGACTTATGCCGGATTTCCTTGCAAATATGTTCAATGTGAATGCCGATCCGGAGTCCGGAGACGGAGAGATCAACAATGAAAAGCCCAAGGACGCTCCGCGCAGAAATCCTTTTATAAGGGATAAGGATAAAAAAGATAAGAAAAAGAAAGACAAGGAGCTGCGCTTTCTCGGAAGCTACTGCACGAATCTTTCTCAGAAAGCTGCAAACGGCGAGCTTGACAGCATTATCGGCAGAGATAAGGAGATCGCGCGCGTTGTTCAGATACTTTCGCGCCGAACGAAGAACAATCCCTGTCTCATAGGCGAACCGGGCGTCGGAAAAACCGCTGTTGCCGAGGGAATAGCTCAGCGTATCAACGAGGGAAAAGTTCCGTTTAATCTTGCGGATAAGAAAATTTATCTTCTCGATCTTACCGCGCTGGTGGCAGGAACTCAGTTCCGCGGTCAGTTTGAAAGCCGTGTGAAGGGACTGGTCGATGAGGTGAAGCGTGAGGGCAATGTGATCCTGTTTATCGACGAAGTCCATAATCTTGTTGGCGCAGGCGATTCGGAAGGCTCGATGAATGCCGCGAATATCCTGAAACCCGCTCTTTCACGGGGCGAAGTTCAGGTGATCGGTGCGACGACTTTCGGAGAATACAGAAAGTATATCGAAAAGGATTCCGCCCTTGAAAGACGTTTTCAGCCTGTTACCATTGCCGAACCTACTATCGAGGATACGGTTGACGTGCTTCTCGGAATAAAGAAATATTACGAACAGTATCACAAGGTGCATATTTCCGATTATCTGGTGAGAACCTGCGCCGTACTGTCGGAGAGATATATCACAGACCGTTTTCTTCCCGATAAGGCGATAGATCTTATGGACGAGGGCTGCGCTCATGCGTGCATTCGTTCTCCCGAAATTGCGGAACACGCAAAGCTGGTCAAGGAGATCGCCGTAATGGAGGGCATGGAAAAAACTCTTTCGGAGCAGAGCGAGCCTGATTATCAGGCGCTTGCCGAGATCAAGGGCAAGCTTATCCACGCCAGAGAGGACGCTCAGAGACTTGCCGATATAGCCGAAAACGTTGATGTTACCGAAGAGGATATCACTAAAGTCGTTGAATTATGGACGGGAATTCCTGCAAGTAAGATCGCGGAAACTGAATTTTTGAAGATCGCTCATCTTGAAAAAGCGCTGAAAAAACGCGTTATCGGTCAGGACGAAGCCGTATCGGTATTGACAAAAGCCATAAAACGCACGCGCGTTCAGCTCAGCAAGCGCCGCCGCCCGGCTTCGTTTATATTCGTAGGACCGACGGGCGTTGGAAAAACCGAACTTGTAAAGGCTATCTCCGAGGAGCTTTTTGACTCCACAGAGCCGCTGATAAGGCTCGATATGACAGAATATATGGAGAAACATTCAGTTGCGAGAATGATCGGTTCGCCTCCCGGATATGTCGGTTACGACGAAGCAGGTCAGCTTACCGAAAAAGTTCGCCGTAAGCCGTATTCGGTAATTCTTTTCGACGAGATCGAAAAGGCTCACCCCGACGTAATGAATATTCTCATGCAGATACTTGACGAGGGCAAGGTAGATGACGCTCACGGCAGAACCGTAAATTTTGAGAATACAATAATCTGCATGACTTCCAATGCAGGTTCTACGGATAAGAGCATCGGCGTCGGATTCAACCGCACGGAAAACGAAATTTCGAAGGATAAGGCGATGAAAGGTCTGCGCGAATTCCTGCGCCCCGAATTTATCAGCAGAATCGACGAAGTTGTGGTGTTCAAGCAGCTTACAAAGAAAGATTTTGAGGGAATCGCCGCGCTTATGCTGGACGAGATGAAAATTCCGCTTTCTGAAAAAAATATCGAACTCACCTACGACGGCGCGGTTCTTGAATCAATAGCCGAAAAGGCTTACGGAAAACCGTACGGAGCAAGAGATATACGCCGTGTTATCCGTCAGTATGCGGAAGATCAGATCGCCGAGATAATCATAAATAACGCTTCTGAAGTTGAAGTTATCAGTATGACCGCTAAGGACGGAGAAATTATCGTGAACGGCTGCAAAAAAGGAGAATGAACAAATGAACGTTAAAAAAATCATCGCCGTAATAGCTGTCGGAACTTCTCTCCTGACAGCCGTCGGCTGCGGAGATAAAAAGAATCCCGAAAGCTCGTACAGCAGCAATAATACCTCAAAAAGCGAGCGTACCGTTCCGCCTACGGAAGCGTGGGAGGACGTTATCCCCGCTGCCGACGGTCCGAAGCTTTACCTCAGCAATACTACCGTTAAGGCAGGAGAAATTGCGGAAGTCACGCTTTCGGTCAAGGACGCTAAGGAAAAGTGGAATATGTGCGGAATCCACGTTACATATGACAATGCCCTGACCTGCCAAATGCGCGACGTGGAAAAAAGATATATCGAGTACAAACTCGGCGACGCTTCAACCTACAGCACCGCTTCCGTGGGAATGCTTTGGGCTTCCGGACTGCCCGAGGTTCTGGAGAAAAACAACATGGGCTGTCTGTTTTTTACCGAAACATTTGACGGCGATTGGGGCGGCGACGGAGATATTGTCACATTCTATCTGAAAGTTCCGGACGACGCCAAGAGCGGTACTGTCTATAAATTGGGATTCTATTATATGAATACCGATAAATTCAGCAACGCTGCCGGAGATCGTTCGTTTGAAAAGTATGTTTTCGAAAATTGGCAGGAGGGCAGCGTTACTGTTGAATAGTTATTTTTATTAATAACTTGTGTTCATAGGATATGTGCGTGGATTTTCGAGCATAATTTTACCGAAAAGACATGTGAAGTAGCCTATGAACACAAGTTCTAAAATAAGGGGAAGAGATCCCCTTATTTTGTTTCATGTGATAAAATTGTGAAATCATGTTGACAAAGGCGAAAAACCATGTTATAATAACACTATATTTACATTTATGTATGTCAATTCATGCTCGGAGGTGTTATCGTAATGGCGCAAACTCTGTCGGCAGAACAAAAGCGAAAGCGCGGCGAACTTACAGTCATTATAGGCGTTCCCGTTATACTTCTTCTGCTGTTTTTATTTCAGCGCCCGATAGTATCCTTGGTGCAGTTGGTAGGAAACTGCGCGTTTTATACAGTCACAGGGAAATATTGCCCCGGCTGCGGAAATACAAGAAGCGTGAGATGTATGCTTCACGGCGATTTTCTTCTCGCGCTGCGAATGAATCTGACCATGCCGTTTTTAACCGTGCTTGGAGCGCTGTTTTACATAGAAATGATATTTGATGTTTTTGGAAAAAAAATCAGGCTTGTGCCGAGGAAAATCTGGCTGCTGGCAGTGGTTATGGCATTTTTTCTCGTTTATTTTATTGCGAGGAATTTCATACCGTGGCTTGCGCCGCTTCCGATGGCATGATTCAAAAAATTAACCCCACGTATACTAATTTTTATTCTAAAATCTTTATTCGGGTTTAGAATAAAGTGGAGTATATAATACGGAGGCTTTTATGGATAACAATTACAATGGATATTCACCTGAAAACGGTTACGATCCTGAAAACTGTGCGCCGATGAGAGACGACGCGACCATGCTCGCGGATGATTTCATAGACGGCGGAGATCAGTTTTACGGACAGAATGAAAATATCGGGCAGAATGTCTATGCTCAGGATCAGGCTGTCGATCAGTATAACAACGGCTATAACGGTTACGATCAGTCCGCGGCTTACGGACAGAATAACGGTTACGGAAGCAATAACAATGATTATCCCATAGCTCCCGTGACTCCTGTAACTCCGCCGCCGCCTCCTCCGCAGGACTTCAGCGCGATGTACGATCAGATGTTCAACAAAAATCAGGGCGCGTCTGGGCTTGCCATAACGTCGCTGATATTCAGCATATTGGGACTTTTGATATCGCTCGTCGGAACTGCGGCCTGCTGCTGCGGAGGATATTTCATCGTTATTTTTGGAATACTTGCTTCGGCAGTGGGAATTATTCTGGGAGTACTTAATAAAGCATGGAAAAAACCCGGCAGCGGTCTTGCTGTTGCGGGCATTATCGTGGGCGCGATAGGTTTGATATGGGGAATCGCGATATTTACAATCTTTGGCATTCCTATTTTGATCACGGCGCTCGATTCATATTAATAAGCTTTTATAGCTGTTCAGAAGTCAGATGAACAGTCGCTATATTAGAATCAATATAAAGGAGAGACTTAACTATGGAAAATGATTACAATTACGGAGGTCAGCCTGATAACGGATATGATCCTAATGCAGGCGTAAACCTCGATAAGAACGCTTACGATTCCAATGCAGGTTATGATCCAAACGCAGGTTACGATCCAAACGCAGGTTACGATCCAAACGCAGGCTACAATCCCAACGCTCAGCAGGGTATGGGCGGCGCTTACGGAACTGCTGACAACAATGGTTATACCGACCAGTCGGGAGTTGACAGCTTCGGCAATCCCATTCAGAATATGGGCGGATACGGAGTGCCGCAGAATCAGGGAACTCCTGTTCTTGCTATAGTATCAATGATACTTGGTATTGTTTCTGCTGTTGCGTCAGTAGTGTGCTGCTGTGTATACGGTGGTTTTCTCGGTATGCCGCTCGGTATAGCTGCTGTTATTACCGGTTTCATAAACAAGAAAAAGCAGGCTGGCGGTGATGGAATGGCTCTTGCAGGTATTATTACAGGTGCAGTAGGTATTTTAGCCGGTCTTGTATTGGTAGTGCTTTTTATACTTGGTATTGGCGCGGGAATGATGGACAGTTTCACATAATTTTACATAAAAACTTAGAATAATGGATAAATACGAAGTAAATTATGGATAATTTTGATAACAACGGAAATATGTACACAGATTCGTCCAATGTTGACAGCTTCGGAAATCCCATTCAGGATATGGACAGATTCAATATACCACAGAATCATGGAACGCCTGTTCTTGCGATAGTATCAATGATACTGGGTATTCTTGCTACTGTTTCGTCGACAGTATGTTGCTGTGTCTACGGCTTTATTGCCGGTATACCGCTCGGTATAGCCGCTCTTATCACAGGTTTCATCAATACGAAAAAGCAGTCCGGCGGTAAGGGAATGGCTATTGCAGGTATTATTACAGGTGCAGTAGGCGTTTTAATCGGGCTTGTATTGATACTTGGTATTAGCACAGGAATGTTTGCAAGTCTCACATAATTAGTTTGTGTTATTACATAAAAAACTTAAGATCAATGGATAAATGCGAGGTAAATTATGGATAATTTTGATAACAACGGTCTGAACACGAATTTGCAGAATCCGATTCAGGACAATATGGGCGGCTACGGATTTCCGCAGCAGCCGAAATCCGATCTTTCGACAGTCTCTATGATTTGCGGTATCATAAGTATAGTCGTCGGCTGCTGCTGTATCGGACCTGTTGTGGGTATCGTGGCTATAGTGACAGGTATTATAAGCCTTAAAAATATGACTCCCAACAAGGGCAAAGCTACAGCAGGTGTTATCATGGGCGTTATTTCGATTCTGTTATACATTGTGAGCATTATCGTCAATTCGATAACAGGCGGAACGGCGGCTATGATCGAAAGTATGATGGAAAACATGGATGCCTGCATTAGATTCTTTAACTAAAAAACATCAAAAAAGCTTCGGAATTTTCTCCGAAGCTTTTTTTGCTTTTTTGTTTATTCAATTCCCGAAACGGTGAAATTTACTTCAACCGCAGTCCACTTGCTGAAATCGGCAGTATCGACTATCTGCGCGGAATAATCGCCGCATATCGGCAATGCATCGCCGCTTGCATCGTAAAGCGCGCCGTCGGCAGTTCTCGCGTCGTCTGTGGGAGCGCTGAGATAGCTGTTGTAAATATTCGCTCTTGTTGTGTTGCCGTCGTCGGAGGAGGTATAAGCTTTAGCCGTCATGCCGATCTCCTTGCCGTCAACTTTTATGGAATTTACCGTGATCACGGATTCGGGGAAAAGTTTTTCGCCGTCGGATATCATTACCGCCATGAAGCTCAATCCCTCGGGCGTGCATTCCCCCTCGGGGTCGCCCGTAGCAGCAAAGCGGAATCCCTTTGTATCGGCGTTGACGCTTACCGTGTAATCGCCGTTGCCTGTTATCGGAACTACTCCCGCGTCGTAGGAGAGCATAGCGTCGTCCGGGTCTTCATTTTTTCCCCAGTACTGTATCTTCCAATCGCCGTTTATAATTGAAAGGTATGCGTCGCCTGATTTTGCAGCAACGGAATCTTCGAATTCAACGCCCTCCGTGCTTTTTGGGGCAGGCGGCTCTGTTGCATCGGGGTCTTTTTCGGCAGGAACGTTAATATTTACTTCGCCCTGCGATGTCGAGTAATTTTTCGTTTTGTCTGATTTGTCGCCTTTGTTGCCGCATGAAGCCAGACAACTGCAAATTACAGCAGAAAATATGATACAGGAAATTATTTTTTTCATTGTATTACCTCTTTCATTCAATATTAGGTGAATATATTTTTATTATACACCTTTTTATCGGAAAATGCAAGAGTATTACAAAAAAACATGATTCGGAACTTGTGTTCATAGGATTTGTGCGTGAATTTTCGAGTATAATTTTACCGAGAGCAAGGCGAAAAAGCGAAAGCATACTGCCGTATGGTGAGCTTTTTCAACGCAGCTATCGGTAAAACTTGCCGAAAAGACGCGTGCAATATCCTATGAACACAAGTTCTCATAACAGTTTATTTTTTTAATTGCTTTGAGATCATGATAACAACAGGGAAAATTACAGCGGAAACAGGCCAGATTATCCAGCTTCTGCCCCAATCGTTGGTGATAAAGCTGTAGGCGAGGAAAGCGGCGGTGATAATTGGCCAGTAGATTTCCGCGATCAGATTGTTTTCGTGCTTTTTGAGTTTCTTTGTTTCGCTGAAATCGTCCTCCTGAAGCAGCTTTTTGTATGCGCCGTTGATAATGCTTGTTTTCACGATCATGAATACGCCTGCCGCAACGAAAACGAAGAGGAACGACGCTGATAATTCCTCCAGAAAATTGTCTTTGTAATACAGCATTTCGCCGAATAAAGGTACTATCGGAGCTAATATGCAAAGTATTATGCCTGCGCTCAACTGAAGTGCGTGTGAAGTCTGATAGGCGGCTTTTTTCTCCTTGATCATGCCATCGACGCCGTATTCCGTCTCTATGCATTCATTATTGAGATAGTCGAAACGCTTCATGGAGATTCCCGAAAAGATAAAAATTCCTACCGCTGCGGCGATCATCAGGAACATTATGATAGCGCCCAGTTCTCCGAGAGCGATCCCGTCCAGAATTATCACCGGAACGACTGCTGTAATGCAAATCGCAACTCCGATGGGGATCATGATCGCTTTCTTGGAAGTCTGAGCGAGGAAATCGTTGGCTTCCGCCATTGAGACCGAGCGGCGCGGCGGCTGCGTCTCGTCGGGCATTGAAACCTCGATCGCCTCCTGAGTGGAATTCGCCTTTGAAAGATCAAGCTCATCTTTAAGAAGAACGTCGGTGCTTACTCCGAAAATTTCCGACATTTTAAGTATGCGGTTGAGATCGGGAGTTGACTGCGCGCTCTCCCATTTCGAAACGGACTGACGGCTGACGCCGAGCTTCTCGGCAAGTTCCTCCTGTGACATTCCTGCTTTTTTGCGTAAATCAATTATCTTGTCTGCGAGTATCATAATGTTACCTCCATAAATTTTCGGGGAAGTCTTTTCTCGCCCCTTAGCATATATTTAGTATATCATATCAGGCAGTTGCAGTCAATCAACCGCGCTTGGCAATTTGTCAACCGGCAGTTACATAGCTGTATTTCGGCAAAAATCAGCATGGCAGAAAAATCCGATTTTCGCGGCATTCAAGTCGCGGCGTTTTGTGAAGTGTTGATTCTGACTTCAAGGCTTGACATTTTTATTAAAAAAGATTATAATAATTATAGGCAATATGGTATAAATTTTGTACCGTGTTGCTCAATATTTTATTTTACGTAAAAGAGAAAAGAAAGGACGGCGATATTATGCCATACAAATTTTCAGAAATACCACCCGAGATCTTAAAGCTTGCGGAGCGTTCCGTCGACAGCTATAAGATCGATCCCGAACTTTACACACAATATGATGTAAAGCGCGGTCTCCGCGATGTAAACGGTCAGGGCGTAGTTGCCGGACTTACCAATATAAGCACTATAAAGGTGCTTGACAACGGCGACGGCGCTCCCAATCACGGCGACGGCAAGCTTTTTTACAGAGGAATCGACGTTGAGGACATTGTCGCAGGCTTTATCAAAGAAAAACGCTACGGCTTTGAGGAAACCGTATATCTGCTTTTATTCGGGAAAATGCCGTCGGAGCATGAGCTTGAGGAATTCAAGAAAATTCTTGCGGATTTTCGTATATTGCCCTCGACGTTTACCAGAGACGTTATCATGAAAGCTCCCAGCGACAACATGATGAATACCCTTGCGAAGAGCGTTCTTGCGCTGTATTCCTACGACGACAATGCCAATGATATATCTGTTCCAAATGTTCTGCGCCAGAGCGTTGAACTGATAACTCTTTTCCCTGTACTTGCGGTTTACGGTTATCAGGCTCATAAATATGTGAAATCGGGCGGCAGTCTTTTCATACACGATCCGAATCCCGAGCTTTCAATTGCGGAAAATCTTCTGTATATGCTCCGTCCCGACAAGCGTTTTACCGAGCTTGAAGCGCGCATACTCGATCTTGCTCTCGTGCTTCATGCCGAGCATGGCGGCGGAAATAACTCGACTTTCACAGTTCATGTGGTTTCATCTTCGGGAACTGATACCTATTCTGCGATAGCAGCCGCATTGGGTTCGCTGAAAGGGCCGAAGCACGGCGGCGCGAATATAAAGGTTGCGATGATGTTCGACGATATGAAGAAAAACGTCGGAAACTGGAACGATAAGGACGAAGTCCGCGCTTACCTGAAAAAGCTGCTGAAAAAGCAGGCGTTCGATCAGGCGGGACTTATTTACGGAATGGGTCACGCCGTGTATTCGCATTCCGATCCGCGCGCCAAGGTTTTCAAGGGATTCGTCGAAAAGCTCAGCTCCGAAAAGGGCAGGCACGATGAATTTATGCTGTATTCGCTTGTGGAACAGCTTGCTCCACAGGTTATTGCCGAGGAGCGTAAAATTTACAAGGGCGTTTGCGCAAACGTTGATTTTTACAGTGGATTTGTATATCGTATGCTTGGAATTCCCGACGAGCTGTTCACTCCGCTCTTTGCTGTATCGCGTATTGCAGGCTGGTCGGCTCACAGAATCGAGGAATTGATAAATTCAAATAAAATAATCCGCCCTGCGTACAAGGCGATATCTCCTATGAGGGAGTACACGGATATGGAGAATCGTATGGATTAAGTCTATGTTCAAATCAAGAAAAAAGGCGCTTGTGGCGGCAGTTGCTCTGGGTGTAGGACTTTTAATATT
Source organism: uncultured Alistipes sp. (assembly GCA_964401315.1). Lineage (GTDB taxonomy): Bacteria > Bacillota > Clostridia > Oscillospirales > Ruminococcaceae > Ruminococcus. The sequence goes on from CAYNYB010000002.1 coordinate 205,760, forward strand.
CGGCATATCAATATTTTTCTTTCTTTTTAAACATTCAGCAATACCGCATCATGGTATGAAAGTCAGCTGTATAGTAACAAGAACGGAGAAATTCTTTGATAACGAGACGGTTTACGGCAGATATCAGGACGACAGCGGCGAGTATATCGACGTAGAAATCTTGAATTTTCCCGATCCGTATGATGGACAGGAAGTGGAGGGCTATGTCCTTCCCGATGATCCGTATACGGTTCATGTACCGGCTGCGCTCTGGATGAAAATTGTAACTGTGCTACTTGCTTCCTTTGGTACGCTCAGCGGTATAATTCTTATTTTGGGCGCGATTCTTCAAAAGCGGGATTTTGATTTTCTCAGCCGTGAGGGAAATTTTGTCACGGGTGAAGTGTATTCGGTACAGAAAGAAACTGTTGATAAAGACGTATGGTATATTTTCAGCATCGTATATACCGACAGCGAAGGCGGAGAGCATTCTTTTGATATAAGATATGACAATAAGAAAATGATGACGGGCGATAGGTGTACTGTGGTTTATGCGAAGAGAAAAAACGGAAAGTATGCCAATGAAATTGTGGATATGTAAAAGAGGTAGTGCTGCTTGGAAGAGATTTTCGAAATGATTGCCGAAATAATTTTTGAGGTTTCTTTAGATTTGATTAAGGGGAAATCTCCGTTATGGGTGAAGATTCCTGCCATTATAATCATATCGTTAATATGCGCAGGTATAATCGGGAGTATCGGTTTTTTGGGAATAAGCTGTATCTTAGAAGGAAATTATATAGGCGGAGCAATTATTCTTACTATAGCAGCAATCGTAATTTATATGTTTGTAAGAGAAGTTTTAAAAAGAAAAAATAATGACTAAACGAAAGGAATTGATTAAAATGAAAAACACAACGCAACTTATGAACTGGAACGGCATGACCTGCATAAAAATGAATGCAGGCGGTTATGAGGCTCTTGTTGCTTATGAGATCGGCTGCAACGTTATCCGACTCCGCAACAATGTCAAGGGAATGGAGTTTTTCCGCTATAATCCCGATAATTCCGCCGAGACTATAAAGCAGTCGGCAGAGGTATGGGGACTTCCCACTCTCTATCTGCCAAATCGCTTCGCGGACGGAAAACTGAAAACCTCCGACGCCCTCTATCAGCTTCCCGTAAACGAAAAAGCGCCTTATAATAATCATATCCACGGATTTTTGCATAAGCGTACTTTCGAGGTCGTGGAGCATAATGCCGACAGCAACTGCGCATGGGTAAAGGCTCGCTATGTTTACGACGAAAACGACGAATTTTTCAAGTATCTTCCCGTAAAGTTCGTTGCGGAATACACGTTCACGCTGTCCGAACATGGTCTGGAGCAGGATATCTGCTTTACCAACGTTTCCAACAAAATGCTGCCCATGTCTCTTGCTTCTCATACAACGATAAACGCTCCGTTCGTTGACGGCGCGCAGGAAAGCGATATCCGCCTGACTGTTCCCGCGGGAAAGAGATGCGAGCTTAACGATCGCTGTCTGCCTACCGAAAAGCTGAAATCCCTGACGATGTGGGATCTGGAATATAAAAGCGGAAACAAATGCCCCGTTCTTCAGGTCTGCGACAATGATATGTATACCGCCGAGTATGCGGAGCTTGACGGCGAGAAATTCCACGGCGTAATCGCGGAGGATATGGCAAGCGGAAAAAAGCTTTGCTACGAGGTTTCCGAGGAGTATAAGTTCTGGATAGTCTGGAACGACAGGGGATTCAATCATTATTTCTGCCCCGAGCCGATGACAGCAATGATCGACGCTCCAAATCTTAGTCTGCCTGCCGATATAACGGGATATACCGAAGTAAGTCCCGGAGAGACTTTCAAGGCTCATCAGAGATTTTTCAGCAGATAAGATATGAATAAAAAAAGTTTGACTGGAGCCGTAGCCATTGGTTCAGCAATAGTTATTTTGGGAGTTATTATATTATGTCTTTTTTTAGGCGGAGAATATAAGAAAACTGCGTATGGTGAAGAAGTGCAATGTACCATAACGTATAAGAGCGGATTCGGTGGCGACACACTGGGTTACTATTATGATGAAAACGGAAATCGTATTGAAGCGGAGATTATAAATGCATCGCCGTCCGCATATACCGGAAAAATTTGCGAGGGCTATATTATGCCTGATAAATCAGGTAAAGTTTATCTGAAAACTTCGTCTTTACTTTATATTGGGGTTATAGTCCTGTCATTGGTTCTTATAATTGGTGGAACTTTAGTGATAATTCATGTTATATTTCAAAATGCCAACTGGAATTTGATTAGCAGAGAAGGTATTTTCACAACAGGAGAAATTGTTTCTATTCGCTATGAAAGTGCAGGAAAAGATATATATTATATAGCAAAAATAAGATATGTTGATGAAAATGGTGAAGAGCATTTCTTTGATGATTATTCCGACAAAAATAATCGTCGTATAGGTCAACAATATACAATTGGATATGCCAAGAAGAAAAACGGAAAATATACTGCTAAAATTATGTGAATATGCTTCTAAAGACTGCCTTTTGTTAAAATTGCACAAAATCAGTCTCAAAAAAAATACATCACTAATTTATGATAATCTCTTGTAATAATTTGAAATATATGTTATAATTATATAAATTGCGGTAAGGAAAGTTTGCTTATCCGCTGTTTGCAACGTAAAAATAAAGGAGAAGATTTATTATGAAGTTCGGATATTTCGACGACGCGAAAAGGGAATATGTGATAAATTCCCCGAAAACGCCCTATCCATGGATCAACTATCTCGGAACACAGGGCTTCTTTTCGCTGATCTCTAACACAGCAGGCGGTTATTCTTTCTATAAGGACGCTCGTCTCAGAAGAATTACACGTTATCGTTACAACAACGTCCCGATCGATATGGGCGGACGTTATTTCTATATCAATGAAAACGGTACTATCTGGAATCCCGGCTGGTCGCCTGTAAAGACGGAGCTTGATTCCTACGAGTGTCGTCACGGTATGGGCTATACCGTTATCACAGGTAAAAAGAACGATCTCAAAGCAGAAGTAACTTTCTTTGTTCCCCAGAATTACGACGGCGAAGTTCAGCAGCTTATCCTCACAAACGAGAGTTCGGAAGCTAAGACTTTCTCACTGTTTTCATTTGCTGAATGGTGTCTTTGGGACGCTCAGGACGACTGCACAAATTTCCAGAGAAACTTCTCTACGGGTCGTGTTGAGGTAGTTGGCTCTACTATCTACCACAAGACCGAATACAGAGACAGACGCGATCATTTCGCGTTCTATACGGTAAACGACGAGATCGACGGCTACGATACCGACAGAGATTCTTTCATAGGTCTGTACAACGGATTCAACAATCCGCAGGCTGTTGAGGCGGGTGCTGCAAATAATTCATTTGCTGACGGCTGGTCTCCTGTCGCTTCTCACTATAAGAAGATCACTCTCGCTCCCGGCGAGTCCAAGACTCTCATTTTCGTTCTCGGCTATGTTGAAATGCCCGTTGATCAGAAATTCGAGGCTGACGGCGTTACTATCAATAAGGTCAAGGCTCTCGAAATGATCGACAAGTACAATACTCCCGAAAAGGTTGCGGCAGGTCTTGCTGAACTGAAAGCAACATGGGACGAGCTTCTCGGAATTATCAGCGTTGATACTCCCGATGATAAGGTTGACCGCATGGTTAATATCTGGAATCAGTATCAGTGCATGGTAACATTCAACCTCTCGCGTTCCGCTTCTTACTTTGAAAGCGGTATCGGACGCGGTATGGGATTCCGTGATTCAAATCAGGATATTCTCGGCTTCGTTCACCAGATTCCCGACAGAGCAAGAGAGCGTATTATCGACATCGCTTCAACTCAGCTGGAGGACGGCGGATGCTATCACCAGTATCAGCCGCTTACAAAGAAGGGCAACTCCGATATCGGCGGCGACTTCTCCGACGATCCGCTTTGGATGATCCTTTCCGTATCCGCATACATCAGAGAAACCGGCGACTGGTCTATCCTTGACGAAATGGTTCCCTATGATAACGACGAATCCAAGGCTAAGCCCATGCTCGATCACCTCAAAGTTTCTTTCTACAAGATCGTAAACAATCTCGGTCCTCACGGTCTGCCCCTTGCAATGCGCGCTGACTGGAACGACTGTATCAATCTTTCATGCTATTCCGATACTCCCGGCGAAAGCTTCCAGACATATACGAATCCCAAGTTCGCTGCCGAGGGCGGTTACTCCAAGATCGCAGAGTCTGTAATGGTTGCTACGCTCTTTACATATGCAGGTCCGAATTACGTTGCTATTCTTAAGCATCTCGGCAAGGACGACGAAGCTGCTGCTGCACAGGCTGAAATCGACAAGATGAAGAAGAACGTTATGGAATCCGCATTCGACGGCGACTGGTTCCTCCGCGCTTACGATTCAACAGGCGCAAAGATGGGTTCAAAGGAATGCGAAGAGGGCAAGATCTTCATCGAACCTCAGGGATTTGCCGTTATGTCCGAGATCGGTAAGGAAGAGGGCGCTGACATCAAGACTCTCGACTCTATCGACAAGTACCTCAATACGCAGTACGGTCTTGTTCTCAACAATCCTGCGTTTACAAAGTACTATATCCAATACGGCGAAATTTCCACGTATCCCGGCGGTTACAAGGAAAATGCAGGTATCTTTACTCATAATAATGCTTGGATCATCTGCGCTGAAGCTTATGCGGGACGCGGCGATAAGGCATTTGAGTACTACAGCAAGATCGCTCCCGCGTTCAACGAGGAAATTTCCGAGCTGCACAAGACCGAGCCTTATGTATACGGTCAGATGATCGCAGGTAAGGACGCCTCACGTTTCGGCGAGGGCAAGAACTCATGGCTCACAGGTACGGCTGCATGGAATATGGTTGCTATTTCGCAGTACATTCTCGGAATCGCTGCTGATTGGGACGGTCTTAAGGTTGATCCTTCCATTCCTCACGAGTGGGACGGCTTCACCGCAACAAGAAAGTTCCGCGGAGCTGTATACAATATCACAATCAAGAATCCCGACCACGTTTGCAAGGGCGTTAAGGCAATGACAGTTGACGGCAATGCTGTTGACGGCAATGTTATCCCTGTATGTGAAGGCGGCGTTCACGAAGTTGAAGTTGTAATGGGTTAATTTAATATCTTAAATAATAAAAGCTGTTTCACTTTCGGGTGAGACAGCTTTTTTATATTTTTATACTTGACAATTCGAAAAAATTGTGCTAATATATAAGTGAACTTAGTTATATTGCTAAGTAATTTTTGACGAGGTGATTTTATGAATTCCAACACGGTTACTTGCTCATTTGTTTTGGATAGGGACGTTTACAATGCGTACAAGAGTATTGTAAGCAGGAATGGCGAAAATGTAAAGGGAAATATCGTCAGATATATGAAGAGTGTTATTCAGTACGATACTCCCAACGCTGATACGATTCTCGCAATTCGGGAGGTTCAGGCTTTGAAAAATGACGCAAACAAAAAAGCTTACAGTTCTTTCAGTGAGATATTGGAGGAATTGGACGAATGAACAAAACCTGCAAATATGGCATTGTTCCGACTTCGCTGTTCAAAAAAGATTTAAAAACTATAAAAAAGCGCGGTTATGACCTTTCACTGCTGAATGATGTTGTTGAAACCCTTGCATCAGGTCAGACTTTAGCTGAAAAATACAAAGATCATAACCTGATAGGCAACTATAAAGGGTGCAGAGAATGCCATATAACTCCCGACTGGCTGTTGATTTACGAAATTTCCGACAACGAACTTATTCTCTATCTTACCAGAACAGGAACGCACAGCGATTTATTTTAAGAGACTGTTTGGTAAAACTCTCATAAAAAAATCAGCATAATTTCACAAGCTTTGTACTATTTTAATCTTGAATAATTCATATAAATCTGATATAATATACATGAATTGATTGAAAGGAGTCTTTACCATGTCTGAAACAAAATCGTTAAGTATGCTGAAAATTCGCAGACTTACGGCGGCAGGACTTTTTGCGGCCCTTATCTACGTATTTACCGCGTATCTGCACATTCCCACGGGAGCGGGCTATACCCATGCAGGCGACGGGCTGATTTATCTTGCGGCGTGTATTCTGCCAACTCCTTACGCAGTTGCGGCAGGCGCAATAGGCGGCGCGCTTTCTGACGGGCTTTCGGGATTTTTGGTATGGCTGCCCGCGACGGTTGTCATTAAGGCAGTGACCGCGCTTTTCTTCAGTAATAAAGGCGAAAAAATACTTTCGCTGCGGAATATTTTCGGCATTATACCGTCGCTTATATTATGCGTCGTCGGATATAGTCTTTACGAGGGAATCGTAATGGCAAAAGGATTTTCAGCGGCGGCGATCTCGGCTGCATTTTCCCAGACTCCCGCATACTGCGTACAGGTATTCGCAAGCGGACTGCTTTTCGTGTCAGTATCGCTTTTGCTGGATAAAGTCGGATTCAAGAAGAAACTGAAACTTTAATAAATAATAAAAGGGACTGCGAAAGTCCCTTTCATTATGTTTATTCAATAGTCAGACCGCTTTCTTCAATAAGGTCTTTTATATAAAATGTTATATCCTTATCACGGCAGTGGATTGTGAGTGTCTCATTTTCATCATATTTATTAAATCCCAAACTGAACTGATTCGGATTTTCGCCTCTGTCGTCGAACGGAATTTTTATAACGGGATATATAGTTATATGATGATGTGCAGTAATACTTCCGTCATCGTTATAAATATAGTCGGCATCATATTTCTCCCTTGTACATGAGCAGTCGCCTGTAAATAGTATGTTGATGAATTTTTGGGTAACTCTCTCCTGCTCAATAAAATTCTCATCATCGTCAGTATGTCCTTTGAAACTCTGTATGGATCTTTCTTCAAATGTCCACGAAAGCTTATCAGAACTTATTGGAATAACTCCCCAGAAAACGAACATAAATACTCCGAAAAGTACAACGGCAGTTCCGAGAATACCGCATATAAGTCTAATTAAAAAGCGCTTTTTCACTTTCTTCAACGGCTTGATATTGGTATCGTTTTCAGTTATTGTAATTTCTTCCCTTGACATATTTTCGTAAATTTCGGTACATTCTGCACAGCCGCGCAGATGATTTTCGATTTCCTCATTGCTGTCCGCAGATGTGAGATTATCGCAGTAAAGCGGAAGCAGATCGCGGATAATACTGCACTTCATTCTGATCACTCCTTTTTCAATTTTTGTTTTGCACGGTAAAAAGTAACTCTTGCCCAGTTTTCCGATTTGCCGAATATTTCTCCGATTTCCCTGAATGACAGCTCGCCTGTTGTACGGAGCAGAACTATTTCCTTTTCAGTTTCGGGAAGTTCGTGAATCTGTCTAAGTAAATTCATTTTACTGTTTCTCAATTCAGCGATCTCATCGGGCGGCGGGGATAAATCGGCTTCTGTGTAATCAGGTTCGGCGACAGGAATTTTTTTCTGTCGTCTTAATTCCCTGTACCACAGATTTTTGGCAATACCGCACAGCCACGTATACACGCTGCATTCACCACGGTATTTCGACAGTGAACGTATAGCCTGATAGAAAGTTTCCTGAGTGAGTTCCTCTGCTGTATCTTCGTTACTGCAAAGGCTCATCAGGTAAAGATATACTTTTTTGCCGTATTCTTCATAGTAAGATTTTATATCATCTGCCATTCACTCACCGCCTTTCTATACTCACCTCTGTTTTAAAACCGAATAAAGATTTTGAGCAGAAATTTTGTCAGTATAGGAGCAAACCGCAAGGCGGGCTGTCGCCCGTCAAGGATTTGCGACGACGACTGACGGAATTTATGCTCGGAAGATTGTTCGGGTTTAGAATAGGGGGGAGTATATAAGTTAGTCTCTTTAAAATCAGTTTTGTTACAAAAAAATCAGGGAAATTAAAAAAATCCCTGATTTTTAAATTATATTACATATCTGATCTGCTTAATATTTAAATTCCCCTTTGCCTATAAATTCCCTTATAAGCGAATTTCGGGGAATGTTTTCGACGCTTATGGGAAGCAGGTTCTCCATTACCTCAGTAACGTCCGCCAATTCGGTGATATCCGCCATTTCACGAAGCTCGCCAAGCAGATTGTTGCGGTATACGTTCATTTCATAAGCCATAAAAGTATCTATATCATAGTCGGAACGATATTTATACGGCATGATATATTTATTCTCGCCGTCCTCTACGCTGCGGAACATATTCATTGTTTCTCTAAGTGTTCTTTTTCGGAAATTTCTATCCCTTATCATACGGCGCATAAGGCGTACTTTCGAGGGGTGAAGAATTATATCTCCGCAGGTAATACGAGTGCGGACGCTGACATAAAGCTTGCATATCCGACTGTCGGGAACGGTTATGACATTGGGATTCAGAGCATGGATTCCCTCGAATATTACCAATTCTCCTGACTTGCGCTGCAAATTCAGCTTGATTCCGCGGCGTTCCGAAGAGACGAAATCGTATTTCGGAACATCGACGGAGCGAAATTCTTCAATATCTTCTATCTGTCTGTTCAGAAGTTCCGTGTCGATTCGGTTCGGGGATTCCAGATCGATCTTGCCGAGTGCGGAAAGATCGCGTTCCTCCACGGTAAGGGATTTGAAATAATTATCCATTGACAGCGTATGAGTCGGGCAGCCGAGTTCACCGAGAATTTTGGCTATCATAAGAGCGGTAGTTGTTTTTCCGGAACCGGAAGGCCCCGCAAGCAGGATAACGGGTTTTTCGTCCCTGTTTTCTGCGATTTCTTCTGCAATTTTTTTCAGCTGATAAAAATATGTCTCATTAACTGCGCTGATAAATCCCACGGGATCGCTTTCGGCGTTTTGATTTATTCTGTTGACTTCAATATTCATTCTGCTACTCCTTAGAGCCTGTTTAATAAAAAGGCGGGCTAAAAATGCCCGCCTTTGTGTATTTTGCTTAGAGCCTGTTCAGCATCTCGGCGCGTGCGGATTTTCGAGTACAATTTTGCTGAAGCCAAGGAAAAAATCCGCAGGAATACTGATGTACTGCAAGGTGACTCCCCACAGTGTGGGGAGATGTCACGAAGTGACAGAGGGGACGGTTTCCCGTTGGGAATTTTGACGCAGGATTCATCAAAATTTACCGAAAAGACGTGCGCGGGGAGATACTGAACAGGCTCTTATGTGGGCTTTATCGCTGCTCGCAGATAAGCTTCATTGCTGTTCTTTCCTCGCCGTCAATCTGAATATTGGCGAAAGCGGGGATACAAATGAGATCGATTCCGATCGGAGCAAGATATCCTCTTGCAATAGCGATCGCCTTGATAGCCTGATTTGCAGCGCCTGCGCCAACTGCCTGTACCTCAACAGCCTTATGATCTCTGATAACTCCTGCGATTGCTCCTGCGACAGAGTTTGGTTTTGAATTTGCCGAAACTTTTAAAATTTCCATAGTTAAACCTCCAGTAAGTTGTTCAGTTGATAGCTACAATTATATGCAACTATAAACAGCTGATTGTTTATTGACAACTGTTATTCTTTATTATACATTATTTCCTTGAAAAATGCAAGTGTTTTAAAAAAATTTGTGTATTATCTTACAATTAACCGTTCGATTTTGTGCGATTTGCCGGATTTTTCGTCAAATTCCACATACACGCCGCATAAAAAACAAGGTCCGTCGGCTTCGGAAAACCTTACGGGCGTGTGGAAACGCTGTTTTTCTATGACCTCGTTAATCGAAACTCCAAGGCATGAAATTTCTGCGCCTGTCATTCCTGCGTCGGTGATGTAAGCCGTATGACCGTTCAGAATCATTTCGTCGGCAGTCTGAACATGAGTATGCGTTCCGAACATTCCGCTTACCTTTCCCGTGAGATAATGCCCCATAGCTTTTTTCTCGGAAGTTGCTTCGGCGTGAAAATCAACAAAAATATTGGGAGTATCTATATCCTTTAAAATTTCATTGATTTTTGTGAAAGGATTGTCGAGCGGCTCCATGAACACCGTACCCATTAGATTTATTACGGCTACGGAATATACGCCCATATCAAGTATACACACGCCGTTTCCGTATGCGCCGCCGTCGGGATAATTCGCAGGACGTATCACGAATTCCGACTCAAAAACCTCGCGGGATTCCTTTCGGCGGAAAGCGTGATTTCCCGTAGTTATAATGTCTGCGCCTGCCTGAAATATAGAATTTGCGGAGGTTGGCGTGATGCCGTTGCCCTGCGCGGAATTTTCGCCGTTTACAACCGCTATGTCGATCTTATAATAATTTTTCAGCATTCTTAGCTTGCTGTAAAGAAATTCGCATCCGATCCTACCAACAACATCGCCGATAAACAGTAATCTTTTCATAATAACACCTCTTTGAAAGTATAACATTTATATTATAATATGTCAAGGTTACAAATGACATATTCTTGGCATTTTGTCATATTAATCATAAAATATGCATACTATTTAAGGCAACTCTATAAAATAGGAGGCAGAGTATTATGTGCGGAATTGCCGGAGTTATCAGCTTTAAAAGCGATATGCGCGGAGAACTTGTTAAATGCGGACTTATGCAAAAAGCCATGCTGAGGAGAGGACCTGATCAGAGGGGAATTTTTTTATCTTCGGAAGCTGCCCTCGTTCATACGCGATTGGCGGTAATTGACATCGAGGGCGGTCGTCAGCCGATGACGCTGAACATGGGGGAACGCAAATTCACTATTGTTTACAACGGCGAACTTTACAATACCGATGAGATCCGAAAGCAGCTTGGCGAGAATGTGAAATTCGAAACGCGCTCCGATACGGAGGTCGTACTGCTCAGCTACATGAAATGGGGCGAGAAATGCGTTAATTACCTCAACGGAATATTTGCTTTCGCGATATATGACGAGGCGGAGCATAGAGTTTTCCTTGCCCGTGACAGGATAGGTGTTAAACCGCTGTTTTACTATGAAGATAAAGACAGGCTGATTTTTGCTTCCGAACTCAGCGCGCTGCTGGAATACCCTGAAATTCCACATGAAATAGACAGCGGCGGAGCGGCGGAGCTTCTTCTGCTTGCGCCCGGAAGAACGGCGGGCTGCGGCGTGATAAAGGGCGTTAAGGAAGTGAAGGCGGGCTGCTGCGGATATTATTCTGAAAGGGGGCTGGAATTGTACGAATACTGGCGGCTTCGCGCTTATGAACTGAACGAGACGTTCGATGAAACAGCGGAGCATATCCGCGAACTTCTTCTTGATTCTATACGCCGTCAGCTTGTTTCCGACGTTCCCGTATGTACTTTTCTGTCGGGCGGTCTGGATTCGAGTCTTATATCTTCTGTAGCGTCGGCAGAGTTGAAAAAGCAGGGAAAACTTCTTCATACTTTTTCCGTGGATTATCAGGACAATGACAAATATTTCGTGAAAAGCCATTTTCAACCCAACAGCGATCCCGAATATATTCGCTGCATGGCTGAATATCTGGGCAGCGAGCATCACTGGACGGTCATAGATACTCCCGAATTGGTGAATGCTCTCGACGACGCCGTGTATGCCCGCGGATTACCCGGAATGGCTGATGTGGACGCGTCGATGCTCATATTCTGCCGCGAAATAAAGAAATACGGTACAGTTGCGCTGTCGGGCGAATGTGCGGACGAATTATTCGGCGGCTATCCGTGGTACCGCGATAAAGATATACGCATGATAGACGGCTTCCCGTGGGCGCAGAGTACATCGTACCGCAAGAGATTTTTGTGCGACGAATACGCCGCCGTAATTGATCCCGAAGATTATGTTTACAGCGCGTACAGGCGGACTGCCGATTATGCCGATAAGCTTCCGAACGACAGCGATCTTGAACGGCGTATGCGAGAGATGACTCAACTGAATTTTGACTGGTTCATGCAGAATCTACTTGATCGCAAGGACAGAATGTCCATGTACAGCGGTCTGGAAGTCCGCGTACCATTCTGCGATTATCGAATTGCCGAATATATGTACAATGTGAAATGGGAATACAAAGATCACAACGGCAGGGAAAAGGGCTTGCTGCGCGAAGCTATGAAAGACTGGCTGCCCGAAAAGGTTCTGAATCGTAAGAAAAGTCCCTATCCGAAAACACATAATCCCGCATTTCTCGAGGCTGTTACCGAGCGGCTGCGCGATATAATATCTCAGCCGACGCCGCTTACGGAGCTTGTCAAGCGAAGCGAGCTGGAGCGGCTGCTTACTCATTCGGATCACGTCCAGTGGTATGGTCAGCTTATGAATCTGCCGCAGACGATAGCGTTCTTCATTCAGCTTGATACATGGCTGAAAACTTATAAAATCAGATTAACATAAACTGTCAGAACTTGTGTTCATAGGATACTGCACATGTCTTTTCGGTAAAAACTATGCTCGAAAATCCACGCACAAATCCTATGAACACAAGTTCTCAGACCTCCTCGGAATCTCCCGACGAGGTCTTTTTTTAATTAAAAAATTTCGCGATTTTGTTATTTTAAAAAATTTTTTAAATATTGTTGCAGTTTTTTTACATTTGTGATATAATGGTATTGTAAATAATAATGCGCAAGTGTCGGCGATTTTTGTGCATTGTTAAAGCAGGCTTTTGTGAAACTTTTTTCGGATATCCATGCTGCAATACTGACAGTATTGAAAACAAAAATACATATTACAGTAAAATTCCCCGAAAATACGACGTTTATCAAACTGCCTGCTGTTCGTCAGACAATTTGTTCTTGTTTTTCGGCAGTTGAAATGCTTAATAATCGGAAGTTTATCCTCTAATTCTACCAACTGTATAAAAATTGGTGAATATTAATAAAAATACAGCGATTATTTAAGGCAAAAAAACGATTGAAAAATAACTTTTAATATGTTATAATTGTTATTATTAGGCAGTGCGAATTGTCACAAATCAATACGGAGGTGGTATTATGAAGAGTTATTCCTACGTTGCTCAGGACGCCCGCGGCAAACAGGTCAAGGGCAAGGCTAACGCAGAGAATGAGCAGGAATTCCTCGAAAAAATGAAAGAACGCGGTCTGTTCATCAAAGACTACAAGGAAGATGATTCAAGCAGCACACGGTCGATCTACAAGTTTAACACCAAGGAGCTATCGTTCTGCTGCCGACAGCTCAGCGCTATGCTTACTTCAGGTCTTACCCTTGTTAAGGCTATCGATATCCTTACCAAGGAGCAGGAAAAGGATAAGGCAAGAGCCATCTGGCAGGACATTTACGAAAATGTTCAAAAGGGTGAATCTTTCTCCAGCACACTGGAGATGCACGCAGGCTCTTTCCCCGACTTCCTTATTTCAATGGTCGGCGCGGGAGAATCTTCGGGTTCGCTCGACGTTATCATGACGCGTATGTCCGAACACTACGCCAAGGAAAATAAACTCAAGAATACGGTAAAGGGCGCTATGATCTATCCTGTTATCCTCGCCGTACTCTGCGTTGTTATCGTTATATTCCTGTTTACATTCATCATGCCTACGTTCATTGATATGTACGAAGATCCCTCGACAATGCCGGCTCTTACAAAGATAATGGCGGCTATGTCGGACTTCTTAAGAACGAAATGGTACATACTTATCATTATTGCGGTCGCTGCATTCTTCGGAATAAGATACGCTCTGAAAGTACCGGATCTGCGGTTGAAGGTCGATCGTCTCCTGATCAAAGGTCCGGGCTGGGGACCGCTTATGACGAAGATCTATACGGGCCGTTTCGCAAGAACTCTTTCTTCGCTTTATTCAAGCGGTATCCCTATGGTTGAGTGCCTTCAGAGAGCTTCCGCGGTTCTCGGAAATTCCTATATCGATCAGAAGTTTGAAGAAGTAATAGACGAGGTAAAACAGGGCGAAACGCTCTCCGCTTCCATTACCAGAACTGAAATTTTCGAATCAATGTTCTGTTCGGTAATCTACGTAGGAGAGGAATCCGGCGCTCTTGACTCGATCCTTGAAAAGACGTCCGATTATTACGAAGAAGAATCGGATTCGGCTGTACAGCGTCTCGTAAGCATGGTAGAACCTGTTCTCCTGATCTTCATGGGACTTGTTATCGGTATGGTCGTAGTCGGAATTTACCCCGCACTCTACGGTTCATTTGAATCGATCGAGAACGAATAAACACGGAAAGGTGGAAAAAAGAAAATGCTGTCATTTGATATAACCGATAGAAACATACGTGTTGTTAAGGGCGTTGAGAGCAACGGTAAAATTAAGATCAGCTCAGCGGCAACACTTAACCTTGAGGAAGGACTTATCGTAAACGGTCATGTTAAAGACGTGCCGAACGTGGCTACTCTCGTAAACGGCGCGCTCAAGAAAAACAAGATGCCCGATAAGGAGGCGATCGTATCGCTTTCCTCAAACCTGACTATATTCAAGGAGCTTACCGTTCCGAGAGTAAAGCCGCAGGATATGCAGAAAACAGTTAAGCAGCAGATGCAGGCTGAACTCAACCTCGACGATACATACAGCGTTACATATGTTATAGTAGGCGAATCCTCCGAAAAAGGCGATTCGGGCGAGCCTATGATAAAGGTGCTTGCCACTGCCTGCCCGTATGAGATCGTAAACAGCTACAGAGAAGTTTTCAAGCTGCTCGGTATTTCCCTGAGATCGGTAATGGTAGGCTGCAACTGTATCACCAAGGTTCTGCTTGCCGATACGAAGATCAAATCCAAAATGCCGCTCCTCGCCGTACAGATCGACAACAACTTCATTTCGCTCAACCTGTACGAGCAGGGTCAGCTTTCATTCTCTCGTTTCGCGTCGGTTGATCCCGCCGACTACGGCAATTCTCCCGACTACGTTTTCGAGGCGGTAAACGAAAACATCTTCCGTATGCTCCAGTTCCACAGAAGCCGCAATACGGGCGAGGTTATTGAAAACGTTATCTTCTACGGCGATACTCACGAATATGTAAGACTTACGGACGAGTTGGAAAAACTCGATTTGAATACCAGTCTGATCAACGTTCCTCCGCAGATCCACGGTCACGAAAATCTCGAATTCTCCCTTTACGCAAACGCTATCGGCGCGATGTTCAAGCGTAACAAGGATACCGAGAAGATCAACCTTCTTGAAACCGAACTCGGCGCGGCTATCAAGAGAGCGGCAGGCGGCGGAAAGAATAACGATAAAGCCGGTCTCATGGTTATGCTCGGTCTCATTGCAGGCTCGGCGATCATCATCGGCGGTATATGGGGCGTAATGACTGTCATCAATGCAGGCGTTAAGAACGATATCAACAAGATCAATGAATACCTTGAAGACCCCAAAACCAAAAAGCAGCTCGATCACCGCGACAAGCTTATCGGTATCAAGGACAGCGTAATGGCTTATAACACCAAGATGCAGAACGCTCATGACGCTTACTATTCACAGCCGATAATCAACGGCGATAAGTTCGATACAATTCAGCTTGTTCTCGATAACACTGCCAACGAACTCGGACAGGGCGAGGCACTTATCTCCACTCCCACATACAGTCAGGGCGTATTCAACTTTACCGTTGCGGCAATGGGCAGCGAGGACTGGGTACAAAAGCTTCCTTCGCAGTTTATCGATAATCTCGTTTCCGACGATTATTCCGATAATCAAGGCTATTTTGCAAACTCTTCCTACAGCGGATATACAGTAATTATCACAGAGTTGGAAGAGTCGTCCGGCGGCGATTCCGATGAAGAAGGCGCTTCAAGCGCTTCAAAGGGAGAGGAGATCGAAATGGTTTCATTCAGCGTAACTGTTGCCCTTGAAGGCAATGAAAGCGCATACAAGCCCGATGAGGCGGAGGAAACTCCTGCCGATGATACTGCGGCAGAATAAGGAGGTAGATGAAAATGAAACTTACTTACAGAGATACAGTCATTCTCGGTATTCTGCTTGCGTTGGCTATCCTTATCGCAGGATTCTTCCTTGCTGTCAAGCCAAAGAATGACGAAATAAAATCAAATAAGGCTTCTCTCGCATCTCTCGAGGAGGAGCAGGCGCAGGTCGAAGCGAAGATCGCCGAGATCGAGCCGCTCAAGCAGGATATTACCGATATCTACAAGGATACAAATGATCTTATCGACAACTTTGTTGAATACAACAACATCGTAAATGCTCGTAAGGTCGATCAGTATATGCAGCACTTCGCAGAAGATGCGGAAGTGAAGGTAATGAATCTCAGCGTTTCCGATCCTACTTCGGGCGCACTGAGCTATTACTACTTCACACCTTCTTTCCTTGCCGAAGATATGATGGCTCAGTCCGATCTTAACGGCGCAAAAAATGCGGCTAAGATGGAAGCTAAGGCTGAGAGCGACGCTCTTGCGGCAAGAACTCAGGAAACTGTAATGCAGGGACAGTATTCCGTTACCGTTGAAGGTGAAAAGGAAAATCTCTGGGAATACATGAGACTTTTGGAAGCTCAGGACGAGACTATCATTATCAATTCTGTAAACTTCACAAATCTTGCAATCAAGGAGACTGAAACTTCCAAGAAATCTGATGATGATGAGGAAGAAGTACTTCCTACGGCTCAGTTTGTTATAACACTTTACTCAGTTTACGATCTTGCAGAACCTAATCTGGAGATGGAATAAGGTTCTGATCTGATCAGTTTGCGGCGTGCGATCGGCAAAATTAATTTTTGAGAAGCGCGCCGTATTCTGCATTATATAAAATATATGTTTATACCTAAGCTTTCACAGTAGTTATGGAATTTCCGCCGTAACTGACAGCGGAAGAGAAAGAAAAAATAACTCGAAAGGCGGTTACTATCATGAAAAATGAAAAGAATAGAAAATTGCATGGTTCGGTACTGCTTACTGTAGTAGTTGTAATGTCGCTGCTGATAGTGTTCCTTTTCGGTACGCTGACTCTTGCTACGGCTGCCAATAACAGAGCCCATGTCAATTACTCAAGTGCGCAGACGGGCGTAACCTCGCGAATGGTCGCGCAGAGCGCCGTCGAAGCTATGGACGTCAGCCAACCTTACAGACAGGTTATCGGCGCAATTAGTTCAACAGTTCCGGGACCCTTGTCCGTTAATGTTACTGTCGGCAACGCCGGAACTTTCAATTCGGGCGCTCTCGGCGATATTGCGCCTGTTCAGGTAGAATATGCAGGCACAAAGAAAGTATACGATTACGAAAAAAAGGAATGGAAAGACAACACTATACTCAAATTTACCTCCAGCGTAACTATGGGCGGCGTTGAGTCCAAATCCTCGGCGTATGTACTGAAGCTTACAAATGCGACCGGCGGCGGCGGCGGCGGCGGCGGTTCCGGATTCCGTACTACAGGTCAGGCTACTGTTAATTGTCAGACGTCTCTTTATGGCGGTTCGTATATCAATCTTCCAAAAGAGAATTATAAATATTATGACGAAGTGTTGGCGGACGGCACAATTCGCAAGCCTGATTTTTCGACCGTAAGCCGAATTGAATTAAATAACTCCGGCGCTGTAGCGGAAGCTCCTCTGTATATCAACAACAATGTCTATGTACAGAACTGGTCGGGCTTCATTTTCCCCGAAAAAGGTTCAGGTATAACTATTTGGGGCAATCTGGAATATGACAACAATGTTAACTCCGCTTCTTCTTGCCAGTATGAAGCAAAAGACGGCATTGATTTTACGAATATAAAGTTTAACGAGATACCATATATCTATGTAGACGGTGAGTTGCAATACGGCGCCGGACTTAAGGCAGGAAATGTAAATAAGCCTTTCCCGCTTAATTTGTTCTGCGGATCAATTGTTAGTAAAAACGCTGACGGCGCAAGCAACATTGATTGTGCCGCAAATATTTACTGCATGGACGAAGGTAAAACAAGCCATATCGAAGCTATGAATTATGGCGATTCTTCCAAGTTATATTCATGGACAGATTCAGTTATAAATCAAGCTGTTTCATCTGTTGCTCAGCCAAACAAGATGTCTATTTTCTCCAAAGGAAATCTGGTTTTGAAAAATATTGAGGTAGACGGCGACGTTAGCTGCGAAGGCTTCTGCGAAATCAACGGCAAGGTTGTTATTCACGGCAATCTTTATGTTGGTGACAAGCTTACGGTTAATGGCGAACTTTATGTAGACGGAGAGATCATCTGCAAAACTTGTGCGGGTGAGGATAAAATAGAAACAGGTACTCCAACTCTTTCCGAAAAGAAGAAAGTTATCAAACCCGGATATGAAAAAATTGACACAATTAAAAATAAGAAGGTTGTAAACCCTGTCGAGATTGCAAGTAAGGAAATTGAGTATTTCGGATTTGATCCACAATATTATCTTGTGCTTGACGAAAATGGAGTACCTACTTCTGAATCCTACCTTGATGAAGAAGGAAACACTGTCACATACGACCGTGTTGATATATTAGGAAATCCTCTGTTCAGTTCTGAAATTCTCTATTATCGCTGGCCTACAAATTTGACATATGAACAGATATCGAGTATCCTTGCTACATTTGAAAGTACTAAGATCGCTGTCGGACTGACTGAAGATGTCGGTTATAAACAGCAATTATGGCGCGCTTACTATGATGCGGTTTCTGCGCTTTTTACAGCTTCCGGGGAAGAGCCTGTTGTCTATAATGCAATCAATATACCGGACGGTAAATTTACGTACAAGGTAAAAGGCTATTATGACATAAACTACCCTACTGATAAAACCACATATTACACAACAGAACCGACAACAGAAGATTACAGCTACTACGATCCCGATACGGGTTTACCTACAACAAAAGATGCAAAAAAAGAAGGCGAAGAGTATAAAACATTGCCTATATGGAGCATAGCAACAGGTGGATATATTGACAGCGGTGTAGAGACTGATCTTGATTATGTATACTTTACAAAAGTAGATCATCAAAAGGTTGACGAGACCGCAGCTCTTAAAGAGGCTGAATATTATCCGGCTTATGCGGAGAGAGAAGTTATTTTAGGTCTGAAAGAAGTTGATAATCCCGAAGGTAACGGCAAACTCAGTCTAAATGATACACGAGTGGTTTCTACTATAGATTATCTCTATAACAACGACCCCAATAACTCTCTTAATCCGTATGCTGAATCGGTAAGCGGTCTTCCTTCCGAGTTTACGGATAAGCACGCAGGACTTACCACATATGATCTCAACAACGGTTATAAACAGTTAATAACAGCTGCCAGCAATCAGTATGTTTCATCTATCGGCGGTCAAAATAATGATCTTTACAATATAGAACTTGCCACTTATACGGAAAAAACGGAAACTACGGAACAGACGCCGGATAGTGCGATAGCGGGAGTTTATATTAATAAAAATTGCAGACTTAGCGGTAAATACGCAAATGGAGGTCCAAAAAATATCGTTTTCGATCCGGGTACTTCAAATATGCTTGTCGCAATTGACAACTTCACCGTTGATGCAGGCGTTAACATTATTATTGACGACTCAAAGGGCGGAAAAGTAACGTTCTTTATTGAGGACGGCGGAGAATTAAATATTAGCGGTGAAGCAATATATGCTACGATTTCCTATATGAATCTGTTAAAGCATTTTAACGGCAAGGAACTGCAGATCGTAAGCAAGTATATAACTGACCCTGTAACCGGTAATTCCTATAAAGATCCGAAGTACATCAAGAAAGATGCAGGCGGTAATCCGATTCCGGATATTTCTGAAGATATAACTGACGGTACTTACACATGGTCAAAAGAACGCTTTGTACCGGGATTCGATATTCGTTCGGGCAGCGGAGCAAAATTAAATATAACCAACTTTAAGTTTTTGACTGCAAATATTATTTCAAATGGTTTGGATTGCAAGATCAGCGCATGCAGTGAGCCTCTTTTCCTGCCTTCAGCATTTTACTATAACGGCACAGATATATTCAAACCGCTGACTAACGGTACTACTAATATTAAGCAGCTTATATTCGGTTGTGTTAATACCGAGTCGGCTACGCTTCCGAACGCGGCACAGGTAATATTTGCTGATACAGGCGGAGGCGGCAGTAAAATAATCCCCGGAACAGGAGATTTTAAATACACCGTATTGTATTACGACGAATATTAAGGAGGGAGAGTATGAAAAAGCTTAAATTAAAAAAGTCAAGCAAAAAGGGCATGACGCTTCTGGAGATCATAATCTCTCTCGCTGTACTCAGCGCGATGGTACTTGTTCTGATAACAACATCTTCGCTGATAAATTCCTACATCAGATCGGCTAACAACGTTAACGGCAAAGTGGCGCGTCAAGCGCCCGTAGCCGAAAACGGAAACAGAAACGGAGTCAATTTGGACGCTACTCAAATGGCGGCAAGCGTACCGATAATCGTAAACGGCATAAACCTTTACGGAGACGCGTATGCCGTTATCGACCCTTCAGCCGCTGCGGACGGCCAGCTCGGCGGAGATCTGAATATGTACTTCATTGATCTCATCGAGCCGACTGTTGCACCGACAACATGAGTAAGAACGGGGGAAATACTTTGGAAAATAAAAACAGTAAACTTAAAGGTTTCACGCTCATAGAGCTTATTATCGTTCTTGCTATTTTCAGCGCTCTTATGGTGCTTATCATGTCGTTCATAGATCCTGTTTCGCGGCAGATGACCGATACCTCTGTAAGAGAACGAACGGCTGCATATGCTGATAATATAAGCGACTACATCGACGGTTCTCTTCGTCATGCGAAATTTATAAAGATTTACGAAAAGGGATATTGTGCAAACAATCTTACTGATCCTATTGATGATCCGGGACAAACAACTTATTATGAAAACACAATGGGTATTGACGGCTGCAACGAAGCTGCCGGCAGAGACGCAAGATGGCTTGCTGTACGCGATTTCGCTGACAGTTACTTCGACGGCGCGATCAAAGGATTCACTTCATCGGGCGGCACAACGATTGCAGTTCCCATGGGCGGCAAGATTCATGTACTGGAAGTACTCAACAACGATACTATGCTCTTTAATCCCGTTACCTGCGCTTACGATATTGATGGCAAGGCAGGCGAGATATATGAGACTGTATACAATTTTACAGCAGGCAACAGCGTTATTGATAATACCTCGTCCGAATCCATAAAGCCAAGAATCTTTAGTGAGGATAACTGCTTTCAAAGCGTGGTAACTGTTAGTAAAAATCCTGTAAGCGTTATCAATCCCGAGCATTTTCAGAATTATTCGTACTACTATAAGCTTGGTATGTACAGCCTTGAGCCTGTTTCCGACAGCGATCTTCAGGTTGATCCCGCAAACAATCAGTTTATTCCGGTTGGAGAAACTGATCCGCTGCCTATTGACCCGTATGCGAATTATTACTACAGTCAGCTTCAGCCGCTGTCTATTGCAAGTCTCTCGGATCCTGATACGGTAAACGAAAATCGTTTTACACTCAACGTTGTATCTTATCAGAAAAACGATACATCGTCAAATATGTTCAATGTAACCCAGAACGATCCTGCCGGCGGTACAAAAGTAGTTCCCGTTTTCAAATCGCCGACGTGCTTGAATTCAACAAGTATGGCATTTATAAATGTTATTGAACCTTCGAAGACCGAGACTACAAATAAAAGGAATTATACGTATTATCGCTTGAAACAGCAAAACAAAGAGACGACTTCTGTGGTAGGTTCAGGCAAATATCTTGATAAAGACGGTCATGATGCCGCTGTTCAAGATGCAGTGGTAGAGAAAATTGAAATTTATGATACTCCGTTTTCTCACAAGGTATCACAGGCTCATACAGGCGACAATATCTATATTATTTACGCAGTTCCGTCCGAGATCGATGACGTGACGTAAGATTTTATACTCACCTCTTCTAAAACCAAATAAAGATTTTGAGCAGAAATTTCGTCAGTATAGGAGCAAACCGCAAGACGAACGATAACCCGTCGAGGAGCTGCGATGACTGACGGAATTTATGCTCGGAGATTGTTCGGGATTAGAACAAAGGGGAGTATTTAGCCGCAAAAAAAACAGGCAGCAGTCATGATAATGCTGCTGCCTGTAATTTATTTTGCATTATTGAGGCTGATAAGTGAGAAGTCCGACATACCACCGGGCAATATCGTTTCCCCAAAGCATGGAAACGGCGATGCCAATTGAAAGATAAGGGCCGAATGCGAATTTCGAATCCTTGGTAACAATTTTGATTATAATGCCGAATATCGCGGCAGCAACGATCCCAAGCAGTGCTGAAACGATAATAGCCTGCGTTCCGAGGAGCGCGCCGGCTGCAAACATGAGATATGTATCGCCCAGTTCTATGGCGCGGAAATCTTCGCCTTTCCTTTTTTTGATTATCGGGCGGCTTACTTCGCCGATGATGAAAAACGGAACACTTATCGCGAGCGCGCCGATGATTCTGTGAACGAGCGGCACATCGTCGGTAAATATCGCGGCGGGAACGGCAAGCAGAAAGATCGGAATGACGATTTTCATGTCGATCAGCTGCGTATCCCAGTCCATGAATCCGATCACTACCAGCAGCGACATCAGAAGGCAGGTTATTATGGCTTTAGCATTAATGTCGAGTATCACAAATGTCAATACATATAAGATGCCGTTCAGACTTTCCACAATGGGATATCGCGGAGAAATTTTTTCGCCGCAGTTATGACATTTTCCGCGCAGGAAAATCCAGCTGAATACGGGTATCAGATCTATCGGTCTGATCTTCGTGCCGCAGGTCATGCAGTGAGAGGAACGCTTGATAAGCGATTCGTCACGCGGAAGTCTGATTATGACAACGTTGAGAAAGCTTCCTATGCAGATGCCAAAGATGAAAATTACGGTTAAAAACATGATTTTGAAGGGCAGCTCGGTAAATTCATTATGGAGCATATTTTCAAATCCAAACATGATTTTTGACCTCCTTACATTAAAGTGTTGACATAATCTATTATAACATATTTTTTATAAATTTCAAGTAATTTAAGAATAATTTTGAAATTTGTTCCAGACAATTTTTGAAATTGTTCCAAATAATAAGCGGAGGTTTGTTTATGAGAAACGAGAGAATTGGCGACTACTTAGTTAGTCAGGGACTTATTACGGAGGAACAGCTCCAGAAAGTTCTTGAAACGCAGAAAGAATCGGGCGGCGCTAAAAAATTCGGCGACGTTGTAGTTGAACTCGGCTTTATGACAGAGGTCAATTTCACAAAGGCTCTGGCAGGCAAGCTGAGAGTTCAGTATGTCGATCTTGACAATATCGAGATCAATACGGACGCCGTACAGAAAGTTCCCGAGCAGCTTGCAAGAAAGCATACGGTCATCGCTATCGCAATTATGGGAAAGCGTCTTACCGTTGCCACGAACGATCCCGTAAACTTTATCGTACTTGAAGATATTAAGGTATCTACCGGTATGGATACCATTCCTGTTCTTGCTACAACATCTTCTATCAATAAAGCTATCGGTAAATGCTACTCCATGCAGAACGTTGACACCGTGCTTGAGGGCGTAAACGCTATGGCGAACGATCTCGGCGGCAGTATCGAAGAGCAGGAATCGCAGGATCGTGTTGAATCCGCGCCTATCGTTAAGCTTGCAACTACTATCGTTGAAAACTCATTCAGAGCCGACGCTACCGATATTCACATCGAGCCTTTTGATAAATATACAAGAATCCGTATCCGTGTAAACGGCGACCTTGTTGAACTGATGAACATTTCTTCCGCAGTACACAGCGCGCTGACTACGCGTTTCAAGCTTATAAGCGGCATGAACATCGCCGAAAAGAGAATCCCGCAGGACGGACGATTCACGCAGGTCGTTGACGGCTGTACCCTCGACGTCCGTGTATCTTCGCTCCCGATGGTTCACGGCGAAAAAATCGTTATCCGTATTCTTTCAACCGGTCAGATCGCGCTTCGTAAGATAACCGATCTCGGTATGTCGGATTATAACTATCAGCTTTTCGAGTCCATGCTCCGCGTACCTCACGGCGTTATCCTCGTAACAGGTCCTACCGGTTCAGGTAAAACAACTACTCTTTACGCCGCTCTCGGTGAGATCGCCAAGCCAAACGTAAACGTTGTTACCGTTGAAGACCCTGTCGAAAAAGCTATCGACGGAATCAATCAGTGTCAGGTTAATCAGAAAGCAGGCATGACGTTCGCAGCCGCTCTTCGTTCGATTCTCCGTCAGGACCCTGATATCGTAATGATCGGTGAGATGCGTGATACGGAAACTGCCGATATCGGTATTCGTGCCGCTATCACGGGACACCTTGTGCTTTCCACACTTCATACGAACGACGCCGCTTCTACGGTTGTACGTCTTGTTGATATGGGCGTTGCGGCATACATGGTTGCAACCTCGCTCATCGGCGTTATCGCGCAGCGACTTGTAAAGGTACTCTGTCCGTCGTGCAAGCGTCCGAGAATGTCCACCGAGGAGGAGAACGAGCTTATGGGAATTCCCTCTTCGATACAGATCTACGAGCCTGTAGGCTGTCCTAACTGCAACAACACGGGTTACCGCGGAAGAACCGCTATTCACGAAATTATCCATTGTACCGCCAAGGTTTCCGCAATTATCGCGGCAGGCGGCGGCAAGGAAGAGATCGAGCAGGCTGCCAAGGCTAACGGCACAAAGCTGCTCCGCGACAACGCTGCCGAACTCGTTCAGGCAGGAGAAACATCAATAGACGAGCTTGTAAGATCAACATTCTCTGTATAATAAATAGGAGGGCAATTAATCATGGGTATTATAAATATTCACCGTATACTTGACGAGGTACGCCTTTTGGGCTGCTCTGACCTGCATTTCACAAACGCGATCGCACCTGTTGTACGTCTTAACGGTACGCTTAGAACCATGCGTTCGCAGTACCCCGAAATGGACGAAGAGGAAATACTCGACATCGTTAACCAGATGACCAACGAGGCACAGCAGACGCAGATCAACAACCATATCGACACCGACTTTTCGTTCCAGACGAAGAGCGGCTATCGTCACCGTGTAAACGTGTATTTCCAGAAAGGCAAGCCCGGAATCGCTATCCGACTTCTCCGCAACGATATTCCTACTCTGGAGGATCTCATGCTTCCGCCTATTCTTGCGGATTTCGCAATGCGTCCCCGCGGACTTGTGCTTGTAACAGGCCCTACAGGTTCGGGTAAATCAACAACGCTGGCAGGTATGATCGACTTCGTAAATCTCAACAGAAGCGCGCACATCATCACTGTCGAAGACCCTATCGAGTACGTTCACGAGCATAAGAGATGTATGGTAAATCAGCGTGAGATCGGCGACGACGTTCCCTCGTTCGCACTTGCGTTGAGAGCCGCTCTCCGTGAAGATCCCGACGTTATCCTCGTAGGAGAAATGCGTGACTTCGAGACGATTCAGGCAGCCGTAACCGCCGCCGAAACAGGTCACCTTGTAATGTCTACGCTTCATACGACTTCCGCCGCCGATACTATCAACCGTATTATCGACGTTTACCCCGAGCATCAGCAGCAGCAGATTCGTACGCAGCTTGCTAACAACCTTGTGGGCGTAATTTCGCAGACTCTTATTCCCAAGAAAGACGGCACGGGACGAATCGCCGTAATGGAGATTCTGAACGTTACCGACGCTATTGCCGCTATGGTTCGTGATAACAAGATTCACCTTATCCAGTCGGCTATCCAGACGGGTAAACAGCAGGGCATGATGTCCCTCGATCAGGAGCTTGCGCGTCTTGTTGCGAAGAATGTTATCAATGAGATTGACGCTCTTGAAAAATGTCAGGATAAGCAGGAATTCTACCGTTTCCTGTCGCAGATGGGCGGCGTTCCGACGGGCGGTATGCAGTAAGCGGGGCGGGGTGTCCCCGCCGCCAGTCCACGGCGGGTAGCACCCGCGAGCAGTTCACGTAGCCGCTCGCGGTGCGTCGCTGATTTACTGCGTGGACGTTATTTTTGCCGCGCGACCGTATTTATAAAAATTGAATGCACTTTATTTGTAATTAAGTTAAGACGTGCTGTTATCATATTTAATTTATTCATAGAATTTTGTGCATATTGACGAAAAGCACAAAAAATAAATGCCTATTTACCGTTCCGATGTAAAAATTGTATTTTTCATGAAAAAAATTACGCGAAACTATTGACAAATTGTGAATGAAGTGGTATACTATAATTACACCAAGGGGAGGGGGACAGAAAAACACCCGAACCTAAAAAAACAGTGCATAAGCACAAAAATTTATAAAGGAGGTTTTCATTATGAAAACTACAAAGAAAAAGGGCTTTACCCTTATCGAGCTCATCGTTGTTATCGCTATCATCGGTGTTCTCGCTGCTATTCTCGTACCTACAATGCTCGGCTACGTAAAGAAGTCTAAGGTTTCATCTGCTAACTCTGCTGCTTCTTCTGTTTACAAAGCTATCAACACAGCTCTTACAGAACTTGACGAAGAGGGTGTTGATATAGGTGGAACACACATTCTTAGCTTTGATGGTGACCACTGGAGCGGTGCAACTGCATCTACAGGTTTGGCTGGTACTGGTATAGCTGATGGTACTGGTACTACTAATTCAAAGCTTGATACAAAGGTTTCTAACTTCTTTGAGGATATCAAGAAAGTTAAGTATGCTCAGGCTGCTATTTCAGGCGGTACTTGCCTTGCTGTAGCTTGCGCGCAGGATTCAACTTACACTGGTTCACAGCCGGGCGGCGTTGTAACAACTGACACTTATGAGGGCTATAAGGCTTCAGCTGCAACTGATTGCAACCACGCTCTTGCTATTGCTACTTACATTGCTTGTGGTGGTAAGGCTGCTGATACAGCAGTAGATACAGCAGCTCAGACTGCTGTTGGTGCTAAGGGATTTAATACATTTACTTGGGCTGCTGCTCCTTCAGGTTCTGCAACTTCAACTGCTGCACTCTCAGTTACTTGATTTTCAAAATTATATTTTGAAAGAAATAATAAAATCCTCTGCTTTGTGCAGAGGATTTTTATTTGCAAAATAGTATACAAAATATCAACAAAAAATTGTGCATTATTTCTGAAAAGTTTTTGTTGACAAATTGTGAATAATTTGCTATAATATATGTAGGTTATTATGCAGTTTGGATTAGGAGGCGATCCCATGAAGAAGAAAAAGGGTTTTACCCTCATTGAGTTGATCATCGTTATCGCGATCATCGGTATTCTTGCGGCGGTGCTGATTCCGTCTTGGGGATATTTCATGAACCGCGCGCGCACGAGAGCGCAGAACAGCAAGGCAAGAGCAATTTTTAACGCCGCCCAGAAAGCCGTAACGGAGCTGAATTTCGGCGAGCGTAAGTATATCAAGGCATACGAGGACGCGCCTGTAGGCTCTACGGAAAAGTCTAACGCGGAGTCACGTATATATGCGACCCCGAACACAGGCGATTTGTGGTATTTTTACTACGACGGTACAAACGGCTTCCTCAGCGACGCGAACGGCGCGGCAATCACGCCGCCGGCGTCTAATCCAACGAAAACTGCCGTTGTTAATGAGTGGAATACTAAGCTGACTAATGCTATTGATAAAATTATTGACGAAGACGGCATGGTTTATAAATTCTATGTTAAGGATTATAAAGTAATGGCGGTGGCTTCGGCGCGCTTCAACGCGGACAGATACATCGGCACATACCCGCTTACCCTCGATAAGGTTGAGGAATACGGCGGACTGTCGAGCGACGATCTCGACGATCAGCGCGATCTGCACGTTTCGGGAATCACTCTGACGTTATTTGACTGCGAGGATACTTCGGACATTACCCCATAAGCTTCATGATTTAACTATGCACGGTTTTTGCCGTGCATTTTTATTTTCTGCGCGATAGCAATTTGTACAAAAGTTTCAGAAAATAAATGAAATTCTTCTACTTGACAACACAAGAAAAAGGTGGTATAATGATAAAGCTGTCGAA
>CAYNYB010000003.1:0-168327 GCA_964401315.1 uncultured Alistipes sp.
GATATATGGAGATGCAGCAGGAGAACTGCAAGAAAAAATGCTCCAGACAGCAGAAAAATTCCTGAAAATATAATTGTCAATACAAAACAGTTCCGAAAGTAAAAAAATATTTCGGAACTGTTTTATATTTACTTACCTGACATTTTGTGATATTCTATATTTAGGGGGTGACAGTATGCTGATGAATGGCGAACATCTTGAAACTTTGCAAGACTTGAAACGATGTTTCTGTATTGATGAGCTGATTTATACTTATTTCAGCGGTGAATTGGAGATATGGCTAAGACGAATCGGTGAAACTGCTAAAGCGAAAAAAGTAAGTGCAATTCCCAAAATGAACGCACATATCCTGCTCCGATTGTATGAAATTCTGGATTTGAATCCTGAACTGTCAGAGGAAGAAATCCGCAGTCTTTCTACTCATCAGAAACAGAGTTAATAAAAGTGCTGACAATTGTAATCAGATTATTCAGGTGTTTTTCGGGACATTTTCTGCTGAATAAAGAAATTGTTTCCAGTTCTGCGGAGTTTTCATTTATACGTTCTCCGAATAGAATATAGTCTGCACTGAGGTGCAGAAGTTCGGTGAGTTTGGCAAGGGTCTGAATGGAAACGCCTTTCACACCGAGTTCAATGTCAGAACAGAACTTTGTGGATACATCGAGTTTTTCTGCAAGCTGCTCTCTGGTATACCCTAAAAGTTCTCTTTGTGTGCGGATTCTGCTGCCCATTTCATGGTAGTTAATTGTGTTCATTGCTGGAAATCCTCCTGTTTTACGGTTTCATTACTATTGTACAGGAAAAATTTTTAAAATAAAATTAGCTTTAAGGGTTGATAAACGGAACTTTAAGTGTTAAAATGATATTGTGCATTATTCTAACTTTTTGAAACTGGTGAATTTCTGTGAGAACGAATATCGGAGCCAAAATCAAATATTTCCGAAAAGAACTTGGTCTCAGTCAGGAAGCTCTTGCATTGGAAGCGGATATAAGTCCTGCCCATCTGGGTAGGATTGAACGAAATGAAAAGAATCCGACAATAGAAACTTTGGATAAGATAATCAGTGCGATAGGTATCAGCTACGATGAATTTTTCTCTGGTATTTCGGGGACTGATGTCAATGAAGAAAGAAAATTTTTCATAGATAGAGCTATCAGTAGCTTAAATTCCTTACCAGATGAAAAGTTAAAGGATGTTGCGGAAGCAATCGTTAAAATTGTGAATGCAGTTAAATGAATTTACGAATAATTGGAGTTGTGTATGATGGCTAAAAAAATTCGTTTTCCGTTACAGATGAACGGAACAGATGTAAGAACAATCGAAGAGTTGAGAGATAATTTCAATCTTGAAAGCGTACTTGGCTACTTTGCAAACGGTAAGCTTACAACATGGTTGAAAGACCGTTACTATGATAGCGAAGCTAACGCTGTTGAAGCTTTGTCTGCTGAGGACAGTGAGCTGAATCAAAAACTTATGTCGATTCTGGGTGTATCTATTGATGAAAAAACAGAAGTAATTGATATAGAAGCTATACAAAGACGCAATGAAAAGCTGATGCTATTGCGCCAGATTACCGATGATAAAGATATCATTGATAATGTAGATTGTGTAGCTTTTAATCAGGATGAACTTTACGATATTCTTGATGAAGGCACTGATACAATTTATCTTTGTCAGACTGAGTTTGAAGTACCGCTTAGTGTAAACAACAGGTACTATATAGGACTTGGAAACCCTATTGTGAAATTGCGTCAGTCAGAATCTATGGATTTATCTGAATTAAACATCAAATTCAAAAATGTATGTTTTTCGGATGATGTTGAAAGTAAGTTGAAGGAAGAACTGCTCGAGGCGGATACAGTGGTGAAGGAAGAACATGTTGATTACCAAAACGCACTACATCTGGTAGAGGAATATAAGGAAAAATTGCTAAAACAGCCTTCGGTTGTTCTTTATTCAAATATGTTTATCACCAGAGATTTCCGTGCAAAATTCAGCTACCATTCAGACAAATTTACTTCAAGAGATGCATTAATTAACGCTATGAGAAATCATCTGCAGCATCCTTATGATGCCAGAAGGTCAGAGGTTGAAAGCAAATCAAGAGATAACGCTGATACGTTGATAAAGTACAGTGTTTATGATAATGTAAAAGGAAATTTTTATCACGACTCCATTAAAGAGATAAGTGAAGCTTTGCAGGAACTCATTAAGTTGCTTCAGGATTTAGGCATTTCCGTAAAAGATAATATGCAGATGTTGGATATTAATTACACGGAGTATCCCTCAATCAGTTATCAGGAGATCACAAGAAGATTAAGTGATGATGTTGTAAAAACTGGAAGTGGTTATTCTATTTACGATTACATTGAAAGTTATGGTAGAATAGATTCCAACACAAGCAGAGAACGTGTAAATGGAATTTTCGGTGCTACGTATAGGGACGTTACAAAATATGACTGTAGTGACGAATCCACCATCGCAGATAAAATGGAGAAAGATTTGGAAGGTGCATACAAGCGGAATTGTGAGATCCTTGAAAAAGAAATCAACAGTTACATTGAGCGATTCATCAGATATGTCAATGGTATGTACATTGCCAAACTGGAAGAGATTCAAAAAATGATAGAGGATAGAGAGTGCTAATGCCTGTGTTCGTAAAATATCAAAGAGCATTACATGTTGAGACATAAAAAAATTTATCGGAGGGGTTTTAAATGGCTAAAAAAGTACGTTTTCCGTTACAGATGAACGGAACAGATGTCAGAACGATTGAAGAACTGAGAGATAATTTTGACCTTGAAAGTGTACTCGGTTACTTTGCAAACGGTAAGCTTGCAACATGGCTGAAAGACCGTTACTATGACAGCGAAGCTAACGCTATAGAAGCTTTATCTGTTGAGGATAGTGAACTGAATCGAAAACTTATGTCAATTCTTGGCGTATCTGTTGATGAAAATACAGCAGAAATTGATATGGATACGATCCAGAGGCAAAACGAAAAACTTTTACTGCTTCGTCAGTTTACTGATGATAAGGCAATAATTGATAACGTGGATTGTGTAGCCTTTAATCAGGATGATTTGCTTGACATTATTGATGAGGGGTCAAAAAAAATCTATCTTTGCCAGGGAGAGTTTGATATCCCTCTCAGCGTTAAAGATGTTACATATATCGGACTGCAAAATCCGATTGTTCTGCTAAGAGCTTACGATAATGTCAATTTTGCTTCTTTGAATCTGAAGTTTATTGATATTTGTTTTGGCTGGGATATTTCAAGTACTACCAGTTCCGACCGTTTGTATCAAGCTGAGAGAATGATTGAAAAGCAGGAATTCAATAAAGCGATTCCAGTTTTAGAGCAGTTGGTTGCAGAGAAAAATCCGAGAGCGTTTAATATTCTGTCACAAATGTATGATCATGTTTATCCATCTAACAAAAATAAATCGGCTAATATAAGTGAGCGTGGGGCAGAAATCGGAGATGTGTTCAGCTGGATTGACACTGGAAAAGAATTTTCTGAAATGAAAAGACTTCTTCATAAACTGGTTGCTAAGGGAAACAAAACCGCTATGGCATATCTCGGATATTTGTATGATGTTGAAAGAGATTTTGAAACTGCAATTAAGTATTTTGAAATGGGCGCAGATAAAGGCAGCATTATTTGCTGTGATTTCTTATTAGCAATTTATAGAGATGATGGCTGTGGCAATGCTAATGTCTCCAAGCATTTACGCAATAATGAGAAGGCTATTTATTATGGTAGAAAAGGTGCTTTGCTTGGGCATTCTAATATTGCAAATGAGATGGGGAATATTTATTATAGCGTAGAAAAAGATATGAATGAGGCTGTTAAATTCTATCGAATGGCAGCTGAGCAGGGGCATATTGATGCACAAAATAATCTTGCTGCATGCTATGACAAGGGATATGGTGTAGAACAGAATTATGCAAAAGCTTTTGAATGGTATAAAAAAGCAGCAGAACAAGAACATAGTACAGCACAAAACAATTTAGGGTATTGTTATGAAATGGGAGAAGGTACAGAGCAAGATTATGATTCTGCATTGTATTGGTATGATAAATCTGCGTCTAATGGATGCGAAACCGCAAAAAGAAATGCAGATAATCTTAGAAATAAGATAGAAAAATCATCTCACTTACTTTCGGATGAAACCTTAGAAGCAATGCGAAAGAATGACGAGGAATTAAGAAAAAGTCTTTCCCAAACTGGACAAGAGTTAAGAGATGAGCTGAAATCAATAACAGATGAACTTAGATCAGAAGGTTTTTTTAACATTCTTGGATAATGGAAATGGTGAATAGGCAATGAAATTAAAAAATCAACTAATAAAGTACGTCGACTCAGGCTACCCCATCATCTATATCAACTCCTTTGAAGAAGTCAAAACAGACGGAATCGTAAAAGAAGTAATGGGCGGACGAGAGGGACTTGAATGGAACGGAGCGAAAGGCTTTGTAGACTTTCGGACTAAACAGCCATTGATAGAGGGCAAGAGCCTCGTGGAAACACTCCGTCTGCTTGATACCGATAACGAGCTTGACAGGAAATTTCTTGTTTTGAAAGACGCTTATGGTTATCTGGAGGAGCAGGAAGTTACCGCACTACTGAAAGATATTGCTTTGCAGATTTCTCAGGGTCTGGACGCTGTTGTGATAATCGTTTCTTCGATTGTAAAGATACCGAAGGAACTTGAAAAGTTCATCACAATTGTAGAGCTGGAATATCCAACACAGGAAGAAATCAAAAATCAAATCAGACGTTTTTCCGAAGAACAGAATACGCCTATTTCAGATAACTTACTTGAAGAAATGTCTATATCGTTTAAAGGGTTAACAGAATTTGAAATTGAAAGTCTGCTGGCTTCTGCACTTGCACAGGACGGTATGTTTACAAGACAGGATTTGAAACTGATTTTCGAGCAAAAACAGCAGATGATTATGAAATCTGGCATACTGGAAATGATTCCGCTGAAAGAACGCCCAGAAGATATTGGCGGACTGGAAAATCTGAAAAAATGGCTCAGGCGGAAAGCTAAGGTCTATAAAGCAATTAATAAGGCTTTGGATTTTGGTGTGGATATGCCAAAGGGCGTGCTGATTGCAGGCGTTCCAGGCTGTGGAAAATCTCTTGCTGCAAAGGTAACAGCACAGCTTTTTGAAGTACCATTATTAAGGTTGGATATGGGTAAAATCATGGGCAAATATGTCGGAGAATCCGAAGAAAATATGCGCAATGCTATAGCACTGGCTGAGGCGATTTCCCCTTGCGTACTCTGGATTGACGAACTCGAAAAATCATTTGCGGGCATTGACGGTTCTGGAAGTGAAGTAACTGTCAGACTTTTTGGCACATTTCTGACCTGGATGCAAGAAAAAATAAGCCCAACATTTGTAATTGCAACTGCAAATGATATTACAAAACTTCCGCCTGAGCTTATGCGTAAGGGACGATTTGACGAAATTTTCTATGTAGGACTTCCGAATCAGACAGAGCGCAGGAAAATTTTTGAGATTCATATTTTCAAACGTCGAAAACAGGATTTAAACAATATTGATATTGATAAGCTTGTAAGCAAAACCGAAGGCTACAGCGGTGCGGATATCGAGGGCGTTGTGAAAGATGCGGTGGAAAATGTTTTTGCAGATGATAAACCAAATTTGACAACGGATTATATACTTACTGCAATCAATCATACACATTCGCTGTCTGCAATTATGAAAGATTCACTAAGCAAATTGTCAAAAGAATACGAAAATCGCAAATTCAAGAACGCTTCGGTATAGGAGAGAATACATGGATGCAAAAGTATTAATGGATAAACATTTTCCACAGGATAAAGTACAACAGTTTGCGGATATTCTGAAAGATTCCATAAGCAGTTACATTGCTCAGAGGGATAGCTGCACCGTGGAAGAATGGCTGAGTTCGTATCTTGCGGAATCACTGCCATATAAAAGTGCGGAGGAAATATCGTCTGCAACAAATGAAATTATTCGTACAATTACGCTTCACGATGAAACGATAGTTTCTATGCATAATGCTATAAATTCTGGGAAATCTGTTGAAGCGTGGTTTCAGGAGGAAATATCCTCTAATCAGTCTGTAGGGCAGCAGGCTTATGGACTTGCAGAAGCGCATTCGGCTTTGACATCTGCCTACAATCAATATGCTGAATCAGACGAACAGCAGGAAATTATTGACATAGAAGTAATACCGCCAAAAGAGTGGGAGGACAGTAACTGGAACAAGTACAAGATGAAGGAACTTGTCACGGAAACTGTCAGACAGGCTGGAGATACTGCATTAAGAGCGACAGCAAGCGACTTGTACAGTAAAATCACTGAGTATGGTTTTCAGACAGTATTAACAGATAAAAATCTGCTCAGCAAAGCTGTTATCAGAAGTGCTGGCGCTGGTTTGAAAGCAGCAACAGCAGGAGCTATGGAAATTGCCGATGTAAGAAATGTTTTTCCAGATTATGAATCGGATATTGAGAGTCGTTCGCTTGTTGCGAGCATAGCAATAGAGAATATGAAAATTCTTAGCAAGGTCACAACGGGCGAAATCGGAGTGGTTGACGGAGTTGCGGAAATAAAGAATACGAGCATTTCAGCAATGGCTGCAATTATAAAAGCCAAGGCAGCTGTAATGGGTTCTAAAATCGGTAAAAAAATCGGTACAGCAGTCGGAGCTGTATTCGGTCCAGTAGGATCAGCAGTAGGTCATTTTGCAGGCGGAGTAATCGGTAAAATGGCTGGGACAACTGTCGGTTCTAAGATTATTGAAACAGTTAAAAAAGTAAGCTCTGCTGCAAAATCTGTTGTTTCCAAGGCAGTAAACGCTGTCAAAAGCTTTGGAAGCAAAGTTAAAAGCGGAATAAAAAGCCTGTTCGGGAGATGATTGATTATGATGGCTGCATTTAAATTAGACGGAAACAAGTATCAACGCTGCGCATTCTGCAAGTATTGGTATGACCCGACGAATCAATACATTAAACCGCAAGACCCGAAGCGTAATCTTTGGAAATTTGAAACCACTGCAAAATGCCTGTGCCTGAAATGCAATCTGCAAAAAGGCGCTGGTATGCGTTGTGATAAATTTGAGAACAAGATTATATGATTCAGGTTAAAAGCAATAAATCCAATAAGGGGGAATGCTTTTTCTTTAGGGCTTCCGCATGAAAATTTGATTGATTTTTGTGAATTTTGCACAAATTTTTCTGATTTTTTCATGCGGAAGCCCTGGCTTTTTCTCATTTGGCACTTGCAAAAGTGAAAACAATATGATATAATAAATGTAAGATTACAACACGAATGAGAGGTGATAGCATGTCAGAGCGTAAAGCTGTTCCAATAGGAATAGAAGATTTTAAAGATTTGTCTGCCAAGAATTGTTACTTTGTAGATAAAACTTTGTTAGTCAAGGAGATATTGGACAGTGGAGCGAATGTTACTTTATTCACTCGTCCCAGAAGATTCGGTAAAACCCTCAATATAAGTATGCTTAGAAGATTCTTTGAAAAAACAGAAGAGGACAACTCGTATTTGTTTAATGGACTTGCAATATCGGAAGTAGGAGATAAATATAAGGCGTATATGGGACAGTACCCTGTCATCAGCATATCACTGAAAGGCATTGGACAGCCCAGTTATGAGGAGGCTTTCTCTGAATTCAAAAATCTGATTGCTCAGGAAGTATGGCGGCATAAGGAACTTCTGAAATCCGAAAATCTGATGCCTGCTAACAGAAGAAAACTTGAAAAAATTTGCGATGACACTGCTGTCAATCATGTTTATAACACCTCATTAAAGCTGTTGTCCGATTGTTTATATCAGGAATACAGTAAGAGAGTTATTATTCTGATTGATGAATATGACATTCCATTGCAGAGTGCCTATAAGTATGGCTATTATGAGCAAATGGTAACATTGATACGCTCTGTATTTGAAAGTGTGTTAAAGACCAATGCTTCACTTGAATTCGGCGTTCTGACAGGATGCCTCAGAATTTCAAAAGAAAGTATATTTACTGGATTGAACAATCTCAAAATCAACAGTATCAAGACAGTGGATTGCAGTGAATATTTCGGATTTACTGAATCAGAGGTAAAGGAACTTGCTGCATACTATGATGTAAGTGCGAAGTTTGAAGAGATAAAGAAATGGTATGATGGCTATCTGTTCGGAAAAACTGAGATTTATAATCCATGGAGTGTGCTGAACTACATCAGCACAGCGATAAAAAATCCTGATGCTCCTGCCGACCAATACTGGAGTAATACCAGTTCCAATGATATTATTCATGAACTGATTTTAAAGGGCGACAGAAGCACGAAACATGATGTAGAAATGCTTGTAACTGGCGGTTCTATTGAAAAGCCTCTTTATGACAACATCACTTACAACACGATTGATGTGAATTCGGATTATGTGTGGAGCTTTCTGCTCCATACAGGCTACCTGAAACCTCTGAAAATTTATCAGAAGGGCATACAGAATTACTTCACAGCGGTGATACCAAATATAGAAATTGTTACGATATATGAGAATACGTTCAAAAAATGGTTTAACGAATCCGTGAGAGTAGCGGACAAGAGCGTTTTGCTGAACGCCGTCCTTATGGGTTATGCTGAAACATTTGAACTCGAAGTCAATAAATGGCTGCTCCGCAGTATCAGTTACCATGATGGCTACGAAAACTTCTATCACGGATTTCTTGTCGGTTTGCTTGAATATTCAGAAGACTACCTTGTGGAATCCAACCGAGAGCAGGGTACGGGTCGAAGCGATATTATCATTAAAAATATTCTAACAAAGGAAGCTGTTATCATCGAAGTCAAACCCGTTAGAAAAGGCGAAACACTTGATGAACAATGCGACCTTGCTCTTGCACAGATTGAGGAAAAACAGTATGCTGTTCATCTTGGTTTCGAGAACTATAAAAAAATCACAAAGTACGGTATTGCTTTTCAAGAAAAGCAGTGCAGGGTGAAGAAAGCATAGTTTTCAAAAGCGTATTTTTCATAAGCTGTATTCAATGAAAAATCGCAAAAAAACTACGAATGCCAACTAAAAGTGCCAACCGAAATTAAAAAAGGCCTATATTGCATGGATTGGAAGTGTAATCCCACATCTTCGAATCCTGTCACCTCGACCATTGAAAAAAGCCTGTATTTCGTAAAACGCGGAAATACAGGCTTTTTCTTCGATTTAGAGATTCCGTATTTTGCGTTATTTTTCGGGTTTTTGAAATGTTTTTCAATTAGGTGTGACACGGAAATGTGGTATTTTCCTGTATTTATATTATGAGAAAGTAAAATATTATACAATAATGGAATTGTTTGTCCTCAAATATTTTTATATTTATCTTGTAAAAGAAAATATAATCAAATAATATAATTATAAAGTCAATGGCTGAAAAGCTGTTGACTTTATTTTTTTATCTCTCCATTGGCAGAATTAAAGCCAAACCTTAAAATGTGCATAGTTTGAAAAGGAGGGCGATTTTATTTATATATATAATCATGGATGAAAAATGTCAAATTTACGGCTTATATTCAATACTTTCATTGTGTTGGCAAAGGGTATAGCCAAAATGAATGGAGCGATAAAACTTTACCCCGATTTCTATTCCGAAATCGAGGTTTTTGGACAGACTGAAAGGAGTTTAATCGCTCCATTTTTCTTCATTTTGTTTAAGAAAACATGATATGATTTGTTCGGCGGTTATTGGTTTTGAATAATAATATCCCTGTAAACTGCAAATTTTGTATTCTTTCAGGCAATCGCGGACTTCATTTGTCTCGATTCCCTCAGCGCAGACGTCGGCGGAAAATGATCTTGCCAAATCTGAAATAAATTTAACAGAATGCTTATCGGCATCGTTTTTCTGAATATCTTTGACAAATTCGCGATCAATTTTTACTATGTCAACAGGAATCGAACGCAAAAATCCCAGCGATGAAAAACCGGTTCCGAAGTCGTCAACCGCAATTTTTATGCCGTTGTCCCTGATTATCGAGAACATATTTTTTAGCATCTCAATATCAAGAAGTCGGCATCGCTCCGTGATTTCCAGACAAAGATGATCCTTCGGGAATCCTGTTTCGCGGATTATCTCGAACAGCTCCTTGATAAATCCATCCTGTTCAAGCTGAGTGTAAGAAAGATTAACGTTAATTGTCAGATTTGGCGCGAATTCCAAAAATCTCTTGCCGTCTATCATTGCACGACGAAGAATCCACTTTCCGAGTTCAGGGAAAAGCGCATCTTGTTCCAGAAACGGAATAAAAGTATTGGGAGAAACAATGCCATAATCGTCATTTTTCCAGCGAATCAAAGCTTCCATGCCTTTTAATTTTTCGCTGGAGAAATCTACGATAGGTTGATAGCAGAGGTAAAATCCACGGCAATCTTCCGTAATGCAGCTGCGAATCACGTTGAGCTGCTCAATTATTCGGCGATTATCCATGCTCACAACGTCCTCAAATACAACGAATTCCCCGAATTTATGGCGTTTAGACGTCGCGTAGGCATATCGAAGACATGAGTAAAAGGTTTCGGAGGAAATATCAAATCTGTCGGCGCAGATCGCACCTCCATTCATACATAAGGTGATTCTTTCACCGTTAACATAAAATTCGCGTCTAACTTCATCGCGAAGAGATTCGTAAAGTTGAGCGGCTTCTTCAACAGAAAGATCGTGAGTAATGATCGCAAAACGTGTACCGTTCATTCGATAGACAGAGCCTTTGTTGGAAAATTTCTGTTTTATCCTGTGCGTCAAAAGCTGAAGTACAAGATTTCCAAATTTATAGCCATAAACGTCGTTTATGTCGGAGAATGAAGAAAGTCCGAGCATGATGATAAGAGAAGAAACGCGGCGATTATATAAACTTTTGATGTCATCGAGATAACCGTAAAGACTGCGAAGTCCCGTAACCGAGTCGATATAGCTGGAATCACTGTGATTTCGGATCACACCGCCAAAGTATTCGGGGTTTCCGTCGTCGTCGCGGATAACTACGCCGCGGCAGGTACATAAAGTATAACTGCCGTCCAGAGTACGAGCGCGGTACTGCATATCATGCCCCGAAGCTTTGCCTGAAAATACCTCGTCGATACTTCGAGTGTAGCTTTCGCGGTCGTCGGGGTGAACATGCTCCGCCCATATAACGCCTGCGTCCAGCATATATGTATCGGGCAATCCGAAAATATCCACTGCCGTCTTGGACCAGCGGGACATATTGGTTTTCATATCGCAAAGATAAACGTATGCACCTTCAGCAACTACCGAAATAGCTTCAAAAAGGCTATCCAGTTTTTTTAATCCGTTCATACAAACCACTCCCAACTATACGGTCAATCAGTTGATCTTTTTTAAAGATTATTTCTATTATATCACAAAAATTGTCAAATGTCAATAGTTTTATAATGAAATATGGAATATTTCTGTATTATCTATATTTATAAACAGTAGCAGCTTCAAATCCGTCAAGAAGCGCGGTCATGCTGCCGAATGCCATTCCCGTACCCTTAGCAACGCAATTTATAGCGTCTTTAGCGATGCTGCACTTGATTCCGAGGGTGCGCTTAATGAGCTGAGTCAATCCGCCGAGAAGCGCGCCGCCGCCCGTAAGAAGCAGACCGTTGTCGTAAATATCGCCGACCAATTCAGGCGGAGCGTCTTCCAGAACTTTTCTGATTGCCTCCATAATGGCAAAAGTTTCGTCCTCAATCGCCTGATAAAGTCCGATTTCGCTAAGCTGAACCTGCGCAGGCAGACCTTTTATCAGACTGCGTCCTTTTACAGTATAAGTAATTTCGTCATTGGGATCGTAAAGGTTGCACAATTCAATTTTAACGCGTTCAGCCATTCTTTCACCGATAAGCAGTTTATACTTGTTCTGCATATATTTGATGATAGCGCGGTCAATGGAATTTCCTGCCACTTTAATAGTATGAGAAGTGACCACGCCGTTCATGGAAACGATCGCAACATCTGTAGTTCCGCCGCCGATGTCGACAATCATATGTCCCTTAGCCTTGGAAATATTCACTCCAGCACCGATCATTGCCGCGACAGGCTCCTGAATCAGGTAAACCTGTCGGGAACCTGCGCTTTTCGCAGCTTCAACCACGGCGCGGCTCTCGATATCAGTGATGAAAGAGGGAATGCAGATGATGATTCGCGGCTTGATCAGCTGTTTGCCTGTGACTTTGAGTATAAATTCTCGAATCATACTGTGAGCAAGATCGTCATCGGATATTACGCCGTTGCTGATCGGGCGCGCTACGCAGATATAATCGGGATTTCTGCCTATCATTTCATAGGCTTCCTTTCCGACAGCGAGAACTCTTTCAGTTCGCGTATTATAGGCAATTACAGATGGTTCGCTGAGAATAACTCCTTTTTTGCCCATTGTCATGACAATATTTGATGTTCCTAAATCTATACCAATATCAGTATTCGACATATTATTCTTCCTTTCTGAGAAACCATTTTAGGCAGGTGTTTCGCTTGGAACGCTGCTCGTTTCGCACCATTTCATAAATTTTCACATTGGAGCCGATAAGAATTACAAGCTTTTTTGCACGAGTTATAGCTGTATACAGCAGGCTGCGATAGCAAAGTTTCTGGTAGGCGTCTAAAACAGGCATAATAATCGCCTCAAATTCACAGCCCTGACTTTTATGAACAGTCATTGCGTAGGCAAGTTCAACTTGAACCAGCATATCAAATTTATATTCGGCAATTCGACCGTCAAAGTTGATCGTTGCCACGCGAAGCTGATGGTCTATCTCCGTAATTATGCCGATATCGCCGTTGAATACGCCCGAACCGCATTCGATACCCTTTTTCCATTCAATATCGTAATTGTTGCGGATCTGCATCACCTTGTCGCCCTCACGGTATATGTAATTTATGCCTTTGCATTCCCTTTTATCGGGAGAGGGGGGATTAAGCCTGTTCTGGAGTCGATTGTTAAGTTCGACAGAACCGAGACTACCGCGGCGAGTCGGGGATATTACTTGAATGTCATCAATGGGGGAGTAGTCGTAAGCTTTTGGCAAGCGATTTGCCGTTAATTCAACGATCGTACTGCTTATCGCATCGGGATTTGAACTCTCGAAAAAGAAGAAATCGTTATCCCGTCGTCCTAATTCCGGCATTTCTCCGCGTACAACGCAATGAGAATTCGTAACAATTAGACTGCTTTGAGCCTGTCTGAAAATTTCCGTGAGAATTACAGTCGGAACTGTTTCACTGTTGATAATATCTTCCAGCACATTTCCGGCGCCGACCGATGGCAGCTGATTGAAATCACCGACCATAATCAGCTTGCAACCTAATGGCAGCGCGCGAAGCAAGCTTTCAAAAAGCAGACAATCGACCATGGACATTTCATCAATGACTATGACATCGCATTCCAGAGGGTTGTCCTCATTGTGGGCGAACTTGCGTGTGTCTCCGGTGTCAAACGTTACGCCGAGCATACGATGTATTGTCCGCGCCTGACGTCCGGTCAGTTCAGTCATTCGTTTTGCGGCTCGTCCTGTTGGAGCGGCAAGAAAAACTTCCTCGCCCATTTTTTCAAAAATCGAGATTATTGCATTCAGGGTGGTGGTTTTTCCCGTTCCCGGACCGCCGGTCAAAATCATGATTCCGCGTGATATAGCCGTATTTATGGCTTCTCGCTGATGCTCTGCATACTTGATTCCGCTTGAAATTTCTTCTTTATCAATAAGCGAATCATAGTCCTGATCGTATGGACAGCTAAAACTCATCATAATATTCAGCCTGTCCGCGATATATGCTTCGGAGCGATAAAAATCAGGCAAAAAAACATCTTCGGCAGAACCGTGAATATAATTGTACAGATCGCCCTCTTCAATGGCATAATTATACGCATCGTAAAAACTATTTTGCCGAATATCAAGCTTTTCACAGCATGGAGCGATCAGATCGTCTATAGGTAAACAAGTGTTGCCCTCGGTGGAAGCCGCCCGCAGAAAAGCTTTGATATACGCTATAATTCGGAATTTATCTTCTCCTTTAAAGTTAAGTTGAAAAGCCATTTGATCGGCGGCTGCGAAATCGAGATTTATGCCGTCTTCACACAAAATATATGGATTTTGCTTGATGAGTTCAATTGCATTGATACTGTGCTTGTTATACATTCTCATAGCATACATTGGCTTTACGTCATATTGATGAAGAAATGAAGTCAAACTTCGCAGCGCAAAGACTTTATGTAGATTTTGCGAGATTTTCTTGCATTTAGCTGCCGAAACGCCCTTTACTTCGGCAAGTCTCATGGGCGATCTTTCGAGGATAGACATGGTTTCCTCACCGAAAACGCTCACAATTTTTTTTGCCAGCGCAGGTCCGATACCTTCAATTGCACCCGAAGCAAGGTATTTTTCAATATTTTTCGAGGTATTCGGGAGCATTTCCACACAATATGAAGCAGTAAACTGCTTGCCAAATTTCGGATGATGCGAATATACCCCCTC
The DNA here is from genome assembly GCA_964401315.1 of uncultured Alistipes sp. Taxonomy (GTDB): domain Bacteria; phylum Bacillota; class Clostridia; order Oscillospirales; family Ruminococcaceae; genus Ruminococcus. The sequence goes on from CAYNYB010000003.1 coordinate 14,543, forward strand.
AACATGAAGCTGCTCGCCGATAACTATTTTCCCGAGATTTCCGACAACAGTTTCACATTGATCATTGTCGATGCGCAGATCAACGACCGCGTAAGAGCAATCATCGCTCAGCAAAGCAATTCTCTCAACCGTTCCTTCGACGATCTCGATCTTTTTTTCCATCAACTCACCTCGTGCTAATGTTATACAATTTGTATGTTATGATTATTAGACCTCCTCGGAAACTAACGTGTGCCGTTTGCCTAAAGATTTTAGCGATAGGCTAGGATGACGACGAAGGCGGGCGGTGTGCGGTAGTTTCCGAGGATGTCTATTGTTTCTTCAACTACTATTATACTACATTTTCGGCTCAATTGCAAATGTTTTTGCAAAGAAATTTTCAATTTCTTCATGGTTAATAAATACAGCGTCGGGATTGTTGCGTATAAAATGGCTGCAAAGTTCGATTTGACGTGGATTTGCCGTGTAATTCACAAGAATTATATTCCTTCTGCCGCAGCCTTTCTGAGCTATGTGATCAAGCCGCTCTTCGAATGCGGAATCTTCTGAAAATACGGGAAGAATCGTCAGATAAGCAGGGGAATTTCCATGTGGAAGAGAAAAAAATATCAGCATGATTTCGGTTATGGCAATAATTCCCAGCACAATTGCAGATAAAACTATTAAAACATTCATACAATTCACTCCTTGACACATCATCAATTATATATTGTATAATATGATAAATTTTCAAAAAGAGTGAAAAGTAAATTTATTGTATATTTTTAGGCAAATCAGACGGTGAATTGCTTTTCTTGAGCGTCACAAGCAGTACTGCAAGCTCGATCAGAAACGTCATTGACCACGAAACAGTGTAGGAAATATAAAGATTTTCAAGACTGCGGAATCGTTGAAAAATCGTGAATATCCATAAAATCCTGAATCCGCATACGCCTGCAACCGTTATAATTAACGGAGCGATACTGCTGCCTATTCCGCGCAAAGTACCTGTTGCAACGTCCATCAATCCGCACAAGAAATACGGAATGCATATGTACATAACGCGTACGAGACCGTATTTTATGGCTTCCTGTGAGTCGGTGATGTATATGGAAAGCAGCGGTTTTCCGAAGATAAATGCCGTTAAACCAAGACTCAGCCCGATGACGAAAACGAATCCGAGGCATATTCCAAGAACCTTTTTGATGCGATCGAATTTTCCTGCACCGTGATTCTGACCTGTGAAATTCAACGCCGTCTGGCTTACGGAATTCATTGAAGTATAAACGAATCCTTCTATATTCTGCGCCGCAGCATTGCCTGACATTGCGATAGATCCGAAAGAATTTACCGACGATTGAATGATAACGTTGGAAATTGAGAAAAGCGAGCCTTGCAGACCGGCAGGAAATCCGATTCCGAGAATTCGAATCAACTGACGTTTGTATATTCGCATCTTTCGGAGTTCCAGTCTGCATTGATCCTGACGCTTCATGAGTGCGCGGATTATCAATGAAGCGGAGAGTGTTTGCGAGATCACGGTTGCCAGCGCTACTCCCGAAACGTCCATTTTCAGCGAGATTACAAAGAAAAGATTGAGTATAATATTTAAAAATCCTGAGATAGTTAGGTAGATAAGCGGAGATTTTGTATCGCCTGCCGCTCTTAAAATTGCCGCTCCGAAATTATACAGCATGCTCGAAGTTATGCCGCAAAAATATATGCGCATATATGATACTGATAAATCGATTGCATCATCAGGCGTACCCATTAAAAGCAGGATTTTTCGCGCTCCGAAAATACCAATTATTGTCAGAATTATGCCGCTGATAGCCGCCATTGGAACGGCTGTGTGAACTGTTCTGCGAATGTCCTCATCTTTACCTGCGCCGATTCCGTGAGCGCATGTAACGCCCGCACCAACTGAAAAACCGATGAAAAGATTTACAAGAAGATTTATGACAGGACCTGTCGCGCCTACCGCTCCAACGGAGATGCTTCCGCAATTCTGTCCGACAACTATCATATCCGCCGAGTTGAACAAAAGCTGCAGAACGCCCGTCAGAATGATGGGTATCGTGTAAACAATTATGCGCTTCAGTAACGGTCCTTTTGTAAGATTGGTCGAATTATTTGCCATAAAATCGCCCCTTAATCAAAATTTCAGTTTTGCTTGTGTACTGATAGTATAAATGTGGAAAAGCGCTCGCAATGAGCGCTCTATAAATTTAAAATTTTATTGTATCACTGCTTTTACCATGGGTGACAGTGTCCACACGAACTATATCCCATTGCCTTCACATCTTCAACTGTTCCACAGTAATCCCAACGATTTTCATCGTCAATTTTTTTCACATCACGACATTTTGGAGAATGTGCTTTCATAGTGCTAGTATTAAGTACAAAATCGTATTCAACCACAACTGGTGCAGGAGGTTTCGACGGTTCAGTAGGCGGATTTGTGGGTGCAGGTGTTGGCGGATCGGTGGGAGGTTCTGTTTTAGTGACGGTAGTTGTAGTAGTTGTTGTTGTGGTAGTACTTGTGGAAGTCGTAGTGGTTGTAGTATTTGTGGTAGTGGTAGTAGTCGTGGTGGTGGTCGTAGTCGCAGTTGTTGTAGACGTAGTAGTATTTGTGGTTGTTGATGTTGTCAGAGTTGTGGTAGGAGCAGTGGCTGTCGTTTCTTGTGTAATAATGGTTTCAACTCTATTGTTCTCATTAAATGGACTTGTATCAGGAAAAATCATAAAAGCTGTTATTAAAACCAAAAACGACATTATCGCTCTTGGCAGCAGCAAAGGCATGGAGTATTTTCTTACAGGTTTTATAAAATCCATGACGGGAAGGATTATAAATGCGGATAATACAGTAATGCAAGCTGCTATTACCGAGAAAAAATTGAGTGATAGCAGCATTCCAAAGGCTAAAAGAAGCCCGAATGCTCCAAAACCGACTTGAATTATCCAAAGAATTATAGTGATAACTTTAACAGCTTTATTATTTCCGATTATTTCCATCTTATCGAATAATTTTTTTAGTCCCATATAATGCCGCATTTAAAAAATTAAACATATAATGTTTACAGCCATTCCGATAAAGCATAAAACGGGTAATAAACAACCGCCGCCTGTAATCATTCTTCCTATTGGCGATTTTTCTCTTTGCCTTTGTTTTGTAACTGCTTCTCTTTCTGCATCTTTTTGCCATAATTATAACTCCTTTCATTTACATTAATTCGTGAAATGTTGATAGACGAAAATTTTATCGTAAGTTTATTTATTTTTTACGAGCATTATTTTAATATGAAAAAAGCGCTCACATGAGCGCCCTTTAATATTTAATGGCGCGGATTGAGAGATTTGAACTCTCGCGCCGGTTCCCCGACCTACTCCCTTAGCAGGGGAGCCCCTTCACCACTTGGGTAAATCCGCAAAACCGACGCTATTGCGCCGATAAATGAAATGGCGGAGAGGGTGGGATTCGAACCCACGTGCCTTTTGGGCAAACGGTTTTCAAGACCGCCTCGTTATGACCGCTTCGATACCTCTCCATTTATTAAATTAAGCTTTAACGCCGTCCGCGTCATTCAGCTTTATTATTATATCATAGCGGTAAGAAAATGTCAAGGGAAAAAATGTAAGATAAATCTAAAATTTAAAGCTTGATTTATGTGCAAAATGACGAAATGATTGGATCTAGGTGCTAAACTGGAAATTGTGAATAAGTAAAAAAAACAAAATTATGCTGTTTCTAAAAAATGTACTTTACAGATTCGTATTTTTAGTGTAAAATAAACATAGTAAAGGCAACGTATTGCCTAATATTTTGTGAGGTGCAAATAATGAAACCAAAATACAAACGTATCTTATTAAAAGTAAGCGGCGAGGCTCTTGCAGGCGATCAAAAAAGCGGTCTGAATTACGATGCCATTACCGCAATATGCGAAAGCATCAAGAAAGTTGTTGATGTGGGCGTTCAGGTTGCTGTTGTTGTTGGCGGCGGAAATTTCTGGCGCGGCAGATCTAGCGGAGCGATGGATCGAACACGCGCCGATCATATCGGTATGCTCGCAACTGCAATGAATGCGCTCGCTGTTGCCGATGTTCTAGAATCTCTCGGCTGCGAAGTCAGAGTTCAGACAGCTATCGCGATGCAGCAGGTCGCTGAGCCTTATATACGCAACCGCGCTGTTCGTCATCTTGAAAAAGGCAGGGTTGTAATTTTCGGATGTGGTACGGGAAATCCGTTTTTCTCAACAGATACTGCGGCTTCGCTTCGTGCCGTTGAGATTGGTGCGGATATTTACTTCAAGGCAACTCTTGTGGACGGAGTTTATGATAAGGATCCGCATAAATTTGATGACGCGCGCAAGTATGATACCCTCACGTTTACTAAGGTAATGAGCGACGGACTTGCTGTTATGGACAGTACCGCTGCTGCAATGTGCCACGATAACAATATGAAAATGCTGGTCTTTGACCTTACGCGCCCTGATAACATTTATGACGCTGTTATGGGTGAAAATGTCGGAACGGTTGTTTCGGAAGATTAATTTGAAAGGAATATTATCATGAAAGCTACTATTAATAATTCTAAAGAAAAAATGACAAAGAGCCTTGCCGCTCTTGATAAGGAACTTGCCACTATTCGCGCAGGAAGAGCGAATCCCGCTATTCTTGACAAGATTCAGGTAGATTACTACGGTTCACCGACGCCTGTTAATCAGATGGCTTCTGTTTCCGTTTCGGAAGCGAGAATTCTCGTTATCCAGCCGTGGGATAAGTCCTGTCTCAAGCTTATCGAGAAAGCTATTCAGGCTTCTGATATCGGTATCAATCCCACGAATGACGGCAGCGTTCTGCGCCTTGCATTTCCGCAGCTTACCGAGGAACGCCGTAAAGAATTGTGCAAATCCGTCAAAAAGATGGGCGAGGATTCCAAGGTAGCTATACGCTCTATCCGCCGTGATACCATGGATAAACTCAAGACGATGAAGAAAAATTCCGAGATAACAGAAGATGACCTGAAGGATTGCGAAAAGAAGGTTCAGGATCTTACAGATAAATTCTGCGCCGAAGCCGATCAGGCTGTTGCTGCAAAAGAAAAAGAGATCATGACGGTTTAATGGTGAAATATGGCTATATTTGGTAAAAAAGAAAAAATCGAACTTCCGGAAGCGCTCCCGCAGCACGTCGGATTTATCATGGACGGCAACGGCAGATGGGCGAAAAAGCGCGGTCTGCCACGTCCGTTCGGACATAAAGAGGGCGCTAAAAATTTTAAGAAAATAGTCCGCTATTGCAAGGACATTGGTTTGCAGAACATTTCTTTTTATGCATTTTCCACAGAAAACTGGCAGCGTCCTACCGATGAAATAAATACGATAATGGAGCTTTTCCGCGAATATATAGTTGACGTTCGAAATTTCCTGTGCGAAAATACAAGAATGATATTTTTAGGCGATAAATCGGCGTTTGACGATGATTTGCAGGAAAAAATGATCAAGCTGGAAGAGGATACCGCACATTATACGGAAATGACTTTGATGATGGCGGTTAATTACGGCGGGCGCGATGAGATTGCTCACGCGGCGAAAATTCTTGCGCAAAAGGCTGTAAATGGGGAAATTTCTCCAGATGAAATCAATGAGGACTCAATTGCTTCGGAGCTTTACACAAAGGGAATCCCCGACGTTGATCTGGTAATTCGTCCGAGCGGTGAAATGCGCCTTTCCAATTATCTGATCTGGCAGTGCGCCTATGCAGAATACTACTTTACAGATATTTTGTGGCCTGATTTTTCGCCGAATGAACTCGATAAAGCGTTGGTGGAATTCAGCAATCGTCAGCGTCGTTTCGGGGGTGTGTGAATGCTGACTCGCATTATTTCGGCGGCAGTCGGAATCGTTATCATCGTTGTCACGCTTATTTTGCATAATTCTCTTGTTCTGCCGATCGTTGTTGCGGGAATTATCGCTATCATGCTGTTTGAACTGCTTCGCGCGGTGAAACTCGAAAAATGCTATCCGATTCTTATTTCCGCGGAATTATGCGGAATTTCCATGCCGTTTATTTATGAATCTTTCTACAACTGGTCGACGGTTCATAAAGATGGTGTGCATATTCCGGTGAGAGTTATTGCCGGAGAGATTTCACAGATAGATTTCGGGATAACTCTGCTTGCGGCTTTTGTTATATTTATTACTTGGCTGAATCAGCACAAAAAAATACGCTATGAGCAGATTTTTTTCGCATTGGCGGCGATGGTTTTAGTACCTCATGCAATGACTTCCATGATTCTTATTGAAAGTTTTGACAATGAACACGGCGTCTTTCTTTTAACTATGGGTCTTTGCGGCGCATGGATAGCCGATTCAGGAGCATATTTCAGCGGAGTTGCACTGGGTAAGCACAAGCTCTGCCCTGAAATAAGTCCTAAAAAAACTGTCGAGGGTCTTGTTGGCGGAATTCTCACAACGGGCATAGTATATGCGGTTGTTTTCGCGATAGCAGGCGGGTTTACGGTATCAAAGGCGATTTTTGCATTCGTTCTCGGCGCGGCTTGCGCAGTAATCGGAACGGTTGGCGATTTGTCGGCTTCAATGATTAAACGGCAGATCGGATTCAAGGACTATGGTAAAATAATGCCTGGACACGGCGGATTAATGGATCGCTTTGACAGCGTTTTATTTGTGTTGCCCACATTCTATGTGTTCCTGCTTATCGGGGATATGATAGGGTTCAGTTTAATTTGAATTAGTAAATTTCTGAAAGGCGACATAGGTTGCCTTTCACTTTTTTGGTGAATTTGCATAAATATTAGCAATGCAGAATTTTCACAGAGCAAAGGAGATATAATATTATGAAAAAGGTTTCGATTTTGGGTTCCACAGGTTCAATAGGCACTCAATCTCTGGAAGTTTGCGAAAAACACGGCTTTCGGGTTGTCGCGATCGCCGCTCATAGCAATGTTCAACTTCTTGAAGAGCAGGCTCGAAAATTTAAGCCGAAATACGTGGGAATTTTCAACGAGGAAAAATACGATGATCTGAAATTGCGGCTTGCTGATACAGATACGAAAATTCTTTGCGGAATGGACGGGTTGTGCGAAATTGCGTCGCTTGATGAGAATGATATTGTGCTGAATTCCGTGGTCGGAATGGTTGGACTGCTGCCGACTCTCACGGCGATTAATGCCGGAAAAGACGTAGCTCTTGCTAACAAAGAGACGTTAGTAGCAGGCGGAGCTATCGTAACGTCTCTCGCCAAGGAAAAGGGAGTGAAAATTTATCCAGTTGACAGCGAGCATTCGGCTATATTCCAGTGTTTACAGGGCAATAAGCGTGAGCAGTTGAACAAGATTATTCTTACAGCGTCGGGCGGACCGTTTTACGGATTCAGTTATGATGAATTAAAAAATGTGACTAAAGCTGACGCGCTGAAGCACCCAAATTGGAGCATGGGCAGCAAAATCACTATCGACTCGGCAACGCTGATGAATAAGGGGTTGGAATTTATCGAGGCAAAGTGGCTTTTCGATCTTGATCCTGATCAGATTGAGATAGTCGTTCATCGTCAAAGCGTTATACATTCGGCTGTTGAGTACAAGGATTTTGCCGTTATAGCGCAGCTTGGAGTTCCTGACATGAAAATTCCGATTCAGTATGCACTGCTTTATCCCGATCGTTTTGAATGTCCGACGAAGCCGCTTTCACTGACGGATTATGGTACATTGACATTTGGCTCACCCGATTACAAAACCTTCAAATGTCTTAGCGCGGCTATCGAGGGAATTAAACGTGGTGGCGCTTATCCCTGTCTTATCAATTCCGCCAACGAGGAAGCCGTCAGTGCATTCCTGCATGACAAAATTAAATTTATACAGATCGGAGAAATTGTTTCTTCTGTACTTGATAATTTCGGTTATACGGATATTTCCGAATATGACGATGTAATCGCGGCGGATAGGGCTGCACGGGATTATGTAAGGAAAATTATAGCTTGAATTTCATGAGAAAGGATTAACTATGGGTATAATTATTGCGCTTTTCATTTTTGGATTGATTGTGACAGTTCATGAATTCGGACATTTTATTTGCGCTAAATTAAGCGGAATAAAAGTTCTGGAATTTTCGGTTGGAATGGGTCCGAAGCTGTTCCAAAAGCAATTTGGCGAGACAAAATATTCTCTTCGCTTGCTTCCCTGCGGTGGATACTGCTCAATGGAAGGCGAGGATAGTTCGGAAGGCGAGGATAGTTCGGGAGACGATCCGCGAGGATTCCGTAATGCCAAGCTTTGGAAACGCATGATAGTTCTTGTTGCAGGCGCGGCAATGAATTTCGTTCTCGGATTTGTCATGATCGTGATCATGGTGTGTATGTTTACTCAGATTCCAACGACGAAAATAAGCGGATTCAGCGGAATTCTTAATGATGACGGCTCAAAAACCTACTATGCTCAAAGCTATCATACAGGTCTTCGACACGGTGACGAAATAGTTGAAATGGACGGTACGTCAATATACAGCATTCTTGACATCAATTATATGTTTGCCACAACAAACTTGAATTCTCATGAGATCATAGTAAAACGAAACGGTGAAAAGATAAAGCTTGACAGCGTTGTTTTCCATGATGACAACAATGGCGAAACGGTGGATTTTGGCTTGGAAACGGCGAAAAAATCTCCTCTTGCGGTACTTGATTGCTCATGCGACGTCTTTAAATCCATGAGCCACATTGTTGGAATGTCACTAAAACAGCTTATCACCGGAAAACTCAGTAAAGACGATGTTTCCGGACCTATCGGAATCGTTACCGAGATAAATGAAACTACTGCGCAGGCAGAGTCGGCAGGTGACATGATTTTCAATATTGTTTATCTAACCGCGCTGATCACGATAAATCTTGGAATTTTTAATCTTCTTCCGATTCCGGGATTGGATGGTGGAAGGCTGATATTCTGTTTTATCGAACTTATTCGCCGCAAGCCGGTTAAACCCGAACATGAGGGTTATGTTCATCTTGCCGGAATGGCATTGCTGTTCGGCGTCATGATACTCGTGACGGTAAATGATATAATTCATATTTTTAAACACTAATTAAATATACAAGGAGTAATATTATGAGAAATGTTAAACCTGTTAAAGTCGGAGAATATATTCTCGACGGCAAACATATATATATTCAATCAATGCTCAACGCACGTTCCGACGACATTGACGGAAGTGTGAAGCAGGCGATTGAACTTGAAAAAGCGGGCTGCGAGATCGTTCGCGCAGCAATTCCGGACATGGAAGCTGTTAAACTTATTCCTGCAATCAAGGAAGCCGTGAAAATTCCGCTGGTCGCCGATATTCATTTTGATTATCGACTTGCAATCGAAGCCGCCGCTGCCGGAGTTGACAAAATTCGCATAAATCCGGGAAATATCGGCAGTATGGATAGAGTAAAAATGGTCGTTGACGCTTGCCGTTCAAGAAATATCCCGATCAGAATAGGCGTGAATTCAGGTTCACTGGAGAAGGAAATTCTGGCAAAATACGGCTCTCCGACTCCAGAAGCGCTTGTTGAAAGCGCGATGACTCATGCCGCAATGCTGGAGCAGTATGACTTTGATGATATCGTGATCTCGATTAAATCTTCCGATGTTAATCGCATGATCGCTTCGTATCGTCTTGCGGCAGAAAAGTGTAATTATCCGCTTCACCTTGGTGTTACCGAGGCAGGAACAGAACGCATGGGTTTGATTAAGTCTGCTGTTGGAATCGGTTCTCTGCTTTACGACGGAATCGGTGAGACGATTCGTGTTTCGCTTACCGATGAGCCTGTCAAGGAGATTGCAGCAGCACGTGATATTCTGCGGTGTATCGGAAAGCGCGGCGGTGTGAAGTTCGTTTCATGTCCAACTTGCGGACGTACACGAATAGATTTGATAAACACCGCGAAAAAAGTTGAGGAAGCTCTTGCGGATTCCGACAAAAACATTACGGTCGCCGTTATGGGCTGTGTTGTGAACGGACCGGGTGAAGCGCGTGAAGCCGACATCGGAATAGCAGGCGGAGACGGTTGCGCGATAATCTTCAAAAAAGACGGTTCGCAGCGTAAAATCGGCGAATCCGACATTGTTTCCGAGCTGCTTGCGGAGGTAGAAAAGCTTTAATGAATGTGAAAATAGATGAATTTTTCAAGGATTTTTGTTTCGAAATTCCTCCAAGCGTTGGCAGCGGCGAACTTTACAAACTTACATATTCCGAAAATCTGAAAAATATGGATTTCTACGCTAATTTCGTCAGTCTTGTACCGTACAGGGACATTCTGGAATTTGAATCTCAGGCGGCGAATTCCATAAAAATCGATCGATTGCGGCTTCATCCGAGGTATGACAGCTCGCTTTTTTCGTTGGATTGTCTCGACGATCTTATACTTCGGCTGAAACGCGACGTATCGGTCGTAAACGGATTTCTCGATAATGCGGAATTTTCAATAAACGGCGCAAATCTCGAAATATCACTGAAACATGGTGGTCGTGATATGCTGACGCGATGTGAATTCAGCCGTCAGTTTTCTCAGCTTATCTATAATCAATTCGGATTGAGAATGCAGATTGAACTGAAAGGCGGCGAGTCGCTTACATCTGACGAGTACGACGCGCTGATTGATAATCTTGCGACTGAATTGCCTGATTACAGCAGTCAACTCGCACCTGAGAAATCTGAAGCGGAAACAAATCGTGAAGAAGCTCTATCGGCTATTCCGAATCAATCGGTAGATATTTCATCTCTGGACGAAACTTTCGACGCGGAATCTGCGAAGATCGTCAAAGGCAAGGCGATTCGCGAAAAACCGTGTCCAATTTCGGAAGCTGTTCAAAAATTGGGCGAAAAAGTTGTTGTTGTGGGCGATATTTTCGCTTCCGACTCAAAAGAACTGCGAAACGACAAGACCGTTATTACGTACAGTATAACCGATTACAGCGGCTCGCTTCTTGTTAAAATTTTCGCCAAAACTTCTGATACCGACGAAGTTGAGGCTCTTTCCGGTTTGAAAAAGGGAACGGCGATTTTGGTTTCGGGAAAAATAGACTATGACAGTTATGCGCGTGACATATGTATTACGCCTGTGTCTATTATAAAAGGAAAGCGAATCCAGAAAATGGATAACTATCCGGAAAAGCGCGTTGAACTTCATTGCCATACTAATATGTCGGCAATGGATGCCGTTACCGATCCTGTCACACTGATCAAACGTGCCGCAGCTTGGGGACATCAAGCTATGGCAATTACCGATCACGGCTGCGTACAGGCGTTTCCTGACTGTATGTACAATATGCCGAAGAATTTCAAGGTCATCTACGGCTGTGAAGCTTATGTTGTGAATGACATCGACCGCAATCAGATTCTGAAAGCTCCCGACGGCAGAAATTTTAATGATGAGTATATAATTTTTGACGTTGAGACTACGGGATTGAGTTTTGCAAACGACAGGCTTACGAGTATTGCGGCAGTCAAAGTGCGAAATCTTCAAAATGTTGACAGCTTTGAAACTTATGTCGATCCGGGTATCCCGATTCCCGAAAAAATTACTGAACTTACAGGAATCGACGATAATACGGTAAAAGGAGCTCCGCGTGAAGATGAAGCGCTGCGTAAATTCATGGAATTTTGCGGTGATTCTCCGATTCTTGTTGCGCATAATGCCGATTTTGATACGACAATGATCGATCAGGTTTGTCGTCGACATAATATTAACTTTCAGTATAATTATATAGATACTCTCATAATGTGCCGCGCCATGCTTCCCGATATAAGCCGACATAAACTTAATAATGTGGCGAAAGCCCTGAATCTCGGCAATTTTGAGCATCATCGCGCCGATGAGGACGCTCTCATGCTGTCAAAAATTTTTATTGAACTTTTGGGACGGCTGAGATCGCAGCGCGGTTTTGAGAGGATCGAACAGATCAATGAGATCGTAAACGATATTGATATCAAGAAATTGCGCTCCTATCACCAGATCATTCTTGTACGAAATCAGGCTGGCTTGAAAAATTTATACCGCCTTGTTTCGATAAGCAACCTTGATTACTTTTATAAAAAGCCGCTTATCCCGAAATCTGTCCTTGAAAAACATCGCGAGGGACTTATTTTCGGCAGCGCCTGCGAGGCAGGAGAACTTTTTCAGGCGATGATTGCGAACAAGAGCGAAAATAAGCTTGAAGAGTTGGCGAAATTTTATGATTATCTGGAAATTCAGCCGATCGGCAATAACGAATTTATGGTTCGCGAGGGAACGGCTGCAAATGATGAGGAACTTCGCGAATACAATCGCAGGATAATTGCTTTGGGCGAGAAACTGAACATTCCCGTCTGCGCGACCTGCGATGTGCATTTTATCGACCCGAAAGACGCGATATATCGTAAAATTATCCTTGCAGGCATGGGATTCAAGGACGCAGAAAATCAGGCGATGCTTTATTTCAGAACCACCGAGGAAATGCTTGCGGAATTTGCTTATCTGGGTGAAGAAAAGGCGAAAGAGGTTGTAATTACCAACACAAACGCTATTGCCGACATGATTGAAGTCGTTCGTCCGATTCCGCGAGGTACGTTTACGCCAACCATTGACGGCGCAGAAGAGGAATTGACTAAGATCACTCATGACAAGGCTCATGAAATTTACGGCGATCCGCTGCCTGAAATTGTGGAAAAACGGCTTGACAGAGAGCTTTCTTCCATTATTAAACATGGATTTTCGGTATTGTATATCATTGCTCAGAAGCTTGTTTGGAATTCCGTGGAAAACGGCTATCTCGTTGGTTCGAGAGGTTCTGTAGGCTCGTCGTTTGTTGCATCAATGGCGGGAATTTCAGAGGTAAACCCGCTTCCGCCGCATTATGTTTGTCCGAATCATGAATGTAAGTACAGCGAATTTCTGCTTGACGGTACTTACGGTTCGGGATTCGATCTGCCGCAGAAAAACTGCCCGAAATGCGGAACGGATATGCTCCGCGAGGGGCATGATATTCCTTTTGAAACGTTTTTGGGATTCGACGGCGATAAAGCTCCCGATATCGATCTTAATTTTTCGGGCGAATATCAATCGTGCGCGCACCGTTATACGGAGCAGCTTTTCGGCAAGCAGAACGTTTTCAAGGCGGGAACGATCTCGGCGGTTGCGGATAAAACGGCATTCGGATATGTAAAAAAATACTGTGAGGAAAACGGCATTGGGTTAAATAATTCAGAGATGAATCGACTTTCCATAGGCTGCACCGGTATCAAGCGCACCACGGGTCAGCATCCGGGCGGAATGGTCGTAGTGCCTGCGGATTACGAAGTGTATGATTTCACTCCGGTTCAGCACCCTGCGGATTCAGCGGATTCCGAGGTCATCACAACTCACTTTGACTTCAATTCGCTGCATGATACGATTCTGAAGCTGGACGAGCTTGGTCACGTTGTGCCGACTCTTTACAAGCATCTTGAAGACCTTACAGGAATCGAGATAAAAAATGTTCCGACTTCAGACCCCGACGTCATACGTATGTGTACGAATTGCGATGTTCTGGGAGTTACTCCGGAAGAAATTTTCTGTCAAACGGGAAGTTTGGGAATTCCCGAAATGGGTACTGGCTTTACCATACAAATGCTTCTTGACGCCAAACCTACAAAATTTAGTGATTTCCTGCAAATTTCGGGACTTTCACACGGTACAGACGTATGGTTGGGGAATGCGAAAGATCTTATTGATAGTAAACAGTGTACGATATCCGAAGTTATCGGAACTCGTGACAGCATTATGACGTATCTTCTTTATAAAAATGTCGAGCCGAAAATGGCGTTTCAGATTATGGAATGGACGAGAAAAGGCAAAGCGCCCAAGCAATTTACACCGGAAATTATCGAAATGCTGCGCAGTCACAACGTTCCCGAATGGTACATTGAAAGCTGTCTGAAAATCAAATATATGTTTCCGAAGGCTCATGCTGCTGCATATGTTATTGCAGCTATAAAGTTGGGCTGGTTTAAGCTTTATAAGCCGCTGGAATATTACTCTACATATTTTTCCGTGCGCGGTGAAGATTTTGACGCTGATCTTGCTGTCAAGGGCAAAGAAGCTGTCCGCGCGAGGATAAATGAGTTGAAAGAACTTGGCAACGAGCGCACCAAAAAAGAAAGCGATCTTTGTGATATTCTGCTTATCACAAACGAAATGCTTTCGCGCGGCTATGAATTTCTGCCGATCAATCTGTTCAAATCTCATGCGACCGACTATCTTCCCGAAGACGGCAAGCTGAGAATTCCCTTTTCCGCAATGCCGGGAGTTGGAGAAAATGCGGCGCGCGGTCTTTACGAAGCGGCGCAGAAAGGCGGATTCATCTCGATCGAGGAATTCCGTGAACAGAGCGGTGTGTCAAAAACAACAATTGATATGTTGAAAAAGCTGAATGCTTTCGGCGATTTGCCCGAATCTACACAAATGTCATTCTTTTAGCTTGACTTTATCGTGATGTTATGTTATCATAGTATCATATTAACACGCTAAAGCGAATTTGACTATACATACAAGGAGAATGTTTATGAAAAATTATGATCTGATCACTCCCGAAGGCACGAAAGACCTGCTTTTTGCGGAATGTATTGTCAGACGAAATATTGAGAATACGCTGTTGGAACTTTTCAAAAAAAGGGGATACAGCGAAATGATCACTCCGGGCGTTGAATTTTTTGATGTATTCAACCAGAAAACCCGCTATTTTTCACAGGAAGCACTATATAAGCTTACTGACGGAAAGGGCAGGCTTCTTGTAATGCGTCCGGATTCCACGATGCCTATTGCAAGAGTTGTTGCAACTCGTCTACGCGACGCCGTCCTGCCGCTGAAATTATGCTATAATCAAACTGTTTATCGCAATGAATCTGCCCTCAAAGGCAGAAGCGACGAGCTCGTTCAGGCAGGAATCGAACTTATCGGTTCGCAGATGAAAATGGCTGATCTTGAAGTTATCTCGACAGCAGTGGATTCCATCAGCGCATTTGGCATGGAATTTTCCCTTGAAATAGGCCATATCGGCGTATTTAGGGCGCTTGTGGACAAGCTTGAAGCCGATGATAAAGATAAGGATTACATTCGCAAGCTTATTCAGAGCAAAAATTTCCCTGCTCTCAATGATTTCCTCGATACATTCGGAAATACTCCCGTGACGGCTGCATTGAAAAAGCTGCCTGCGCTTTTTGGCGGAGAGGAAGTTTTCGACAAGGCTGAGGAACTTATTCCCGACGAAAATGTGAAGCACATACTTGACGAACTGCGGGATATTTACCGAAACGCCGCTGAACTTTGCAACGGCGATGGTAATATCACTGTCGATCTCGGATTAGTTAATAAAACTGATTATTACACCGGACTTATTATAAAAGGTTATCTGAAGGGTCACGGAGACGAGGTAATTTCGGGCGGCAGATACGATAAGCTTATTGCAGAATTCGGATATGATATTCCTGCTGTCGGATTCGCTGTGAATGTAAATGCAATTTCTAAAGTTATCGAGAAAAACGGAATTCTTCCCGCCGTACAAGGTGCGGATGTGATAGTTTATGCCGAGGAAGGCTGCGAAGTTGAAGCGCTCAAAAAGGCTAAGGAACTGCGCGAACAGGGAATGATCGTTGAGAACGCTTTGTTCAGCGACATTGAATCTGTACGCGAATATGCCAAAGAGAAAAAAATCGCGCGAGTTGTCGTGGTTGACGGTGAAAGCGGGGAGGAAGAATGATGAATAAACCAATCAGAATCGCTCTTACAAAGGGCAGACTTGAAAAGGATACGGTCGGGCTTCTGGAAAAGCTCGGATTTGACTGTACGGCAGTTCGTGAAAAGGGCAGGAAGCTGATTCTTCCCGTTCCCGACGGAAATCTGGAGGTAGTACTCGCCAAGGCGAACGACGTTATCACCTACGTTGAGCATGGAGTTTGCGATATGGGAGTTGTCGGCAAAGATACGATCATGGAGATGAAAGGAAAATTTTTCGAGCTGGTCGATCTCGGATTCGGACGGTGTAAATTCGCCCTTGCCACTAAAAAAGGATATGATTTTTACAGCGGCTACGGAATCAAAACTATCGCTACGAAATATCCGAATGTAGCAAGGAGTTTCTTTGAGAAAAAGGGCATGGACACGGAGATAATCAAGATAGAAGGTTCGGTCGAGCTTGCGCCGCTGCTCAGCCTTGCAGACGGTATCGTCGATATAGTTGAGACAGGCACGACGCTGAAAGAAAACGGACTTGAAGTCATAGAGGACGTTGCGGCGATCTCGGCGCGGCTTATTGTGAATACGGTAAGCCTTAAAATGCGTCAGGCAGAGATCGAGACGCTCATTAAAATGATAGAGGAGAATTTGTGATGAGAAAAATTTTTGCAGACGGAAAAGCGGAGTTGGATTTTCTTGCGGAACTTAACAAGCGCGCAGGCGAAACAAATAAAAAGGTAACGGAAACCGTATCGGAAATAATCGACGATGTTCGTGAAAACGGCGATGAAGCTGTAAAGAGATACACTCAGAAGTTTGACGGCAGTCTTCCCGAATTCTACGAAGTTCCGCGCGAAACTATCTCCGAGGCTCTTGAAGAAGCAGACATGGATTTTGTAAACGCTCTCCTCAATGCTCAGGAAAATATCGTGGATTTTCACTCGCGTCAGGTCGAGCAGGGATTTATAAATGCCAAGGATAATGGCGTAATTATGGGACAGAGAGTTCGCGGTCTGAAGCGCGTCGGACTGTATGTTCCAGGCGGTACGGCGGCATATCCTTCGAGCGTTCTTATGAATGCCATTCCTGCGAAAATTGCAGGTGTTGAAGAGATAATCATGGTGACTCCGCCTTTGAAAGACGGAACGCCCAATAAAGATATTCTTACGGCGGCTTCAATTTGCGGAGTAGATCGAGTGTTCACGGTTGGAGGAGCGCAGGCAATCGCCGCTCTTGCATACGGCACGGAAGAAATTCCGAAGTGCGATAAGATCGTTGGTCCCGGAAATATTTTTGTTGCTACTGCCAAAAAGCTTCTCTATGGCGTTGTCGATATCGATATGATCGCAGGTCCGAGCGAAATTCTTGTGATTGCCGATAAGACTGCAAATCCTGCTTATGTTGCTGCAGATCTCATGTCTCAGGCGGAGCATGACACCCTTGCGTCAGCAATTCTGGTGACTTCCGACGAATCTCTTGCCGATAAGGTGATTGCAGAGATCGATCGTCAAAAAGCTTATCTTTCGCGCAGAGAGATAATTGAAAAATCACTGAATGATTTTGGTGCAATTATTGTAACAGACAGCCGAGAGCATTGCGTTGCGCTTGCTAATCTAATTGCGCCCGAGCATCTTGAAGTTCACATGGAAAATCCTATGGAACTTCTGGGGCAGCTGGACAATGCAGGCTCGATATTTCTTGGAGAATACGCTTCCGAACCGCTTGGAGATTATTACGCAGGTCCGAATCACGTGCTTCCCACAAGCGGTACGGCAAGATTTTTCTCGCCGCTTGGAGTTTCAAGCTTTACAAAGCGTGTAAGCTATACTTACTACACTGAGGACGCTCTCCGCGAGGCGAAAGATGATATTGTGCTGATTGCCGAGCGCGAGGGATTGACTGCTCACGCAAATGCGATCAAAGTAAGATTCGACGGGGAGATGTCTAAATGAGCGCGAAAAATTGGGAGAGAGCCGTTCGCAAGGTCGAGCCGTACGTTCCCGGCGAGCAGCCGAAAGATTCGGACGTTATAAAGCTGAATACGAATGAAAATCCTTATCCGCCATGTCCCGAAGTCAAGGCGCTGCTGGAGGATTTCGATATTTCGAAAATGCGCCTTTATCCTACCCCTGACGCGGAAATTCTTGTAGATTCGATCGCGCAGCGTTATGGTCTGAAACCCTCTCAGATTTTTGTGGGAGTGGGTTCAGACGACGTGCTTGCAATGGCGTTCATGACGTTCTTCAATTCCGATAAGCCTATACTTTTCCCGGATATTACATATTCTTTCTATGATGTCTGGGCAGACGTCTACAGAATTCCATATAAGACCTGTCCTCTGAAAAGAGATTTTACTATCAATGCTAAAGATTATTATCAGGAAAACGGCGGAATAATTTTTCCCAATCCCAATGCGCCCACGGGAGTATTGGAGAGCGTTGCTATGATTGAGGATATTGTCAGCAAAAATCCAGATTCCGTGGTGATTGTTGATGAGGCGTACATTGATTTCGGCGGAGAAAGCTGTCTGCCTCTTATAAAAAAATACGAAAATCTGCTTGTTGTGCAGACTTATTCGAAATCACGTTCGATGGCAGGTATGAGAATCGGTTTTGCAATGGGAAGCGAGAAGCTTATCAAGTACATGAACGATGTGAAATTCTCCGTGAATTCTTATACGATGAATACAGTAACTCAGCTTTGCGGTGCGGCTTCAATGAATAATGAGGAGTATTTCTGCGAAACAGTCGGCAAGGTAATAGCTACACGCGAACGCGCAAAGAAAAAGCTTGCAGAGTTGGGATTTAACTTCACCGATTCTGTCAGCAATTTCATTTTTGCAAGTCCCACGGGGAAATCGGCAAAATATGTTTTCGAGGAACTTAAAAAGCGTAAAATTTACGTTCGCTACTGGGATAAGCCCATAATATGCGATTATCTGCGTATCTCCGTGGGTACTGACGAAGAAATGGAGAAGTTTTTTGCTGCGTTGGAGGAAATTTTGAATGGATAATAAAATGAGAATAGGCGAAGTCACGCGCGCCACACGCGAGACGGATATTTATATTCTGACGGAGCTGGACGGCTGCGGAAAAGCTGATATTTCCACAGGAATCGGATTTTTTGATCATATGCTCACTGCGCTTGCCAAACATAGCGGAATCAGCATGACGATTCAGGTCAAAGGCGATCTCGAGGTTGATTGTCATCATACGATCGAGGATACCGGAATCGCACTTGGACAGGCTCTTAATCGTGCATTGGGCGATAAATCGGGGATTATCCGCTATGGAACGTCTTATATTCCCATGGACGAAAGCCTTGCGATGTGCAGTCTCGACATCAGTAACCGCCCGTTTCTTGTGTTCAACTGCGAATTTACAAATCAGTCCTGCGGCGGCTATGATCTTTGCATGACGGAGGAATTTTTCCGTGCGTTCGCTTTTAATTCAGGAATCACCATGCACATCAATCTGCTGTACGGCTCGAATGATCACCACAAGGCGGAAGCGGTCTACAAGGCGGTCGCACACGCTTTGAAAACCGCAGTATCATTCAACGAGGACGGCTCGACTCTTTCGACGAAGGGAGTATTGTAATGATCGCTATAATCGACTACGGCGCTGGAAATATTTTTAGCGTGAAAAACGCTTTGGATCATTTGAATCTGGAGAGCGAACTTGTTTCCGACGCTGATAAAATCAGGGCTGCGGACGCGGTGATTCTTCCGGGAGTAGGCGCATTCCCTGCCGCTATGAAAATGCTTGAAAAAAGCGGACTGATTGAAGTAATCAAGGAAGAAGCTGCGAAAAAGCCGTTTCTGGGAATATGCCTTGGAATGCAGATGATTTTCGAAAAGGGCTATGAATTCGAGGAATGCGATGGTCTTGGTCTGATAGGCGGCTCGGTTCGCAAAATGGAAGAGAGCGAGCTGATAATACCGCACATGGGCTGGAACAAACTCGAAAAATTAAACGATTGTCCCATTCTCGAAAACGTCGGGGACGATGAATTTGTATATTTTGTTCATTCCTACAAGGCTCACTGCGACGATCGAAATATCGCGGCATTTTGCGAATACGGAGGAAAAGTGCCTGCTCTTGTTTACGACGGAAAATTCGTCTACGGTGCGCAGTTCCACCCCGAAAAAAGCGGCGAAACGGGATTGAAAATACTTAAAAGCTTCGGAGGTCTGATATGATAATTTTTCCTGCTATTGATATAAAGGACGGAAATTGTGTTCGTCTTTTCAAGGGCGATTTTTCAACAGTTGAGAAAGTTGCAAGCGATTATCTTGAAACTGCCAAAAGTTTTGAATCCGCAGGAGCAAAGTGGATTCATATGGTCGATCTGGACGGCGCAAAAGAGGGCAGACCCGTAAATACAAAAATCTACACTGATGTGGCTGAAAAAACAAATCTGAAGGTTGAACTTGGCGGAGGAATTCGCAGTCTTGAAACTATTCAGGAGTATCTTAGCATGGGTATTACGAGAGTAATTCTCGGTTCTGTTGCGCTGAAAAATCCGAAGCTTGTAAGCGACGCGGTCGAAAAATTCGGCAGCGAGAAAATCGTTGTAGGAATAGATGCCATGAACGGTATGGTTGCAACTGAAGGCTGGCTTGAATCCTCTGACGTAAACTATATTGAACTTGCTGACAAGATGATCTCTGTTGGAGTTAAATATTTTATCTTCACGGATATTTCCAAGGACGGCACACTTTCGGGCGTAAACGTTGAGCAGCTTAAAGCGCTTTCAGATGCAACAGTCGGACGTGCCAATATCGTGGCAAGCGGCGGAGTTCATACAATAGCGGATATTATTGCCTGCAAGGAAATGGGACTTTACGGTACTATCTGCGGAAAGTCAATTTATAAAGGTACGCTTGATTTAAGAGAAGCTATTGATTATTCCATAAAATAATGACATCATGTGAATAGGAGAATTCTAATATGAAAAAGACTGCTTGTTGTATTATCAGCATATTATCATTGGGAATGCTTGCAATCGGTTGTGAATCGACTCCGAAAAGCAAATCAATTATTCCTGATATAGATGTTGATATGACTTCAGAAGAAGTATTTGACATCGTTGGCGAGAAATATGATTATCGTTTGGAAACATATAAAGACAGCGATAGGATCGAATACGATTATATAATAAATAGCGATGAGATGTTTGATACCGGCTTGAAAGGGTATATGTTTTTTGAGTTTGAGGCGCAGACAGACAAGCTTGTTACATATGGGTATCACTTCGGAGCAGATGGCGATTTGGAGAATCCGTTTTATCCGTATTCCGAGGAGGAATTGAAAACCGCTTATGATAAAATAACCCGAACTCTCTCGGATTGGTATGGCGAGGGAAATCCCTCTGATGAAAATTTGGAATTGAACGTATGTGAGGAATATAAGTGGCAAGATGATAATAAGCAGTTATGGGCAATTTATGGAATCAATCTTTGGGGATATGGCGAACCAAATTCGTATGAAGAAGGTGTTAATGAAATAGTTGTTTCATGTACATCTCAATTCTGAATATGCAAGAATTCAGTAATGTTATCTATAGTTTATAGGAGGATATAATGAGTATACAGTTAGCACAGGGATCTGATTTTGATATTGTTAGAGAAATAACTCATACAACAATTAATGAAATCTACTTGCATTATTATCCAAACGGAGCTGTAAATTTTTTCATTAATCATCATAACAATGACAACATTAAAAATGACATTTCCGGAAATTGTGTTTATTTGTGTTATAATTTAGAACAAAGCGCAGTTGGAACAGTTACAATTAAGAATAACGAGATATGTCGTTTATTCGTTCTGCCAAACTATCAAGGTAATGGATATGGCAGAGAATTATTAGATTTTGCTGAAATTACAATTGCCCAAAATTATGATGAAATCATAATTGATGCTTCTCTTTCTGCGAAAGCAATTTATCTTAAAAGAGGTTATATAGAATATGAATACCATACTATAAAAACTGAAAATAATGACTATTTATGCTATGATATTATGAAAAAGCATATATGAGTTTAATTTTGTAATATCTAAATAAAAGCTGAAAAATGCTTGCAAAAAGAATAATCCCATGCATTGACGTTTTAAAATTCAGCTTCTTAGGAGACAAAGAACATGATCACAATGAAAGAATTGGGCATAAAGCAAATTGAAGAAATCAAACTGTTGTTTTATAAAATTTTTTCAAATAAACCATGGAATGATGACTGGAGCGATTCAGTTCAGCTTCATCAATACATCGAGGATTTGATAGGAAACAACAATTCATTATCCTTGGGATTATTTGATGACGACAGGTTAATTGGCTTATCTTTAGGATATGTCATGCATTGGTGCGCCGGAACAGAATACTATATTTTTGAATTCTGCATTGAGACAGAGAGACAAGGTAAAGGTCTTGGAACTGATTTTTTAAGCAGAATAGAAAAATATGCGAAAGCTAAGAAAATAACACATATTTTTCTTCAAACTGAGAGAACAGTTCCTGCATATCATTTTTATCAAAAAAACGGATTTTCCGAGATAAAAGATCATGTTTCATTATTCAAATTTTTTCATTGAATAAAAAAGGAGGTTTAATAGTGCTTGCAAAAAGAATAATCCCATGCCTTGACGTTCGCAACGGAAAGGTAGTAAAGGGAGTAAATTTCGAGGGAATACGCGACGTAGGCGACCCTGTTGAATGTGCGGAAGAATACAACCGTCAGGGTGCTGACGAAATAGTATTCTACGATATAACCGCATCTTTCGAGGGCAGAGGAGTATTCCTTGACGTAGTCCGAGAAACTGCAAAACGCGTTTTCGTGCCGCTGACGGTTGGCGGAGGAATCAAGACAGTCGATGACATTCGCGAGACGCTGAGAGCTGGTGCGGACAAGGTATCCGTAAATTCTCAGGCGGTGAAAAATCCGCAGCTTATCAAGGACGGCGCAGATATTTTCGGCAGTCAATGCATTTGTGTAGGAATTGACGCGAAAAAAATCGCCGATCACAAGTGGACGGTTTACATCAACGGCGGACGTGTTGATATGGGAATTGATCTTATCGACTGGGTTCATCAGATTGAAAAACTGGGGGCAGGAGAGATATGCCTGAATTCCATTGACGCCGACGGAACTAAGGAAGGCTTCGATATTGAAATGCTGAAAGCGGTATGTGATAATTGCAGTATACCTGTAATTGCAAGCGGCGGCGCAGGCAAGATAAACGATTTTGCGGAAGTATTCGAGAAAACAGGTGCAACTGCTGCATTGGCGGCGTCGCTGTTCCATTTCAGAGAGCTTACCGTTCAGGAAGTAAAAGCACATTGCAGAAACAAGGGGATTATTGTACGATGACAAAGAATAAAATCGGTATCATTACTGTTTTGGCAGTTCTGATAATTATGCTTATTCCGGTAAAGTCGCAATATGATGTCAACGGAACAGTAAAGTATAATGCTGTTCTGTATGGTATAACAAAGCATCATGCAATATATTCTGAACGCATCTCTCCAAATGGGAAACCTGGAGGTAATATTGGCACAACAGTTCGTATTTTGTGGTTTGATGTTTATGATAATGTTGAATTTGTACCAATGCAGGATGATTGAATTTGTACCATGGGAGGAGAATAAATGATTAAAATTGATCTGAATGACCTTGACAAGTTTTTTGTAAAAGGCGAGCTTATCCCTGCGATATGCTACGAGGTCAACACAAAAACAGTCCTTATGCTTGCCTACATGAATAAGGAAAGCCTGAAAAAAACTCTGGAAACGGGCTATACATGGTTCTGGAGCAGATCGCGTCAGGAATACTGGAATAAGGGCGCGACTTCGGGACATCTGCAAAAGGTCATTTCTATTTACGGAGACTGCGATAACGATACGCTGCTGGTGAATGTGGAGCAGACGGGGGTTGCCTGCCATACGGGAAGCTACAGCTGCTTTTTCAATGAAATATATAATGAGGAGAATGAATAATATGAGTTTGTATGAAGAAATTTTCGAGGTGATCAAGGAAAGAAGAAAGCAGTATGAAAATGGTACAGCTGCTGAAAATTCTTACACCTGCTATCTTTTTGACAAGGGCGTTGACAAGATTTGCAAGAAGATTGGCGAAGAAGCGACCGAAACTGTAATTGCCGCAAAAAACGGCGATAATGATGAATTAAAGAATGAGATCAACGATCTGCTGTATCATGTTATGGTGCTTTGCGTAAATCAGGGATTGGAATGGTCTGATGTTGAGAAAGTACTTGACGAGCGCAACGAGAAGATCGGAAATTTGAAAAAATTCCATACAGTTGACAAGAATACCTGATAATAATAAAAATCCGCACCATGAAATCATTGTGCGGATTTTTGATTATTCTTTACTTGTTTTAGCTTTGGACTTTTCCTTTTTATCCTTATCCTTTTCATCAGATTTGAACAGCTTCGGAATAACCAGCAAAGTCACCAGCAGCATTGCGCAGATTCCGCCTAAAATCAGAAAAATCGAACTCAGCGTGAGATGAGGTTCACCGTATTCCTGAGCGTTATATGTAAATCCTGTAGCTCGGAAAGCTTCATCAACTGCTTCGGCAATTACTTTATGCCCCTCCTCGTTGGGGTGAATATCAATGCTTCCTATGCGTGTAAGCCTGTCACATTTTCCCTCAAAATCGTCGGCAAGTTCAATCACCGTGTATCCTTCCTGCGCATTATTTCTGACGATCTCATTGAATCTGCCGATTTTCTCTTCGGAGAAGTCGATTACCATGGGAATCTTATCAAAAGTTTCAAGCGGATTGTAAAGCGTCTGCACATAAATCGTTCCGTCCGATTTGTCATTGAGTTTCGATGAGATTTCTTTGAGATTTATCTCAAATTTATCAAGCGCTTTGTCAATTTCTGAATCCATTGTTATAAGCGACGCAGCTGCGCCGAGTATATCTATATTGTCTATATCAAATGAATCTTTTGATGATATTCCAAGGTTTTTGAATAAGTCGAACATAATATGGAGCATATCGTTTCCGCCAATAGACACAACAACTGCGTCGCTTTCCGCCAGGGCTGAGTCAAGCTTGCCGCTATCGATCAGTTCGATCAGGTCGTCGGAAGTATTTCCCGATACGGCAAAATTCTGCATTTCATGTTTGCAGATGTCGCTAAGTTCGGCTGTATAGCGTTCTTTCAAAATATTCGAATATGAATCGCAGTTATAATTATCAGATGACGTGTAGCCGTCCAAACCATAACCGGCGGCAATGGAATCTCCGAGGAAAAGCATTCGCGGCGGAACTTCGGTTGCATAAGCAGTCTCGATGATGTCACGTTCTGTAAGACTGCAACTGCAAAGACTTGTGACCATAAAAAATGAAAGAGCTGCGGCGGTAATTTTTTTAAACATAAATATCCTCCGAATTCATCTCCTGCGAGTTTTCATATTTCTGTCGATCTCGCGGTTAGCGTCGCGTTTCGCGGCATCAGCGCGCTTATCATAGAGTTTTTTACCCTTGCATAGACCGATTTGCATTTTCACACGCGAATCTTTAAAATAAATACTCAAGGGGATCAGCGACAGTCCGTCTTGCTTAACCGTGCCGAAAAGCTTGTTGATCTCACGTTTGTGCATGAGAAGCTTTCTGACGCGCATGGGATCACGGTTAAAAATATTGCCTTTTTCATAAGGCGAAATATGCATTCCTCTCACGAAAATTTCACCCTTATCGATCGAACACCACGCGTCCTTGAGATTTACAGCACCCTGACGAATGGATTTGACCTCAGTGCCTACCAATTCGATGCCGGCTTCATAAGAATCAAGGACAAAATATTCATGGCGCGCTTTGCGGTTTTCAGCGATAGTTTTAGTTCCTTTTGAACGCATAAAATTAATCTCCAATCCAATTATTATTCTAATTATATCGCAGATATTCATGAAAGTCAAGTGAGAAAATTGTTATTATATTTATTTTTCTCAAACCTCTTGATTTTTTATGAAAAGTATGTTATAATGATATACGGATTTTGGAAAGGGGATCGATTTTCCATTAAATTCAAAAATACGGAGACGTATCGAAGTGGTCGTAACGAGAACGACTCGAAATCGTTTTGTCGGTGATGAGCCGGCACGTGGGTTCGAATCCCACCGTCTCCGCCAGATTTAATTGAAAGCTTTGCGGTCAGTTTATGGAAATTGTCGGCGGAGCTTTCTTGTTTTATTATTTGATTTTTGGATAGAAAGGATATATATGGACAGTTCGATAATAGCAAAAATATCTTTTGTAATAGTGATGATGATTTTTTCGGCGTTGTTTTCAAGCACAGAGACCGCATACTCCAGTGTTAATAAGCTCAGGCTGAAAAATTATGAGGCTCAGGGCAATAAAAAAGCGGCGAAAGCTTTGAAACTTGCTAATCGCTTTGACGATGTGCTTACGGCTGTTCTTATTGGAAATAATATCGTAAATATCGCTACCTCTTCGATAAGTACGCTGATTTTTGTGGGATTCTTCGGAAGCAGCGGAGCGGGAATTTCCACGGTTGTTATTACTGTTCTTGTTTTGATTTGTTGCGAGGTATTGCCAAAATCCTATGCCAAAAGAAATGCTGAAAAATTGGCTTTGCTATTTGCGACGCCGCTGTCTGTGCTTGTAATTGTGCTGAAGCCTTTCGTTTGCATACTTAACAAAATGTCCTCGATTTTCAAGGGCGGCGAAGCACCGACTGTTACCGAGGACGAACTGAAATACATGATAGATGAAATCGAGGAAGAGGGCATTATCGAGGAACAGGAGAGCGAACTGGTGAAGAGTGCGCTTGACTTTGACGAAATCACCGTTGGAGAAATACTTATTCCGCGCGTAAAGGTCATCGGAGTTGAAGTAACCGATTCAATAGACGAGATAAAAGAGCTTTTTAGCAGCGAAATGTATTCCAGAATGCCTGTTTATGAAAAAAGTCTCGACAATATTATCGGAATCATCACAAACAAAGCGTTTTTCAAGATGCTTGTTGAGGGAAAAACCGATATACGCGAGATCATTCAGGAAGTTCCGCACATTGCCGATACCAATCTTATAAGTGAAGCGATGAAACTTATGCAGAGGGCGAAAATTCACCTTGCTGTTGTTACAGATCAGTATGGCGGAACGCGCGGAATCATAACTCTTGAGGATATTATTGAGGAACTTGTAGGCGAGATATACGACGAAGATGACGAGATAGTGAATAAAATTATTAAGATTGACGACAACAAATACGAATCTTATGGGGACGCTGAAATCGACGATTTACTGGAGATCCTTGGATTTGACGAAGAATCGATAGCAACTGATTACAGCACGGTCGGAGGTTGGATATCAGATATCGCAGAACATATTCCCGATGCAGGAGAAACCGTAGAATCGGGAATTTTCCGCCTTACTGCCATTCAGGTCAATGAAAATAAAGTTGAAAAAGTTCTGATTGAAATTCTCGGTGTTCCCGAAGAAGAATCCGCCGAAGCATCGGAAGAATGATATTGATCAGGATTCGTTTTGTTTACTTTTTCTGTGTAGAACAAAGAGCATTACGGCGATTACGGCGGCAAGAACGAATGTTGTTACTATGCTGCCCTCAATGCCGAAATTACCGCCGCTGAGAACAATGGAATCAGTTTTTGCAGCAGTGCGAAAGATAGATTCCGTATTGCCCGTACCGCTGACGCTTATTCCGTACAAACTACCCTGTGTGAAATTCCAAATGGAATGTATTGCGCAAACTCCCCATATATCATCGAAGCAGATCATGTACAGCGATGCAAATCCGCCGAACATAGTCAGATTTAAAAACGTCAGCAGGTTGAAACCGGGATTCGTCAGATGAGCAAGACTGAATGCCGCCGCACTGACTCCTATAGCTATCAGTGCATGATGTCTACCCCCGAGAGTGTTCATGAGGTAGCCGCGAAAAATGAATTCCTCACTCATTCCCTGCACGAAAAATCCCAGGAAATACAGTCCGATCAATTCGAAATTGATATTTGGACAAAGCGAAATACTGTTTATACCAAACATCAATGAAATTAGTACAATCGCTGTCATCATGGCGAGTCCGACTAAAATTCCCTGAAAATAATGGAGAAGAATATTATTTTTTCTTACTCCCATTGAACTGATATGGCGCGCTTCCGAAAATCGGCAGTAGATCAGACTGATAAGAGTGCCGAACGCGGTACAAAACAGAGTTGGAATCAGGTATTTTGGCTTCATACTGACCTTTGCTGATATCGAAATTGCGGTTGCGATGTCGTTATTTCCCACTTCCGCGATTTCAGCCTGAATCTCATCATAGGAGAGAATTATCGGAATTACAGATTCCGCAATAAGAATTATCAAGAAAATCCCGACAAACACGAGAATATTTACAAGAAGATTTTCGGAGGCGGTTGATTTTTTTGATTCTTCAAACATTTTAGGTTTAAAATTTAACATTTTTGAACTCCCAATAAAAATATTTCTGATATTATTTTACTTTATTTTTATAAATTTGTCAACCGCTTTATAATAATTAAAAAATTGGAGGAAAGCATATGATTTACGTTACGGGCGACACTCACGGAGATATCACGCGCTTCAAAGACCCTCAAATGAAGAAATTGAAAAAGGGTGATACTCTCATAATCTGCGGCGATTTTGGTTTTATCTGGAACGGATCGCGGCGCGAAAAATCAACTTTGAAAAAGCTTTTGAGCTGCGAATACGACATCGCGTTCATTGACGGCTGTCATGAAAATTTCGATCTTCTGGAAAGTTTTCCAGAAAGCACTTGGAATGGCGGAATGGCGCGTGTTATTGCACCGAATCTTGTTCATTTGATGCGCGGACAGGTTTACACGATCGAAAATAAAAAGATTTTTACATTCGGCGGCGGTCATAGCCAGGATATTGATTTTCGCCGCGACGGTGATTGGTGGGAACGTGAGCAGCCTACTCATGACGAGATCATGGAAGCGCTAAGCAATCTGAAAGCGAACAGAAATGCTGTGGATTACGTGATAACCCACGAGCCGCCTGCGTCAGTTAAGGATTGTCTGGGTGTTGACGTTTTCCAGCGGATAGAGGTTCATGCGCTGTTTGAGGAGATCATCAAAAGCTGCAAATATGAAAAATGGTTCTTCGGAAAATGCCACATTGACAAGCACATTCCCGTAAAATTTTTCGCTATGTTCAACAATGTTACGCCGCTGAAATAGTATATATTGCTGAAATTTGGAATATAATGTACCATTATTGGCAGAGAAATTTCTGCCGAGAATCGAGGTACAACTATGAAAAAGATGAATTGGACAGAATTGATGATCTTTGTGGTATCAGCTGAACTTGCGGGAGCGATTTCGGCGTTGATTTCTGGGGATTTTACTGGGATCTACGGCGAGCTTATTCGTCCGACTCTTTCTCCGCCATCATGGGTTTTTCCTGTAGTATGGGCGGTTTTGTACGCGCTCATGGGTATTTCCGCATACAAAATCTACAATTCCAACGATTCCGATTCAGGATTCGCTCTTAAAATTTATGTCGTTCAGCTTGCTGTAAATTTTTCATGGAGCATAGTATTTTTCAGATTCCACCTGCTAAATGCCGCCGCTGTTATTGCAGTTTTGCTTGCAATACTGGTAGCTGCTATGACATCATGCTTCTATAAAATCAGGCGCAGCGCGGGAATTTTGAATATTCCATACCTGATCTGGAGCGGATTTGCGGCATATCTGGCGATTGGGACTGCCTTGCTGAATTAATGTGACAGCACGCATTCGAAGGATTTCATTGCAACTGCCGCACATATCTGATTTTTGCTTAATCAAACAGGTTTTTAGAGATTCCCTTAGGTTATTTAGGAATATAATGCTAAAAGATATTCCAGATATTTTGCATTGATTTAACTAACTTATTGTGCTATAATAGAATTATCCCAAGAGGGAGAGTAACAATGGGAGGTACATAAAAAATGTGCAATATCTGGCAGATTCTTTGCAAGTTCTTCAACTGCTGCAAGTAATTAAGTGATTAAAAAAGCGATCCGATAAGAGTTGTTCTTATCGGATCGCTTTTTTATTACAGGTCTAGTGAATAACTTTTACAGGACAGGAAGTTTTGCAGATTCCGCAGTTGGTACATTTTTCATAGTCGATCGAAGCATGGAAATTTTCAACTCTGATAGCTCCGTTCGGACATTTTTTCTCGCAGATCTTACAGCCGATACAGCCGTTGGAGCAAGCAAGCTTGGTAGCTTTACCATTAGCGGCTGAAGAACATAAAACGTCGATAGTGCTTGATTTCGGCTTGATCGAGATAAGCTTGTTGGGGCATACGCCGGCGCATTGACCGCAAGCTGCACAAAGCGTTGGAATAACCTTTGCAACGCCATCGACGATTTTTATTGCGTCATGTTCGCAAATTGCTGCGCAGTCTCCTAGACCGATACAGCCGTACTTGCACATACCGTTTCCGCCGTAGAATCGCTTAACAGCTTTACATGACTGCACACCATCGAAATCAAATTGAAGTTTGGTGGCATTGCAATCGCCGCTGCAACGCACGACAGCAGTCATTGGGATTACATCGGCTGCGGCAGTTCCGAGAATTTCTGCAATTGCAGAAGCGGCTTCAGCGCCTCCGGGGCGGCATAAATTTGTAGGCGCACCATTATTAACAATAGCGTCTGCATAGTCAGAGCAGCCTGCATAACCGCAAGCGCCGCAATTCGCCTGAGGGAGAGCAACTCCGATTTTTTCGATTCTCTCGTCGACCTTAACATAGAAAACTTTCGCGGCGACAGTCAGCAGAATTCCTGCAAGGAGACCGCAGCCACCAAGAATAAGAGCCGGAATAAGATAAGTCATAGCTGCACCTCCTTAACTGAAAAGACCCGAAAAGCCCATGAAACTTACGGAAACGATCGAAGCCGCCACCAGCGTTGCAGGCACACCTTTGAAAGTTTCGGGAATATCAGCGTATTCAAGCTTTTTGCGAACGCCCGAGAAAATCACAAGTGCGAGCATAAATCCCAGACCTGCGCCGAGAGCGTTGACGATTGACTGAACGAAGCTGTAGCTGTTGTCGATGTTCAGCACAGTAACGCCGAGTACAGCGCAGTTTGTGGTAATCAGCGGAAGATAAACGCCGAGTGATTTATATAGTGGCGGAAGCATTTTTTTCAAGATAACCTCCACAAGCTGGACAAATAAGGCGATAACAAGGATAAACGCCACAGTATCGAAATATTCCAGTCCGTTGGGTACGAGAATAAGATGATGTATCGGATATGTAACGGCGGTAGCGCAGATCATGACAAAAGTAACTGCAATTCCCATTCCCGATGCGCTGTCAAGTTTCTTTGAAACGCCGAGAAACGGACAGATTCCCATGAATTTCGAGAGAACGAAATTATCGGTAAGCATAGCCGAAAGAAGAATTATACCTAAAGTTTTCATGCGGATTCACCCTCCTTTTTATCGCAATTTCCTGCCATAGGACAGTTATCGCAAGCGCCGCATTCGATTTCTTGAGGCGGCTTTTTGTTTGCAAGCTTATTGACAACGGCAATGATTATACCCAAAGTAAAGAATCCGCCTGCCGGCATTATAAAAATAAGCATTGGATTCTGATGAAGCAGGGGAATATCCACACCAAACCATTGACCTGCACCGACTATTTCACGGATAGAACCCATGATAAACAGCGCGAGCGTAAAGCCGATACCCATTCCGACGGCGTCGCAGGCAGAAGCGATAACGCCGTTTTTGCTGGCGAACATTTCCGCTCTTCCGAAGATGATGCAGTTTACAGTGATGAGCGTGAGGTAAATTCCGAGGCTGTCGTAAAGCGATGGAACGAAACCCTCAAGAAGAAATCCGATAAGCGTTACAAAGCTTGCGATTATGACGATAAATGCGGGAATTCGCACTTTATCGGGAATCACTTTCCGCAGGGCGGATATAACGATATTTGACCCGAGGAGAACGAATGTGGTAGCAAGACCCATGCCGATTCCGTTGCTTGCCTGAGTTGTTACTGCAAGCGTAGGACACATTCCGAGAAGCATTACAAGGGTTGGATTTTCCTTGATTATACCTTTGGTAATTTCTTTTACAAGAGAATTTTTATTTTCCGCCACTTAAAATCGCCTCCTTATTTTCGGTATACACCTTTAAAGCTGTGTTTACTGCGGAATTCATGCCTTTCGAAGAGAAAGTTGCACCGCTTATGGAATCTACCTGAACTCCCGTTTCTGAAGCTCCGTAGAATTTTTCGCGGAAATCCTCATTGTCACGAACTTTTGAACCGAGACCGGGAGTTTCGCCGAGGGATACGAACTCTATTCCTGAAACTGCACCGTTTTCGTCGATGCCGACGAGAATATTGATACCGCCCTTCGAATATCCGTCCGCGATCACTTGAATTGCGGTTTTTCCGTCGGAAGTGACTGCGATAGCTTGAACAGCATCATTTCCGAAATTATCATCGATAAGCGTGCTGTCGATTTTACCGAAGAGAGCTTCAACGCTTGAATTAAATCGCAGAGCTTTCTGCTCGGAAATATTTTCCTTAGTCAGCTCATGTGCAAATGTGAGCAGCAATGCCGCGGCAATACATATAACAGTCAGTATAATTGGCGGCTTCACATTATCTTTCATTTTTTTCAGCCTCCTTTGCACCGAATACTTTTGTACGTGTAAGCTGTTCAATGTACGGAGTCAGCACATTCATCAGCAGTATCGAGAACGAAACACCCTCCGGGAACGAACCGAAGCGGCGGATAACAAATGTGATGATTCCGCAGCCGATTCCAAAAACGATCTTTCCCTTAGTGGAGATAGGAGTTGTAGCGTAGTCGGTTGCCATGAAGAATGCACCAAGAAATACGCCGCCGGCAAGTATCTGATAGAGAGGATCTTCGCCTGAAATAAACGACAGCAGAGCAAGAATACCAATGAAAGAAACGGGAGCGGCAAGGCTGATTATCTTTCTTGCAGCAAGATAAAGTCCGCCGATAAGAAGAGCGAGCGCGCAGGTCTCGCCCATACAGCCGCCCACGTTTCCGAGGAAGAGATCAAGATAAGAGGGGGATTCAGCGCCTTCGCCGAGAGCGAGGGGAGTAGCTGAAGTAACTGCGTCAGCAACGGCAGTTTCGCGCCAGAAGAACGGCACGATCCAATGAGTCATGGCAGTAGGGAAGCTTACCATAAGAACGATTCGCGCGGTGATTGCAGGGTTAGCGAAATTCTGTCCCAGACCGCCGAAAAGCTGTTTTACGATAACGATAGCGACAAAACTTCCGATAGCCGCCATCCATAACGGGAGAGTCACGGGGAGATTTAGAGCGAGAATAATTCCCGTAACGACAGCCGAAAGATCGCCGATAGTATTATCGCGCTTCATGATCTTGCGGCAGAGAAATTCAAACAGAACGCAGCAGCCAACGCAGACAGCAGTAAGGAGCAGCGCGCGAAGTCCGAAGAAAACGCAGGCAGCAACGATTGCAGGTACGAGAGCGATGCAGACGTTCAGCATAATATTTGACGTCTTAAGGTAATTTTCATCGTGGGGAGACGGTGAAACGATAAGTCTTTTCATCTTCTTGACCTCACTTTCTTGGTATCAGGGATTTTGCAAGCTGATTTGTCTCAGCAAGCTTTCTGTTGGCAGGGCAGACAAAAGTACAGCTTCCGCAATTCATGCAGAGGGTGACTTTTAATTTTTTAAGGTCGTCAATGTCTTTCAGTTTATACGCCTTGTCGATCTCGGCAGGCATTAAACCGATCGGACAAACTTTCACGCATCTGCCGCAGCGAATACACGCCGAGGGCTTGCGGTTGTCATATTTTGTGAAAGCGAGAAGAGCGTTGGAAGTTTTTGTGACAGGCATATTCACATCGGGAACAGCCATACCCATCATCGGACCGCCGGACAGAAGCTTTATCATAGCTTCCGTATCAGTCTTACAGAATTCAAGAATATCGATCATCGGCGTACCGACGGCAGCCAGAACATTTTTAGGTTCGCCGACTGCATTTCCGTCAACGGTTATTCTGCGTGAAATAAGCGGCATTCCGGTCTGTGTGTAGCGGTAAATGAATGAAACTGTAGAAACGTTCAGTACGAGAACGCCAACGTCGGATGGAAGCTGACCTTCCATTACCACGCGGTTAGTTGAATTGTAGATTATTACTTTTTCCGCGCCCTGAGGGTAAGCGGAGGGCAGTGTAACTATATCGATGGTATCGTCGTTCGCTGCCATATCGGTAAATTTGCTTATCGCTTCGGGTTTATTGGCTTCGACGGCGATCTTGGCGTTTTTAATGCCAAGCATATCCTTGACCAAACGAATTCCTTTGAGAACGTCGTCGGTATTCTCCATCATTTCGCGGTAATCAGCCGTTATGTAAGGTTCGCATTCGGCAGCGTTGATAACGAGGGTATCGAGGGGCGTTTTGGGATTCAGCTTGATATGGGTAGGAAATCCCGCGCCTCCGAGTCCGCAGACTCCGCTTTCGCGTACTGCCTTGATAAAGCTTTCTTTACCGGTAATTTCAGGAGGGCGAACTTCTTCGGAAACCTCCTGATTTCCGTCAGATTCGATCTCCACAGCCTTACATACAGCTCCCATGGCGGTTTGATAATCGCTGACAGCCGTAACCTTTCCCGATACGCTTGAATGGACGGGAACGCTGAACGGGGCGTCGCAGTCTCCGATCTTCTGACCGACTTTTACCATATCGCCGACTTTTACCAGCGGAGTACATGGAACGCCCATGTGCATTCCCATAGGTATTTTGACCTTTGTAGGTATGGGAAATGCGGCGGTTTCGCAGTTTTCCGTATTTTTGCGGTGTTTCAGGCGAATGCCGTTTAATTTTTTCATACTTATCTCCTTTCCTGTATACTCACCTCTGTTCTAAAGCCGAATAGCGGTCTATTGAACAGGTAAAATTCACAGATACTTATATTATATAATATTTTCAGTTGTTTTGCAATAGCTATTTCAATATTTAAAAAAATTTCTCTGCGTTGTCAATAGATGTGACCCAAAAAGGAAATTTACTCAATAGATTCTGTGACATTCCCTTTGCATACATTGCCATGATTTGATGGTCGTTTTCTTGCCATAGCCATTCCGACTGTTTCCTTCAGCATAATTCTACTCGTATCCCAGATGCTCCTCCATCTCTGTCCCCGGCGTCTGCTCGATCAATGATCTCCTCATGGGAATAATTCGACAGTTCGTCCATTCATGCGATCTCCTTAACATCTGAAAAAGAAAGTCGCTTCTCATTGCTGAGAAGCGTAGAATGATATTCAATTTTGGGCATAAAATTGGTGTTACGATCTATTTCGAGAAAAAATCAATATGGAGAGAATGAGAGTGAACTTATAAATTGGAAAGAGGTATAATCAACCGTTTATCAGCTTATGTTTCATTAGGCAAAGATCAAACACATCAAGTCTGTCATCCTTACAAAAATCGGCAGCCTGCCAGTTCTTTAAAGTCGCATTTTTATCTGCAAGCAACCATCTCTGCAATTCAACGACATCAGCAACATTGAAACTTCCGTCACCATTTACATCGCCGGCAATGCTTGCAGCTTTGACAGCAATGACCGTATAGTTCACACAGCCGTTTGATTGTTCATTAGAACCAAGAGTGATAATCTCGCCCTTGCTGACTTCTTTCGAGTAAAGGTTGAATTTCACATCACTGGAACTCATAAATGTCAGTTCTGTTTTATTCCAGTTTGCTAACCACGACGGAATGTTCTCCACGCGTACATCGACCGCAGCATAGACTATGATTGCTTCTCCTGCTTCAAACTCTGCAATTGCTCCACTGAGATTTTTAGCGTCACAGGGTGATATGATGTATTCGCCGCCGAGCAGCGCTGACGGCAATCCGGTATATGTCGCTTCTCTGTCGCCGTAGAGTGGGACGCCGTCTTTCAGATTGCTGCCAATCGCCCATGCATCCGCATATTCGCTGTTCAAACGATCAAGATTCTTTATCAGTTCACCGCTGAGCAGTTCATATTTCTCAATGGCGATCCACTTCTGCGCATCGCCGTTATTGCGCTCCCATTGGAGAACGTCTGCGCCGATTTCCGTAGAATCAGAGGCTACTGCAAGGCAACTCGCATCGCCGGAGGACTTCGTTACGATTGTATAAGAGCCGTCTCCGTTATCAATAAACTTGAATTTTCGTGCGTCCGACTGATCATTCGTCCAGATCCCAAAGCTTGTGCCGTTATCTGCACTACCATATGGCAGATCCAGACAGAGTGTCGTGTTCACGTCACCCTTTGTGTAGAGGTAGTAATATCCATCGCCTGCATCCTCAAGCTTCCAGAGCCACGCGTTTCGATCCGCATTTTTGCCTTGTGCTACATTTGTACCGTTAGAGAGCCTGCCATCCTCGATTTCAAGGTAATATCCGCTGTTCACATTCTGAAAAGCGTACATTTTAGTAGTATCCATTACGGCTGCCTTTTCGGAGCAGTCAAGTTCTTCGAGGAAAAAGTCGGGATAGGTCGTTTCTCTCCACTGCGCCATATCGCTGTCGGTAATGTATTTCAGTTCAGATAGCGAGCCGGCAGCCTTTGCATAATTGAGACAAAAATCCTTTGTATTATATGTACCGATCGGCGCAATGAGCGAATAGCCGTAATTCTCGTTCTCGGGTCGGCGAATGCTTGTTACCTTGGGCATGAAATTGATTTTCGTAGGTGTTGCATTCGCATTCTTGGCAGTGTAAGAATTGTCGTCACGGTACGGCTCATCACCGCCGCCGGCACATATCTCACGTCCGGAGTCAATGCCCTCAAATCGGCAGTTCTGCGATACTACATCGGTCTGTCCTCCGCCGATGATCTCATCGGTGCCGTTGTCGTTCTGTCCCTCAGTGCCTCTCCAGAATCCGGAAACGATATGACCGTAAGCGCTGCCAAGCTGCGGGCATCGGCGCACACATTGGTCATAGAAGCAGTACAGCAGCGATATGCGGCAACGTATTTTCTCGTTGGCTGGGACTTCGTAGGATACCGATGCGAAAAGCGTTGTCCAGTAGCGATTATAGAATGAGCAATAGGAAAGCGTGATAAAGTCAGTCGCTCGGGACTTCCAGGTTCCGTCAAACGGCGAGTTGCACCAGATGAATTTTCCCACTTCATCAACTGTCCTGTTCAATTTGCTGACAAATGAACAATGATCGATCCATATCTGACGTGAGGAGTAGATATTGAATAACATACAGTTCGTGCTTTCATGTGCGAGAAAATTGAGATTGCGGAAAACAAGATTATCCGACGGAGAGATGGCAGAGCTTGTGTCTGTCTGGCAGGTGCGTATCTGGCAATCCTTCAGTGTTACGCCGTAATAACCTGTGACGGTTTTGTCGGAGTTGATGACTACCTGACCGTATGGATGAAAGTCAAGATCCTTTGTCATGACGATCGTCAGCGGAACGGTCTGCTGCATTGCTTTCATCATTTCGTCGGTGGTGCTGACGAATACAGTATCACCGAGCAGACCGCCGATCGTGCCTGCCTTTTCGTTTCCGTCAACCACACAGTTTGCTGCATATCCTTGCAAACCGTCGAGGTTTAGTTTATATTTCTGGTAATCGTTGCCGGAATAGTCAGAAAGCCGGAAGTTACCGCTCTCGGAAAATGTCAGTGCCTTTGAGCTATCAGCATTACTGGTGATTTTGTAATAAAGATAATAGCCCTCTGCGTCTTTCTGTACGCCTTCGATTTTCCAGCGCTGATTTGTGCCGTCGGTATCGTCATCAAGAGAAACAGATGATCCGTTTGCAGTGAGGAGCTGACCGTTCAAAGCACTGACAATTTCGTACACACCGCTGCTGATGTAATTCAGAGACCATTTCTCTGCATTCGTACCGTTGAGAGTGTCAGGCAGAATGGCAGTTCCCGATGCGTTTACATTGTTGTCCGTATTGGAGATCGCAAGACGAAATTGCTGAATAGGATAAGCATCCGCAGCGTTTGCCGATTGAGGTTTTATAAACGCTGATGGAAAAATTAGTATGCTCAAAGAACATACTGCTGCTGTCACTGCGGACAGAATTTTTTTGAAATGGATTTTCATAGTATTACTCCTTTTTATGTTTTTCCGAAGCGTCATTGCCTAATATGCCGTTTCGAATAGTATACTTATGTAATAGACTTGTTCCAGAATCTCCGACGCATCGACTGATTGTCTCTTTTATGGCATTTTCTGAACTATTCTGTTGACACGAATTATAGAAAGTGCTATAATAGTTTTAAGAACTTCTTTAGTATCTTTTTCCGCACGTCTTTTTAGTAAATTTTGCCGTTGACTGCGTCAAAATTCTCAGAACCTGTCCACATAGGAAGTTACGCACATCTTTTCGGCAAATTTTTATGATGACTGCGTTAAAAATCCTTGACAGGCGTCAGCCTGCCTGCGGATTTTTGCCTTGTCCTCGTAAAAATTATGCTCGAAAATCCGCGCATAAAAAGATACTGAACAGGCTATAACAGGGGGTGCAAATATGAATGCTATTGGAAAAATCGGTGTTGTTATGCCAATTATCCGTGATGAACTGGATTCTGAATTTTTGCATGGGATCCAGAATCGAGCCGCACAGCTCGGATATGATGTTATTGTATTTACGAATTCTTCCAATGCACAAATGGAGTTCCTGCATAATGAATATGTCGAGGGAGAATTCAATATCTACCGACTTCTTTCCATGGTAAAGCTCGACGGCGTTATCTTGGGTGCAGGGAAATTCACACACAGCGATGTCATTGAGCGTATTATAGAAATCCTTGCTTCCTGTGCTGTTCCGTGTCTTGTGACAGAAAAAAAACAGGAGCAGTTTCCTTATATTTTTTCATCACAAGAAGAGGCTTTTTACTTAATTACCCGACACATGATAGAAGAACATTACGCAAAAAAATGTTACTGTCTGACAGGACCGGCAGGAAATTATCAGGCAGAAGAACGTCTTTCAGGATTTCAAAGAGCAATCGCAGAAGCAGGTCTGACAGATGAAAACGTCCGTGTTTTCTACGGCGATTTCTGGAAGAACAGCGCCGCTGTCCTCGGCACGCAGATCGCAAAAGGAGAAATACCCATGCCGGACGCTGTCGTCTGTGCAAGCGATATGATGGCAATTACCCTTTGTGATACACTTCAGGAATATGGAATTTCCGTTCCCGGTGATGTGAAAATCACAGGATTTGATGGAAATATCCGTGCGTTGACGCATTTTCCCTCTATTACAACTGCTTCCAATATCGAATGTCAATTGGCAGAATCTGCTGTGAATCGTCTTTATGAAATGATGACACATAAGAAAATTCATACAGCATCTGCGCAATATCAGCTCAAACTCAGACTTGGGGAAAGCTGCGGATGTTCACATAAGCACAACGAACAGGTCAGAATCAATCAGATGCTCCGCAAAAACCGTGCTTATCACGATACGGTTCATGAACTGTATGTCACATCAAATTATATTACCCGTCTGTCAGAAGCGGAATCAATAGATGAATTGATAGGAACAGTCAATTCAATTGCACATCTTCTGCGTTCATGGGTAACTCTCGACCTTTGTCTTTGCAGCGACTGGATCATGGAGAAAAACAATCCCAAAAAGTATCGGACAGAGGGGTATTCCTCGCAGATGCTCCTTGCAGTTTCAAAACGCTTTGGATACGCCGATGAAAAAACAGGATACAGATTCGATATATGTAATATACTTCCGTCGCTTAGCAAGCCTCATGAGCCAAGATATGTTGTTCTGACACCGGTTCATAATCTGCTTCAAGTTTTCGGATATCTTGCGTCTTCCTATCAATCTGCATTGGATTATCAATGTGACTATTACTACAACAACTGGTGTGATGCTCTTGCAAACGGGTTGCGTTCGCTCCAGCAGAAGCTTTATACAGAGCAGATCGAAAGACAGATCGCAGAATATTCTATCAAGGACAGACTTTCAGGTATGCATAACAGGAAAGGGTTTCTGGAGCAGGCACACATTGCGTACGGAAAATTCACAGCAGAAGGGAAATATGGAATCCTGCTTCTGATTTACGTGGAAAACTCACAGGGCATCCGCTCGGATGCACCGGAAGAAATTATGCCTGTTATAAATGCGATCCAACTGTTCTTTACAGTTGATACACTCTCAGCAAGAATCAGCACGAATGTTTTTTCCGTACTTCTGCCCTATGACGGAACGGACGACGCTCAGGAAACTGC
Source organism: uncultured Alistipes sp. (assembly GCA_964401315.1). Lineage (GTDB taxonomy): Bacteria > Bacillota > Clostridia > Oscillospirales > Ruminococcaceae > Ruminococcus. Next base: position 54,555 of record CAYNYB010000003.1, read on the forward strand.
CGAAAAACAGATCGTCCACTTTGAAAAAACATTGAAAACCATTTACAGTCATATCAAGAAAAGCGTTCTACCGAAACTTGTTTTTGATCATTGCAGAGCAGAGATCTCCGATTCCGATGAGGCTGAAAAAATTCTTCATGAACGTATGCAGATTCTGATGCAGAAAGTAAATCTGTCCGCTACAGAAGAAAATGATTATACCTGTCAGTTGGTTCAGATCCGGCGTGAAATCAAACTTGAACCTCAGCTTGACTGGAATGTGGATAGAATTGCCGCCCGAATCGGTATCAGTACAAGCTATCTGCACAGACTCTATTCTCATCAATTCGGACGCACCTGCAAGGAAGAAATTCTGGCAGCAAGACTTTCCAAAGCGAAAAAACTTCTTCGTGATACAAATCTGCATATTGTAGAAATCGCTGAAAAATGCGGGTATGACGACCCCACCAGCTTTATGCGCCTTTTCAAGAGCAAAGTCGGCATGACCGCAAAACAATATCGTCTATCCGCTCAAAAAAAGAAAAACTGATATAAAGGCAACTTCAGATTTCAAAGAGCAGTCATTTATGATTTATCCATTTTGGGAATATTCGCTTTATGGCAACCTCTAAAAACCCTGTTTTTTCTTGGAGGGATTTTTAGAGGTTGCCTAACGAAGTTATGATTGTGAATTATTTTCCAGAAACGCACGTTTCATCATACACAGATCAAAAACGTCCAGTCTATTGTCACTGACGAAATCTCCTGCTTTCCAGTCTGCAAGATCTATATCAGATTCTGCAAGCAGCCATTTCTGAAGCAGAACTACATCTGAAACATTGAATTTGCCGTCGGAATTAACATCTCCCATTAAGTAACCCATACCCTGCAAAGATGTAAATACAGAATAATTTACGCAGCCGGACGACTGGCCATTCGTTCCAAGTGTAATATTATCACCCATTTGAAAATCATTTGCATAAAGCTCAAACACGACATTGTTGGAGTTTGTGACAGATAAACCTGTCTTTTTCCATGTTTTCAGCCATTCAGGTATAGCTGCAACACGGCTGTCAAGAGCAACATATACTGTCATATCTGTGCCTGCCGTGAAATTGCCCAGAGCTGTCACAGCCGTTTTAGAGTCGGCGGCTGTTCTGATATATTCTGCACCTGTGAGAAATTCGGGAATATCGGTAAATGTAACCTCTCTGTCGCCAAATTGCAGATCTCCAATTTTCAGATCGTTCTGAATTGACCAATCGACAGCATTTTCCTTATCATCAACAGTTAAATTAAGAATCATTTCGCCGTTCATAGGCTCGGCAGGAGCAACAAAATTATATTCCACCCGGTCGCCTGCAAGCTCATTAAGATACATTTCAAGGTTTGTATAATCATCAGCGGAAAGGCTTACAGTTGCTCCATCAGCAGAGTTTTTCGGATCAAGTCCGTGTGCCGTTTCCCATTCGTCGGGCATACCGTCATGGTCGCTGTCGGCAGGTGCAGTTCCGCCCTTGAAATTGGAACTGTTCGGATATCCGCCTGCATCTTTCTGACTGTCTATGATACCATTGAGCTTGTCAACACTGCCCGTGTAAGTATATGTGCCGTTTGTGACTTCATTGTGGTATCTGCTGTCAATGTAGTCCAGTTTCGGAACGTTCGCTCCTGCACCTGTTGTATTGTCAATTACTTTTTTGTACGCTTCATCCGCCGAATCGGTATTCACATATGACTCAAAAAAAGGAGCTGTACTTTTCACATCATTGACGGTAGAATTTTTACCGGCAGAGACTGCTTTACCCTTTGCCCATGCGTCATCGGAAGCTGAAAGGATAGTTTTTCCGTCAGTACCTGTCATAACATTTCCTGAAACGTACATTTTCTGCATATCACTTGTGTTCAGCTCGTTGCCATCGAGAGAGACAACGTGTAGATTTGTATTACTTACCGAACCGGCTTTGTAGTAGTTGCCCACAAAATTCAGTCTGCGTACTCCGCCGTCAGTGGTACGGTCACGCCAGTTGTAAACTACATTATTGCGGATATCCAATGCGCCGCCATAGGTTACAGCGTCCTGCTCCATACCGCCTGCAAGAGACCAGTTTCTGCCTGTACAATCGATCAATAAATTATGGTGGAAACTTCCTTTATTGCCGCTGATCGATGCCGCAAATGAGTGAGGTTCTTTTTCGTCTCTGTTACCTGCGTTGTAGTGAACCGATTCGTTGAGTGATTCTCCGATAATATTCCACTGAAACGTGATATTTGAAGCGCTTCTTGAACTGAATCCCTCATCGGTTGCCCATGAAATGGAGCAGTGGTCAATGATTGTATTGTTACAGCTTGTCACGCCCATTCCTCCGGTGGATTTACCGTTCATATCGCCCACACGGACACGTACATCTCTGATTATAACATCTTCTGCACCCATTGCACCGAAATCATAATTGATCAGTGTGATTCCGTCTCCGGGAGCAGTCTGTCCGGCAACATAAACATCTCCCCCGTCAGCAGGTATACACAGAACCTTTTTCAGTTCGATAACGCCGCCTACCTTGAATATAACTGTTCTCGGACCTTTTTCCACTTCAAGCGCCTGACGGAGCGAACCCTCTCCGCTGTCGTTCAAATTCGTGACTTCAACGACACGTCCGCCTCTGCCGCCTCTTGCCCAGCGTCCGTAACCTTCGGCTGTGGGAAACGCAAGACGGTTTACCTGAAATGAATAGACACTGCCCCTTACTGTTCCGTTGGCACTTACTTCGTCAACTCTCCAGTAATATGTATTCAGCGAAGAATAGCTGTCGTCAAGATCAAAATGTGGTGCGGTTACTGTTCCCTTATATTCCTTTGAACTCTTTTCTGCATTGTATACGCTGTCAAAATCAGTTCCAATGTAGACATCATGAGAAGATGCACCTTGCCCTGCCGTCCAGTCAAGTCCGTCCTCAATATTATGGTGCTTACACATATCCTCGGGGCTGATTTTTGAAATTGAGTCAACAGGACTTGCACCGTCTATCTCAAAAGCATTCAGCCACGCGTTATTATATGAAGCCGTACCCTCGCCCTGAATTAATATGGTAACGGTACCGCCTGAACTTACATTGAATTCAGCGTAGGACATACCTGCCTCGTTGCTATTTGCGACATTTGAAGGACATGGGATCCCTTTCATTGCTTCTTTTCCGTTGACTGTAAGCTTCAGACTGCTTGCCGTAACGCCGTCAAGACAACTGTGCCAGCCTGTAAATGAATGCGTACCTGCCGAAAGTCCGGATATTTCAAGTTTCAATACACCGCCGTTGTCGCCGTCTTTTATTTTTACTCCGTCGGCAGTCAGATAAGGTGTTGTACCGTCATATTTCTGCAGCTTTTTGTTATTGGTGCAGTCAACGCCAGAACCTGCCGAGCCGCTGTTGCTCAGCTTGAATGTGATGCCGTTTACAGTGTATGCTTCACCGGTATATATCCAGTTTTCTGCATTGGGAGCGTATAATGCCGAACGTCCGTCGTTTCTATTGATATCGACTCTTATTCTCTTATTGCTTGAAACGGCATTTACAGTATTGTGGGTATGTATTTCTGCGATTCCAAAGCAAAGGACAATTGCAGAAACAAAAGCTGTCAGCCTTTTTATATTGCGCTTATTCACGATCTTCCTCCGTTCATAGTATAACTTAAGAACTTGCTCTCATTAGGATACTGCACGCGTCTATTCGGCAAATTTTACCGATGTCTGCGTTGCAAAAACTCACCGTACGTCAGTATGCGTTCGCTTTTTCGCCTTGCCTCGGTAAAATTATGCTCGAATATCCACACACAAATCCTATGAGAACAAGTTTTAAACTCTGACTTTTCAAATTTATTGTATCATTATTATGCTTGTTTTTCAATTGCAAACTGTATAAAATTTATAGCATTTTCTATACAGTTTAGACAACACTGCACTAAGATGACATATGGATTTGTACGGATACTGAACAGGCTCTTAAAACTTTCTTTTCCGTAATGTCATTAAGCTAAGAAAAGGAAAAACAGTCACAGGGATAAAGAGAACCCTGTGACTGTTTTTGTGAATATAATGTGAATTTTAGTAAGATGTATTGACAAAAGCATAAAATGTGCGGCGAAGCCAATCAGAATATTATATCTGTTTCCGCTATTGTCCAAAATACCTGTTGCTCAATAGTGCAGAAGCAATTTTTTTATATATTATTTATCATTTTCTTGTCGCGGTCAATAGTACTACCGGTTGTAGTCAGCATATCTCCCGTGATCATCGCATTCATTCCCGAGCGGAACGCTTTCTGCCCAAGATCAGCCATAAGCACGCGACCTGCCGCAAATCGTATATCAGCTGTCGGATTTATAAATCGGAAAATTGCCGCGGTTCGCAGTATGTCATCTTCGCTAAGGCGTTCCGAACTTCCGAGCGGCGTGCCTTTAATGGGAATCAAAACGTTCAGCGGAATAGAATCAACTTTCAATTCTGCAAGCTCGAACGCCATATCTATTCTGTCGTCCCATGTTTCACCCATTCCGATAATTCCGCCCGAGCATATTGAGAGTCCGCATTTTTGCGCAAGATGAATGCATTTTATTTTGTCGTTGTATGTATGAGATGTGCAGATATTAGGAAAAAATCTTCGCGACGTTTCAAGATTGCAATGATAACGACTGACGCCTGCCTTTTTCAACTCTTGAAACTGTTTTTCCGTGAGAAGTCCATGGGAAGCGCATATTTTAATTTTTCCTCCACTGATTTTCCTGTATGCCAAAACCGCCTTATTGAAATCCTCATTGTTAAGATTTTTCCCTGCTGTGACAACGGAAAATCTGCTCACTCCTTTGGATTCGCTGTATCTGCATTCTTCAATAATTTTACTTTCATCAATAAAATCGTAAACTTCAGCGGAAGCGAAGTTGTGAGCGGATTGAGCGCAGAATTTGCAGTTTTCCGAGCATTTTCCGCTCTTGCCGTTGATGATGCTGCACATTTCGATATCATTTCCTCGGATATTTCTGCGTATCATATCCGCTCCCATGCAAAGTTCCATTAATTCAGCCATGAGCAGAAATTCATTTTCGCCGCCGCGTTCAAGCCGATAGCCGTTTATAATTTCTTCTGCCAAATTCAAAATATTCATGCTGCCGCCCTCTCTCCTTTATAAAGTACCGGGATTAATCTTTGACCAAGAAATGCTGTAAATACGCATAAAAATATATCCCACGTCAGTGGAAGCAGGCATTGGAATGCAACCGTAAAAACAGCGGCGTCTGATTTGAGATAAAGAAATGTTATAGCAATATCGTACAGTGTACCTATTAAAAATATAGGGATATAGCCTGCCAAACTTCCAAACAGAATCCGACAGAATGTCGGATTGCCTGTATAACATATCTTTCCCGTAACATATGCGCCAATGATAAAGCCTATCAAATAACCAAATGTCGGGTGAAGAATGTAGGAAATTCCGCCCCCGCCTGTAAAAATCGGAACTCCCATAAGCCCTAAAAGCACATATATTCCAACGCTTATCGCTCCATTCTTACCTCCGAGAAGAACTCCCGCGAGAGTTGTGAACAGGATTTGCAGTGTGATCGGACAGAACGGCATGGGGATTTTTATGAATCCGCCGACTGCCGATAATGCTGCAAACATTGAAATCAGAATTAAATTTTTTGTTTTCAATTTTATCACCTCTGCAAACATTATAACACATTGCTTTTTGTTTGTCAACTGATTTCTAATAAAAAGTTGACAACAAATCAAAAAAATATGCCGAAGAAATCTCTCCGGCATATTATAATTTTCATCTTTTACAGCATAATTCCCAGAATGCTATCGCACTTGCCGCTGCAACATTCAGCGAATCTACGTCATTTGCCATAGGAATTTTTATCGTGTGATCGCAGGCGTCTATGGTAGAATTTTTCAAGCCCTCTCCTTCCGTTCCGAGAATTATCGCTATTTTTTCGGAATCTCTAAGACACGGATCATCAATGTCAACCGTATTTTTCCGAAGAGCCATGGCCGCTGTAGTGAATCCCTGCTCCTTTAAATACTGCACATAATCGGGAGAATCTCCCTTGATAAACGTCCACGGAATCTTGAAAACCGTTCCCATGCTCACGCGAACTGAACGTCGGTAAAGCGGATCGCTGGAAGCTTCGGTAAGCAGCACTGCGTCCACGTCAAGAGCCGCCGCCGATCGGATTATCGCTCCGATATTTGTTTGATTCATAACGTCCTCAATCACGGCTATCTTTTTGGAATTTGTGCAAATTTCATCGGCTGTGGGAATTTTTTTACGGCGCATAGCACATAAAATTCCCTGAGTAAGTTTAAATCCTGTAATACCTGTCAGGACGTCGCTGTCCGCGGTGTAAATGGGAATTTCTCCGACGCGTTCGACAATATCACTCCCATGCCCGTCGATATATTTCCGCTCTATAAGCATTGAAAGCGGCTCATAGCCCTCATCGAGGGCAAGTCTTATGACTTTCGGACTTTCAGCAATAAATATACCGAGTTCAGGTTCAAAGTAACGTTTAAGCTGTATTTCATTGCTTACTGTATAGGGTATAAGTTCTTCGATAGATAAATCTTTTATCTCTATTATCGGCATTATCTTCTCCTTACCCAATAAGTAATTGTCTGAGAATTACAAGGTCGTATACGTCAAGTCTGCCGTCGCCGTCTAAATCAGCAGCGCTGCTCTGCGACGCGGTAAGCGTTCCGGAAGTCAGCAGATATTTGCTGAGCATTACAAGATCATTAACTTTAACGCTTCCGTCGCCGTCTATATCGCCTACAATCGGCTTATCTGCTGTTGTAGTCGTAGTTTTGGGAGCTTCTGTAGTAGTTGTTGTTGTTGTGATAGTGGTTGTTGTGGTGGTGGTAGTTGTTGTCGTAAATGTTTCCACAGACCATTTCTGACAGTCATTATCAGTAGGTGACCATTGCTGAACATTCGCCCCGCTTGATTTATCAGCGGAAGCTATCTCAACAAGGCAGACGTCCTTTGAAGCGCGCGTCATGATATAATAAGTTCCGTCGGGATTTTTAGCAAATTTGAAAAGCATTGCGCTGTCCTTTGTTGAATACTCAGCAATGTTTATATTTCCGCCATCGGCAGAACCCGCTGCGCGGAGAACATATTTCGGATTGGAATATGAACGGATATAATAGTAATTTCCGCCTCCTGAAAACGCCTGAAGAGTCCATTGCTGACTTTTAAAATGACCTGTTGACCACTGCTGAACGTTGGTATCGGCTTCCATTTTTCCGGATTCGATATCCATTACCATCCCGCTGTTCAAATTTTCAAATTCGTATATAACGCTTGTATCCATTTTACAGCCGGGATTTGTAATTTCCTCAAATATCCAGTCCTGACAATTCGCGCCATTTATCTCCCACTGCTGAACGTTCGCGCCGCTTTGTGCAGAAGCGTCTGCAATCTCAACGGCTGATTTTCCGTTCGAAACTCTCGTGCGAAGCTTGTATGAACCGTCAGCATTGGGAGTTATCATAAACTGCTGATTCGTTCCGCCGTTATACTGATAAATGTCTATATTAGCGCCGTTTGTCGTCTTTTTTCCTGCAATGTCAAGCATGAAAGTTCCGCCGTCGCCTACCGCAGAAGCGATGTAATAATAACCGTCGCCGGCATCGATAAGTTTCCAGATATCATGTGTAACTCCGTCGGCTGTTCCCCACTGCTGAACGTTTGTGCCATTTTCAGCCTTTGCTCCCTCAACCTGCATATAAAGTCCCGAGTTGACGTTCTTGATTCTGTATGTTGAGCCGTTGACAAACGAAGCAGCTGTCGCTGCGCCAAGGTCAACGTGTCTGAGGAACGGCGAAGCATACGTTGTAGTTACCCATGAAGCAAATTCGCTGTCTGTAATGTATTTCATGTCATTTGCCGAAAGTTTATCGCCTGCATATTTCATGCAGAATGCCTTTGTATCAGTATTTTTTGTATTATAAGCGTCGAGAAGTCTGTATCCGTAATTCGTCTTATTCGGATACCAGCTTGAAGTCTTTTTGGGGGTGAATTTTATCTTTGTCGGAGTTCCGTTTACTGTACCGGAAATGTAAGAATTATCATCGCGGCAAGGCTCGTTTCCGCTGCCCATCATAAGAGCCTGCGCCAGTGAAAATCCTTGAAAGCAGTTGTTCTGCGAAACCATATCAGAGCCGTCGCCGCCGATGATTCCGGACGTTGCTGAGCCGTTATTTGAAGTTCCGTAGGCTGAATAGTAGTTATTGTAAATATGCGCTGAGCCGTTTCCAAGCTGAGGACAGCGGCGAACATTTTCGTCCCACCAGTTGTAGAGGAGAGTCGTTCTGTCACGTGTGATTTCGTCGTTCTGAGTACCGTATGCAACCGTCCAGTAGCGATTTTTCAGATGACAGTAAGAAATCGTAATGTAGTCTGGAGAACGGAGTCTATCTTTCGCGTCCATATAGGAATCATACGGAGTATTTATCCAGATGAATTTGCCGACTTCGTCCTGACCGTTACCTTTTCTGTCATAAGAAAGCTGCGACTCAAAATAAATGTGATCGATCCAGATTTGCCGCGACGACCATATATTAATAAGAATACGGTTCGGTTCATTTTTTGCAACCATTTTCAGATTTCGGAAAATGATATTATCTGACGGATTATCGCCCTCATTGCCATATTCGTTATTTGTACGGAAAAAACTGTCATATATAGTGTGGTTTCCATAACTTCCGACGATTGTCTTATTATCACGCACACGTGTATGGCTTTTTTTACGCATATCGATGTCGGCAGTCACGACAATAGTTTTAGGTTCAGTTGTATTAGCTTGTTTTTCGAGTTCATCGGCAGTTGAAACGAAAACCACTTCGCCTAAAAGTCCGCCAATAGTTCCGGCTTTTTCGCCTGAGGGAGTCATTGCATTTGCCGCATATCCTTCCAATCCGTCGAGATTTATTTTGTATTTCTGAAATTCCGCTCCCGAATACGCGGAAAGTCCGAAACCTACGCTTTCAGTATATGTAAGAGCCTTTGTGGAATCAGCATTGCTGGTGATTTTATAATATAAATAATAGCCGTCGAAATCTTTCTGCACGCCCTCGATCTTCCAACGCTGATTTGCAGCGTCAGTATCTACAGCAAGCGAAACTCCTGAGCCGTTTGCGGTAAGTATTTTTCCATCGGCGGAGTTTACAATTTCATAAACGCCGCTGCTCACGTAATTCAGCGACCATTTTTCATTGTTCTCCCCCATCATTACAGAGGGTACGAGATTTACTCCGCTCGATGTTACATTATTATCCGTGTCAGCCATACCAAGACGGAATTCCTGCACAGGATAGCTTACAGCTGCTTCGACTTCGAGCGGTTGTCTGTCAAATACCGTAAACGCGCCTGCAACGCTTGAAATTCCAAGTATGGCAGCCGTCAACAGCGAATTGAAACTTTTATTCATACGATTTTTCCTCCAAAAATATTTTCTATTGAAATTATATAAAAAATTCAATTGATTGTCAATTAAAAATAATCTCTTTTTTTAACATTTTTCTGAATATCAAAATTCAACTATGCAATATAATCTACATTCATCACATCAAGTTCACAAAAATGCACACAAAATGCTATTGCAATTTTAAATAATAAGTAGTATAATTATACTATAGATAATTTTGAAACAAAAGGAGAGTATAAAATCATGAATCCAATGGGACTGCTGAAAATCAAACCGCTTTTTGAGAAATTTACTCAGGATCATCCGAAACTGCTTATGTTTTTCATGGCGGCTGCCGACGTTGTTGATAAGGACAGCATACTTGAAGTTACCGTTCGCACTTCAAAAGGCGAAACAATGAAAACAAATATCAAGGTTAATGACAACGATATTGCTCTGTTCAGCGAAATTAAAAAAATGCAGAAAAAATAAAGATTATCCGTATTCTCCATGAAAAAAATTCATGGAGAATTTTTTTGAAAAATTTCTCAAAAACCTATTGACAAATACCCGGTGGGGGTATATAATATATATAGTTTGAAAATACCCATATGGGGTATATGAGGTGAATTAAAATGAACGAAACTCACGATTGCTGCTGTAGATTCAAAAAAACTCCCAGAAGTGAGGAAACTTCACGACAGCTACGAAACAGGATCAACCGAATCGTCGGACAGCTTAAGGGCATTCAGAAAATGCTTGACGAAAACCGTTACTGCGGCGATATTCTCACGCAAATTTCCGCCGTGGAAAGCGCTCTGCAAAACGTCGGATTCATGATACTCGAAGAACATATGCAAACCTGCATGATTGAAGAGATCAGAAACGGCAATAATGATATTGTCGCGGAAGCCGTTGAACTGATTAAAAAATTAAAGTAGGAGTATTGCCATGAAAAAATTAAAATACAATGTCACAGGCATGACCTGTTCGGCGTGTCAGGCTCATGTCGAAAAGGCTGTCAAAAATGTCAGCGGAGTTTCTTCCGTTAATGTGAATCTGCTGAGAAATTTCATGCAGGTGGAATTCGATGAGAATGCCGCAGATTCCGCAAAAATTATCGCTGCTGTCGAAAAAGCCGGCTACGTCGCATCGGAGCAGGGAGTTGAAATTTCCAAAAGCGACGGCAACGACGAGTTGAAAAAAATGAAGCTGAGGCTAATCAGTTCTGTCTGCTTTCTCGTGCCGCTATTCTATATATGTATGGGAGATATGGTCAACGCGCCGATTCCACCAATTTTAAGCGGCAACGAAAATATGATGATTTTTACACTGACTCAGCTTTTGCTGACTGTTCCGATTATCACTCTGAATTTTCACTTTTTCAGAAACGGCTTCAAAAATCTTCTGCACCGTTCTCCGAATATGGACAGTCTTATCGCTATCGGCGCTGCGGCTGCGTTTTTGTACAGTCTCTATGGCACTTACATGATGGCTTATCACATGGGCAGAGGTGATCTTTCCGCTGCTCATGGGTACATGATGAACCTTTATTATGAATCGTGCGGAACGATACTCACATTGATTACCGTTGGTAAATTTCTTGAAGCCAAAAGTAAACGTAAAACTTCCGACGCCGTCAGCAAACTCGTAAGCCTTGCTCCCAAAACAGCTATCGTTCTGAGAAACGGCTCGGAAACCGAGATTCCCGTTTCCGAAATAGTTGTAGGTGATATTTTTCTTCTGAAAGCAGGCGCTTCGGTTCCTTGCGACGGTACAGTCATCGAGGGCTGCTGTTCCGTGGATCAATCTGCATTAACGGGTGAAAGCATTCCCGTAGTTAAAAATGTTGGCGATATTCTTATGAGTGCAAGTGTTTCTACAGGCGGCTCGGTAAAATGCCGCTGCGATAAAACGGAAAAGGATTCAACGCTTTCGCAGATAATCGCTCTTGTTGAGGACGCCGCCGCTTCAAAAGCTCCGATAGCGCGTCTTGCTGACAAGATAAGCGGAATTTTCGTGCCTATCGTTATAGCGATAGCAATTACAGCCGGCGTTTTATGGATTATCTTCACGCATGATTTCGCCGCCGCTCTCAAAGCCTCGATCTCTGTTCTTGTAATTTCATGTCCTTGTTCACTCGGACTTGCAACTCCAACGGCAATCATGGTCGGAACGGGTAAGGGCGCGCAGAACGGAATTCTCATTAAATCGGCTGAGAGCCTTGAAACCGCGCACAATATTACTGCTGTCGTACTCGATAAAACAGGCACTTGCACCAAAGGAGTGCCTACGGTTCGTGAAATTATTACCAATAAAATTTCTGAACGCGATCTTCTTACACTTGCAGGTTCTTTGGAAGCTTACTCCTCTCATCCGCTTGCAAAATCTATTATGGAATTTTGCCATGAAAAAAATATTCAACAGTTTACCTGTACGGATTATCACGAAACCGAGGGCGGAGGAATTTCAGGCACAATTAACGGAAAATCTGTTATCATCGGCAATCTTCGCCTTATGAAGCAGAATAATATCGATCCTGCCGAATTTGTAAGCAAGGCAGAACAGGCTGCCGAAAGCGGTGCTATACCTCTTTACGCCGCTGTTGACAGTGAATTTGCGGGAATTATTACGGCTGCCGATCCTATCAAACCCACTTCCGCGGAGGCTATTTCTATGATGAAAGAAATGGGTCTGAAAACTATCATGCTTACGGGCGACAATGCCAAAACTGCCGAAGCGATTCGCCGCGAACTTGGAATTGACGAGGTTTATGCCGAACTTCTGCCAAAAGATAAGACGGTTATGATAGTTGAATTACGCGAAAAAGGCGAGCATACCGCAATGATAGGCGATGGTATAAACGATGCTCCCGCGCTTGCCGCCGCCGATGTCGGAATGGCTCTCGGCGCAGGTCAGGATATTGCAATAGAATCCGCTGATATCATACTGATGAAAAGCGATCTCCGCGACGCTGCGGAAGCTATCAGACTAAGCAAGGCTACAATGCGCAATATAAAGCAGAATCTTTTCTGGGCTCTTTTTTATAACGCTCTGGGAATTCCCCTTGCGGCAGGACTTTTCTTCCCGATTTTCAAATGGCAGCTGAATCCCATGTTCGGCGCGGCAGCTATGAGTCTCAGCTCGGTTTGCGTTGTAACAAATGCCCTGCGGCTGAATCTCTTTAAATCGAAAAAGAGCGATATTCCCGAAGAATCGCCAAATACAGACGATGTACAGCGAAAGGAGGTGACAATAATGAAGAAAACAATGTTTATCGACGGCATGATGTGCAGTCACTGTACAGGCATGGTCACTAAGGTACTGAACGCTATCGACGGAGTTTCCGCAGAAGTTTCACTTGAAAATAAATGCGCTTATATCGAACTTTCCAAGGAGGTTTCCGACGAAGTTCTTATGAATGCAGTTACTGATGCAGGCTATGAAGTAAAAGGTATCGAGTAAACACGAAAAGGCAATACCGCAAATTACGGTATTGCCTTTGATTTATATTATTATAAATTCGCTGCTTGCATACCCTACTATGCCGTTGTAGCTGACTACATACCAGCCATTGTATTCCCCTGTGATAAGCATTGCGGCATTATTTGGAATCTTGCCGATTATCTCGCCGCTCAGCGACGGATAATTGCGGATATTAAGATTCGCGCCGTCTGTGGAAACCATACCGTATCTGACAGCCGTGGGTAGTATAAACGGTATGCCGAAATAATCACAAAGCGAATCCACGAGATTTCTCGCGATCTCATCAAGATTATTTTTCAGCCACGCTTCATCTGCATAATTGTCATGATATCCCAATTCGCAAAGCACTGCAACGGCTCTGGTGCGAAGTACTTCGCCGAGAGTATATGTTGGCAGCGCGCGTGTCTTATCAGGCAGAGGGTATATCTCCTTTAAATTGTTTGCAATAGTATTTGCAAGCCGCTCGCTGTCGGCGCTGGAGGGCGCGAAATATATATCGATACCGCGAAGCTTTCCCGCAAGACTTTCGGGAGCGGCATTTGAATGAAGAGCAAGATGAACGTCAAAATTTCCTGCGTTTGAGTCGCTTATCGCACCCTGAACGTTTCTGGCGGGATCGTTTCTGACATAGGAGATACCGCTTGAAAGCAGATAAGGCTCCATGCGGTCGGCAAGGAGGTTCATGTAAAGTTCCTCGTTGCCTTCTGTTGCATATTTATTCCATTCCTGTGTTGACGGACTTAAAAATAGCTTAGGCATAAAAAACATTCCTTTCGCCAAATTTGGATAAGTATCCATAATTATTATATGCGAAAAGGAATGTTTTTGTGAATTAGGCCTCGGGGAGTCGCCTTACCATACGACAGTATGCATGCGGATTTTTCTTTGTCTTCAGCAAAATTATGATCAAAAATCCACACATATCGAGATTTTAAACAGGCTCTAATAATTATTTTTTCTTCTTTTTATTGCCGACTTTCGGAACGGCGTATTTCGGTTTTACGGGTTTTGCACGGTTTTTAAAGAGTACATAGGAATAAATGCAGATCAATATATATATTCCGCAAAGCATTCCCGAGATGATAAAAGCTTTTTTGAACCATTTGGATTTCGGGAACATTTTTGCCGCATATAAATTATACTTGGTCACCGATCTGTCAATGTTGGAAACTGCGATCAACTCAACCGTCGCAAGATCCTCCCCCGAATATTCAAGCGTGACTTCTCCCAGAACTTCGCCTTTTTTTACAGGCGCTTGCAGTTCCGTCTTATACCATTTGATCTTATCGCGGCTGATAAGCGAAATGTCCACTTCGTCGTACCACAAAAGCGAGACTTCATTTTTCGGGCGCGCAAGCACATAGTCGTTTCCCTCGGAAAGACTGACGGGAAGCTCGCCAAGTTCCGCGGTTTCCGCAAGAACGACCTGATATGAGAAATTGTCGAAAGCCCAGTCAAACAGCGATTTCATATCGTCAAGATGATAATAAGTTATATCTCCGTCGGAATCTGTAAGCGGCGCTTTCATCGCTACCGCAAGGTAATTATTACCGTCCTTGCTTGCGAGCGATACGATATTTCTGCCGCCAAGCTCCAGATTTCCAGTTTTTACGCCTCGTACTCCCGGATAGTAATATTCGTCGCTTTCGGAATTCATCATGAGATTCGAATGATACCAGCGCCACGAATCTCTGTCTTCATGGCGTTCAAGATTCGGCACAGACGGTTCGTACATATAAGTCGAGCATATCTTGTCGAAATTCGGTATATCAAGGGCATATTCCGTGAGGATAGCCATATCTCTCGCCGTTGTATACTGATCGCTATCATACATACCCGTTGGATTTGTAAAATGAGTTGCCGAAAGCCCGATTTCAGCCGCTTTCTGATTCATTTTTTCAACGAAAGCCGTTATGTCGCCTTCTCCGATGGTATATGCAATAGTCTGCGCCGCTTCAACCGAAGACGTAAGCATCATTGCATACAAAAGATCGTTGTAACTCAAAACGTCGCCGTCGTAAATATCCGCATACCGCAGATCGTCTTTGTATTTAGTTTCGCTGAGCGACGCGTAGACGGAAGAATCCACCGTAAGTTCCTGTGTAAGATCGCTGCATTCTTCTATACACACCACCGCCGTCATAATATTTACAAGAGGTCCGGGAAGCTGCTTTGCATCGGCATTTTTTTCGTGTATAACAATGTCGCTGTCAAGATTAATAAGTATCGCCGATTCGCTGCGTATTGATTCTTTTAGCGTAAAATTAAAAGCTTCTGCTTTATACGGCTTCGCAAATGGAAGGATTATAGCCGCCGCCGACAAAAGCGCTATGATCTGTTTTTTCATGGTTTGATTCCTTTCAAAAAGTTATATTTTCATTATATCACATATTTTCAAAAAATAAAAGGGTTTTCAGAAATTTTTTTTAAATATCACCATTTATTATTCTTTTTGAATGTACCGTGCCAATTGCAGCAAGACCTTGCCATTCATCCTGAGAAATAAAATCACTGAATACTTTGTCATATTTTTGTGAACTTTTCATGTAGAAGCCATAAACTTTTGCAGTGCGAGGCTTGAAAACAATCGGCAGATATGCTATAATAAAAATAATCACTATCTCAATTCAACGAGTGTAACAGCCATTGGTACAGGTTCTCGATAATTTCAATTACAGAAAGGAGATAAACAATTTGCAAGCCGTTCTTTTTTTCACCAGTCAAAGACTTTCTTAATGAGATCGACTATGCATTTGAATCAGAACAGCAGGAAATATATGACCGCCTTGACAAACACGGATTTTACCGTCTTCCAACACAATATGAAATACGTGACTATGTGGAGTTTGAAGCAGACGACTGTTTTGAAGATTCGAACAAAATGTCATAAGCATATAGTTCTGCTGCAAATTCTACCACAGCAGACCACTATTAATAAGCAGATCGAAAAGAGTGAAAATGCAGTATGAAAGATATTAAGATAACAAAAAGCAAAAGAAAAACAATTTGCTTGCAAATCAAGCCGAATGGCAGTATCGAACTTAAAGTGCCGCTGCAAACGTCTGACACACAGATTCAGGATTTTTTGAATCAAAAGTCCGACTGGATAGAAAAGCATTTGCGGACTGTTCAGGAACGCCGGCAGCAAATGTCACAAATAAAGCCTTTGACAATAGAAGAAATACATGAGCTTGCAGATAAGGCATTGGAGGTCATTCCGAAACGAGCCGTTTATTTTGCTCAATTAGTCGGGGTGACTTATGGGCGTATTACTATCCGCAATCAAAAAAGTAAATGGGGAAGCTGTTCAAGTAAAGGCAATCTGAATTTTAATTGTCTGTTGATGCTGATGCCATCGAAGGTTCTGGATTATGTGGTCGTACACGAATTGTGTCACAGAAAAGAAATGAATCACTCGCCGAAATTCTGGGCGGAGGTCAGAAAAATCCTGCCTGATTACGAAAAGCAGAAACTATGGTTGAAAGAGCATGGTGATGAAATTATGATGAGAATGACGGGATGAAATAATATGATAAAAATTATGTTTGTCTGCCACGGAAATATCTGCCGCAGTCCGATGGCAGAGTTTATTTTCAAAGATATGCTGGGAAAATGCAGACGTGAAAAAGAGTTTGCCATTGCTTCTTCTGCAACAAGCACTGAGGAAATATGGAACGGAATCGGCAATCCTGTATATCCGCCCGCGAAAGCCGAACTCGCAGATCATGGTATCTCATGCGAGGGGAAAAGAGCCGTACAGCTTAAAAAATCCGACTATGACAAGTATGATATGTTTATCTGTATGGACAGCAGAAACGTCACAAATACGATGCGAATTGTTGGTGATGATCCTGATAATAAAGTCAGCAAACTGCTGAAAAATAAAGATGTTTCCGACCCGTGGTATACGGACAGATTTGACATAGCATATAACGATATTTATAATGGATGTAAAGAACTTCTGGAGGAATTATGGTAAAGGAAATCGTCAGAGATACATTTTTTCTTGCACAGAAATCAGAGCCTGCCGACAAGGAAGATGTGCAGGTGATACGGGATTTACTGGACACAATAAAAGCAAATGCCGACCGCTGCGTTGGAATGGCTGCGAATATGATAGGCGTGCGTAAAACGATACTCGTTGCTTTGATCGGCAATCGATATATTATTATGGTGAACCCGAAAATTGTCAGTAAATCATCGCAGATTTATGAAACGGAAGAAGGCTGTCTTTCCCTGAACGGACAGCGAAAGGTTAAACGATACAAGTCGGTTACCATTGAATTTCTGGACAGAAATTTCAAGATGAAAAAGCAGACATTTAAGGATTTTGAGGCACAGATTATTCAGCATGAGATTGACCATTTCAGCGGAATTATAATTTAGGAGGATCATATGGAATACAAATTTTATGGCTGGGAAACAGCAATGATTAAATCGATCAACAATACTTATCCGTCAATTAATTCTCCGAGAGATCTGTATGATGCTTTGTCAGAAATATGGTGTGCGGAAACCTGCGCTCCAAGAATGAGAGACAGGTGGACTTTCGATAATAAAACGTTGGGACAATGTTCCATAACGGCATTTCTTGTACAGGATATTTTCGGCGGAAAGGTTTACGGAATATTGCGAGACGGCGGAAATTATCATTGCTATAACGTAATCGGTAACTGCATTTTTGATCTGACAAGTGAGCAGTTCGGCGATGAAAAGCTTGTATATGAAAATAATCCCGAGCAGTTCCGTGAGGTTCATTTTGCAAAAGAGGAAAAACGTCTGCGTTATGAGTTCCTGAAAAAAGCACTGTCGGAGTATCTGAAACGTGAAGTATGATAAGATAGTTTCCGCCCGATTTCTATCACGTTCCAATCGTTTTGTTGCGCAGGTTTTCATGAACGGAGAGGAGATTTCTGTCCACGTTAAAAATACGGGAAGATGCCGTGAATTGCTCGTTCCTGATTCTATAGTTTATCTGGAAGATTTCAGTTATCGGCAAGGAAAACGAAAGTTGTTATACGATTTGATCGCAGTCAAAAAAGGAGATCTGTTGATAAATATGGACTCCCAAGCTCCAAATAAAGTCGCAAGAGAGGCTTTGGATAATGGCAGTATAAAATTGCCCGGTATGTCGGAACTGACGATGATTCGACCTGAAAAAGTATATGGTGATTCTCGTTTTGACTTCTATATTGAGGACAAAAACGGTGAAAAAGGATTTATTGAAGTCAAAGGCGTTACTCTTGAAAATGATGGGATAGCTTCATTTCCGGATGCACCTACCAAGAGGGGATTAAAGCATCTCAATGAACTTGTCAGAGCAATGGAAAATGGTTATCACAGCTATGTTCTGTTTGTGATTCAGATGTCGGGAATGAAACTGTTTACTCCAAATGATGTGACACATAGGGAATTCGGCGATGCTTTACGAAATGCAACTAAAAAGGGAGTACATATTCTTGCTTACGAGTGTTCAGTTACACCTGATAGTTTGGAGATCACAAGAACTGTGCCGATAGAATTAAAGGAAATTTGAACTATGGGAGTTAGAATATTGATGAAAAAATTATTGGCTGTGATCTCGGTGTGTATATTTGCATCGGTTGCATTTTCCGAGAGGAAGATATACGCAGCTGAAACAGATAAAAATGACAGGCTGAATTATACTCAGCATGAGTCTGTTGCAAGCGATGTCAATTGCGATGGTGAATTTATGCCTATGTGGTACTGCTGCAAAAATGGCTGCTTGCAGTGCCTGATACCTATGATATCGGGACATTTTTTCATGGAGTTGTATGATAAGAAGAAAAAAGAACACTATAGAAGAATATCTTGAATATGAAAATATATATCGACGCAGACGGCTGTCCGGGTGTCAGAAATATGCTGAAAATTACAGGAAGATTCAGTATTCCGTGCGTCATCATCTGTAACACTGCACATTGAATCGAACCTGACGTTGCCGGAACTCGTAAATCAAGCGGTAAACAGAGCATCGAGCGTTCAAAAGGGGGATGACAACAAAGATACATCTTTGTTTTGCTTCCGAGCGATATGCATTTGTCTTTCACCTGTCAGCCGATAATAATCATGATGCCCCCGAAGGCAGAAACCTTATTGAAACTATCTGTTCTGAAAATCAACATTATCTTCTTATGGACAGAGCATACAAAGATGACAAAACTCGTGCTTTAGCTTCTGAGCATGAGTTTATTACTGTTGTGCCACCAAAGAAAAATCATAAAAATCCTTGGGATTATGACAAAGAATTATACAAACGCCGTAATGAGGTTGAATGCTATTTCCTGAGATTAAAGCGTTTCAGAAGAGTTTTTACTCGTTCAAAATTCTGAAACGCAGTTAAATAGAGCATATACAAGAAAATTTACAAGCA
Organism: uncultured Alistipes sp.; assembly: GCA_964401315.1. Classification (GTDB taxonomy): domain Bacteria; phylum Bacillota; class Clostridia; order Oscillospirales; family Ruminococcaceae; genus Ruminococcus. Next base: position 73,873 of record CAYNYB010000003.1, read on the forward strand.
AATTCATATAATAGAGTAGACAAATTCGAGATTTTATGATATAATGATTATTGGATTTTCAGAAAAATTAGACCTCAGCGGACGACGAAAGAGGAGGTCTATTCTGTAGGGAGAAATAATTATGTATCATTGCAATGTTAATTTTTGTTTTTTCGGCTGCACTGAAAAAATGATCGGAATTATTAAAGCTATCCCTGTTCCCGACCATTTTTTCTACAATTTTTCGATAGGTTTGCAAAAAAACGACGTCACCGAGGCTGATGTTGTTTTTTTGCAAACCCAAAATGCGTCGGAATTAAATAATATCATAAGCGCAAAATCGCCCGAAACGCAGATAATTTTACTGACCTCAAAAGAGAATTTCGGCTGTTTTTGCGGAGCTTTCGGCGATATTGCCGATATATGGACGCTCCCGCTTTCTGATGAGGAACTGAGTTTCAGATTTATCAGGTGGCAGAATAATTATAAATTGTCGGTCGATCATTGGCAGACTTCTCAGTATCTCGAAGCTACCATCAACAGCATTCCAAACCTCGTATGGTATAAAGATAAGTACGGAATTCATCATAAGGTGAACGATAGCTTTTGCAGAACCGTCAACAAAACGAAACAGCAGGTTGAGGGTCGCGATCATTTTTATATATGGGACGTCGACCCCGACGATCCAGCCAATAAAGATCACGACTGTATGGAATCCGATATGGAAGTAATGCGAAAAAAGACGACCATAACTTCCGAGGAACTTGTTAAATCAGGCGACGACACGAAACTTCTCACCACGTTCAAATCGCCGTTGTACGACCGCGACGGCAGCGTTATGGGTACTGTCGGAGTCGGAATCGATATTACCCGTGAACGCGCTTTCGAACAGGAGATCGTCAATAAAAATCTGATGATGGAAGCGATTTTTTCGGCTGTGGATTGCGGAATTCTCTGCCATTCCTTTGACGGCTCGAAAGTCTTGAACGTTAATAAGACTGCATTGAAAATTCTCGGTTACAGATCGTATGACGAATTAATGGCTGACGGATTTGATATGATAGCCAATTCCGTGCTTGACGAGGACAAGCCTTCGCTTCGCAACGCTATAGAATCTCTAAAAAAAGAGGGCGACAGCGCGAGCATCGAATACCGCATCAAGCATAAAAACGGCGATATTCTTCATGTTATGGGGAATGTCAAGCTTCTCAAGGAAAACGGTGAGTTTTTCTATCAGCGTTTTCTGCTTGACAGTACCGCCCAGAAGCTTCAGGAAAAAGAGAAAGAACGATATCATGCGGAACTCGTTCAGGCTCTCAGTATCGATTACAGCGTTGTGTGTTCCTATGATCTTAATACGGGAGCGGGAATTACTCTCCGTTCCGACGATGAAAATACGAACGAATTCGGTCTTAAAGAGGGACTGCGTTTTACCGAGGGAATGGAACATTATATATGTGCGTTCGTTTACGAGGACGACCGCGATATGCTGCGGCAGAAATTCACTTCCGAAAGTCTGACGGAGGAGCTTATCAAAAAGCAGCTTTATTACACGAATTACCGCGTTAAAATCAACGGAGAAGTTCGGTATTACGAGATAAAAGCCGTTCGCGCAGGCACATGGAGCAAAAAACACAGCGTTGTTCTCGGTATCCGCAATGTGGACGAGGAAACACGTAATGAAATGGAGCAGAAAAAATTGCTGGAGGACGCTCTTCTGCAAGCGAACAGCGCTAATAAAGCGAAGAGCATTTTCCTGTCCAATATGTCTCACGATATCCGCACTCCGATGAACGCTATCATAGGATTTACAAATCTTGCTTTACTGAATATTGAACGCCGCGATCAGATCGAGGATTACCTGCACAAAATAATAACGTCGGGCAATCATCTGCTCGGTCTGATCAACGACGTTCTCGATATGAGTCAGATCGAAAGCGGTAAGCTGCATATAGAAGAATCGCCATGCAGTCTGTCGGAAATTCTCAGCGAACTGAATAATATCGTTCTTCCGCATATTCAGCAGAAAAAGCTTGATTTTACAATTGATGCGGCAGGCGTTGTCAACGATATGATCTGCTGCGATAAACTGCGCTTGAATCAGGTTTTGCTGAACGTTCTCAGCAACGCCGTAAAATACACTGACAAGGGCGGAAAAGTTTTGCTGAAGGTCAGCGAGAAATCAAATAATCTGCGCGATTTTGCGAATTATGAATTCAAGATAACCGATAACGGCAGGGGAATGAGCGAGGAATTCGTCTCTCACATCTATGAACTTTTTGTGAGGGAAAGAAATACTACCAACAGCGGAATTCATGGAACGGGGCTTGGAATGGCGATAACCAAGAATATAATAGATCAGATGAAAGGCTCTATCGAAGTAAAAAGCAAGCAGGGCATAGGAACGGAAGTTATTATGAAGCTGTCATTCAGAATCGAAAACGGCAGCGATACGGCTGACGCTCTTGTGAATTCTAACGGCGCTGCTGATTCGGAGAAACGCGGCGTTTCGGATAATAAAAGAATTCTGCTGGTTGAAGATAACGAGCTTAATCAGGAGATCGCGGAAGCTATCCTTACTTCTTATGATTTTTCCGTGGATATCGCCGACAACGGTCAGATAGCGGTAGATATGCTGAAAAAAGCAGGTGCGGATCATTACAACGTTGTTCTTATGGATATTCAAATGCCCGTGATGAACGGCTATGAAGCTACTAAGGTTATTCGCGCCCTTGAAGATAAACGGCTCGCTTCGATTCCGATAATCGCAATGACTGCCAACGCTTTTGAGGAGGACAAGCAGGAAGCGCTGAAATGCGGAATGAACGGTCATATTGCCAAGCCTATAGACGTTTCAAAACTGCTTAACATATTGAATAATTTAATTTGATTGGAATTGATATTATGACTCCGGATTCATACAAAAAGGGAATTAAACGTATCATTATTAATGAAGAAGAGATTCGCATGAAAATTTCAGAAGCGGGAAAATATATAGACAATCTTTACGACGGCAGACCGATTCTTCTGGTCGGAATTCTGAAAGGCTGTTTCGTATTTCTCGCCGATCTGGCAAGAGCCGTAAGCGTTCCATGCGAAGTCGCGTTTATGTCTGCGCAAAGCTATTACAGCGGAACGGATTCTTCGGGCAGCGTTGATATAACTATGGATCTTAAGCAGGACGTTTCGGGATATCATGTTATCATTGCCGAAGATATTATTGATACGGGGCGCACTCTTTCAAAAATTTATTGTATGATAAAAGAACGCAGTCCGCTGTCGCTTCGGGTGATCGCTCTGCTTGATAAGCCGGAACGCCGCGCTGTAGATTTTAAGGCGGACGTTTCGCTGTTTACGATAGAGGACGTTTTCGTTGTGGGATACGGGCTTGACTGCGGCGAATATTACCGCAATCTGCCATACATAGCGGAATTTAATGAGGAAATAATAAATTAAAAAATCTTTAGAGGAGAATGAAAATGAATACTGATAAAAGAAAAGTAGTACTGATAGGTACGGGAATGGTCGGAATGAGTTTTGCTTACGCTCTTGTTAATCAGGGAGGGATATGTAATGAACTCGTTCTTATCGACGTCAACAAGGAGCGTGCTATGGGCGAGGCTATGGATCTTAATCACGGTCTTGCTTTCGGAAAGTCAAATATGAAAATATTCGCAGGCGAATACAGCGACTGCAAAGACGCGGATATTGTTGTTATCGCAGCAGGCGTTGCCCAGAAAGAAGGGGAAACGCGTCTCGATCTGCTCCAGCGGAATTCCGAGGTTTTCCGTTCCATTATCACTCCTGTTGTGAAATCGGGATTTGACGGAATCTTCCTTGTTGCAACAAATCCCGTTGATATCATGACACGCGTAACTTATGAACTGTCACGATTCGGAGCTTCACGCGTTATCGGTACGGGTACTTCTCTCGATACCGCGCGGCTTCGTTATCTGCTCGGCGATTATTTTATGGTTGACCCCAAAAATATTCACGCTTATGTTATCGGTGAACACGGTGACAGCGAATTCGTGCCGATCTCGCAGATGATGCTTGCGACCAAACACGTTTCGGAAATTCTCGAAGACGACCGCAACAGCTATTGCCTTGACGATATGCAGAAGATCGAGGAGCAGGTTCGTACCGCCGCTTATAAAATTATTGAGGCGAAACGCGCTACGTATTACGGCATAGGAATGGCTATAACACGTATAGTCAAGGCTATTCTCGGCGATGAAAACAGCGTTGTGACAGTTTCCGCCAAGCTTTGCGGCGAATACGGGAGCAGGAACGTATTTATCGGCGTACCGTGTATAATCGGCAGAAACGGCGTTAAAGAAATATTGGAGCTTTCACTTACAGACGATGAAATGGAGAAATTCAGAAATTCTGCTGCTGTCCTTGAAGAAAGCTTTGAGGGACTTCAGCTTTGACAGAAATGGGGAAAGATATGATAAAGAGATTATTGGCGGCTGCCGCGGCGTTTTCGCTTTTGGCAGGCTGTTCCGTGCCTATGATGAAAAACGAGATCGATCCGCCCGTTAAACCAACGCCTAACGTTAAGCCAGATCTTGAACAGGTAGCGGACGTGGTTCACGATAGCGAGTGGTATTACGAAATGTGCGACGCGCTTATGGAATTCGATTTCGATTTCATTGTAAGCGAAAGGGTGGGAAACCGCGATCTGAAAAAGGGAATGGAACAGCTTCGCAGCGATTATCCCGAAATATTCTGGCGGGGAAATTCATACCATGCAACTTCGGCGACAGACGGCTCGAAAATTTCCATAAGCAAGCCTGATTTCGTTGAGGAAGATGATCTTCCGCAAATGTTCGAGGAGCTTTATGATGCCGCCTGGAATGTGGCAGTCAGTATTCCCGACGGCAGTTCCGATTATGAAAAGGTGCTTTTCGTTTATGATTATATTATGGAAAATACCGTTTACGATTATGACGGGGCAAAATCCGATAAGCGCAGTATGTGCCATACAAGTTACGGCTGCCTTGTTGAAGGAAAAGCCGTTTGTGAGGGATATGCCGCGGCGTTTGCATATATAATGCAGATGCTCGGCATAGAAAGCGGCGTCTGCACAGGTTCGAATCACGCGTGGAATTACGTGAATCTGGACGGCGATTATTACTGGCTGGATGCAACGTGGGACGACAATGACGACGATTATCCGCTTGGCCATACATATTTTCTGATAAACGACGAAATGCTTCTCCGCACGCGTTCATTTGATCTCACGCAGGGATTTGTTCCCGAATGTACGTCCCTTGAATATAATTATTATGTGCAGAACGGCGGATATTTTGAAACATACGACGAAGAAACGGTAATCGATTATATAAGCGAGTGTTCCGACGAAAAAAGCTGCACTTTGATGTTCGCTGATTTTGAATCCTATGAATCCGCGCTGTATAGTCTTTTCGGAGACTATAAAGTCAGAAAGGCAGACGGAATTGTCCTTGCCGATATGCACTATCGCCGCAATGATAATATGTATTCCGTTGAAATTGTTTATTAAGGAGTGCTGTCTTGAAATATATAAAAAAAAGCGTTCTTATTTCGGCGGCAGGAATTTTTCTTGCAGGGTGCAGCGCAAGAATTGACGATATAGGTTATTATGAACGAAACGGCGATAACAGCGTTATAAGCGCAGAAGAGGTTTATTCGGTTTTGTCGGACAGCATGAATAATTACGAAAACGTCACTGAATATGACGGAAGTCTCGATATTAAGACAGTCAAGAAAGCGATGCTTCGAATTCGTCATGATCACCCCGACCTGTTCTGGCTTGACAGCTATGTTCTGACGGAATCAAACGGCAGATCAAAGCTGGAGTTGAATTCCATGAACGGCTATTCGTCCGATGAATTAGAAAAAATGCATCAGGAACTTTTGAATGCTGTCGACAAATTTGTTTCGGAAATTCCTCCAAGTCTGGACGATTACGGAAAAATCCTATATGTTCACGATAAACTTGTGCTCGGAACTGATTACGATGAAATCGGCGCGGCGTCGAGTAAAAGCGGTTTATGGGGAACTGCCTACGGCTGTCTCGTGCAGAGAAACGCCGTGTGTCAAGGTTATGCGGAAGCTTTCCTGCTTATCATGAATCAACTCGGCATTGAATGCGGAGTTTGTACGGGAGAAAGTGTAAACGGGCCTCACGCGTGGAATTATGTGAAGCTAAACGGAAGGTATTACTGGCTGGACATTACGTGGGACGATCCCGATTTCGGCGACGAAGCGGATTCGGCGATCATTCATTCCTACTTTCTCATTGACGACGAGCATCTGAAACGCACGCGTGAAATTGACAGCGAATGCTATTATCTGCCCGAATGTTTTTCTATGAATGACAATTATTATATGCGCAGCGGAACTTATCTGACATATTATAATTCAAATGAAGTTGCGGAAATTCTTGTCGAAAATTCCGATCAGCGCCGCGCCGAGATAATGTTTGCCAACAGCGCCGCATATGATATGGCGATGAACGATCTTTTTGAGAACGGCAATATCTGGGAATTGACCGAAGAAACAAGCGCCGCGGATAGCATTACATATACAAACGACGATACAATGTGTATGCTTATAATTGAATATTAAATCGGAATTTACGGAGGTTATCGAAATGAAATGTAATAGTTTAGATGAAGTACGTTCAAACATAGACAGAATTGATAATGAGATTATTAAATTGATAGCTGAGAGAACAGACTATGTAAGGCAAGCATCATCATTTAAGAAAAGTGAAGATGGAGTTAAAGCACCTAAACGTGTTGAAGCAGTTATTCAAAAGGTTAGAGAAAAAGCGGCAGAATATGGTGCAGATTTGGATATGGTCGAAGTATTGTACAGAGAAATGATTTCAAGATTTGTTAGCATGGAAATGGACGAATTTAAGAAAAATGAATAACATAAAGCGAATAATCGAATATTAACATAAGCCCCGAAACAGTTATCAAAAATAATTGCTTCGGGGCTTATTCTGTTTAAAAACTGAGCTGATTAGAATCGCCCAATTCCTTTGCAGGCTTTCCTGCGGAGGGAACGGTTTTGGCACGGTATTTTTCAAAATCTGCCGCATTTTCGGGCTGTAGTATTTCTGCTGAAGAAAGCTTTGCATTCTTGCGCAGATTGATCACCTGAACTCCCTGCGAATCGCGCGTTGCTTTCGGCAATATCATCGCTGAATTGAATACAAGAGCGTGACCGCTTGTGGTACGAAGAAGTATGTCAGAATCTTCACCCACGAAAATTGCAGCTATTAATGGCGATTTATCCGAAAACGCTTTAGTAAGCTTTTTTCGGTTGGTCTTGGTTTCGTAAGATTTCATAGGAACTTTGGCAGCCTTTCCGTTCTCAAAAAAGAACATCATATGACCGCTGTAATCAATTGTTGGAACAAGAGCCATAAGAGTTTCGTCCTCGTCAAAGCTGAGCTTTGCAGGGATATAATCGCCCATAAGGCTTGCCTTGCTGTCCTCGAATGCGCTTGCTTTCGATTTGTATGCCTGCGCTTTATCGGTGAAAAACACGAGATCGGACTTATTTGTGGATTCAAACGTCTGACTTATATAATCTCCCTCTTTAAGCTTCTGCTCGCCGCTCATGCGGAGGGACTGCGGAGTGATCTTCTTGAAATATCCGCTTTCCGAAACAAAAAGATTTACGGGATAATCAGGCGTATCGTCAATATCTTCTTCAATTTCCACGTCGGACTGATAATAGAACATCGTCTTTCGCGGACGGGCGTAATTTTTAATTACGTCTTTCAATTCCTTGACAATTATTTTGCGGATCTTATTTTTATCCTTGATGATTTCTTCCATCTCGGCAATATCTTTTTTAAGCTGCTCAATGTCCTCAACTCGTCGGAGAATATACTGTCTGTTGATATTTCTGAGTTTGATCTCTGCAACATATTCAGCCTGAATTTCGTCTATTCCAAAACCGATCATGAGATTAGGTACAACGTCGTCCTCACGTTCGGTCTCGCGAATTATTCTTATCGCTTTGTCGATATCCAGCAGTATTTTCGCAAGAGCTTCAAGCAAATGAAGCTTTTCTTTTTTCTTCTGCATATCGAAATATGTGCGGCGTTTTACACATTCTTCGCGGAAAGCCGTCCATTCGGTCAGTATTTCGCGAACGCCCATAACTTTCGGAGTTCCGGCTATCAGAATATTGAAATTGCACGGATAGCTGTCCTGCAACGGTGTGAGCCTGTAGAGCTTTTGCATAAGCTTGTCGGGATCGACGCCGCGTTTCAGATCGATTGCGATCTTCAAGCCGTCGATATCGGTCTCGTCGCGGACGTATGAAACTTCGCGTAGTTTGCCTGCCTTAACGAGATCGACAATTTTTCCTATGATCGCTTCGATGGACGTGGAATAGGGAATTTCCGTGATTTCAAGGCAGTTTGAAGATTTATCGTAATTATACTTGCTGCGGAGTTTTATACTTCCTCTGCCCGTTTCGTAAACTTTGTTCAATTCGGCCTCATCGTAGAGCAGAAATCCGCCTCCCGGAAAATCAGGGCCTTTCAGCGTACTAAGAATGTCATGCTGAGGATTTTTCATAAGCGCGATCGTTGTTTCGCAGATTTCCTGCAAATTGAACGGGCAGACGTTGCTCGCCATGGAAACGGCGATTCCCGTGTTGGAATTTACAAGAACCGTGGGAAATGTCGCAGGCAGAAGCGTAGGCTCCTGCATTGTATTGTCGTAGTTCGGAACGAAATCAACAGTATCCTTGTCGATGTCGCGGAAAAGCTCCGCGCATATTTTTTCAAGTTTTACCTCAGTATATCGCGAAGCGGCGGCTCTCATGTTGCTTGAATACTGCTTTCCGAACGAACCCTTCGAATCAATATACGGGTGGAGCAGAGCCTCGTTTCCGCGTGTAAGTCTGACCATTGTTTCGTAGATTGATTGATCGCCGTGGGGATTCAGCTTCATAGTGGCGCCCACAACGTTTGCCGATTTTGAACGTTCCTTATCGGGACTGAGCAGACCGCTTTTATACATCATGTATAAAAGCTTTCGGTGAGACGGTTTGAAACCGTCGATTTCGGGGAGCGCACGGGAAATGATAACGCTCATGGCGTAGGGCATATAGTTCTTTTTCAGGGTATCGGTTATCTTTTCATCAACGATGCTGCCCGAACCCTCGATGTATGCTTCGTGCTTGAACACAGCTGATTTTTTGGGGGATTCCTTTTTTCGTGGCATTTTAATTTCTCCTTTTATAATCGGAATACTGAACGGCGATGCGGTTTTCAGGCTGATCGTCGAACAGGTAGAGTACAAAAACAAATATATATTCGAGTGGTTTCATCAAGATATACACAATATCGGCGCGAAAAGGCGTTGTGATATGGCGTGAAATGGGATAGCCGTACTTGTCGTAGAAGCCGCGCACGGCTTTATGGAATCGCGGAAGCTTCTCCATTATCAGATCTTCAAAGGCATTTGCCGCAAGCAGTTGTCTGTTGACAACTATTTTCTGATCGCGGCGAATTCCGAAACGCACGGGCTTCACAATTTTTTTATGGCCGCCTGCCGCAACTGTGCAGAGATAGTGACCGTCATATTCAAGAGGCGGAGGAGGTATCTGAGTTGAAAAAGTCCAGTCGGCAGTCATTGTGAACGCCTTTATAAATCCGTCAGGCCCTTGCCCGAAAATCATGGACAGAATTTCAAGTACAGCGGCAATGGGAAAAATCAGCACAAAGCTGAACAGAGTCATGGTTGAAACCTTTGATCTGATTTTTCCGAGCCAAGCTCCGAATCTGGTTTTGTAGACCGTTTCGCGTTCGTTAGCAAGCCTTACGTGTTCTGTGATGTGAAACCTTATACGTCTTACTGCAAGAACAATTACATTTGCAAGATACAGCAGACAGAAAAGATAAAGCAGGTCATTACAGTTATAGTAAAGATGAATGTACATGAAAATTCCTGTAATTAAGCCAAGAATTACAGCGGCGATGGAAAATGCAGATATTAACGGCGGCAGCTTGACAGGCTTAAAAATCCCGAGAATAAGAAGTCCGATAAAACCAAGAACGATTACAGTCCATATGATCCATTCATATTCGCTGTGCAGCGGCGTATGGAACATACCAACATATATCGCCTTATCGTAGTCATATGACGATATGCCCTCTAAACCCGCGCTGAACTCAAAAGCAAGTATTGTCATGAAAAGACCGGGATAAACACCAAAAAAATCAAATACAATTTCCGGGATTTTCTTTTTTATAAAAAAATTTACAATATTTAGTATTGTCATCAAAATCGGGTAACCAAATAAAAGAAAATACATTAAAATTTCCATAAAAAAATCCAAATATTCCATAATGTCACCTCAGCTTATATCAGCGAGTTCCAGATAATCAGCTCCGTATTGCGAAATATAATCCTTACGTCCCTGAAGATCGTCGCCGAGAAGCATTTCGAAAACCTCGGCGGATTCAAGAATATCATCAGCGGTAACCTTGATAAGACGTCGCGTATCGGGATTCATGGTTGTCAGATTCATCATGTCGGGTTCGTTTTCACCAAGACCTTTAGAACGCTGCAAAGTATGTTTTTTATCGCCTATCTGTTCCAGAATACGCTGTTTTTCATGTTCCGTGTAGGCGAAATAAGTCTTGTCCTTCGTGGTGATCTCGAAAAGGGGAGATTCCGCAATATACACATATCCCTGCTCAATAAGGGTAGGCGTAAGGCGATAAAGCATTGTCAGAATAAGGGTGCGAATCTGGAAGCCGTCAACGTCGGCATCGGTACATATAACTATCTTATTCCAGCGGAAATTGTTGATGTCAAAAGTGGAAAGCTCCTTATTCGCTTTCGTGGTAACTTCAACTCCGCAGCCGAGAACTTTTATAAGATCGGTGATAATGTCGCTCTTGAAAATTTTTGTGTATTCAGCTTTCAGACAGTTCAGAATTTTTCCCCGAACGGGAATAACCGCCTGAAATTCGGCATTTCTTGCAAGCTTTACCGAACCGAGAGCCGAATCGCCCTCAACAATGTAGATTTCGCGGCGCGTAACATCTTTGGTTCGGCAGTCGACGAATTTTTCTACGCTGTTGGCAAGATCGATAGTACCCGAAAGCTTCTTTTTCATATTCAGACGCGTTTTTTCGGCATTTTCTCGGCTTCTCTTGTTAAGCAGCACCTGCTCGGAAATTTTCTTCGCCTCGTCGGGATTTTCTATAAAATAGACCTCAAGCTGATGACGCAGGAATTCCGTCATTGCTTCGCGGATAAATTTATTGGTGATCGCCTTTTTCGTCTGATTTTCGTAGGACGTCTGGGTCGAGAATGACGAAGAAATAAGCACAAGACATTCCTCGACGTCCTCGTATTTGATTTTGCTTTCATTTTTCTGATAGCCGTTCACGGATTTGATGTAGCTGTCTATCTGCGCCGTAAACGTGCGTTTTACGGCATCTTCCGGCGAGCCGCCGTGTTCAAGATAGCTGGAATTGTGATAATATTCGGTAAGCTTGACTTTATTTGAAAAAGTTAGCGCAACGTCCAGTTTCACCTTGTATTCGGGCTTATCCTCGCGGTCTTTTCCTTTTTTTTCGGCAGTCCAGTGCTGAACGGAAGTAAGGGCGTTTTCGCCGGAAATTTCGGAAACATAATCGGTTATGCCGTTTTCATAGATGAATTCAGTCTCGTTAAATCCGCCCGCTTCGTTTTCAACTCTGAAAAGGAAGAGAATATTCGGATTCACGACCGCCTGACGTTTCAGAATATCGAAGAAAAATTCCTCCGGCACGTTAATATCGGTAAAAACATCAAGATCGGGACGCCAGCGTGTTTTCGTACCTGTCTGCTTTTTCTTGCAGGGAGTTTTCTTTAATCCGCCAATGTTACTGCCTTTTTCGAAATGAAGTTCGTATTTAAAACCGTCGCGGATAACTTCAACGTCCATATATTCAGAAGAGAACTGCGTTGCGCAAAGTCCGAGACCGTTCAGTCCGAGGGAATACTCGTAGGAATTCGCGCCTGCATCGTACTTTCCGCCAGCGTACAGCTCGCAGTAAACAAGTTCCCAGTTGTATCGCTGCTCGGCATTATTGAAATCCACGGGACATCCGCGCCCGAAATCCTCAACCTCTATATCATGATTTCTGTAGTAAGTAATAATTATCTTATTTCCGAATCCCTCTCTTGCTTCGTCGATGGCGTTCGAGATGATCTCAAATATGGAATGCTCGCAGCCGTCAAGCCCGTCCGAGCCGAATATGACCGCAGGACGCTTTCGAACTCTGTCCGCACCTTTCAGCATTGTAATGCTGTCGTTTCCGTAATCTTTTTTCTTTGCCATGATTTGATCCTTTCTATCATAATAAATCGTTACTCCACAAAATTATAACACAAATTTTCGATTTATGCAAGTATTAATTATTTTAATATTTAAGCATCAGTTTTTTCGTCATATGTTACATATAGTAAATGAATTGATTGGGCATAATGCATAAATTTACAATATCTTCATATTTTTTTATTTACAAATTGTTTATTTTGTGATATGATATACATAGGGCAATACTGCAATATTTTTTCAGATTTGATACAAAGGTACTTTACTTTTGCGCATTATTGTGTTAAAATAGTAAAGGAGACATCTAAAATTATTTAGAAGTTACCCTGAAATTTTGCCTGCGGGCAGATCGGAGTTTTATAAATGAACGAAAAAATCAAATCAGAAAATATGGATCTTCTTTTTGAAGCTATCCTTACACTTGAAAATGTTGATGACTGCTACAAATTTTTCTCGGATCTTTGTACTACGATAGAGTTGAAATCCTTTGCGCAGCGTTTTCATGTTGCAAGACTTCTGGACGAACACCGCGTCTACAACAGCATCGTGACCCAGACAGGCGCAAGTACTGCCACGATCAGCCGCGTAAACCGCTCTCTTCAGGACGGCAGCGATGGCTATAATATAGTCTTTGACAGACTGAAAGCGAAAAATTTATTAAAGTGATCTGGCATATTCCTGATCGCATGAAAATCGGTCTTGACGTACCGTGAAAGGAATTTTTATGAAAAAGCCGAAACTTTTCAAAAGATATGCGGCAGGCATTTCCGCTGCCGCCGTATTTCTCACAAGCACTACATTTACTTCCGAAGCTGCTGTGATAAATCCCGATAAGCCAAATAATTATCATAATTTTGCCGAAGCGCTTCAGCTTGGATTGTGTTTTTACGACGCCAATAAATGCGGAGATGAAGTCGCCGAGGACGGGTATTACTCATGGCGCGGAAACTGCCATGTCAAGGACGCTGAAATTCCGCTGCAGCCCATGGATCCTATGCCTACCGTGAATAGGGGTAAAGACGACAAAGATGATAAAGACGACGATGACGACGGAAAGGGCGAATACGACGGTAAAGGCGATGGAGGCGCAAGCGCGGCTGAGGGACTGTATGTCGGCGTGAATATGTCAGATGATTTCATCAAGGCGAATAAAAAATATCTCGACCCCGACGGAAACGGCTCTGTCGATCTTACGGGCGGTTGGCACGATGCAGGCGATCACGTTAAATTTGGATTGCCGGGCAGCTATTCCGCTTCAACTCTCGGCTGGGGATATTACGAATTTTCCGAATCATACAAAGAACTCGGACTTGACAAGCATGTTGAGGACGAGCTTCGCTGGATCAACGATTATTTCATGAAAGCAACTTTCCTCGACGACGACGGAAAAGTTGTCGCATACTGCTATCAGGTCGGAGAGGGCAGTAATGACCACAACTATTGGTGTCCGCCTGAACTTCAGGTTGATAATACGGTCGTTGCGTCCTCGTCATGCGCGGTAAAGCGCCCTGCTTATTTCGCAACTACAGAAATGCCTGCTTCCGATCAATGTGCGGGAGCGGCAGCTTCTCTCGCAATAAATTACCTTAATTTCAAGGATAAAGATCCGGAATATGCGCAAAAAAATCTCGATTACGCTCTTGCCCTTTACGATTTCGCCGTGGCAACTCATACGGAAGAATGGGAACCCGGAACGACTCCTACGGCGACAAGTCTCGGATATGACGGCGGATTCTACACTTCCAACTACGATTACGACGAACTTGCATGGGCTGCCGTCTGGCTTTATTACTGCACGGAAAACTGGGATTACATCGACGATATTATCTCGGTTGACGAGACCGTATCAGGCGAAATGGGCGCGCACCCCTACACGGGATACATGAAGCGCATTATTAACGATACGGGAAATTGCTGGCAGAATATTTGGGTTCACTGCTGGGATACCGTATGGGGCGGAGTTTTTGCGAAGCTTGCTCCCGTTACGAATATTTCGCGCGACTGGTATATTTTCCGCTGGAATCTTGAATTCTGGTCTGGAATGTCCGAAGCCGACGCTGCCGCCGCGGATTTCGACGTTCCTGTGACATCTCATAAATATTTCGGTATGGACGACGTGATCTGGAATACAAAGATCACTGCCTCCGAAATTGCCGATTTACCTACAGCCGACGGAGCTTGGCTGAAGAAAACTCCCGCAGGTTTTGCAATGCTGCTCGATTACGGCTCTGCGAGATATAATACTGCGGCAGGACTTCAGGCAATGGTTTATGCCAAGGAAACGGGCGATATGACTTTTGCGGAATGGGCTAAAGGGCAGATGGAATATATTCTTGGCGATAATCCGATGGGTTATGCTTACGAAGTCGGATATGAAAATAATTTCGCTTCTCAGGCACATCATAGATCGTCGCATTGTTCTCCGACGCAAAGCATGGACGATCCGATCGTTCAGGTTCATACTCTCTGGGGCGCGCTTGTAGGCGGTCCCGATGCTGACGATTTCCACCGCGACGAAACGAAGGACTTCATTTACAACGAAGTAACGGACGACTATAACGCGGCTTTCTGCGGAGATCTTGCGGGATTGTACCATTTTTACGGAGCAAAGGGAAAGGAACTTGCCGACCAAAATTACATCATTCCCGATTTTGATATGTCCGAAAATGCAGTAGGTTATGATCAAATCGACGAAAACGGCGATCCGCTTCCGACAGGTCTGTACATTTCCGCCGGCAAGGCTCAGGAGACAGACGCCGGAATGCAGATAAAGATAGTCGTTCACAACAGAACCGTTAATCCGCCTAAGTTTGAAAGCGATCTGAAAGCGCGCTATTACTTCAATATAAACGAGCAGCTTGCACTGGGCGAGGATATAAGCTATATTGAAACACGAATCGACTACGATCAGGAAGCGAGCTTTACCGACGGTAAAAATCAGGCTGTAATTTCCAAGCCGGTAAAATACGACGATAATGGTAATTATTACATTGAAATTTCATGGCAGAACTGCGATTTCTACGGCAGCCGAGTTTATCAGTTCGGCTTGCTTAATACCATGAATCCCGAAACATACGATACAGTATGGGACGCTTCCAACGACTACAGCTATGCCGATCTTGTAAGCTTTGAGGACGATAACGACGCCGCTGCGATCACCGATAAGATCACACTTTATGCAGACGGCAAGCTTGTATGGGGCGTTGAACCCGACGGCAATTCTGCCGCAGGCGGAGACACGAATCCTTCCGTACTCTATGGCGACGCCAACTGCGACGGAAAAGTTGAAATTGCCGACGCTACGCTCATTCTCCAGTATCTTACGAATAAAGATGAGTACAAAATTTCGGCGCGGGGAATGATAAACGCCGATGTAATCGGTAACAGCGACGGAGTTACGGCTCAGGACGCTCTTGTAATTCAGCAGCTTGACGCAGGAATTTATAAGCAGTCCGATTTGCCGATAAAATCAAAATAATCACTTAATAAGAAACGCCCTTATTCAGGGCGTTTCATCATATTAGATCAAAATGTTTGAGCGCGTTGAATATACCGTCTTGATGAAGCGGCGTCGTAATGTACGAAACATAGGGATAAATCGACTCCGCGCCACCCATTGCAACGCTGTTCGGAACGGCTTTCAGCATGGGCAGATCGTTCGCGCTGTCACCGATGGCATAAGCGTTTTTCATGGGGATATCAAGCTTTTTCAGCATAAATTCGATCGCTGTTGCCTTTGAAAATCCCAGCGGAACGTTTTCATAAAATCCGTGACCGCGGTCGATTATCTGGAAAGATTCCCCGATCTCACGCCTGAAAAGTTTCATATTGCAATCGGGATTTTCCCATACCACAAATTTATCAAACATAAAATCCCGATCTTCAACCCGACGGCTGATGTCGATCCCGTCTTCAACAAAATTTTGCAAAAAATCTTCAAGATAGGCATTTTTCGGTGAATGATCGTCGAAAAAATAGCCGTCTTTGTGTTCATAAACGGGCGTAACACCGCATTTTCTAAGAATCTGCGAAATATCACGGCAGAATTTTTGCTTTAATTTATTGTAAAAAATCGTTTCGCCGCCGTATTCTATATAAGTTCCGCAGCCGCAGATAAGTCCGTCAAATCCGAGACTGCGGATTTTCGGACTGACGTTGAAAATCGTGCGCCCCGTGTTTATAAATGTGAAATTTCCTTTTGCTCGGGTACGATTTATCGCTTCGACGGTGCTTTCGGGAATTGTCATAAGACCGTCCTCGGAAATAAGCGTGCCGTCAATATCGAAAAAAATTATTGATGACATTTTATTCACCTCTCAAAATCTTCTGTAATATAAGGAGTTGGAATATGATCCATATTTACACAGGCTGCGGAAAGGGAAAAACTACCGCGGCTGTAGGACTTGCGATTCGCGGCGCAGGCGCAGGAATGAACGTTTTTTTTATTCAGTTCCTAAAAGACGGTAGTTCGTCGGAGATCGAAATGATGCGAAAACTCGGAATCCATATTCGAAGCGTTCCGCAATGCAAAAAATTCACGTTCAACATGAATGACGGCGAGCTATCAGCTGTCAGGGCTGAACATAACAAAATTCTCGAAAATGTGCATGAATTGATGAATTCAGGAAAAGCCGATATGATGATTCTTGATGAATTTTTCGGAGCATTTAATAAAAACTTGCTGGACAAAGATTTTGCTGAGGAATTGATTTGCGAATCCAAATTCGGCGGAGAACTGGTGCTGACGGGCAGAAACGCTCCCGACGTTTTTGTTGAAAAAGCCGATTATGTAACAGTCATGGAATTGAAAAAGCACCCGTATGAAAATGGAATATCTGCCCGAAAGGGGATAGAATACTAAATAAGAAAAAACGCCCATAACGGGCGTTTTTATACTCACCTTTATTGCAAGCTCCCCATTGGAGGGATTGCAATAAAGGTGAGCATATGACCAGACCGATAAGCCGGGTTCTGTCGTGTGTAGCAATTTATCTACTCTTATCGTCGCCGATAAGCTCAAGCCGTCATTACTGCATATCCGCCGAGCAAGCGTTGATATGCAGCACCAATAGACGTTGCATCGGGTAGGGTTTACATGGCAACGCAGTCTCCTGCGCTCCGGTGAGCTCTTACCTCGCCTTTCCACCATCACCTGAAAAATCAGGCAGTATATCTCTGTTGCACTTGCCCTAAGGTCGCCCTCGGCTGCCGTTAGCAGCTACCTCGCTCTATGATGCCCGGACTTTCCTCGTGAACTTGAATCGTTCACGCTGCCGCATAGTCTGCTCATTGATCATAATTTACTTATTAAGTTGAATCAGCAGCCGCCGATTACTTCATAGCCTCTTCAACTGCAACTGCGCAGGCAACTGTAGCGCCAACCATCGGGTTGTTGCCCATTCCGATAAGACCCATCATTTCAACGTGAGCCGGAACGGAAGAAGAACCTGCGAACTGAGCGTCGGAGTGCATACGTCCCATTGTATCGGTCATACCGTAGGAAGCAGGACCGGCAGCCATGTTGTCAGGGTGGAGAGTACGTCCCGTACCGCCGCCCGAAGCAACTGAGAAGTACTTCTTGCCGGCGTCAGTGCGCTCTTTCTTATATGTACCTGCAACGGGGTGCTGGAAACGAGTAGGATTGGTTGAGTTACCTGTGATAGAAACGTCAACATTTTCCTTCCACATAATAGCAACGCCTTCTGTTACGTCATTTGCGCCGTAGCAGTTTACCTTAGCGCGGAGACCGTCGGAATAAGGCTTGCGGAATACTTCCTTAACCTCGCCTGTGTGGTAATCCATCTCTGTCTCAACATATGTAAAGCCGTTGATACGAGCGATGATCTGCGCAGCGTCCTTTCCGAGACCGTTAAGAATAACGCGGAGGGGCTTCTGACGAACCTTGTTAGCCTTTTCAGCGATACCGATAGCGCCCTCGGCAGCAGCGAAAGATTCGTGACCTGCAAGGAATGCGAAGCATTCTGTTTCTTCTTCAAGGAGCATTTTTCCGAGATTTCCGTGACCGAGACCAACTTTTCTCTGGTCTGCAACAGAACCGGGAATGCAGAATGCCTGAAGACCTTCGCCGATCGCAGCAGCAGCGTCAGCAGCTCTTGTGCAGCCTTTCTTGATAGCGATAGCGCAGCCTACCGTATAAGCCCACTTAGCGTTCTCGAAGCAAATAGGCTGAATTCCTTCAACAAGCTTGTAAATATCGAGACCTTTTTCCTTGCAGATATCGGCACACTCTTCGATAGTATTGATGCCGTAAGCCTTGATAACGTCAAGGATCTGCTTTTCGCGTCTCTCATATGATTCAAATAAAGCCATTTTAAGTGTCCTCCTTATTCTTTTCTGGGATCAACGATCTTAACTGCGTCAGCAACTCTGCCGTACTGTCCCTGAGCCTTTTCAAAAGCGGTATTCGCATCGTCGCCGGCCTTGATGAAGTCCATCATCTTGCCAAAGTTTACAAACTTGTAGCCGATGATCTCATTTTCTTCATTAAGAGCAAGACCTGTTACATAGCCGTCGGTCATTTCGAGATAACGGGGACCCTTTGCGAGAGTACCGTACATTGTTCCGACCTGTGAGCGGAGACCCTTACCGAGATCTTCGAGACCTGCGCCTACAACGAGACCGCCCTCGGAGAATGCAGACTGTGAACGTCCGTAAACGATCTGGAGGAAAAGCTCTCTCATAGCTGTATTGATAGCATCGCAAACGAGGTCTGTATTAAGAGCCTCGAGGATAGTTCTGCCGGGGAGGATCTCAGACGCCATGGCAGCGGAATGAGTCATACCTGAGCAGCCGATAGTCTCAACGAGAGCCTCCTGAATAACGCCCTCCTTAACATTGAGAGTAAGCTTGCAGGTACCCTGCTGAGGAGCGCACCAGCCGATACCGTGTGTGAAGCCGGAAATATCCTTGATCTCCTTAGCCTTTACCCATTTTGCTTCCTCAGGAATCGGAGCTGCACCGTGAGCAACGCCCTGTGCGATGGGGCACATCGTTTCTACTTCATGAGAATAAATCATTATTAATACTCCTTTCAGATATTAGAGCCTGTTTAAAATCCCGCTGCGCACGTCTTTTCGGCAAATTTTGCTGAATCCTGCTTCAAAAATCTTTGACATACGATATATGCCTGCGGATTTTTTCCTTGTCTTCAGCAAAATTATGCTTGAAAATCCGCACACACCAAGATTTTAAACAGGCTCTTAGGACAGACAAGCCGTCCCGCATACAATAACATTATACAACATTTCTGCATTTTAATCAAGTGATTTTGACAAAAGAATATCATTTATATGTTATATGTAGCTAACAATCAAAATCCCAACTCTTCGCCAACGAGAATCACTTTTATTCTGCCCTTGTGCCTTTGCTGAGCCGAAATCAGGTAATTACAGCAAATTCTGCCGTCACCGCCGCAGCCGTCGCTCATCTGTCTGTCGGCTTTATTCAGGGAAATACACTCACCGGATTTGGCGCAGGGCGTTGCGCAGTCGAGCCGAACGCAGTTAGGCGGAGCAGCTTCACGTTTTACGCGTATCTCGGCTTCTTCAAGATCGCGCACTATTTTATTGTAACCTGCAATAATTATCACTGATTTCGGACCGTAGGCGATCGCGGCGATTCTGTTGCTGTTTCCGTCAACGTTGTAAAGTACGCCGTCCTCGGTGATCGCGTTGGAGCTTGAAATATAAACGTCGGCGAAAAATGCCTTTCTGTAAAGATCGGGAATCTCTTCGGGAGCGCATTTCGAACGATCGAGATATTGATAAGCAGGGGAGGAGATCAGCTCTTTCAAACCGCATTCAGCCATTGAAACCGTACCGCCGTGAGTTATCACATCGCCGTCGTTCAGCAATCCTTTGACTATCTCTGCGACGTCCTCTTTTGCGGGCGCGTAGTAGAATTCCATGTTGTTTTTCCTGAGATTTTCGCCGGTTTTTTGAATCCTCTTCTCGATTATAGTTTTTTTATTTTCATTCATGTTAAATTTCCTCCTTTGCAAAAATATGCAGAGTTAAAGAAACTCTGCATATTGGTTTGATAATCTGATTAATCGCTGTCGGGTTCGAGAACAGCGTAATTTCCGTCGGCGCGCTTGTATACAACGTTAATGCTTCCCGTTTTGGCGTTCATGAACATGAAGAAAGTATGACCGAGCATATTCATCTGAAGAATAGCTTCCTCAACGTCCATGGGGCGAAGCTTGAATTTCTTCTCCTTGATAACATTATAATCGGAAACTTCCTCAACAGGCTCGGCAAAAGCTTCCTTAAACGCGGACTCTTTCAGCTTCTTCTCGACCTTGGTCTTGTTTTTGCGGATCTGCCTGATGATCTTGTCGATAGCCTCGTCAAGAGCGTCGTTTTTGTCGGCAGCCGTGCGCTCGGAGCGGAAAATAATGCTGTTATATTTAACTGTAAGCTCAAGAATGATCTTATCCTTGAGTTCGGACATTACGATTTTAGCCTCGGCTTCGTCGCCGAAAAATTTGCTGAGTTTTGCGTTGATCTTTGATTCGGCGTATTCGCCGAAATTCTGCGGAACCTGCATTTTCTTAGCTGTGATGGTTGTTTTCATAGATTGACGTCCTCCTTGAAAGCTTCCGTCAGGAAGCATAATAAGCAACATTAGCTGAATTGATTTCATTCATATTTATGCTGCTTTTATGGGTATATTATAACATATTTCATCGAATTTTACAATAGGTTATTGTGAACTTTGTTGAATGTGTATAATTGAAACGTTTGCATTTGTTGATTATTTACAAATCACTTACAGATATGATCGAGCATCGTATTGAGGATTCCCTCCGCGGTAACGGGAGTATTCCACTTGTTTTCAAGCAGAACGCAGAATGCTATGGGATTGGACGTCTCGTCAACAAATCCCACAAGCAGAGCGTTTTCCTCGTCGCCGTCCTTGACCTGCGCAGTGCCGCTTTTGATACCGACGCTGTGATTCGGGATCGAAACAGAGTAGTGATTCGCGCCGTTCGTCACAAGAATCTGCTTCATCGTTGAAGCAGTATCTTCGCTGAACAGGCGTTCGCTGAATTTAGTTCCCATTACCTCCGTATTTTCGCCGTAAACGTCTGTGACGCGGTCTATAAGGTGCGGCATTGTCATTTTTCCGCTGCCGCTTGCAATCGCGCTTTGCCACATCATAAGCTGGATAGGGCTTGCTAAAGTTTCGCCCTGACCTATGCAGCCCCATTGCGTATTGAATTCCGTTGAATCTGTAAGCTTTGTGGACGCCTTTTCGCATTGGATTCCGTCTATATCAAAATATTCGGACTTGTCGTCGTTGACTGAATAGCCGAGCTTACGGTACATTGATATCACCTTATCGAGGGGCATATCGCTGTCCTCGATAAGCTGTGCAAAGAACGGATTACAGCTGTTTTCAACTGCCTGCTGAATATTCTGCGTACCGTGACCCGAGCTGTTGTGGCAGTCGATTTTTCCTCCCGAGCTGTTCATGAAATAGCCCGAACAGCTGAAACTTTTTGAGAAAAGCTTGTCTTGTCCCATTATCTCCAGCGCGGAAATTACCGTGGAAACTTTTTGCGTAGAGCCGGGAACAGTTCCGCACATCGTCTTTGAAATGAGAGTTCCGGACTCCATATTTTCGAGGTTTGCATAGCCTTTCGTCGGGTCTAACGAGGGCAGGCTCGTGCATACGAGAATTTCGCCTGTTTTATAATTGTACGCCACCGCGCAGCCCCTTGCATTGCCGTAAGCGTTGTATACCGCCTGATTCGCTTCGTGGTCGAGAGTTGTGTAAATAGCGGCTTTTCCGCCCTCTTTCACAAGACCTGCGGAGAAGCTGTAATTATTGAGCTTATCAATATTTTGCGCGACGAGAGTATTTTCCATTTGACCTTTGTCATCGCCAATGAGATTTCCCACGTCTATGAAATGATTATCGGGATAATCCTTGCTGCCCGAGCCGTCAAAAAGCACGTCTCCGCTGCGGTCGTAAACCTTTCCGAGCTGATAATTGTCGGAAAACGTCATGAAAAACGAAGCCTGCGTATTTATCTTCACCACAAGGGCGACGATACCTATTATAAATATCAGCAGAAACATCGTGATGATGTGCTGACATCTTCTTATGCTTTTCATCTTGCCACACCTCCGCTTTCACATCTGTAATACCGATCTCCCTGCGGATATTGGGGATACTGCGGATACTGACCGTAGGGGAGCGGCTGTTGAGGAGCTTCTGAATTTTTCTTTTTCTTCGGTTTCGGATTTTTGAACACGGGAGACTGCGCCGCAACTATCATTCCTATCATAAATCCGCTTGCCGCCATGGAGCTGCCGCCTGTTGAAATGAACGGCAGCGTTACGCCTGTAAAAGGTATCATGTTGCACGAGCCGAAAATATTCAGCGCCATTTGTATTGTGAATGACGCGCAGATTCCCGCGCACATCGTGCCGTGATAATATGAACGCGGCGGATTTACAAGAGGAATCGCAACAATGATAAGCAGCATTAAAACCGTCATAAGTGCGAAAAGCAAGCCCCATTCCTCGCAGACTGACGAAAATACTATATCGCAGTCGTATGCAAAAACATTGCAGAGCGAGCCGTGTCCCGGACCTTTGCCGAACCAGCCGCCTTCAGCAATTCCGATGAGAGCCTGCGCCTGCTGATAACCGTCGCCGTTGGGATCAGCCCATACGTCAACGAAAAGTCGGTCTTTTACGTATGAGGGCGCAATTATTATGGCGATAATCGAAGCTATACCGATCGCAATGCATGGGATAACAAGCGTTTTTTTGGAAAATTTCGCTTTCGGATAGCATATTCTGAGCAGGAAGCCTGCCGCGTAAATTGCAGCGAAAGTGGGAATGCTTCCCAGATCTCTGCACCACCATTGAAGAAGTATCACAGCCGCAACTATTGCAAATAAGATTATATTTTCATACACAACATTAAATGTAAGAACTTTATGTTTGTTCTGCTGTTCGGAGATCGACGCCGCGCAGGCGAGTACCATAAGCGGCTTGATGAATTCCGATGGCTGGATCTTCATGAATCCAAGGTCGATCCAAATACTGCGGCTGCCCGTAAATACCACTATAATTACCATCAGAATGCCGATTCCTGCCCATATGAATTTTTTCTTGTCCTGAATCCAGCGGTGATCGCGGCAAAGCAGATAGCCCAGTCTACAGGCAGCTATCGCTGAAATGCAGGTAATGAAATGCTTGATATCGAAATGCACTTCGCCGAAGCACGACTGGAATATCACACTCATGTTGAGAATGAGCAGCAGCATGAAATCCACAGCATATGTACGCTGTTTGAAAAACGGCATGATGATGAAATAAGCCGCGTCAAGCCCGATAACGGCTGCCGCAAGGGCAATAGGCGCTTTAGGGTCGCTGTAATTGCCGTTGAAGAATACGTTTATAAGCATTGCTCCGTGGGCGATAAGTACGAAAATGCACGAAAATACATATGATATGGGATTACTCATCATGCTCCCTCCTTTTTCTGAAAATAAGCTTTCTGTTTCCGAGAGTGATTATATCACCGTTTCGGAGACGGGTTTTCGTAACGAGATTTCCGTTTACATAAATTCCCGATTTCGAGCCTATATCGGTTATCGTCCATTTGCCGTCGGTAACGTTCATCATGGCGTGATAACGCGAAACCGACATATCGAGCAGACGTATGTCCGCGGAAGCGTGTCTGCCGATGAGAATCTCGTCGCATTCGAGAGCATATGAGGCTGAATTGTCGGCAAGTTCCATGTTTGCAGAAATTTTGCTCCAGCTTTTCCGACCGCTTTTCTTTTCGCGGTACGACGTGATTATCAGCACCAGACTGCATATATCGAGAGCCGCCGCCGCGGCGGCGCACAGCACAAGATTTATATTATCCATATTTTTTTAAACACCTCCTGAAATTTGAGACAGCTATATTATAACATAATTTTTCAACCATTGCAACATTTTTAAATAAATATTAAGATTTTTTGAGAATAATTTACTGTTTTAAAAAGGCTCTTAGGAAATCGGAAAAATAACTCTTGCATTTTTCCGAAAGATATAGTATAATGTATATTATCAATAAAATATTTTTCATCTTAGGGTGTTGAGGATAGTATCAACATACCTCGCTTATTGGGAGATCAATATGAAGCAAACTAATAACATCAGCAAAAATACCGAAAATAATAACATTTTTTATACGATAGCCATGCGGGGACTGGTGGCGTTTCCGAAAATGGTGCTGCACTTTGATATTGCGCGCGATAAAAGCGTTGCTTCCGTTGAAAAAGCGCTGAAAGAAAACGGGAAACTCTTTCTCGTAGCGCAGCGCGAAGCAGACGTTGAAGATCCGGAGGAAAGCGATATCTATAAAACAGGCGTTGTTGCGGAGATCAAGCAGGTGCTGAAGCTTCCCGACAATGTGATGAAAGTGCTTGTCGAGGGCGTTTATAAAGCTGATCTCGTTCGTCTTATCGACGACGGCAAAACGCTTCGCGCAGAAGTAAAGCGCTCTGCCATGTATTCCCGCGCAAAATACGACGAGATAGAATGTCAGGCTATTATGCGATCCACAAAGGACGTTTTCGAACACTACGCTTCATTTATTCCGCGTATGCCGAAAGAACTTTTCTTTTCCGTTATGTCGGCGGAAAAGCCTGTTAAGCTTATTGAAGCCATAGCTTTCAACTGCAATCTCAATTACAAGGACAAGCAGAATCTTCTTGAAGAACCAAACGTCCTTGGCAAACTGTCGATACTGTTCGCAAGTCTTTCTGCCGAGGCGGAAATACTGGAGCTGGAAAGCTACATAAACGAGCAGACGAAAAGCAACATCGATAAAGGACAGAAAGAATATTTCCTGCGCGAGCAGATGCGGGTCATTCAGGAGCAGCTTGGCGAGGACGAGGAAAATGAGGCGTTTAAGTACACAAGCGATATCATGACGCTGAAGATCAATGAAAAAAGCCGCGATAAACTGCTGAAAGAAGCTGACAGACTTGCAAAGCTTCCCTCGGCTTCTCAGGAAGCTTTCGTTATCAAAAATTATCTCGATACCGTTCTGGAACTGCCATGGGGAAAATTCACCAAGACGAAAATGTCCGTCGAAAAGGCGGAATCTATCCTTGATAAAGATCATTACGGTCTGAAAAAAGTCAAGGAACGCATAGTCGAGTTTCTCGCAGTACATATGCTGAATCCCGAAATAAAAGGTCAGATAATCTGTCTTGCAGGCCCTCCCGGAATCGGCAAAACTTCAATCGCAAAATCGGTCGCCAAGGCTATGGGCAGAAAATATGTCCGCGTTTCGCTCGGCGGCGTCCGCGATGAAGCCGATATAAGAGGTCACCGCAAAACTTACGTCGGCGCGATGCCCGGCAGGATAATAACTGCTTTGCAGCAGGTCGGCACAGCGAATCCGCTGATCCTGTTTGACGAGATCGACAAGCTTTGCAACGACATGAAAGGCGATCCTTCATCGGCAATGCTAGAAGTTCTCGACAGCGAGCAGAATGCGGAATTCCGCGATCACTTCCTTGAAGTGCCTTTCGATCTCAGCAAGGCGGTATTTATCACCACCGCAAACGACGTCGGCAGTATTCCCGGACCGCTGCTCGACAGAATGGAGCTTATCGAGCTTCCGAGTTATACGACAGAGGAAAAATTTCACATCGCCAAAAATCATCTCGTGCCTAAGCAGCTGAAAGAGCATGGCATGAAAGGAACTCAGCTTAAAATTTCCGACGACGCGCTTAACGATATAATAATTTATTATACAAAGGAAGCGGGCGTGCGCGGTCTTGAACGCGTTATCGCTTCAATTTGCCGAAAGGGCGCTAAAAAGATCGCTTCGGGTGAAGCCAAGAGAATTTCGGTAAAAGCTAAGGAGCTGCATAATTGGCTGGGAATCCGAAAGTATATTTCCGATTTCAATTCCAAAAAAGATCAGGTCGGCGTTGTAAACGGACTTGCATGGACTTCCGTGGGCGGAACTCTTCTTCCCATCGAGGTCATTCATCTTGATGGCAGCGGAAAAACCGAGGTTACAGGTTCTCTGGGCGATGTTATGACGGAAAGTTCAAAAATTGCGGTAAGCTATGTGAGAAGCGTTGCCGATAAATACGGAATAGACAAGGAATTTTACAAGAATAGAGATATCCACATTCATGCTCCCGAAGGCGCTGTTCCGAAGGACGGTCCGTCGGCAGGCGTGACTATGACGACTGCGCTTGTTTCGGCTCTTTCGGGCAGGAAAGTGCGCGCCGACGTTGCTATGACAGGGGAGATCACTCTTCACGGCGACGTGCTTCCGATAGGCGGTCTGCGTGAAAAAACAATGGCGGCTTATAAGGCAGGCATCAAGACCGTGATCATTCCGGCGGCTAACAAGCCCGATCTCGAAGAAGTTGACGACGCCGTAAAAAATGCTGTCGAATTCGTTCTTGCGGAGAATCTGTCGGAAGTTCTGGATACGGCTCTTGCCGAGTAAGGAGGTATTCTTGAAACTGAATTACAATAAAGCCGAATATGTGGCTTCATACGGAAAATATTCCCAGATTCCGCCGTCGGAACGCGTTGAGATAGCCTTTGCAGGTCATTCCAACGTGGGAAAATCCACTCTTATAAACAAACTCTTCAACCGGAAAAATCTTGCGAGAGTAAGTTCTGTCCCCGGTAAAACAGCTACCATAAATTTTTACGGACTGGAAAATATTTATTTTGTGGATTTGCCGGGATACGGTTACGCAAAGGTCGCAAAATCCGAAAAGGAACGCTGGTCGGGGCTTATCGACGGCTATTTAAGTTCCGAAAGGGATATCCGACTGGTGTTTATGCTCGTTGATATGCGTCATGCTCCGACAAAAGATGACCTCAAAATGATAGATTATCTTATCGATACGGAAATGCCGTTCGTGCTTGTGCTGACTAAAGCCGACAAGCTGAAAAAAACGGAGCGTCAAAAGCGTATGGAAGCTTTTAAGACTGAAATTCCGTGCTTTGAAGATATGCACGTTATCCCGTTTTCCTCTATGACCTTTGAGGGTGTTGAGGAACTGAGGAATATTGTAGAAGAAATATGCGATGATTAGAAAGGAAGTATAAAAATGTTTGTATCTGAAAATCTTGCCGTTAACGAAAAAGGAAATCTGACTATCGGCGGTACTGATACTGTTGAGCTTGCCAAAGAATACGGTACGCCGCTTTATGTCATGGACGAACAGCTCGTAAGAAAAAACTGCCGTCGTTTCAATGAAAGTATTCAGAAATTCTACGGCGACAAAGGACGCGTACACTATGCAAGCAAGGCTCTCTCATGCATGGAAATGTGCCGTATCGTCGGCAGCGAAGGTCTCGGTCTTGACGCTGTTTCGATCGGCGAACTTTATACCGCTGTTAAAGCAGGCTTCGACCCTGCAAAGATCGGTTTCCACGGCAATAACAAGACGAATGAGGAACTCAGCTACGCGGTTGAGATCGGCGTCGGTCATGTAATCGTTGATAATATCAGCGAGCTTCACAGACTTGAAAAAATTGCCGCGGAACAGGGCAAAAAGCCTCATATCATGTTCCGAATCAAGCCCGGTATCGACGCTCATACGCATGATTTCGTAAAAACAGGTCAGATCGACAGTAAATTCGGCTTCGCGTTGGAAACAGGCGAAGCGTATGAAGCGGTAAAAGAGGCTATATCCTGCGAAAATGTTGAGCTTTACGGTCTGCATTGCCATATCGGTTCGCAGATATTCGACATAGATCCCTTTGAGGAAGCTGCAAAAGTAATGCTTGAATTTATCGCAAAAATCAAAAATGAACTTAACTACGAAATCAAGGGACTGAATCTCGGCGGCGGATTCGGTATCAAGTACCTCAACGAGCATGACCCTCAGCCTTTCGAGGTGTTCATGGAGCGCGTTGCAAATGTTGTTACGGCTGAATGTGAGAAGCTGAATATTTCTCGTCCGTTTATTTATATCGAGCCAGGCAGATCGATCGCCGCTCCTGCCGGAATCACTCTCTACACGGTCGGCGCAAGAAAAGAAATACCAAATATCAGAACTTATGTTTCAATAGATGGCAGCATGGCTGATAGTCCGAGATATATCCTCTATAAATCAGAGTATGAAGCAATTGTCGCAAACAAGGCAAATGAAGAACGCACGGAACGCGTGACTATTGCAGGCAAATGCTGCGAAAGCGGCGATTTGATCGGCGAAAATATGCCCCTCCAGCACGCCGAGGCTGGCGATATTATCGCGGTTTGCGCTACTGGCGCGTATAATTACTCCATGTCGTCGAATTACAACAGACTGCAAAAGCCTGCTGTCGTATTTGTGAACAACGGAGAATCGAGAATTGCTGTTAAGCGTGAAACTCTTGATGATATAATCAGAAACGATATTTAACTTAAAAGCAGTCCTGAAAAATCAGGACTGTTTTATTATGCTAACAAATATAAAAAGCATGACTGATTTTTACATTGTTTATTTATTGACAAAGTTCGAGATTTGTAGTAAAATATAAGTATCTAAGATTTTGTTTTTGTGATTCATGAAAACAATTTCCAAACCGAAAGGAATGATAATAATGGGTTTAACACTTACAGAAAAAATCTTAAAAGCACACCTCGTTGACGGCGAATACGTTAAGGGTCAGGAGATCGGAATCAAGATCGATCAGACTCTTACTCAGGACGCTACAGGTACTATGGCTTACCTCGAATTCGAGGCTATGGGCGTTCCGAGAGTAAAGACCGAGCGTTCTGTCGCTTATATCGATCATAATACGCTCCAGAGTGGGTTTGAAAACGCCGACGATCACCGCTTCATCGGCAGCGCGGCTAAAAAACACGGCATTTATTTCTCACGTCCCGGCAACGGTATTTGTCATCAGGTTCATCTCGAACGCTTCGGAATCCCGGGTAAAACGCTTATCGGTTCTGACAGCCACACTCCCACGGGTGGCGGTATCGGCATGATCGCTATCGGCGCAGGCGGACTCGACGTTGCTGTTGCTATGGGCGGCGGCGCATATTACATAACCTGCCCTAAAGTCGTTAAGGTAAATCTCACGGGTAAGCTCAGACCGTGGGTTGCCGCTAAGGACGTTATTCTCGAAGTCCTCAGAAAAATGTCCGTTAAGGGCGGCGTCGGCAAGGTTATTGAGTATGTGGGCGAGGGCGTTAAAACTCTCTCCGTTCCCGAGCGCGCTACAATTACAAATATGGGTGCGGAACTTGGCGCAACAACTTCTATTTTCCCGTCTGACGAGATAACAAAGCAGTTCCTCAAGGCTCAGCAGCGTGAAGAAGTTTGGCAGCCTCTTGCAGCCGACGATGACGCAGAATATGACGAGGTTCTTGACATCAATCTCAGCGAACTTGTTCCTCTCGCCGCATGCCCTCATTCGCCCGACAACGTTAAGAGCGTTGAGGAGATCGGCAATCTGAAGATAGATCAGGTCTGCATAGGTTCATGTACAAACTCTTCGCTCCTCGATATGCTTAAAGTTGCACACATATTAAAGGGCAAGACTGTTCACCCCGACGTTTCGCTTGCAATTGCTCCCGGTTCAAAGCAGGTTCTCAATATGATGGCTGAAAACGGCGCGCTGTCAATCCTTATTGACGCAGGTGCAAGAATTCTCGAAAGCGCCTGCGGTCCGTGCATCGGAATGGGTCAGTCGCCTAATTCCAAGGGAATCTCGCTCCGTACTTTCAACAGAAACTTTGAGGGACGTTCCGGAACTAAGGACGGTCAGATTTATCTTGTATCGCCCGAAATGGCTGCAATTTCCGCTATCAACGGCTATCTTACAGACCCCAGAGAGATCGGTGAAATGCCAGAATTCAAACTTCCCGAAGAATTCACAATAAATGACAATATGATTGTTCCGCCCGCTCCTGTTGAAGAGATGGACAGCGTTGATATTCTCCGCGGACCGAACATCAAGCCTTATCCCGAGACTGCTCCGCTTCTCGAAACTATCGACGCTCCCGTTTCACTCAAAGTCGGCGACAATATCACTACTGATCATATCATGCCCGCAGGCGCGAAAATTCTTCCTCTGCGTTCGAATGTTCCGAAGATTTCGCAGTACTGCTTCGCGGTATGCGACGAAAGCTTCCCAAAGAGAGCGGAAAGACTGGGTAAGAGCATTATCGTCGGCGGCTCAAACTATGGTCAGGGTTCATCTCGCGAACACGCGGCTCTCGCTCCGCTTTATCTGGGCGTTAAGGCTGTTCTGGTTAAATCTTTTGCAAGAATCCATCGCGCAAATCTCATCAACGCAGGTATTCTGCCGCTCACGTTCGTGAACGAAGCTGACTACGACAAGATCAGCGAGGGCGATCAGCTTCTCCTTGCCGACATCAGAAATTCCGTTGCCGAGGGCAAGAGCGAACTCGTTGTGGTTAATAAGACAAACGGTGCGGAAATCCCTGTTCTCTGCGAACTTTCGGGACGTACAAAGGATATTATCCTTGCAGGCGGACTTCTTGATTATACGAGAGAATCCATGAAGTAAATCATGAAAGATAATGATAATTTCGACGAGGAAAAAATAATTGATGAAGTTATAAAAGAAGAGCTTTCTGAACTTTCAAAGTCAATGCGGAAGGCGCAAATACGGAAAAATATCATTTTTACTGTATTTTTCATTGTAATGATATTGTTTTTTGCATTAATATCTGTTGACTGGATCGTTCAGGTTTGGGATTTTTTTAAAAATAATTCTTTTGAAGATAATATTGACGCATTGAAAATTATCGGATTATGTTCTGGAATTTCAGCCGTATTCTACGGAATTTTTCATGTTTTGAAAAAGAAACGGAAAGCTTTTCACGATCAATCGGAATTGTCTCTTATCGGTTTGGCACTTTGCTGTGCAGCCGGACTTTATATTCTCGGAATCATAGGTTATGCATTATATGACGCCGTCAATCCACGATGAAGCAGGTGATGTATGGAAAAAACCAAAATCAAGGGCATAACCGCCTCTGACTTAAAATATATTGCGATTTTAGCCATGCTTATCGATCACGCGGCTTACCTATTCGTTCCTCTTGAAACGCCGCTTTATATGATCATGCGGTTCATCGGCAGAATTACCGCGCCCGTGATGTGCTTCTTCATTTCTGAGGGCTATCATCATACGCGGAATCTGAAAAAATATTTCGGAAGAATGGCGATTTTTGCCGTAATATCGCATTTCGCCTATGCATTCTGCTTTGGCGGAGGATTTTTCGCAAAGTCGCAGGAAAGCATGATCGCAACGCTGTTTTTGTGCCTGCTGGCTGTTCATGTTGTGAATTATGAAAAGATCGGTATGCATTATAAAATTCCCTTGCTTCTGCTGATCGCGCATATTGCCGACCGATGCGACTGGGGTCATGAAGCCGTGGTCTATACGCTGGCATTCGAGCTTGCGCGCGGCAGCAAAAAGAATCAGCTTATCGCGTACAGCGGCACGGCTTTCGTGTTTAAAGCTTTGCCGATTTTGTCCGCGGTTTCGCGAGAGCCTGCTTATATTACGGAGCTTTGGTATAATTTCGGCGTATTTCTGCCTGTTCTGCTGCTGTATTTCTACAACGGCGAAAGGGGAGGAAGCAAAGCTACGAAGTGGGTGTTCTACATCTTCTACCCCGCGCACCTGCTTTTGCTGGGATATTTTGCGTTGAAGTACAGTTAAACATATGACGCTTATAGTTAAATTTCTTATTTTCATGATCGTCATTCTCCTGATCTTCTGGGGATTGAATATCTATAAACACATTTGCGGCGGCTGGACGAAGCTGCAAAAAATCACCGATATTGCAGGCGCGGCAATGATCGTCGGACTGCTGATCTTACTGACAATTCCGATTATTAAATAGGGTTACATTATGAAGTTTTGGGAACTGATAAAAAATGCTGTCGAAGATATTTCGGACGACATTGCTCTTCACGTTCAGCGCGGTGAGGAGGACAGGCGCGAAAATCCTGCAAAATACATAGGAAATCGCGGTGATCCGCGTACTTCGGCATGGACGGCGATGCTGCTGCCGCATCTGATCGGCGGTTTCGTCGGTTGCGCAGCCGCAAGACTGTTTCATTGCGGTATGATCGGATACATCATTTTCGCAGTTGCAGCCGCATTCCTTATGGGAACATACAAAAGTCATGAATTTGACAAAATTGCGTGGAAATACGCATTAATAAAAAATGCGCTTCTGATGGGCGTATGGCTTGCCGTTTTTGCAGGCTGGCTGATAATATTTCATTTTTATCCACGATAAAGATTTTCAGCAGGCTTGCCGGACAGGAGAGAAAAGCAGATAGTTTATTTATTTTACGGAGGTAAAACCAATGGCAAAAATTATTATGAAAACTCCGCTCGTTGAGATGGACGGAGACGAAATGACCAGAATCCTCTGGCAGTGGATCAAGGATATTCTTCTTACGCCTTATGTGGAGCTTAATACCGAATATTACGATCTCGGTCTCGAACACCGTGAGGCTACAAAAGATCAGGTAACGATAGATTCCGCCGAGGCTACAAAAAAATACGGCGTTGCGGTAAAATGCGCCACTATCACGCCGAATGCCGCAAGAATGCCCGAGTATAATCTTACTCAGATGTGGAAATCTCCAAACGGAACTATCAGAGCGGCTCTCGACGGCACGGTTTTCAGAACTCCTATCATCGTTAAGGGAATCGAGCCTTACATTCCCACTTGGACAAAGCCTATCACTATCGCTCGTCATGCTTACGGCGACGTTTACAAAAATACCGAAATGCGCGTTGAAAAGGGCAGCAAGGCTGAACTGGTGGTTACTGATGAAAACGGCAACGAAACTCGCGAGCTTATCCATGATTTTTCAAAATGCGACGGTATCATTCAGGGACTTCACAACCTCGATGAATCTATCGCAGGTTTTGCAAGAGCATGCTTGAACTACGGTCTTGATCTGAAGCAGGACGTCTGGTTCGCAACTAAGGATACGATTTCCAAGAAGTACGATCACCGTTTCAAGGATATTTTCGCTGACATTTACGAGAATGAATACAAGGAAAAATACGAAGCTGCGGGAATCGAGTATTTCTACACGCTTATCGACGATGCGGTTGCGCGCGTTATTCGTTCAAACGGCGGATATATCTGGGCTTGCAAGAATTACGACGGCGATGTTATGTCTGATATGGTATCAACAGCTTACGGTTCGCTTGCAATGATGACTTCCGTTCTCGTATCACCCGACGGAATTTACGAATACGAAGCTGCTCACGGTACGGTTCAGCGCCACTATTATAAGTATCTCAAGGGCGAGGAAACTTCCACAAACTCCGTTGCGACCATTTTTGCATGGAGCGGCGCGCTGCGCAAGAGAGGCGAACTCGATAATACGCCCGAACTTTGCGAGTTTGCGGATAAGCTTGAAAAGGCAACCGTTGAAACTATTGAAAACGGCGTTATGACAGGAGATCTGTACCTGATTTCCAAACTTGAAAACAAGAAAAAGGTTGATTCCAGAACTTTCCTTGAAGAGATCAAGGTGAATCTGGACAAGCTTATGCAATGATTTAAGAAAGGCAGAAATGATGTCAAAAAGTGCAATTTCAAATTCTGTTATCAGAAGACTGCCGAGATATTATCGTTTTCTCGGCGATCTGGAAGCTAACGGCTACGTGCGCATTTCTTCAAGAGAACTCGCCGAAAAAATGGGACTGACGGCGTCGCAGATACGTCAGGATTTCAACTGCTTCGGCGAATTCGGACAGCAGGGTTACGGCTATAATGTCAGCGGATTGAGAAGCGAGATCGGCAAAATACTGGGACTTGAATCAAAAACGCCCATGATTCTTCTGGGCGCGGGAAATCTTGGCAGGGCGTTGGCTTCTCATATCGATTTTCAGAACAGAGGTTTTGAACTCGTGGGCATTTTCGACGCAAGCCCTGAAATAATCGGCGGAAAAATAGGAGATATTACGGTGAACGACATTTCCGGACTGGAAGAGTTCTGCGCCGAATATCATCCGCAGGCTGCTATATTGTGCATTCCAAAAACGGAAGCTTCACGCGAAACGGACAGGCTGATAAAGCTTGGCATTCGTGCATTTTGGAATTTTACTCATTATGACCTCAGAGTCGATCACAAGGGGATAGCCGTTGAAAACGTTCATCTCGGCGACAGCCTTACTACGCTTTCTTACGGCATTAAATCTATGGAAGAATAGTATTTTACCTTTGTTTGGGCGATTTAAGACTTAGATCGCCCAAACAAAGTAAATACTGTTATCAGCAGATATACATTTGTATATGATTAGATTCCGAATAAGTATGACTTGTTTTCAGGGGAATTTTAGCTCCCGAAACGAAAAATGCGGAATTAACGCGGGACAACGCGTATAACTCATTTATTTTT
The DNA here is from genome assembly GCA_964401315.1 of uncultured Alistipes sp. Classification (GTDB taxonomy): domain Bacteria; phylum Bacillota; class Clostridia; order Oscillospirales; family Ruminococcaceae; genus Ruminococcus. The sequence continues at coordinate 108,629 of CAYNYB010000003.1, forward strand.
ATACGTTTCGGAATATGCGGAAGTCAGCATGATTATTGACTTATTTCAAATGTGGGACAAACATTGTTAATAATATATCAATTATGCTATACCGCTATTCTTAAAGAATATTTGAATTTTTCTTCGAAAATTGGTATACTTATAATTGTGGGAAATCTAAACAGACTCTAAGCGGTTATATGGATTTTGCATTACTGTTATGTATTTTTAGATATCCCTGTGTTGAGCATTATATCGACGTATTGGGTAATGTTTCGACAAAATAATTTTTTATACGGCGGTGTTATTATGAATAAAATTTCTATTATAGGCACGGGAAGCGTAGGCTCGACTATTGCTTATACGCTTACTGCAATGGGACTTGCTTCCGAGATCGTTGTGATCGACATCAATACCGAAAAGGCGCTCGGCGAGGCTCTTGATATTCGTCAGGGCGTTCCGCTTTTCAGCCCCTGCTCTATCTATGCCGGAACTTACAGTGACGCCAAGGATTCGGATATTGTCATCATTACTTCGGGTATAGCCAGAAAACCCGGTCAGACGCGTCTTGAACTTGCGCAGACAAACGTTGATATCACCAAGGCGATAATTCCCGAAATCACCAAGGCTGCTCCGGATGCGAAGTATATCATCGTCAGCAATCCCGTCGACGTGCTTACATATACTTTCTTTAAGCGTTCGGGTCTGCCCGAAAATCATATTATCGGTTCGGGTACTATCCTCGATACTGCCCGTCTCAGAGCAAGACTTGCTGAATATTTCAGCATAAATCAGAGCAACGTTCATGCCTATGTTATGGGAGAACACGGCGATTCTTCGTTCATTCCGTGGTCTCTTGCGAACGTTTCCAACGTTGCCGTAAACGAATGCCACAAACTGATGACCAACAGAGACGGTATTTTCCCCGAATTCGACTTTGACGAGGTTGAACAGTACGTCCGCAAATCGGGCGCAAGAGTGATCGAGCAGAAAGGCGCGACTTTCTACGCCGTTTCGGCTTCCGTGTGCCATATCTGCAAGGTTCTCCTGAAGGGTATCGATACCACGATGACCGTTTCAACCATGATGCACGGCGAATACGGTGTTGAGGACGTTTGCCTCAGCGTTCTGAATGTTGTCGGCAAGGACGGCGCTACTTCAAAACTTCTCACTCCTCTTACAGACGATGAGATCTTGAAACTCCACAAGAGCGCGGATACGCTTAAAGAAGTAATTAAAAATCTTGACATATAAAAGGTGGTAATAACAATGGATTATCGTATTGAACACGATTCTATGGGCGAAGTTAAAGTCCCTGCCGATAAATATTGGGCGGCTCAGACCGAAAGAAGCCATGAAAACTTCCTCATCGGCGTCGGCGTCGAAACTATGCCCCATGAGATAACTCACGCTTTCGGCATTTTGAAAAAAGCGGCCGCCATCGCAAATCATGCCGTAAAGCCCGAAAGAATGACCGATGAAAAGCTTTCTGCAATTTCGCAGGCGTGCGACGAGGTTATCAGCGGCGCGCTCAACGAGCATTTTCCGCTTGTTGTATGGCAGACGGGCAGCGGTACTCAGTCCAATATGAACGCCAACGAAGTTATCGCGAACAGGGGAAACGAGATCGCAGGCAGCAAGCTGCTCCACCCCAACGACGATATCAATATGAGTCAGTCCTCCAACGATACGTTCCCGACTGCCATGCATATCGCGGCTGTTATTGCTCTCGAAGATAAAGTTATTCCTGCGGTCGATGTGCTGATCGATACTTTCAAGAAGCTTGAAGCCGAAAACGAGGGAATCGTTAAAAGCGGACGTACTCATCTTCAGGACGCTACCCCAATCAAATTTTCTCAGGAAATAAGCGGCTGGCGTTCTTCCCTCGAAAAGGATAAGAAGATGATCGTTATCGCCTGCGAGGAGCTGAAAGAATTGGCTCTCGGCGGTACTGCCGTCGGTACGGGTCTTAACGCTCCCAAGGGATTCGCAGAGGAAGCTGCAAAGGCTGTAAGCGAACTTACGGGCAAGAATTTTGCGACCGCTCCCAATAAATTCCATTCCCTTACTTCAAAGGACGAGATAGTGTTCGCTCACGGCGCGCTTAAGGCTCTTGCGGCTGATATGATGAAGATCGCAAATGACGTAAGATGGCTTGCTTCGGGTCCTCGCGACGGTCTCGGAGAGATTTTCATTCCCGAAAACGAACCCGGCTCGTCAATCATGCCCGGCAAGGTAAATCCGACTCAGTGCGAGCAGGTAACAATGGTTGCCGTTCAGGTAATGGGCAACGACGTTGCTGTCGGTATGGCTGCTTCTCAGGGCAATTTCGAGCTTAACGTGTTCATGCCCGTCTGCGCTTACAATTTCCTTCAGTCAGCCCGTCTGCTTGCTGAATCTATTATGTCGTTCAACAAGAACTGCGCTGTCGGAATCAAGGCGAATAAAGAAAAAATGCACCATAATCTTTACAATTCACTCATGCTCGTTACTGCTCTAAATCCTTATATCGGCTACGAAAACGCCGCTAAAACAGCTAAAAAGGCTTATAAGGACAATATTTCCCTCAAAGAAGCCTGCGTTGAATTGGGATTCCTTACGGAAGAAAAGTTCGACGAAGTTTTCCATCCGGAGGAAATGGCATAAAGAAAGGAAGAGACTATGGAAACTTTTACATATTATTCGGGCTGTACGCTAAGGACTAAGGCGAAAGATCTGGACGTTTATGCAAGAAAGTCTGCCGAAGCCCTCGGTATCGACCTTGTCGAGCCTGAAAACTGGCAATGCTGCGGCGGAGCATATACGACGGCAACGAATGAAGTTGCCACCAAGCTTTCGGCTGTAAGAACTCTCATGGCGGCAAAGGATTCCAACGGTCTTGTTACCGTATGCTCCGCCTGCCATAATGTCATAAAGCAGACAAATTACGATATTTCGCGCAACGAAGCTATGGCGAATAAAGTTAAGCAGTACCTCGATCTCGAAGAAGCTTACACGGGCGAAACCACCGTTTATCATTATCTGGAGCTTCTCCGCGATGTTGTGGGATTCGATAAGCTGAAAGAAAAGGTAGTCAATCCGTTCAAGGGTAAGAAGATCGCCGCTTATTACGGCTGTCTGCTGCTCCGTCCCTCGAAAGCGCTTGCTATGGACGATCCCGAAAATCCGTCCATTATGGAGGATTTTATCAAGGCTATCGGCGGAACTCCGGTTATATACGCTCAGCGCAATGAATGCTGCGGCGGATATATCACTCTTGAAGATAAGGCTCAGGCTGCCAAAAGAAGCGGCGCCGTTATGAATTCCGCTCAGAGCATGGGCGCGGATATGTTAATCACCGCCTGTCCGCTGTGTCTTTATAATTTAAAGAAAAATTCCGGCAACGATATGCCCGTGTACTACTTCACGGAGCTTCTGGCGGAGGCTCTCGGACTGAAGGAGGATAACAATGAATAAAAACCAAAAAAACTGGATAGACATTACAAGCGGCGTGAACGTTCTGAAATGTATGCGCTGCGGTAAATGCTCCGCTGCCTGTCCTTCTTATGACGAAATGGAATATCACCCTCATCAGTTTGTGTATATGGTTGAAAAGGGCAATATCGAGCCGCTGCTGAATTCGCAGTCGCTCTACAAATGCCTGACCTGCTTCGCCTGCGTTGAGAGATGTCCCCGCGGCGTTGAACCTGCGAAAGTGGTGGAAGCCGTTCGTCTGACGGCGGTTCGCAAGCAGGGGAACAATCATCTTATCCCCGACATGATCCCCGATATGCTGGACGACGATCTCCCTCAGCAGGCTATCGTTACCGCATTCAGAAAATATACTAAGTAAGGAGGAGTCGCTATGCAGAGAATAGGTGTTTTTGTCTGCCATTGCGGAACTAATATCGCCGCGACGGTAGACGTTAAGGCTGTTGCCGAAGCTCTTGGTCATGAGGCAGGCGTTGTAATTTCTCAGGACTATCAGTATATGTGTTCCGAATCGGGACAGGATCTCGTGAAAAATGCCATTAAGGAACATAATCTCACGGGCGTTGTGGTATGCTCCTGTTCACCCCGTATGCACGAGAATACTTTCAGAAAAGCCGCAGCTTCCGCAGGTCTTAATCCGTATCTGGTGGAGATTGCCAATATCCGCGAGCAATGCTCATGGATTCACAAGGACATCGCTTCCGCTACTGATAAGGCAATTATCCTCGGTAAGGCTGCCATTGCCAAAGTTCATCTCAACGCTCCTCTTACGGCAGGAGAAAGCCCCGTTGTAAAGCGTGCGCTCGTTATCGGCGGCGGTATTGCGGGAATCCAGACTGCTCTCGATATTGCGGAAGCGGGATTCGACGTTGACATCGTTGAGAAAGAACCTACTATCGGCGGTAAAATGGCGCAGATCGACAAGACTTTCCCGACTCTCGACTGTGCCGCCTGTATTCTTACTCCTAAAATGGTTGAAGCCGCGCAGAACGAGCATATTACTATACATTCATTCAGCGAGGTTGCCGACGTAAAGGGATTTGTCGGAAATTTCACCGTTACGATCAAGAAAAAGGCGCGTTTTGTCGATGAAACGAAATGCACGGGCTGCGGACTTTGCACCGAAAAATGCCCCATGAAGAAAGTTCCCAACGAATTCAATATGGGACTCGATAACAGAACGGCTGTTTATATCCCGTTTGCGCAGGCTGTTCCGAAAGTCGCTACGATCGACCCGAATTACTGTCTTATGCTTAAAAACGGCAAATGCGGCGTATGTTCGAAAGTCTGCACCGCAGGCGCTATCGATTATAAGCAGACGGATAAAATGGTTGAACAGAAATACGGCGCGATCGTGGTCGCAACAGGCTTCAACCCCATAAAGCCCGAAAAATACGACGAATTCGCTTACAGCTACTGTCCCGACGTAGTGACCTCGCTGGAATTGGAGCGTCTTATGAACGCTGCGGGTCCGAACGGCGGAACATTGCTTCGTCCCTCTGATAAAACTCACCCGCACACGATCGTTTTCGTTCAGTGCGTCGGTTCGCGCTGCGATGACGGCAAGGGCAAGCAGTACTGCTCGAAGATCTGCTGTATGTACACCGCGAAGCATGCTATGCTTATCCGCGAAAAATATCCGGATACAGAGGTTTACGTGTTCTACATAGACGTCCGCACTCCCGGTAAGAATTTCGACGAATTCTACCGCCGCGCCGTTGAGCAGTATAACGTTCACTACATCAAGGGAATGGTCGGCAAGGTAACTCCCAAAGCTGACGGCAAGATCGATGTTCAGGCGTCCGATCTTCTCGCTGACGAACAGCTTCACATCAACGCCGATATGGTCGTTCTCGCAACGGCTATCGAGCCTGACAAGACTGCCCGTCCGCTGGCTACGATGCTCACCACTCAAATGGATACCAACGATTTCTTCACGGAAGCTCATCCGAAGCTTCGTCCCGTTGAATCCGCAACGGCAGGAATTTTCCTTTCGGGCGCGTGTCAAGGTCCGAAGGATATTCCCGAAACTGTCGCTCAGGCAAGCGCGGCGGCGGCAAAGGCTATCGGTCTGCTGTGCAAGAACAGTATCACCTGCAACCCGTGCGTTGCTCATTCCGACGAACTCATGTGCAACGGCTGTTCGGCGTGTGAAAAGGTTTGTCCTTACGGAGCTATCACTTATCAGGATAAGGAATTCAGAATGCCTGACAGATCAACGGCTATACGCCGCGTCGCAAGCGTTAATCCTGCCGTATGTCAGGGCTGCGGCGCTTGTACGGTTGCCTGCCCATCGGGAGCAATGGATCTCAACGGCTTCTCAAATAGTCAGATAATGGCGGAGGTAGACGCAATATGCAAGTAAATGAAAATTTTGAGCCTGTGATCGTTGCATTCTGCTGTAACTGGTGTTCATATGCAGGAGCCGATCTTTCGGGTACGAACAGGTTGAATTACCCGTCCAACGTTAAAATAATCAGAGTTCCCTGCTCATGCAGAGTTAATCCCATGTTCATTCTCCGCGCTTTCCAGAAAGGCGCTGACGGCGTTATCATCTGCGGCTGTCACCCAGGAGACTGCCACTATACTTCGGGAAATTACTTTACGCGCCGCAGAATTACTCTTCTTTACAGTATGCTCGATTTTCTCGGTATCGAACGCAACAGAACCCGACTTGAATGGGTTTCCGCAGCCGAGGGCGCAAAATTTGCGGCGGTCATGAATCAGTTTGTTGAAGATGTAAAGAAATTGGGACCCAACAGAAGATTGGAGGATCTACGATGCAGGAAGCAATGATAAAAAGAGCGAAAGAACTGCTTGCTGACGGCACGGTGAATCGCGTAATGGGCTGGAAAAGGGGAGAATTCTCCTACGACATCACGCCTGCTGTTTTTGAAACTGCCGAAGAACTTGACGCCGAATTCGTATGCGACGATCTCACGCAGGCTAACGTTTCAAAGTATCTCATAAAGGAATCGCGTAAAGAGGGTAAAATCCTTGCCCTGCTCAAACCTTGCGACACATACAGCTTTAATCAGCTTGTGAAAGAACATAGAATTATCCGCGAAAACGTTTATGTTATCGGAATCCCCGGCGGTCCGAAGATCGACGTCGAGAAGATAAAGGCTAAGGGAATTTCGGGAATCCTCAGCGTGAAAAATGAAGATTACACGCTGAAGATCGAAACAATCTACGGCACGGAGACAATGCCTTATCATGAGGCGATCAGCGGAAAATGCGAGAGCTGCAAGAGCAAAAAACACGTTGTTTTCGACGAATTGATCGGCGAAGACGGCGATGTTCTCGAATCGAACCGCTTCGAAGCAGTCGAAAAGCTTGAGAATATGACGGCTCAGGAACGCTACGATTTCTGGAGAGATCAGCTTTCCAAATGCATTCGCTGCAATGCCTGCCGTAACGTATGCCCTGCCTGTACCTGCGAAAATTGCGTGTTTGACAATCCGAAGTCAGGTATCGACAACAAAGCGGCTGCCGACAGCTTCGAGGAGAATATGTTCCACATTATCCGCGCGTTTCACGTTGCGGGAAGATGTACCGACTGCGGCGAATGTTCACGCGTATGTCCGCAGAATATTCCGCTTCATCTCCTTAACAGAAAGTTTATCAAGGATATCAACTGTCTCTACGGCGAGTATCAGGCAGGCGCTGACGCTACTTCGAGAGCGCCCCTTAACGATTACAATACGGACGACTGCGAGCCGTCGATAGTTCATGAAAGGGGAGTTGAATAATGCTTAAAATTTCTGCTGCAAAATTAAACGATCTCTTTGACGCTATTTCCGCAAAGCAGACGCTCTATATCCCCGTTGACCGCGAACTCAATGCCGCCGAATTCAAAAAGTACGAGAGCGGCATGAAGCTTTCAACGTCGCTGAACACACTGCGCAGCGCCAAGGATTTCTTCTTTCCTCAGACGGAAAATCTCGCCGAGTTCAAGATGAGCGGCAAGACTATCGAGGTTAAGGATATTCGCGAAGAATCCGAGGATTTCGTTATTTTCGGCGTTCGTGCCTGCGACGCGAGAAGCTTCGGCATTCTCGACAAGGTTTTCCTCAGCGAGCCTGTCGACAGCTTCTACAAAAACCGCCGCGATCACGGTACTGTAGTTACAATGGCGTGTACCCGTTCTTCCGAGACCTGCTTCTGCACGGCGTTCGGGATAGACCCGACCGTTCCGGAGGGGGACTGCTCCGTATTCTTCGACGGCGAGAATTATTTCTTCCTCGACCGCACTGAAAAAGGTAAAAAATTTGTCGAATCCATCTCCGATATGCTTGAAGAGGGCGACGCTTCCAAGCTTGCCGATGTTCAGGAGAACGCGAGAAATATTATGAAAAAACTGCCCCTTGCCAATCTTTCAACGGATTCATTCGGCGGCGATAAGCTCAACGAGCTGTTCAACTCAGATAAATGGGCTGATCTTTCGGAAGCCTGCATCGGCTGCGGAACTTGTACTTTCGTATGCCCGACCTGTCAGTGCTACGATATCCGCGATTTCAACACGGGCAGGGAGATCAAGCGTTTCCGCTGCTGGGATTCGTGTATGTATTCCGATTTCACGAAAATGGCTCATGGCAATCCCAGAACCTCTCAGCTTGAAAGATTCCGTCAGCGTTTTATGCATAAGCTGGTTTATTTCCCTGCTAACAACGACGGCGAATTCGGATGCGTAGGCTGCGGAAGATGTCTGTCTAAATGCCCCATATCCATGAATATTGTCAAGGTAATGAAAGCGTTGGAGGTAAAATGATGAATAGTGATACTTTAATACCGCTGATCGGCGTTGTCACCGATATACGTCAGGATACTCCCGATGTGAAAACGTTCAGAGTCAACGCTCTCGACGGCGGAAAAGTTTTCGAGCATATGCCCGGTCAATGCGCGATGCTCTCTATCCCCGGAGTCGGAGAGGGTATGTTTTCCATTACTTCATCTCCTACAAATAAGGAGTTTATGGAGTTCAGCATTAAAAAATGCGGCTGTCTCACAACATGGCTTCACGCTATGGACGTCGGTCAGCAGATAACGATACGCGGTCCGTACGGAAATTTCTTCCCAGTCGAGACCGATCTGAAAGGCAAGGATCTTCTCTTCGTTGCAGGCGGAATCGGTCTTGCGCCGCTTCGCTCCGTCATCAATTACGTTCGTGATAACAGGGCGAATTACGGCGACGTTCAGATAGTTTACGGTTCGCGTTCCAAGGACGATCTCGTTGATTATCAGGAAATCATCGACGAATGGACTGCCGACCCGAATATTCAGGTGAATCTTACTATCGACAATCCGCAGGACGATTGGGACGGTCACGTCGGATTCGTTCCCAATTATGTCAAAGAGCTGAATCCGTCCACGAATAAGACCGTTCTGGTCTGCGGTCCGCCTATTATGATAAAATTCACCCTTGCAGGGCTGAAAGAACTGGGCTTTACCGAAACTCAGGTCTACACGACTATGGAACTTCGCATGAAATGCGGCGTCGGTAAGTGCGGACGCTGCAATATCGGAAATAAATACGTCTGCAAGGACGGTCCTGTATTCAGATTCGATCAGCTTGACGAGCTGCCCGACGAATATTGATAGGAGGTAATTTCTTTGGAAAATATGGTAAATGTTTATTTATTCGGCAAGAAATATACTGTGCCGTCAGGTCTTACTATCATGACGGCTATGGAATATGCAGGCTATGAACTTGTACGCGGCTGCGGCTGCCGAAACGGTTTCTGCGGAGCTTGCGCTACGATCTACAGAATCAAGGATAAGCAGGAGCTTCACGCTTGTCTCGCTTGTCAGACCGAAGTTCAGGAGGGAATGTACGTTGCAACGCTTCCTTTCTTCCCCCTTGTCAAGCAGGTTTACAACATCGAGAACATCAAGCCCACAGAGCAGATCATGATGCAGCTTTACCCCGAGATTTACGCCTGCATCGGCTGCAACGCCTGCACCAAAGCTTGCACTCAGGAGCTTAACGTTATGCAGTATATCGCTTACGCTCAGCGCGGCGAATACGCGAAATGCGCAGAGGAAAGCTTCGACTGCGTAATGTGCGGCGTATGTTCTTCGCGTTGTCCGGCAGGTATTTCACATCCGCAGGTTGCAATGCTTGCGCGCCGTCTCAATGGTAAGTATATCGCGCCCGAATGCGGACATCTTGCAGACCGCGTAAACGAGATCGGCGAGGGCAAATTTGAATCTCTTATCGAGGATCTTATGCAGAAGCCCATCGATGAGATCAAAGAGTTATACAATAACCGTGAGATCGAGAAGTAAGGAGGAGCGGAGATGTACAAGATCGATAAACTTAATGAGCTTGCAAAGGCGGTCGCGGAAAAAAGAGCCGCAAATGCCGAATTAGAGCCGAGAAGAATGACGGCTGACGAAAAGGATACGCTTCTTGCAACTTTTCATCCCGACTATAAGCAGGACGAATTTACGGTTCTTGCGGCAGGCGTGAATAAAGGCGAAAAAGTTCCCACGCAGCTTGCGGAACTTTTGCAGGGAAAAAGCCGAATTTCGGCTGCGGACGTTGATCTGAACGCTCCCGATTACGATACCGACGTTCTGATAATCGGCGGCGGCGGTGCAGGAGCTTCCGCGGCTATCGAAGCTGATGAAGCAGGCGTAAAGGCAATGATCGTAACCAAGCTTCGTATCGGCGACGCGAACACAATGATGGCAGAGGGCGGAATTCAGGCTGCCGATAAGCCCAACGATTCGCCTGCTATCCACTATATTGACGCTTTTGGCGGCGGTCATTTCGCTGCAAAACCCGAACTGGTAAAAAATCTCGTTACAAAAGCTCCCGAAGCTATTCAGTGGCTTAATAAGCTGGGTGTTGAATTCGACAAGGAAGCCGACGGAACAATGGTCACAACTCACGGCGGCGGTACTTCACGTAAGCGTATGCACGCAGCCAAGGATTATTCCGGTGCGGAGATAATGCGCACACTTCGCGACGAAGTGCTGAACAGAGGTATTCCCGTTATTGATTTTACAGCCGCAGTTGAAATTATCCTCGACGAAAACGGCAGGGCGGCAGGCGCGGTTCTCATGAATATGGAGACGAAGGAGCTGCTCGTTGCGCGCGCAAAGACGGTTATTATCGCTACAGGCGGCGCAGGCAGACTTCATTATCAGGGCTTCCCGACTTCCAACCACTACGGCGCAACTGCCGACGGTCTTATCCTCGGCTACAGAGTCGGCGCAAGACTTCTCTATGCCGATACGCTTCAGTATCACCCGACGGGTACAGGCTATCCCGAGCAGATTTTCGGCGCGCTTGTTACTGAAAAGGTTCGTTCACTTGGCGCAAAGCTTGTTAATATCGACGGCGAAGTTTTCATGCACCCTCTCGAAACGCGCGATGTTACGGCAGCTTCGATAATCCGCGAATGCACGGAAAGGGATAAGGGCATTGAAACTCCTCTCGGCAAGGCTGTATGGCTCGATACGCCGATGATCGAATATAAGCACGGCGAAGGCACGATCGAAAAGAGAATTCCTGCGATGATGCGTATGTTCGGCAAGTATGGAATCGATATTCGCAAAGAGCCGATTCTCGTTTATCCGACTCTTCACTACCAGAACGGCGGTCTGAATATCAGCGTTGACTGCTCGACTGATGTTGAGAATCTTTACGCGGCGGGCGAGGTTGCAGGCGGAATCCACGGCAGAAACCGTCTTATGGGCAATTCGCTCCTCGATGTTATCGTATTCGGCCGCGATGCGGGAAAGAACGCCGCTGCAAAGGCTAAGGAGAGCGCAGTTCCCGAAAAGCTGACTCTTGAACATATCGATAAGTTCAATAAGGAATTGTCTGACGCGGGAGTTGCAGGCGAAACGGCTTCACCAATGCTGCTTCCTCACTACGCAAGAAAGTAAAAAAATTAAAAATATTTTTAGGGACGTCGCAAAAGGCGTCCCTGAAATTTGTATAAGAAAGAGTGATAAAAATGGAATTATTTGGCGGTATCCTCTCCGTCAAAGCCGTCGTTTTTCTGCTCCTCTCGGTAATGGGAATCAGCGCGATCGGCTATATTTTGGGAAGAATTGAGATCAAGGGAATTTCTCTCGGCACAGCCGGAGTATTCCTCGTGGCGCTTCTTTACGGCTGCCTTTTTTACGATGAATTGTCTGCGCAGCTTTTGGTTGAATTCAAAGACGAGTTGGGAAACGTTATCGGTACGGAGAGTTTCGTCTCGTCGGCATTGAAAATCATCGACAACATCGGCTTGATTTTATTCGTGACGGCTGTCGGATTTATCGCAGGTCCGAATTTCTTTGGAAATTTTAAGAAAAATTTCAAATCCTATGTCGTTCTCGCGGTCATAATCATTTTCAGCGGCGGACTTGCCTGCGCAGGCTGTATTCTCGTGGGCAGAAATTTCACCGACCTCGACAGCGGCGAATTCACGGCTCTCCTCACGGGAATTCTCTCTGGCTCGCTGACCAGCACTCCGGGATTTTCCGCCGCCAAGGAAGCTGCAAAGGATTACGTCGACGCTGTTTCCGTCGGCTATGGAATCGCCTATATTTTCGGCGTTATGGGCGTTGTGTTTTTCGTTCAGCTTGTTCCGAAAATGCTCAAAGCCAACATGGCTGAAGAGCGCAAGCAGCTTGCGAATATCGATTCTAAGAGCGATAAAAAGCCTTTTACGGGAAAGCTAATCGAAATGGACAGCTTCGGTATCATGCCTTTCGCCGCGGCTGCCGTGATCGGAGTTCTGATAGGTTCGTTCAAATTCGGCAATTTCTCTCTCTCAACCACGGGCGGCTGCCTGCTTGCTTCACTCGTTATGGGTCATTTCGGCAGGATCGGCAAAATCAGCATTATGCCCAAGGATTCTACGCTGAAGGTGTTCCGCGAGTTCGGACTTATGATGTTCCTCATCGGCGCAGGCGTTTCGGGCGGCGCGAAATTCATCGAATATTTCGAGCCTGTCTACTTCCTATACGGAATCGTCATGACGCTTGTTCCGCTGATTATCGGCTTTATTTTTGCAAAATACGTGCTGAAACTCAGCTTGCTGAACAATCTCGGCTCGATCACGGGGGGAATGACTTCAACGCCAGCGCTGGGTACGCTCATCAGCACTGCCGGCACAGAGGACGTTGCCTCGGCTTATGCGGCAACTTATCCGGTCGCTCTGATTTCAGTGGTTCTTGTATCGCAGTTTATGATTATGATATTTAAGTAAAAAAAGCCTGCAAGCTGAATTAAACTTGCAGGCTTTTTTTAATCTTTTAATTTGGCAACCAATGCCTTGAATGCGTCTCCGCGTTCCTCGAAATTCTTGAAAATTCCGTAGCTTGCCGCGGCAGGTGACATCACGCAGCTTTTTCCCGATGGAGTAATTTCAGCCGCAAGTTTGACTGCTTCTTGAAGATGCGGAACGTAATAAATCCGCGATATATCGGAAAATTCCGCGATTTGTATCATGTCGTAAACCCGCTTGCCCGAAGCTTCCATACAGATTACGTTTACGTCGGTATCATTAATAAATTCAACTAAAGAAGTGTAATCAATTCCGCGATCCATGCCGCCAATGAGAATCGTGCCTGCGTTTGGAACGCTTTTGATCGCCTCGATCGCAGTCGCGCAGGCAGTCGAAATCGAATCGTCATACCAGCGAACGCCGTTGATCTCTGCGACGAATTCAAGACGGTGCGCCAACGGGTTGAAACTGCACAGCGCGCTCTCGAATTGCTTCCTCGTCACGAAAGGCGCGGTAATAAATCGAGCAACCGCAATATTATAGTGATTGTGAATGCCGAGCAGCTTAATTTTATTCGACGGAATTATATAAGTGTCGCCGTTCGCGTTGTTGTCGATTATTCCGTTACTGACAAAAATATCGGCAGTCGGATCCTCAGCAGAGATCGTATGCACGTAGCTGTTGCAGAGCGCAGGCTTGATCGAGCTTTCAACAAGCAGGCAGTCGCCCTCTTCCTGATGCGTGAAAATGTTGTTTTTCGCCCTGCGATAGGCTTTCATCGTGCCATAGTGGTCAAGATGTTCCTCAAAAAGGTTGAGATAAACGGCGCAGGCAGGAGAGACTTTCATATATTCAAGCTGGTGGCATGAAAGTTCGCACACAACAATAGTATTTTCCGTCATGTTTTCTGCAATATTAAATACAGGAATCCCGATATTTCCTGCTATCAAACATTCCTTGCCGCTTTCTTTGAGAATGTGGTATATCAGCGATGTTACGGTACTTTTGCCCTTCGTACCTGTAATTCCGATTATCTGGTCGCGGTAAACCTCAAAAAACACCTGTGTTTCGGAAGTTATAACGCATTTCAACTCTTTTGGTGATTTCTCAAGAACGATTCCCGGGCTTTTGAAAACGAGATCGAAATCGTCAAGAGATTTCTGGTAATCCTCTCCGCAAATCAGCTTCACGGAATCGGGAAGTGCGTTCGACTCACGGTCGATACTGTTGAGATCGGCGATCGTAATTGCCGACGGAGCGCAGTATTTCGCGAAAACTTCGTAGGTAGCCCTGCCCTCGCGACCAAATCCGAGAATGCAGATATTTTTATTTTCGGTATAATTTTTTATGTGGTCTATAAATCTTTTCAAAGAAGCCGCTCCATTTCTTTAATTAATATATTTTTAAATTCCGCAGGCAGCAGATTATTTTCGCTGAATCCGCGGCAGCATTTTTCATTTCGCTCGGCTAAAGTTTCCGGACAATACAGCCCTTGCGCCATATAATTCTCAAAAAGCAGCGGAAGCTTGCCGTTTTCGTCGAAAATTCGCTGTATTGCGAGAGAAACCGCTAAATTCACCTCGTCAATGCTTCCCACGCACTCGAACGGTTTATGCTCCGAACGTCCGATCAGTTCCGTAAAATACTTCTCCATGTCGGGGGAATTCAGCAAATCTCTGTCGAAAATCTTCGTCAGCTCGTCAAGATTGAGGAATGGTGAAAGAATAAGGCACACAAACAGGCATTTCGGACAGTTTCCGCACCAGATGTCGGGGCTGGATTTGCTGCCGAGGTTACAGCTGCGGAAGATCGGCAGGTATTTTTTATGGCTCACGAACATTTTCGCGATCTGAAATTCCGCAAGAGGTCGCAGAAAACTGAAATAATATATGCCTGTGCCGAGGTAATCGGCTTCGTAGCGGTGGAAATCCTGTTCGAATTCAAAGCTTTTCGAATACTGATGGTTAACATTTTTACCAACAACTGTACTTTCATTTGCGCTGTCCTCGTTGGAAAGGACGATGTAACCCAGCCTGCCGATATACGCCGTAATTTCAGCAGAAAACGCGACAATTGCGGAAAAAGGCGTATGACCGTTGAGATATCCGCTGTTGTTGAGTTCAACAAGGGAGCGATCGAATTTTCGCTTCGCCGTGATAAGCGTTTCGTCAGGGAGATCAGCCGCACGAACCGTTTCAATAATTGAATTTCTCTTGTTTATGGCGTAACATCGGCATTTAATTCCTGCCGAGGTCAGAGTTTCGAGAGTGAGCGCGGAATCCTTTCCTCCGCCTATCGGAACAAGAGCGCCGCTGAGCGCTTCACGGACGGCAGGCTGAGAATTCTGAAATTCACTCATAGGTTGAATATCAACAAATTCCGATATATCGACATTTATGCCATTAACGTAGAAGAATTCGCCCAGTCCCATGAACCAGAGTTTTTTCCACCATTTGATTTGATCGTCGTTTAACTCGCCGCATTCCACCCGAACAAGAGGGGAGCAAGTTGCTTTCCAGTAGCTGACTGCCTCTGCCATTCCGAGGGAAAATGCCAGCTTTTCGAAAGTGAGATCGCCAGCGACGGAAAATTCCCGAGGCTTTGGAAAACTCCATGCAGGACGGAATTTCGCAAGACCTGCAATTTCGAATTCGTATTCGATATCAACCGAATCTTCCGTTTCGGAAATCTTATACGACGTATATTTAAATTCGGGGAAATCCTCGCGAAAATTTTCAAATTTACCCATAATTTTCTCCCTTATTCCTGAGTCTGTTCCTGCATATTGCCCGTCAATTTTAAGTAATGCTCTTTTAAAAGTCGGAAAGTTTCGGGCGAAAGATCGTGTTCGATTTTGCAGGCGTCCTCGAGAGCCTGATCTTTTTTCACGCCGAGATAGATGAAAAAAGCAGAGAGGACATTGTGGCGTTCATAAATTTTTTCGGCTATTTCACGCCCTTTTTCGGTGAGGGTAATATGATTGTCGCTGTTGACGTTCACAAGCTCCTCGTCTTTCATTTTTTTCAGAATTATGGAAACGGTCGGGCGCGAGTAGCCGAGGTATGAGCATATGTCGATTGCATGAACGTCGGGCTGCGCCTTTGAAAGTATCAAAATTGTCTCTAAATAATTTTCAACTGCTTCTGTTACTGCCATTGTAGTTCTCCTTTTGAGTAGTTATACTTATTATACCACATCTTATCTGAAATTTCAAGTGATTTTTGTTAATTTTCAGCAAAAACTGCATAGATATCGGGATATTTATGCTTGATTCGAATCGGTTTCAGGGCTTCGTCAGTGAAACAGTGTGAAGACTTTCCTACGGCGCACAATTCTCCGGTCGCGCAATTTGTGATGAGATAATTGACATGGAGCGATACTCCGTTGAATTTTGTAATTTCCATTTTCACCTCGAACTCCTCATCAAAACGCAGCGGACGTTTGAATTCGCACTCCACACCGAGAACGGGCATGAGGATTCCGCGCGCCTCGATCTCCTCAAAAGGCATTCCTGCCTGCCGCAGAAAATCAACACGCGCTTCCTCAAATATTCTTATGTAATTTGAGTGGTGCATTATGCTCATTTTGTCGGTTTCGTAGTAAAAAACGCGCCTTTTGTATGGTTTTATCATGTTGAATCGCTTCCTTTCATAGATTTCCGCAGATTTCGAAGAACGTAAATATTCCCCTATGAGCAAACATAGGGGAAATCTTTTATATGGTAAATATTTTTGATTCAAATTTCGGCATAAGTTCTAATTTGTGTAGATTGTTTTTGTGCATTCTGTTGATTTTTTCTTTCAACTCAGGTTTATCAGCAAGGTCAGTCAGACCGCGGATATAGCGGTCGAGTTCAGCGTATGTGAATCCGAGATTCTCCTCATCGGTCTTGCCGCAAAGCCCGTCAATCGGCACTTTGTGAACCAGTTGATAGGGGAGTCCGAGATAATCGCCAATTTGAAGAATTTCCGTAACGGTCAGCGTTGAAAGTGGAGAGAAATCTCCTGCTGCGTCGCCGAATTTCGTGGAATATCCCACCCAATCTTCCGAAAGGTTGCACGTATTCACAACACGTCCGCCAACACAGGCTGCAACGGCGTAAACAGTCGTCATGCGGATTCGCGCGGGAGTATTGATGACCGCCTGCGGAGTGAGCGCGATGTTTTTTTCCAGCTCCTCGGTAAATGCGGAGACGGTCGAGCCGATATTCACGGTGTAATTTTTTATGCCAAGCGTTTCAACCAAAAGACGGCTGCAATCAATATCCGGCTGCTCGCCTTTGGGCATCATAACGCCGATAACTCTGTCCCTGCCGAGCGCCTGAACGCAGACTGCCGCGGCAACGGAGCTGTCCTTTCCGCCAGAAATTCCCAGTACGGCTTTTGTATCGGGGGAAGCGTTTTTCTCGAAATAATCTTTAACCCAGCCGATCAGTTCGGCTGTAACTTTTTCGGCATTGAAGCTGTAGCTCATGAACATCACTCCTATTTGCTTAAATCATTTACAATAGCGTCGAATACGGGGAAATCCTTATCAAAACGCTCCTGCATATCGTCTTCATCGTCGTAAAGAAGCTTGATAGGGTTGCGAATCGCCATAAACCAGTCGTCAGTGATCTGATCTTTTTGCAATCCGATTTTTTCGGCGAAATCAGTCTCGCTGAGCATGAACCGCTCCTTTTTCACGAATTCGTTATCGGGGTAAAGCTTCGTCAGATCGGTCAGCATAATGTCGCTGTCAAAAATCTCGTCAGCGGTCTTGTTGCAGAACACGATCACAGTGTCAGCCGACTGCAATTCAGCAGTCAGCTTCGTCGGAACTCCGTTGGCATAATCGCGCTGATCAAGTCCGGTGTAGGGGATATAGTAGACAGACGCCAGAATTTCACCGTTTTTGTTGTTGTCGGGGGTGAACTGCTCGATATACTCCGTAAGCGTGGAATCGTTGCCGAGCGCGTAATTCTCCCCGATTACAAGAACGACAATATCGGGGCGCGGCTTCGTGATATAGCCCACTGCCAGCCAGATGAACACCGCCGTAATGAATGTTCCGATACCGAGCCACCATTTATTGTGATAGAAAAAATTGGTGATCTTCTTCCACAGCGACAGCTTCGGCGTTTCCTCATGCTCCTCGTGAATGGTCTCGCTTTCCTCGATAACACCCTGTTTCAAGCGAATCAACTCCAGACGATCCTGTTCAAGGCGTTTATCACGGGCTTCTTCGGATTTTTTTCGCTTTTCTTCGGCAATTTTACGCCGTTCTTCCTCAATTTTCTTCTGCTTTTCGGATTTCTCCTCGGCAGACATTTGGAAAATACTTTTATCTATATGAAGCTTTTCGTCATGATCTGCCCGATTTTTTTTATCGCTCATTAATTATTCCTCGTCATTTTCCTTTGCAGGACGACCGCTGTTAGCAGGAATCGGCTTCATAGTCGGGAACAGAAGAACGTCTCTGATCGACGCGCTGTCGGTCAGAAGCATAACAAGCCTGTCAAGTCCGAATCCCAGACCGCCCGTGGGAGGGAGACCGTATTCGAGAGCTGCAACGAAATCCTCGTCAACCTCGGCATTCGCACCCTGAGCGCGCTTAGCCTCGACCTGCTTCACAAAACGCTCCTTCTGATCGATCGGATCGTTCAGCTCGGAGAACGCGTTGCCCATTTCGCGGCAGTAGATGAAATATTCAAAACGCTCGGTAAAGGCAGGATCGGAGGGCTTTCTCTTGGCGAGTGGCGAATTCTCGACGGGGTAATCATAGATGATCGTCGGCTGAACCAGCTTATCCTCAACGAAGGCGTCGAAAAATGCGATGAGAACATGACCCTTTGTGGCAGAATCGCCCTCTTCAACCTCAACGCCCTTTTCCTTTGCACAGGCTCTCGCAGCGGCGTCGTCAGCCCAGTCGTTGTAGTCAACGCCCGCGTATTTCTTAACGGATTCGATCATTGTAAGGCGTTCCCAAGGCTTGCCGAGATCAATCTCAACGCCCTGATAAGTAATTTTGGAAGTGCCGCAGACCTTTTCAGCGATAGTTCTGTACATATTTTCGATCAAGTCCATCATGCCTATGTAATCCGTGTACGCCTGATACATCTCAACCGACGTAAATTCGGGGTTATGGGAAGTATCCATGCCCTCGTTGCGGAAAATTCTGCCAACCTCGTAGACCCTGTCGAAACCGCCGACGATAAGGCGTTTCAGGTAAAGTTCAGTCTCAATTCGCAGGTACATTTCCATATCGAGGGTATTGTGATGGGTAACGAACGGACGAGCAGACGCACCGATCTCGAGAGTGTGAAGAACGGGTGTATCAACCTCGATATATCCCAATCCGTCGAGATAATTTCTGACTTCACGGGTGATCATGCTGCGCTTAACGAACGTGTCCTTGACCTCGGGATTAACGATGAGATCAACGTAACGCTGGCGGTATCTGGTGTCCTGATCTTTGAGTCCGTGCCATTTTTCGGGCAGGGGAAGCAGCGACTTGGAGAGAAGCTGAATCTTATGGGCGTGAATGGAAATTTCTCCCTTTCTGGTTCTGAAAACAAAGCCTTCAACGCCGATAATATCGCCGATATCCCACTTTTTCTTGAATTCCTTGAAAATATCAGCGCCCACGTCGTTGGAGCGAACGTAAACCTGAATTCTGTCGGAAGAATCGCGGACGTCGATGAAGTTCGCCTTGCCCATATCGCGCCAGCTCATAATTCTGCCGGCAATGCGGATAATATTGCCGTGGAGAGCTTCAAGAGCGGCGTTCAGCTTCTCTTCGTCGCCGTCAGCTTCGGCAATTGCCGCGGCTTCATCGGCTTCATAACGTGATTTCAGATCCGCCGCTTTATCCGTAACGTCGTATTTCGTCGTCCGGAACGGGTCGAAACCGCCCTCGCGCAAAGCCGCAAGCTTATCGAGACGGTCTTTCTTCAAAATATTTATATCCTGCTCAACTTCCTGAACAGGTGAATTTGTCTGATGTTCACTCATTTTAAAAACGTCCTTTCGGGAAAATTACTTAGAGATCTCAACAACTTCAAAACGCAGTTCGCCCACGGGAGCTTCAACGATGAAAATATCGCCGACTTTTTTCTTCATGGCAGCCTTACCGATAGGGGATTCGTCGGAGATCATGCCGTTTCTGACGTCGACGTGATTCGTGCCTACGATGGTGAATTTCTCGATCTTATCCGTGCCGAGCTTCTTGATCTTGATGATAGAACCCATACCGATCTCGTCGACAGAGATGTTGGAATCCTCGATAATCTCGGCGTTATCAATGGTATATTGCAGCTCGGCGATCTTCGCTTCAAGGATAGCCTGCTCGTTTTTAGCCTCATCGTACTCGGCGTTTTCGGAAAGGTCGCCGTAAGAACGCGCAACCTTAAGGCGTTCCGCAACCTCGCGGCGTTTATTGATCTTCAGGTCGTCAAGCTCCAGAACCAGTTTCTCATAGCTTGATCTTGACATCTGTTTAGCCATATTAAACAACTCCTTTAAAAAATAAAAATGCTTATCATAAGTAGGTATTATAACATATTTTTCCCGATTTGTCAATCAATTTTGCAATTTAAATCATTTATTTATCTTTAAAAATCAGAATTTTTCGTCCGCAGTAATTCCAGAACAGTACGAACGTTGCCGCAACTAATTTTACTGCCACGTAGCTGAACCGCAAAATATTCACTCCGACGTGCATAAAAATTTCCGTGACAGCAAGTCCGGAAAGGCTTACGATCGTGAATACGACGAATGATTTCGCCTTGTTTTTGTCGGAATTTCGCGCATTTTTAAACACGAACACGATAGAAAGAATATAGCTGACGATCAGACCTGCGATGAAACCAATCGCCGTAGAAATGAATAATTCGAGTCTGCCGCCGTCGGATAAGACCGTTTCATTGAGCAGCACGAGAACGACTGAATCCACGATGAACGAAATCACGCCAACAATGGTGCTTCTGCCGAATTCCTTGATAATTTCTTTCATGATTACCTTTCGAATGTTAATTTTTTGTAAACTTTTCTCGATATTCAATGTTTTTTGATTGAAAAATCCCCGAAAACCGCCCAATTATGAAAGGAGCTGTTAAAAATGGCAGACAAGAAAAGTTTTATTTTATATTTTGACAATAAGGCGCAATTCGATATGCTGTCCGACGCACAAGCCGGCAAGCTGATCAAAGGGATCTACGAATTTGCCTGCAACGGCGTAACACCGCAGTTTGATGACGGTATGGTTCAAATGGCGTTCTCGTTCATTGCCTCGGCGATCGCCCGCGACGCTGAGAAATACGAAGAAAAATGCCGCAAAAATAAGGAAATCGCGGCAAAAAGAGTTGAACGTCAACGCAAGCTTGCGAAAGAGAACGTGGATTCACGAACGTTGACGAACGTAACCGATAATGATATTGTTAATGAAAATGACAATGATAATGAAAAGGGGAATGATAATGAAAAGGGGAATGATAATGATAGGGGAAATGATAATGAGCTGTCCGCGAACAGCGAGAAGTTCCCCTCTCCCTCTGAAAATCCCCAAAAAGTAGTTGAACTCTATCATTGGATATGCAGTAATTTTTCCCGAATCACAGCCATAACTCTCGAAAGAAAGAGAGCGGTGAAGAATCTGCTTTCGAGATACTCCGAGGAGAAGATCAGGAAAGTTTTTGAGAAAGCAAACAGATCGGATTTTTTGAATGGAAGCAATCCGCGAAGCTGGCAAGCTAATTTTGACTGGCTGATAAACGAAGCGAATTTCCTCAAAGTGCTGGAGGGAAACTATGATAACAGCGAGAAAATAGACAATTCATCAGCAAGCGACGGTTTTCATGCCGATAAATATGCCTCTCTTGTCAATAATTTTTAAAAAAATAAGTGCGCAATAGTGCATGAAATTGAATCTTTTTCGGTAAATCAGAAAAAATCGTCAAATCAATCATTGAGATTATCACTTTTTTTGTCGGAATCTCCAAAATTGATACGCTCATCTTCCACCACAAGCGGACGGTGAATCATACGCGTATTTATACTCATGATGTACTCTCCCACGAATCCGATGAAAAACAGCTGTAACGAACCAAGAAACAGCGAACCGAGCAGCATCGGAATCATTCCGGCTGCGAATCTGTCCCAGTAGATCAGCTTCAGAACGAGGTAGATCAACGCCGCGAGAAAGCTAAGACCCGCACAGATAAATCCTAAGAAAGTGGCTATTCTAAGCCCTATTTTGGTGTATGAGGTAAAGCTGAGCATGGCGGCGTCGTACAGGGAATACCAGTTGTTTTTGGTTTTTCCGGCGCGTCTGCGCTGCTGCTCATAGGGGATTTCTTTGCGCTGCGGTCCGAGTTCGGCAACTATTCCGCGCAAAAACGGCGTCGGGTCGTCGAGATCGCGTAAAACGTCTATAAACGAGCGGTCGTAAAGCCCGAATCCCGTGAAATGCTCTATCTGTTCAACCGACGAAAGCTTCTTGATCAGCTTGTAGTAAATTGTGCGCAAACTGCGCATTATCGGGTTTTCTCGGCTTGAAGTCTTGATTCCGCAGACGATTTTATAGCCGTTCTCCCATTCCTCGACGAATCGCGGAATCAGGTCAACCGGATCTTGAAAATCGGCGCAGATCAGTATGGTGCAGTCGCCGCTGCTTTGGCACAATCCGTAGAAAGGGGAGTTGAACTGCCCGAAGTTTTTGCAGTTGAAAATGGCTTTAATTCGAGGATTTTCGGCGCATAGACCACGCAGGAGAACTCTGGTTTGGTCGGCAGAATAATTGTCAATAAATACTATTTCATAGTCGTAATTCGGCAGCTTATTTGTAAGAACGTCAATTATCGCCTCGCTGAGCGGCACGACATTTTCCTGCTCGTTGTAGGTTGGAATTACAATACTGATCTTCTTCATTTAGTTAATCCTTTCGACAAAAGTGAAATTCCCTTTTCAAACGGAATTTTCGGCGTAAAATAGCGCTGCATGAGTGTTGTATCAGGTTTAAGTTCGACCGCTCCCGTACTCGGAAACGGAATTTCCCCGAATTTTAATTCAGACTCCGAATGAAGTATCTCACGCATTTTTATGATGTACTCACTCAGCGGATTCGACGTAATATCGGCAATATTCACTATTCCGCAGAATCCGCGGAGAGCAATTTCGGCGATTGCCTCGGCAGCGTCGCGGACGTTCATAAAATTCCACATCTGAGTGCATGGCGTGAGAGAAACAGGCTCGTTATTCGACATTTTACGCAAAGCGGTGCTTATCAGACTGCCGTCGAAATCATATCTGCCGTATAAACTGAAAATTCTTGCCCAGATAAGACGAATGCCGTTTTCGACCGTGAAATTCTGCGATATTTCGAGGAATTCCGCTTTTGCTCTACCGTATTCGCAAGTCGGCGCACAGATTGCCGATTCGCTTCCGTTCAAGGAATTTACACCCAATTCAGCCTGCGAACCCGACGTCATAAAAAATTCACAATTCATTTCGGCAGCAGCTTTCAGTGCGGCAATCGAATTTCTTAAATTATTTTGCTGAATATCCCGATTATTTCTGGCAGCACCGCGAATTCCCTCCCACGCCAAATGAAAGAAGCCGTCGCAATGCCCGACAAATGAAGAAATCTGCGAAATATCGGAAATATCGAGATTAATCGCACAGAAATTTTCATGCTTCGGCAGGCGGCTTGCATTGGGAGAATTCGGGCGAATCACCCCGAAAACCGTCCAGCCGCGTCGGAGCAACTCCTCAACCAGATGAACGCCGAGAAATCCCGACGCACCGCTGACAACGGCGCGCATCATAATTCATCGAGTTGACGGTACAACTCGCGGTCGATCGGCGGCTCTTGATCTTGAATCGGCTTATTTACGGCAAGCTTCGGAAAAACGTAGGTTGTGTCGGGGAGAACGAATTCGACGAACTCCATAGAATCGTCGGAAAACAGACTGCCGTCAATTTGGCTGACATCGTCAATTCTCCTGTAAGGAATCCCGAAAGCTGTCGCGATCTTCTCGAAATTCGGCGTAGAATAGCCGCCGGAAGCCATCGTCTGGACAAATCGCGAGCCGAAATACATCTCCTGAAAATGACGTATCATGCCAAGCGCGCTGTTGTTCAGCAGGCAGATTTTCAGCGGCAGCCGTTCGCGTGCCACAAATTGAAGCTCCTGCAAATTCATCATCAGACCGCCGTCGCCGACAAAGCAGATCGTCATTGAATTATGAGCGAGAGCTGCGCCGATCGCGGCAGGAAGCGAGAATCCCATCGCGCCCATTCCGCCCGAAAACAGGATTCGCTGATTTGGTTTTACCGCGAAATACTGGGGAATCCAGACCTGATTCTGCCCTACATCGGTCGTGATCACAGCACCGTCTGGAACGTGTTCGCTGATTTTTTCAATTAGAATCTGCGGGTATAATCTCTCGACGGAATCCTTCAATTTGTCGCGTATTTGACTGCATACTCCGATCCATTGACTGAAATCGCGAATTTCCGCAGATTCGGCATGATCGGCAAGAATTTTCATGTCATTTTTGAGATTACAAAAGAAATTCAAATCGTTATCATGGATAGAATTCTCAAACTCCGCAACGTCCGCGTCAAGTCGAATAATCCGCGAATTTACGGCAAATTTCCCACGATCTGCGCCTGTCTGACGACAATCGAGCCGCGAACCGATCGACAGGATCAGATCGGACTTCGCGAGAATGAAATTAGCCTCGCGATTTCCGTACGCACCCACAAATCCGAAGCTGTAGGTTGAACTGCCCGAAACGTCGACGGCTATCATCGAGGAGAGTACGGGAATCTTCAAAGCCGCGATAAATCGGCGAAAATCGCTGATCGTTCCGCTTTGCTTAACACCTGCTCCGACAATTACACAAGGGCGTTGAGAATTATTTATCATGTCAATTATCTGATGAGTATTAATTTCTGACGGCATAGAATTGTCAGGCATAAATCCAAGCAGTCTGTCAGGGTCGATCTCTGTACGCTGAACGTTCATGGGAATATCGAGAAGCACAGGACCTTTTCGCTCAAAATTGGCTAAATACAGGGATTTTTCGAGATAATACCGAATGTCCTCGGCATTGTTCACCGTCACCGCCAGCTTAGTCACCGAGCGTGCAATACTCACAATATCGGTTTCTTGAAAGCCTTTTTGACGAACTTTCATAGTTCCGCGAGCTTCATAAGTGTTCACCTGACCCGTAATAAAAATCACGGGAATCGAATCAAAATACGCTTCGGCAATACCCGTCATGAGATTAGTCGCACCGGGACCGCTTGTTGCATAAGCTGCGCCTGTTTTTCCTGATATAAGGGCATATCCGCAGGCCGCAAACGCCGCGCCCTGCTCGTGATAATTGACATGAGCAGTAATTCCGTCGGTTTTCTCAAGGGAATCCATGAGGTAAGTCACCATTCCGCCCGGATAGCCGAAAATGTGCTTCGTGCCGTTATCCCGCAAAAATCGGGTAATATATTCGCTTACAAGCATTAGATCACCTCATTTTTTTCTGAAAGACCAGAATTTATTCATAAGAAAATTCAGCGGAGTAGTAATCGCAAGATTCAGAAACGGCGCGATTTTTGGCGAAATTCCGCACTTATCCACAAAAATCCAGAGCAGCGCCGTACTAAGTAAAAACGTGAAACCGTAGCTGACATAAGTTTTCAGCAACGCTTTGAGATGTCCTTCAAACGACGTAATATCGGTCTTAAACACGAATTTTGAGTTGAAATAGTAGGCGTTGAGAACGCTGACGAGAAAGCCGACGATGTGTCCCACCAGATACAGCTTTTCGTCAAAAAATATAAATATAAAGTAGATTCCTGTGGAGATAACCGTATTCATCACGCCGACCAAGCCGAATTTTACGAATTGCTCCGCGATTTTACGCCATTTTTCCTGTTTCATTCACTTACCGCTTCCGCGATGATCTTCGCCATGTAGTCGATTTTCTCGTCGGTCATTCCGGGATATACGCCCACCCAGAACGTCTGCTCCATGATCTTATCGGTATTTTTCAGTTCGCCCACAACGCGGTAAGCGTCTGTTCCACGGAACTGATCGAAGCAAGGGTGCTTCGTGAGATTGCCCGCAAACAGCATTCTCGTCTGGATTCCATGCTCCTCAACGTACCGAACTACGGCGTTTCTATCCACTCCGTCGCGGCAGGTCAGCATGAAACCGAACCAACTCGGGTTCGAATTTTCGCAGGCGATCGGCAGAATCAGCTTGTCGGCGCATTTCTCCAACGCATTATGAAGCCGAGTAAAATTTCGACGGCGCATTTCAACAAATGAGGGGAATTTTTTCAGTTGAGCCGTACCGACAGCCGCCTGCATATCGGTTGCTTTGAGGTTGTATCCGAGATGCGAGTAGACGTATTTGTGGTCGTAGCCAACGGGTAATTCGCCGTACTGCCCGTCAAATCGGTGTCCGCAGAGGTTGTCTCTGCCCGACGGACAAACGCAGTCGCGCCCCCAATCGCGGAGAGAACGAATAATTTTGTGGAGCAGAGCGTCGTTCGTGTAAACTGCGCCGCCCTCGCCCATGGTCATGTGGTGCGGCGGATAAAAACTCGACGTGCCGATATCGCCGATAGTGCCTGTCAGCTTGTTTTCGCCGTTAATTCGGTATTCCGAGCCGAGGGCGTCGCAATTATCCTCAACGAGCCAGAGACCGTGATCGTCGCAGAATTTCTTGACAGCGCCGAGATCAAAGGGATTTCCGAGCGTGTGAGCGATCATTACAGCCTTGGTTTTGGGCGAGAGAGCCTGTTCAAGCATTGCGACGTCAATGTTATACTGTGGAATAGTCACATCGACAAAAACGGGGATCGCTCCGTACTGCATTATCGGCGCAACCGTCGTGGGAAAGCCGCAGGCGACCGTAATTACTTCGTCGCCGCGCTTTATTTGGCGATTGCCGAGCAGGGGAGAAGTCAAAGTCATGAACGCGAGAAGATTCGCCGACGAACCCGAATTCACCAGCGAGCAGTGCTTCACACCGAGATATTTGGCGAAATCGCGCTCAAAAATATCGGTGTATCTGCCGGAAGTCAGCCAGAATTCCAACGCGCTGTCAACGAGAGCAACCATTTCCTCATGATCAAAAACTCGCGAAGCATAGGGGATTCTGTCGCCTTCCTTGAAATCGTTCTCAGGAGTTTTAAATTTTTCGCAGTATTCGGCGGTCAAAGCGAGAATCTGCTCGCGCGCCTGTTGTTCATTCATATTTTCCATAGTCATAATTATTCCTCATTTATTAATTATTTTATCAACCATTTCGCAGCCTGCATAAATTCTGAAATTTGCCGTTCTGTTTCATTTGCTACATTTCCGCCTGCGAGTTGAATCTTGGCGAATTCTACAGTTTTTTCAACAGCTGATTTAATATTCCATACAGGCTGCCAACCGAAAGTCTTCTTCAACTTCGAGCAATCCAGCTTCAACATATTCGCTTCATGGGGCGCACCTTCTGTGCAATTGTTCTGCCAACTTTGAGAATTCCCCAATTTTTCGCAGAAAATATCGACCAATCTTCCCGTCGGAACGCAATCGCAGTCATCGGGTCCGACGTTGTAACAGCCTGCAATGTCAGCGTCTGCAAACTGAACTGCCGCGATCATCATATAGACGAAAATCGGCTCTAAAACGTGCTGATACGGGCGCACGGAATAGGGATTTCTCACGCCGATCGTTTTACCCGCGGAAGCCGCGCGAACGCAGTCGGGGATAATGCGGTCTTTCGCGAAATCTCCGCCGCCGATGACATTTCCTGCACGCGCCGTTGAAATACGAACGCTGCCGTCGTCAAAAAATGAATTCTTATAAGAAGCCGTCACGAGTTCCGAGCAGGATTTGCTGTTCGAATAGGGGTCGAAGCCGTTAAGCGGCTCATTTTCGCGGTAACCCCACTCCCATTCCTTGTTCTCATAGACCTTGTCGGTGGTGACGTTGAGGAGCGAGATCACGCCGCCGCAAAGCCGCGCGCATTCAAGGATATTCACCGTTCCCATGACATTCGTCTCATAAGTATAAGCAGGGCGAACATAGCTCTCACGTACTATCGGCTGAGCTGCGAGATGAAAAACTATCTCAGGTTTAGCCTTTTCTAACGCCGCATAAAGCTTTTCAAAGTCGCGTACATCGCCGATTACCGAGGTCATTTCGGATTCCGCGCCGCTGAGCTTCAAAAGCTGCTGATCTTCATCGGCAGCCAGCGCATAACCCGTGACTTCCGCGCCTGCCATCGTCAGCGCCTTGCAGAGCCACGAACCCTTGAATCCCGTATGACCTGTCACAAAAACACTCTTTCCCTTGTAAAAATTAAATATATTCATCAATCCCACACCTTCCACGGAGCGCCGTTTTTCCAGAGTTCTTCAAGATAGTGTTTGTCTCGCTGAGTGTCCATGCACTGCCAGAATCCTTCATGCTTGTACGCCGCAATCTGTCTCATCGCCGCAAGCGTTTCGAGGGGCTGCTTCTCAAAAACGCATTCGTCGCCGCCCTCGATATAGTCGAAAATCTCGGGCTGAAGAACCATAAATCCGCCGTTTATCCAGCCGCTGTCGTTCTTGCTTTTTTCGCGGAACGAGTGAATTTCGTCGTCGTTTATCTCAAGAACGCCGAATCTTCCCTCGGGTCTGATCGCAGTCATCGTGGCAATTTTTCCCGAATTTTGGTGGAATTTCAGCAGATCGGCAATATTGACGTCGGAAACGCCGTCGCCGTAAGTCAGGAAAAAAGGCTCATTTCCGACGTATTCCTTGATTCTTTTGACTCTTCCGCCGGTCATGGTGTGCAGTCCCGTATCGATCAGGGTGACCTGCCACGGCTCTGTAAAACTGTTGTGCATCGTCATTTTATTATTGGCGAGATCAAACGTCACATCGGACGTGTGGAGAAAATAATCGGCGAAAAAAGACTTGATCGAGTAAGCCTTATAGCCGAGACAAACTACGAATTCGTTGAAGCCATAGTGGGAGTAAATTTTCATAATATGCCATAAAATCGGCATTTCTCCGATCTCGATCATGGGTTTTGGCATAAAACGGCTTTCCTCGGAAATTCGAGTGCCGAATCCGCCTGCAGAATTACTGCTTTCATAAGTTTTTCCTTTCGGTTTAGATGGTGATTTTGTCGATATTCGGTAATATCAGCGGTAAGATGTAAAATACTGTGATGAATCCGTACCAAAGGAGAGAGAATGTGAAAACTGCCATAAATCTGACGATAATCCGCGGTTTCGGGCGTTTCTGCTTCAAAATCAGCTGCGAGTATATCAGAAGAGCTGCCAGCGACATCAGGCTAATGAGCAGACCTGTTATCATTTTCGGCGGCATATAGCTTATTTTCACGGTATTTTCGCCTGAGTTCAGCTTTACCGCACTAAAGATGCCCATTACTTTTACGACTTCGGAATTTTTGCCGTTGACCTTGCAGCGCAGTCCGTCGTCGTAGGAAAGGGGAATGAAGAGATATTCATTGTCGTTCGCCGCGAATGCCGAAAGCTGAAAACTGCTTTTTCCCTCTTTTTCGAGGTGAGCGGGGTTGTAGGAACTGGTCAGGGAATCCAGCAGATCATAGTCCATCAATCCGATAAGCATATATTGCTGGTTGATTCCGTAGAAATACTCGATGCGCAGTTTTATTGTTTCGTCAGTATATGCGCCGCAATCCAAAAATCCGTTATTGAAATTCGTCGGATATCCATAATATTCATTGCCGCAATCCGGTATCACAAGTTGTTTGTCGTTGACAAACAATGTCATAGCAACGGCGTCGGCAATATAAAGATTCTGATGACCGTCAATTTTCAGCGTATACGTAACGCTTGTTTTATCGTATTCTATATTCTGCACAACATTATTATCGCAGTACACGGAAGTTTTAATGGTTTTGAATAATTCGCCCTCGCCGCCCATCGAGCGGTAAATATGGTTTTGAATCGTAAATGCGCCTGATTCGGGAGAATACGGAAGCGTTTCGTCGGCAACAAATCCGAATCCGAAGCTGTAATTTGATTTGTAATAATTCAAACCGTCAAAAGTATTTACATAATTGTATGCGTCCGGCGAAAGCTCAGTCATGGTCAGTACGTCCCGAACGTTGAAGAGCGCGTCGGAAAATATCGTTCCGCCCGTATCGAGAAGCCTTGTATATATCGTAGAATAGCCGGCTTTCTTATATGCGCCCTGTATCTCCGAATCAACGCTGTGCGTCCAGTTGCTGAGCGCAGAACGCTGCATCATCAAGGGGTAATTCGAGGTGAATCGCGCGTCGGCATTTTTCATGCGAACGGTCTTGGAATCCGCAGGTTCAATTTCATCGGCAATTTTGTGAATTTCATCGGCATAACTCATGTCGATATTGTTGGAAAAGTGATCATCAAGAAACGACTTGCCCATGTGAAGATAGCCGCCCGCAACGATCTCTCCAATGACGAAGGAAGCGAGAGCAAGGCGTAGGATCGGAATCTTTCGCAGATTAAGGCATATAATCGAATAGAGCGCAATAATGCTGTAAAGCATGATCGAGAGAAGAATTTTGTGTTTTGCGTTAAGTCGCAAGAATTCAGAATTGATGAAGCAGGTGATCGCTGGAATCAACGTGATGCAGACGGCGATCCAGCCTGTGCCGAGAATTTTTCTAAGTTTACTTTTGGACAAATCACGCCGCAGGTAGAACAAATTAAGCTGTGGAATGTGCTGAACAAACGCGAGCGCCGAAGTCCACATCATAAAACTCAGCAGAAATCCGAATCGCATGGAAAATTCCGCATACGAGCCGCCGTGCCAAAGCAGATTTATCCTTTCAAAGAAAATGGGTATGATAAGCGCGGCAAGGCAAATGAGAATACAGGATTTCATACGAGATCTGCGTTTCACGTTGACAAATCCCACGATTATCATCGCGGCGGCAACAGCCGTTCCCCAAAGCATCCAGAATTTACGTAAATTCAGCATTGTTTGGTTGGCTTCCGTTGAGAAGATCAGGGCGATCATAGTTGCAAGAGTTCCCTCTTCGACGCGTGATGTTCTGCTCATTTGCGTGAGAAACGGAAGCAGAATAAACGCCGAAATTCCGATTCCGAGAGCCGTTCCGATACCGAGATTCAGTATTGCGAGAGTTTTTTCGCGTTTTTGGGTAATGAAGAGAATATTTGCGCCGGAAGCGATGAAAATAAAGATCAGCACAATTACGCCGATGTACGGATTCACGATCATGAAACCGCCGAGAGCCAGTCCGTAGGGGAGTACGCGGCGCGTTCTCATGCTGTAGTCGAGCGCGGTCATGAGCAGCGGAAACAGCGCAACAATATCCAGCCATTGGCTGTTAGAGCCGTACATAAGGTTGAATCCGCACAAACCGTAGGCAAACGCGGCAACAGTTCTCCAAAAAATGTGAGTGCGTTTGAATTTATAGCGAAGAAACGCACTCATCGTGAATGCGGCAGTGATAAATTTCACAGCGTTGAAAATTGACACAAAGTATAAGATTCCGCTGCGCGGAGTGAAGTAGAAAAGCAGATTGAAAGGGCTTATAAGGCTGCAAATCGCGGTGCTTTCGGTCATATTCATTCCCAATCCGGTATACAGATCGTAAAACAGCGATTTATCTCCGTGAAGTACATCATATATATGATAATATATCGGCACGTTCATCTGCCACATATCCATATAAGCAACGGTATCTGAGCCGAACGGGAAAATTCCTTTCATCGCATATATCACACAAATTGCCAGAAACGTCAGTATTATCGCAGGCAATGTCTCAAGAACGAGTCCGCCTTTTTTTGGTAAATATTTTTTTAAATTCATTCTTAAATGTCACCCCGGATTATCAAAAAATCTAATTATATTTTACCATACTTGTGCAAATTTGTCAAGTATGATATTATATTTTCTGTATGGTATTATCAAGGGGGATATATCATCCCCCCTTGAAATTACGAAGATTTTGTATCTTTTTCAACCTTTTTCGGCAAATATTTTTTCCACAAATTCGGAAACGCCAGCAGAATCAGAACTGCCAGACCTGCGAGAGATACGACGATTCCGACAGCAAGTCCGGGAACTCTGTACTTCAACACGATCTCGTGTTCGCCTGCTGGAACTTCAAACGCCATAAACGTGTCCGCGGCAATTATCGTATCAAGCTTTTTGCCGTCGCAGTAAGCGCTCCAGCCGCCGTCCTGCGGAATAGTAGCCATTACCAGACCGTCGGATTCCTTGTGGAGAGTACCTTTGATTGACGTTACGTTGAATTTTTCAACGTTGAGCTGCTGAGTTTTCAGCTGATTGTAAGCCTCCTGCCAAGCGGTTTCGTCAAAACTGTAAATATTAAGACCGCAGCAGCCGCCCCCGACATTTTCGACCGTAACGTTGACGGTCAGAACTGTGCCTGCGCTGAATTTGCCGAGATAATCGCTTCTTTCGCCGCCTACGGGAACATTTTTTTCGCTGTCGTCCCACTTCGCGGTGATCGTTCCCGCACGGAAATTGTGTTCGATGTAATAATCGCCGTCGCTTGGGATAGTGTAGGTGTAATCCAGAACGGCAGGCTGAGAGCCGTCGAGAGTTATGAAGTAATTCGAATTCC
This sequence comes from uncultured Alistipes sp., assembly GCA_964401315.1. GTDB lineage: Bacteria > Bacillota > Clostridia > Oscillospirales > Ruminococcaceae > Ruminococcus. The sequence continues at coordinate 140,928 of CAYNYB010000003.1, forward strand.
AGTTTGGAGATTCCTGAAGCGTAATATTGCTGCAAACAAAATTTGAACATTCAAGCTTGCTGAACGCATTTACATAACGTCCGCAAACGGCGTTCAGCAGGTTATTCTGATTTTCGATCGCGCGGATTTCATCGGTAACGTGCCAGTCGGTTATACTCTGCGCAACCGCATAGGCAATCGGCAGCGCGGTGGGATTTTCCCAGATATTGGCGGTCTCCGATTCGTAAAAAAGCTCGCAGTTCGGCGTATAATAGCCGAAATTGTGGTTATAGTCGATTACATACTTAATATTGAACAGACCGTTCTGGACGGGCGAAGTCGGATTATAGATCGTGCTGACGTTTTCGGCGTAAACGCGGTTTCCGAGGAAACGCAGGAATTCAAATACAGAACCCTGCATAGTCGAGGAATAATAGCCCATTCCGTGAGAATCGCCGAGCATCGAGGGATTGAACGTAAAGCCCGAATGGGAGATTGTGCGGTAGAAATCGTCGTCGCCGTTTTTCCATTCGTTCGCCGTTTTCACGTTTTTGGTAACATTTTTTGCATAATATACGCCCTCTGCGGTAGGCATTCCTCCGGTTTCAAGCTGCGAAACGTTGACGAAATTGCTGCCGCTGTCGTACACCTGAATTGCGGAAACGACCGTCAAACAGCAGATCACGGCAGCATTCGCCACGCTTGCGAGTTTCTTCAGCTTCGGAATATCTATGGGCTTTTCGGGAGTTTTTTCATTCTTTTCGGAATTTTCGGTTTGTTTTTTATTTTTATTTTTATTATTTTCTTTGGAAGCTTCGGCTTCTTCCGCGATCTCGGCAGGCGGATTTTCCGCGGCGAATATCTTCTTTTCTGAGCATTTTCCGATATGTGCGAAAATCGAAGCCGCAAGTATCAGAATTGCGGAAGCTGCAAGAATTACGATATATTTCGTATCGAGTTCGGATTTCGGCTGAGCTCCGTGACCTTCGCAAACGTACGTTATCAGAGCAGCGCCGCCTATCAATCCTATGACCGCGCCGCCCGGATGAAGCTGTTTTATCTTTGCAACGCCTGTGCAGCACAAGTAGATGAGCATGAGCGAAATTAGGAACGTCCATCTGCCGGGGAGCTGATTTGGGAAGTGGAAACCGTGCCACATATAGTCGAGAACGTTGCAGTTCAGCGAAGCGAAGAGGAAACAGATCAACAGCGTATTTACGATTCTTTCAGAGATTTTTATACCGTTGTTGAAGAGGTATATCGGCGCCATGATAAACACCAGTATTGTGGTTGCAACGTTTGCGCCCGAGTAGCCGAGACTCAGCTCTTTTCCGGGGAGAAGCTGCTGGAGATAAGCCGTCATATCGGCGTACCAGTTTATCGTATCGGGAGCGCTCATATCGGAAGCGAGAGTGTTGCCGATAGCTTTTCCGATCGGGAATATTACTGCCGCCGAAATTGCGCCTGCGAGAAGCGAGAATACCGCGAATCTGAGAATCGAACCGCCGAGCGTTTTAAATCCGCCGATACGGAGTTTTTTCTCGTCGTTTCGGTAAACATTTATCATTGGAACAGCGAGACAGACGAAGTAAAGCACGAGGAAAATGCAGACCGCAAAGCCGATATAGAAGTTTGAAATTATTGTCAGCGCGAGCATGAGCGTGTACATCAGCGGTTTTTTACTGTGCAGCATACGTTCGAGACCGATAAGCGCCAGAGGAACGTATATCAGGGAATCGGTCCACATACACTGAGAAAAGAATGCCAGCATATAGGCGCATAAGCTGTACGAAACCGCGCCGGCAATGAGAATGGGAGATTTTTCTTTAATTTTGAATTTCAGGAACGCCAGACAGCTTACGGAGCTGAGGGAAATTTTCAGCAGGCTTATCCAGTTGAGCGCCGCAACAAGCTTGCCGACGGGGAGAAATTTAAAGATCAGCCAGAAAACGCTGTTGCAGTAATATGCGTTCTGCGCCCAGTTATTGTAGCCGAATGCGCCGTTCCACGAATAGAGCATATCCTGTATCGAGTCGGCTTCGGCATTCTGTACATACATGGGGAAATATTGTCCCCACAAATCCATGCACAATATCGACTGATCGCCGAACGGCATGATATTTTTAACTTTGTACAGGATAAGTCCGATAACCGTTGATATCACAAAGGCTATCAGATAGGGCGCCGCGCCCTTTGTTAAATTGATTTTTTGTTGTTTGGTTAATTTTTTAATTTTCATACGCAACCAATTCCTCTCATTAAAATTATAATTATATAACGTGTATAACGTTTAAAATTCACAAGATGTGCGGTTAAAACGAATGTTTTGTATACAAGCACAAATTTGCGGCTTTACTTTTGTGCATAACGTTATAATTCATCTATCTGCATACAAAATTTATTATATCATTTTTCGCAGTGATTGTCAATATATTTTTTGAAATATCGCACGCGGCTAAACAGGCTCTCAAAATAGGTTGACAATTGAATGGCAACGTGATATAATAGACCTGTTCAATAAAAACGCAGCATTGCTGCGAAAATATGATCTTCAGGGCAGGGTGAGATTCCTTACCGGCAGTATACTCGTCTCTATCGCAACAGAGTGGAGTATAAAGCCTGCGAGCCGCGATATTGCGGTTGATTCGGTGAAATTCCGAAGCCGACGGTGAAACGCTTAGAGCCTGTTCGGCATCTTTATTATATGCGGATTTTTGAGCATAATTTTTCCGAAAAGACGTGCGGAAAAGGATATCGAACAAGTTATTACACAGTGAAAGTCCGGATGAAAGAAGATTATCTGAAAATATTCAGATTGTCATGCCCCGAAATTTTTCGGGGCTTTTTTATGACTCACGAGTATATAGGAGGTACGTATGAATCACGAGTATTATATGCGTGAAGCCTTGAAGCTTGCAGAAAAGGGCATGGGGTTTGTGAATCCTAACCCCATGGTGGGCGCTGTGATCGTGAAAAACGGCGAGATCATCGGAAAGGGTTTTCATCCGAAATGCGGCGAACTTCACGCCGAAAGATTTGCATTCGCGGACTGCGACGGCAAAGGGATAGACTGCGCGGGAGCGGATATGTACGTAACGCTCGAACCTTGCTGCCATTACGGTAAAACTCCGCCATGCACGGAAGCTGTCATCGCTCATAAAATAGGGCGCGTTTTCATCGGTTCGTCTGACCCGAATCCGCTTGTTTCGGGGAAAGGCGCGCAGATTCTGCGCGAAAACGGCATAGAAGTTTTTGAGGGAATCCTTAAAGATGAATGCGACGGGCTGAACGAGATTTTCTTTCATTACATCACGGAGGGAACGCCTTTTGTGACGATGAAATACGCCATGACCGCAGACGGAAAGATTGCCTGTCATACGGGGCTTTCAAAGTGGGTGACGGGCGAAGCAGCACGTATGCAGGTGCAGCGCGACAGGCTCAGACATTCCGCGATAATGGCAGGAGTAGGCACGGTATTAGCCGACGATCCGATGCTGAATTGCCGTATCGAGGGCGGAAGAGATCCCTTGCGCGTGATCTGCGACACGAATCTGCGCACTCCGATGAATAGCAATATAGTGCTGAAAGCTAAGGAGATTCCGACGCTGATCGCATTTTGCAGCGGCGATCCCGAACCTTACGAAGCCTGCGGCTGCAAAATGATCAGAGTTTCCCAAAAAGATGGTCATGTTGATCTTGCGGAGCTTATGAAAATTCTCGGCAGCGAATTTCACATCGACAGCGTTCTTCTTGAGGGCGGCGGAGAATTGAACTGGTCTGCTTTGAAAGCAGGGACAGTTAATAAAGTTCAGACTTACATCGCTCCGAAAATCTTCGGCGGAAACGGCGCAAAATCGCCTGTCGGCGGCATAGGAGCGGAATCTCCCGACATGGCTTTTATGCTTGAAGATATGAAGCTCAGGCAGATCGGAGACGACATTTTAATTGAAAGCAGGGTGAAAAATGTTCACGGGGATAATTGAAGAAAAAGGCGAAGCAGTTGAAATAAAGCGGAACGGAATGAATTCCTTTATCCGTATCCGAACGAAAAAAATTCTTGACGACGTTCGTATCGGAGACAGCATTGCGGTCAACGGAGTGTGCCTGACAGTTACAAGAATCGACGGCAATATATTTCAAGCCGACGTTATGAACGAGACTTTGAACCGTTCCTCTCTGGGAAGCCTTTCGTCGGGCAGCCTTGTGAATCTCGAACGCGCAATGGCTGCTGGCGGTCGATTCGGAGGTCATATCGTTTCGGGGCATATCGACGGCACGGGCAGAATCTCCGACATAAAAAACGACGGCATCGCCGTTTGGTACACGATCGCGGCGGACAGCGAGATTTTGCGGTATATCGTCGAAAAAGGTTCTGTTGCTATTGACGGGATAAGCCTTACTGTTGCGAAAGTGACAGATCATGATTTCAGCGTTTCCGTGATTCCGCACACGGCTGAGGTGACGATTCTTTCCTCGAAAAAAATGGGGGATATCGTTAATCTCGAAAACGACATTATCGGGAAATACGTTGAAAAGCTGATGAAGCCCGCTGAAAATTCCGCGGCGAAAAGCTGCATAGATATGAATTTTCTGGCTAAGAACGGATTTATTTAAGGAGAGCATATGAAAAAAATATTACTTGCGGCTTTACCGCTTATTGCGCTCAGTTCGTGCAATATTAATATAAATGGTTTTAATCCCAAGTTCGATGTTACTGATGAGATTTATGATAACAGAACCGAAACTCTTCAAATCGAAACGAACAATATTGAGAAGATCGATGTTGAAATTGACGTCGGGGACTGCACAATTAATTTCGGCGAATCCGAAAATGTTGATATCGTCGGGCAGTATTGGTGCAGCGGCTATGATAAGGATAAGGTTTCCAAAGCCCTCGATGAGATCGAACTCAAATATGAGATCAAAAATGATACTCTTTATGTAAGCTTCGATGATTTTAAAATCAAAAATACTTCGCTGATCACGCGTACTACCGATCTTGAAATAACGCTTCCGAAGTCGTTCTGCGATTTCGATATTTCAACAGATGTGGGCGATATAATGCTGAATGAGTTGTGCGGAAAGTTTGATGTTTCCGCGGACGTGGGAACGGTCACCGCCGAAAATACTGCGCTGAACGGCGACTCAAAATTTAAAGCTGATGTGGGAGATGTAAATGTTTCCCTTGCGAACGTTGCGGAATGCGAACTCGAAATTTCAGCTGATGTGGGAGATATCAAGCTTGACGCTCAGGGAATCGGTTACACTGAAAAAGATGTTTCAAAAGACTATGTTTCAAAGCAGTATGAATTGCTCATCGACGAAAAATGTCGGGCGAAGCTTTCGGCAGATGTGGGCGATATCAACATAAGAAAGTAGGAGATAATATGTTTGAATACAATACAGTCGAAGAGGCTCTCGACGCTCTCAGGAACGGGGAGATAATTCTCGTGACAGACGACGAGGACCGCGAAAATGAGGGCGATATGATATGCGCCGCTCAGTTTGCAACGACGGAGAACGTCAATTTTATGGCGGCACACGCAAAGGGGCTTATTTGTATGCCCATGAGTATCGAGCTTTGCAGCAAGCTTCATCTGTCGCAGATGGTGGATTTCAACACGGATAATCATGCAACGGCATTCACGGTCTCTATAGATCATGTTGAAACGACTACGGGAATTTCCGCTGCGGAACGCGGCTTTACGGCTCGAATGGCGGTCGATGACAATGCGAAACCCGAAGATTTCCGTCGACCGGGGCATATGTTTCCGCTGACTGCAAAGAAAAACGGCGTTCTGGAGCGCGAGGGTCATACCGAAGCGACCGTCGATCTCATGCGCCTTGCGGGGCTGAAAGAATGCGGACTCTGCTGCGAGATCATGCGCGACGACGGCACAATGATGCGCGCTGCGGAGTTGCAGGAAAACGCCGTGAAGTGGGGCATGAAATTCATTACAATTCAGGCTCTCAAGGAATACCGCAAGATTCATGAAAATTTCGTGGAGTGCGTCGCAGATACGAAGCTTCCCACGAAATACGGGGATTTCCGCGCCCTCGGCTATGTCAACAAGCTTAACGGCGAGCATCATGTTGCGTTGGTTAAAGGCGATATCGGAGACGGAAACGACATTCTCTGCCGCGTTCATTCCGAATGCCTTACGGGAGACGCTTTCGGTTCGCTGAAATGCGACTGCGGTCAGCAATTCGCCTCCGCAATGGCGCAGATAGAAAAAGAGGGCAGGGGAATCCTCCTTTATATGCGTCAGGAAGGCAGAGGGATCGGGCTTATCAACAAGCTGCGCGCCTACGAATTGCAGGACAAGGGCATGGATACTCTCGAAGCGAATCTTGCGCTTGGATTTCCGGGGGATATGCGCGAATATTACATCGGAGCGCAAATTCTCCGCGATCTCGGCTGCAAAACTCTCCGTCTGCTGACCAATAATCCCGATAAGGTTTACGGATTGAGCGGTTTCGGAATCGAGATAAAGGAGCGCGTTCCGATTCAAATGGACGCTACGGATTACGACTTGTTCTACCTTAAAACGAAAAAGGACAGAATGGGGCATATTCTTGATTATTGATGAACTTATAAAATGCTGGAGGATAATTATTACTCTATGTAAATAATTCTAAAGGAGAATTTTATTATGAAAACTTATGAAGGAAATTTAATACCCAAGGACGTCAGAATCGGAATCGTTGTTGCAAGATTCAACGAATTCATCACAAGCAAGCTTCTCGGCGGCGCGATAGATACGCTGAAACGCCATGACATATCCGATAATTCGATAGATGTCGCATGGGTTCCCGGCGCTTTTGAGATTCCGCTGATCGCGCAGAAAATGGCTAAATGCGGCAAATACGACGCGATAATTTGTCTCGGCGCAATAATCCGCGGAAGTACGTCTCATTACGATCTCGTGTGCAACGAAGCCGCAAAGGGTATCGCGCAGGTATCTCTGAACAGCGATATTCCCGTAATGTTCGGCGTTATCACTACCGAAAACATCGAGCAGGCTATCGAGCGCGCAGGCTCAAAGGCAGGAAATAAGGGCAGCGAATGCGCCGAGGGTGCGATCGAAATGATCAATCTCATCAGGGAGATAGAGGCTTAAATGGCGAATCTTATCTTTGATTACGACGGCACTATTCATCAGTCGATGAAAACATATGCGCCCGCATTCCGCAGCACCTGCAAATGGCTTTCAGATAACGGCTATATGCCCGAGAAAAGTTATACCGAAAAAGAAATAAGCTATTGGCTGGGATTTAATTCCACGGATATGTGGAGTAATTTTCTCCCCGACGCCGCTCCCGAAATTCGGGAAAAAGCGCGCGTGATGCTTGGCGAGGACATGGGCGCGCGCATTGAAAACGGCGAGGGAGCGTTGTTTCCCCATGCCGAGGAAGTTCTTGCGGAGTTGAAAAAAAGCGGACATACGCTGATTTTTCTCAGCAACTGCCGCATAAAATATATGGAGCGGCATAAGAGAGTATTCGGTCTCGATCGCTTTTTCGATCATTTCTATTGCTGCGAGGAGTATGATTTTTTGCCGAAATATCAGATATTCCGTCTTTTTGCGCCGCTTCACGAGGGAAAATTCATCGTCATAGGCGATCGCTTTCACGATATTGAAACGGCTGTGAAAAACGGTCTGAATTCCATAGGCTGCGGATACGGATATTCCGACGGCAGCGAATTATCTGCGGCGGATATTATTGTAAATGATATTACCGAAATTCCCGACGCTGTCGAGAAACTTATTTGATATGAAAGGAAAACAATGAAAAAACTAATTGCGATTGCCGAAGCTATTGCGCTTTTGTCGGCATTATGTTCATGCGCCGTTCTCGACAATTTGATCGGGGAAAACGGCGGTTCTGTAAGTAATTATATTGATTCCGCCGAGCCTGATTATGAATACTCCGAAACAGGGATCGACGCGCTGAACGATCATGCATATAAACTTCTGGACGAGATAAAAATCACCAACAATGAGGAAAACGTTCGCGAGGGAATCAAAATTCTTCTTGACGATTTTGATCTGCTTGTCGACGATCAGGCGCATATGCAGGCGGAAAGCTATCTGAAATGGGACGACGAGGAACTTGAAGCTAAATACGAAGAATCTTCCGAAGCCGTTTATGTCGCATGGGACGCCCTTGCGTTCGTGTTTTCCAAAGGGTATGATTCCGAGGAGTATTCGCAGCTCTTCGAGGAATACGTTACAGACGAACAGGTTAAATATTACACGTCGCGCGGAATGAATCTTGCTCGCGCGGAGGGATATGCTTCTGTTGATTATCGGGTTTCGGACGAATATCTTGACGAATATTACAGTACCGCCTACGACGATTCGCTCGGCGATAAGGAAAAAAATTTGCAGTGCGCCGAAATTTATCTTGATATACTTGCGGATTATGATCATGAAACTTTTTATGAGGATTACAACCGCGACTATACTCCGCAGGAGATAATAGAATTGGCGCAAACCGTCAGGGAAGAGCTGATTCCCGCTTCGGAGGAGTTGCTGGATAACTTTTACGACAACAAATACTGCAATGCCGTTTTTGATTCTCCCGTTATAGTTGAGTCCCTTTTCGGAACGGTTCAGCAATACGCTTCGCAGCTTTCGCCCGAAATTAAAAAAAGCGCCGACAGACTGTCGGACGGAGAATCCTATGTTATAGCCACGGGAGACAATTGCTACAACGGCTCGTATACTGTCGATCTTCCTGCAAATAACAACGCGATGATGTATATTTACACAGATAATTCGTACTACGATCTTTTTACGGCAATTCACGAATTCGGTCATTTCCATTCTTCGTTCCAAGACGATACGAAAGCTTATTTCACTGCGACAAATCTTGACGTTGCGGAAATACAGTCTCAGGGCATGGAATTGCTGTTCATGCAGTTTTACGACGAAATTTACGGCAAACAGTCCGATGCTATGAAGCTTCTCAAACTCAGTGATATTACGGATTCGATTATCATGGGATTTCTTATCGGCGAATTCGAATACACGGCGCTGGAGCGTTCCGACGAAATGACAGCGGAAGAGGTTCTGGAGCTTTACAACGAGATCATGGGGGATTATAAAGAGGTATATCCTTTTTATTATGTGAGCCATATGTTTGAATCTCCCGGATATTACGTAAGCTACGGAGTTTCGGCTCTGGCAGCGATGGATATCGTTGATGAATGTTTCAGCGATCCTCAGCAGGCTCTCGAACATTATGAAAAAATAGCAGCCGTTCCCGTGAATTCCAGAGACGTCAGATTCGGCGATTCATTGGAAAAATGCGGATTCAGCGACGTGCTTTCTGAGGAGTATATAAGGAAATTGGCAGAAAAACTGCTCGAAATTTCAAACAGTATTTCCGAGTGAGAATTATAGACAAAACAATGCTTGACATTTTTGGAATAATCATGTATAATAATTATAGCAAAAGCTGTGATGAAGAGGAGTAGGCGTAATTCAAAGTTTCAGAGAACTGCCGTTTGGTGCGAGGCAGTACGGAGAATACGCCGAAGTAGCTTCGGAGCTTCATGGGCGAAAATTTATCGTGTAGTCCATGACGTGTTCTCACGTTACAGGGAAAAGAGTGCGGAGATACTTATAATTATCGTATCCCGAATTCAGGTGGTAACACGGACAATGTTCGCCCTGAGCCTTTATGGTTCAGGGCTTTTTTATCAAATTAAAAAGGAGATCAAACCAATGGCTAAAGAACTTGCAAAGTCGTACAACCCAAAAGATTTTGAGGACAGAATCTATGCGGCATGGAATGAAAAAGGCTGCTTCCGTGCAGAAGTCGATCCGAAAAAAACGCCTTATACCATAGTTATACCGCCCCCGAACATTACGGGACAGCTTCATATGGGACACGCTCTTGACGAAACTCTTCAGGATATCCTTATTCGCTGGAAGAGAATGAGCGGTTATTCCGCATTATGGCTTCCCGGTACAGATCATGCCGCTATCGCAACCGAAGCGAAGATAGTTGAAGCAATGCGCAAAGAGGGCGTTACAAAAGAAGACCTTGGGCGCGACGGATTTATGGAGCGTGCATGGGAATGGAAAAAACAGTACGGCGGCAGAATCGTCGAGCAGCTTAAAAAATTAGGTTCGTCATGCGACTGGTCGAGAGAGCGTTTCACTATGGACGAGGGCTGCTCTAAGGCGGTCAAGGAAGTTTTCGTAAAATATTACGAAAAAGGACTCATCTACCGCGGCGAGCGCATCATAAACTGGTGTCCGAAATGCAGAACCTCTCTTTCCGACGCCGAGGTAACTTACGAAGATCAGGCAGGTCATTTCTGGCATCTCCGCTATAAAATCAAGGACAGCGACGGTTATCTCGAACTTGCCACAACTCGTCCCGAAACTCTTCTCGGTGATACGGCAGTTGCGGTAAATCCTGCCGACGAACGCTATAAAGAACTTATCGGAAAAACCGTTATACTGCCTATCGTTCACCGTGAAATCCCTATTGTTGCCGACGATTATGTTGAAATGGATTTCGGTACGGGCGTAGTCAAGATCACTCCCGCGCACGACCCCAACGACTTCGAAGTCGGACTTCGCCATAATCTTCCCGTTATCAACGTAATGAATGACGATGCAACAATCGTTGACGATTATCCCAAGTATGCAGGCATGGACAGATACGAGGCAAGAAAAGCTATCGTTGATGATCTCGAAGCCGAGGGCGCATTGGTTAAAATTGAGGAATACAGCCATAACGTCGGTACTTGTTACCGCTGCGGAACGACTGTTGAACCTAAAGTTTCTACGCAATGGTTCGTTAAGATGAAACCCCTTGCACAGCCTGCGATCGACGCCGTAAAGAACGGAAAAACGAAATTTGTTCCCGAACGTTTTGACAAGATTTATTTCCATTGGCTCGACAATATCCGCGACTGGTGCATTTCCCGTCAGATATGGTGGGGACATCAGATTCCCGCGTTTTATTGTGATGAATGCGGCGAAATGATCGTAACCAAGGAAAGCGGCGCGGTATGCCCGAAATGCGGCAAACCCATGAGACAGGATCCCGATACTCTCGATACATGGTTCAGCTCGGCTCTCTGGCCGTTCTCAACTCTCGGATTCCCCGAAAAGACGGAAGATCTGGACTATTTCTACCCAACGAATACCCTTGTTACAGGTTATGACATCATCTTCTTCTGGGTAATCAGAATGATGTTCAGCGGTCTGGAAAATATGGGCGAAGTGCCTTTTGATACCGTTCTTATCCACGGTCTGGTTCGCGATTCACAGGGACGAAAAATGTCGAAATCCCTCGGAAACGGAATCGACCCTCTTGAAGTTATCAACGAATACGGCGCGGACGCATTGAGATTTATGCTCGCTACGGGAAATTCTCCCGGAAACGATATGCGCTATATCGACGATAAGGTCAAGGCCGCGCGTAATTTCGCAAACAAACTCTGGAACGCTTCACGCTTTATTATGATGAATCTGCCCGAAGATTTCAGCTTCAACGGACTGCCGAGCGAACTGGAGCTTGAAGATAAATGGCTGATCAACAAGTTCAACAAGCTTGCCAAAGAAGTGGGCGAAAATCTTGATAAATACGAGCTGGGCGTAGCTTCTCAGAAGATTTACGACTTTATATGGGATATTTTCTGCGACTGGTATATCGAACTCACAAAACCGCGTATTCAGGCAGGCGGCGAGACTAAGGCAAAGGCTCAGGCTGTACTTGTATGGGCAATGCAGGGTATGCTGAAGCTTCTCCACCCGTTTATGCCGTTTATTACGGAAGAGATCTGGCAGGTTCTCACGAATGAGAAGTCAATGATCATTCTCGAATCCTATCCGACATACGATGAAACTATAGATTACTCCGCGGAAGAAATCGCTTTCGAAAAGATAATTTCCTCTATCAAGGCTGTAAGAAATACGCGTACCGAGATGAATGTTCCGCCTTCTGTAAAGGCGAAGCTTATCATCGAGACAGACGAAGCCGATCTGTTTATGAATTGCGCGGTATTCTTTGAAAAACTCGCGTCCGCTTCTTCGGTTGAAGCAGGCAGCAGTGTTGCTCATGAAAATTGCGCAAATGCTGTTACAGATTCCGCAAGAATCTTTATTCCTATGGACGAGCTTGTTGACAAGGAAAAGGAAATTGCACGTCTCGAAAAGGAAAAGGCGAAAGTTCAGAAGGACATCGACTTCCTGAGCAATAAGCTGAATAATCAGGGATTTATCGCGAAAGCTCCCGAAAAGCTGATCGAGGCTGAAAAGGCTAAGCTTGCAAAGGCTGAGGAGAAAATGGCTAAGATCAATCAGTCTATCGAGGCTTTTAAAAAGTAATGCGTGACAGAATTATTTCTTATGCAAGGGAAAAGTATGCCGCAGAGCCTGAATATTTATGGGCGAAAACTCCCGACGCATTTGTTTTGAGAAATAAGAATAACAAAAAATGGTTCGCTTTGATAATGAGAGTAAAAAAATCGGTGCTGATTCCCGATACTGAGGGCTTTACCGACATTATCAATCTCAGGTGTGAACCGGTTACAAGAGAGTGCCTGCTCAGTGAGGGCAGGTGCTTTCCTGCATACCATATGAACAAGAAAAACTGGATTTCCATAATACTTGACAATAATATTGATTTTCAGATATTGTGCAATATTATTGATGAAAGCTATGATATTATAGACAGGTGATAATATGATTTTTGAGATTCCTACAATTGAAACAGAACGCTTGATTCTTCGTCCTCTTACGGTTGACGATGCGGAAGCTGTATTTGAATGGACGGGCGATGAACGCGTTGCTGAATATATGATATATCCATGTCATCAGAGTATCGAAGTTACAAAAATGTGGCTTGCCTCGCTGAAAAATCTCGAAAACGAGTATACATGGGGATTCGTACGCAAATCGGACAAAAAGCTTATCGGTTCGGGCGGAATAAGATTCAGAACTGACGAAAATGTATGGAGTTTTGGTTATAATTTCAGATACGACTGCTGGGGATTTGGCTATGCTACGGAATCTTCAAAACGCATGATCGAATATATTGTCGAATGTCATAATGCAACGGAATTTGTTTCCGAACACGCTGCGGATAATCCTGCTTCGGGACGTGTTATTGAAAAATGCGGACTTGTTTTTGAAAGCTATTCCGAGTATACAAAATTCGACGGAAGTCGAACATTTAAATCTAAAAAGTACAGAATGAAATTGTAATTCGAAAAAGTTAAATTTTTCATATAGGAGAATGATAAAATGATAAAACATATAGTAATGTTCAAGCTTAATGATGTAAACAAGGCGGAAGAAGCTAAGGAACGTTTTAACAAGGTTATTGAAAATGTTTCTGAATTGAAAAAAGGCGAAGTTGTTATCAATTCAGCCGCCGCTCCCGAAAGCAACTATACAATTGCGCTGATCTGCGATTTCGAAACTATCGACGATCTTAACGCATATCAGGTTCACCCTGTTCATAAGGAATTCGGAGCGTTTATTGCCGAGATCAAGACCGACAGAGCGTGTATCGACTATGAATATTGAGGTGAAAAATGGTTGATTTAAAGGGGAAATGGTCGCTTATCACTGGCGCGAGCAGAGGACTTGGCAGACTTATTGCAAATGCAATGGCAGAGCGGGGCTGTAATCTTGTACTTCATAGCAGATGCAGCGAGCATTGTCAGGCTGTACTCGATGAGGTGAAAGCGTTCGGAGTTGAAGCCTATGCTGTTGAAGCCGAGCTTTCCGATATTTCGCAGCTTGAAAAGATGCTTACCAAAATTGACGAAAAGGGTACGCAAATTGACGTAATCTTCAACAATGCAGGCTTGCAGACCACATACAGAAATGAATTTCTTGAAACTCCCGTTTCGGAATTTGAGACAAGCTTCAGAATAAATACTATTGCGCCGATGATGATCTGCTATCATTTTGTCGATAAAATGGCGGAACGGGGATTCGGCAGAATTATCAATACGTCCAGCGACATTAATCTCGAACCTCAGCAGGCACCGTATTCAGCAAGCAAAGCCGCGCTTGACAAAATCACAAGGGATCTGGCTTATGCTTACCGTGATTCGGACGTTATAATCAGTCTGTCAAATCCTGCTTGGTGCAAGACTGATATGGGCGGTCCGAACGCCTATTTTGAGCCTGAAAGCGCAATTCCGGGACTACTTGTGGGCGCGTTTGTGAACGATAAAAAAACTGGCAGATATTTCAATGCACAGGATTTCAAGGGAATGACTTTGGAAGAAGCCGTTGCAAAAGCTGAATTGCAGGAGAGTCCGTATTGATATGATGAATTTTGAAGAGTGTATGGAATTTGTTAATTCCTACAGTAAGTCGGGCAAGCCGGTTACGAATTTGTCCCGCGCGGAAAATTTAATGCGGCTTATCGGAAATCCCGAAAAAAAGCTGAAATTTGTCCATGTAGCAGGTACTAACGGAAAAGGCTCGGTCGTTGAGTATATCTCGAATGCGATGATTTATTCGGGCTATAAAACAGGTCAGTTTACGTCGCCTTTCGTCCTGCATTACACCGACAGGATTCGCATAAACGGCGCAGAAATCGACGAAGAATCGCTTTGTCGGATATGCGGATTTATAAAGGAAAGAATTGACGATCAGCCGTATTCGCAGTTTGAGATAACAATGGCAATCGCACTTTTATGGTTTGAGCATGAAAAGTGCGATATTGTTGTGTTCGAATGCGGAATCGGCGGAATTCTCGACTGCACGAACGTAATTCCGCCGCCGATTTTAGCTGTTATCACCTCTATTTCACTCGACCATACTGCCATTTTAGGCGATACGGTCGAAAAAATTGCACAGCAGAAAGCAGGTATTATAAAGGAGAATTCCGCTGTCGTTGTTGCTCCGGTATGTAATTGTAAAAATGTTTTCAAGAAAAAAGCGAAAGAAGCAATGGCTGAATTTATCAAGGTAAAAAAATACAATGTCAATGACGATATCTTAATATATGACGGGATTAGTTATAAGCCGTTAATGCTTGGTCACGGGCAATTTTCGAATGCTTCAACCGCGATTGAAGCTTGTCGTTACCTGATAAAAAAGGGATTTAAAATTTCAGACGAAGCAATAAGAAAATCTATAGAAACTACGCAGGTCAAGGCAAGATGTCAGTACATTGACGGCGATCCGCCTGTTATTGTTGACGGCGGTCATAACGCTGAGGGTATTCTTAATCTTGAAAATTTACTAAGGAATTTTGCTGTAAAAAAAAGAAAAAATATTTATACAGTCATGGGGATGGTCGATACAAAGGACTATGAGGACGGAGTATATTCGATAGCTCGGTATTCCGGAAAAATGTTTACAGTTGATGACTTTGCAGCTAATGCCGTGCCTGCTGAAAAAATTGCGGAAATTGCAGGGGAATGCGCGTTTAATGAAGCGTGCCGCTCGCTTGCTATTGCAGTTGAAAAGGCGAAATCTCTTGCAATTGAAAATAATGGCATAGTTGTTATCTGCGGTTCACTTTATCTTGCAAGCAAATATCTGAATGATTACCAAAAATAGCTGTTGGCTTTTGGTGAAAACTACAAAATATTCCGTAAGCTATTGCAAAATCCTTCCTATAGTGTTATAATTTTCACATAGACTGCGTAAGCAGAATTTTTTAAAGGAGGTTTTTTAACAATGGCGTTAAAAAATCAGTATCTCATCGATTTATTGGAAACAGTTAAAAAGAGAAATCAGGGTGAGCCGGAGTTCATTCAGGCTGTAACGGAAGTTCTCGAAACACTTGAGCCTGTTGCTGAAAAGAGACAGGATCTCATCGACGCAGGCGTATTCGAGAGAATCGTTGAGCCTGAAAGACAGATCATGTTCCGCGTTCCTTGGGTTGACGACAACGGCAAGGTTCAGGTAAACAGAGGTTTCAGAGTTCAGTTCAACTCTGCTATCGGACCTTACAAGGGCGGTATCAGACTTCACCCTTCAGTATATCTTGGAATCATCAAGTTCCTCGGCTTCGAGCAGGTATTCAAGAACAGCCTTACAACTCTGCCTATGGGCGGCGGTAAGGGCGGTTCCGACTTCGATCCCAAGGGTAAATCCGACGGAGAAGTTATGCGTTTCTGCCAGAGCTTCATGACAGAGCTTTCCAAGCACATCGGCGCTGATACAGACGTTCCTGCCGGCGATATCGGAACAGGCGCTCGCGAGATCGGCTTCATGTTCGGTCAGTACAAGAGACTCCGCAACGAGTTCACAGGCGTTCTTACAGGTAAGGGTCTTACTTACGGCGGTTCTCTTACACGTACGGAAGCTACAGGTTACGGTCTCTGCTACTTCACAAATGAAATGCTTCAGGCTAACGGCAAGAGCTTCGAGGGACAGACTGTTGTTATCTCAGGTTCGGGCAACGTTGCTATTTACGCTACCGAGAAAGCTACACAGTACGGCGCAAAGGTTGTAGCGCTCTCCGATTCAAACGGTTATATCCACGATCCCGACGGTATCGAGCTTGATCTCGTTAAGCAGATCAAGGAGGTTGAGCGCGGACGTATCAAGGAATACTGTGACAGAACTTCCCACAAGAACGCAACTTACACAGAGGGCTGCAAGGGCATCTGGACAATTCCTTGTGATATCGCTCTTCCCTGCGCAACACAGAATGAGATCGACGGCGAATCTGCTGCAATTCTCGTTAAGAACGGTGCATACTGCGTATCTGAGGGTGCAAATATGCCTTCAACTCCCGAGGCTATCGAAACATATCTTGCTAACGGCGTTCTCTATGGACCTGCTAAGGCTGCTAATGCAGGCGGCGTTGCAACATCAGGTCTTGAAATGAGCCAGAACAGCGAGAGACTTTCATGGACATTCGAGGAAGTTGACGCTAAGCTTCACGGTATCATGAAGGAAATCTTCAAGGCTTGCGACGAGGCTGCTAAGGAATACGGCATGGCTGGCAACTACATGGCTGGCGCTAACATTGCAGGATTCCTCAAGGTTGCTGAGGCTATGAAGGCTCAGGGTTGCGTTTGATTGATATGTCTAAAAACGATAGATTCATAAAAACTCATTCTCAAAATAAACTCACTTCTACAATAGAAGTTTGGGTTGATACAGAAACAGGTGTAAATTATATTTATCGTCATGATGGGTATTCCGGCGGTCTAACTGTTCTTGTTGATAAAGACGGCAAACCTGTAGTAACTAACCCGAGTGAAGTTAAGTAAAAAAATCTCCCTTTGCATAAAGCAGAGGGAGATTTTTTATTTTTTCAGATTTTCTTCTTTATTAAAAAAAGCCTTTTGCAGAATCTCAAATTCACTTTCGGTGCAGACTATTTTGCATTTTTTCTTATATTCATCAGAGCGTAACAGCATAGTTTCTATTTTAGTGCATGGGAATTCTGCGCATTGATTACATTTCTCAACATTATGCGATTTTACGCACTCAACAAGCTGATATGTACAATTTTTATGTGATGAACAGCCGTCACATTTTATTTCCTCATTCGATACAATTTCGTTTCGCCAGCCGACTTTGTACCATAATTCCGCAACTTCTGAAAGTTCGTTATCGGTTTTTGCGTTATATCGGGGACAATAAATGCAATTGTCACCACATAAAGTTATTTTTTCCATATAATATATATCCTTTATGATTGGTTTTAATATAAATACAAGGATATTTCTGACATTATTGCGCCAGAAATATCCTTTGAAACTTGTTAATTAGTCTCCAAACGAAACACCGATATCCTTAGCGGCAATAACAAGATGATCGTCAATGTCAACGAATTTCGTCTTGCCTGCAATATCATCAAGCTTGTTTGAGGTGATCTTGTTGCCGATCTTTGCAACAGTTCTGCCATATTTCTCCTTAGAAATAAGATATGCAGCGTGTACGCCGAACTGTGTTGAAAGAATTCTGTCGTATGCGCTTGGAGCGCCTCCGCGTAGCATATGACCGGGAACACATACGCGCGCCTCAATGCCCGTGTTCGACTGAATTTGAGCGGCAATTCTGCTTGTAGCAGTGATAATTCCCGATTCTGCGCGTTTTTTAGCACGTTCTTTCTTTTTCATTTTGGCTTCGTTCACATCGAATGCGCCCTCGGCAACGGCAAGAATCGAGAAAGTTTTGCCCGACGCACTTCTTGCCATAACAGCGTCGCAAACCTTATCAATGTCATAGGGAATCTCGGGAATGATTATTATATCCGCACCGCCTGCGATTCCGGCGTTAAGAGTGAGCCAACCTGCTTTATTTCCCATAATTTCGCACACGAGAATTCGGCTGTGGCTTGCGGCAGTTGTGTGAAGTCTGTCAATAACGTCGGTTGCAATATCAACGGCTGTATGGAATCCAAAAGTCACGTCTGTTCCGTAAATGTCGTTATCAATGGTTTTCGGCAGACCGATAACCTTCAATCCTTCATCGGAAAGCAATTTTGAAGTCTTGTGAGTGCCGTTTCCGCCGAGAGTGAGGAGACAATCCAGCTTCTGCTTCTTGTAAGTTTCTTTCATATTTTTAACTTTATCAACATTGTCCTCACCGATAACCTGCATCATCTTGAACGGCTGACGCTTAGTTCCGAAAATAGTACCACCCTGAGTAAGGATTCCCGAAAAAGCACTGGGTGACATATCCTTGCAAAGATTGTTTATCAGACCGTAATAACCGTTGGAAATTCCGACGATCTCAACATTGTCCTCGCCGAATCTTTCGTAACACGCCTTTGCAACGCCTCTTATGGTAGCGTTAAGACCCGGACAGTCGCCGCCGCTTGTTAAAATTCCGATTCTTCGTTTCATTTTTATACCTCCGTTAAAAATTTATAAAAAATTTCTCATAAGCTCTTCAAGCTCTTCGGCAGGCATGGGCTTGCCATAAAGATAGCCCTGACCGTAATCGCAGCCTGCTTTTTTGAGAATTTCCTCCTGTTCATGATTTTCGATCCCCTCAGCGATCGTCTTGATCTTTTTTGATTTTGCGATGCTGATAACAGCCGAAACAATCTCGAACGCAATGTTATCATGCTGAATATCGGTGATAAACGAGCGGTCGAGTTTGAGAAGCGTGATCGGCAGAATCTGCAAATAACTGAGAGAAGAATAGCCTGTCCCGAAGTCATCCATTGCAAGCTTAACGCCGAGATCGCGCAGCTTATTCATTTGATCGACCGCGAAATCTATATCGCTCAAGGCGAGAGTTTCCGTAAGTTCAACTTCGAGCCACTGCGGTTCCAGACCCGATTTTGCAAGCGCGTCAAAAACGCGTTCCTTCAAATCATTCTGATAAAAATCGGACGAAGTAAAATTAATTGACATAACAATATTGGAGAATCCCATTTTCTGCCACATTTTATTCTGTCTACAGCCCTCGTTAAGAACGAATTCACTGATTTTTCCGATAAGATGCGAACTTTCGGCGATCGGAACGAACGTATCCGGTCTGATTATCGTGCCGTCGGGCTTTATCCAGCGAATCAGTGCTTCAACGCCCATGATCATTCCCGTTTTCAAATCAATTTTCGGCTGATAAAAAAGCTGAAGCTCGTTGTTGCTGATCGCAAGAGCAAGGGATTTCTCCAATTCAGTATTTCCGATTATGGAATCGTGCATACTCGACTCATAGCCGCAGATAGTGCTTTGCTGACCGCTCACGGATTTCAAGGCAAATTCGGCGTGTTCCATGACATCGAGGAAAGATTGTCCGTCGTCGGGCATTTTTGAAAATCCTGCCGAACAACTGAGAGTTATTGCGGCAAGATCGTCAACAGCAAGCTTCGCCAGCTCGTCCTGAATCGTTTTCGCCGTGCGGATCGGCAATTCATCGTCGCCGTAATCGCGTAGAACCAATGCAAAATTATCGCCGCTGATACGCGCGGCAAGACCGCCTGGGGAAACGAATTTGTACAGAATATGGGCAAAATCCTTTAAAATGCGGTTGCCGTTAGCATATCCGCAGGTGTCATTGATAATATGAAAGCGATCTATGTCGAGAACTATTATCCAATAGGAATAATTAAGCAGACGACTGCATTCATAAGTTTCCTGACCGATATCCATGAGCTTGTTGCGATTGGCGATACCGGTGACTTCATCGATATAGGCAAGCCGTTCGATGAGCATATCTTTTTCGCGCTCCTGAGTAATATCGAGCAGTGCGCCGCCGAAAAGCGGAAGAGTGTTATCAGTGGCGGCAATGGATTTATAGCGGAAAGAATACCATCGGTAAGTCACGCCGCCGGTTGATTTAATGCGGATTTCAAGACTTTTCACTTCACTGCTCGATTCATCGTCATGATTAACGGCTCGATCGAACTGCATACGGTCGTTCGGGTGAATAAGCGATCTGAACGTTCCTATATCTATGTTGTTGGTTTTCAGCCCAAACATTCTGACAGTTTCGGAAGAAGCAGCGTACTTTTTTCTGTCCGTACTCATAATTACGCCGATTTCAGCCAGTTCCATGGACGAGTTGAAAAAATCGTTAGCGCTTGCCAAATTCACGCGCATTTTCTTGATCTCGGTAAAATTAAAGCCCGTGCTGATATACAGACTGTTTTTCTTATTTTTTTTAACGAGAGTAGTACTCCACGCAATGCTGATGACCTTATCGGAAGCATTTTTGAATGAAGCCTCATGAGAACCGCCCGCGGAAATCAGCTTAAAGCTTGTATTGTCGAGATCGTTTAGTCCGAAAGCTTTTTTTAACGCTTCCTTGTGATCGAAACCATCGTCATTGCCGATATCCATAAGATCGCGGATTCGCTTATTCATGCGTATAAATGAAAAATCGTCAGTCCAGAGTATAAATTCTGTGTTCAGCTCTTCCATAACTTTCACGAAATCATCAGCTTCAATAATGCTTTTATTCCGTGAGTTAATAATTCCAATAATGCTGTTAATAATAATCAGAATCAGCATTGCGGTCATATAAATAACGATTACAGGAATAGTTATTTCGGGGCGCGTATAAATCAGAATTCCTGCAACCGCAGCGGAAACAAAAATTATAATAATCGAAACTAAAGTATTAATTAATTTCATTTTTTGCAGCTCCTTCCGTCGGCGGAAATTTGGAATTGATTCTCATTTACTATTTTATTATAGCAAAAATTAACGAAAATGTCAATAATATTTTTTCATATCACGACATTTTTTATAAAGTTGCTGATTATTTACATTAAAATATCACAAAATATTCACTTTCAAATGATAATATGGTATAATAAAAATATAATTTTATGCATAAACGGAGGTTTAATTTATATGGCAAGTATTTTAATAGTTGACGACGAGGCAAATATCCGCAAGGTAGTTCGTGAGTATGCGGAATTTGAGGGCTATCAGGTAACTGAAGCCGAAAACGGAATGGAAGCGGTAAATCTGTGCCACGACAATGATTATGATTTGATAATAATGGACGTGATGATGCCGAGACTGGACGGCTATTCCGCCTGCAAGGAAATTCGCAAAGCAAAAAAAATTCCCGTTATAATGCTTTCCGCGAGGGGAGAGGAATACGACAAGCTGTTCGGATTCGAGATCGGCGTGGACGATTACGTGGTCAAGCCCTTTTCACCGAAAGAACTCATGGCGCGCGCAAAGGTTGTCATAAAGCGGAATCAGACGGCTGCCGAGTCCATGAAGCACAATAAATACACGTTTGATGGACTTCAAGTGGATATTTCCGGAAGAGAAGTCTATGTAAACGGCGAGCGCGCTTCCATGACTCCGAAAGAGTACGACCTGCTTTTCTATCTCGTGCGAAACAAAAACATTGCTCTTTCGAGAGATCAGCTTCTCGAGGAAGTCTGGGGATA
This sequence comes from uncultured Alistipes sp., assembly GCA_964401315.1. GTDB lineage: Bacteria > Bacillota > Clostridia > Oscillospirales > Ruminococcaceae > Ruminococcus. Next base: position 162,732 of record CAYNYB010000003.1, read on the forward strand.
CGACTTTTTCGGCGACGACAGAACAGTCGATACGCACATAAAAATGCTCCGCAACAGTCTTGGCGAGTACAGAAAATTTATAGTAACATTGAGAGGAATGGGATATAAATTTGAAGCCAATTAAAAAAATACGTTCGGAATTTGGCAGAATACCGCTGAAATTCACTATATGGATCTACTTTATCGGATTCACTATAATCGTATTTGTGCTGCTGTGGATGTTTCAGATATTGTTTCTGGAAAAATTTTACACCCATACAAAGCTGCACGATGTCGATAATTCGGCAATGCAGATAATCGCAGCCTACGAAACCGAGGGGACGCAAGGATTTACGGATACCTTAACTGATGCAGCTTCTGAAAACGATCTTTGTATAGAAGTCGTGGATAAATTCGGCAGACATCTTTATTCGCGCGAATATTCAGTAAATTGTCTTATTCATGGTAAAGATAAAAGTATTTACTATTATTTGAACCAGATCGAGGAAAACGGCAACGAGCCGATATGGCAGGAGATCACAAATCCGCACAATAATTATTCCATGGTGCTTTTTGGCTGCGTATTGGGCGATAAGGACAATCCGAGCGGCTATCTGTTCATCAATACCGCCCTCGTTCCCGTTGGTTCAACCGTCAGCATTATCAAGCGGCAGCTTATGATGATCACGTTTATGCTCATTTTTTTCGCCTTTATTATTTCACTGTTCGTTTCAAAAAAAATCGCACGTCCGATAGATCGGCTTACTGTTGCGGCTGAAAATCTTGCGAAAGGGGATTTCAACACGCGGTTTGACGGCAGAGGTTATCTTGAAGCGAAACAGCTTGCGGACGCCCTGACATACGCAGAAAAGGAACTTTCGAGAGTCGACATGATGCAGCGCGATCTTATGGCGAACGTTTCCCATGATTTGCGAACGCCGCTGACTATGCTGAAAGCGTATGCGGAGATGATTCGCGATCTGTCGGGGGATATTCCTGAAAAGCGCAACGAGCATCTTGAAATAATAATCAATGAAACCGATCGTTTGTCGCTTATGGTCAATGATATTCTCGATCTTTCAAAACTGGAAAGCGGCAGGCAAAAGCTTGAGCCGTCGGAATTTGAGATACGCGAAAGACTTGAAAAGATTATCGCGAGATTTAAGGGAATTTCCGAAAAAAAAGGCTATAATATACATTTCACTCCCGACGAAAAAAGAATTGTCCTATGCGATATCGTCAAGATCGAGCAGGTCATCTACAATCTGATCAATAACGCTATCAATTATACGGGTAAGGACAAGCAGGTTTTTGTGCGGCAGATAAATTATCCCGACGGCGTTCTCATTGAGGTCGAGGACACCGGCGACGGAATTGAACCTGATAAGATCAAGCTGATTTTTGATAAATATTACCGTTCTGAGAATCATAAGCGCGAGATTGTCGGCACAGGACTTGGGCTTTCGATAGTCAAAGCGGTTCTGAAGCTTCACGGCTACGATTACGGAGTCAGAAGCGTTATCGGCAAGGGTTCGGTATTCTGGTTTAAAATAGACAATTCTCTTGTTGAACATGAACAATAACAGTGAGAAAATGTTGGGAATATTCGGTGTTCATTTGACTGTTTCTTAATGAAAAGTTCATAATTTTAGTGCATAATATACTTATAATTTAATGTTTACCCCAACATTAAATTATAAATCCCCAATAATCCCTATATCATGGCAAATGAGCTTCCATAACGGAGGCTCATTTGTTTTTCCGATTGAATCGGAGAGAGCTACGACCTTTGCGCCATATAAAAAACGGCATCGTTAGATGCCGCAACAACTTTATGAAATTCTTTTTCCCTTGCCCTTTTTTCTCTTTTCAATCGGCTTTTCCTTGCCGCCCATATCCTCAAAGATAACCTCTTCGGAATCATCGTCATCGTCGACGGCAAGTTCGGGGTTGGTTTCTCCGATACTGTCGTAATAAGGATTTATCACGTATTTCTGAATGATCGGGTAGCTGTTGAAGCAAACGGTAAACCACGCTATGCCGGCAGGGAAAAACGGAACGATTATGAAAAACATCGGCGTGGTGTAAAGCAGGAAAATGCTCATGATCACCATGAAAAACAGCAGCATAAGCGTATTTATCAAATTCTGCTTGATAGAAACAAACGCCAGTGCAAATGAATTTTTGAACAGATTTTTCATTGAAAGATCTGTCGCAACCATCATCGGGAAGATGTAGTAATTCATCATAAGTATCAGAAGAGCAACCGCCAGCGCGATCACCATCGGCACGTAAAACAGAACACTGTCGTATTTCACTGCCAGCGCGGGATAGAGCTGATAGCTTGAATACGCCGACAAAACTGCAACAATGTCGATTATTCCCATAATTGCTCCGCGGAAGAAATTCTCTTTGAATCCCTTGAAAAAATCGCGTATCATAAAGGAATGCTTTTCTATGAGAAAAAGCCTTATGACTTTTGTCATTCCCGCGATTCCCGGTCCGATAGTTACGGCGAAAATCAAAAACGATATACTCGAAACTATCATCGCGATATTAAAGATTTTGATGTAGAAGAGCGAGAAAAATGCGATGTAAGCAGGCAGTATGAATATAAACAAAAGCATCGTCAAGCCGGTCAGACTCCACACTTTTCTGAAAAAAAGATCGAAGTACAGCGCAAGACCTGTTTTTTTAGGCGCATATTTGGATATTCCAGATCCTGCGCTCTCATAATTATTGAATAGACCCAATTTCAACTTCCTCCGTTTTGTTCAGAAGAGATTCCCGAAAATATAATTCATCAGGGAATCTGCAACCGATATGATAAAAAATATAACAGCGAGAACAATAAATTTTATACAATACAGCCGCAGATCGGCGGTGTTATGCTCTTTTCCCGAAACGAATCCGAGAATTGCGGAAGAGCTTCGGAATATTTCGCGCGCGGCAAGCAGTGAAACTACGGAAAATGCCGCGGCTTTCGGCAGAATTATCAGTACAGCGTTGAGAATGTCGGAATTATCAACAACGCTGTACATTATTGAGCCTGAAATTCCCAGAACCGAGCCGATTCCGATCATCAAGGCGATTCCCACGGGCTGACCGAATGCAAACAGTCCCGATAAAAATGCCGCAGCAAGAAATATCATGGAAACGGCAAGAGTATTCACGAATACGTCAAGAAGAGTTCCGCCGCAGAAAAACGGGCAGAAAAAACGTGACGGAATATTCATTTCAGCAGCCGCGGCGACAGAGCCTGCAACTATCCCGATCATTTCCGCGACGCACAGCATAAAAACCGTTCCGTGCCTGCGTTCCGACGAAATTCGTTCGATATGCTTCATTTAAACACCAATCCTTTCGACTTTAACAAACTTTTATTACAGTTTATGCGAAACGGACAGGCGTTAGAACTTATTTAGACAGCTCGTAAGCCCTGTTGGTGCAGCTTTCGCAGCATTTGCGGACTGTTTCGGTAAGATTTCCCTCATACAATTTGTCAAGACCCGCAAGCGTTGTACCGCCCGGAGACGATACCATTTTGATCAATTCGTCAATAGAATTGCCCGAATCCGTAATCATTTTTGCCGAGCCGATAAGGCTCTGACTGAAAAGTTCGGTTGCAGCCGCTTCATCAATTCCGACAGAAACGGCATAGTCGATGAAACCTTTGGCAAACAGATAAATAAACGCGGGACTGCTGCCGTTGAGGGCGATTATCTCTTTCATCTTATCCTTGGAGATCACGGAAGCTTTGCCGCAGGCGCGGAAAACTTCGAGGATCACGTTGAACTCTTCGTCAGTCACCTTGTCATTGCGTGAAAGAGCGGAAGCGCCCTCACCGAGAAGCAGGGGAGTATTGGGCATTACGAGGATAACCTTTGCTTCGGGAATTGTTTTTGAAACTATAAATTCATCGCTGATTCCTGCGGCAATGGAAATAATTATCTTATCCGCAGTCACGGCAGGAGCGGCGGCTTCGATAACGCTTTCGATTATCTGCGGCTTGACCGCGAGGAAAATGTAATCACATTTTTCAGTTAGTTCAGCTTCGCTTTTGCAGGATATAACGCCGAATTCTCCGAGCGATTCGACTTTAGAACTGTCCGGATCGAAAGCGAAAAGATCAATATTTTCAGCGGCAGGACTTGCGGAAATTCCCTTGATAATTGCAGCGCCCATATTTCCTGCGCCTATAAAACCAATATTTATTTTACTCATCAATATTCTCCTTAATAAAATGTTGCGACTTCCTTTTCGGGAGCGGCGGCGTTTTCGAGGGATTCAACATAAAGCACAGGACCTGCGCCTTTGTAGAGTTTATGGCGCTGAACCTTGATCTTAGCAGTGATCGTCAGCCATTGCTTTGGTTTCGGCTCAACAGGCTTATCCCACACAGCCACAGCCCAGCAGTACTGAATATCGTCGACGCAGCAAGTCATGATATGTCTGCCGAACGCGAAACATTCCGCGGGAAATTTCTTGTTTTTGGCGGCAAGCCCCTTGAAAGTAATTGTTTTGCCGTCGTATTTTTCAGGCTCGTCCATAATATCTCTGTACCAGAGCGCATAATCGCGATCGTCGATAACAATGTGATCAGCCTCGATATCGAACGGAAGCGGATCTTCGATATCATCGTAAGCAACCTGACCGTCGGTATATTCATAGCAAATCTCGGCGCGTCTGCTTACTCCACGGACGATCTTGTGGAATTCGTTAACGTCCATGCTTTTCTCAAAGCGATTGAATACAGCAAGTTCACAGATGTTCAGTTTGTCAACAACAAGACTTCTCATGTTGGCGTTGTACGTCATAAACGTTGATGCGTCGGCGAAAAACATTACCTGATAAATTCCCCAGTTATCGGGCATATTGCTTAAAAGTTCGCTGATCTGCCACATTCCGTTGTATTCGATAACGATACGTTCGGCGCGTGTTTCATAAGCAAGGCGAGCGAGATTGGGAACGTTCATTTCTTCCTTATCCTCGATCACATGCATTACAAGATTTTTTCCTTTTTTGGGAAATTTTGAGAAATCCAGCTCCTCAATTCCCTCTTCGAAAGAGAGAATGAGAGTCTGCTCGCCTGAATTAAATCTTTTATCTTCAAGAGTTTCCTGAAGAAATTTTGTTTTTCCGGATTCGAGAAATCCGAGGAAAAGGAACACAGGAATAGGTTCTTGATTAAAGTTAGGCATATCTGTCACCTCTTATTCAACACAGAACAGCTTTGCAACAGCTTCTTCGTTAAGTTTCGAGCCGATAACGCAAAGTCTGCCCGTAGTTTCGGCGCTGCCGTGACGAACATCGGGAACGCCGGGGATATAATCGAAATGAATCCACTGACCGTCCTCGCCTGCAACGATCCCTTTAGCGCGGAGAACGATTCCGTATTTTTCTTCGTCAGCAAGAGCTTCCAGAGCGGCAGTGATAGCCTCGATCGAGTAGGGACGAGGAGTTTCCGCACCCCAGCTTGTGAAAACTTCGTCGGCATGGTGGTGGTGATGTTCGTGATCATGGTGACAGCAATGGTCATGATCGTCATGATCATGGTCGTGATGACAGCAATGGTCATGATCGTCATGATCATGGTCGTGATGACAGCAATGGTCAT
>CAYNYB010000003.1:168427-203032 GCA_964401315.1 uncultured Alistipes sp.
GATCGTCATGATCATGGTCGTGATGACAGCAATGCTCGTGTTCGTCGTGGTCATGGTGACAGCAATGGTCATGATCGTCATGATCGTGGTCATGATGACAACAATGCTCGTGTTCGTCGTGGTCGTGATGATGCTGATGATGATGCTCCTGTTCGAGAAGCGATTTCAATTCATCGTCGAGGGTATTTTTCTGCGTCATTGCGTCAACAAGCTGACTTCCGCTGAGTTCGTCCCATTCAGTTGTAACGATAGGCGCGGCGGGATTGAATTTGCGGAGAAGAGCAACCGCTTCATTAAGTTTTTCCTGAGAAAGTCCTGTTGTATGGCTGAGAATAATGCAGCTTGCATAAGTTATCTGATTGTCGAAAAACTCGCCGAAATTCTTCTGATACATCTTGCATTTTTTCGCGTCGACAACAGTTGTAAAGCCGTCGAGTTCAACATCATGAGCGTCGATCTTGCGAACGGCGTTTATAACGTCGCTTAATTTGCCAACTCCCGAAGGTTCGATAAGGATTCTGTCGGGTTTATATTCATCGAGAACTTTTACCAGAGCTTCGCCGAAATCGCCGACAAGGCTGCAACAGATACAGCCAGAATTCATCTCTGTTATCTCAATGCCTGCGTCCTTGAGGAATCCGCCGTCGATGCCGATCTGACCGAATTCGTTTTCGATAAGAACGAGTTTTTCGCCGTTATAGCCTTCCTTGATAAGCTTCTTGATAAGCGTGGTTTTGCCTGCTCCGAGGAAGCCAGAAAATATTGTGATCTTTGTCATTTAAATCCACTTCTTTCAAAAAAATCTTCCGATTTACGGTATACAAATTATATTATACCATTTTTATAATCAAAATGCAATAGCCGAAAAAATTTTTTCATCAAAATATCAGATTACGATGCGAACTGACTATTGTAAAGCTGAGCGTAGAATCCGTTTCGAGCCATGAGTTCCTTATGGCTGCCCTGTTCGATGATATTGCCGCTTTGCATAACAAGAATTATATCCGAATTTTTTATGGTAGATAATCTGTGAGCAATAATAAAGCTGGTCTTGCCCTCCATGAGTTTGGCAAACGCGCGCTGAATCCGGTGTTCGGTTCGAAGATCTATTGAGCTTGTTGCTTCGTCAAGAATGAGCATTGGCGGATTCATAAGCATGATTCGCGCAATACAGATAAGCTGTTTCTGCCCCTGAGAAAGTCCGCTGTTTTCGGAAATCATCGTATCATAGCCGTTCGGAAGTCTCTTGATAAACCCGTGAGCATGAACAGCCTTTGCCGCCGCAACTATTTCATCATGTGAAGCTTCGGGCATTCCGTAACTGATATTTTCGGCTACTGTACCCGTAAATACCCAGGTTTCCTGCAAAACCATGCCGAAGCTGCTGCGGAGACTGTCGCGTGTGATTTCCATAATATTTCTTCCCGAAATACTTATCTTTCCGCTGTCAATGTCGTAGAATCGCAGCAAAAGATTGATTATCGTAGATTTTCCGCAGCCCGTCGGACCGACGATTGCAATACGTTGTCCGGATTCCACATTAAGGGAGAAATCTTTTATCAGGCTTACTTTGGGATCGTAAGAGAACCGCACATTCTCGAATGAAACGCTTCCGTCACAGTTTTCGACAGTCTCTTTGTCCGAATCGTCGCTTACTTCCTCTTCGTCAAGCACGTCGAAAACTCGCTGAGCAGAAGCGACAGCGTTCTGGAGTTCCGCGAAAACTCCAGAAATTTCGTTGAAAGGTTTCGTGTATTGATTTGAATATGCAAGAAATCCCGACAGCTTGCCGACGGACATAACGCCGATGAACGAGAAATGACCGATAGCGCCGAGCGCGCCGAGAAGTCCGACAGCGGCATAGATAAGACCGTTTACAAAGCGCGTGGTCGGATTTGTCATAGAACTGAAAAAAGTCGCTTTTGCACCGATCTCTCCGTATCGTTCGTTTATGCGATCGAATCGTTCTTCCGCCCGCTTATCATACACAAACGCGCGCACAAGCTTCTGATTTCCTGCCATTTCCTCGGCAAAACTAACCATATCTCCGCGCATTTTCGACTGCTTCATGTAAGAACTATGGGTAGCCTTTGTTATTTTCGAAGCTGCAATAAACGAAAGGGGAGTGAGCAGAACCACAACCAAGGCGATCTTATAATTAATAAAAAGCATGAAGATCAGCGTACCTATTATGGTAATAACGCCGCTGAAAAACTGCGTAAAACCTTGCAGAAGCCCGTCCGAAACAATCTCGATGTCGTTGATGACGCGGCTTGTTAATTCGCCTTTCGTCGAGCCGTCAATGAATTTCAGCGGCACTCTTTCAAGTTTTGCAAACACGTCGGAACGAAGATCGCGCACTGTCAGGAACGCCAGCTTATTTGTACACAAGCTCATCAGCCATTGGAACAGCCCGCTGAAAATCACCATGATACCGAGGGTAACGGCGATTGTGCCGAGTTCGTTGAAATCCACCTGACCTTTACCAACGCAGCAATCGACAGCCTTGCCGATGAACACAGGGACTGTCAAAGAAAGCGAAACTCCCGCGGCGGCGAAAATAACCGTCAGAATGAAAAATACGATATACGGCTTAGCATAGGCGAAAATCCGCATAAGAGTTTTCATCATATTATTCGCCCTCCTTTTCGTTCATTTGAGATCTGTATATTTCGCGGTAAATTTCGCACGATTTCAAAAGTTCGTCATGAGTACCGATCCCCACGTCATGACCGTCGTCCATAACGATTATTTTGTCGGCGTCTTTCAGTGAAGTTGTGCGCTGAGAGATCATTATCACGGACGAGCCGTTCATATCATTTTTAAGCGCGCGGCGAAGTTTCAGATCGGTCGCGTAATCGAGCGCGCTGGTTGAATCGTCGAGAATGATTATATCGGGCTTTCCGACAAGCGCTCTTGCAATCGACAAACGCTGTTTCTGACCGCCCGAAAGATTTTTTCCTCCCTGCGAAATTTTTGTATCGAGCAAATCGGGCATTTTCTCCACGAATTCCCAAGCCTGAGCCGTTTTCAGTGCAGAAACAATTTCCTCATCTGTAGCGTTTTCATTGCGCCACTTCATATTTTCGCGTACAGTTCCCGAAAAAAGCGTCGCCTTTTGCGGAACTATTCCGATTATTCCGCGGAGAGAATTCATATCATAGTCGTTGACATTCTTTTCCGCAACCAGAACTTTGCCATCGGCAGCGCGGTAAAAGCAGGGGATCAGATTTGCGGCAGTTGATTTTCCGCTTCCCGTACCGCCTATAATTCCCAATGTTTCGCCTTTTTTCAGAGTAAACGAGAGATCATGTACGGAATTTTCGCCTGCGCCGTCATAAGCGAAAGAAACGTTTTTAAATTCGATAATATTTTCGCAATCACTATCGGGAATCTCACTTCCGCTCTCTTCGGGAGCAAGTTCAAAAACCTCGCGGACGCGGTTTGCGGAAGCGAAAGCTTTGGTAAACGTTACTATCAGATTTGCAAGAACAACAAGAGCAAGCAATATCTGCGTCATGTAATTAGTGAACGCCGTTAATTCGCCTTGCGTAAGACTTCCGACGTTGATTCGAACTCCGCCGAACCAGATGATGGCGACAATTCCAAGATTCATGATCATAAACGCGGCAGGATTGAGAATTGCCGAAATTTTTCCTACAGCGATCGAACAGCTTGAAATATCGTCGACAGCCTGATTAAATTCGTCGATTTCCTCCTGTTGACGTGAAAATGCGCGTATAACGCGAGTTCCTTCGAGATTTTCGCGAGTCAGCATAGCTGCGCGGTCGAGTTTCTGCTGCGTTTTTTTGTACATTGGAATGGTTTTGCGCATGATAACGAAAATGATTCCCGAAATAATCGGAGCGGCGATGAAGAAAATCAGAGACAGCTTCAGGTCTATGGTGACAGCCATAACAGCCGCACCGATAACGAGAAAAGGAGCGCGTACAGCAAGTCTGATGAACATATTCACGCCGTTCTGCACCATATTCGTATCGTTTGTAAGTCGGTTGACGATGGACGCGGCGCCAAGCTTGTCAACGCTGCTGTACGACAGCGAATTTATATGACGATACATAGATTTTCGCAGCTCCGTACCGAATCCGTAGGCGCATTTTGCTGCAAGAAACTGGCAGGTCAAGGCAAATCCAAGACCGCATACGCCGAGAATAACGATAACGCCGCTCATTTTTAAAATGTAAGCGCTGTCATTATTGCCGATTCCCTTGTCGATGATGCTTGCCATGACAACAGGTACAATGAGTTCGAAGATCGCTTCGAGCAGTTTAAAAAAAGGGCCTAAAATAAGCTCTTTTTTGTAATTTTTTAAATATACTAAAAGACGTTTCATATTTCTTACCTCATAAACAGTGCCAATGATACCCGAAATTTCGAATATCATTGGCACATTATTAAGAATTAAAATTCAATATTATTTTCCGCAAGGAGCGCTCTCGCTGTTTCAACGGAATCCACGCCCTCGGCATTTTTCACGGGAGCGAATTCTTTATTTCGTTCTACCTCGTAGGGCAGGCAGCTTTCACTCATGTGTATCATGTCGAGAATGAGAGTCTCAAATTTATAACCGTTAGGCTCGGCGGGATTTTGCAGTTCGCCGTTTTCGTCGATATACGGGATTTTCTTCTCAACAATATGAAGCGGCAGCATAGCTTTTGAGATGGTTTCAAGCTCGTTTATGTTAAAAAGATAATTTAAAATAACGCCGTATTTGTAGGCAAGTTCACCGTTTTCCAAACGCTGAACAGCCATTTCCTCGGTGAGTTCGAAATACTCGACAATAGACGGCTTGCCGTCCTCGAGACACATCGCTCCGACGAGTTCGTGAGGATCTTTCTTTGCAACCACCTTGCTGCCCGACTTGCAGCCGGACTTAATGACCGCGCCGATGAACATGGGGTCGGCGATCTTCTGCAAAACGTTGTCGACGGAGAAAACGTTCAGCCATTCAACGCCCTGAACGACGAGTTTATCAAGAATATTCGACTTTTTCAGCGACGCGTACCAGCCGCCGTTTCCCTTGGGTGAAGTTGAAATTCTTCCCTTGCTTTCGAGGAGAATTTTTCCGCTGTAATCGACCGAGGGAGCCATTTCCTGAATGAAGAAATGGATATGATCGCTGTTGTAGCCGAAGTAATTCTTTTCCTTAAAAAAACTAACGGTATCCGCGTTGTTTTTTTCGCTTGTCATGATACAAAGCGGAATCCAGCTGTCGGTCAGCTTTACAACTTTCATTAAATTATTTATCAGACATTCGAAAATATACAGTTCCTTATTCACGCCGATGTTGAACATTCCCTTGGGCTTATCGAATCCGAGACGAGTTCCTTGTCCGCCTGCAAGCAGAACTGCGGCAACTTTTCCGCCTTTGAGAGCGTCAACTCCGATATTCATGTATTCTTCGGAATTTTCAGCGATATCCTTAATCGAGACAGCGTTTATCGGCTCTATCTTTCCGCGTGTCTGAACAGAATCCTGATTTAATGAAGCAGACTGCCAAAACGCCTCGTCAATAGAATTTATCTGTTCAATAAGAGCGTTTTTTTCGTTCTGACCAAGTTCGTCGTAAAATCTCAATACTTGCTGCTGACTGCACATTTCAAGTTTTTTTCTGATCAAATCTATATTCAAGATCAACACTTCCTTTCGTTTTCATAGAAACTTTTGTATAACTAACATTGTATCATATTTATACATTCAGGTCAATCCCTTTTTGTATTATTTCGGAAAAATCAAAAAAATACTGCAAAAAGCCTGTTTTGCTTTTGATTCGCTAAACAGGCTTCGATTTATACCCGCCTCTGTTGCAAGATCACTAATAGAGATGAGTATAATTATAATATTATACAGCCGCAACAAGAATTCTTCCTGTTCCTCTGTATACATTAACAAGACCTTCGCCCGACATCGCGGAACCGATAAGTCCTTTCATGGAACGCTCAACGGTAAATTGAAGGCTTCCCGACCATGCTATAGCCATATTTCCGTCGATTTTTACAGTATCATTGTTGAGATCAATACAAATAAGCTCGTCCCTCGGAACATTGGATTCAAGGCAGACTACGCCGCTTCCCGTCAGCATTGTATTGAAGAGACCCTCGCCGCCCGCGATCGCGCTGCTGAGATTGTTTCTTGCAACTGTACGGATTCCCACACTTGCTTCGCAGCTGAGGAAAAGACCGTCGTCAAGAACCATAGAGCCGCCCCACTCGGAAAGATCTTCGAGGAGAATGTACTTCCATGTAGGCTCAAGAACAACGATACCGTCGCCCGAATATTTTGGCTTTACGGCAGATTCTTTATTTGCCTGCGCACTGAAAATTCCTCTGACAAGTCCGCCGACGCCGCCGATATTAGCGTCGCTGACAATATTTCCGAGCATCATCTGCATTGCTCCTGCCTGAAGAATAATGCCGTTGCCGCCTCTGAGCTGAACAAGCACCTGTTTTTTGCGAACGCCCTGTTTTGCGCGGTAAAACGCGTCGACGGGATTTACAGCTGCATAACCTGAAAGCTTGTTGTATTCAAGAACGCTGTACACGCCGCGCTGATCTGTGATCTGTCTTGAAAAAGAACCTGATTTTGCGAAAGTTTCCATTGAAATCATGACTATTACCTCTTTAATTATATCTGAATTTTAAGTAAAAAATATTTTTTTAAATTATATCATATTTTGTCGAATTTGTCAAGATAAAAATTTTTAAAAATCAGGAATTTTTTGGAAAATCCACTTGACATATTTTGAAGTATGTATTATAATTAATTTGTAAATAATTTTTGTATTGGTGGAGAATTTGATTATGGAGAATGTTAAAATTGTGGATCTTTATGACCTGACGCATACAATGTCTGCCGATTATCTGCGGAAATTTACATATCCGTGGGAAGCGCTGAAAGGGATAGGCGATATGATCGTTGAACTTGGAAATAAACTCGATCCCAATGAATACGATAATCCCTCAGAAAACGTATGGGTACATAAGACCGCGAAAATCTACCCCAGCGCATATCTTGGCGCACCCTGCATTATCGGCGCGAATACCGAAGTTCGTCATTGCGCATTTATACGCGGCAGCGCTCTCGTGGGAGAAAACTGCGTCGTCGGAAATTCCGTCGAGCTGAAAAACGTTATAATTTTTGACAATGTTCAGACTCCTCATTATAATTATGTGGGCGACAGTATTCTCGGCTATAAATCGCACATGGGAGCCGGTTCGATCACTTCGAATGTGAAATCCGACAAGACGAACGTAGTGATAAAATCGGCTGATGAATCACTTGAAACGGGAATCAAGAAGATCGGCGCAATGCTTGGCGATAACGTTGAAGTCGGCTGCAACAGCGTTCTGAATCCCGGCACGGTCATTGGCAGGAATTCAAATATTTATCCCACAAGCTGTGTTCGCGGAGTAGTTCCCGAGAGCAGCATATGGAAAACAGGCGGAATTGTTGTAAAAAAGTGTTGACAATCCGCTCAAAGTATGATATTATAAATGAAAGACGTTGAACGAATCAAATCCGAATGCTTTCCAATTCAGAGAGCTTCCGTGTGGTGCGAGGAAGTGCGGATATTCGGGGAGTTACATTCGGGAGTTTCCGCATTGAAAAGAAATCAGACAGGCAGAAGCGTGCAGATTATTTCTTTATGATTCCTAAGTAGGTGCGGACGGTCAGACCCGTTAAAGTCTCAGAGGTCGGGAGATTTCCCGATAAACCGAGGTGGTACCGCGAGTAACTTCGCCCTCGGACAGTTTTTGTACTGTCCGAGGGCTTTGTTTTTGGAGATGATCATGAAAACCGTACCTGCAAAGACCATTATGCAAAAAAATAAAACGTCCGACTGGTTCGGCAACGACTACAACATGAATCTTTACCGCGGCTGCTGTCATGGCTGCATTTACTGCGACAGCCGTTCGGAATGCTATCATGTGGAAGATTTTGATACCGTTCATGCCAAGGAGAATGCGCTTGCGATACTCCGTGATGAGTTACAACGTAAAATTCGCAGCGGAATCATAGGTACCGGAGCGATGAGCGACCCGTATAATCCTTTTGAAAAGAAGGAATTACTTACGCGTCATGCCCTTGAGTTAATAAATGCTTATGAATTCGGGATTACAGTGATTACGAAAAGTGCATTGATAACGCGGGATATTGATGTCTACAAAGATATTTCCGAGCATTCTCCCGTGCTGTGCAAAATGACCGTAACCACTACCGACGATTCCCTTGCAGCGTTAATAGAACCGAATGTTTCACCGCCGTCGGAAAGATTCCAAGCCCTTGCAAAAATGGCTGAAAACAGACTTTTCACGGGAATCACTCTCATGCCTGTTCTTCCGTTTATTACGGATTCCGCCGAAAATATCAGGAAACTTGTCAGGACTGCTCATCAATGCGGAGTTCGCTGCATTTATCCGTGGTTCGGAGTTACTCTTCGCACGAATCAGCGCGATCATTTTTTAAGTGAACTCGATAAACGATTTCCACAATCGGGACTTCGGCAGCGTTATGAAAATTTCTATGGAAACAGATATGAATGCACAAGTCCGAATTCACGCGAATTATGGCGGATTTTTACGGAAGAATGTGAAAAATTCGGCATTATTTATAATATGAAGAGCATAATTTCCGCCTATAAAATGGGTTACGGAGATATGCAGCTTAAATTTTTTTAGGGGTTGATTGCTATGAGAATTCTTGTAACAGGCGGAACGGTATTTGTAAGCAGGTTTACAGCGGAATATTTCGCGAATCTCGGGCATGAAGTCTATGTGCTGAACAGAAATTCACGTCCGCAGTCCGAGGGCGTTCATCTGATAAACTGCGACAGGAACGATATCGGAGATCGACTTAAAAATATTTCTTTTGATTTGGTTATTGATGTGGCGATTTATAATGAGACCGATGCTGCAAATCTTGCGAACGCTCTCGGTAATTTCGGAAATTATATAATGATAAGCTCCAGCGCCGTTTATCCCGAAACTCTTACTCAGCCTTTTTCTGAAGAAATGCCGACCGGGTTCAATATTCATTGGGAAAATTACGGAACGAATAAAATCGCTGCCGAAAAGTATGTGCAGGAGCATATTCCCAACGCATATATTATACGCCCTCCGTATTTGTGCGGCAAAATGAATAATCTGTGCCGCGAAGCGTTTGTATTTGAATGCGCGGAATCGGATATGCCGTTTTATATTCCGAAAGACGGCGAAATGAAACTGCAATTTTTTGATGTGAAAGATTTGTGCATACTGATTGCGAAAATTGTCGAGATCAAGCCCGAAGTTCATATTATCAATTGTGGAAATCCGACCCCTGTCAGCGTCAACGAATGGGTGAAGCTTTGTTACGGCGTGTTGGGAAAAACGCCTGAGATCAGGTATGTGCCGTCGGAGATAGATCAGCGCAGATATTTTCCATTCAGAGATTACGAATACATACTTGACGTCACAAATCAGCAGAATATCATGGCTGATGTCAAGCCCCTTGAAGCTTCTTTGGCGGAATCCTACGAATGGTTCAAATACAACCGAGAAAAGGTTGTGCAGAAGGATTATTTGAACTTTATTCAAAATAATTTACGGAGCTGATGCAATGAAGAAAAAGAAGAAAAGAAAGAAACAGAAACAACTGATTGCCAAACCAACCACAAGACTTGTAGTCGGAATAATATTGTCGCTGACCATGCCGTTCTGCTTTTTATGCAAATATTTCATAGAGGGTTCTGTACCATGGTGGATTTTATGCGTGATTTCCGGTGCAGCGGTCGCATATTGTGTTTATGGATATGTAAAGGAAAAACGGGACGATAAAAAATTCAAAAAATCTCTGGGCGATATTGAGAATAACAGCTATTTTACGTCATCTGAATGGCGCGAGCGGTATTTTGAATACGTGCAGAAAAAGCCGTTTGAAATTCCAAACAAAAAGGGAATGAAAGCCGATCTGACAGCTCGATATCGCAAAATGCAGCCTCATTGGTTATGGATCATGGGGATTATTATGTTTTTGTTAGCTGCTTTTCTTTATGAGGCGTTGAAAAATGACGAAGATCTTAATGAATATCCGATTTTGGCAATATTTATTATTTATGCTGTTCCGCTCATTGCGGTTATTATAGGTATATATCTTATTTGTGTATTCATTCAAAGTATAAAGCGCTCGCCCGTTAAGTTTTTTTACCACGATATACAGGAATATGCAGATATTGCGGATATTGAGAGATCATACGAAAACGGAGTAATGCTTTCACATAAAAAAGCGGGGATAAATATCGGGATTGAATATACTCTGATTTACCATCAGTTTGGTGTGTCTTTGATAAAAAACAGGGATATAAAAAAAGTTTCGCGCCATGTTGTACGGCAGAAGAAATACGACACAAATGAATTTACTTACAAGGGTGATGTATATATTCACAAACTTTATATCCTCGAAAAGAACCGGTTTGATATGGAAGAATATTATTTGGAGCTTAATGAATTTCAGGTGGAAATGGCAATAAGCGAGCTTTTGAAATTTGCTGAATCCTGCGAAGGAAACGGCGTTTCTGAAGAATATATATTACCTATAAGTCAAAAATTATATAATAAAAAGGAGAAATAATTATGACAACTTTTGAAGAACTCAAGCGCAGAGGACTACTCGCGCAGCTTACCGATGAAAAGGAGATCGAAGAGCTTGTAAATGCAGGAAAGGCAACGTTTTACATCGGATTCGACCCCACGGCGGACAGCCTTCACGTAGGTCATTTCATGGCGCTTTGCCTGATGAAGCGTTTGCAGATGGCTGGAAATAAGCCCATCGTCCTTATCGGCGGCGGCACGGCAATGATCGGAGATCCCTCGGGAAAAACCGATATGCGCAAAATGATGACTGCCGAAACCATTCAGCACAACGTTGAATGCTTTAAGAAGCAGATGAGCCGATTTATCGACTTTTCCGAAGATAAGGCGATCGTTGTGAACAATGCCGACTGGCTCATGAAGCTGAATTATATCGAGCTTCTCCGCGACGTCGGAGCGCATTTCAGCGTAAACCGTATGCTCAGTCACGAATGCTACAAGCAAAGAATGGAGCGCGGTCTTACGTTCCTCGAATTCAACTACATGATTATGCAAAGCTACGACTTCCTTGAACTTTTCCAGAAGTACGGCTGCAATATGCAGTTCGGCGGCGACGATCAGTGGGCGAATATGCTTGGCGGTACGGAACTTATCCGCCGCAAACTCGGCAAGGACGCATACGCAATGACAATTACGCTTCTCCTTAATTCCGAAGGCAAGAAAATGGGCAAGACGGAGAAAGGCGCGGTATGGCTCGACCCGGAAAAAACTTCGCCTTACGAATTCTTCCAGTACTGGAGAAATGTTGCCGACGCCGACGTAATCAAGTGCCTGAAAATGCTGACGTTCGTTCCCGTTGAACAGATCGAAGAAATGGAAAAAACAATGGAGGGCGCGCAGTTTAATGAGGCTAAAGAACTTCTTGCATACGAACTCACAAAGCTTGTTCACGGCGAAGAAGAGGCTGAAAAGGCAAAAGCTGCGGCAAAGGCTCTCTTCGGCGGAAGCGGTTCAAACGAGAATATGCCGATTGCCGAGATCAACAGCGCAGACCTGACCGACGGCGCGATCGGACTTTTGAATCTTCTTGTGAAGTCGGAACTTGCTCCTTCAGTTTCGGAAGCTCGCAGACTTGTTCAGCAGGGCGGAATTACCGTGAACGACGAAAAAATGACAGATCCGAAAGCGCAGATCAAGCTTGACGGCGAAATGATTGTCCGCAAGGGCAAGAAGGCTTTCAAAAAAGTTGTTGTAAAGTAATTTAATCTAAATAAAAAAGCTCACCTTTTAGTTCGATACTCATAAAGAAGTTTAAGCCCCGAAGCAATTATTGATAACTGCTTCGGGGCTTATTGTTAATATTCGATTATTCGCATAAATCAGAATTTACAGTAGTATCTTATAGACATCTGCTTGTTCTCCCTCAAATTCAAAGCTGCGCTCATATATGCCGCCATTTTTTAGAATTGTTTTTGTTGACGGCTCGTTATTTCTTTCTACTGATAAATGTAATTCACTGAAAGCCATATTATGGGCAATAAGTAAAATTTGGCGAAGCATTTCTGTTGCATATCCTTTTCCTCTTTCAGACGGACGCACACTATATCCACAATTCCCTAAATCCTTTAGAAAGCCCTTTAATGTGTGCCTTAAATCAATAATTCCGACTATACTATCGGTTTCATCAAGAGCAAAAAATATATCTGTTACAACCCAATCCGGATTGACAGTCTCTTCTTTTGCGTTATTCGTTATTGCTTTAAGCCAATCATCATAGCTTTCAGTTTTATCAAGCAATTCGCTTCCATTGATTATCATTTCTTCATTATCGAAAAATTCTTGTCTGAATTCTATTGCCTTATCTTTCAATTCTATATTTGGTCTTACTAATCTAATTTTCATTTATTGTACCTCTGTAAATTCTGATTTATCTTAGTAATTTATACATTAAAGTCGTTACATTGTCAATAGAAACAATGCCATAGCATTTTTGAATGAAAATCATAAGTGCTATGGCAAAAACTTCTTTATGAGCGCACGTCTTTTTGGTGAGCTTTTTACATTAATTTGCAGCTTTGCGTATAACCGTTCCCTTTGGGAATTCCGAATCGCACTTAAATGAGAATTTCATCATAGCATGATTTGCCGTTTCAATTTCGCAGCCGTTTTCATCGTAAAGCTTTTCAGGCGTGATAACAACGGGCTTCGAGGACGGCGCGAGGAATTCCAATTCGTCGCCTGCGAAAAATTTATTTCGCTGAGTGCAGAAAATTTCACCGCCGCGGCATTCCTCAACAACTGCTACAATGTCGAAATTGCGGATATAGCCGCTGTTCTCGTAATACTGCGATTCTTCAGGCGTTCCGAAGAAAAAACCGTTGCAGTATTTTCGATGACTGACCTTGTAAACCTCGTCCCTTATCCAGTCGGAGAGCTTAAAATTATATGGATCTTTGTAATATTCGTCAACCGCCATTCGATAAGCATTTGTAACCACTGTCACATAATAAGCCGATTTCGCTCTGCCCTCGATCTTCAGGCTGGTAACGCCGACTTCCGCAAGCTTGTCGATATGTTCTATCATACACATATCTTTGGCGTTGAGAATATATGTACCTTTTTCATCTTCGAAAATGGGGAAAAATTCGCCCGGACGTTTTTCTTCCATGAGGTGATATCCCCAGCGGCACGGCTGAGCGCATTCGCCTCTGTTGGCGTCTCGGTTCACAAGATAC
Source organism: uncultured Alistipes sp. (assembly GCA_964401315.1). Classification (GTDB taxonomy): domain Bacteria; phylum Bacillota; class Clostridia; order Oscillospirales; family Ruminococcaceae; genus Ruminococcus. The sequence goes on from CAYNYB010000003.1 coordinate 181,752, forward strand.
TGCGAAAGCAGACAGCGACCCGAAAAAGATACGCACATTGCACCGTGAACAAAGCATTCTATATCGAGATCGGGAGACGTTTTTGCGCGGATTTCCGCGATCTCGTCAAGAGTAAGCTCACGTGCGAGAACGACTCTTTTTGCTCCCAGATCGTAAAGTTCGCGCGCTGTCGCATAATTCACGATTCCCGTCTGAGTTGAAATGTGAATCTCCATATCGGGCGCGAATCTTTTGATCATCATAAGCAGACCGATATCCGCAACAATAAGCGCGTCAACTTTGGCTTCAACAGCTTCCCTTACGAATTTCTCAAAAAAGGGAAGCTCGTTGTTTCTGGGGAGCGTATTGCAGGTGAGGTAGACTTTTACGCCTTTTTCATGAGCGGAATTCACGGCATTCACAAGCTGATCAAAATCAAAATTCATGGGTGAAGAGCGCATACCGAATTGCTTTCTGCCGAGATATACCGCGTCTGCGCCGTAATTCAGCGCGGCGATCAGGCGTTCCTCATCTCCCGCTGGCGCAAGAACTTCAAGTTTATCCATTTCGTCCTCCTTATTCCGCGGCAGCTTCTGCGGCGTACTGCTCTTCTATCATAGCCTGATTTTCCTCATGCTCTTCAAGAGTTTCGGAGAAGTAAGTCTCCTTGGTGTTGATGTTGGCGATAAAGTAGAACCAGTCGCTTTCATAAGCTTCAAGAACCGCGTCAATAGCTTCGATACCGGGGTTGCATATTGCGCCTGGCGGCAGTCCGGGACTCTTATAAGTATCGTAGGCGTCAACCTTAACCTGATCAAAATACTCCATATTAGGACGTATAACGTTGTTGGAGTAGTTTGAAGTCGGGTCGGACTGGAGCTTCGGGAATTCATCGGCATTATTAAGACGATTCCAGAAAACAGAAGCAACGTTCGTCATAACGTCGGTCGTGGCGGCTTCTTTCTGAACGATGGAAGCAAAAGTGATAAGCTGGTCGAGATTGAGGTTAAGCTCCTCCATTCTCTTGTAGCGAGTTTCATATGTCTTTTTGCCAATGGTCAATTCAGAATTCATTTTTGTATCGAAGTTGTAGTAGATTTTCTGGCATACCTCTTCGGGAGTACTGTTTTGGTAGAAGAAGTAGGTATCGGGGAATAAATATCCTTCCATGCGCTGGAATTTCATTGATGTATCAATTGGAAGCAATTCCTCAAAATTAACTCCGAATCCGCCCGAATTGAAATAGAAAATGAAATCACTTGCATCGCAGATGCCGTTTTCTTCAAGAATCTGCGAAGCCTCGATCAGATTTATGCCTTCCGGGAAAGTTACCTGTATAGATTCGCCCATTTCCTCGGTAGGCAGCTTTGTGAGTTCGTCGATTATAGTTTCGTAAGGCATATCTGGGCGCACAAAATGCTCGCCGGAGATGAACGTCATACCTTCCTGCCTGAGATTTGCGAACATGGTGAATATCTCGGGATATTTGATTATATTGTCGTTTTTCAGCATAAGCGAAATATCTTCGATCGTTGCTCCGTCGGGAACAACGATAACATTTGTTTTATCGCTTTTATCTATGCCGAGCATATCTTTGCCGACTCCTATTATAAGCAGTGACGAAATGATTGATATTCCGAATATCAGCGTAACCAGAATAAGAACTCCGGGCAGACGGCTGCCTCTGCGCTTTTTCTTTTTCTTCTTCTTTTTTGGCGCAGAATTTTTTCCGCGGCGATCGCCGTCATCGTGAACCTTGGTCAAATAGGGCGGAACATCGTCAAATTCCTCATCTTCCTCCGGGTCGTAGTCATAATAATCGCGCTGCGGCTCTTCATAATGCTCTTCGCGAGGTTTGGATTCATCGTGGAACGCGGTTTCTTCCGCTGTGAATTCCTCCCGCGGATCCTGCTCCTTATTTTTTTTATTCTCGATCTCATTGAGAATATCATTCAGCTTATCATTATTGTCGCTCATCGCAAAGAATCGTCCTTTCTTCTGTTATAATTTTTTTAACTTTTATGTCATGCTCCGCCAGCGGCAGTTTAGAAACTATAAGCTTTTCGTAAGCGGCTGCAATTGTGTATACCTGCGGATTCGCGCTTAGAAACGTATCGTAATAACCGCCGCCGTATCCCAGTCTGCCGCCGTTTTCCGTAAACGCAAGCCCGGGAACTATACACACGGTATTCCGCGTAAGATCAGGCTGCGGAAGTCTTATATCAGGCTCTTTTATGCCGTACATCCCCGTTTTCGGCTGATCAATGCCGTTCACGATATGAAACGTCATATCTCTGTTTTTTCCGCATTTCGGGAAAGCAACATTCACGTTTCTCATAAGGAGATTTTCCGCAAGCTTCCAAGTATCCGCTTCGCTGCCGAATGAAGCGTAGATCAGAATATTTTCGGCTTCATTAATATTTTTATCCTCCAGTATGCGAGCCATCAAGGAGTTGTCGGCAACTTCGCAGTGAACGCTTTGCCGCAGATTTGAAAAATACCTGCGAAGTTCCTTTTTACCAGCGTTAATCACAGAGTATCGCCCTGAACTGTCTGTCGCTTTCAGCCTTGGAAACGACTTTTTCCACAAGTGCGAGACCGAATTTGATTGCCGCTCCCGCACCTCTTGCCGTAATTATATTTCCGTCCACAGCAACGGGAGCGTCGATTATTTCCGCGCCCTCAAGCTGAGCTTCGAAGCCTGTATAACAGACGGCTTTTTTTCCTTTAAGCAATCCCTTGTGACCGAGAATGGACGGAGCTGCGCAGATCGCTCCGACAGGAATATTACGCTCCATGCAAAAATCTATTGCAGCCTGAACATATTCTGATTTTTCGAGATTGAGCGTACCGGGCATTCCGCCGGGAAGCACTATCATTTCCAGTTCGTCATTAATCGGAGCTTCCTGAGCGATAGTATCCGTAACAACGGGAATTCCGTGCGAGCTTACGATGATATTATCGCCCACGCCGACTGTAACGACTTTCTTTTCGGCGCGTCTGAGCAGATCAATAGGCGCGATAGCTTCTGTTTCTTCGAATCCTTCGGCAAGATAAACGTAGATCATGATAAAAATCCTTTCATTTAAAAGTTACGATATATTTTTTCAGGAGAAATACGGGGTGATATGAGAGTTTAGCCTTGCGCAGCCCCTCTATCCCGAGATCCTCCTCGCGGTTTATATAGGTGAAACCGTTCATCGCAGAGCGCGCGAAAAAATTATTGATCGCCGCATAAATTCCGTCAAAAGAGCGGTCGGCTTTTTCGATGTGAACGCAGAAAGTATCGGAATTCAGCCTTTCCCCGACGGTGAGAGCGGCAATTTTTCCGCCTATCCTGATGATACCGCCCGACAGTCCGAGCTGATCAAAATGACTGAAATAGGTGTTCATGGCGAACTGCTCCGCAAGTGAGGAATGATCTTGCGGCGATTCTTCATTGAATTTTTCCGTAACAAAGAAAATGCAGTCGTCGAGATCGCTTTCGGTGATCGGCGAATAAACGTAGTCAAGCTTGTTGAATTTTGCAAGATGATTTCGCTTGCTGTGGAATTTTTTACCCGACAATTCGGCAAGATCTTTTTGCAGATAAATATAATCGCAGCCGTCGCGGTCAAGTTCGGCTGTGAACGCGTCGGGAAAAAGTTCCGACAGCATATTCAGAGATTTTTCCGTAACGCCGCATATTGTCAGCGGACAGTCCGTCGAATGGCTGAAGCGTTTCATTTCGGTTATAATTTCGGTAATATCGCCGCAGCCCGACGGAAAAACGAAAACAGGAGTTTCACCGCCGAATGCGCAGACGATGTAGAAATTTTTATAAAAGCATATCTTCGAATCCGCAAGCCTGCGCCAAGCCATGTTGTTGGCAAAAGAATATTCGCAGCCCATAAAATCGGAGATTTTCAGAGCCGCGTTTATCCTGTCCCTGTCGGAAAATCCGATCTCTTTGAATTCAAGCATTTAAACTCCTCTATTTGCAAAATATTCTTTGACTTCTTTCATTTTTCCGCAAGACATTTTTCCTTCGGGGCATTTTCCGATTGCAACGCATGACGGTCCTGCATATTTGAAAATATTTGGAGCGGCATTAAGGCAGAGCTTCAGCATTTCATTGGCAACCGCTCTTATCTCCCATTGCGCGCGGTTGCAGCAGCGATGACGGAAGAAATTAAACAGAGAGCGGACGTTCATAGTTACGACGATTTTAGTTTCGCAGGCGTTTGGCAGAATGAATCTGGCATCCTCATTTGCAAGCTTACGCGCCTTTGAAGAGGCAGATTTTTCATCGACGCCCTGCTCCTCGAATTCTTTTTTATGAGATTCCGTAAGAAGATCGGCAATTTTTTCGTAGCTTTTCGTGATATTTCCGATAGCGCGTTCGAATTCAGTCTTTGCCTCGGGAATTTTTTCTATCTCGGGCGGAATTATATATTCAAACCCGTTTTCGTTGACGTATCTCTGGCTTTTCTGGGAATAGGAGGCGATACGATGACGAACGAGCTGATGAGAGCAGGCACGCGAGATACCCTCGATACCGAAAGTAAAGCTGACGTGTTCCATGACGCTTTCGTGACCGATAGAAACGAGCATATCAATGAAATCTGCGGTTTTTTCGTCAGTCAGTCCGTCCATTATACTGTCTATCCCGCTGCTTGAATAGCATAATTTTGCTGCGGAAGCGGCGATTTTTTCGGGGTCGGGAGTATTTGCGAGTAAAGTTACTTTCATGATTTTCACCTCTTAATGGTATATACATTTATTTTACCATTTTTTTATTGATCAGTCAAGGGCAAAAGAACAAAAATTGATAACGCTTTGGATTTACCGTTAAAATGCACAGGAATTCGGAACTTTAATGTAAAAAAAGCAGGAATAAAACAGTTGTAAAGCTTTGAAAAATGTGGTATAATATTAGATGTATGTTCATATTTGATTGACAGAATGGAGCTTGGTATGGATAAAATAACATTCGGAGGAACTGTTTCAAGGCAGATAAGTTTTGCGCTCCAGCAAAATTACGTTCCGATTTTTCGTGATATTACATTGACAAACAATACCGATAGTGAAATTTGCGGCGTAAAACTTCGCATCACGTTCGAGCCTGCGTTCGCCGCAGCCATTACAGCCGACGCAGGCAATATTCCGCCCGGAAGATCGGCTGCCGTTCCAACGGTGAACACAGTGCTTTCCGCGGATTATCTCTTCGGACTTACCGAAAAAATGATAGGAAACGTCACGTTTGAGGCGTTGAGCGGCGACGAGGTAATTGCCGTTTCTCATGAAAACATTGAACTTCTCGCCTACGATCAATGGACGGGAACGTCCGTGCTGCCTGAAACCATAGCAGCGTTTATTACCCCGAATCATCCGAAAATAGGCGAGATAGTTTCGGCAGCTTCGCTGTATCTGAAAAAATGGTGCGGTGATCCCTCGTTCAGCGGATATCAGTCTCACAGCGCGAACATGGTTAAAATGCAGACGGCGGCGATATACGCAGCGCTGCAGGAGCAGAATATCGCCTACATCGCTCCGCCCGCAAGCTATGAAGGCGCTCAGCGTGTGAGAATGCCCGACTGCGTTATCGAGCGTAAATCAGGAACTTGTCTTGATCTTGCGCTGCTTTACTGTGCCTGTCTGGAATATATCGATCTGAATCCGCTGCTTTTCATTGTGAAAGGTCATGCTTTTGCAGGCTGCTGGCTGGAGGAGGAAACTTTCCCCGATTGTCTTCAATACGATCTTGCGGCGATCACCAAACGCGTCGCAAAGGGCGTTGACGCTATATGTGCGGTTGAATGCACGGATTTTGTAGCAGGTAAAAAAATTAATTTTGAGGATTCCCGTCTGAATGCCGAAAATAAATTGAACTGCGGCGACGATTTTCGCTTCGCCGTTGACATAAGGAGAACACGCGCGGGAGGAATCCGCCCGATTCCGAGCAGAATCGCCGAAAACGACACATTCAGGGCTGCGGATTACGGAAAACGCCAAACTTCCGAAATCACCGACGCACCCGATATGATCGATAAAGTCGGCAATATTCAACTTAACGTTTCGAGCGGCGAAGTCTCGAAGATCGAGATATGGGAGCGAAAGCTTCTTGATCTCAGTCTGCGTAACAGTCTGCTGAATTTCAGAAGCACTGCCATGAATGTTCAGATCCTTTCCCATAATTTGGAAATTCTGGAGAATGAATTTGCAAAAGGCAGAGAATTCCGCATATGCTCCGCACCCGCAGACGATATTTTAAAAGCCGGTGACGGAAAAATTTTTGAAATTGAAAATCACAGGAGCCGCATTTCCGCGATTGCTGAAGCCGAAATGAAACATCACCGTCTGCGTACTCTTTTAAGCGAATCGGAACTCGTTCATGTAATGACGGGACTGCGCAGGCAGGCTAAAATAAGCATGGAGGAAAACGGCGTGAATACCGTTTATCTTGCACTGGGATTACTGCAATGGTATGAGACGGAGCGCAGCGAAAAGCCGCGTTACGCGCCATTGGTGCTTCTTCCCGTTGATATTTCGCGGAGAATTCAGGATAAGAGTTTTTCTGTCAAACTCGGCGGAGAGGGCGCGCAGATCAACGTCACACTGCTCGAAATGCTCAGGCAGAATTACGGTATCGACATACAAGGGCTGAATAAACTCCCTGAAGACGAACACGGGATAAATTTGCCGTTTGTTTTCGCTACTATCCGTCAATCCGTCATGGCAAATCCGCGCTGGGAGGTCAGGGAATCGGCTTTTATCGGGCAGTTTTCGTTCAGCCGTTTCATTATGTGGAACGATATACACAGCCGTTCGGACGATCTGCTGAACAATAAAGTAACGGCGGCTATGATAACAGGAACTTCTTCATGGGAAAACGGCGGACTTTCAATCACACCGTCCGAACTTGACGGAGACGTTTCACCGCTGGATATGGCTGTTCCGGTTGCTGCGGATTCTTCGCAGCTTGCGGCAGTTTATGCGGCTTCAAAGGGGCAGAGTTTCGTACTGCACGGCCCTCCCGGCACGGGAAAATCTCAGACCATAACAAATATAATAGCTGATATTCTTTACCATGATAAAACAGTTCTTTTCGTTGCAGAAAAAGCCGCGGCTCTCGAAGTGGTTCATAAGCGGCTGAAAAAAATCGGTCTTGCGCCGTTTTGTCTGGAACTTCATTCAAATAAAGCGAGCAAGCGTTCCGTTCTGAAACAGTTAGAGGAAACGCTGAATACGGGCAGGATAAGATCGCCTGAGGATTTCGCGGCTGAAGCTGATAATTTTGCAAGGCTCAGAAGCGAACTCAATACGGTAATGGCGGAACTGCACAAGCTGAGAAGCTGCGGAATGTCGGTCAGCGACGCTGCCGTCAGATATGAACAGTACGCGAAATTCGGTGGAAAATTCGTATTCAAGCGCTCTCAGGTCGCCGGCATTTCCAAAGATACATACGCAAAATGGCGCGGCGCACTCGAAGACCTTGCCGCGGCAGGCAGGGAATTCGGCAGCATAGGCGATTCACCGCTGAAATGCTGCACTCTCGCCGACTGGTCGCCTGATATTGCAGCGGCTGCGAAAGATAAACTCAGCGAATTTGCCGCGGCTGTTTCACAAATCGAAAACTCATTCGGATTCATGCGTTCGCTTACGGGCGGCGGCAAGTGGGATTTTCCGATATATCTCTCAACAGCGGAAATCATCGCGCTGGCGGCTTCAGAGGGGGATATAGTTCCCGAAATAATTTACGGAGAAAACTGGGAGCGCCAAAGAACGCTTTGCAGGCAGATAATAGCGGCAGGCGGCGAATATACGGCGCTGAAAGCGGAAATACTTACGGTGTTCGCGCCTTCCGTAACTTCCTACGATAGCGGAACTGCTCTTCTGAAATGGAACAAGGCGCGCAATAAATGGTTCATTCCGCGTCATTTCGGCTGCAAACGGCTTCTTTCGGAGCTGAACGCCTACAGACTATCCGAAAATCCCGTGAATGCCGAAAATATCGTTGAATATTACACAAAGCTTAACAGGCTCACCGCATTGGAGAATTATTTTGCCGTCAGCATTTCCGGTGAGATTTCGGCAATTTTCAGCGGCAGCGGTGTTGCTCTCAACGGAATCTATACCGATTGGAAATCGATTGAACGTGCAGTTGAACTCTCTGAAAAAATTCGTGAAAAAAATCTTGCTGTGAGATCGTCTCCAAATGAAAAAAGTATTCTCGCGCAGTCGGTCTGCCGATATTTCGGCACGAACTACGCAAAATCCGAAAACAGAGAGATCGCCGAAAAAATTACTGCAGATCATGCAGCGCTGTCCAAATGTATAGCCGAACTCGAACACGATCTGCATATCGTTCCCGACAGCCTGAGCAGCGGAGATAATTTTGCAGAAAATGCCGTAAAACAGGCGGAAAATATTATTTCCGCGCTCCCGAAAATAAGAGAATGGGTCGGAATAAATTCACTTTGCCGCCGACTTGAAGAAATCGGGATCGGCAACGCGGCCGAAAAATTTTTGAACGGAGAAGTAGCTCCCGCGGAATTGCTGTTCGCTTTCGACTGCGATCTCTGTCGCTCGATAATATCGCTGTATGTTGCGGAAACTCCCGTGCTGTCGAAATTTCAGGGCGTTCTTTTTGAAGAGACTGTCAGAAAATTCGGAGAATGTACAGAAAAATTCCGAAGCCTTACCGTAAATGAACTTGCCGCAAAGCTTTCTTCAAGGATTCCGGCAGTCGGAGAGGCTGCCGCAAGTTCCGAAACAGGCATACTTCAAAAGGCTATCCGAAGCGGCGGACGAATGATGTCCATACGCCGACTGTTCAGCAGCATTCCCGATCTCCTGCGGAAAATGTGTCCTGTCATGCTTATGAGTCCGATCTCCGCGGCGCAGTATATCGACCGCGATTATCCGAAATTCGACTACGTTATCTTTGACGAAGCTTCCCAACTTCCTACCTGCGAAGCCGTAGGCGCAATGTCGAGAGGTGAAAATGTGATAATTGTCGGCGATCCCAAGCAATTGCCGCCCACAAGCTTCTTTACATCAAACCGCATTGACGAGGAATGCGACAAGGAGGATCTCGAAAGTCTTCTTGACGATTGTCTCGCACTTTCAATGCCGCAGGAACATCTGCTGTGGCATTACCGTTCGCGTCATGAAAGCCTTATCGCGTACAGTAATATGAAATACTACGACAACAAGCTTTACACATTCCCGTCGCCCGATGACAGAATTTCGAAAGTCAGCATGGTAAGAGTTGAGGGCTGCTACGATAAAAGCGGTTCGCGTACCAATAAAGCAGAAGCTAAAGCTGTCGTGGCTGAAATTCTGCGGCGGCTTGAAGATACCGAACTGCGCAGGCAGAGTATAGGCGTTGTAACGTTCAGTATGCCGCAGCAGAATCTTATTGACGATATGCTGACAGACGCCTACAGAGAACGTCCCGAACTCGAAGCGATGGCGAATGAGCAGTATGAACCGATAATTATCAAAAATCTCGAAAACGTTCAGGGCGATGAGCGCGATGTGATAATGTTTTCTATCGGCTACGGTCCTGACAAAGACGGCAGAGTTTCAATGAATTTCGGACCGCTCAACCGCGACGGCGGCTGGCGCAGACTTAATGTTGCGATATCCCGTGCGCGATGCAGAATGATAGTATTCTCATCTATCACCGCCGATATGATCGATCTGTCACGAACGCGCTCCGAGGGCGTTGCCGGTCTTAAAGGATTTCTGAAATTTGCAGAACAGGGCAGAAACGCTCTCGCGGTAAGCGGAAATCACGATTCGGACAGCCGCGGCGGTTTCCAAGAAATCATCGCCGCCGAACTCCGAAAGCGCGGATATAACGTTGAATGCGGAATCGGCTGCTCCGGTTTCAGAATCGATGTCGCCGTTATTGATCCGCACGATTCCCAACGCTATATATTGGCGATATTCTGCGGAACTAAGAACAGTTTCATCAATAATACCGCTCAGGACAGGCATCTTGCTCAGATGAGCATTCTGAAAGGTCTGGGCTGGAACACCATAAACGTGCATATTCTCGATTGGATAGACAATAAGGAAAAAGCGGTCGCAAAAATCGAAAGCGCGATAGCTGAAATTACAAGCGGCACGGCTGTGTCTCGCGAGAAATCCAAAAATATTCGGGAATCCTCCGATGAACCTGTTTTTGAAACGGAGCAGGCTCTTTCGCTTCATCAGCGGTGCGAAAATTATATTCCTTATGAGGTGAAATCCTACGGAACGTCTAAAAATTTCAATGAGCGTAATATTTCGGAGATTTCAGACTGCATAATGAATATTCTACGCACGGAAGCGCCGATAAACCGAAATGTGCTTGTCAAAAAACTTGCTTCATGCTACGATATTGCGCGCGTAACGCCGAATGTCAGAAATATTGCCAAAAAGGCGGAGGAAGAATGCTCGGCAGTTGTTACAAGGGCAGGGGATAATGAATTTGTATGGCTTTCAGAACAGGATCCTGCCGCTTACAATAAATGCCGTGCCGTTTATCCGGACGGATTCAAACGCTCTCTCGACGAAATTTCGCCCGAGGAAATTTCTGCGGCGATAAAGCTGATAATTACTTCTCAGGGAAGCATGGAACGAGAGGATCTCATTCGCGAGACCGCACGGCTTTTCGGATTTTCAAGAATAAGTTCGGCTATGGAATCAGCCGTTTCCCTCGGCATACGCGAAGCGCGTATCCGCGGTTATATTGAATTTACCGAAAACGGCAGGATAAAGAATAATTTTTGAAAGGAGAAAAAATGAACAGACTTCTGATTTTGATAGGAAAATTCATGGTTACCGTACTGCGCTTGTTTAAACGTAACGCAGGCAATCTTCCCGGAATTGTTTTATGGCATCTTACGGGCGGAAAATGCTGCCATATGTTTAAGGTGGACTGCCCGATAATCGCCGTTACGGGAACAAACGGCAAAACTTCCGTTACAAACTGCATCGCTCAGCTTTTTGAACAGAGCGGCAAAAAGATAATCATTAATAAGGAGGGCAATAATCTTGATACGGGTATCTGCTCGCTCCTGCTCCGTCATTGCGACGGCTCGGGTAAAATCAATGCCGATTATCTTATTCTTGAAACAGATGAAAGCCACGTTCCGGTCGTTTATTCGCAGCTGAAACTCGAAACCCTCGTGGTACTGAATTTCTTCCGCGACCAGCTTGACAGAAACGGAGAAATGGAAACTCTTATCCGTAAAATTAACGGTTTTTGCGAGACTTTTGAAGGAAATCTTCTCCTCAACGGCGACGACCCGAATACCGCTCGTCTCGGCAGGGCAAATCCGAATAATAAAAATGTAAAATATTTTCACGCTGCGCCCTATGCTTTCGCGACTGATAAGATTTTTGAAGCTTCCGAGGGAAGATTTTGTCCGTTCTGCGGAGAGGCTCTGGATTACGATTATTACCAATATTCGCATATCGGAAAATTCTTATGTTCTAAATGCGGATTCGGCAGTTACGAGCCTTATATAACCGCGGAGAAGATAGACCTTGAAAATCCTGTTTTCACTGCTGACGGTCATAAATATCGTCCCCGGCTTAACAGTATTTACAATATCTACAATATGATTGCCGTTGCGGGAATCGCCAAACTTTACGATATCCGCGGCGAAATTGTCGATAATGTTATCTCAAAATATACCGTCAAAAACGGCAGAATGGAAACGTTTATGCTGGGCGACAGCAAGGCGACGCTCAATCTTGCGAAAAACCCCGTGGGAGCGAACATGACTCTCCGCGTGATGAACGAGATGAATGGCGAAAAGGAACTGCTCTTCGTGCTTAATGACAATGTTGCCGACGGTCTGGACGTTTCGTGGATATGGGATATTAATTTCAGCATTTTCGAACGCGTTACACGCGTCGTAACTTCGGGAACAAGGGCTTATGATATTGCCGTTAGAATAAAGTGTTCGGGCTATCCGGCAGAAAAAATTACCGTTCGTCCGGAACTCGACGACGCCGTTGAGGAACTTGCCAAAACGGACGACCGCAAATTCGTTATTGCCAATTACACTGCGGTTCAGCCAACGAGAGCCGCTCTTAAACGGTATATTGCAAAACATGGAGGTAAGCATGAGTAAAATTAAAATTCTTCATATGTACGCCGATATGCTTGATCTTTACGGTGACAGCGGAAACATGGAGATAATTTCCTACCGCTGTAAAATGCGCGGTATCGAATGCTGTATAGATAAATATTCTGTTGATTCGGAAATCCCGGATTTCGGTTCCTACGATCTTATATATATCGGCGGCGGAGCTGATCTTGAACAGCAGCATATCTCCGACGATCTGCAAAAATGCAGGGACGGCATTGAGAACGCCTATAAAAACGGCTCGTTCCTTTTCCTTATATGCGGCGGCTATCAGCTTATGGGGAAGTATTACCGCGACGCCGACGGCAACGACATTCCCGGTCTCGGTATTTTTGATTATTACACGATCGCCGAACCCAACAGACGTAAACGCTGTATTGGAAATATTGTCGTGCGTACGGAATTTACAGGGAAAGTCGTAGATATAGTCGGATTTGAGAATCACGGCGGTCAAACCAAGGACGTAAAAACTCCGTTGGGAAGCGTTCTGTACGGTCACGGAAACTGCACTAAAAGTTCTCACGAGGGCTATTTCGAGAAAAACGTGATCGCTACTTATATGCATGGACCGTGCCTTTCAAAAAATCCCGAAATTTCGGATTATATTATCGAATATTGCGTAAATCGCAATTCCGCTGCTTCCGTTAAGCTTGATAAGCTTGACGATGAATTGGAGTTCAAGTGCCGAGATATAATGAAAGAACGGCTGCTGAATAAATAAGCTTGAGCAAAAACAGACAGGAGAGACTATGAAAAAATATTTGATCATAACAATTTTGACAGCGATTTTAATGACAACGGCCTGCGGAAAAAAAGTCGGCATAAATGACGGCGATGATTCATCTTCGCATACTGAAAATTCTGCGGCAGTTTCAACAACAACGGCAACAGCTGCAACTTCCTCCGCTTCAACATCAACCGCAGTCACTACAAAAGCCGCGAATGAAAAAGCAAGCAAGAATCCGCCCAACGAAGTAATACTTACTGCTCTTGATTCAGTGGAAGTTTACGAGGATATGACGATCGCCGAATTCATTACAGATACGAATACCGAACTTCAGGACGTTGACAAGCTTATCGACGTTTCGGAACTCGGTGAGAAAAAAATCAAGGTTAATTTCATCTATAACGATAAGCTTTACGAAAAGGAATTGAAATATAATGTTATTGATACTACCGAGCCTGTTCTGCTGAATTCGGGCTGGGAACCCTACGCTGTTGTTGATCAGCCCTTTGATCTAAACAGCATGGTGGGATTCGTTGACAATTACGACAGAGCGCCTACTCTCACTTATGAGGGCGTTGTCGATACTTCAATGATCGGCAGCTATCCCATTACGGCGACAGTTACCGACAGTTCGGGAAACAGTACCAGCTGGGACATGACAGTTCTTGTGCTTACCGAAAAGCCCAAGCCGCAGGATAATAACACGCGCGTTTCTTTTGCAGATTTTAAGGCGTATTACTGCTATGATAATGTCAGCTACGGAATCGACGTTTCAGCCTGGCAGACGAACGTTGACTACAACGCCGTAAAAGCCGAGGGTTGCGAATTCGTCATCATGCGTATGGGATATTGCTATGATCAGATAAAAATGGACGACTATTATTTGCAGAATATGGAAAATGCAACGGCGGCAGGGCTTGACGTGGGAGTTTATTTTTACACCACCGCCAATACCGAGGAAAAAGTAAGGGAGCAGGCGCGCTGGATTCTGGAACAGCTTGACGGGCGCAGTCTCGATTATCCTATCGCTTTCGACTGGGAATCATGGGGACAGTTTCAGCAGTATGGCATGAACAGCCATGATCTGAACGAGTTGTTTGAGATTTTCTGCGAGGAGATTGAAAAAGGCGGCTATACGGCAATGCTTTACAGCAGCAAGAATTTCCTCAATAATTTCTGGGAGAATAAGAATGACCGTACTGTCTGGCTTGCTCATTACGTTGACGAAACCGATTACGACGGACTTTTCGCGATCTGGCAGGCGAGCGCTTACGGCAGGATCGCAGGCATTGACGGCGATGTAGATATGAATATAAGAATTAAAGATATTCCCTTAAACTAATAAAAAACCTGCCTGATACATTTTGAGTACAGATGTATCGGGCAGGTTTTTGCATGAAATAAAACAACTCCCCATATTATGTACAAGGGGAGGGAATAACTCATGTTTAAAAATAAAATTATTAAAGATACTATCCTGCTGACAATAATGCAGCTTGCCCTCGATTTAGCGGCGCTTTTGCTGAATGTTTTTATTACCAGACAACTCGGCGCGTCTGCCATAGGAATTTTTTCTCTTATGGGTTCGTTTCTGGGACTTGCGGGCATAATTTCAAACGGAAACGCTTTTTTATGCACGAGCCGCCTCATTTCCGAGGAATTGGGCAAAAACAGCGGAAATCCCAATCGTGTTCTGTTTTACGGAATCAAGCTTTGTGTCATGCTCAGCACGGTTGTTTCGGTTCTGATATTTCTGTTTTCTAGTACGATCGGCAATAAGTTTTTCAGCGGTGCGGCAGTAATGGGCGCAGTCCGTCTTATGCCTGTCGCACTGATATCGGGAGCGATCGCGTCGTGTCTGAAAGGTTATTTCAACGCCTGCCGTAAAGCTTCGGCGGCTGCATTCGGCGATATACTGGAATTCTCCGTAAAATCGGTAGCAATCGTGATACTCACGCTGCTTACGAATTTTCATGACGAAGCCGCGGTTTGCCGAATAATGATAATCTCCATAATAATCGGAAATTTGTCCTCTCTTGTTTATATGTTAATTCTTTTTGCAAAAAAACGTATGCACTGCTGTCAAAGAGGAACGCTTTCGTTTCGTGATTATGTAGGATTTGCATTTCCGATAATGGGCGGTGGAATCCTTACTTCGGTACTCAGCAGCGCAAACGACGCCCTTGTTCCCGTTTGTTTGCGGCAGTATGGCGATTCACCCGAACAGGCGCTTGCAATGTTCGGAATTTTCGAAGCCATTGTAATTCCAACGCTGTTTTTTCCGTCGGTTGCATTGTGTTCACTTTCGGGAATGATAGTTACTGAATCTGCGAGAGCTTCGGCTGCCGGAAATTGTGAACGAATACGCAGCATTGCTTCGCGGCTTATCGAATGCACGACGATCTATTCCGTATTTTCTTCAGCTGTCATAATGCGTTTCGGAATGCCGATAGGCGAAATGCTGGGCGGAGGAGAAACCGCAGGAAAAATGATAACCGTCATCGCACCCGTAATTCCGTTCATTTACATGGAGATAGTTCTTGAAGCGATGATAAAGGGAATGGGCTTACAGGCTTTTTCGTCGCTGAATTATCTTGCGGAATATGTCATAAGAATTTCAACTCTGCTTATTATCGTGCCGAATTTCGGATTTGCGGGAATCGCTGCATCGTATTACGCAAGTAATATATTCGGCAACACGTCAAGATTGATCAAGCTTATCAAGAGTGCAGAAGTTAATTTCAAACCCATAAAATGGATAATATCGCCTGTTTTTTATGCGATTCTGACTATGTTTGCCGCCGAACTGCTATGCCGTCTAACCATAGGGGTAGGGGAGAACCTTTGGCAAATTATCGGCTTTACGCTTATATGGCTCGTACTTTATGGCGGAATATTTGGCTTGACAGCTTATTTTAATGTCAAGGAATCCAAAATGAAATCTGCTATTTGTGCATAATAAACAAAATACGTTCGTTATTGTAATATAAAATGCAGAAAATTTAAGAAAAGCATTGCAATTTTTTAACATATGATATATAATAATAATTGTACATAAAACTCTGCATAAATTATGCAAATCCATTCCGGAGGAAAAACAAATGACTAATTATGATGTGACCAAAATCAGAAATATCGCCTTTGCGGGTCATAATGGTTCGGGAAAAACTTCCCTTGCTGAGGCTCTTCTTTATAAAGCAGGCGCGTCAGACCGCCTTGGAAAGGTCGCAGAGGGAACTACCGTCTGCGACTACGATCCCGAAGAGATCAAGAGAACTATCTCGATCAGCACTTCGCTGGCTTCATTTAAATACAACGACTATAATATCAATCTTCTCGATACTCCCGGTTTGTTCGATTTCGCAGCGGAAATGATCGGCGGAATCCGCGCCGCCGATACCGTTATGATCACAGTTTCCGCGAAATCAGGCGTTAAAGTCGGCACGAGAAAAGCTTACGACGAAGCCGTAAAACAAGGAAAATCAAAGATGTTTGTCATCACTAAGATCGACGACAAAGACGCTAATTTCTTCAATGTGCTTACGGATCTGAAAACCGTTTTCGGTCCGACGGTATGTCCTGTTGTAGTTCCTGTTATCAGCGGTCATGAAATCGTTTCATATGTCAACCTCATTGAAATGAAGGCTTATAAGTACGACAGTAAAGGCAATGCACAGGAAATTGAAATGCCCACAGCTGAAATTTCAGAGAAATTTGAATACCGTATCGAGGGACTGGTAGCAGCCGTTTCGGAGGCTGTTGCAGAAACTTCCGACGAATTGATGGAGAAATTTTTCGAAGGCATTCCCTTTACTCAAAAAGAACTTATCGACGGAATTCACGACGGCATGAACAGAGGAATCATTACTCCCGTTGTATGCACTTCAGCTGTTGATCTTTCCGGAATCGATATGCTTTTCAAGGAGATCGAACTGCTGCTTCCCAATCCTGATGAGGTTTACAAATCGGAAGCTTATACTCCTGCAAAGGACGTTGTTGAGATTGCCTGCGATGCTGACGCTCCTCTGGCAGCTTATGTTTTCAAGACTATTGCAGATCCGTTTGTGGGTAAAATGTCGTTTATAAAGATTGAATCGGGTAAGCTTACCGCGAATTCGGAAGCAGTTAATTCAGCAAGCGGAAATTCCGAGAAAATCGGTAAAATTTATAAAATTTGCGGAAAAAAACAGACTGAAGTTACAGAAGCTTATGCCGGTGATATTGTTGTTGCAGCTAAAATCACAGCAAATACAGGCGATACTCTTTCTGACGTTTCAAGAATTGTTGAATTCCCTGCTATGAGTTTCCCGAATACTTGCTATTCTATGGCTGTTAAAGCTAAGACTCAGGGAGATGAAGCTAAAATTTCCGCAAGTATGCAGAGACTGACAGAAGAAGATCCCACTCTAACTTATACTCAGGATGACAATACAAAGGAGCAGATTCTCAGCGGTCTCGGTGAGCAGCATCTTGAAATTGCGGCTGCGAAAGCTAAGAGCAAATTCGGCGCCGATATTAAGCTGACAGTGCCGAAGATCGCGTACAAGGAAACCATTCGAAAAAAAGTCAAGGTAGAGGGCAAGCACAAGAAGCAGTCGGGCGGTCATGGTCAGTATGGTCATGTCTGGATCGAATTTGAGCCGTGTGTTAGTGATACACTTATTTTCGAGGAACGTGTGTTCGGCGGAGCTGTTCCGAAAAATTATTTTCCTGCTGTTCAGAAAGGTCTTGAGGATTCCGTAAAGAAAGGCGTTCTCGCAGGATGTCCCGTAGTCGGACTTAAAGCTGTCCTCGTAGACGGTTCGTATCACCCCGTGGATTCCTCGGAAATGGCGTTTAAAACTGCCGCTTCTATTGCTTATAAGGAAGGGCTTCGTCAGGCTGACCCTGTAATGCTTGAACCCATAGGAGAACTCAAAGTTACTGCACCTGATGATAAAACCGGCGATATTATGGGCGATCTCAATAAGCGCCGAGGCAGAGTTCTCGGCATGGAACCGGTTTCGCACGGCATTACGACGATCGTAGCCGAAGTTCCAATGAGAGAAATGCACGATTTCGCAATGTATCTCCGTCAGGTCACAAGAGGTCTCGGAAACTTTACTTTCGACTTTCTCAGATATGAGCAGCTTCCTGCGAATCTGCTTGCTGAAGTTATTTCTGCGATTCATCTTGAAGAAAAATAAAATAATATTGAATTGAAGTGAATTTATCCCTGTCTTGTATATAATTTCAAGACAGGGATTTTTATTTGAAAATTATTCAAGGAAGCAAAGGAATCGACTGTTGAAAGTCAATACCAAATTGCGCCAAATGTAAGTTATGTATCATAAAATAAAGTCCGCTGAAATCTCTCGGCGGACTGTTTCTTTGTTCCAGCGCGTTATTATCGGCATGACTTACTCTCCGATCAAGCACATTTATTTTCGGCTATCTTTTATGATATCCTATGATATGCTATGATAGGGGGTTGCAGGGGACCGCCCCTGCAGATTGTTGGAAGCTCTTAGCGCAGTTGTTGGAAGATGTTGGAAATTGTTGGAAGCTGTTGGAAGTGTTGGAAATCTCCGATTTTCAACGCTTTCAATGGCTTTCAATGATTTTCAACGGCTTTCAATGGCTGTGCTACAGCTTTCAACAATAAAGAAGCGTTCTCTTAGCTGTCGGAGGTGCTTTTGTGCATTATGCCGAAAAAATCTCGAAAAATGCCGCTGCTGCATCTCCGATCTGTACTTGATCAGGCTTGCAGCAGCGTTATTTTTCTTGATTCTTTTGTGCAAATTGCTGTCCTGCATTTTCTTTTATTCTTTCACTTGTGCTTGTTGCTTTATCAGATAATTTGCAGCATAGCCATATTACTATTGCTATTACTAAAATTGCAATTGTTATTATAATCCACATTAATTTATTCTCCTTTATTTTATATTCTTTTTTCGTATCTTCCTAATAATATATCTAATGATATATTATAGTAATCTGCCATTTCTATTAAAGTGTCTAAGCTTGGTTCTCTGCTACCTGTTTCATAATTGCTATATGTTCTTTGTGAAATATTCAGAGCTTCAGCAACTTCTGTTTGCGTTACATCTTTCTCTTTTCTTAATTTCTTTAGAACGTTATGAAGATTGTTTTTCATTATGATTCACCCTTATCATTATTACCTATTTTTCACTTTTTGTCAATATTACATATATTTCTTTACTGCATTTTGTACTATTTGTATCTTGACTTTTTAGCACAAATTGCACTATAATTATATTATACTAATTTAATCCACATTATTAGTATTCAAAATCCATTCGCTGAGTGTTGTGAAAGCCATATATCAGCCGAGCCAAGACAGCGCGTAAGAAGTCAAACCGAACCTCCCCGCATATATTGAGATGCAGTATGCGGGGTAGCGTTCAACCAAAGTTTAAGGAGATATATATGTTTAAAAGAATTAAAAAAATAGAACGCAAAAAGAGATTGATATTTTGTTCTATAATTCTTCCTATCTTATCTTTTGCTTGTATTGTTCCTGTTTATGAAACTGCTGTTTCTTTACCTACAGGTCATTTTCTTCTTATTTGTCTTTTTGCAGTTTTTCTTTCTGAATCTTATGAATCTTTTGATGATTTAATTGAGTTGAATAAACAAGAAAAAAACAACCGTATATCATCGGAAAATTCCGAACCTCCCCGCATATATTGAGATGCAGTATGCGGGGCAGCGTTCAACCAAATTTAAGGAGATACATATGTTTAAAAGAATTCAAAAAATAGATCGAAAAAAAAGATTGGTATTTCTTTTTATACTTAGTTTTATTTTAGCTGTTGTTTGTCTGTCATTTTCTTATGAAACTATTTTGTCTTTACCTTCTGATCAATTCCTTTTTATTGGATTTTCTGTTTTTTTTGTTTGTCAAATGTCTGATTTGTTTTTTGCTCTTATCGAAGAGCTTAAAAACAACCGCATATCATCGGAAAATTCCGATTGATATATATGAACTCTGCCCGCTGTACAGTCGGCAAAGGTACAGCGGAACGGGTTCGACAAAATACGGCGTCCCCAATGCCGACAGGGGAAGGAGTAAAAAAATGATTAAATTAGTAGGTTTCGAGTTCCAGAGCGGAGATATTGTTAACAAGGATTCCGGAGAAGTAATACCTTGGTCTAACGTTCTTCTTCGTTGTCTTTCCGATGAGGGCTTAAAGGATAATGAATTCGGTTTTGTTGTTGCTGAAAAGAAGATCAAAGGCGCATTGATTAAAACGTCTCTCGGTCTTGATTCAGCTGCCAAAAATGAAGCTGTTATATCTGCTCTCGGTAAGTTCCTTGATCAGAATATCGAATTTACGATCGGCTTCGTTAAAGGCGTTCCGGAGATAAACGGATTCAGAGTTGTTAAATAAGCTATCAACAGGGGAGTGAGGAGATGAAAAAGAATCTTATCATAATAACATCGGTTGTTATACTGCTTTTGAATGTATTTTCCTCGCTCCCTGTCTCTGCGTATATTGCGCCTGATGCTCTTTTTAATAAATATACTTCTCGTTCTCAATATCTTACTGCTCCGACTGACGGTATATATTTGATTTATACTCCTTATGTCTGTAAAATCAATCCTTCTGCACCCGGTTTAAGTTTGCTTACTATGCTTGATAAGTCCTACTTATCTGCTGGTGCTGGCGACAGTACTTTCACTTGGCAAGGTGTCGAACGTGATTCAGATATTACTTTGACTGATGTTTCCGACGTTGTCGGATTTTCTCAAACTTACGCTTATTCTACTACAAATTCAGCATTTGTATATTCAATCATAACTTGCATTCCTGTAGTTGAGGGCGATAGTTTCCGATTTAATTTTCTTCCTAATTCTGATTTTGTAATTAATTCTCCTATTAATACTTATTTTTATTATTCTTTTCTTCCTTATTGTACAGGAGTTTCAAAGGTTTACGAATCTTTTTCTTCTACATCTTCTGAATGTAAGTACATAACAAAATCTGATAATCAACATTTTGCTTGTTTTAATAATCCCGATGGTGCTCTTGCTTTTGGTTATCCCAATTTCTATTCTACATCTTCATCAAATTTGAGTTCTATATTTTTTTATAATTTTTGCGATCTTTATACTACTACTTACGGACTTTCTAAAAACAGTGAAATTTCAGTAACTCCCAATTCAAATGTTATTGATTTTTCCTTTTCCGTATATGAGATATTCACCGACGGCACAACTACTCCGGGCATTGGCGATTCTGGAGGTGGCAGCTCCGGCGGAACAGTAGGAGACATAACGGTTAATGTTGACATGACCGAGACAAACAGTAAGCTTGATACTCTGATAGCTGCCGTTCAGGCTCTGCCGTCTGAAATCTGGGATTGCTTCAAAGTCGGTCTTGGCATCAGTGATTCTTCCGGTGGTTCTTCATCTGGCGGAACTTCCGGCGGATCATCTT
>CAYNYB010000004.1:0-164770 GCA_964401315.1 uncultured Alistipes sp.
AATAAGCCCCATAAACAAACCCTCATTCAATTACATAAAATGCAAAGCGTAGAACATGCAAATTATTCCTTTATGATTTTTAATGTCTTGCATATTCCCAAAAAATATGTTATAATTATTTTCAATACAAAGAACGCATATTGTCTCTGACTGTACATTTGTTGCGCAGCGTTGCCTTATAGCCTGTTTAAAATCTCGCTGCGCACGTCTTTTCGGCAAATTTTGCTGAATACTGAGTCAAAAATTTTTGCAATACGTCAGTATTCCTGCAAATTTTTTCCTTGTGTTCAGCAAAATTACGCTCAAAAATCCGCACACACCGAGATTTTAAACAGGTTCTTAGCCAAATGGAGGGCTTTATCATGAAACATAATTTAAGATACACAATTTATACAAAAGAAAAATATCTTATGGCATTTCTGCTCGGATTTTTCACACTGCTTTTAGGCGTTTTGCCCGTGATGGTGTGCGACCGCGGATATTTCATTTACTACGGCGATTTCAATGCCCAGCAGATTCCTTTTTACAATCTTGCTAATGACGCTGTCCGCTCGGGGCAATTCGGTTGGAACTGGTTCACTGACCTCGGCTCAGATCTGCTGACATCGTATTCGTTTTACCTTATCGGCAGCCCGTTTTTTTGGCTGAGTACTGTTATTCCGCGTTTTCTCGTATCTTATTCTATACCGTTTCTGCTCGCTCTCAAGCATGGCTTCGCTTCGCTTACCGCCTACATCTATATAAGGCGTTTCGTCCGCGGAAAAGAAGCTGCGCTTACAGGCGCGCTTCTCTATTCATTTTCGGGATTTCAGCTATTCAACATTTTCTTCAACCATTTTCAAGACGTTACAGCGTTTTTTCCGTTAATGCTCATCGCAATGGAAGAAAACATCAACAACAGCAAAAGAGGTTGGTTTGCGCTCATTGTCGCGATCATGGCGGCGCTGAATTACTATTTCTTCACGGGACAAGTAGTTTTTCTGCTGCTTTATTTCTTTATGCGTGTACCCTGCCGCGATTTTCATGCCACATGGAAAAAATTCTTCGGACTGCTCCTCGAAGCTGTTCTCGGCGGAGCGATCGCAGGATTCATTCTTCTTCCGTCGGCTCTGGCAATTCTCGGAAATTACCGCGTAAATGAACGACTTTACGGCGCAAATTGGATATTATTCCGCGAACCGTCAAGAGTTATACGCATAATACAAACGTTTTTTCTGCCGTCGGACGTTCCGGCAAGACCGAATCTCTTCAAGAGCGACGGCTCGAAATGGTCGTCGGTCGGAGGATACTTCCCATTATTCTCAATGCTCGGCGTTATCACGTTCATTCGTACGCGAAAAAAGCACTGGGCAGTTCGCCTTTCGGGAATCTGCATTCTCTGCGCCTTTATCCCCATTCTTAACAGCGCATTCTACACGTTTAACGCTTCCTATTACGCCCGTTGGTTCTATATGCCGATACTCATTTTTGCCATGATGACAGCCCAGACTCTTGACGACGATAACGCGGATTTCAAGCCTGCTGTCAAGATAACCGCCGCTGTTATGATCGGATTCGGCGCGATGTCATTCATTCCCGAAAAGAAAGACGACAAAATCAGTTGGTTTACTTTCCCCTTTGATTTCCCCTACTTCTGGCTCACATTCGGAATCGCAGCCGCATTTCTGATATACGCCGTATATATAATACGCCGCAAAAACAGCGGCAGAACTTACGGTAATCTGATGATTTGCAGCACTGCCGCGGCAAGTCTTATCTGCATTCTCATAACTGTTGTTTACGGCGCGGTAACTCCCGAAGCGGCAGGAAAATACATTGATTCCGCGATAAACGGCAAAGATGAAATTTATGAAGAAGTCTCCGAAGATAATTTCTTCCGCGTTGACGTTTCCGAAAACTATGACAATTACCCGATGCTCTGGGGACTTCCAAGTATGAGAGCGTTCCAGAGCGTTGTCAGCACTTCTATAATGGAATTTTACGATTCCATGGGCATTCAGCGCGATGTTGCCTCACGTCCCGATATCAGTCATTATACTCTCCGCGGCTTGCTTTCGGTAAAATATTACTACCGCGAGATCGTTGAAGGCTACACCTATCAGGAACTTCTCGAAAAAGAAGCGAACGGCGAGCCTCTCCCAGACAGCAGCGAGATTTCCGATAAAAACGGAATCCGCGCGTCGCGTGTTGATATTACCGAAAAGCTGCCGGGATTTGAATATCTGACTTCAAGCAATCATTTTGAGATCTATAAAAATACGCTGTATATTCCCATGGGATTCGGCTATGATAAATATATTTCGGAAGATACTGCCGAAGAGCTTTCAAAAACAAATCGTGAGCGCGCTCTGATAAATGCGGTTGTGCTTTCCGACGATCAGATCGAAAAATATGCCGATATACTGACTGAAGAATCAACTCCAAGCGGACTCACATTTTCGGATTATGAGAATGCCTGCCGCGAAAAGCAGCAAAACTGTTCAGATTCATTCGTTTATGATTCATACGGTTTCAAAGCTGAAATCAGCCTTGAAAAGCCCGAACTGGTATTTTTCAGCGTTCCCTACAGCGAGGGCTGGACTGCCGAAGTAAATGGCACACCCGTCGATGTTGAAAAAGTTTCATACGGATTTATGGCTGTCCGAGCCGATAAAGGCGTGAATACAATTAAATTTCGCTATAAAACTCCCGGATTGCAGATCGGTTTCTACATTTCAATCTCTTCCCTGCTGATACTCATTGCATATCTTGCTGTAATGCGATATATTGATAAAAAGAATACAAAAAACAGTCTCTCACATTATTATGACTACGATTCCTGCCAGAAAATTTTAGCTTCGGAAATTTACAATCGCAGATTCAGTGACAATTCATAAATTTGCGCTGGTCTTAAATTAGTTATTTGTCGTATTTGCCGATACTCAGGAAATTGTAACCAATTAGTAACTATTTATTCCGAAAATTACTTGTAACTTTGATTTAAAAATGATATAATGTATTTATGTATGATTATTCCGTGGAGACATTAATGATTATATGACATTTTATTGATTTATCGGAGGTTAAAATGAAAGCTTTCTTCGCAAATATCTGGACAAAACGTTTTGTGTCCTTAATAGCTGCACTGTATACGGTCGGCGTGTGCTATCTTTCATATTATTCTATTTTTTTCACGATCAGCGTTCACGACAAGGTCTCGCTTTGTCTCGTGGTTTCGGCAATTTCCGTCATCGGACTCGTTCTGATGCTCTACACCCGTCAGCAAATACTGACGCGAATATCGAGTTTCATAATACTTATTGCAATGCTGCCCGTGGTGCTGCTGTATTTCAGCGAAAAAGAACTGCTTATTCCTATTATTATAACAGGTGTAATTATCCTGCTGCTTTCAGGTGCGGGAGAAGGCACGAAAACGCTTATCGGCACGGTAATTTTGCTTTTGTATATCTTCTCCGCGCTGGGATTTTTCCTGTTCAACTCGTTTTTCGTTACTCATGCCAAAACCGAAACTATCAAAAGCGATCTCTCGCCTTCGGGTAAATACCGCTATTCGATAGTGAATACCGAGGACAGTTCGGGCGGCAGCACAGCCGTTTATATCGAACCGAATTATGCCGACGTAAATCTTCCGTTTGTTACGTTTACGCTGAAAAATATGAGACATATCGTTTATCTTGAACGCCCTGTCTCCGAATCTATCGACTTAGAATGGAAAACCCAAACGCGTCAGGAGATAACAGATCAACTCAACGGAATTTCAAACAATATAGAAATCGCTCTTACCGATAAGGAACATGAAGAATTTGGGCGCACGACAGACAGCCGCCTGCAAATCGCAAATGTTGATGTTTACACACTTTTTGAAGCAGGCAAAACCGCTTCTGATGTTGAGCCGTTCAAACTCGATACGCTTGATGATCAACAGCTTGCTGTATTCGACATCGGCAGAGACAGTGTTGGAAGTTATTATGTTCTCGAACCTACCGCGGAGCTTTGCGAATATGTGAACAAATCACTCGGAGCTACCGTTTATCTCAACGAACTTGATGCAAAGGGAAGAGATATTTTCAACAACTCTCATCTTGATGACTACGGATATACGCTTTATGATCTCCAGAAGGACAGCTATGTTGATCTCTGTGAGCTTAACGATGAACAGCTTGAATACCTCGGAGTTTCGGAATCCGGCGACGTTCTGACTTTCAACGGAAAAACCGTATTCCGATATTATGTTGCCGAGATCGAAGATTATTTCGACACTGATTCGAGAAAACTTTCGTTTGATCTGTTTAATTCATGATTGGATAAATTAAAATTTTATCTTCTTTAAATTTTCGAAGGAGTTAAATTTTTACGTATAATTTAAAGAAATTCGTCAACAATACTGACGGAGGTGTTATACGTGAAAAAAATATACGAAAGAAAAAAAGGTTCAAAAGGTTTTTACGCCGCATTGGGTATAAGCGCGGTAATGATCGGTTCAGCCTGCTATTTTGCTTACGATCAGGGTGAGAAACTCACGGAGAAATTCACCGCGGAAAACAGCGTTTCTACTCCCGAAGCCGCCGTCGACAGGCAGGTAAAGGACATTCCGAAAAACACTACGCCCGCTTACAAGTCCACAACTCCGGCGGTAACAAGAGCGGTAACTACCGCTCCGATGGCTGAAACAGCTCCGCCAATGGTGACTATTCCCGCGGCTGATATTGTGACGGAAAGCGGCGAACCCGTCGATGTAGAAACAGAGGCAGATTCCGCTCCCGCAGGCGTTACAAAAATGGAAAATGTGAAAGCTCCGCTTAATGATATGAGCGAGGTCGTCGGCGTATTCAGCGGCGGAGATCTGGTAAAAAGTCCAACCACAGGTTCGTGGCAGACTCATAACGGTACAGATATTGCGGCTGAAGTCGGAGCAGAAGTCTACGCTGTCTCAAACGGCGAAATCTCCGAGATCACAGACGATCCGATCTGGGGCGTGACGGTCACACTCAATCACCACAACGGATTTACGACAAGATACTGCGGATTATCGCGCGGATTAAACGTACAGCAGGGCGATACTCTTCTCAGCGGCGATCTTATCGGTACTGTAGGAAATACGGCGGACATCGAAAGTTCCCTCGACCCGCACCTGCATATCGAAATACTCCATAACGGAAGCTATATAGATCCGCTTTCGGAACTTATTAAATAAGAATACCCCGATTTTTCGGGGATACATAATGAGGCGCTTATATGAATGACGAAAGACGTTCGATAACTGAACGGGCAGAATTTAGCCTGCGAAAAAAATTCAAAAAAAGCATATGGTGTAAATTCACCAAGGGTATAAATGAATACGATCTTGTAAGCCCGGGCGATAAAATTGCAGTCTGCATATCGGGCGGCAAGGATTCCATGATCATGGCAAAACTTTTTCAGGAACTGAAGCGCCATGATAAATTCCCTTTCGAAGTGGAATTCATCGTTATGGATCCCGGTTATAATGAGGTAAATCGACGAAAAATAGAAGAAAACGCACGAAATCTCTCCGTACCGATAAATATATTCGAATCTGATATTTTCGGCTCGGTTGAACATATCGAGAAAAATCCCTGCTATATCTGCGCTCGTATGCGCCGCGGTTATCTTTACAGCAAGGCGAAAGAACTCGGCTGCAACAAGATCGCTCTCGGACATCATTTCGACGATGTGATCGAAACTATCCTTATGGGAATGCTCTACGGCGGTCAGATACAGACCATGATGCCGAAGCTTCACAGTACTAATTTTGAGGGGCTGGAGCTGATACGCCCCATGTATCTCGTTCGCGAAGCCGATATCAAGCATTGGTGCAGCTATAATGAACTGGAATTTATACAATGCGCCTGCCGATTTACCGAGACTTGCTCCGACATTGACGCTGACGGGCATTCGATCTCAAAGAGAATGGAAACAAAAAATCTTATTGCCGAGTTGAAAAAAATCAATCCGCAGGTGGAGAAAAATATTTTCCGAAGCGTTGAAAATGTGAATCTCAGCACGATCATCGCCTATAAGGACAAAAACGGCGTTCACAATTTCCTTGATACATATAACGAATAAAATTAAGAACCTGTACCGATAGAAATTTCTTTCGGTACAGGTTCTTTTATTATTAATCGCGTGCCGCAGTCGTTGTAGTATCTGTCGTTTTGGACGCCATAGTCGTGTTTCCTGTAGTCGTTGTGGTGGTTGTAGTAGACTCAGTTGTACCGTTGCGCATTTCTGGCGGCAGCTCAGCTGTCGGCTCAGAACCGTTTAATCCGTAGCATTCCTGATAAGCCTCGATAATTCCGCGGATCATATACTTTGAATATTCGCCGCCCTCGATAACGCCTGCAAAAGCTATTTCAGGATCGTCCGCAGGCGCAAATCCGATGAATACGGAATTCTGCTTGCTTTTATCGTTCATATCAGTCTGCGGAGTACCCGTCTTTATAGCAACTCTGAATCCCAGATTGCTCAGCGAATAAGGTGACGGGACGTTTCGCGCCGCGTCCTCCATACCGCCGATAATGTAATCGTAAACATAATCATTGTTCAGATTGATCTGATCTGCAACAATCGGTTTCGTTTTTTGCACACGTTCGTCAGTGCCATATGTGTACAGGCTGTCAACCAGATACGGCTTGTATCTTACGCCGCGGTTGGCAATTGTGCAGGCTACCGACGCCAATTGAAGCGGCGTGATACCGTAATCCTGGTTACCGATACCTGCCTGAATTACGTAACCGATATACCATTCCTGACCGCGCTCTTCAAACGTCTCGGGATTACAGAGGAATCCTGCCGCGTCACCCGTTTCCAGACCAAGGCTTGAACCCAATCCGTAAAGCTCGGCGTATTTCGTAATATTGTCGATTCCAAGCTGTCGTGAAACCTCGTAAAAATAAATATTGCAGGAAACTTCTATAGCGCGTCTTACGGAAATTCCTCCGTGATTTCCCGTACATTGGAAGCGACCGCCGTAGAATTCGTAATGCTGATTGCACACAAAAGACGTATAGCCATCAGCAATTCCCTCGTTCAGTCCTGCGGTCGCCGTAATAGTTTTGAACGTCGAACCCGGCAGATAAAGCCCCTGCGTAC
Organism: uncultured Alistipes sp.; assembly: GCA_964401315.1. GTDB lineage: Bacteria > Bacillota > Clostridia > Oscillospirales > Ruminococcaceae > Ruminococcus. Next base: position 7,111 of record CAYNYB010000004.1, read on the forward strand.
AGCGGTTGAACATAGGGGAATTATCTTCCTTAGCAAGTTTTTCATAATTTTCAACGAAATCCTTGAGATTATAAGTCGGCGCACAAGCTTCGCCGCGAACCGCACCTGTTTTTGCGTCGAGAACTACCAACGCGCCCTTCTCAACTTTTTTTCCGCCGTAATATCCGAAATTATTCAGGTAATTATCAAGAACGCCCTGCAATTTCACTTGAAACGCACCGTCAACGGTAAGCTTCACGGTCTTTCCCGAAACAATTTCATCAACGGTTTTTATATCAACAATGGAATCATTGAGAATCGTCACTTCTTCTTTTCCGCTTACGCCGCGGAGTTCGCTTTCCATCGCCTCTTCAATTCCGCTTTTGCCGACGGTATCGTTCATGGCATAGCCTTTTTCTTTCAGTTCATCATAATCCTCGGCGTATATCGGCCCTACAGTACCTATCTCATGCGGAATGATATCACCGCGCACGATTACTCGCTTAGCTGAATCTACCGCCTCGATACCACGGAATATGCTTCCAAGCTCCTTCATTTTTATAACGGTATCATGATCGACATTTTCGGCAAGAACAAGATCAATGCTGTATGAAAAATCAGTGGCAAGCATAGTATAGCGAATTCCTGCGATAAGCCGCTTTTCCAGCGGCGTGTAAATATCCGAGATCTCATAATCAGAAAATAGCTTCTCAATGCAGTTTTCGGCGGTAGCGTAAACATTGAGGTTTAGCAGTTCCGTAACTTTTGAAACGTCCTCTTCCGTAAATTCATAAGGCTCGTTTACGGTTATCGGCAGCGCGTCGGGGAAAGCATATCCGCACTCATGAAGCTTGTTACAGATCTCGTACAGAACATTGTTTCCCTCTTTCAGATCGTCGGGAAAAAACGCCTTTTTCATTACGAGATCGCATTGCGTATCGTTGCCTACGATCACGTTGCCGTTGTAATCGAGTATCTCGCCGCGTGTAGGCTTTACTTCTCTTGTGAATGTATATGCGCCGCTGTCATATTTCGGCGACGCTGCAATATTATCATCGCCCACTATTTGAAGCTTCATCAGCTTTGAAGAAGCGAGCGCTCCCAGAATTATTACAAGAGAGACGATGATAATGGATTTTATTGTATCTGAAACCGACTTCATTATACCGCCTCCTTAGCTTGCTTTTATGACTTCCTCTATTGTAAGATGAACTTTCGGCATTAGAAATTTATTTATGACCGCGAAAATTATATAGATAATCACGGCGGATATCATCGTATATTCCCAGACTTTCAGAGTTACGCTGTGGAAAATTCTCTCCACATTTTCGTAATTCCACATTTTGTAGTAAAATTCATAATCCAGTCTGCACTGTAAAAACGATACGAGCGCGGTTATCCAGAGATAATTGAATAACCGCTTACGAAGATAAAGTTCGTAGATCAATGAAACGGCGGCGCAGAATACAGCCAGCAGCACAGCATTGTATCCGAACAGCCTTTCGCAGGCTATATCTATCAGAAAGCCGCAGAATGCACCGACAAATGCGGAAATAAGCACATCGGCATTAAGTGCGATGCATATGGCTATTGGTACAAGAACTATGGGTTTTGTCCATGTGCCGCAGGTCATGAACACGAATCCTGTCATGATGATCAAGCCATACAAAAAAATCCGCAGAGTAGTTTTGAAATATAATATTCTTTTCTCACGGGTTGTCTTGAGACGCATTTAAAGCCTCCTTTTTTCCGTCAAAATCTGTGATGACAAATACGGAGCTTAACCGCGTAATATCAGCGGCAGGCTCTATCTCGGCATAAGCTGTGAGACCGTTGGGGTCGACTCCCATGCTTGTCACCGTTCCTATGACATAATCTTTCGGAAATAATCCGCTGCTTCCCGCGGTTACGATAAGCGAACCCTTTTTAAGCTGATGCTCGGGAGTAAGATGTGTAAGCTTGGTCATTTTATTTTCCGCAGTAATTACAGTTCCCTCGATGATACCAAAATCGGTATTGGTATCGGAACATACCGCAGCAACCGAAAGATCGGGAGAAAGAATGGTGCGTACCGTTGAAGTGTGCTGAGAAACTTCAATGGTAATTCCGACAACGCCCTCGGGAGTAATAACAGGGCTGTAAGGCTCGATACCGTCGGCATATCCGCGGTCGATCGTAAATCCCTTGAAAGGATCGTTAGTAACATAACCCAGAACTTCGGCAGGCTGCGAAAAAACGCTGTCGGGGTGTTCTTCCTTGACAACTACAAGCTTACGCAGTTCCTCGACCTCTGTTTTGAGATCGTCATAATCGGTGATCAGCTTGTTAAGCTCGCCGACCTGCTTTTTAAGTTCCTGATTTTCTTCATAATAGGCGTCGGCATTTTCAATTCTGTCGACCGTTTTCTCCAGCTTCATGGAAATGCTGTTTGATACGAAGCGAAACGGCTTTGTGACGGTATTTATAAACGACGCTCCTGAAAGGGAATAACCGCCTTTAGTTACGGCGTAGATCATAATTCCCACAAGAAATGCGATAAAGGCAAGCAGTATCTTAAACCGTGTGCTTTTCAGAAATTCACGCATTAAGCCGCCTCCTTAATAATACTTAATATTTTCGGTCAAAGCATCCTGATAATCGCTGATTTTTTCAAGTATTTTTCCCGTTCCCTCGGCAACGCAGTCAAGCGGATATTCCGCGATATAGACGGGCATTCCCGTTTCGCGGCTTATCAGCTTGTCAAGTCCGCGGAGAAGTGCGCCGCCGCCTGCGAGAGTGATTCCGTGATCGATAATATCGGCGGAAAGCTCGGGCGGAGTTTCCTCAAGGGTAGCCTTTACCGCGTCGATAACTTTTGCAAGCGGTTCAACAAGAGCGTCACGTATCTCGGCAGAATTTACGGTAACATTTTCGGGAAGACCGTTGACAAGATTTCTGCCCTTTATCTCCATAATGTCCTCTTTTTCGCTTGGGAATGCCGAGCCTATTTCTATCTTGATATTTTCGGCAGTACGCTCGCCAATAAGAAGATTGTATTTTTTCTTTATATAATTTATTATGGATGCGTCGAATTCATCGCCTGCGCATCTGATCGAACGGGACGAAACGATACCTCCGAGGGCTATAACCGCAACTTCACTTGTGCCTCCGCCGATATCGACGATCATACTGCCCGTGGGAGCGTTAGTCGGGAGACCTGCTCCGATTGCAGCCGCCATAGGCTCTTCGATGATCAAAACGTTATTAGCGCCCGCCTTTTTACAAGCTTCGCGGACGGCGCGTCTCTCAACGGCTGTAACTCCCGACGGAATACAGATTATAACGTTAGCCTTTGTGAGTATTGTACCCCTCAAAGCCTTTTTTATGAATTCCTGAAGCATGGTGGTGGCTATGTCAAAATCTGCAATTACGCCGTCCTTCAGCGGACGTACCGCAACGATAGAACCCGGCGTTCTGCCGATGACTTCCTTAGCTTCCATTCCGACATAGCGTGTTTTGTCAGTTCTCGTATTAACGGCAACAACGGAAGGCTCGCGTATAATGATGCCTTTTCCGCGCAGATAGACAAGCGTATTTGCAGTGCCGAGATCTATGCCAATATCTTTTGTAAACATTCTGACGCTCCTTAAAAATAGTTCTTTTTTATTATATCACCAAAGCGGCAAATAGACAATATTTTTCTCTGAAAAATTTTTCCTTTAGAGCCTGTTCAGTATCTTTTTATGTGCGGATTTTCGAGCATAATTTTGTCGGTGACAAGGAAAAAATTCGCAGGAATGCCGACGTATTGCAAGAATTTTTGACACAGTCAACGGCAAAATTTGCCGAAAAGACGTGCAAAAAAAGATACTGAACAGGCACTTATACTCCGCTCTATCGCAAACTTCACAATAATTTTAGACGAAAGATATGGGAAATTTGAATTATAGGGAAGTATGAGTTATTTTGTAAATAATTTGGAAGCCGTTTTTGAATAAACTATAACGGCAACAACAAGCATGATAAGCTGGGCAATATTAAAGGTTATGCTTATACCGAAAGTCAACCTTAGTACGTCTATATTCAAAAACGTTCCGGGTTCAAAGGCAAACGTCTTGGAATATCCCAGCCAGCTGAGTCCTTCGGCTGTACCGACCATATTTCCCAGCAATCCGCCGAGAGTTACAGCGCACACGCTTAAAAAAAACATATATATTGCTTGTTTCATTACTTTTTTATCTCCTTTTTCCGCCGCGATTTTTTCTGCCACGGATATGAAAATTAATTTTTACAGACCCGTAGAACCGAATCCACCATCGCCGCGTGAAGTTTCGCTTAATTTTTCGCTGATCTCAATTTCAGGAAAAAGCACTCTCGTCGGAACAAGCTGAGCTATCCTCATGCCGTGTTCCACAGTAAACGGCTGTCTTCCGTGATTTATCAGCGGAATAAACCATGCTCCGCGATAATCCGAATCTACCACTCCCACACAGTTTGCAAGAGATATCCCATATTTGGAAGATAATCCCGAGCGAGGATATATCAGCAGAGCAACGTCATCGCAGTCAATTTCCGCAGAAAGACCCGTGGGTATCATTTTTATCTCATCGGGCAAAAGTACTACCGATTCGTCAAGGCAGGCGCAGATATCAAGTCCAGCGCTCGATTTCGTCGCCCTTGCCGGAATTATCGCTTTTTCGTCAAGTTTTTTAAATTTCAGCTTCATATTTTCTCCTGTACACCTCGATAATATAGTCCTCTGGTGATATTTCCGCGAGGCCTTTTTCCCTGCAATGCTTCAACTATCTGACCGCCCTCTTCTTCATTAAGAAAAACGCACACAAAATCCGCGCTCCTTATCTCGTTGATACGATCGCCCATATAAAGCGGGTCGGCGTTCAATATCTCAACATATTCTCCCGAACACGCTACCGGCAGCTTTCGATTGGTTCTGTCTGTCAGATATCCTCTGCATTTTTGACAGCCTACTTCATTTTTTATGGGGCAGTTTCTCGTGAGCATAAGAGGGATTCTCCCGTAAATAATAACTCCCAGCGGCAGTTCCGTCCGCATTTCATTTATATTGGAAACAGTCGATTCTACAGACGCAATGCAGTCTGAAAATCCGATATTTCGCAGATATTCCGCCGTAATCGAATTGAACATATTCATCGTAAAATTACCGTGAAGCGTAAATCCCAATTTTTTTCCGACGGCGGCAGAATCAAGAGAATGACAAAGCAAATGGCTTACGCCTGCATTTTTTAATTTTTCAAGGCTGTCCGTCATTTTTTCCTCATCAACGATAAATCTCGGCGGAGAAATTATCAGCTTTTCCGTCGGCGCTCCCGACTCGATAACGCTTTCAGCTATCTTCATAGGAACGACAACGAATTCTGAAATTTCAACCGCTGCCGCAGCCTGTTCCAAAGTTTTGCAAAACGTTCTGACGGGCAGTTTTAAATCCGCGTTTTTACGCGGTTTTGCGGTAATAACAGGAATATAATTTTCATTTACATTTTTCGGTATATATGCTTCGGCTAACCTTTGTGTCAGCATTTTCGCAATAGCTCGCCGAAGATCGTTCAGCTGCCCCGTCGGCACAAAAAGTCCGTCGTCTATCTCGGCAGTAACGTTTCCCAATTTAAAAACAGTATCGCCAAGCTTCGACAGCTGCTTTTCGACTGCGGAAATATCAGTCGGGGAATTTCGCGCAACATCGGGAATTTCCCCAACCACAACAGCTGAAATTCCGCACGAACTCGCCGTAATTTCAATCGGAATACCGCTTTTGACAACGACATGAAAATCAACGCGATGAGCAGGAATTTCACGGCGATATAATTCGTGAATTTTCGGAATAATTTCCTTGGCGGCAATAACGTCCTCTTTTTCGCGAATTCCGAACATATCCTGCATTTTTCCAGAAAAATAGCCGTCAGTAAAGCCGCTTCTCGAAAAAATACCGCGCAGGAGTTGCATATCGGGAATTTCGCCGTCCATCGACCGCTTTAATTGACTGACGGCGGCGGCAATATATTCGGGACGCTTCATTCTTCCCTCTATTTTCAGTGAATCTACGCCAATATCACATAGTTCACCGCAATGCCCGAGCAAAGATAGATCTTTTAAAGAGAGAGCCGCGAAATCTTTTTTTCCGATTGCCGAAAAATTCAGACGGCAAGCCTGACCGCAGCAGCCGCGATTAGCTGAACGCGAACCTATCATTGCCGACATATAACATTGACCCGAAACCGACATACACAATGCTCCGTGAACGAAAACTTCAACCTCTATATCCTCGCGGCAGATTTTTTCAAGGGAATCTTTCGAAAGCTCACGGGCAGGAACTACCCGTTCAAACCCCAGTTCCTTCAAAAACCGCGCGCCTGCGGCTGTATGTACCGACATCTGCGTTGAAGCGTGCAGAACGGCTTCGGGAACTGCTCCCTTTATAATTGCAGCTGCTCCGAGATCCTGCACAATATAGGCGTCAACTCCGATTTTCGCCGTTAGCTTTATGTATTCGCAGAATTCTTCAAACTCGCTGTCAGATATCACAGTATTTACCGCAAGATACAGCTTCGCGCCGTGAATATGGCACTGATAAACGGCTTGCTCAAGTTCTTCCTCCGAAAAATTCGCTGCGTTGTTTCTGGCGGAATATTTTTTTCCGCCGACGTAAACAGCGTTTGCACCTGTTCTCAACGCCGCCGTGAGAGACTCCATACTTCCCGCAGGAGCAAGAATTTCAGGCTTCATCAAATGCTGTCCTTAAGTTGTTTAAGCTTGACCATATTTTCAAGCTGTACGATCTTGGCTTTCAGAGCCTCGATCTCCTTAACTGCGGAATCGCGCTCTACGCGGTTCTTTCCTGCTTCGTCAACATATTCCTTAGTTTGAGTGCGGATATTTTCAACGTGCTGATTAGCCTTATTAAGATCGTCAAGCAGACTGAGCGCAACCATTATCGCCGCAGTATACGGCGAAGTTCCGCTGCCCGCATTCATATGCTCGCTGATTCTGGATTCCAGCGCACGAGCAAGCGAAAATACATAATTTGGAGATTCAGCCGTTCTGAGCTTGTACTCCTTTCCGCATATTATAACCTTTACATCGTTAAGCATATTTATCTTCCTTTCTTTTGTCGCGGCGTATCATGAGATCCTGCAATCTGAATTTTCAAATGCCGTATAGATTTTGTCTTGTACAGAATCCCATGAATAGCCATCTGTAACGCAGAGGTCGAATCCCTGCCTGAGCAGTATTTCAAATTGATAGTCATAGAGCGTGACAATGCATAAACAGTTTCTTAAGGCAGAATCGCTAATTATGCGATATTGCCTTAATAATAACGTTTTAATCCGATAACTTTTCCGAGAATTTCGCATTCGTCGAGAATTATCGGCTCCATAGTATCATTTTCGGGCTGTAAGCGGTATTTGCCGTTTTCTTTGAAAAAACGCTTGACCGTAGCGTCCTCGCCGTCGATAAATGCAACCACTATATCGCCGTTTTCAGCATAAGACCCCTTTTCAACAACAACTATATCACCGTCAAGTATTCCGGCATTGATCATGCTTTCTCCGCGGATCCTGAGTGCAAACAGATCGTTTGCATCGCAGCCCTCCGCTTCAAAATTTATATATCCCGTAATACATTCGACCGCCGTTATAGGCTGACCTGCCGTGACCGTTCCCATTACCGGAACTGAAGCAGCAGAGCTGTTGGGCAGTCTGAGCGAACGATTGAGATTATTTGCCTTGACAATAAGCCCGTTATTCTCCAGAATGCTTATATACCTGTGGGCTGTTGACGTTGATTTAAATCCGCATGCCTCCATGATCTCCCTGACGGACGGGGAGATGCCTTGGCTAAGCTTCGTCTTTATGAAGTTAAAAACTTCCATTTCTCTTTCTTTAGACATTTTGATCCTCCTGCGAAAGTTTTTTCAATATCATTTTAGCTATCTTGTATGCGTCGCCGCAGCCGAGAGTTATGACGAGATCGCCCTCCGAAGCATTTTCACACACATGATCGCAAACCTGCTCGAAATTAAAATATTTGCGTTCATCAGTCCATTCTTCCTCTTCATTCTGAGGAAACCATATGCAGCCGTCGATCTTTTCCGCAAGATGACGGGTAAAAATACCGTATGTGTTCTTCTCGCGGCTGCCCATGATATCCGTAAGCACCGCATGATCTGCTATGCTGAGAGCCTTTGCGAAATCGTTGAGAAGAAGTTTTGTACGGCTGAAAGTAAACGGCTGGAAAATCGCCCATACTTTGTTGAAATTCATCTCTTTGGCAGCCCTGAGCGTAGCTTCCAGTTCAGTCGGATGATGGGCGTAATCGTCAACTACCGTTATCCCCTTTTCCTCGCCCAGCTTTTCGAATCTTCGCTTCGCTCCGCGGAAATCCTCCAGTCCCTTTGCGATATATTTGAATTCCACGCCGCAGTAACGCGACGCTGCTATCGCTGCAAGGGAATTCAGAACGTTATGGATTCCCGCAACATGAAGAGTTACAGTTCCAAGCTTTTCACCCTTATAAACAGCGTCGTAGGTTGTCAGCAAGCCGTTTTCATGCTTGACGTTTTCGGGGTAATAATCACATGAAGGATCGCTGCCAAAGGTGATTACTTCCTTCCCCTCCACTCCTTCGAGCGACTTCATGGAATTTTCGTCCGATCCGTTTATGATAATGCATTTTGAAGTATTCTGATTGAATTTGCGGAACGACTTGATAATATTTTCAAGCGTACCGAAATAATCGAGATGATCGGCGTCAATATTGAGAACTACGGAAATATCGGGCAGAAATTTCAGAAAATGATCTTCGAATTCGCAGGATTCACATACGAGAATATCGCTTTTTCCTGCAATTCCGCTTCCGCCGATGCATGGAAGTTTTCCGCCGATATAAGCGGAAAGATCGATTCCTGCGGTATACATTATCTGAGTGATCATCGACGTGGTGGAAGTTTTGCCATGCGTACCGGAAACGCATATCGCTCTGTCATACCAGCCCGTTACAATTCCAAGGAGATCGGCACGTTCCAGCACCGTAACTCCGCTCGCCCTTGCAGCCATAAGTTCGGGATTATCCGCCATGATGGCGGCTGTATGAACAATAAGATCCGCGTCGCCGATATTTTCGGCGCGCTGCCCTATATAAACAGGAATACCCATGCTTCTTACGGCGTCGAGAGTTTCTGTTTCATTATTATCCGAGCCTGTAAGGTAATAGCCCTGACCGTGGAGTATCTGCGCGAGAGGGTACATTCCCGAACCGCCGATACCGATAAAATGAATATGCTTTTTTCCGTTTAAAATATTTCTATTCAAAATCGATCACCTTTCCTCTGAAAGTTAGAACCTGCCTGCACAAGGCATAGTTATGCTATTCTATTATTATACTATATTTTAGTATTTATTTCAATAGAGATTTAAAATATTTTTGAAATTTTTTACAGCATAATTTTATTTCCTGACAATAGTTATTTTTTCAGTAAAATTTTTCCTTTTTGGAGAAAAATAAACGCGGACTTTGTGAATATTTTTGTTTTTGTATTGATTTTTTTGAAAATATGAGTTATAATATAAGAATAGGACATATGAGTCAAGTAGCTTGACTTTTTGGAGTATATGTCATAAGGAGGTATAAACAATGCAAATCACAGACGTAAAGATCAGAAAACTTATGTCGGGCGGTAGACTTCGCGCAGTCGTTTCAGTAACTATTGACGATATGATCGCCGTTCATGACATAAAAGTAGTTCAGGGTGAGGAAAGACTTTTCGTTGCAATGCCCAGCCGCAAGGACGAGAACGGTATTTTCCGCGACATAGTTCATCCTATCACACCTGCTGCAAGAAAGCTTTTGGAAGAAAATATTCTTGAAGCTTATGAGCGGCAGACGGCTCTCATCGCCGCAGAAGAAGAAAGTGCAGCAATGGCTGCTGAAGTCGGTTACATAGATCACGCTGAATAATTCCGATAAAGCAAAAAGCCTGCCGATCTGGCAGGCTTTTTATATTATGCGTGATCAGTATCAGATACCGAGTATTCTCGCGGCTTTTAAGATAGCTATCTGCGTTTTTCCGTCTGTGATCTTGCCGTCCATTACAAGCTGTACAGCTTCTGACAGCGGAAGCTTTTCCACATCAAGAAATTCATCGGGATCAAGCTGCTGCTTCTCAAAATGAAGTCCTTTCGCAAGATACATATGAGTGACCTCCGAATTATACGCGGGAGTCGGCAGCATTTCACCCATATAGATGTATTCGTCGCAGGTGCAGCCTGTTTCTTCGAGAAGTTCGCGCCTGCCGCATTCCGCATGATCTTCGCCCTTTTCAAGCTTGCCGGCAGGCACTTCACAAGTAATCATGCGAAACGGATAGCGAAACTGCTTTACCAGAAAGATCTCGTTTTCAGCCGTCACGGGTATAACGCACACGCCGCCGTGATGCAGCAGAACGTCACGTATAGCTTCATTTCCGTTTTCAAGTTCTACGGTATCGTGGATTATGGTAAATATTTTACCGTCATAAATTTTTTCACTTTTCAGAGTTTTTTCATCAAGATGCATTTTTCATTCCTCCTGCATATCCTACTCTTCCTCTTTTTTGATTTTAAATATGGCTCTCAGAATGCCCGACAGAAATTTTGGACTTTTGATCACAACTATTTTCATATGTAATCCCTCCTTAAATTGGCATACTCCATTATATTCACAATTCAGATTTATGTGAATGCCGAGCGAACGATAAGCACGATACCCGAAGAAATGCACAAAACTGCTTCATCTGAGGTAATTTCGTTGCTGACGCCGATAGGGAAGCCCTGTGACATCTCGTAATTTTCAAGAGGGTATTTCACGCCGCTCCAATCGTCTATCATTGCCTTTTCAGTCAACGAAAAAAGCGAAATATAAAATCCGCTGCGCTTTTTCAAATGATATTCCCCTGCCCCGACAGCCGTCAACTCGTTGTTGCTGTCGGCAATCGTCATCTTACAGCCGCGTTCATGCGCATATACTATCGTCTGCAAATTAGCAAAGGCATGATCAAATCTTCCTCCGAGTCCGCCATACAGCGTAATTTCATCGCAGCCTGCGGAAATAGCCTTCTTCACTGCAAGAAGCGTATCTGTATCGTCTTTTTCCGGAACGCTCCTGAAAATCTCAGTATTTTCGGGCAGTACGCCGTCGTAGGAATCGAAATCCCCGACTATCAAATCGGGCTTTATCCCCAGTTTTTCAGCATATATATAACCTCTGTCGGCGCATATTATATAGTCGGCGTTTTTTATTTTTTCAGCGTCGATCGCGCCTGTATCAGTAATAATTCCACCTGCAAAAATTACGCAGCTTTTCATTGCAGTTCCCACTCCTTCAATTGTTTTGCTTCATCGTACATCACGCAGTAATTTTCATGGCGGAGTTTGGGAATATCGCCGTTTTCCACAGCCGCTATCACGGCGCAGCCCTTTTCACAGGTATGCGAACAGTCACGAAAACGGCATTCCCCGATATACTTCGAAAATTCGCGGAAGCAGCCTGCCAGTTCCTCCTTGCGGATTATATCATAGCGATTCGTCTCGAATGTTGAAAATCCCGGAGTATCTGCAATATATCCGCCGTCTTTCAGCTTGTACAGTTCGGCATGACGGGTAGTGTGCCTGCCTCTTCCCAATTTTTTGCTGATCTCGCCCGTGGGAATATTCAACGTCGGGTCAACGGCGTTCAGCAGCGTCGATTTACCTGCTCCGGAATTTCCCGTAAAAGCGCTGATTTTTCCCGTAAGCAGTTTTCGCACTTCGTCTACGGAAGAATCGTTGCCGTAATCAACTATAAGCGCCCTTATACCGATCTTTTCGTAAATTTCAAGTATCGCCGCGGAATCAGCCAGATCAACTTTAGTTATTATCACAACAGGCTCGATATCCTTGTATTCCGCGATAGCTATAAATTTGTCGAGCAGCAGAAAATTCGGCGCAGGGCTTGATGTGGAAACTATAAATATGATCTGATCAATATTCGCCAGCGGAGGTCTTATGATGAAATTTTTCCGTTCCGTTATCTCGGAGATAACTCCGCCGCTGACAATAACATTATCGCCTACCGAAGGACTTATTCCCTTGCTGCGGAATACGCCTCTTGCCTTGCACTCATATATACCGTCAGGGGACTCTACCGTGTAGAGTCCCCCTAAGCATTTCAGTATAATTCCGCTTTTTTTATCAGCGTTTACCATTGACCATAGCCTCCATTGCCATACGGATCGCAGCCGTTGTACCAGATCCAGCCGCTGCCGTCTTCTGCCCATTGACCGTTGACCCATTCGTTATAGGGATACCAATTGCCGTCCGGACCGTAAACGCCGTTCTCACCGGGTCTCCGATCTTCAGCCGGAGGATTCGTGGGAGGCGGAGTTGGAGGATCAGTGGGAGCGGGTGGCTGCGTAGGAGGTTCTGTTGCAGGTTCAGGGAAACCGCCTGCAAGAGTGAATGCACCGCGAATGTCGTCACCTGAGATAACATCAACAACATTATCGGCAAAGTTGAATCTGTACGTACCGATATTTGCTCTTTCCTGAGTAACCATATTCGTGAGAATTACCTGTACCGAAACATTCTCGCCCGAACCTGCAACAGGCCACGTAATTGACTCATATTCGGGAACTGAGAATACAGAAGATTGCTGAGTCACCATTGTTCCGTCTTCATTCTGGAGAATGAAAGAAATAGTGAATATACCAACTGCGTCGCCGGGAAGTTCAACCTTAAAGGGAATTTCGCCGTCAGGAACTTTGCCGTTGCTGAATTCAAACTTGATAGTCGTACCTGTTTCAACCTTTTCGCCCTTCTTGATGGACTGGCTGACTACTGTTCCCTCATCTTCATAAGAAGCAACCGGAACGGCTTCGACCTTGAGACCCTTATATTCCGCAAGTCTCGTTGCGTCATCAATAGTTTTGCCTACCCAGTCGTCAACTTTCAGCTGACCTGCTTCCTGACCGATGCTGACATACACGATGATCGTGGAATTCTTATAAGCCTGCTGACCTGCTTCGGGTTCGGTTTTTATTACGTAGCCCTTTTGAACGTCGGTGCTGGAGGAATTCCGTACCTCTGCTTTCAACCCTATCTGATCAAGCATATCCTTGGCAAGCTCCGCGTTTTTCAGCGTAACATCGGGCACTTCAACCGTTTCCATACCCTTGCTTATCTTGACCTTCAATACGTCGCCTTTTTTGAATTCGGTACCGGGATCAATGTCCTGTTCAATGATTACGCCCGGTTCGGCTTCATTGAAGTCCTGACCGTCGTCCACAAACTGAATATTATTTCCGTACATACTTACGGCGTCGTTGAAATCCATGCCTACAACGTCAGGCATTCTCCAGTCGTTTTCATTTTTAGTACCCTTTATGGAATCGGTAAGCAGCAGCGAAATAACGATAACTCCGACAATAATTACTACTACCACGACAGCCGTCAGAACCGGAACTACCAGTGAAGAACGCTCTTCCTCCTCATCGTCGTCATCATCATCGTCATAATAATCGTCATTGTTATAAGCGTTGCCGTAAGGCTGCGGCTGCCTGCGGTATCTTCCGTCGCCGCCTGCACCGGCGTATGCCTGCTTACGTGCCGGAACAGGCTCTTCCACAGGAGGAAGCTCTATATCGGCAGGATTTGTATAAAGCTGAGCATTAGCGGAATCGTCGTCCTCTTCCTGATAATAACCGAATAACATTTTCGGATCAGCCTTGAACTTTTCTATATCGGCGATCATCTCACCCGTGTTGCGGTATCTGTCCTCGGGAGCTTTTTCCATAGCTTTGAGAACGATTTCCTCCAGACCGTCCGGAATATTAATGTTTACAGCCTTTGGACGCTCGGGAATATCGTGCATATGCATTACCGCTATGGCAACGGGATTATCGCTGTCAAAGGGCTTCTTTCCCGAAAGCATTTCGTACATCATCGCACCGACGGAATAAATATCGCTTTTTGCGTCCGTAACCGAGCCGCTTGCCTGTTCGGGACTGATGTAATGAACGCTGCCGATAGCCTGATCGGTAGCTGTTTTGCCTTCCTCCCGCGCGAATTTGGCAATACCGAAGTCCATGACTTTGATAGTGCCGTCGCTGAACATCATAATGTTCTGAGGCTTTATGTCTCTGTGTACGATTCCCTTATCATGAGCGTGCTGAAGAGCGCGGAGGATCTGTATAACAAAATGGACAGTCTCCTTCCATGATATGACCTTTTCTTCTTCGATATATTCTTTCAGTGTGATACCGTCAATATATTCCATAACGATATACTGAAGCTTATCGGAAAAGCCAACGTCGTAGATCTTTACGATATTCGGGTGAGAAAGAACTGCTATTGCTTTTGATTCATTGCGGAATCGGCGGAGAAACTCCTCATTTTCCGCATACTCCTTTTTCAGAATCTTGATAGCGACGGATTTATTGTCAATGACATCAACGCCCTTATAAACCTCAGCCATTCCGCCGACGCCTATAAGCTCTGTGATCTCATATCTGCCGTCGAGCTTTTTGCCAATGTACTTATCCATTGTCTTATCCTTCCTTTAGAGTTTTTATGGTACGCTGTACTATAAAACCGTCATAAAATAACTTGCACATTTACGCCGTCTCGCTTATCCTGCGGTTGTGTAACTTGCACAAAACAAACGATCCTGCGCCTAAACGCACAACTTATTTCGTGACAGTTTTTATTGATGTAAAGCGGTCCTTAATATGAGTATCAGCAGCCGGTCATTCCGAAATGACCGCTACCGTGACATTATCTCTTCCGCCTTTGCTGTTGGCAAGTTTTATCAGCGCCTCGACTATTCCGTCGGGAGCGGCTTCGGAGATCGTATCGTAAATTTCATCGTCGCTGCAATATCCCGACAAACCGTCGGAGCAAAGCAGCAGGCTGATTTTCTCCTCATAATCAAGAAGAAAAGTATCTGTTAGAACGGTTTTATCCACGCCGACTGCGCGTACAAGCATATGCTTCTGGGGGTGCGTTTCCATCTGTGCTTCCGTTATCTTACCCTGCTCATAGAGGAGCGTCGCCACATTGTGATCTGTGGTTATACGATGAAGTCCCGTATCGGATATAAGATACGCGCGGCTGTCGCCAACGTTAGCGATAAACGCGGTTTTGGAATTAACAAAAGCAGCTACACAAGTAGTTCCCATGCCGAAATTTTTAAAATCAAGCCTTGCTCTCGTGTAAATCACGGAATTCGCCGCCGAGATAGATGAGATCATAAGCTTTCTGATATCGTCGTCTCCGAGACTTTCGCTGTATCCGTCGGAAAACCGCTGAAAAAATTCGTTTATGGCGATATGGCTCGCTTCTCTGCCGGCACGTTCTCCGCCCATTCCGTCGCATACCACGGCAAGAATGTTATGTCCAAAATATTCGCATCTTACGGCATCTTGATTTTCTTCGCGCTTCAAACCGATATCGGTTCCGGATCTGAATCTCAACCCCGCGCACCTCCATTCTTATTTTCATTTTCGGCAGCGTCGCGTCTGAGCTGACCGCAGGCTGCCTCTATATCGCTTCCGAGAGTACGTCTCACAGTAGCGTTTATGCCGCGTTTTTCCAATCTGGCGGCAAAGGCGGAAACGGCGTTAGCCGCAGTGGAATAGTTCCTCTCCTTCACCTTGTTGACAGGTATCAGATTAACATGGCAGTTTATTCCGCGCAGCAGATCGGACAGCCTGTCCGCGTCTGAGTCGGAAGAATTAACGCCGTCTATCACGGCATATTCAAAAGTGATCCGTCTGCCCGTTTCCGAAATGTAATGACGGCAGGCTTCGAGCAGTTCTTGAATATTATATGCACGGTTGACGGGCATTATTTCACTTCTTGCGGAATTTTCCGAGCTGTGCAGTGAAATACAGAGGGTAAGACCCAGTTTCAGCTTCGCCAGTTCATAAATTTTCGGAACGATGCCGCAGGTCGAGAGCGACACATGACGCAAACTGAAATTATTGCCGTCCTTTGAGGAAAGCAGTTGAAGAAATTTCAGAACGTTGTCGTAATTGTCAAGCGGTTCGCCGATTCCCATGAGTACGAGACCTGAAATTTTCACATTGGAATTTTTCTCCGTCTCATAAATTTGCATTAAAATTTCCGACGGCGCAAGATCCCTGACGAATCCGGCGATGGCGGAAGCGCAGAATCTGCACCCCATTTTGCAGCCGACCTGAGTTGAAACGCACAGGCTGAAACCGTAGCTGTACTCCATCAGAACGGTCTCCACAAAATTCCCGTCGGGAAGCCTATACAGATATTTTACAGTATTATCTATAGAAGATTCAAGTCTTTTCTGCACAAATAGTCCATTTATACAAAAAAATTCTTTTAATCGCGCCCTTAATTGGACAGATATATCAGTCATTTTGTCAAAATCAAAGACTCTTTTAATGTGAAGCCACTGAAAAATTTGTTTTGCTCTGAATTTTTTCTCGCCGATCTTCACCATTTCGTCCTGAAGTTCCTGAAGCCCGAGACTTAAAATATCGATTTTTTCCATTGGCTCACCACCTTTGATCAAGATTTTATTCTTAATTTTGCAATAAAAAATCCGTCGTTTCCGTCGAAATCCGATGGAAAAAGCGTAGTCATGCTTTCAAGCCTTCTTCCCATTATCTCGGGCATTTCAGCAAGCTCGATCTGAGGAACGTTCTCTAAAAGCCGTGTGATGACCTCTTCATTTTCGGCTTTTCTGACTGTGCAGGTCGAGTAGATCATTTCGCCGCCGACCGCAAGATAGTTCAAAGCGTTCAGAGCAATATTGTACTGAATTTCAGGCAGTCTTTCGAATTCCGACAAATCTTTATATTTTATTTCGGGCTTGTGGCGTATAACTCCGAATCCCGAACAAGGCACATCGCAGAGTATTTTCGTATACTTTGGCAATTCGGAATTAAACACCGACGCATCGCCGCTTTTCGCCGTAATATTTGGAAGTCCCAGTCTTTCAGCGCCGCCGCGGATTAGCTTCACGCGCTTTTCGTGAAGATCGAAAGCATGGATTTCGCCTTTACCGTTCATCATTTCCGCCATTGTGAAAGTTTTTCCGCCGGGGGCAGCGCAAATATCGAGTACCCGGTCGTTTTCTGTCGGCGCGAGCGACATACAGCATATCTGCGAGGACAGATCCTGCACATGAAACCAGCCGTCCCGAAAAGCCTGCGTATTAATGAGATCGCCGCCGTTCAGACAGTAACAAAATTCATTTGCCGTATGTCTTTTCAGCCCGAATTTTCCCAGCGCATTTACAAGCTCCTCATCGGAGCATTTCAAGGGATTTCGCCGAATATACGTCGTTCCCTCATTCAAACTCCACTGCAAAAAATTCTTTGCCTTCTCAATTCCGTAATCAGCCGCAAGACTTTCAACCAACGCGACCGGACATGAATATTCAACCGAAAGGATCTCATTTTCGCTGCCTTTGAATTTCATTTTTTTACCGCCGCGGATAAAATTCCGCAACACTGCATTGATCATTCCCGAAGCGCTCGTTTTACCGAATTGCTTAGCAAGAGAAACGCTTTCGTTGACCGCCGCGTTATCGGGAATCGAATCCATAAAGAGCAGCTGATAAATTCCGCAGCGCAATATAGTTACAATTATGCTGTCCATTTTTTGCAGCGGACGTGAGCAATATTGTGCTAAAATATAGTCAAGGGTAATCTTACGCTGTATCGCGCCATAGTACAGCGCAGTACAAAGTCTCCGCCCCTTTTCGTCAAGATCGGCTTTTTCCAAGCCGCTGTTCAGCTGAATATTGGAGTAACTTCCGCTGCAAAACGTCTTGTCAAGTAATTTTGCAGCGACATATCGTGGATTCATCATTTTTATATCCTCAAACTCAGCCGAGTTTTTCCCCTTTGGTCAGCTTTCTGCCTCGGAGAAAATCAGCTGTTTTCATGCGTTTTCCGCCCTCAAGCTGAATTTCGCAGAATTTTATCGTACCCTCTCCGCAATTCACGGAAAAATTATCCGTGTCGGCAACAGTACCTGCTTCGCCATGAGCAATATTGTCCGAAATTTCAGAAGCAAATACTTTCAGACGCTTGCCGCCCATCATTGTGAAGCCTGTTACACCGCGAATAATATTATGAAGTTCCGCTGCTGATCTTGAAAAATCAAGGGCGCTCATTTCTTTTCTGATCATAGGAGAATAACAGCTAAGGGAATCGTCTTGTTTTTCGGGAACGAGATTCCCCGTCTCCAACGCTGCGAGAGTTTCCATCAGAACTTCTCCTCCAATATCGGCAAGACGGCTGTAAAGCTGCGAATACGCCTCATTTTCTTCAATTTTCACCGATTTTTTTATAAGCATATCTCCCGTATCCAGACCTTCGCTCATCTGCATCGACGTAACTCCTGTTTCGGTTTCTCCATTCAGCAGAACCCAGTTTATGGGGGCAGCTCCTCTGTATTTCGGGAGCAGCGAAGCATGGATATTGATACAGCCGTACTTCGGAAGTTCCAGAATTTCTTTAGGTAGAATCTGACCATACGCCGTAACAACAATAAGATCGGGAGCAATATTGTTCAAAATCTTCATTGCTTCCGCTGCGTCATCACCCTTGCGCATGGAGATCGGCTGATAAACTTCGATCCCATATTCCAATGCGGCAGCCTTAACAGGAGTCGGGATCATCTTATAACCGCGTCCCTTCGGCTTATCAGGCTGAGTAAAAACCGCCGCTACCTCATAATCGCTTTCAGCAAGCTTTTTAAGGCATGGCACTGCAAAATCCGGAGTTCCCATAAAAACAATTTTCAAGCTTACTCCTCCTCAGGTACAAAAAATTCCTCGACCTTTTCAGTGAACACATGACCGTCAAGATGATCGTTTTCGTGGCTTGCGCACTGCGCGCCAAGCTCGGTAAATTCCTGCTCAAACCAGTTTCCAAAGCGATCCTGCGCCTTTAGCCTAACTTTCTTCGGACGAGTCACATATCCCCAAACATTTGGACACGAAAGGCAGCCCTCGGGAACGCGCTGCTTGCCTTTTGAGATAATTATCTGCGGATTTATCGCTTCAACTCTGCACTCTTCAAGGTGCATGATAAAAATTCTTCTGCACAGACCGATCTGAGGCGCAGCAAGTCCAACACCATCAGCTTTATCAAGAGTTTCGTGCATATCATCTAAAAGAATAGCTAATCTTTGGTCAAATTTCTCCACAGGTCTACAAACTTTGTGAAGCATTTCATCTTTATCGTTTAATATTTTTCTAAGAGCCATATTTTCTGTTCCTTTATTCTATTATACGCCCGCATCGCCGTTCATATCGGCGTAAAAGGCAATTTTTTTCATTTTGTTCAGTCTTGCGCCTTCTTTCAGAACGCCGCTGATAAATCCGCGTATTTCCGCATTATTTTTACACTTCATAATTATACGCCAACGATATTTTCCGTTCAATCTTCCATAAGAAGCCTTTATAGGTCCGAGTACTCTAATAGGAGTTTTCGGCTGTAATTTGCGAAGTCTGACGTTCATCAGCTGCAATACCGCCTCCGCTCCCGACTTAACTTCATCGTCAGAATCGCCCGAAAAACAGAAAATGCACATATCGCACAGCGGCGGAAAAATCATGGCTCGGCGAATTGAGATTTCCTCTCGGTAAAAGCCTTGATAATCCTGTGCGGCGGCAAGATTCATAATGTAATGATCGGGTATAAATGTCTGCAAGATCGCGCGTCCCTGCCGCTGACCGCGACCGCCGCGTCCTACTACCTGAGTTATAAGCGAAAAAGTTCGCTCATAGCTTCGGAAATCGCCCGCATACAGGGATTTATCGACCGAAAGAACTCCTACAAGAGTGACGTTCGGAAAATCCAGCCCCTTGCCGATCATCTGCGTACCAACCATAATGTCATACTCTCCGTTTTTAAATGCGGAGAACCCTTTTTCGTAGGAATACCGCGAAAAAGTAGTATCCGCATCCATACGCAGAATTCGCGCGTCAGGGAAATACATATTCAACTCGTCCTCGAGCCGCTCAGTACCGAATCCCATACTTTTAAGCCGTTCAGAGCCGCAATTCGGGCATTTCACGGCAGGTTCGCACGTAAATCCACAATAATGGCACATCATTTTACCGTTTTTCTTGTGGAATGTCAGCGGAACTGAGCAGTTTGGACAGTATATCGGCTGATAGCAGTCACAGCAGCTGATTATCGTGTGGTAGCCGCGCCTGTTGAGCAGCAATATACTCTGCTCTCCGTTCTGAAGATTGCGGTTCATCTCGTCAATGAGAAGACGGCTGAATTCTGTGGGATTTCCCGCAAGCCGTTCCTCATTCATATCGACTGTCGTCACAGTTGGAAGAGGGCTGCTGCTGTAGCGTTTTTTCATTTCGAGCAGCCTGTAAATTCCCTTTTCGGCGAGATAATAGCTTTCAATAGAAGGAGTTGCAGAAGCGAGAAGAAGCGTCGCACCATGATATGCGCAGCGTTTTTTTGCTATATCATGGGCATAATACCGCGGTGAACTATCCGATTTATACGACCTTTCGCCCTCTTCATCAATAATTATCAGTCCGATATTTTCAATAGGCGCAAAAATCGCGCTCCTCGTACCAATTACTATATCCGCGTCGCCGCGCTTTATTCTTTTATATTCATCGAGCCGCTGTCCCAATGAAAGACCGCTGTGGATAACCGCAACTCTTTCGCCGAACAGTGCGCGAAACCGACTGAGAATCTGCGGCGTCAGACCGATTTCAGGAATTAAAAGTATCGCGCGCCTACCAATTCCGACAGTATTGTATATAAGTTTTTCAAAGACCGCCGTTTTACCGCTTCCGGTCACACCATGAAGCAGAAAAACCGCAGGCTTTTTCTCTGATATTTGCGCGAAAACCTTGTCGTGCGCAAGCTGTTGTTCATCTGAAAGAACCGTGCTTTCGGGATCGCTCCGTTCCTCTGCGTCATTCTCAACTCTGCGCAGGATCTCCATTTCATACTCCTCGGCAGCTCCGCTCGCAGCAAGCCGCTTTACAACGGATTCCGTAAATCCGCACATATAGGCAGTCTCCTTGACAGAAGCCGAACCGCAGTCTTTGAGAAATTCCGCCGCAATCTTCTGTTTCGGAGTCAGCTTGAACATTGCAGGGTCGCTGAGATAATTCTCAGAAAGGCGAATCATTTTCACAGCCGCATCCCCTACAGCCTGCTTGAAAGTATTATCGGATTTCAGCGCGCCTGCTTCAATAAGTTCGTCCACAGCTTTTCTGCCGCGTCGGGAAATATAATTCGCCGCCATTTCATTAATAATGCTGCTGTTGTCCGAACATTTCAGCTTTTCCAGCAAATCGGCAGCTTCCTCGGAAATTTCCGAAAAATTACGGAATTCTTTGGTAAGTTCAAATCGTTCTTTTGCGTGAACGCTCATAGAGGGAGGAAGCATGGTTTTAACTGCATCGAAAAAGGTACAGAAAGTTTGATCGCGAAGATATACGGCAAGATCAAGCAATTCCTCCGAAATTATCGGTTCACTGTCGACCTGCGCCGAAATACTCTTCAAGCCATTCTCCTCTCTCTCGCTGAGCGCCATTACAACACCTATTCTGCGCTGATTCCCTCTTCCGAAAGGAACCAGCACACGACAGCCGCGCCTGAGAATCATACCGTCGGGAACGGAGTAGCTGAACAGCATATCAAATGAATACGCTGTACCGCTTACAGCAGTTTCCGCAATCAGGGGCATATTATTCCTCGCCTAAAGTGCTGACGATCTTGCATTTTCCGCTTGCAAGTTCTTCAACAGCCGTTTTTACGGGCTTTTCTTCAAGAGTACACTGATTTTCGTAAAGTTCCTGAGAAATCTCTCGCGCGCGCTTTGCAACGGCGATAACGAGCGAATAGCAACTCTCGTTCTTTGAAATTATCTGATTTACTGCTGGTCTAAGCATTTCTAATCACCTCATCTATAAATTTGCTCCGAACGCTTTTTTTCAACTGTTCTGCGCGAATTACCGCAAAAAAGTCGTCCACAGCGTCCTCAAGGGCATCGTTTACGATTATATAATCGTAATTTTCGGCATATGGAAGTTCATCAAGAGCAGCATTGACACGTTTGTCAATAACTTCCTGAGTTTCAGTCCCTCTCTTATTAAGACGGCGGCGCAGTTCGCCAACGCTTGGAGGGGCAATAAATACCGAAAGCGCGTCACGCCTTTTTTCCATGACTTTCATTGCTCCCTGCACTTCGATTTCAAGGATTACATTAATTCCCGCTTTCAGCTTGTCATCGACTTCGGAAGTGAGAGTTCCGTAATAATTGTCGCAGTATCGGGCATATTCCAGAAACGCATCCTCTCTGATTTTCTGCTCAAAGTTTTCGGTCGTGAGGAAATGATAATTCACGCCGTCAACTTCTCCATCACGCGGCTGACGGGTAGTGGCTGATACCGAACAATAAAAGCGGTCGTCTTTCAGAATTTCAGCAAGCATAGTACCCTTGCCGCAGCCTGATGGTGCCGAAAAAATTATCAGTCTGCCTTCATTCATCATCGACATTACCTCCTGTTTCATTTATTCTTGCAGCAAGAGTTTCCGTGATAAGCGAGGACAGAATAATATGACCGCTATCCATAATTATCACCGCTCTTGTTTTTCTGCCGTATGTGGCGTCGATCGCCCTGCCGCCGTCCTTAGCCTCCTGAATAAGCCGTTTTATCGGGGCTGAATCGGGGCTGACGATAGTAACTATTCTTGCCGCGGAAATCATATTTCCGTAGCCAATATTTATCAATTTCATAAATTACTCTATATTCTGAATCTGCTCGCGAATTTTTTCCAGTTCTGCTTTCATATCAACCACAAGCTTGGTGATATTGAGATCCTGAGCTTTCGATCCTATTGTATTAACTTCGCGGTTCATTTCCTGCACAAGGAAGTCAAGCTTTCTGCCGATCGGGTCTTGCGAATCCAGCATATCCCGAAGCTGTGAAATATGACTTCTAAGGCGGACGGTTTCCTCATCAACGGCAATTTTTTCGGCAAAAATGGCAGATTCTGTCAGAATTCGCTGCTGATCAATATCCTTGCCATCAAGGACGTCCCTAAGCTTTCGATATAATCTTTCGCGGTAATTCTCAACAGTCTGCGGTGAAATCTCCTCAACCTCGGCAACCATTTCCAAAATGAGCAGAGATTTTTCAAGCACATCACTGCGGAGTTTTTCGCCCTCAACGCTTCTCATTTCGACGAATTTCCCGATAGCTTCAAAAGCGACCTCTTCGACATCTTTCCAGATCTGCTCCTCATCGTCGGGAGTTTTCTGAATATTGAAGATGTCGGGAAGCTTGATAAGCTTGGACAGTGTAAGATCGTCCTTAACTCCTAATTCGGCTGCCGCTCCTCTAAGCGCCGAAATGTAGCCGATAGCTGCACCTTTATTTATCGCGATCTCCGTATCCTTGCCCTCGATATTATTAATGGTAACATTCACGTCGACCTTGCCGCGTGAGATTTTTTGTTTCAGCAGCCCCTTTAATTTTTCATCTATATAATTATAGGTTCTGGGAATTCTCGAAGAATACTCATAATATCGATGATTTACGGAACGAATTTCGACGAGAATATCTCTGCCGTTTAGTATTTTTTGCGCACGGCCGTAGCCGGTCATACTTTTTAGCACCCTATCGCCTTCTTCCTTTAAATTGTGATGCCCTCATACTCCCTCTGTTGCAGTCTCCCCATATCTTTCGACTAAAATTTTGTCACACTGCGTCGCAAAGCCTCGGTGTGCGACAACACATCTGCGGTTTGCTCCTTGTCTGACAGAATCTTATCTCGAAATCTATTGAGGAGCTTGCAATAGAGGTGGGTATGCATCGCATAATGATACTATTATATTATAACACAAACGCTTAAATTTTGCAAGTGTTTTCCAAAAAGACGAAGTAAAAAATAAGCAAAAAAAGACTGCCGAAATTGGCAGTCTTTTTTATTGTCAGCAAATTATATTTGCGTTCAGATTATTCCTTTACAGGGAAATCGCTCTGCTTGTAAATGCCAGCATCCATCTTCTGGATTGCGAGAGCATCGAGAGCAGTTACGCCGTCGCCGTTGTTAGCGCAGTCAGCGTTCTTCATACCTTGATCAGAAATCTTATATTCGTCCTTATTTGTGAGGTACTGAAGAATGAGAGTAGCGTCAGCGATCTCAACCTTACCGTCAACGTTAGCGTCGCCCCAAAGGATATCGTCGTCTGAAGACGTCGGAGGCTTGGGATCACCTGTAGCGTCTGCAGCTTCGTCCTGCATGAATGATGCGATCCAAGCAAGAGGAGCGTTCCAGTTGATTGTTACCTCGTTTGTAGACCATGCTTCGATAGAGTCAACAAAGCATCTCTGTGACGGATTGGTAGTATCACCGGGAACGAATCCGAGAGCGCGTACATAAGGATCCTGGAGACCTGCATTAGGACCGCCGGAAAGAACGCCGTCGGGAGCCATGGGCAGAGTCTTATCAAGCTCGTAAGACCAGTATCTGTGGTGAGGATTATGCTCCTTATATGTACCGTAACCGGTTACATAGGAGTATGAAAGCGGGTTGCGTCCGAAGAGGTAGTCAAGACCTGTAACAACGCCGTTCATGTAGGTGATATCCTGAGTCAGATCATAAGCGTAAGCCATAACGATACAGTTGTTGATAACCATGGAGTTTGAACCCCATTCATAGCCGTTGATCATAACAGAAGGATCGAGGTTGTTCGGGTCATTGTAGTCAGGACCGTCGTACTTGTAAGGAATTCCGTAGCCCTGCTCGCTTTCACACTTAATGTATGCATCAGCAGCCTCAAGAACAGAAGCCTTAACCTTGCTGTTCTCAGATTCAGAGAGAAGATCGCTGTGGAGAGCGAGTGTCAAAGAACCGGCAGAAGCAGTATTACCCCAGTTGAATGAA
Organism: uncultured Alistipes sp.; assembly: GCA_964401315.1. Classification (GTDB taxonomy): domain Bacteria; phylum Bacillota; class Clostridia; order Oscillospirales; family Ruminococcaceae; genus Ruminococcus. The sequence goes on from CAYNYB010000004.1 coordinate 32,045, forward strand.
GTGAAAGAACCGTCCTTGTTCTCGCCGCCGACCATTCTTGTATCTACATTGTAAGCGTACTTAGCATACTTGGGATCGTCCATCTTGCTCTTATATGTAGCAGCAGCAGAATCGCCCATTTCAGAAGCAGATACGAAGATTTCGCAAGCTGCCCAGTAAGCATCGTCAAGAACGTTGTCGTCACCGTAAGGTCCGCCGCCCTTTGCGTGCCACATAGGAGCATAGAGTGAAGTCTCGTTAAGCTCTTCCTTTGCGCACTTGCAATTAAGCTCAGGGTGAATAGTCGCTGTAGCATCGTAAGGATACCAGTACTTCTCATATGCTTCAAAAGCTTCTATAGCAGTGCTGAGATATGTCTTAGCCTTTGCAGAGTCATACGGAGCCCAAAGTCTTGCAGCCTGCGCAGCACAAGCAGCATAGTTAAGTGTAGCAGCGAACGTCGGAGGCTTTACGATACGAGTTGTTTTCCATTCCGACGCGTAGTCCCATGGCTTGGTAGCAAGACCTGTCCATTTATGGTCGTGGAGCTTGTGGTAGTAAAGACCTTCGTACTTGCCCCATGCAGTATCGCTGGAAGTAACCTTCATCTGTGCGATCCAGTCGAGTTCTACAGCAGCTTCATCGAGAATATCAGGAACCTTGTTTCCTGCTTCAGGAACAACAACAGTGCCTGAACCGTCAGCGAACTTAGCCTTGCCTTCTTCTGTCTGAATAGCTCTCTCATACATATTCTGGAGTGTCCAGATAGAAATACCGCCGTTTACAACGTATTTACCGTGGTCGCCGGCATCGTACCAACCGCCGTTTGCGGTAAGAGTACCTGACTTATATGTTGATTCTGCCTCTTCTATAGAAGAACACTCGTTCTTCCAGATCTTCTGAATGGTAGCCGTATCAGTCTTATGACCGCCCTGGTGAGCCAGTGTTGACTTGTCGCCCGATGTGATATATTTTTCCTCAATATCAATACCTGAACGGTTCTGATAGAAGTAGTTCAAAGAGTTTGTGAGGAGGTTGTGACTCTTATCGTAGTAGATATCGTCGCCGATATTGAACTCGAAAGATCTCCAATCCTGTCCCTTGATCTGGAGATAGTATCTGCCGGGAGTCTTGTACTCGCTGAAATCGATCTTGCAAACATTATCAGCAGAATCCGCGTCAGCCTTAACCTCAGAAGTCTTGCCTGTGTATACGGCAGTACCTGTCTTTGCGTCGATCAGCTCGAAGTCATAAGAACCGCTGAGATTAATCTTTGTACCGCCATACAGAATATCGCCCTGGTTATCGCCAAGAGTTGCGATCTTTGCAAGATTGGTGTAGTAACCGATCTGGTTTACGGAAATGAAGTTTTTGGTTGCACCGTAAGTACCCATATTGCTGTCAGCAACCGTACTGTAGTCACGGCTTACAGCTCCAAATGAGTTACTGGGATCTGAATCGCAGTCGTTGCAGGTTACACATTCAATGGACATATTATCGAACCAAAGCTCATCGCCCGCCTGAGCATTACCGCCAAATCCGTTGCTGTCCTTAGCATAGTGGAAAGTCCATTCAACGGCTTCAAGATCCTCAGTAGGAGTAAATGTTCCGGAGAAAGTCTTGTATGATGTTGACAGTTTAACAGCGCTGCCCCATTGACCGCCCATATGAATTCCCATACCCATAGTGCCATCGCTCATAATGCTAAAATACTCAAGCTTACCATCGTTGCTTCCGATTTTTGAGCAAAGTTCCATACCGTCTCTCTTTGCCTTTACATCGAAGCTTACCTTATAAGTATGACCGGCCTTGAAGTCAAGGTTTCTGTGTCTGAACTGGAGATCCCACTTTGATTTTTCGCCGCCCTCAGGCACCTTAACTGTAATGTGGAATGATTCGTCTTCAATTCTGAAATCCTGCTTTGCAGGACTCGTCTCGCAGGTATGCCAAGGAAGCGCCTTGTGTGCAAATGTTGATTCGCCAAGCACCTGACCGGCAGACGCGCTCATAGGAGCGATAACACCGGTAACGGCAGTAGCGAGCATAGCAGCAGACATAAGACTTCCGGCAATAGCCTTAGAAATTTTCTTGTGCATTTTATACCCTCCCAAAAAATATAAATATAAGTTTTATAACGCAATGCCAGTGCATACATTGCGGTTATATGTATGGATTAAGCCGAGCAGCAGTCCGTGAAATTCTCGCGGACTTGCACCTGCATTACTCGTTATATTTATTATATTATATTCGCGCATAAAAGTAAATAGCTTTCCAAAAATTCGTGTATTTCTATAATATAATAAACTCGTATTTGTGCATTTTGCCAAAAAATCACCAAACAACAAAAGGAGCGCAAGCTCCTTTTGTGTCGTAATTGTGAATAAATTAACTCTTGATAGGAAGTTGATCAACTACACCCGCATCAAGCTTCATGATTGCAAGCGCGTCGCCTGCCGTAACGCCCTCAGCTCCGTCAACATCAGCGTTGATCATACCCTGATCGGACAACTGATATTCGTCCTTGTTCGTGAGGAACTGGAGAATCAATGTAGCGTCGGCAATTTCAACCTTTCCGTCAACGTTCGCGTCGCCGTAACGTATCTTCTCAGAACCTGAAGGCTGCGTGGGATCAGTGGGTTTTGTCGGCTTTGTGGGATCTACAGGCTGCGGAGTCGTGCCGTCAGGCTCTGTACCCCATACAAGCTGATCGTTTACATACATTGTGATGTGTCTGTTGAACGCAGATTCATACTTAGGCTCATTCGGTGCGTCCTCAACTCCCTCATAAGACCAGTCGTTTGTGGGATCCCATGCGCCCGTGGTAGGCTTTCCGTCAACTGCATCGGGAACAGAAATTCTGACCTGAACTTCGCCGCGATACTCGGATTGACCCGTAGGCATGATCGCTCTGCCGTCTTCAAATACAATTTCGGCATAATAGGTATTTCCTGTAGGATCTCCCTCATATTTTATTGCCTTGCCTGTAGTTGTGGCATAGCCCTGCTGACCCTGCTGATACTGCTGAGAACCGATAGATACTTTAATATCGTCCGGTGTAAGACCTGCCGCGAAAATTTCGGAAGCGTCAAAATAATATCTGAACTTGATATCCTTTTCAACTCTTGCCGGCCACGCAGTATGATTCATAGTCCATATCTTAACTTCGGAATAGCTGTTTCCTTTGCCGTTAAGGCTTGCGCCGATCTTCCATTCTTCCCATTTAGGAGTTTCAACAGGCGGGAAATCAGCGAGCTTTTCTCCGCCGTAATCTTCGATAAATGCACAAAGAGCCGCGGTATATCCCGCATTATAGTCGATAGCTACCTCTGTATTCATATATGAGCCGTTCGTATCGGTAAAAGTTCCGTCCGCAGACGGTCCGCCCTCCAGCGCTCCGTAAAGAACATGAGCATATTCTCTCTGCCATGCGTCTTCCTCTTCCGGCTTTTCTGTACCAAGCTCTTGCCAGTAGTCATCGTGAATTCCCGAAGCGCCTCTGTGGTGAATATTCACGGGATTCTTGTCGCCCATACCAACAACATAGCAAAGTCCCAGATCGTTATCGCCGAAAGCATAGTCCATCATTTTCTTTGCCCAGTCGTTGTATTTCTTAGAAAGTTCTGGATTATCCTTAAAAATAGTATCGCAGGAAAGCTTTGCGATCCATGCTGTATTTTCCGCATATCTGAGAACGCCCCAACCCTGAAGAACAGGCATTCCGTCAGGAGTTTCGTTGATAGACTTGCCGCCGTATCCGTTTATCCAGAATTCAAGGTGGTGGGAAACATGGTCGATCCATTCCTGCTTGCCCGTATTTATGGCATAAAGCAGCGCAGCCGCCTGTACCGTATCGTCCCAGCAGAATCCCCATGTGTACTTCTTGTCGGTAGACTGATTCTCCAATGGGAACAGCGGAATGTATTCATTCTCGCACTTATCGAGATAAGCCTTATCGCCCGTAGCCATATACATCCAGTTTGCAGAATACATCAGCTCATCAATGAAGTTATCCGTACCCTGATTGTTTCTGGTATAATAATATTTCCCCTGGATTCCCTCATCTACATTGGCATCATCTCCGTTTTCCGCCCATACGTCGTTTGCAAGCTTGAAAAGGCTCTCGGCGTGTTCAAGATAACTCTTCGCTGCCTCGGGATCTTCATCTTTGAAAACGATATATCCGCTTGCCATAGCGGCAGCCATTTGCGCTATTGTACTGCAATTGGTGATAGTATCATAGGGTCTTTCCTCGGTATCATTTTTGAGATTAAACTTTCTCATATAAACCTCGGGGCTGCCGTACCAAACGTGGTCGAAACTGTCCTCACCTATAGTACCGATTACCTTATCGCCGAGATCGCAGGCTGCAACATAATCAAGTCCCCATTTAAGATTGCGGAGATACGAATCATACAGCCCCGCGCTCTTTACTGCGTCGGTATATTCAATAAGTCCCCACGCGAGAACGGAAGCCGAATATGCGTTAGTCAGTGTAAATTTAAGGTGATCTCCCGCATCGAACCAGCCGCCGTCGATTATATCAGACGGAGTGCCGTCCTCCTTGATCATTGAATCGGCGCGCCAAGATACTGAGTTCCATTCCGGCAGAACGCCTGCCTGCTGAGCTTCATAGAAAAACAGCGATTTCTGGAGAGCTTCGCCGTAATTAACAGTCACATCGGCCGCATTCGCCGCAGGAACTGTAGACAGCATACCTGCCGACATAGCCAATGCCGACAAAACTGCCGTAAGCTTTTTAAACTTCATGATTATATTACCCCCTCATTTTCGGGCAGCAGATACACTACCCCTTTATAATTTAACTATACAACATTTTCAGCCATTTGTCAAGACTTACATCTTTTTTCAAAAATCAATTTCCGCTTAATAAATAAAATCATTTTTATTTTACCAAGTAACAGTCCTTCAGTTGAAGAACCTGCCCTTCCTTAACAGTGATCTCCAGATCTTCGGCGTGATCATAGTTTCCGTCGGTATAAATTTTATTATAATCGATCTCGTAAACACTGTCATGAACCGTCCAAGAACCATAGGAATCGCCGGGCGATGAACTTACAGCACGGTAAGTCCCGGGTTCAAGATCGACTCCCACGCGGAACATTCCCTCATGCTCGAACGGGTCGTTCTCCAAATCAAAAAAATTGATATTGTATGCCGTTCCGCGGATCATCGAAAAATAACCGTCTCCCCTGACGCTGACTATCGCCGAATATTTAAACCATTCGCCGTACTGCATTTCCGTCTGATCGCGGTCGTCATATACTGCCTGATGCGCAAGATTGCTGCTGCCGTTATCTGCGATAACGATATATACGCCGTCAGGAATCTCAGTGCCGATCTCGTAAACGCCTGCCTCATATACGCCGTCTTTGTCAGTTTCGTCCCAGCCCGCGTAATATTCGCTGCTTTCTTTTCTGCTTTCGGCTTTCTTGTCATGATCGTCGCTTATTTCAACGGAAGAAAATTTCGGCTTATTCTTATATTCATCATAAAAATCGCCGTCGCGGTTGGCAACCATAACCATAGATACAAACAGTGCTGCCGCCGCAACAGTTATCCCTATAAGCACGATCCCTCCTGCGCTTGTAATGTCAAACTTCTCGTTTTTTGCCATAACATCGGCATATTGCGAGCCATTGCCAACTGGATTTACTTCCCTGAAAGAAACGTCCTGTACGTTTTCGTCTTTCGAAGGGTTCACTCCTGATTGTTGCATATTTGGCGAAACGATCTGCTTTGTATTGCATCTGTAGCATATCACAGCCGGTTTTGGCAGCCGAGTTCCGCAGTGTGTGCAGAATTTAAACTCATTTATATTCTGATTCATAAATTCACTTCCTTAACAAGCAATAATTCATGATTTAATTATATCACCACAAGGAAAATTTTTCAATAGATTTTTGTAATTACAAACGTGACATTTGTCACAAAAAACCGCACCGAAAGACAGGCTCTAAAGAAGTTTTCAAACATAATAAAGCAATGCAATGAGGATACCTACTATAATGCAAATTACGCCGAAAATCACTGTGGGGGTAACATTTGTAAGATCGAAGAATCCTTTGGATTCATTTTCATCGCTCTGAGAATACTCCTCTGCTGCGTTAACAGTTGTGAAATAGTAGAATCCTTTGCGTGCTTCGTTGCCGCTGCGGGAATATTCCTCAGTAAAACGGTTCACCCTCTCCCACTTTTCCTCGTCAAAAAGTTCTGTACGTTTCATTGCATAATTTTCATTATCCGTCAAAAACAACTGCACGATCGGCGTAAAATCGGAATATCTTTTCAGATAGCTTTCACCTGCGTTAATATCATTTACAGGTTTATTGCCATATTTATACACGTTCGAAGTAACAAGTCTTGTACCTTTTTTCAGATCATACATTTCCGTCAGTTGGTTTGGAAACTCCAAAAAAACAACGCCGTCCATTTCATCGGAATATGCCGAAATAATCAGCGGATCTACAGAATAAACAACCGCAGGCTGAGTATCGCCGTTCATCATAAACTCGTTTATGCGCACAAAATTGCTGTTATAATTCGATTTTTCCAAACCAGATAATTTAAGTATATCATCACGCACCTGTGCGAATTTTCTTTCCGAAAGCTCCACATTTCCTGAATTTTCGGCAAAAGTATTCGGATCTGTATAATTTCCCATAAATATCACCTCATGATTGAATAGATTTCTGAATTATTTATCTGTCAGCATTACAAATACTATACCTGCTATGAGAACAAATATTAATAATCTAATAAGACCGTTGATTTTCGTCATATAATAGAATCCTTTGCGCGCTTCGTTGCAGCTGCGGGAATATTCCTCAGTAAGACGGTTCACCCTGTCCCACTTTTCCTCGTCAAAAAGTTCTGTTCGTCTCATTGCATAATTTTCGCTGTCCGTAAGAAACAACTGCACGATAGGCGTAAAATCGGAATATCTTTTCAGATAGGCAACGCCTGCATTAATATCCTTTACAGTTTTTTTGCCATATTTATATATGTTCGAAGTAACAAGTCTCATGCCCTTTTTCAGATCATACATTTCTGCCAATCGGTCCGGAAACTCCAGAAAAACAACACCGTCCATTTCATCGGAATATGCTGAAATAATCAGCGGAGCTACAGAATAAACAACTGCAGGCTGAGTATCGCCTTCCACCATAAACTCGTTTATACACTCGAAATTGCTGTTGTAAATAAATTTTTTTAAACACGATAATTTAAGTATATCATCACGCACCTGCGCGAATTTTTCTTTCGAAAGCTCCACATTTCCAGCATTTTCGGCAAAAGTTATGTTGTCTGTATATTTTCCCATAAATATCACCTCATGATTGAATAGATTTCTGAATTATTTATCTGTCAGCATTGCAAGTCCTATACCTGCCATAGCAGCAAATATACAGAATATCATACCGCCGTTAATTTTTGTCATATAATAGAATCCTTTGCGTGCCTTTTTACCGCTGTAGGAATGCTCCTTTGTAAGATAATTTACCCTGTCCCACATTTTCTCATCAAAAAGTTCTGTACGTCCCATTGCATAATTTTCGCTGTCCGTCAGAAACAACTGCACAATCGGTATAAAATCAGCATATCTTTTCTTATAACCAACACTGGCACTTATTTCCTTTGCAACTTTAAAACCATAGTCATACCCATTTGATGTAACAAGTCTCATACCTTCATACAGATTATACATTTCCACAAGCTCGTCCGGAAACTCCAGAAAAACAACACCGTCCATTTCATCAGAATATGCCGAAATAATCAGCGGATTTACAGAATAAACAACCGCAGGCTGAGTATCACCTTTCATCATAATTTCGTTTATACGCTGAAATCTTCCATTATACTGTATCTTTCCGATAAATGATATTTTCAGTATTTCGTCACGCACTTGTCTGAATTTTTCTTCTGAAAGCTTTACATTACCTGCATTATAAGTATTCGGGGCTATATAATTTTTCATAAATATCACCTCATGATTAAAGGCTGCACCAACAGGTACAGCCTTTTGAATTAATAATACTGAAATTAGTCCTCAATCTCTTCGTCGGAATTCTCAATAAGAGCGCGCATAGAAATACTGATTCTTTTTGCTTCCGTATCGATCTCGATGATCTTTACATCAACAACATCGCCGACAGTAAGAATATCCTTAACATTCTCAACCTTCTTGTCTGCGATCTGAGAAATGTGGATAAGACCGTCAACACCGTCGATGATCTGAGCGAATGCGCCGAAGCTTGTGATAGAAACGATAGTTGCCTTAACAACATCGCCTACGCTGTACTGAGTCTTGAAGATCTCCCACGGATTGTCCTCGGCCTTCTTGAATCCGAGAGAAATTCTGTTTTCATCAGCGTTAAGATCCTTGATGTAAACTTCAAGAGTATCGCCAACGCTTACAACTTCGCTGGGGTGCTTGATTCTCTTCCATGAAAGCTCAGAAATATGAACCATGCCGTCAATACCGCCGAGGTCAACGAATGCGCCGAAGCTTGTAAGGGATTTAACCTTGCCAACGTATGTCTTGCCGATCTCAGCTTCAGCCCAGAATGCAGCCTTAGCCTCTTCCTTCTTGGCAGACTCAACAGCCTTGATAGAACCTACCGCTCTCTTCTTGCCGCCCTCGTCAACTTCGATGATCTTGAATTCAACCTTCTGCTTGTTGAGCTGATCAAGCTCTGCGCCTCTGGGGAGACCTGTCTGAGAAGCGGGGATAAATATTCTTACGCCGAGGTAATTGAGAGTAACGCCCTTGTTCACGATACGGCTTACAACGCCCTCGAGAACAGTTCCCTCTTCCTTAGCCTTAACGATGGTATCATAGCCTACCTGCTCGTCAACCTTTCTCTTGGAAAGGGCAACAGTGCCTTCAGCGTCGTTCACCTTGATAACGATAAGGTCGATCTCATCGCCTACATTAACGATATCCGCGGGCTTCTTGGAAGAATCCTCTGTAAGATCCTCAAGCTTAACATAGCCCGTGTGCTTTGTACCAAGATCAACAGTGATCTCAGCGTTATCAACGCTTACAACTACGCCCTTAACTTTCTCTCCTGTATGTATTTTTTTGAACGACTGATCGAGAGCCTCAGCAAAATCGATCTCCTCATCCGGATTTGCAGTAAGATTTACATTTTCTGTCATTTTGGTTTGTACCTCCTTGATTATATATGCCGGCGTGGAAGCCCCGGCTGTTATGCCGATTTTGCCGGCACAGGGCAGCTTCAAAGATGAAAGCTCGTCCGAATTTTCTATGTGATACGTTTTGCAGTAACGGCTGCACACTTCGTACAGCTTGACCGTGTTGGAGCTGTGTTTTCCTCCCACAACGAGCATAATGTCAGAGCTTTTAGCAAGCTCAGCCGCGTCTGACTGTCTGGTATCGGTGGCGTTGCAAATAGTATCGAATATGACAATATCGGGATCGTCCTTAGGAATCACCTTTAAACACTCTTCCCATACTACTATATTATACGTCGTTTGCGCGACAAATGCAAGCTTTTTTCCGAAAAAATTATCATTTTTCTCAAAAAAGTGCTTTAGCTCAAAATTATCCTTAAATACAAAATAATTTTGTTCACAATGACCAATAATTCCTTGAACCTCCGGGTGGTTCACATCACCTGCAATCAGGATCAGATAACCCTCTTTTGTTTTTTCAGCAACGATCTTGTGGATTTTTGAAACGAAAGGGCAGGTAGCGTCAAGCATTCTGTTACCCTTTGCGGCAATTTCATCATAAACATTCCTGCCTACGCCGTGAGAACGTATCACCACGGTTTCATCGGGCAGAAGCTCATCCACGCTTTCAATAAGCCGCGCGCCCTTATCACACATATCGTCCACAACGTCCTGATTATGGATTATAGGTCCGAGAGTGGCGACCCTTGTGTTCTTCTCCAATTCATTATACACCATTTTTACGGCTCTGTCAACACCAAAACAGAAACCCGCGGATTTTGCAACAGTAACTTTACTCATTGCCGCCCTCCTTATTTATTGTCAGCCGCCGCGTATTCTCCCTCGACAAGCTGCTTTATGTCCGCCATATAGCGATTTTTCAGCTTCACAAGCTGTCTGGGATTCGGATTTTCAAAATCCTCGACATACTCCGAGGGATATATCGGCTTGCCGTATTTTATGGAAATGGGAGTACGAAATTTCAGCTTTTCGCCGAAAACGATACCTACGGGAATTATCGGCTTATCGGCGCGTACGGCTATAACGGCTGCTCCGGAATGACCGCGGTGAACTTTGCCGTCCTTGGAACGCGTTCCCTCCGGAAAAATCGTCAGGCTTCTGCCGCTGTTCAGCTTTTCAACAGCCGTATCCAGCGTTCCCGAATCGCCCTTTCCGCGTGATACGGGGAATGCGCCCAATGCCTGAATAAGCCATTTGAAAATGATATTCCCCTGAAAAAGTTCCTCTTTCGCCATAAATACGCATCTTCCCCGCGCGCCGCTTCCTACAAGAGGCGGATCGGCGTTTGTGCGGTGATTTGCCGCATAAATAACAGTCGAATCTTTTGGGATATTTTCTCGGTTTTCATACCTGATGCTGAATGCTATATGAAAAAATATCCATACAAGATTTTTGCAAATATAATAAAACATCAGATTCTCTCCTTAATTATTTTTGCAATCGTCTCCGCAGACTGTTCAAGGGTGAGTTTCGTGGTGTCCACAAGAACGGCGTCGTCAGCCTGCTTCAGCGGTGCAGTTTCGCGGTTCATATCCTGATGATCGCGCTGGATTATATCTTTAAGAATTTCCTCATAAGTCGGGTGATCGGGCTTTTCCGCAAGTTCCTTATAACGTCTTGAAGCGCGTTCTTCAGCCGCAGCCGTCAGAAAAATTTTAACATCCGCATTTGGAAGTACGACAGTTCCGATGTCTCTGCCGTCCATTATCACGTTATTTTCTCTTGCAGTTTTTTTCTGTAATTCAAAAAGATACGCTCTGACCGCAGGAATTGCTGATGTTCGGGAAGCAGCCATGGATATTTCGGGAGTTCTGATAAGTTCCGAAACGTCCCTGTCTCCCAGAAAAACTTTCTGCGCTCCATCAACGAATTTCAGAGAAATTTCCACATTTTTCAGTTTGTTTTCAATTTCGGCGTCGTCAATATTATTTTCTGTTATATATAAAGCCACGGCACGGTACATCGCTCCCGTATCAACATATATATATCCCATTTCAGCGGAAACCATTCTCGCTATCGTGCTTTTTCCCGCTCCGGCAGGTCCGTCTATTGCAATATTTACAGTACTCATTTTTTCTTCTCCTTTAAAAGACATCAAAGTAATTGATTCACTGATATAACAAGATCTGTCAAAACAGCCGTTACAGCTATAACGCTTGCTCCGACGCAGATCGATTTCGGTAATTTCTCCGCCAGTTTTCCCGAAAGAGGGTGAATGACAAAAAAGTATATAACCGCGAAAATTCCGAATATCGCGCTTGATATTACGCATGAACGATCAAGTATCGATCCCCACCACGTCCGATACGTCCAGAATTGCCTGTGAAAGATGAATTCCAGAACATAGGAGGCGGCAAGTTCGAATATTGTAGTAACTACGGCAGAAAATGCGAATACGAACAGCGGATTTCTCTTTTTCTTGCCGAGAATTATCAAAAGTATGAACGCGCCAACGGAATATATCGGCACTATCGGCATATGAAGCATTCCGCGGTTGTCGAAATACTGCCACAATATCCACACGGTAACGACTTCGTATACCCAGCCGCCGAAACCGCATATCATAAATTCAAATATATAACGAAAAGCCGTTTTTGTAAAATTCTCTTTCATATACTCACCTCTGCTGCAAGCTCACCAATAGATTTCGAGATAAAATTTTGTTAGACAAGGAGCAAACCGCAGACGTGCTGCCGCACGTCGAGGATTTGCGACGCAGACTGACGAAATTTCAGCCGAAAGATGCGGGGAGATTGCAACAGAGGTGAGTATAGACATCACATATAAAGCGCCGCGGCATAAGCCGTCGAGAACGCTATCTGCAAATTGAATCCTCCCGTGTAGGCGTCTACGTCAATGACCTCGCCCGCAAAAAACAGTCCCCCGGTAAGCTTGGATTCCATAGTTTTCGGATTTATTTCCCTGACCGATACGCCGCCGCTTGTGATTATTGCTTCGTCTATTGAACGAAATCCCCCGATACTTACTGGAAATGCCTTTATCAATTCCCCGAACCGCCGCCGCTCTTCTTTGGTGATACTGTTGATTTTTCGTTCAGCTTCAATTCCCGAAAGCTTTACAATAACAGGTATCAGTTTTGCAGGAAGAAGTTTCCGTATTCCGTTGGAGAAATCACGATTGAGATTTTCTGCGAAATCACGTTGAATTCTGCTGTCGAGCCGTTCCGCGGACAAAGCCGGTTTCAGATCAATCTTAAAGCTGTAACGGTTCGGCTGCATTTCCCTAATATGGCTGCCTGCCGAAAGAACGAGCGGTCCGCTTACGCCGAAATGGGTAAAAAGCATTTCGCCGAGTTCGCTGAATATCACCTTTTTTCCGTCATAAAGTTTAAGAGTAACATTCCGCAGCGACAGTCCCATAAGCTCCGCGCAGTATTTATCGTCCGAAACTATAGGAACAAGGCTTGGTTTCAGATCGGTTATTGTATGACCTGCCGATTTTGCGAGAGAATAGCCGTCCCCTGTCGAGCCTGTTTTCGGATACGAAAGACCTCCGCAGGCGATCAGTACGCTTTGGCTGCGGTATTCTTTTCCGTCAGCAAGAACTCCGCGGCATACGCCGTCCTCAAGAATAAGCGAATTTACGCGCTTATGTATGATTTTAACGTCCAGCCGCTTCATTTCCTTGTAAAGAGCGTCAACTATATCCTCCGCATTGTCGCTGACGGGGAAAACGCGGTTTCCGCGCTCCGTTTTCAGCGGAACGCCCAGCTCTTCAAAGAAAGCCATGGTATCCTCCGCGCCGAACATCGAAAACGAACTGTACATAAAACGGCTGTTTACAGGGATATTTTTCATATGCTCCTCCATCGGAGAATTATTCGTGACGTTGCATCTTCCCTTTCCCGTAATGCGGAGTTTTCTGCCGATATTGGCATTCCTCTCGAAAACAGTCACTGATTTTCCGTATCTCGCCGCATATACAGCCGCCATGCAGCCTGCCGCGCCTGCCCCGATAATTATAACATCAGTCATTATTTTTACCCATAAGCTTTCTGAGACGGCTTGCGGCTCTTTTGCGCCTTTCAGCCGTTTCCGCGGAATTTATAACATACACATCGCCGCAAGTCTCGATAACGTCGCCCTCCGCAGCGTTTTCGGGGAGTTTGCCGCGCTCGATATTGATCATGCCGCCGTCGGTTTCCATAACTGCATATTCGCCCTCAAATCTGTCAATTATCATAGATCGGCGCTCCTTTCATCGTTCGGTTTTCACCGATATCTCCTTGCCATCGGACGTTATTTTTATACTTCCGCTTAAATCGGTACGATAAACTTGAATTCCGCGCTCCTCGAATTTGTCAAGAGTGCTTTGCTTCGGGTGACCGTAGGAATTTCCCGTACCGCATGAGATAACTGCTATTTCGGGCGAAACCTTGTCAAGAAATTCATCGCTGCTCGAAGTATCGCTGCCGTGATGACCAGCCTTGTAAACATCGACGTCCGCAAGTCTGCCCGATTCGAGCATTTCCTTTTCAGCGGAAGCTTCGGCGTCTCCCGTCAGCAAAAAGCTGTTGCCGCCGTGACGGATTATTACTCCGACGGAATAATTGTTGGTATTGCCGTATTTTTCGCTGCACGGCGCGATTATTTCGCATTCGGCATCTCCGAGTTTAATTTTCCTGCCGATTTCAGCTTCCGTCATCTTCAAATCGCACGCTTCGGCAGCGTCAAGGAATCTCTCGAAATATTTCGTCGTGGGAATATCCTTATCGGGAAGATGAGGAAGTATCAACTCGCCTATATTGTAATATTTAACTATTTCGTCCATGCAGCCCATATGATCGGAATGCGGATGCGTTCCGATTACGTAATCAAGCTGATCTACGCCCTGACTTGCAAGATAATTTTCAACTATCGGCGCTTTTCCGATCTCGCCGCAGTCTATCAACATAGTGTCATTCCCCGCCGTTATGAGAATACTGTCGCCCTGCCCGACGTCTATAAAATGAACCGTCATTTCATCGCGGCTGCCGCTTTCCGATTGAGAATTATTGCCGCCGTTCATAAGATTTGCCAATTCTTCGGGATCAACGAAGAATCCTACGCAAAGCAGGGCGATAATGGCGATCATGACGTAGAGGACAGTCTTGTTCATTTTCTGATTTTTCGCTTTTGAGGACGTTTTTCTGCCTTTCGATTGTTTGCGCCCCGATGATCTTTTCCTTTTTTCTGCCATGATCCGTCACCGCCTTTCCCTTTATTTTTCGCCGAAACATCGTCAACGAGACACTTCGGCGACGTTCCTATAAGATCATACCGACCTGCCTTTTTCAGCGCCTCAAGAACCATTTCCCTGTTTTTTGACAGGAAATACTGGAGCAAAGCGCGCTGCATCGCCTTTTCTTTCGGAGTTTTCGGAACATAGACTTTCTCCATTGTATACGGGTCAAGCTCGGTATAGAACATACACGTCGAGATAGTTCCGGGAGTCGGGTAAAAATCCTGCACCTGTTCTGGTCGAATTTTATTATCACGCAGAAACAGTGCAAGATCAATAGCTTCGTTCAAAGTACTTCCCGGGTGCGACGACATCAGATACGGAACGAGATACTGCTCCTTGCCAACGCCCTTGGTTATCTCGTAAAACCGCTTTTGAAATGCCTTATACGCTTCTATATGCGGCTTTCCCATTTTATCAAGCACTACTGCAGAGCAATGTTCCGGCGCAACTTTCAGCTGACCGCTCACATGATACTTTATCAGTTCGCGCATGAATTCGTCGTTCTTATCCTCCATCAGGTAATCGTACCTTATTCCAGAACGAATGAAAACTTTTTTTACGCCCTTGACTTTGCGAATTTTCCGCAGCATTGCCAGATATTCCTTATGATCCGCCTTTAAAGCCGGACAAGGAGTCGGGGCAAGGCATTTTTTTCCCATGCACAAGCCCTTAGACAGCTGCTTCTCGCAGGAAGTATGGCGGAAATTAGCCGTCGGTCCGCCGACATCATGGATATATCCCTTGAAATCGGGCATCTGAACTATTCTCTCTGTTTCCGCAAGAACTGATTCTTCACTGCGTACCGTAACGCGCCTGCCCTGATGAAGAGCGATGGAACAGAAATTGCAATAGCCGAAACAGCCGCGGTTATGAGTTATGGAAAAGCGAACCTCTTCAATTCCGGGAACTCCGCCCAACGTTTCATAAGAGGGGTGATAACGCCGCGTATACGGCAGACTGTATATGCGGTCAAGCTCTTCCGTCGTAAGGCTTTTCGCAGGCGGATTCTGCACCAGCATCATATTTCCGTGGCGCTGAATGATAGTTTTTCCGTAAACTTCGTCCTGCCAGTCATACTGAATTTTCGTAGCCTTTGCATATTCGCGCTTGCTCTCTCTAACCTGCTCCAGAGACGGGCATTGAGCCGCGCCTATCGGAGTATTGATCGGCTCGGTCATATAGCACGTTCCGCGAATATCGTGTATATCGTGTATGTTTTCGCCCTTTGCAAGACGGTTGCAGAGTTCCTCGATCTGATGCTCGCCCATTCCATACATAAGAATATCCGCGCCGCTGTCCGCGAGAACCGACGGTCTTACCGCGTCGTCCCAGTAATCGTAATGAGCAAACCGCCGCAGCGAAGCTTCCAGTCCTCCTATCGCAATCGGAATCTCCCCGAAATATTCGCGCAGCTTCTGACAATAAACTATAACGGCTCTGTCAGGACGTTTTCCGGCCATTCCTCCTGCCGTATACGCATCGTCGGAACGCTTTCGCTTGGCTGCGGTGTAATGAGCGACCATGGAATCTATATTGCCGGACGTTACCAAAAATGCGTATTTCGGCGCGCCGAATCTGCGGAAATCCTTGTCGGAATGCCAATCAGGCTGAGAAATTATTCCCACGGTAAATCCAAGAGATTCTATGAGCCGCGTAACTATCGCCGCTCCGAAGCTTGGATGATCGACGTAGGCGTCACCCGTTATGTATATAAAATCAAACTGTTCGATACCCTGTTCGTCCATTTCGCGTTTAGTCATGGGTAAAAATTTATCGTACAAACCGAATCACGCCCCTTCCATCATGCGCAGTTTCCATTCGTCAAACTGCATTTTTGACATGAGTATCTTTCGCGGCTTTGAACCCTCGGACGGTCCGATTATTCCGCGTTCTTCCAGCTCGTCCATTATGCGCGACGCTCTTGCATAACCGAGCTTCAGCTTTTTCTGAAGCATCGTTGTGGAAAGCTGTCCGTTGTTGACGGCAACCTCCGCCGCCTTTATAACGTAATCCTCGTCGCTGCCTGCCTCGAATCCGCTGTCTGAAGTTCCGCCGCGATCGCCCTTGGTCTGCGGAACAAAATTCTCCACAGCTTCGATGATCTGGGAATCATAACTTCCCTCAGCCTGAGAACGGATAAAATTCAATGTTTCGTTTATATCCTTTGTAGACGCGAAACAGCCCTGAATTCTCACGGGTTTGCTCGTACCTATGGGCATATAGAGCATATCGCCGTTGCCGAGGAGTTTATCCGCGCCCGCCATATCGATAATTGTTCTGGAATCCACCTGCGACATTACCGAAAGCGCGATACGGCTGGGGATATTCGCCTTGATAAGACCAGTGATAACGTCCGTGGTCGGTCTCTGGGTAGCGACCACAAGATGCATTCCCGCCGCTCTTCCCATCTGCGCAAGACGGCATATGGAATCTTCAACTTCCTTGCCTGCAACGAGCATCATATCGGCAAGCTCGTCGATAAATACGACTATCTGCGGCATTGTCGGAATATCGCCGTCTGCTTCCGCAAGTTCGTTATAGGATTTCAGATCGTTCGCTCCGATATTCGCAAATGTGTTATAGCGGCGCATCATTTCGTTTACCGCCCAATTAAGTGCTCCTGCCGCCTTTTTCGCTTCGGTGACTATCGGAATGAGCAAATGCGGAATTCCCTCAAACACCTTGAATTCAACAACCTTCGGATCGATAAGTATTATCTTTACTTCGTCGGGAGTCGCCTTATAAAGAATACTCATAATTATGGAACGGGTGCAGACGGATTTTCCCGAACCTGTCGTTCCCGCAATGATAACGTGGGGCATTTTCGAAATATCGCCCACTATCGCATTGCCCGTAATATCCTTTCCCACGGCGAAAGCAAGTTTGCTCTGCGCACTTCTGAATTCGGGCGTGGAAAGTATTTCGCGTATGGTAACGGTATCCTTGTTGATATTCGGAACTTCGATTCCCACGGCTGCTTTTCCGGGAACGGGAGCTTCTATTCTGACGCCTTGAGCCGCAAGACTTAGCGCGATATCGTCCTCCAGACCCTTTATCTTCGAAACCTTAACGCCTGCTCCAGGCTGAATTTCATATCTCGTAATGGACGGACCGCGGTAAATGCTCTTGATCTTCACCTCAACGCCGAAGCTTTTGAACGTATTCACGATAGTATCAGCCTTTTCGCGCATTTCCTGAGCGGCTTCGGCGCTGTTGGAATGAGTATCGGGCGGAGTTAGCAGATCGAGTCCCGGAAGTATGTACACAGGCTGAATTTTCGGGGAATCTTTTTTGTCATCTTCTTCAGCCGCAGCTTCGGGATTTTTTTCCGCTGATTTCGCCGCCCTGTCTATCAGCTTTTCAAGCTCGCTGTCGGACGATTTTTTTTCCGACTTAGGCTTTTCTTCGGGTATCGGAATATCGAAAAACATACTGAATTCGTCTTTTTCGCGGTCGTCTTCCGATTCGGCAGGCGGCTTTTTATTATTGACTATCTCGATCGCTTCAAGGTCTTTGCTGAACGCGCTGTCCTCGTTTTCCTCGTAGTATTCGTCGTCCTCATCGTCGTCAAAGGCGTCCTCAAAATTCTCGCCCATGATAAGATTCTGAACGCCCTCGATACATCTTCCCAAAAATTTAAACGGCTCTAAAAGCATTTCAAAAAATTCTATAATTCCCTTGCCCGTTATGAGCATGATCATCACAAAAAGCAGCAGGATTATTACAATTCTCGCGCCCATAGTTCCGAACAGCGCAAAGAATATTCCGGCTATGGGATATGAAGCCACGCCGCCGCCGTGAAGCCTTTTTCCGCCGTCATAAAGCCGGGTGATATTATTCCAGAATCCTCTTCCGGGGAGTTCGCCTACCGCAAATATCTGCACTCCCGAACTGATAACGACCGTCAGAATAAGACTCCAGACAGCCATATTTTTCACGCGCTGCCGATCTTTTTCAAGTCCGATAAGTATTGACGCCGCGATAAGCACAGCAGGCACGAGCAGTGAGGCAATGCCGAAAAATCCCAGCATAAACTCGTGCATACGCTTCCAGCCTGCCGTCCCGCGGATCAGTGTAATGAGCAGACAAAGCACTCCCGCCGCGAAAAGCAATACGGAAGTTATGCGGCTGTTTTCATTTTTCGGGGCATAGGCAGACTTCTTTTTCGTCGGATTTTTTTTCGCGCCGCCTCCTTTAAGAAGCGGCTCTCCTCCGTCTTTATCGCCTTTTGATCTCGGTTCGCTGTCGTCTCTGAAATCCGCACCGAAAGGTAGTTTAAAATTAAATGCCATTTTTTTCTCCGTTTTTTGTCCGCAGAATGATACAGAGCGCTGAAAATTGCTCCAACACTCATTGATCATATCTACGCGGTGTATTTTCTATCATATCATACAAGCAGTCCATAGCGTCGCCGAGACTGCCGAGAGAATCTATAAGTCCGATATTTACAGCCTTTTCGCCGTCGACTACCGAGCCTACGTCAAGCACAAGTTCCTCCGTATTCATCATCAGGCGGCGCAGCTCATCTTCGTTTATATTGCTGTTTTTGGTAACGAAGCTGACTATTCTGTCCTGCATTTTATCGAAATAGGAAAGAGTCTGCGGAACTCCGAGAACCGTGCCGTTCATGCGTACAGGGTGAATAGTCATCGACGCCGACGGAACGATAAACGATTTTTTTGCGCTTACCGCAAGCGGCACTCCGATGGAATGACCGCCGCCCACTACGATAGAAACGGTGGGAGTTTTCATTCCCGAAATAAGCTCCGCTATGGCAAGTCCCGCTTCAACATCTCCGCCGACGGTATTGAGGATTATAATAAGCCCCTCAACGCTCCTGTCCTGCTCGACTGCAACAAGCGCAGGGATTATATGCTCGTATTTCGTTGTTTTATTCGTTTCGCCAAGCACGTAATGCCCCTCTATCTGACCTATTATCGTAAGGCAGTGTATAAGATGTTTTGAATTGGGCGAGCCGTTGTCGATAACGTGTTCCTTTTTTTCGATATCCATAATATGCTCCTTAGATTATAATATTTATATAATATTATAACCGTTTCGCCCGAGCATATTCCTTTATAATTATACACCAATTACTAAATAAAGTCAATATCGAAATTATATTCGATATTGACTTTGTTCGATCATAAAAGCCCAAGTTCGGATTTTTTCTCCAATATACGGAGAACGCTTTCGTTTATGCGCTCTTCCGTAATTTCCCTCGAATTTACTGCGTCTGTCAGACCTTTAACGGCAGTCGGGAGATCATGCGGCATAAGTATTATATCCATGCCCGCTTCAACAGCTCTGACGGCAGCTTCTCCGCTGTCGTAAACGTTCGCGATCGCACCCATGGAATGAGAATCGGTTATTGCTATACCGTCGAATCTCAGCGTATTTCTCAGCCATTCCCCTACTACTACAGAAGAAAGATCGCCCGGCAGATCGTCCTTGGATGCCGCCGTGATCTGATGACCTACCATTACAAAATCGCAGCCCGCCTCGATTCCGCCGCGAAATGCCGTAAATTCCGTTTCAAGCAGTTCATCGTAAGTGCGTTCGATATACACTGATCCGTAATGAGTATTTCCGCTGCCTGCTCCCAATCCCGGAAAATGTTTAAGAGTGCTGCATACGCCTTTCGACTGCAAACCCTCGGAAACAGCAGCCGACATTTCCGCCGTGATATGCGGATCGGAGCTGAATATTCGCGAACCGAGTTCATTCCACGGACTTATATTAACGTCGGCAACGGGCGCGAAATCCACATTAAATCCGTAATCCGCAAGGTAATCCCCTATAGTTTCGCCTACCGAAAAAGCCTGCTCTCTGTCATTGAGGTCGCCGTAACAGCGCATACTGTAAACGGCTTCCGTGCCAAGCTGAGACTGAACTCGCGTAACATAGCCGCCCTCTTCGTCAACCGCCAAAAAAACTCCGACGCCGTTTTGTAAAGCAGTATCCTGGATGTCAGCAAGCATTGCAGAGGTCTGCTCCGAGGACACAATATTCTTTGTGAAAAAAATAAATCCGCCAACTGGGTATTCGGCGTATCCGCCCCGAAAATTATCGCCGACTATGGTAAACGCCGCTTCGGGAGAGAATTTTTCGGGTTCAACGATAAACATCTGGCATATTTTTTCATGAAGAGTCATTCCGGAAAGACATATCTCCGCAGCAGAGGGCGGCGCTGTAGCAGGTTCGGGAGGTAAATTCGTCGTTACCTCAGTTTCAAAAGTTGAAACGGCAGTCGTCGGCTCGGCAGTAACAACAGTCGGAACATTTTCGCCATCGATTTTTCCAACGCTGCCGCAGCCGCACATCATCAGTATGGGCAGAATGGCTGCGGCTATGATTTTTTTCATCGGCGCGTCCTCCTGCGAATTTCTTTTCTGCGCTTTCTTATATAGCGGAACGCCGCCTTTTCGCCCTTATCGGCAAGCAACCGCAGGAGAAATTCCAGTTTCGCGGCAGTCTGCGCTTCGATTTGGCGTTTTTGCTTTGCTCTGAGAAAATATTCAAGGGGCATTTTGTCGTTATATTTATCTTTATTATATATCTTTGACGCCGCTACCCTGTCGCAAAACATTTCAAAGATAAAATCATCGGGCATTCTTACAGGATCGAGAGTTCCCGTTACGGTGCTGTAATCTGTCCAGTATTCAAAATGATGACGATTTCTGCCTTTATGGTGCATCCATGCTCTTGACGCGCCGTTTATTTCTCTTTCGCGTTCATTCGGACTGCGGCTTCCCTGAAAATAAAGAACTCCGGGAATAAACTCCGTCGGGGAATATTTAGAAAGATCGTGAAGCAGACCACGGCGGAAGATACCGGCCTTGAAACAATGATACATTACCATATGACGATGACTGTTTACAGTTCTGAGATGACCGAAAAAATTTTTTATCAGCATTTTAAAACCTCTCTAATTCATTGAAGGAATCATAAAAAATAAGTTGAGCGTTTCTGCGCAGCATAGGACAAATTAGACAAGCAGAAACGTGCAAGTTATTTATGATTCCTAAGAACGCTGTCTTTGATGATGAGCCTACCGCTGATTATACGCCTTCCTGCGACGTATGATGGATCTGCAAGCTTTCGCGCCATTATCTCTACGCTTACCGAAGCCATCTGCTCAAGATCGACTTCAACAGTAGTGATTGCAGGAATACATATATCAGATACTGTATAATTATCGTATCCAACAACGGAAATATCCTCGGGAACTCTCACGCCTTTCGCACGAAGCGCCGATATTACGCGAAAAGCCGTCTCATCACTGTTGCATACAAATGCGGTTGGCATATTTTTCGGAAAATCTATCCGCTCAAAAAGAGTACCCGTATCGTCGCGGTCGTCAAGCAGCCATTCGCTGCGGTATTCAAGACGATTTTCCATAATACATTTTATGTAGCCGAGAAAGCGGTCGTTAATGCTGCTCGTGGCGTTGATCGTACCGATAAATCCTATCCTGCTGTGTCCATTTTCAACCAGATGATCAGTCAGAATATATCCGCCGTGAAAGCTGTCGGAATTTACGGAATCCACATTAAAGCGGCTGTCGTAAAAATCAACCAGCAGCAGCGGAATATTTGTATTTTTCAAGGCTTCCACATATTTTCGGCTGACCTGTCCGATAACTATCACGCCGTCGACTTTTCTTTCGGACAACGTATTCGGAAGCACAATATTCCGCTCGTTCCGGCGCGTTATGCATTCGTAGACTGGCAGCACGTCCATAGACGAAAGCTTATTCGAGATATTCGCGGTAAGCTCCCAGTAAAAAGTTCCCATTGAGCCTACAAAGCGTTCGGAAGTAAGTATTCCTGCGCTTTTCCCGATTTTAGGCAGATCGATTTTCTGTCTTGAATTGCTTGTGTTCGACGGCTTATAGCCCATTACCTCGGCGGTCTCGCGAATTTTCGCGCGCATCTGATCGCTTACGCCCTCACGCCCTGCAAGAGCGTTGGACACGGTAACTACGCTGACGCCAAGTTTTTTTGCAATATCCAGCATTTTTACTCCGTTTTTCATAATTCCTCCGATTAAGTTATTCTATTTATTATACCATTTTTTAAGTGAAAAATAAAGCACTTTTTGATATTTTTGTTACATCTGTTAATTCCCGAACTTATTTTTATATATTATGCACACAAAATAGTACCGCACAGAATGTGCGGTACTATATAATTCTACTTGTAATCAGGCAGATAAGGATATAATTTTTCGTAGGAAAATATCGTTTCCTCATCGGGATTTGCAGGTATCAGTCCTGTCATTTCCGTTGCCGAACTTATATTTTCCCAGCCCTCGTCGAACGGATCGGGAACAGGTATTTTCTTTTTTTCATCATTCATAAATATCACCCGAAATTATAATAACCGAAAAATCAAAAAAAATTCATAAAATTCTCATAGTTTAAGATTATTTTAAGAATAACGGTTTATAATCATAACCATAGTAAAGAATAATACCCCAAAAATTATAGGAGTTTGATCATTATGAAAAAATCAGCAATCAAAACAATCCTCAGCGGAATTTCAACAGCAGCTGTTTCCGCGGCGGCAGCTATGACCATTTCGGCTGTTTCCTCTCAGGCTGCCGATGTTGTATACGGCGACGCAAACTGCGACGGTAAGGTTGAGATCGCAGACGCTACGCTTATTCTTCAATACCTCACCAATAAAGACGAGTTTCAATTGACGGATCAAGGTATGCTTAATGCGGATTGCAGTTCTGTCGGCGACGGTGTTACAGCTTCAGACGCGCTTGCTATCCAGAAATTAGACGCGGGAGTTATAAAGGAACTTCCCGAATCATGGCTCAACGGCCGCCCTATAGACCCCGTTGCCGAAACTACATATATTCATCTGAACGGCTTGTCCGCAACTGTAGAAGGCAATTACGCTGAAGTTGACGGCAGCAGGATCACGATCACTCATTCCGGAACATTCTATGTTGACGGAACTCTCGACGACGGTCAGATCAACGTTAATATCGCAGATGAAGCTGCCGATCCCGAAACAGTAAAAATTTTCCTCAATAACGCAAATATTACAGGAAAATCAGCTCCTGCCATTCTCGTTACGAATGCTGAAAATACATCGCTGAATATCGTTGACGGCACAGTAAACTCTATCTCCGACGGCGATACGGCATATGCAGGCGATTCTCTCGGCGCTGCTGTTATCGAGGCTAAGGACGATATCACTGTCAAGGGCGGTACTGTCGGCGACGGAATCCTCAATATTACCGCAAATACTCAGGACGGTCTCGTTTGTAACAACGATATTAAATTTACGGGCGGTACAGTCAATATCACTACTCTCAACTCCACAGACAAAACCGACGCTGTGAAAGGCAAGACTTCCGTAACTGTAAAGGATTCCGCAGTTCTTAACATCGACGCTGAGGGAGACGGACTTAAATCAAGTAAGGGCAGCGTTACTATTTCGGGCGGAACAACTGAAATAAAGGCTGGAAACGATGCTGTACAGGGTGTTGACATAAATATTTCGGGCGGAACTCTTCTCGGCGGCGGCGACCGCGGTCTTACTTCGTCAGCTTCAACGAATATCACGGGCGGCATCGTTGTTGTAACTGCTACCGATAATCAGACAGACCAGACTCTCATGACTGGAACTACTCAGGGAACTATGCTTCTCAATTTCAAGGCTTCCGCTGAAACTGACGGCTGCTGGAAAAAGGCTAACGCTCTCGTAAACGATTATGTTACATTCAGCAAATGGACTAAAAAATACGCTTTCGCATTGATCAGCGCTCCCGATATTGCAGCAGGCAAATCATACAGCTTCACAAACGCTTCAAATTCCAATACTGCTGTTCACAGTGGCGGAGCGGCATTCGAACAGAGTTCGCTTATCACGGTATACGAAAGCGTTGATCCCGACGGCGCAAGCGATTCACCCGTTACTCCAACTACTCCTACGAATTCCGAATATACAATAAAACTCAGCGGCGCGTCTATCGAATCCAACGCTCCGATTGATATGGCTTCTGTAAGCAATGGTGTTATGACTGTCACACAGCCCGGAGTTTTCGCAGTATCAGGCGAAGCAAAAGACGTTCAGATCATAGTAAACGTTGATAAAACGACTTATCCCGACGGAGTAGTTGAACTGAATCTTATCGGAGCTGATATTTCAAACAGTACAACTTCTCCCATATACGTTCAGTCCATAGGCGACGAAGTTCAGATAGTTGCAAAATCAGGAACGATCAATACTATCTCCGACGGCTCTTCTCATTTCGAAACTTACACCGATGCCGATGGTAATGTAAACACGGTTGAGGGTGCAATCTTTGCACGGGACGATATAAAATTTAAAGGAACAGGCTCGCTTACGGTCAATGGAAATACCGATGATGCGATCGTCTGTAAAAATGATATCAAGATATACAACGGCGATATTACCGTAAATGCGGTCGATGACGGAATCCGCGGCAAGGACAGCGTTACTGTCGGAAATCCCGCAAGCACGGATTTTTCAACACTTAAACTCAGCGTAAAAACTCAGCAAGGAGACGGAATTAAATCCACAGCAACAGAGGCTTCCACAACTGCAAAAAGCTACGGTTCGGTTACCATAAACGGCGGTACTGTTGATATAAATTCATACGCTGACGGAATTCAGGCTGAACAGGACGTTGTTATCAACGGCGGCGATATTACGATATATACCTTTGAAGGCTCCGGCTATACAGGCTCGGGAAGCTCTACAGACAATCAGAATCCCTGGGGAGGCGGACGTCCCGGCGGCGGAATGGGTATGGACGGCAATTCCAATAAAACCGATATTTCGGCAAAGGGCATAAAGGCTGCCGGTCTTTATGACGCGGCAGGAACTACATGGCAGAGCGGCGGAAATATTACCGTATACGGCGGAAATATCACTATAGATTCTTCCGACGACTGCATTCACTGCGGCGGAAATATCATGGTAAGCGGAGGTAATTTCAAGCTTTCTTCGGCTGACGACGCTCTTCATGCCGATCACGATCTTACTCTCGGTGCAAAAGGCGGTTCGGCAGGCGATTTCGGAATTTATGTTACTAAATGCTATGAGGGCATTGAGGGTCAGAATATTTATCAGTACAGCGGCACGGTGCTTGTTAAAGCCGACGACGACGGATATAATGCGGCAGGCGGCGCTGACGGAAGCGGAAATAACAATTTCGGCGGCTGGAATCCCGGCGGCGGATTCGGCTCGGCAGGCAATAATGTTCTGGAAATTTCGGGCGGTATTGCAATAGTTCAGTCTGCAAGCGGCGATCACGACGCATTTGATTCCAACGGAAATCTTACTATAACGGGCGGCGTTGTAATTGCAAACGGTCAGGAACCTCTTGACAGCGACGGTTCCAACACCGCTTCGGGCGGAACGGTTGTAACAGCTTCTTCGCAGTCGTCAGGTCAGATCGCGGAAAATACACGCTTTACTGTTGCCGATCAGTCGGGCAATGTCATTGTTTCATTCATGACTATGCGCTCAATGGGCAGCATCACATTCAAAAACACAGAAGGCAGCGGCGTTACTGCTTACACGGGCGGCACAATTTCGGGCGGTACTGATCTTATCGCTCTCGACGATTCGCAGGCAGTATTCGCTGACGGCACTATCAGCGGCGGAAATTCTGTTTCCGCAGGCAGCTCTTCAGGTCAGCAGAATCCTTGGGGATTTTAATTTGCAGATTTCACAATTCTCCCTCTCAAAAAAAGCAGTCCGACTTCATCTGTCGGACTGCTTTTTTATGTCAATAATTACAATTTCGGATTTTGTTCCCGTTTTGAAAGGCATCGCCCAGCCTGACATTCCGCTTGTTACTATAAAATCGGAATTTCCGCGCTTTTCATGACCGTAGATTCTGTCGTTCACTCCCGTAAGCGTTCCTACATATCCCGTCGGAAAAATATGACCGCCGTGGGTATGTCCCGACAGCACAAGATCAACACCGCTTTTCGATTCTTCATCATAGTCATTCGGCTGGTGATCAAGGACGATACTGTACGTCGAAGATTCAGTATCCGCCATTAAATCGTCGATTGGCACGCGCACATCATAAACAGCCCCATCAAACCTGCCGATAACGCAGATATTATCATTCAACATTACTTTGTCATTAGCAAGTATTTTTATACCATTCTTTTTAAGCTCTTTCTTAAGATCCCCAGCGGAAAAATCCCTGCTCCCCTCAAAATAACCCATATCATGATTGCCATACGCATAAAACACGCCGTATTTCGTTTTGATATTGCCGAGAGCGGAGCAGGCTTTTTCAAGATCAGCCATGTTGCTGTCGTCGTCCACGAAATCTCCTGCGATCATCACGGCGTCAACGTTGAGATCATCAAGACGTTTCAGCTGCTCTGCAAATTCATCGCCATCGAAAGTAATTCCCAGATGAACATCTGCGATCATTGCAATTCTCAGCGGCTCGCCGATATTTTTTTCAGTTGGCAGAACATAACGCGTGATAACAACATTATGCGCGGCATACCAGCCTATCGAAAGATATGAAGCCGTGAAAATTATCGCAGCTGCCGCGGAAATATTTGCAGCAGACTTTTTCCTGCGTATTTTCGATATGATAAACGATATAATATCAAAAAGAAGCCAGAAGAAAAATAAATGTATAAGCACAACCGCCATTGCCCATGTATTTATAAGCAGCCAAGGCAGGGCAATTGCGACAACTGCGGCAAAGGAAATTATCCATGCCGCAGTTTTATTTTTTTCAGCTATTTTTTTGACAGCGGCGAATCTGTGAAATCCCGCTGCCAGATATATTAAGCCGCCTATAGCGGTAATAATAATGGCTGCAAAAATTATCAGCCACATTATCAAGCTTTGATAGCTTCCTTGATTGCACTAAGAAGCTCGTCGTATGTTTCAAAAGCAGGGAACTGGGGATAATCAGCCTTGATCTGCTCAGTGCTTCTGAATAAAAATCCCGCCTTGCTTGCCTGGATCATGCCGAGATCGTTGAAGCTGTCGCCGCTTGCGATCGTCTCATAACCTATGGACTGGAGAGCCTTTACAGTTGTAAGCTTAGATTTCTCGCAGCGCATCTTAAATCCGGTGATCTCGCCGTTTTCAGCTACTTCAAGGGTATTGCAGAAAATAGTCGGCTGACCGAGTTTCGTCATAAGAGGAGCAGCAAACTGCGTAAACGTATCACTGATAATGATAGTCTGGCAGATTGAACGAAGCTCGTCCAGAAATTCCTTTGCGCCGGGCATAGGATCAATCTTTGCGATAGTCTCCTGAATTTCTTTAAGTCCGAGTCCGTGTTCCTTGAGGATATTTATGCGGTAATTCATAAGCTTATCGTAATCAGGTTCGTCGCGTGTGGTTTTTTTCAGCTCGGGAATTCCGCTTGCTTCAGCAAATGCGATCCAGATCTCAGGAACGAGAACGCCTTCAAGATCAAGACAAGTAATATACATAGACATGGTTATGACCTCCATATGTTTATTTGGCAGCTTTGCCCATATCATTATATCATATTTTTCAAATAATTGCAAGAATTTTTTTACCTTGACATAACTATTAAAATATGATAAAATAATTACAGAACTCAAAAAAATCCGCACGGATTCCCGTGCGGTGAAATGGTGAAGCGTTTATGAAAAAAGATCTTGGTTATAAAACATCGCAGAAGGAAATGCTTCTGGATTTTCTTGTTAAAAATAAAGAAAAGCATACAAACGTTCAGGAAATAAGCGCGTTTCTGCGTTCAGAAGGCACTCCCGTCGGAACAGCTACCATTTACCGTCAGCTTGATCGTCTTGTTGATTCGGGCGTCGTACGAAAATTTGTTATTGACGGTAAAATGGGGGCTTGCTATCAATACATCGAAAATGAAAAGGAATGCCGCGAACATTTTCATCTGAAATGCCTTGACTGCGGTAAACTTATTCATCTCAGCTGCGATAGGCTTATCGAAATAAACCGCCACATTGCCGAACATCACGGATTTATCGTCGACCCGCTCCAGACTGTCTTTTATGGCAAATGCGCGGATTGTTCAGCCGAGGGAGCAGAAATCGAAGAATAGATCTTCACATCATCGGTTTCGTCTTCACAATGCTGAATGCCGCCGCTTTTAGGCACATATATCTTCATATCTTCATCATACATATTCGTCACCTCAAATATATTATTTCCAAAAGTCTTATATCTATACTTATGTTCATCAAATATGTATTTTCTGACATTTTTATCTTTTACTTGACACTTATGCGACATAATGTTATAATTTAATCATAAGACATTCCTTATGGAGGTACGTATGAAACAATTATTTTCAAAATATGCGGCAAAATTCATGATCAGAAAAATAACTCTGATTCTCGCCGACGCCCTTATTGTCATCTGCGCCGCCCTTATGACGGATTTTATTCTTTCTTTTTCGGGTAGTTCAATTTCAAATTCCGAAATAATAATCCCTATTGTTATCAGCACTGTCTGCTGTTTTGCATTTCTGTTTATTTTCGGTGCGTACAGCAAAATGTGGCGGTATTCCAAACCTAAAGATTACGTTTCATGCGCGGCAGGCTCGATAACAGGTATCGCTTCAACTTGGCTGTTCAACTACATATGCACGGGCAATATGGTGAAGCTTCCCTATTTTATGTTACATATGCTGCTTACTGCCGCGGGAGTATCTCTGTTTCGCGTATTATTCCGCTCGGCATTTATTGATATTCCGGAAAAAAGAAAAAATTTTGAACACAATACCCGTACTATGATAATAGGCGGCGGTCAAGCCTGCAAAATGCTCCTCAAGGAAATCCGTAATTCTCAGAATTCAGCCTGCTGCGACGGAAAAACATCTTCCTGCTACGATCCGGTCTGCATAATCGACGACGACAGACATAAGATCGGCAGTTGTATCGAAGATGTTGAGATCGTCGGCTCTACATATGATATTCCGAAATTTATTAAGGAAAAGGATATAGAACTTATAATTTTCGCGATTCCATCCTGCCTTGAAGATGAACGGAAGCGGATTCTGAATATCTGCTCCGAAACAGGCAAACCGGTTAAAAAGCTGCCCTTTATCGGAAATCTCATCTTCGACGATAATTCCACTACTCTGCTTAATCAGGTACATGACATCAATGTTGAAGATCTTCTCGGACGTGATCCCATAAAATTTGACAACCGAGAAATAAGCAATTTCATCGGCGGAAAAGTCTGTATGGTCACAGGCGGAGGCGGTTCGATAGGCTCTGAACTTGTGCGACAGATCGCGAAATATTCTCCGAAAAGGGTAATTATCGTCGATATTTACGAAAATAATGCTTACGATATTCAGCAGGAATTGACTATGGAATACGGCGATAGTCTTGATCTTGTGACGCTTATCGCTTCCGTACGCGATTATTACAGAATGAATCAGATATTCTCCAAGTATAAGCCGCAGGTGGTGTTCCACGCTGCCGCTCACAAGCACGTTCCGCTTATGGAGACTTCGCCGATGGAAGCAATAAAAAATAACATTATCGGCACGTTTAATACCGCGACTCTCGCACAGTTTCATAATATCGAAAAATTTATCATGATCTCTACCGATAAGGCAGTGAATCCGACTAATGTAATGGGGGCTTCAAAACGCTGCTGCGAAATGATAGTTCAGTATCTTGCCCAGCAAAAAAGCGGCTGTACTGAATTTGTCACCACAAGATTCGGAAATGTTCTCGGCTCAAACGGCTCGGTAATTCCGCTTTTCAAACGCCAGATAGAGCAGGGAAAACCCGTTACGGTAACTCACCGCGATATTATCCGCTATTTTATGACGATTCCCGAGGCGGTCAGCCTTGTTATGGAAGCTGCCGCGATAGCCGAGGGCGGAGAAATTTTCGTACTCGATATGGGCAAGCCCGTGCGTATAATCACTCTTGCCGAAAATCTTATACGTATGTACGGAAAAGTTCCTTATGTTGATGTTCCGATCGAATTTACAGGTCTTCGTCCGGGTGAAAAGATAAAGGAAGAGCTGCTCATGGACGAAGAGGGATTACAAAAAACGTCGAACAAGCTTATTTTCATTGGTAAGCAGATCGAGATCGACGAATTGACATTTGCCAAAAGATTGCGCGCTCTCCGCGATGCTGCCGAAAAGAATGACGAACTGCTTGCAATAAGCGCGCTTCACCAAATGGTGCCTACATTCATTACTCCCGAAGAATTCAACAACAAGCTTATCAATAATAAAAATCGTCAGGCAAAATCCTCCGATATTTCCGCATAAATCAAAAAGCTGTCTCACAAAACGAGACAGCTTTTTCAGCATTTGTGTTAATTACCGCAAATTTTTATTATAATACAGTCCTACCGATTCTATAGCCGAAAGTCCGACAAATACCGCTATTGTGCATATGATCGATACAGCATACAATGCGATAGCCAAACCCGTACTTCCGTTGTGCTGCGAGATCATTACAAATCCCGGGAATACTTGTATTATTGCAGAAAGCAAATGAATAAGCGTGGTAAGGGATTTGAAAAATCCGACTCCCGTAATGAGCGTAAGAGAACTTATTCCCATGGCAATTGCGATGTACATCGACGAATTTTTAATAATTCCGGAAGCCTTGCTCAATCCGCTTTCATCATATGTCAGCCCGAGCGAACCGCTGTAAAGCAGATAAAATACTACTGCGGCAACGATTCCCAACAGCGCAATAACAATTACCACTTTGAATCCCCTTTTCGCGTCCTCGCGGCGGCGTTCCTCTTTCAGTTCAAGCATCATGCGCAGACTTTCTTTCGAATCCTTCTGCTCCGATACAAGCTGAGAAGAAACTGCCTTTTTGGCGGCTTCCTTTTTAGCGCGTTCGAGATCTTCATCAACGAATTTCGGCTTGTACGCAGTCGGTTCGGGAGCATCGTCAAGTATAGGCGCAGTCACGGGCTGCTGAGGCTGAGACTCGGCTTTCTTTTTCGGTTCGGGCGGAGTATAATTATCATCGTCCAGAACCGGCGCTTTGACTTCTTCTTTCGGAGCTTCCGCACCAAGCTGCTTGCGCATAAGATCAAGAACTTTCTGCTTATTTGCATCGGGAAGCTTATTATAGGTTTCAAGCTGCTCTGCGGAAAAACGCTGAATTATTTCTTCGTCCGTCATTATAAGCTTTTCTTCCTTTGCAGCTTCATGAACCGCCGATTCATCATCAAGCACGGGCGCGGAAACTCCGATGGGCGCGCCTTTTTTCTCCTTTACGGGCGGAACATATGCGTCCATATCGTCAAGCACGGGTGCGGAAACTCCCATCGGACCGCCTTTTTTCGCACTCGGCGGCACATAATCTATATCGTCGAGAACAGGCGCGGAAACTCCTGTCGGACCGTCGTTTTTAGACGGCTGCGCAGAGTAATCAATATCGTCCAGTCCTCCAAAATTATTTTCATTCATATTTTCACCTCTGATTCTTGAAGAATGATTTTAACAACTTTTATTCAATTATCGGCAAATCTTCAACAGTGTAAATTCCCGCATCGATCTGCTGGATTATCAGCGCGTCATTTGCGGTAACTCCGTCGTTGCCGACGACATCGGCATTAAGCATTCCTCGCGTCGAAAGCGAATAATCGTCTTTGTTCGTGAGAAACTGCAATATCAGCGTTGCATCTGCAATTTCAACAACGCTGTCGCAATTTGCGTCGCCATACAAACTCGCTCTTAAAATGGGCGGCGAATCCGGATCGTAGGCTGTCGGCGAAATATCGAACCGCGACAGAAAATCGCTGCCGCGCGTATATTCGTAATACAGCGGACTATTTTTATAAGTACTTACATCAAAGCAGTGATCGGCTTCGGGAGCAAATTCATCGAAATCCTCACTTCCTCGCAGGAAAAACAGCTTTTCTTCCAAGCCGACCGTAGAATCGAATGTAACGTCCATGAAGTAATATATACCGTCTATCTCCGCCATATTCCACAAATGCGCACCGCCGGCGGCAGTTCCCGGAAGCAGTCTGCAATTTATGCCCGCTTCCATAAGCATACGATGAAGCAAAAGACTGTAACCCTGACATACTGCAACACCGTTTACAGCTGCGCCGTAGGCTGTGAAAACTTGTCTGTCGTCAAACGAATCGGCATATTCGACGTTATTTTCTATATAATCGTATATAGCCTCCGCCTTTTCATAATCAGAACCGCTGCCAAAATCGAGGGAATCGATTATTTCACCGATTTTTTCGGAAAGTTCAGCTTCCTGCTCAGCCGTGGTATCATAATTCACGGTCATTTCCACGATCGTGGAATCTATACCTGCGTAAGAAGTATAGTTCATGCTTTTGCAGGTTTTTCTGAGATAATCTCCGCCGACGGGATTTCCGTTTTCAGTGACGGCGGCGGAGATGATAAGACGCAGATCGTCGAATCCGCTGTATATCTCGGACGGAAATTCAATTATAAATTCTCTGTCGCGATTCAGAAAATGACTGCGCATTTCCAGAACTTTCTCTTCATAAACGCTGCTGTCAGAACTGTAAGACATGACGTCCGCCGCTCTGATCGTATTGGAACGCAAAGCAGGCACAGCTGCTCCTACGATAAGCGAAACAGATAATGCTGCCGTAATTATTCCGCGGATCATTTATGATTCCTCCCCTACCGACATCTGCTGTTTTTTGACTCCGATTAAAAACTTATCTTTCGAGGATCTGCGATCTGTCAGGTCCGATTCCGACCATGCTTACCTTGCAGCCTACCAGTTCTTCAAGGCGCTGAATGTACTTGCGGCAATTTTCGGGAAGCTCATCAAAGCTTGCGCATTTAGAAATATCTTCGGTAAATCCGGGGAATTCCTCATATACCGGCTCGCATCCTTCAAGCTCTTCAAGCGTTGGCGGAAAATGCTCTGTAACTGTCCCGTCCGGCTTTTTGTATGCAACGCATATCTTTAATGTATCTATATTTGCAAGCGTATCAAGCTTGTTGATAGCAAGGCTGTCAAGTCCGTTTACCCGAACAGAATGGCGCACTATGACGGCGTCAAACCAGCCTGTACGTCTCGGTCTGCCTGTGGTCGTACCGAATTCGCCGCCTATATTTCTGATCTTATCGCCTACTTCATCATCAAGTTCCGTCGGGAAAGGTCCTTTTCCAACTCTTGTGGTGTAAGCCTTTGCAACGCCGATAATGTTCGTGATCATTTTCGGACCCACGCCCGTTCCTACGCAAACGCCTGCCGAAAGCGGATGAGACGACGTAACATAGGGATATGTACCGAAATCAATATCGAGAAGCGTCGCCTGCGCACCCTCGAACATAATAGTTTTTCCGGCTTTATCAGCTTCAAATGTAAGCACGGAAACATCGTCGATATAAGACGCAAGACGCTTGCCGTATTCTGTATATTCGGCGATCACTTTTTCGAGATCGAAAGCTTCGCCGCCGTAAACTTCAGTGATGATCTTGTTTTTCAGCTTACCCGTAGTGCGGATCTTTTCAGCAAGCACTTCGGGGTGAACCAGATCATACATTCTGATTCCGCATCTCTCGTACTTATCCATATAAGTAGGACCGATTCCGCGTTTTGTAGTGCCGATGTCCTTACCGCCTCGGAAAGCTTCGGAAAGTCCGTCGAGGGTAATGTGCCATGGCATTACGACATGAGCGCGCGGATCTATTTTCAGATTTGCCGTCGATATACCTCTTGCTTCAAGACCGTCAAGTTCTCCAATGAAATCCTTGGGATCAAGAACGATACCTGCGCCGATAAGGCAGAGAGTATCTTTGTATAAAATACCCGACGGGATAAGATGAAGCTTATAGACCTCGCCGTTATTTACAACCGTATGTCCGGCATTATTACCGCCCTGTGAGCGTACGACAACATCTGCGCGGGAAGATATGATATCAATTATCTTTCCCTTACCCTCATCTCCCCATTGAGTTCCGACAACAATATTTGCAGGCATTATAATTCCTCTTTTCATAAATTTAATAGTGCAGAAAGCACGGTTACAACTTATTATAACACATTGTCTTATTTTTTTCAAGTGCTTTGCAGTATTTTTTTCATAACAATTAAAAAAAGAGAGTCAATGCATTCAAAACTTGTATCGATGCGTACATGACATCAGTTTCATGGAAACTCACTTTCCGCTTATAAAATTATTCAAGCCGTAAAAAATAGTCATCGCCACTTTCTGCTGATATTCCTCCGTATTGAGCATTGCAGCCTCTTCGGGATTTGATAAAAATCCGCATTCAACCATTACTGTTGGATTATCGCTGTAATAGCACAAAAATAATTCCTTACCGCAAAGTTTTATCTCACGCTTATTATCAGGCTGCAAATATTCCGAAAAACTGCTCTGTAATGATTTTGCAAGCGTCTCGCTGTCAGAATTGGTTCCCGAATAAAACATCTGCGCGCCGCTGTATACAGGATCGGTAAATTGATTCTGATGTATTGAAATACACACGGCGTTGTCATATTTATTGAAAATTTCCAATCGATTATCCATATCGGAACTTTTCTGATTGGCTATCCCCTCGATACCTGCGTCGTGTATCGACATATCGCTGTCGCGTGTTACTTCTACCGTGTACCCGGAAATTTCAAGCATATCCCTTAATCTGAGAAGTATATTCAGATTTATTCCCTTTTCGGGAACTCCTTCCGCCGATACACAGCCGCCGTCAATTCCGCCGTGTCCCGCATCGAGAATAATAACAGGCAGCTCCTCATTGAAATCGGTCAAAGATGACGGAACGGCAGTATCAGTCATTTTATCACTCAGTACAGCAGCTCCGCCAATTGCAGCAATTGAGCATCCAAAAAAAAGTGTGCCGAGGAAAATTTTTCGTTTAGCGTTATTCATCACAATACTCCTTGTAGCGGATTTCGCGCAAATATACTCGTCTCTATTGCAAGATACCCAATAGATGGGAGTATAATCGCTCCGCTGTATATTTTAGGACTCGTACCAACGTAGATACATTGGATCGCTATAATTATATTCGCTTCGCCGAAAAAACAGAACTTCCCCCCTGTTGAACTCACACAAATTCAAATCCGCCGCCGGTCAGTTTTACTATTTCGTTATATATCATATACTGATTATTGCCGCATTTTTTCCAGCGGTGATAATGACCCGAAAACCATAGCTTATAATCTAATTTTTCGACGATCTCATCAAAATAATCCGTTAAAATGTTTCGCGGATATTCATTGCCGCGGAGACTGCGGCTCTGCACGGTTGTCGGCAGGGAATGTGTTATCACAATATCCACCTTAAAATTTTCAGCCTCCAGCGATCGTCTGCCGCGCTCCATTTCCTCTTTTGTCGGCAATTCCTCGTTCCACATGGAAATGCCGAGCGTTCGGAATTCCTTATCATGGCTTTCCGCGCCGCCGAATGCAAATATTTTTTTGCCGCTGATATTAAATACATATCCGCGGCAGAGATGATATACATGATCGGTTATTTTTTTTATTTTCCCGCCGTTCCAGTCCGTTTCGGGAAATTCGGAAAGTCTGCCGAAATTCTCATGATTGCCGTCTACCCATAAAGTCGTCCAAGGTCTGTTTTCAAGCCAGTTCCGCCAATACAGCTCAAAATCGGAAAAATCCCACACCAGCCCGAAATCTCCGCATATTATAAGATAATCTCCGCGTGTGAGTTTTTCCTGCTCCTTAAAATTATCTTCCCTAAGCTTTGCTATATCAAAATGACCATGAAGATCGCCCGTTATATAGATCATTTGTCACGTCTCCTTTTTTTCTGTTTATAACAGCTTTATTATATCATAATCTCCGTAATTATTCAATAGAAACGAAAATTTTTTCATTATGAAAAACCATGCTTGCATTTTTTTTTGAAATGTGGTAAAATAAAATATATCACATTTTTTTAGACAGGAGGTAAAATATGCTGAACGCCGATCTGAAAGAAATAAATTTTACGTCAGATCACGACGGACTGGAAATATCAGCCGTTATCGCTGTTCCTGTCGGCAATATAAACGGCATCGTACAGATCGTTCATGGTATCAGCGAGCATAAAGAACGCTATTTCGATTTTATGGATTATCTCGCAGGCGAGGGATTTATTACCGCGATACACGACAACCGCGGTCACGGGAAAAGTATCTGCACTCCAGACGATCTCGGCTTTACGTTCAAAAACGGAGGAGAGGGATTCGTTGCGGATATCGCTCAATTCAACGGGGTAATTCGAAAAATGCACCCCGACTGCCCCTGCTTCATGATCGCCCACAGCTTAGGCGCACTCGCGGCACGCTGCTTCCTGAAAAAGCACGACAGCGAAATAAACGGTCTCATACTTATGGGAACTCCGTCGTACAGCAGATTTTCAGGGATAATCCGCTGTATAAACTCCGTCGTTGTCAGCGGCGAAAATAGCCGGTTCCGCAGTAATAAAGTTTATGACGCGGCTGAAAAGAAATTCGGGAAAAATTTTGAAAATGTTCCGCATTCATGGATATGCAGTAATAAGGAAACCGTTGAAAAATTCAACGCCGATCCCCTCTGTAATTTCAGATATACTCTCAATGGCTATGAATGCCTGCTTTACTTATTAAAAAGGGCGTACTCAAAATACGGCTGGGAAGTTAAAAATCAAAATCTTCCCATTCGCATTTTATCAGGAACGGACGACCCCGTCATGATCTCGGAAAAGAAATTTTTCCACTCGGTACAGACTCTCGAAAAAATCGGATACGGAAGTATTTCACATAGATTGTTCGACGGAATGCGCCATGAAATTCTCAATGAAAAGAATAATACAGCCGTTTACAGGGATATTGCGAAAACTCTGTTTTCATGGATAGACAGGATAAACGCTGCGGAATTTTCCTCAGAATACAGCGAATCCGAGCAGGATTCCGGGAAAGGATAAATTTATGGATATAAATAAAACTTTAGCGCAGGAATTCAGCCTGCGTCAGGAACAGGTGGACAATACAGTCGCCCTCATCGACGACGATAAAACGATACCTTTTATCGCCCGTTACCGTAAAGAACTCACGGGGTCGCTTGATGATCAGATTCTCCGCGAACTTTACGACCGACTGATGTATCTGCGCAATCTTGAAAAGCGTAAGGAAGAAATTCACACTGCTATTACCGAGCAGGAAAAAATGACTCCCGAAATTGAAAACGCTATCGCCGCCGCAGTCACTCTTGTGGAGGTTGAAGATATTTACCGTCCGTTCAAGCCAAAGCGCCGCACCAGAGCGAGCATCGCCCGCGAAAAAGGTCTCGAACCGCTTGCCGAACTGATCACGGAGCAATCCGACAATGTTTCACCGGAGGACGCCGCAGCCGAATTCGTAAGCGAAGAAAAGGGAATATCCGACGTTCAGGCTGCTATTCAGGGCGCGATGGATATCATCGCCGAAAACATCTCCGACGACGCCGATATACGCAAAAAACTCCGCGGCGCAGCTTCCGAAAAGGGAGAGATAATTTCAAAGGCTTCCGACCCCGAAGCCGAAAGCGTTTATACAAATTATTACGAATATTCCGAGCCTGTTTCTAAAATTGCAAATCATAGAATTCTTGCACTCGACCGCGGCGAAAAAGAGGGATTTTTGAAGGTTTCTCTCTCCCTTGACGAATCGGCGGCAACTGATATTATTCTCGGTAAATACGTCAAGGCTAACAATAACTGCGGCGAACTTGTCCGCGCGGCTGCCGAGGACAGTTATAAGAGACTTATTTTTCCGTCGATAGAGCGCGAGGTACGCTCCGATATGACGGCTGGCGCAGCCGAAGAATCCATCAAGGTGTTTGCTTCAAATCTTCGTCAGCTCCTTCTCCAGCCGCCGCTCAAAAACAGCGTTATTCTCGGTCTCGATCCCGGTTACAGAACAGGCTGCAAGGTCGCAGTTATTGATTCAACGGGAAAAGTTCTTGACACAAATGTTATTTACTGCACTCCCGGTCCGAAAACAAACATTGCGCTTTCCAAAAAGATCATCAAGGAACTCATTCAAAAGCACGGAGTTACGACAATTTCGATCGGCAACGGCACGGCTTCGCGCGAGACCGAGCAGTTTGCAGCCGATCTTATAAAGGAGATTCCGCAGCAGGTAAGCTACATGGTAGTAAGCGAAGCGGGCGCGTCGGTTTATTCGGCTTCGAAACTTGCAGCCGAGGAATTCCCCGACTATGACGTATCTTTGAGAAGTGCGGTTTCGATCGCGCGCCGCCTGCAGGACCCTCTTGCGGAACTCGTAAAAATCGAACCCAAGGCTATAGGTGTCGGACAATATCAGCACGATATGCCGCAGGCGCGTATGAACGACGCTCTTTCGGGAGTTGTCGAGGACTGTGTAAACTCTGTCGGAGTCGATCTCAATACGGCTTCTCACTCGCTGCTGTCGTACATTGCCGGTATCAACGCTTCCGTTGCAAAAAATATTGTCGCATACCGAGAGGAAAACGGAAAATTTACAGACCGCAAGGAGCTTCTGAAAGTGCCTAAGCTGGGTAAAAAGGCATTCGAGCAGTGCGCAGGCTTTCTGAGAGTACGCGACGGAAAAAATCCTCTTGACAATACAGCCGTTCACCCCGAAAGCTACAAGGCTGCCGAGGCTCTTCTGAGCGAATGCGGATTCTCTCTTGCCGACGTTTCGGGCGGCGGCGCTGCCGAGATCGGAAATAAGGCTGAATCCGAGGGAATCGAAAATATCAGCGAAAAACTTGGCATAGGCGTTCCCACTCTCAACGATATTATCGGCGAACTCAAAAAGCCCGGACGTGATCTCCGCGACGAACTGCCCCCTCCCCTGCTGAGAAGCGGCGACGTCATGGAAATCAAAGATCTCAAGCCGGGTATGGAACTCGTCGGTACGGTTCGGAATATTATAGATTTCGGTGCATTCGTCGACATCGGCGTTCACGAGGACGGTCTCGTTCATATTTCGCAGATCTGCAACCGCTTCATCAAGCACCCTCTCGAAGCTGTAAAGGTCGGCGAAGTGGTAAAAGTGCGCGTTCTTGAAGTTGATGCAAAACGCAGCAGAATCTCTCTTACAATGCGCCTTGACGACGAGAAAGAAAAGAAAGAACGCCGCATGGACAAGCGCGAACGCCGTAAACGCGATAACGGTAAAAAAGGCTTCGATCCAAGCAAAATAAGCAACAGCGCATTCAGAATAAAACAGAAGTAATGTATTTCGTATATATTTTGAGATGCAGCGGAGATCGCCTGTATACGGGAATAACCACGGATATTGAAAGGCGTTTTCGAGAACATCTCGGCGATCCTCGCGGCGCGAAATTCACAAAGGCAAATCCGCCGCAGGAGATAGCCGCTTTCTGGAGCTGCGAAAACAGAAGTATCGCTTCAAAACTGGAATGGACGATAAAAAAACTGCCGCGTTCGAAAAAACTGCTTCTTATCGAAAACAAATTATCGGTTAAAGAATTGATAAACGTTGAAATATCGCAAAAAGAGAACATTGATTCAGATAATACATAATTTTTCATAAATATTACTTGAAATATCTTTTCCGATATGTTATAATTAATGGAGGAAATTATGAGTCCACAAGAAGAATTTATTTCTATATATAATGAGAATATAAAACGCGGCGGCGCTGACAAGCTTCTGGAATACCTAAAAAGATCGGATTTCTTTAAAGCGCCGAGCAGCACGAGATTCCACGGCTCTTACGAGGGCGGTCTGGTTGAACACAGCGTCAATGTTTACCATTGCCTGAAAGATTATCTTTCCCGTCCGCGCACAAAGGAATTGTACAACATGGATTTTTCGGAGGAATCTATTGCAATAGTCGCGCTTCTTCATGACGTCTGCAAGATAAATTTTTATTCCACCGAGCTTCGCAACAGAAAAAACGAAACTACGGGACAATGGGAAAAATATGCCGCCTACACTATCAACGATACTCTGCCCTACGGACACGGCGAAAAATCGGTCTATATTATTTCGGGGTATCTCTACGGCGAAAACCGTCTGACTCGCGACGAAGCCTGCGCGATACGCTGGCATATGGGATTTTCGGGCAATGAAGATAAAAATACTATCGGCAAGGCTCTGGAAATGTACCCGCTTGCATTCGCTCTTCACGTCGCGGATATGGAAGCTTCCTATTTTATTGAGGGAAGCAATAAAAAATAGCAAATATATTTATACAAACCAAATATAAAGGAGTTTTTAACATGAATTGGTATGATAACGCCATAATTTATCACATTTATCCCCTCGGCTTCTGCGGAGCGCCGAAATTCAACGATTTCAGCAACAATGATATTACTTATCGCCTTGATAAGGTACTCGACTGGATTCCGCATTTCAAGGAAATGAACGTTGACGCCATTTATTTCGGACCTGTCTTTGAATCTGTCGAGCATGGCTATGATACAGTCGATTACAAGAAAATTGACCGCAGACTTGGCGATAATAATTCTTTCCGCTTTATCTGCGACCGTCTCCATGAAGCCGGTATCAAGGTTATTCTCGACGGCGTTTTCAATCATGTCGGCAGAAAATTCCCCCAGTTTGTAGACGTTCAGGAAAAAAGACAGGGTTCGGGCTACTGCGACTGGTTCCAGAATCTCAACTTCGGCGGACAATCTCCCTGCGGCGACCCTTTCTGGTACGAAGGCTGGAACGGTCATTACAACCTCGTTAAGCTGAATCTCCGCAACGTCGGAGTCTGCGATCATATCATCGATGCCGTAAATTACTGGATAGAATCTTTCGGTATCGACGGAATCCGATTTGACGCGGCAGACTGCATAGACTTCGACTTCTTCAAGAGAATCCGCAGCTTCTGCAAGGGTAAAAAGCGCGATTTCTGGCTCATGGGCGAGATAATTCACGGCGATTACAACAGATGGGCAAATCCGGAAATGCTCGACAGCGTTACAAACTATGAATGCTATAAGGGAATTTATTCCTCGCATAATGATAAGAATTACTATGAGATAGATTACTCCATTAACCGTCAGTCAGGCGTGAACGGCGGTATTTACAAGAATATCAATCTTTATAATTTCGTTGACAATCACGATGTAAACAGACTGGCAAGCACGGTAAGCAATCATGCGCACCTGCCGCTTATCTACACTCTTATGTATTCCATGCCCGGAATTCCCTCGATCTACTACGGAAGCGAATACGGAATTCAGGGACGCAAGGAGAATAATTCCGACGACGGTCTCCGTCCGTGTCTCCACCTTGCCGACATGGAGCGCGAGAATACTGCGCTTTACAAGCATATCGTGAAGCTCGGAAGAATCTACAAGGCTTATCCTGCGCTGAGAACAGGCGGATACGAGAGAATGCAGATCACGAATCAGCAGCTTCTCTTCAAGAAGGTTCAGGGCGATCAGACCGTTTACGTTGCTCTCAATCTGGCGGATTATCAGTACGATTTCAATTTCGGTACTCATCTTTCCGCTCTCGTTGACGTTATCGGAGCAAATCAGATAAACGTTGAAAACGGCAACGCTCATATCAGTATGCCGCCTTTCTCGTCAATGATAATCGTTTCCGATGACATTGTCAATACGGAACCAGACGCTGCACCTGCTCATGAGGAAATCACAGATCAGGAAACCGAGGTCGTTATCGGCGCTCATTACCGTCACTACAAGGGCAATGAGTACGAGGTCATTGCAGTTGCCCGTCACAGCGAAAATAATGAAGAACTCGTTATATATAAGAATGTTGCCGACGGAGCTGTATGGGCAAGACCGAAAGCAATTTTCTGCGGCAAGGCAGGCGACGGCTCTGTAAGAAGATTCGTTAAGCTTTAATTTTGTAAGAATTAAACATTTATTGAATAAAACCAAAAAATCGGGCTATAATATGATCACAGGGATTAATTCCCGAGTTTACAGAGCATATTGTTCTGTTCCGCGATTGCGGAGAAAGGTCGATATTATGAGCAAGAATAAGTCATCACAGCCTGATTTTGACAACAAGTCAAACCACAACGGTTGCTCCAACAACAGCAGCCAGCCTGATTTCGGCGATAAGCCGCAGACATCAACTTCATCTAAGTCCAAGACATCCAAGAATTATACAGACTAATCAATAAACACTATAACGACAAAACGGCATGGAAGCCATGAGACTTCCGTGCCGTTTTTTTATTTGTCGTGCATACTTGTACGAATGAGTGAATATAATTCTACAAAGCATTTTTCAAGGAGGTCATTATGGATTTTAAGATCAACAAAGAAACTATCCCGTCTGCGGAGATAATCTACAGCGGCATACAGGAACAGGGCGTGGAACTCGACTACATTCTCCCCGATTACTACCCCGATGTTTTCAGACTTATCCGCTGCGATGTCTGTCCTGTTATCGCCGATTATTCGGTAAACGGCGACCGCCTTTCATATGAGTTGAAATGCGATATAACGCTGCTCTACTGCGACGAGGAAAGCGGCGCTGTTCAATGCATAACACAGAAGCAGACATTTTCCAAATCTGTAGAGCTGAAAAAATCCCCCATTGCCGCGGAGGTTATCCTCTCGCCGAAAACCGATCACGTGAATTTCCGCGCGGTCAACAAACGCCGTCTCGACGTTCGCGGAGCAGTTTCCGTGAAGATTTCAGTCAGCAGCGAAAAAAATCAGGAAGTCATCAGCGACGCTTTCGGAATGAATATTCAGCTGAAAAAAATCCCGCTCAAATACGCTTCAAAAAAGCTTACCGCCGAAAAAATAATCCAGCTTAGCGAAGATACGGAGCTTACACCTGCACAGCCGCCGGTTATCGGAATCATACGCACTCAATGCAGAGTAAGCAGCTGCGAGAAAAAAATCGTTTCGGGAAAACTCCTCGCAAAGGGCGATATTACCGTAAAAATGTTGTATTCTTGCAATTCCGGAATCGAGCCTATGGATTATTCCATGCCGTTCAGCCAGATAGTTGATATGGAAGGAATCGACGACAGCTTCGAATGCATGGTGAGCGCAGATGTTATCGGGTGCAGCGTAACGCCGTCTGCCGATAAAAACAATGAAAACAGGATTCTCCGCATAGAGCCTGAACTGCGAATAAGCTGCCGCGCCGTGAAATTTTCCGAGATCATGGTTGCCGCCGACGCTTATTCGACGGTATACCCATGTGAAACCATGATCGACAATATCCGTGCGGAACAGCTTCCGTCAGCTTATGTTGAGGGATTCAGGCATACTGCGAAGCTTGCCGAGGGAGACGGCGTTCCGAAAAATATCTACGCCATGTGGTGTACGCCGAAAAACATAAATACACGGCTCGGAAGCGACGGTCGATCCGTAGTTATATCGGGAATGCTTACTTATTCAATGGCTGCGGAGGACGCTTCGGGAGCGATAGTAATGCCTGACAGAGATGAAGCCTTTGAGGAAACGATCGAGATCGGCGACGATCTTTTCGGCGCAGCCGTTACGGCTGACATTGTCAATACAGATATTTCGTACAATATCTCTTCTGAGGGAATTCTGAATGCTAAAGCCGAAATCACCGTAAAGATCAGCGCAGGCAGCTCTTTCGATCTGAGAGCGCTGACCGACGTTACAATTGACGATTCCGTGAAAAAACAACGCGACGGCGACTATGCGTTCAAGCTTTATTTCGGCGTGGAAAATGAAGATATATGGGATATTGCCAAGCGTTGCAGCACGGGAGTTGAAGCCATTATGGAAGAAAACGATCTTGCGGACAGACGCCTTGAAAGCGGCAGTATGCTGCTCATTCCCATAATTGAATAGACCTCTTTCCAAGTAAGTCGAATAATTAAAAAGG
This sequence comes from uncultured Alistipes sp., assembly GCA_964401315.1. Taxonomy (GTDB): domain Bacteria; phylum Bacillota; class Clostridia; order Oscillospirales; family Ruminococcaceae; genus Ruminococcus. The sequence goes on from CAYNYB010000004.1 coordinate 76,288, forward strand.
AGCAAACTATGGCTAAAGATATTTACAGCAGCATTGCCGAACGCACGGGCGGCGATATTTATATTGGCGTCGTTGGACCTGTAAGAACGGGCAAATCTACCTTCATAAAGCGTTTTATGGAATCGCTGGTGATTCCGAATATAAAGAGCGAATTCATGCGCGAGCGCGCTATCGACGAGCTTCCGCAATCGGCAGCAGGCAAGACTATTATGACGACCGAGCCGAAATTCATTCCTGAAGAAGCCGTTGAAGTAAGTCTCGGCGACGGCGCTGTATTCAACGTCCGACTCATCGACTGCGTTGGATATATCGTTCCCAGTTCAATCGGATATATCGAAAACGAACAGCCGCGTATGGTTATGACGTCCTGGTTCGACGAGGAGATTCCATTTAATATGGCGGCAGAGATAGGCACACAGAAAGTTATCACAGATCATTCAACTATCGGTCTTGTGGTAACTACCGATGGAACTATCTCCGATATTCCGCGGAATGAGTATGAAGAATGCGAAGAGCGCGTCATAGGCGAACTGAAAGATCTGGGAAAACCTTTTGTGGTGATACTGAATACGGTAAATCCGACCGCTCCCGAAGCAAAAGCAATGGCGGCGCAGCTTTCGGAAAAATATGATGCGAAGGTTATCCCCGTGAATTGCCTGAGCCTTGACGACGACGATATAAAGGAAATAATCCGCGAGATTCTTTATTCATTCCCCGTGCGTGAGATCAATATCCGAACTGCGCGCTGGATAAATACGCTTGAAAAAGGTCATTGGCTGAAAACTGAAATTCTAAGCTGCATTCGCGACGCGGCTAAGGGAATTCGGCTTGTACGCGAAGCGGAAGCGGCTGCAACTGCAATGGAGCAATGCCCTCACATAATCAGCGCTGTCACGACAGCTATCGATCTCGGAACCGGTTCGGTGACTATAACCGCCGATCTTGACAGCAGCCTTTTCTACCGGATTCTCGGCGAAGCTACGGGAATTGAACTGAAAAGCGAAAGCGATCTCATGCCGCTGCTCATGGAACTGAATGAAATCAAAAAGCTGTACAACAGAATCGCGCCTGCCCTTGCGGAAGTTGAAGCGACGGGTTACGGTATCGTAATGCCCGAACTTGAGGAACTCTCTCTTGAAGAACCGAAAATAATCAAGCAGGGCGGAAAATACGGCGTAAAATTAAAGGCGTCCGCTCCGTCGATACATATGATGAGGGCGAACATCAACACTACTGTTTCGCCTATCGTAGGCACGGAGAAGCAGTCCGAGGAACTTGTCATGTATCTGCTTGACGGATTTGACGATAATCCCACGAAGATATGGGAAAGCAATATTTTCGGAAAATCCCTGCACGAACTTGTCAACGAGGGTCTGCATAATAAGCTGTATAAAATGCCTGTTGACGCGCGAATGAAGCTTCAGGAAACGTTGGAGCGCATAATCAACGACGGATGCAGCGGTCTTATTTGCTTTATTCTTTAGGCAACATAAACAAATTCTCTCACTCAATTATATGCAATCATACAAACTTTAAAAAAATTTCGTCTTTTTCCCCTTTTAAATTCACTATTATTAAAGTGAATCTGAAAGGGGATCATTTTATGAAAAAAATAGCAACTTTAATTATTGCCGTTTCAATGATGACGGCGACGTTCTCATGCGGCGATAATAATAAAAATCAGCGTAATTCCGCGGAAACTTCCGTATCCGAGCAGCTTTACTTCAAAGAAGCTGAGATAACCATGTCCGACGATTTCAGTTCCATAATTTCCATTGATAAATATGACGACCGCGTTCTTGTATTCGGCGAAACTGAATCGGGCGATACAGTCGGCTATCTGACAGATAAGAGCTTCAGCGAATACGAAATTATTGATTTTAAGCCAAAAAATGATGAGATAATAAAGTCAGCCTGTCTCGGTAAATTTGATAGAACAGCTGTTCTCACATATCTTGACGGCAGGACGTTTCTTTATGTTTTTGACAGATTCGGCGAGATCGTCGTGGAATCCGACCTTGACGATATAATTCCCAATCAGGATATCAGCGCGGTGATAATTTCCAACGGCGACGGATTTATTATCAGTATCGACAATCAGACTCTTGCCACAATCGATAAAGACGGCGAATATTCGGGAGATATTGACTTAAAGGGTATGAGCGTTTTCGGGTTTTCCAGAAACAGCGATGGAATCCCAACGGCGATATTCAATTCTCCCGATAATATGACCGAAATAGCTTCTGTTGAAGATCTTGCTTTCGGGGAAAGCCGCAAATGCAGCAGTCTTTCCGGTTCAGCGTTTGCGATATGCGGCGGCGTTGGAAAATACTCCCTTGTTGCAAATTTCGGGAACGGACTGTACGCCTTGAACGGCGATGAATGGGTTAAACTCACGGATTTCACGGACTTTGGATTTTCAGGGTACGAGCTTTTGGGAATTATTTCAACGGGAGAAAAAGAATTCGCCGTGCTGATTTATACGTCGGAGGGAATCAAGCTGAAGCTGCTGACGGAAGGGGATATTACCGAGCTTAAAGCCAAGAAGAAAATCACCCTTGCAACCTTCAGCAACGGTTATGGACTTGATACATCAGTAAAAGCATTTAACGATTCCAACGAAACCTATCGCGTGGAACTGAAATCCTACACGTCGGAGGGCGAAAATTATACCGATTCCGCCGAAATGATGCGCCGTGATATTCTTTCAGGAGATGCGCCCGATATTATTCAGAATTACATTGGCGGAATGACCGTCGATTCGTTCGGAGCAAGAGAATCCCTTTTCGTCGATATGTACGAGCTTATCGACAAGGACGAGAAGCTAAGCCGCGACGATTTCATTGACGGCTATCTTGAAGCTTTGGATTTTCGCGGAAAGCTTCTCAAAATTTCTCCATGCTTCAACATTCACCCCTTTGCCGTCAAGGATAAATTTCTCGACGGTCTTACGGAATGGAATACGACGGAAATGCTAAAAATAATCAGCGAACGTCCCGAACATACAGGAATTTTTCCGGAATGCGAACATTGTACACGCACAAATATGCTGCTTTTTCTTGTAGATTATTGCAGCTTCATCGACTATGAAAAAGCTGAATGTTACTTCGATTCCCCGGAATTCATTAACGTGATGAAGCAGATTCAGGAGAATGAGATAGGTCTTACGGAGGCGGAATTTGATGCAATGATCGGCGATGCGGAAATTTTCTTCTTTGAATCTCCCGGCAACAGATACAGATATTTCTGGGACGACAATTATCTGATAGATCAAAGCTATATCACCACCATGAGAAGCTTTTTGTATATAGTCAATGGCAAATTCAACGAGCCTGTCACTTTCATGGGTATGCCGAACGATATGGGAGCAGGTTTTTCATTCAGACCCGACGATATGATCACTTTGTCAATTATGCAAAGCTGCGAAAATATTGACGGCGCATGGGAATTTATCCGCGACGGCTTCTTCTCCGAGAGTTTTTATCATGATTATTATGCAAAGGGAAATTTACCCGCAATTGAAAAATATCTTGATGAAGAGATCGAATCGACAAAGGAACTGATCATGTATGAAGATCCTGAAACGGGCAAATTGGAGAATTACAGCTATTATGCCCTCGACGATATGGATGAGGAAAGATATTATTTTGACCCATTCACTGATGAAGAAGCCCAGAAATACGGCGATCTCGTCCGCGAAGCTGCAAAATGCGAAAAACGAACCGACAGCGTTGTATATAATATTATGGACGAAGAGCTTGACGCATATTTCAACGGCGAACGCTCTGCCGAGGACGCCGCCGCTATAATCCAGAATCGCCTTTCGATCTATCTGAGTGAAAATTACGGTTAAAATACAAAAACACCGCACTTCATATGCGGTGTTTCATTTAGTATTATTTGCCGTCGTAAACTATAGCTGCAACTGAAATATTATCCGTTCCGCCGCGTTCCAGAGCCAGTTTCACAAGCATTTCCAGACGTTTTGGCAGCATCTTCGGCAGTTCCAGAATTTCCTGAATATCCAATGCTGAAAGGTTATCCGACAAGCCGTCGGAACATATCAGCAGCACGTCGCCGTAATCGAATCCGCCGCTTATAACGTCAATATCTACAATCGGAGGAGCTTTTATATTTCCAAGCGCAGGAAAAATTATATTTCGGCGCGCATGAGTTTTCAATTCCTCCCGAGTGATAGAACCCTCTTCATACAATAGCTGTACGAGCGACTGATCGCGCGAAAGCTGCCGCACAATTCCGCCGCGGTAGCGGTAAAGCCGCGAATCCCCGACATTAAATGCAAGAACAGATTCATCTTCCGCAACCGCGATTCCGCAAAGAGTAGTCTGCATATTATGGCTGCATGAATCGCGGTTGCTGAATTCCACAAGCTCCTCATGAATCGCCATAATAGAATCGCGAAGACTGTTTTTCCGCAGATCATCGATATTTTTCAGCCGTTCAAGACACATTCCGGAAGCAATCTCACCTGCATTTTCACCGGAAACGCCGTCAGAAACCGCCGCAATAAACGGCGCATTGGCACGCGTTTCAACGCTGCCTTCGCTGATAACCTGTCCGCCGATAAGCAGCGAATCTTCATTATGAGGCATAACGCCTTTTTCGGTAATTCCGCAGCAGTAGTACATTTTTATCCCTCAATCGAATAAATTCTTTTTCCGTTTTCGCAGGTGATTTTAAGCAGTTCTTCAACGCTTATTCCTTTGATCTCCGCCGCCTTTTCAGCCGTATGGATTATCATAGAACTGTCGCAGCGTTTTCCTCTGAAAGGCACGGGAGCCATATAAGGGCAGTCCGTCTCAAGCAGCAGTCTGTCCATAGGCACTTCCGCAAGGGCTTTCAGCGCCTTTTTTGCATTCTTGAATGTCAGGACTCCCGTAAAGCCGATGTACATTCCAAGCTTAACGATTTCCCGCGCACTCTCGGCAGAGCCGCTGAAACAATGAAGAATCCCCTCGGGTCGGTGTTTCTTAAGCATATAAAAGGTATCCTCCCATGCGTCGCGGCTATGGATAATAACGGGCAGTCCGAGTTCTTTCGCAAGCTGAAGCTGCTCTTCAAAAAGAACGATCTGCTTTTCACGGTCGTATCCCTCGTAATGATAATCAAGCCCTATCTCGCCTATAGCCTTTACTTTCGGGAAATTTTCAGCCGTCATACGGACTTTTTCAAGATAATCCGCATGAGTGGAATCCACATTTTCAGGGTGAACTCCGGCGGCTGCATAAATATAACCGTATTTTTCCGCAAGAGCTGCATTTTCAGCCGTATCTTCCGTTGAAGATGAAGCCAGCATAACGTATTTCACGCCCTTTTGCGGAAGTTCTGCCAGAATCTGATCGCGATCCTCGTCAAAAGCATGATCGGCATAATGAGCATGGGTATCGAAAATACTATTAATCATCGCTTTCGCCCTCGTTGGAATCGGATTCTTTATAGCTGAAAAATCTCTCTCTGAAATCATTCAGGAACGTTTCCGAAGCGATATAATCGTCGTATGCCGCGGAACCCTCCATGATGTAGAAAGAACCTATAGTTCTGCCGTATTCGAGCATGGATTTTATAGCTACTTTATGCTTTTTGTAATCGACAGCAGTAATATTCGTATCGGCAAGATTTACCATAGTGTTAAAGCTGTTGTCGAGATTATCCGCAATACGCTTTCCGTCAGCCTGATTCATCATTGCAGAAACAAGGGAGCTTGTTATATATGCGCGTTCCTCTTCACCGCCTGAGAAGAACGAGTACGTTATCAGCTTTTCGATTTGGGACGAGTTGAGATACTGATCGCTGCCATCGCCGTTGAATCCGGCAATATCTTCCGATACAGGATAAGTAACTCCGCCCAGAATATCGCAAAGCTTCACGAGAGCCGCCGAATCAAGTTTCATATAGCGGTCGGTCTTGATTCCGAACACATAGTCGGTAAATTCTACAGCCGCGCCTGCACCGCCTTTTTCGTAAGCCGTTTTGATACTCTGCTGAGTATCTCCCACAAGAGCAATGGTATTTGACGGAATACCGACAAATACAAGCTTTTTCTCCTTGGGGATAGATCTCATAAGCAGGAACGTCGATGAAGTATCCGGATTTTCGGGTTCGTCTAAAATAAAAAGAATGGTATGATTATCTGCATAAGTAGTTGTGGTTATCTGGCGCGGAGTAGGTTCGGGAAGTTCTTTTTCAGCGCCCAGCAATCCCAGGTATCTCAAAAAAAGGAAAGTGCCGCCTCCGACAAGCAGGATTCCGATAAAAATAGTCACAAGATACGGAAGAGCGATACTTCCAACTTTCTTTTTCTTTCTTCTCTTTTGTGCCATAATAAAACAAGACTCCTTTCGTTAGCCGCGGAATAAAACTCGAAAATATTCATATTTTGCGGATAAAATGAGTTTTCCGCAGATAAATGTTAAAAATTGTCAAATCAAATCCGCGTAACAGCGTTTATCCACAAGGTTTTCAACTTTTCAACATTATGCAGGAGGTGGAAAATGTTGAAAAATATTCAAGAATTTTTCTCATTCGCTCTTGCAAAAATCTGAATCTGTGATATAATAAAAGATAGCAATTATCGCCTCGTGCAATTGCAGCAAGCAACACTATGAACATTATACCATAGCAAGTCAAAAATTGCAAGTATTATTAAGTATTATTTTATTATGTAACTGAATTTTAATATTTAAGAAAACACTGATAAAATATTAAACAAACTCCTGAAAGGAGAATTTCATGAAACCATATCTGAAGCGCGCATGGGCAGAGGTGTCTCTTGCCGCGTTAAAAAATAATGTCTCAGTTATAAAAAGTCTCAACTCGTCCGAAACGGAAATAATGGCGGTTGTAAAAGCCGACGCCTACGGTCACGGCGACGAGCATATAATCAAATGCCTCGCCAACGATTGCGGAATCGTGTATTTTGCAGTATCAAATCTTGATGAAGCCATTACCGTAAGAAATTTCTGTCCGGAAGCGGAAATACTTATTCTTGGCTATACTCCGCCCGAATACGCCCATGAAATCTCTATGTACAACATAATCCAGGGCGTAGTTTCAACCGAATATGCCGAATCTCTGGCAAAAAACACGCCCGAACCCATACGCTGCCACATCAAAATAGATACGGGAATGGGCAGAATAGGGCTTCGCTGCGATTCTCCGCAGGAATGCGCGGCTGAAATTGCCGAAATAATGAAGATAAATAAAATTCAGGTTGAGGGAATTTATACTCATTTCGCCGTTGCCGACAGCGATTCCGCCGATAATATCGCCTATACCGACCGTCAGGAACAGTTTATAATCCGGACTTATTCGGCTCTCGAAAATCTCGGGATAAAGCTTCCTCATGTTCATTTCATGAACAGCGCGGCTACCTGTTACAGAAATTCTCCAAAAAGTACTTTATCTCGTGCGGGAATTATTCTTTACGGGCTTCACCCTGATATAAGCCTTGATATCCCGTCCGATTTAAAGCCCGTTATGGAGTTGAAAGCTGTCATCTCACAAGTCAAGACAGTCGAAAGCGGAACGTGCATAAGCTACGGCAGAACGTTCACTTCCGATCGTGAAATGCGCGTCGCGACCGTGACTATCGGTTATGCCGACGGCTATTCACGGCTTCTTTCCTCAAAGGGAGAAATACTTGTTCACGGCAAACGCTGTAAAATTATAGGACGCGTGTGCATGGATCAGCTGATGATAGACGTATCCGACGTCCCCGAAGCTGAATCGGGAGATATTGTAACTCTTATAGGTCGCGACGGCGATGATATCATTACCGCTGACGAGCTTGCCGCGATATACGGCACTATCGGCTATGAAGTGGTATGCGGAATCTCAAAGCGCGTACCGAGAATTTATATTGATTAAGGAGAATTATCATGAAAGCAATGACTATATCTTATGAAGTAGGAAATAATCTTTATTTAAATCTTACAAATAAATGCCCGTGCGCTTGTACATTCTGCCTAAGAAATCACGCCGACGGAGCTTACGGTTCAGAGCCGCTCTGGCTGGAACACGAGCCGTCAATGGAAGAAATTTTCGCCGACCTCGATAAGCGCGATATCGCGAAGTATAACGAGATCGTTTTCTGCGGCTACGGCGAACCCACCTGCCGACTTGATGCAATGCTTGAAGTTGCGAACGAACTGAAGGCGTGTCCGAGTTGTCCCGGATTCAGCCCGAGTTGTCCCACCCTCAGACTCAACACCAACGGTCTGGGCGATCTGATAAACGAGAAATCTATTGCTGAAGAACTTTGCAGCGTTATCGATATCATTTCAATTTCGCTCAACGCAGCCACGAAAGAAGAATACATGAAAGTTACGCGTCCGAAATTCGACAACGCTTGGGAAGCAATGCAGAAATTTACCGCCGACTGCGTAAAAACGGGAAATTCAGAAATCATTATGTCTGTTGTAGATGTGATCCCGCCCGAGCAGATAGAAGCTTCGCGGATTCTTGCGGAATCTCTGGGAGCTAAACTCAGAGTTCGCGAGTACGACGAATAAGCGATTGATATAATTATTCCCATATTTTAACATAATATTTTGTGCATATTTTTATGCCGTTTCTATGGAAATTAATGTAAAATTATGGTATAATTACTGTATAAGGTTATTTTTCGGGAGGTATTTATATGACTACCAAAAAGAAAATCATGATTGCTGCGTCAATTTCTGCCGCTGTTATTCTCGTTGGAACTGCCGCATTCGGATTTGCCGCCTGCAAAAAAATCTATGAAAAAAAATATTTCAACGCCAATTATTAAAATTATTATAAAAAGAAGGTATATAAAATGGAAATCAAATTCACAAAAGCAGAGACTTTAAAGCAAAAACCGCAGCCCGGCGACGCTCTCGGCTTCGGTCATATCTTTACGGACTATATGCTTGTTATGCCCTATGACGAGGGTCAGGGCTGGCACGATCCCGAAATCAAGCCATACGGCTCTATCGAGCTTTCTCCTGCCGCTATGTGTCTCCACTACGGTCAGACTGTTTTCGAGGGTCTCAAGGCTTACCGTACTGCTGAAGGCAAGGTTCAGCTTTTCCGCCCCGATGAAAATTTCAAGAGACTCAACGTTTCCAACGAGCGTCTCGTTATTCCGAATCTCCCCGAGGATCTGGCTATGAACTGCCTTATGGAGCTTCTTAAGGTTGAAAAGGACTGGGTTCCCTCAAAGGACGGCGAATCTCTCTACATTCGCCCCTATATCTTCGCCTGCGACCCGTTCCTCGGAGTTAAGCCCGGCGAGCATTATCTCTTCATGATCATTCTTTCACCCTCCGGCGCATACTATGCAAGCGGTCTCGATCCCGTAAACATCTATGTTGAGAGCAAATATGTCCGCGCAGTTCGCGGCGGTATGGGATTCGCTAAGACAGGCGGAAATTACGCCGCTTCTCTTATCGGTCAGGACGAGGCTCACAAGCAGAATTATTCTCAGGTTCTCTGGCTGGACGGCGTTGAGCAGAAGTACATCGAAGAAGTAGGCGCAATGAACATCTTCTTCGTTATCGACGGCGAGGTTGTAACTCCTATGCTTCAAGGCAGCATTCTCCCCGGTATTACGAGAAAATCCGCAATTGAAGTCTGCAAGTCAAAGGGCATTAAGGTTACCGAAAGACGTATCACGATTCAGGAGATCGCCGACGCTTACGATGCGGGCAAGCTTGACGAAGTATTCGGTACAGGTACTGCCGCAGTAATCTCCCCTGTCGGTCACCTCAAATGGAACGACAAGATCATGGAGATCAACGGCAACAAGATCGGCAAAATCTCTCAGATGCTCTACGATACAATGACCGGTATCCAGTGGGGCAAGATCGAAGATACTTTCGGTTGGACTGTTGAAGTTAAGTAATAAAAAAGTTTTCGCCATAGCGCTTATGATTTTTGGTTAGAAGTGCTATGGCGTTTCTTTTAACAATGTAATGACTTTGATGTATAATTATTACTAAGATAAATCGGAATTAATAGGAGAATGATATGAACAAAGAATGGTCTGAACTTAATAAAATAATGCAATCACAAATTAAAAAGAAGGATACTTATAAAGACGGCATTGACACATTATTTGACTTACGCAATAAACTAATGCAAGTGTTATTATCGTTTAAGCAGAATTTGGCAAGAGAGGATTTTAATGCAATTCCTTTTTTAAATGCAAACGGTTATCATTGTAAAACGATTGCTTATTCTATATGGCACATTTTTCGTATTGAGGATATTGTTGCACATACACTTATAAACGAAGATAATCAAGTGTTATTTTCAAGTAACTATCAAAATCGCATTAATTCACAAATAATCACCACGGGCAATGAGTTGGTAAATTATGAAATAGCTGATTTTTCAAAGCAGTTAAATTTGGACGAACTTTATTCATATATTTCTGAGGTAAAGGAAAACACTGAAAGAATTTTAATCAGTCTGCCTTATGAGATGCTTAAAAAGAAAATATCTGAAGAAAGAAAAGAACTCCTAAAATCATTGAGCGTTGTTAGCACCAATGAAAATGCAATATGGCTGATTGATTATTGGTGTGGAAAGGACATTCGTGGATTGATTCAAATGCCGTTTTCAAGACATTGGATTATGCACATTGAAGCAAGTTTGCGTATCAAAAATAAGATACATAAATAGCTTGAAATTTTGATTTATTTGAGTAATCGAATATTAACAGCAAGCCCCGAAGCAGCTATCAATAATTGCTTCGGGGCTTAAACTTCTTTATAAGTATTAAATTAGTCTACAGAGGATATTTTATGCAAAACAATAATTAATTATATCAACGATTTCTTTTTCATGCCTGCGGAATTCATCAATCTGCAAATTCAGCTGTCTTTGCCTTTCAAGACACTGTTCGGGAGTTTTATTCGGAAACTCCCTGTTGCCGTTCCGATAGCGTTCCGCAAGCTCGATTATGATAAGAATTATTCCGTCATACAGTGAATTTTTCTCTGCATTGGTTAGAATTCCGCCGATACCGTCCGCAAAGCCTCTTGTAACCTCGCAAATCGCCGTCAGATCAAATTTCTTCGTAGTTACGGAGCGAACCATATCACCGTAATCAGCGCAGATATAGCCTCTCATCGCCGTATCAAGGTCAATGATCGCAGGCTTTTCTCCGAAAATTATATTGTCGAATTTTGTATCTCCGTGAATATTGCGCTTCGGAATATCGGGCAAATCAAAATCATGAAGTTCAAGCGGCGTTTCAAATTCAAAATCGCCCGAATTCACAATATTAAGGAATCTCCCTGCCGCGTAACCGTGAGCATAATGGGAATACTCGCCGCGGCTTTCGATATATTCGTAAGCACGCCATATATCGCCGTTATATTCCGTGAAATTCCCGAAATCTCTGTTCAGATAGCGCGGAACAGCTATTTCATGCTCATTTTCAAAAGCTTTTCCGATAAGCGAAATATTCCTCATAACGATTTCGGGTTCGTGGAAAATCGCTTTATTGAGGGTTTGCAAAATAAATTTGCCGCCGCCGCACGTCACCAGAAAAGTTCTGTTGACATGACCGCCTTTCAGCTTCTCAACCGAAATAATATCCGTCAGCCCGAATCGTTCCGCAATATGTTTCATCAGTTTTTAAGGCTGTGCATGGGCGCAGGAATACGTCCGCCGCGATTAATGAATTTTGCCGCGGATTTTTCCTTGATTGGCATTACAGGACCTCTTCCGAGCAGTCCGCCGAATTCAAGTGTTTCGCCCTCTTTTTTACCGATAGCGGGAATAAGTCTTACCGCCGTTGTTTTTGTATTCACCATGCCGATAGCGGCTTCGTCGGCGATTATTGCGGAGATAGTCTCAGATGAAATTTCACCCGGCACGATTATCATATCCAATCCGACTGAGCATACCGCCGTCATGGCTTCAAGCTTTTCAAGGCTCAAAACGCCTGCCACTGCCGCATCAATCATTCCTGCGTCCTCTGATACGGGAATGAATGCGCCCGAAAGTCCGCCTACAGTTGAGGAAGCCATAACGCCGCCTTTTTTTACCGCGTCGTTAAGCATTGCCAGACAAGCCGTAGTTCCGTGAGTTCCGCACATTTCCAGCCCCATTTCTTCAAGAATATGCGCAACGCTGTCGCCGATAGCAGGAGTAGGCGCAAGCGAAAGATCAACGATTCCGAACGGCACACCCAGCAATTCCGAAGCTCTCGCACCTACAAGCTGTCCCATACGTGTGATCTTGAACGCCGTCTTTTTGATTATGTCGGCAAGTTCATTTATGGAAGCATCGGGATATTTCGACAATGCGGAGCGAACAACTCCCGGACCAGATACGCCTACGTGAATCTCGCAGTCAGGCTCGCCGACGCCGTGGAATGCGCCTGCCATAAACGGATTATCTTCAACAGCGTTGCAGAAAACCACAAGCTTAGCCGCGCCTATGCAGTCGCGGTCGGCTGTTCTTTCGGCAGTTTCTCTTACTATCTGCCCCATTATCTTAACAGCGTCCATGTTGATTCCCGATTTTGTCGAGCCGATATTTACAGATGAACAAATATTCTGAGTAACATCCAGCGCTTCGGGAATAGAGCGGATAAGAGCTTCGTCGCCTGCTGAAAATCCCTTATGAACGAGCGCGGAATATCCGCCTATGAAATTTACTCCGCAGGTATCGGCGGCGCGCTGAAGAGCCTTGGCGAATTTCACGGGATTCTCATTGGGACAGGCGGCAGCGAGCATAGCTATGGGCGTAACGGATATACGCTTATTAACTATCGGAATTCCGTATTCCTTTTCAATACGCTGACCGACGGAAACGAGGTTTCCTGCCTTTGAAACGATCTTTTCATACACTTTTTCGCAAGCCTTGTCGATATCGGTATCAATGCAGTCAAGCAGTGAAATTCCCATAGTTATGGTTCTGATGTCAAGGCATTCGTCCTGTATCATTCTTATGGTTTCGAGTATATTGTAAACATTAAGCATCTAAAAAGCTTCCTTTCTGTATTACTGTCTCATACATTGTGCATTGAGTTAAAAATATCCTCATGCATGGTGTGAATGGATAGTCCCAGTTTTTCGCCCAGAACGGTCATATCGTCGACCAGATCGGCGAAATCTCTTGTCATATCGCTGATATCAACAAGCATTATCATTGCGAACATATCCTGCAAAACGCTTTGGGTCACCTCGATAACGTTTACGCCCATTTCCGAGCATACTCCGCTGACCTTATGAAGAATTCCCACATTATCCTTACCTATAACAGTTATTACAGCTCTCATAATTATACCTCACAACTTTTTATTTGCCATAAAATTAATGGCATTCTTTAACAACCATTATACCATATTAATATAAAAAAATAAAGCCCTGAATTAAATTTTGTTTTTTAACATTATTTTTTTATTCAAAACTATAGAAAAAAAAATTATTTTGTGTTATAATGAATAAGACTAATATGTTTTAAGAGGTGAAAATTATGAATCTGATAGATTGCCATACACATACTCAATATTCAATGGATTCCGAAGCCGATGCGGTCGCCATGATCGAACGCGCCCGTGAACTCGGTCTTGCGGCTTATGCAATTACCGATCATTGCGAATGCAACTGCTGGTATCCGAAAGAACACTATGCCAATACGGAATTTGACGAATATTTCAACTACGGCGCGGATTTCGAGGCTTCTGTCGCGGCAGTAACTGCTCTTAAAGAAAAATACGCGGACTTCAATCTTATTTGCGGAACTGAACTCGGTCAAGCTCCTCATGATTTCGAGATCGCCGATAAAGTCGCCGCCGATCCTCGTCTCGACTTCATTATCGCCTCAATTCACCAGATCAGAAACGCTCCCGATTTTTTCTATATAAATTACCGCAACATGACTCCAGACGAACTTCATAAACTTCTCGAAGGCTATTTCCTGGAGATAAACGAGCTTTGCAAATGGGGAAAATTCGACGTTCTCGGTCATCTTACATACTGCGGCAGATATATGAAGATACGTCACAATATAGAGCCTGATTTCACGCCCTATGAAGATATTATTTCCGACAGCCTGAAAATTCTCGCCGAAAACGGAAAGGGCATCGAGATAAATACTTCGGGTTTAAGGCAGGGATACGGCAGTCCGTTCCCGTCCATCAAATATGTAAAAATGTTCAAAGAACTGGGCGGCGAAATAATATCGATCGGCTCGGACGCCCATAAGGTCAAAGATCTCGGCTCGAATATTGAAGCAGGTACGGAGATCGCGAAACTTGCAGGCTTTGATCATGTCTGCTATTTTAAAAACAGAAAGCCTAATTTTATAAAAATTTAATCGAAAGGAATTTGCAATATGAAAAATGAGATAATCAGAATTTTACAGCAGAACGCCAGAATCTCCAACTCGGCTATGGGCGAAATTCTCGGTATTACTCCCGAACAGGCAGCCGCGGAGATCCACAAGCTTGAAAACGAGGGGGTTATACGCGGCTACAGCGTTATCCTCGACGATGAAAAGTTCGACAAATCCACTGTTTACGCCACTATCGAGCTTAAAGTAACTCCTCAGCGCGACTGCGGATTCGACGATATCGCCAAAACTATCATGATGTACGACGAGGTCGAAAGCGTAAGTCTTATGTCGTCGGGTGCATACGATCTTGCCGTGGAAGTAAAGGGCAATAACCTCAAAGACGTGGCGTTTTTCGTATCGGAGAGACTTGCTACCATCGACGGAATTCTCTCCACTTCCACCCACTTTATTTTGAAAAAATACAAGGAAAAGGGCATCTTTATCAACGATGAAGAGCCTGACGAAAGGGGATTGGGTTGATCGTGATAGATTACGATAAGGTACTTTCAAATAAGATAAAAAATATCAAACCGTCAGGAATACGCCGATTTTTCGACATTGCAGCTACAATGGAGGGCGTAATTTCCCTCGGAGTGGGCGAGCCTGACTTTTCAACTCCATGGGTGATACGCAAAGCTGCAATTCAGGTACTGGAGCGCAAGCATATTGTTTACGGTCCGAATATCGGAATAGTACAGCTTCGCGACGCGATCTCCCAACATATCGAAAAAAAACACGGCGTTCATTACGACCCTGCCAACGAGATAATTGTAACCGTCGGCGGCTCGGAAGCTATTGATCTTGCAATACGCGGAATAATCGATCCCGGCGACGAGGTTCTTGTTGTCGAACCCTGTTTTGTATGCTATGCGCCCCTTGTCGAGCTTATGGGAGGAGTTGCAGTTCCCGTTCCAACGCGTATAGAGAATAATTTCAAGCTTACCGTCGACGATCTGAAATCTAAAGTTACAGAGCGCACAAAGCTGCTTATAATGCCCTACCCCAATAATCCGACGGGGGCAATAATGACAAAGGAAGATCTTGAACCTATTGCCGAATTTCTGCGCAATACAAATATAATGATTCTCTCTGACGAGATATACTCCGAACTTACATACGGAAGGAAGCACTTCTCGATCATTGAACTTCCGGATATGGCGGAGCGTACTATTTATGTAAACGGATTTTCCAAAGCTTACGCAATGACGGGCTGGCGTCTCGGCTACGTTTCCGCCCCCGAACCTATCATACATCAGATTTTTAAAATTCACCAGTACGGCATCATGTGCAGTCCGTACATAAGTCAGAATGCGGCCATCGAAGCGCTGACTTCCTGCGATGCCGAAGTAATGAAAATGGTTGACGAATACAACGTTCGCCGCCGCTATCTTGTTAATGAATTTAATCGTCTCGGCTTGAATTGCTTTAATCCCGAAGGCGCATTCTACGTATTCCCATGTATCAAAATCACGGGTCTTTCCAGCGAGGAATTCTGCGAACGCCTGCTTTGCGAAGAAAAAGTCGCCGCTGTTCCCGGAAGCGCATTCGGTGAATCCGGAGAGGGCTATATCCGAATTTCGTATGCGTATTCTCTTAAACATCTTATGGAGGCGATGGAGCGAATCGAGCGTTTCTTAAAAAAACTGGAGGACGAAAAAAATGAAAATTAAGACAGCCGCCAAAATCAACCTTACTCTCGATGTTACGGGAAAACTTCCAAACGGCTATCATTCAATTGAAAGCGTGTTTCAGACTGTAGGACTGTACGACGAGATCGCGGTTGAAATTACCGACAGCGGCGAAATTGAGCTGACCTGCGAAGTCCCCGAAAAATTCAGCGATTCCGACACGATACCCTGCGACGAGCGCAATATTGCATATAAGGCGGCGCGCAAATTCTTTGACGAAAATCATATGAACTGCGGCTGTCGGATACATATTAAAAAGGGAATTCCCTCTCAGGCAGGCATGGGCGGCGGCAGTACCGACGCCGCGGCGGTGCTGCACTGCCTGAACAAGTTAACGGGAAATACATTTTCCGCTCCCGAAAAACTCGGAGCTGACGTGCCGTTTTTCCTTATCGGCGGAACTGCTTACGTTGAGGGAATCGGCGAAAAAATCAAACCTGCTCCCGATTATTCCGGAAAAATACTCGTTATCGCCAAAGGCGCGGAGGGAGTTTCCACCGCCGAAGCTTACGGCAGGATAGACGCTCTTGAAAATCCCGTTCATCCAGATAACAAGGCGTTTCTCAGCGCGCTGAAAAATTCTCCCGAAGAAGCCCCGAAATTTATCGGAAATCTTTTTGAAGAAGCGATTGGACTCAAAGAAGTGAAATGCATCAAGAGTACAATGCTATCTCACGGCGCGTCTGGAGCGGCAATGACAGGAAGCGGCTCTTCTGTATTCGGAATTTTCAGCAACCGCGAATCAGCGGAAAAATGTTCCGCATTTCTCGAAAGCGAGGGCTATTTCTCCTGCGTTTGCGAAACCGTATCAAAATCTTTTATTTAAATTAAAAAGCTGCTGTAGAAGAAAAAATTCTACAACAGCTTTTAATTTTAGACTCTGTTCAGTATCTTTTTATGTGCAGATTTTTGAGCATAATTTTGCAGAGGACAAGGCAAAAATCCGCAGGCAGGCTCTTATCCCAAATTTACAACCTTCGAGCATAACCATTCGCACCACTGCTGATAATACATAGCAAGAGGGTGAACGCCGTCCGAAGTATATGATTCAGTCAGACAGCCCGATTCGTCGTCGTATACCTCGTTGATGTCTATGTAAAATACGCGTGAATTATCCGCAAGTGTCGCTATACGGCTGTTCAGATAATTTATGCTTGCATTGCTGATGACATTCGTTTCCGCACTGGCGGCAACGTGAAGATTGCCCTGAAGATAAATAATTGCATTCGGCTGATGAACCTTGATTTTTTCAACCACAGCTCTGTACGCTGTCAGCGTATATTCAAAATCATTGCCGACCTCGTTGATTCCGAGCATCAGATAAACCTTTCCGTACTGCTTCGCGGCAATAGTCTGATCGAAATTCATGCCGTTGATCGTTTCATCGTTGATCTGCGCCGCCGACATTCCGACGGAACAGAAATAATCGGCACTTTTTATCGTACCGTATTCCTCAATTCCCACAGTTCTTGAATCTCCAATAAACAGTGCGTCGTCAAAATATGACAGATCGCTGCTTACAAATGAAATTGTGGGAACGGCGGGTGTTGTGGGCGTTGTGGAGATCAGCGACGCTGTAGGATCGGCAGCGACGTTCGAGGGAGTTTCCGTCGGCGGCAGAAGATTCGGATCGACTGTTCCGGTTGGATTCATGGAAGGATCGGTCAAATCAGCAGCAGCCGGTACGGACGGCGGCGGAACTTTTGCTTGTTTCGTCGAATCAGAGCTATTTTTCCAGATCTGATGAAAGATAAACGGGGAAGCGATAAAGCATGTCGCCATAAGCAAGACTGTATAGGCACATTGTTTAAACTTTTTCATGATTGCAATTGTCTCCTTTGATGTCAATTATTCACACATTTTTTGAACGTATTCTACATTTCTCAAAACCTGAAATACAGAAACGGGTCGTTCATGCCCTTATACATACAGTAAACGGCAGCCCAGAATACTAAAAGAAGTATCACGCTGCAAAATACCGAGCCTTTGATCTTTTTATATATAAACTCAGGTATTCTCGTGGAGAATATTATTCCGGCAATGAAATATTTACCGTAAATCCCCCAATATTTAACATAGTCTTTCTCGAAAACCGCGTGTTCGCTGCTTACGCCTATCAGTCTTGTGAAGTAGATTCCCAAATCCTTGAAGTCGGTAATAGCGAAAAGCAGCCATGTCAGCGGGATTATCAGTATCATGTACAGATGCCCGACGATTTTATATTTGTTGAGGAAATCTCCGATGACGAACTTTTCAAGCATTATCAGTCCGAAGAGAACTAGTCCCCAGAGAACGAAATTCCAGCTTGCGCCGTGCCATAATCCCGTAAGCGCCCAGACTATGAGGGAATTCCGCACAAGCTTTGATTTTCCTTTTCGGTTGCCGCCCAGGGGAATGTAAATGTATTCCCTGAACCAGCTGCCGAGTGTGATGTGCCAGCGACGCCAGAACTCTGTCATGGTAGTTGACAGATACGGATAATCGAAGTTTTTCGGTATGGTAAATCCCATTAGCTCTCCCAGACCCATTGCCATGTAGGAGTAGCCCATGAAATCAAAATACAATTGAAATGAATAAGCTGCGATTCCCATCCATGCAAGCGGCGCGGAAATACTTTGATAGCCTATCATTGAAAGATCGCTCCACAAGCCGCCTATCTGATTGGCGATAAGAACCTTATATCCAAGTCCTATTGTAAAAGTTTTCAAACCGTTTTCCACCTTTTTAATTGTGTGGGAACGATTTTGAAGCTGCTCGGCAACCGTGGAATATGTAACTATAGGACCTGCAATAAGCTGCGGAAACATACTTATGTACGCTCCGTAATTAATGAGATTGCTTTCAGATTTCGCTTTTTTCCGATAAACATCAACAATATACGAAACGTTCTGGAACGTGTAAAAACTTATTCCGATCGGAAGAATAATATTTTTCATCGGCAGTGAAGCATTGAAGATATCGTTGATATTTTCGAAAGCAAATCCCGTATATTTGAAGAAGATCAGCCACCAGAAATTGAAAATAATTCCTATAACGAGCCATAGTCGCCCTGCTTTTCGGAAATGCGAAATAAACTCTCCGATTATGAAATTAAAAAGAATCGTCAGCAGGAACAGCGAGGAATACAGTACCATTCCTTTAAGTCCCATATCATAGAAACCCATGCTATAGAAGAAAATACTGCCTACAAAAATTACTGCATTTTTATATTTAGCATTGCTCATCCCATATATCAGCAAAAATGCAGGAAGGAATAAAAAAATAAACTCCAAACTGCTGAATACCATTTCATCACCCTTTATAATTCTTTTGTCCGCTTATTTTTATCTGCACGGAATACGGTTTTCACCGTCTACACTATATTATTATATATTCTATTTTACACGTAATTTTCACAAAATTCAAGGGCTTTTATTTTTTGTAATAATTTGTAATATTTTGACAGACTGTAAAAAAATTTTGATATTTGTTCGAAAAAAGTCGCAATTAAAACTCCCCAAATATTGCGGCTTCATATTGTATAAATTCACCAAAGTTTTGCTGTCGGTATTTACAAATTACGGAGAATAAGATATAATTAAAAAAACGAACTCAAAATCAAGGAGTAATTATGATAAAACATCTTTCAGGCGACTATGAAACTGTAGAATATGATAATAAGCGAACTATTTTGCTTCATGACAACTATGACAACGAAGCCTATCCCGTACATTGGCATAATGCGATAGAAGTGATAATGCCGCTCGAAAACAACTATATGGTTAATGTTGCCGATATGGATTTCACAATACCAGAATACGATGTGCTGATCATACCGGTCGCCGAACTGCATGGTATGGCGGCTACTCCCGGTCATCGTCTTATCTTTCAATGCGATAATTCCGTGCTTTCGGAAATTTCCGCGATAGAGCCTATCATGCGCGGAATCACCTCTCCTCTGCTTATCAATAAAAACTTCAGCAAGGAGCTTCACAGTCTTGCGAAAAAGACAATGCTTGATATTTTTTCCCTATACAGTCAGAAATCGGAGCTTGCGGATTCTAAAATTTACATTGCCCTGATAAATCTGTTGATAGCCGTCCGCGAATTTCAGCTTGAACAGAGCAGATATTCCCTCGGCTGCGATGATATTAAGCTGGACGAATACAACGAAAAATTCAACATTGTAATGAGATATATTGACGCAAATTATATGTATGACATAACTCTTGAACAGCTTGCGGATATAGCTGGCTACAGCAAATACCATTTTTCGCGCATTTTCAAGCAATACAATTCAATGTCGTATTTGCAGTATATAAACGCCCGCAGAACAAAAGCTGCGGAACATCTTCTGCTCGAACCAGATATTTCAATAACGGAGGTGGCAATGCGCTCGGGCTTCAAGAGTCTGACGACCTTCAACAGAATTTTCAAAGAGATAAAGCACTGTACGCCCTCTGATTTCAAAAAGTTATACTCTGATTCATAGCCCGATTATCCCCCTGAAAAAAAGCAGGGGGATTTTTTGATAAATTTATGAATTATTTCAAAAAACTATGGTAATTTTATAACTATTGTGATATAATATAAATATCTGTTTTAATTTCATGTAAAGGAGTATTAAAAATTTTGAATTATAAAAGAAAAATAATCGGCGAAAATATCGGATTTTCAACCGTGATCGATGAGAAATTCAATACCTGCACCGTCTGCATACGCCTGATTACCGAACTTTCCTCCGATACGGCTGCCGCCAACGCCGTTGCAATGGGCTGCCTTGCTTATTCAAACAGCAAGCTTAAAACTCTCAGGGAAATGAGCGAGCAGCTTTCTTCGCTTTACGGAGCTTCCGTCACCTCTTCATTTCCGAAACGCGGCGATCTCCAGATCCTCGGAATGTCGGCTTCGTGGATATGCGGCAAATTCTCCCTCGATAATGAAGATATTGACGGCAAAATGCTCGAAATAATAGGCGACTGCCTTTTCCGCCCGAATATCGTGGACGGAGGTTTCGAAAGCGAAGCCTTCAAGATAAACCGCAAGGAACTGCTCGACAGAATCGACGGCGAATTGAACGACAAACGCAGCTATACAATTTCGCAGGCGTCAAAAATCGCATATGCGGGCGAACCCGCTGAAAATCCTGAATACGGTACGCGCGCTTCCGCAGAATCCGTTACTCCCCAAAGCGCATACGAGGCTTATTTGAATCTGCTCAAATCAGCGCAGATAGAAATATTTTTCGTCGCGCCAAGTGAAAATCCCGACGTGGAAAAGCTTTTTACCGATGATTTCGCAAAAATCGGCAGGATCAACCGGCAATATCCATTCCGCAGCGTAAGCCCCGTTAAACCTCAGCCCGAAAACGTATCAGAAGAAATCAATGTAAGGCAATGCAAGATCGCACTTACATTTAAAAGCGATTCCGACGATACCGAAGCGCTTGCTCTGCTCGGTACTATTTACGGCGGTACTCCTGTTTCAAAGCTGTTCACGAATGTCCGCGAGCGTCTCAGCCTTTGCTACTACTGCGCCTGCCGCTATAATAAATCCAAGAACTCTATCATGGTCGACTGCGGAGTTGAAAAGAGTAATATTGATAAGGCTTCAGAAGAAATTCTCCGCCAGCTTGACGAACTCAGACAAGGCAATATCACAGAAGCTGAAATTCAAAGCGCGCTGCTTGCTCTGGAAAACAGCTGCATTTCCGTCGGCGATACGCCTTATTCCTATGTTTCATGGTATTTCGAACGATTCTGCGGCGGCGATATAAAAACGCCGACGGAATATTTTGAAAAGCTGTGCGGCGTTACAAAGGATAGGCTCGTAAAGGCTGCCGCTTCATTAAAGCTTGACAGCACATATTATATGCTTAATAAGGAGACTGCTCAATGAAAAAAGAAATTCTTACAAGCAAGCATACAGGCGACAGCTGCATTCATGTAACTCACAAAAGCGGTCTGAATATTTATATCTGCGAAATGCCGGGATTCAGCAGCGTTAAGGCGCTTTTCGGTACGGCTTACGGTTCTGTCAATACCACTTTCAAAACCGCCGAAGATACGGAATATACTACCGTTCCCATGGGAATAGCCCATTTTCTGGAGCATAAGCTTTTCGAAAACGAGGAATGCGGAGTTTTCGAACTCTACGCCGCAACAGGCGCGGCTGGCAACGCCTTTACTTCTTTTGACAAAACCTGCTATCTCTTCTCATGCTCAAAAAATTATACGGAAAATCTGAAAATACTCCTTGATTTCGTGCAGAAACCCTATTTCACCGAGGAAAACGTCGCAAAGGAACAGGGCATTATCGGGCAGGAGATCCAGATGACCAACGATAATCCCGAATGGCGTGTGCTTTTCAATATGCTGAAATGTATGTATCATGATCACCCCGTTAAGATAGATATTGCGGGAACTGCCGAAAGTATCGCACAAATCAATGCGGAACTGCTTTACAAATGCTATGATACTTTCTATAATCTCAACAACATGACTCTTGCAGTTGCAGGTAATATAAATGCGGACGAAGTTCTTGCGATATGCGATGAAATGCTCCGTCCATGCGAAGATAAAGGACTGGAAAATGTTTTCCCCGATGAACCGCTTACTGTCGTTCGGCATGAGATAAGGGAACGTCAGCCCGTCGGCGCGCCTATCTTCCAACTTGGCTTTAAATGCGCCACGTGCAGCGGCTATGAACTCTTGAAAAAGAATCTCATTGCGGCGACTGCCTGCGCGGTAATTTGCGACACTTCTTCGGAAATGTATCAGAAACTGCTCAGCAGCGGCGTTATCAATTCTTCGTTTGGGTTTGACGTATTTTGCGGCGACGGATATTTTGCTGTTATCTTCGGCGGCGAATCCGAATCACCCGAAACTGTCCGCAGCGAACTGATCGGCAAAATCGAAAATATCAAGACGAACGGCGTTGATGAAAAATTATTCAGCCGACTCAAGAAAGAAACTTACGGTATGTTTATCCGCGAATTGAACAACGTCGACGCCGTGGCTTCACTCATGCTGAATAATGGAATGCTTGGCGTTAAGCCATATGATTCCATTGATATTATTTCGCAGCTTACAAGCGGCGATGTTCTCGATTTCATTCGGAACGAACTGTCCGAGGACAGGCTCGTATTATCAATAATTGACAGAACGGAGGAGATTCAGCCATGATCAGCGATATTAATGAAATTCAATTTCCGAAGCTGGGCTGGGAATTTCACATTGATCCGACAGCATTTACCATATTTGGAATTTCCATACAATGGTATGGAATAATAATTACTCTCGGACTCGTTCTTGCAGCGTTGTACTGCTTCCCGAAAATGAAACGCTTCGGAATAGATTCCGATAAGGCGATAGATGTTATTCTTTTCGGCGTTATCGGCGGCATTATCGGCGCAAGAGCTTATTACGTCATCTGGAAATGGAGCGATTATCAGAGAGATTCTTTCGGCGAAACGCTGAAAGCCATTATCAATACCCGAAACGGCGGACTCGCGATATACGGCGGAATTATAGGTTCGGTACTTGTGGGATATATCGTGTGCAGGATAAAGAAAATAAAAGCTCTGCCGATGCTCGACATTACTGTTATCGGCTTCCTTATCGGTCAGGGAATAGGACGCTGGGGAAACTTCGTAAATCAGGAGGCATTTGGCACAACCACTGATTTCTTCCTTGGAATGACAGGCGGAAGAATTCAGCAGACTATGGGCGATTTGACGGCGCAGCCCGTTCACCCGTGTTTTTTGTATGAATCCGCATGGTGCCTGCTGGGATTTGTGCTTCTTGCAGCTTACTCGAAGCGCAGAAAATACGATGGTCAGCTAACGCTTATGTATCTTGCATGGTACGGCGCGGAGAGATTTTTCGTTGAGGGAATGCGCACGGACAGTCTTATGCTGGGCAGCATTCGCATATCGCAGGCTCTTTCGGCAGTATTATTCATCACATCTGTAATACTCCAGATAGTTATCGGTTTCCGTGTGAAGCGCGATCCCGAAAGCTTCATACTTTATGCAAATACCGAGGAATCACGGCTGCTCATTGAAGAAGCACGCCGCAAACGTATGGGAGTTAAGGGTATTGACGCGCGTATCGAAGATGATAGCGACGAAATAGGGATTCTTCCCGACGATGATGATGAAATAGGTATTCTCCCCGATGAAGAAGACGAGCAGGATACGGAAATGCAAGACGAAAACGTTGACAAAGAAGATCCAAAGGAAAGTTCCGACAGCGAAGATAATAATTCCGAAAATTCGGAAGAGATTCCCAATGATCAAAAAGCTTCCGAAATTGCAGAGGAAAGTTCCGATGATGAGGAGAAGTCCGAGGATTCCGAAGAAAAATCCGACGATGAAAGCAATTTCGAAAATTCAGAAGAAAATCCCGAAGAGGATAAAAATAAGGAGGAAAAATAAATGGCTAATATAATTGATGGAAAGGCTGTTTCCGCAGCCGTTAAGGAAGAGGTTTCCGCAGAGGCTGCAAAACTGAAAGATGAACACGGACTCAAAATCGGTCTCGCTGTTGTTATTGTAGGCAGCGATCCCGCTTCAAGAGTTTATGTGAATAATAAGAAAAAGGCCTGCGAAGCAGTCGGATTCCGTTCTACAGAATATGCTCTCGATGAAAATACAACGCAGGAGCAGCTTCTCGACCTCGTAAACGTTCTCAACAATGACAAGGCTGTCAACGGAATTCTTGTTCAGCTTCCGCTGCCCAAGCATATCGACGAAAAGGCTGTTATAAACGCTATCTCTCCCGAAAAGGACGTTGATGCATTCCACCCAGTTAATGTTGGGAAGATCATGATCGGTGATTATTCATTCCTGCCTTGTACTCCCGCAGGCGTTATGCGCCTTATCGAAAGCACAGGTGTTGATATAACAGGCAAGCAGTGCGTTGTTATCGGCAGAAGCAATATCGTCGGCAAGCCGCAGGCAATGCTTCTTCTCCAGAAGAACGGTACAGTCACGATCTGCCATTCCAAGACCAGAAATCTGAAAGAACTCTGCCTGACCGCCGATATCCTTGTTGTAGCTATCGGAAAGGCTAAATTCGTTACGGGCGATATGATCAAGGAGGGTGCTGTCGTTATCGACGTCGGCATGGATCGCGATGAAAACGGCAAGCTTTGCGGAGATGTTGATTTTGATTCCGCAGAAAAGGTTGCAGGCTACATAACTCCCGTTCCGGGCGGCGTCGGACCTATGACTATAGCGATGCTTATGAAAAATACGCTCACTGCTGCAAAACAGCAGGCTGGTATTGAATAATTAAGAACTTATAATAAAATCCTTCTGTATCTATAATGGGTACAGAAGGATTTTTCTATGTAAGAAATGCGAATAATTATTCACCATTCTATCATCTAGGTGAAAAACACATCACAAATTATTGCTGTTTTTTTTACAAACAGCGCAAATTTATTTCACATAGCAGCTCTATAATAATATCATCAAATGAAAAACAAATTCACCTGTAATAAAAAGGAAAGTGATTATGATGAATGAATATAATTTTAACATTGAAGAAATCGAAGACGGAGCAGGAAATATGCTCCCCGCACTCGCTCCCAAAAAGCCCAAGAAGCACATCGGTTTGAAAATTACAGCTTCACTTATGGCAATGGCTCTTGTTTCCGCAGGTTCTATCGGAATCTACAGACAGATCACAGATACGCCCTCAAATAATATGCAGATTTCCGAAAGCGTTCACGAAAGCGGAAATCAGTCTGTAAAAGCTGAAAATATGGGCATGATGAATAACGAAAGCGGAAATTTAACTGTTCTTGACACTGAAGAGATCGTTGAGAAAGTTCTGCCCTCTGTTGTCGGAATCGAATCCGAATTCAGCATTCCCGATGATTATCAGAATAGTTTCTTTAATTTTGGAATCATGGAACAGCAGCAAAATCCCATTGGAACAGGCACGGGCGTTGTGATCTCTCAGGACGGCTTCATTGTCACAAACGCACATGTAATTTACGACAGCGAATATAACTACGGTCTGGCTAAGAAAATTTCCGTTCTTCTCAACGACAATTCCACCCGAGAAGCCGAAGTTATCGGCTATGATGTGGACTGCGATCTTGCCGTTCTGAAAATTGAAGCGGAGGGTCTGACAGCTGCTGAATTCGGCAACAGCGACGAACTTCATCTCGGCGAATCCGTTACTGCTATCGGAAATCCCCTTGGATTTGATTTGATGAATACTGTTACAAAGGGCATTGTTTCGGGTCTTAACAGAAGTATAACCATAAACGAGAAATCAATGAATCTTATTCAGACCGACGCCGCTATAAATTCCGGAAATTCAGGCGGACCGCTTATTAATAAGTACGGTCAGGTCATCGGAATCAATTCCTCTAAATTATCAAGTTCTTACGGTTCGGCTTCCATTGAAGGAATCGGCTTTGCTATCCCGTCAAACGAAACTACCGCAATCGTGAAAGACCTCATGGAATTCGGCTATGTTACGGGAAAACCGCAGCTTGGAATCTCCTGCCAGAACGTGACCGAAACTATCTCGCAGATGTACAATATGCCCGTTGGAGTTTACATTGTTGAAATAACTCCCAACGGCGCGGCTGATAAGGCGAATTTGAAGAACGGAGATATTCTTGTAAAGGCTGACGGCAAGGATATTACAAACACCAACGAACTTAATGCGCAGAAAAATCTTCACAAAGCAGGCGAAGAAATGGAACTGACATTCATCAGAAACGGCGAAGAGCATACTGCCACCGTCACACTTGATGAAGTAACGCAGAATAGCTGATCTATACAGCGTCGATCAGGAATTTCACGCCTATCAGGATAAGAATTATTCCACCTGCAACCCCTGCTTTGCGCTCGTATTTGCTACCGAACCTGTTTCCTATCACAACTCCAAGCAGACAGAATACAAATGTGATACCGCCTATGACAGATACCGAAATCAACAGATCAGTATCGGTCGCCGCAAATACGATCCCGACTGCAAGAGCGTCGATACTGGTCGCGATTGCAAGTATGGTAAGCTCCTTAAAATCAAGACGAAATTCAGATATATCGCCGTTACTTTCCGCAGAATGCAGAGTTTCGGCGATCATTTTTATGCCGATAATTCCCAGCAGGAAAAAAGCTATCCAATGGCTGAATCCGCTTATTAAACTGCCGAATCTGCTGCCGACGAAATATCCCATTAACGGCATTATCGCCTGAAATACGCCGAAAAACAGCGCGATTATCACGCTCGCAGAGTAATCTTTTTTCTTCATGCTCAGACCCTTGCAGACTGATACGGAAAAAGCGTCCATTGCAAGCCCCGATGCCAGCAAAAATAATTCGGCAATACCCATAAACAAGCCCCTTTTCGACTTTTTATACTAATCCTCGAAATGTTGATAAATAAATTTGCGAGCAGAAATTTCGTCAGGCAAGGAGAACACCGCAAGACAGGCGTTTGCCTATCGAGGATGTTCGACGCGGCATGACGGAATTTCTGCCGCAAATTTATCTATTGTTATTTTGAGGATTAGTATAATCTATTTTATGTAAAAATTACAGGGTATATTCCATTATATAGTCGTCCATAACATATCCGCCGCCAATATCCGTAACAACATCGTCAATTATACTGAATCCGATTTTTTTATAAACTGCAACGGCATGATCGTTGTGCTTGTTGACAGTTAGGTAAACGCGCTTTTTTCCCGATTTTAAGGCTTCTTCGAATACCTTTTTCATCATGAGCGAAGCCGTTCCTCTGCCGCGCTTATCGCTTCTGAGATACAGCTTGCTAAGAAAAAATCTGTCGTTCTGCTCGGGCTTCATTCCTATATATCCGATCAGTTCGCCCATCTCGCGAACCGCAAAATAGCTGTAATGCTGACTTTCTATCTGCTCCGTCATTGCGTTAAGGGATTGAAATTTTTCAACCATGTAATCTATCTGACCGACGCTTATGATATTTACAAAGCATTCATGCCATATCTTATTGGCAAGCTCCGCGACCTCGGCAAGTTCATGGTAATATTTCACTTTTGTTATTTCAATTGACATTTTGTATTTCTCCTTATTATAATACACGCCGCTACAGCAAAATAACAATTGCTGTAGCGGCGAATATTTGAGATATTATTCTTCTTCGGGCATTTCCCAGTTGTGATATACGTTCTGAACGTCATCATTATCTTCGAGATGCTCAAGGAGAAGATTCATTTTCTTGATATGCTCCTCGTCTGTAAGCGTAGTGTAATTCGCGGGGATCATCTCGGATTCCGCAGAAATTACATTATAACCCTTAGCAGTCAGACCCTCTCTCAGGCTGTGAAGATTTTCTGGAGCGCACTCGATCTCGACAGTTTCTTCTGTAACATCGAAATCGTCTCCGCCGCATTCGAAAACATCGTCCATAACGGCGTCCTCATCAAGTCCAGTATTCTCAAGGATCACAATGCCTTTTTCACTGAACATAAACGATACGCAGCCCGTAGTACCGAGATTTCCGCCGAACTTATCAAAATAATGGCGAACGTCGCCTGCGGTTCTGTTTTTGTTATCCGTAAGACATTCAACGATAACTGCAACGCCATTAGGACCATATCCCTCGTAAACCATTGTTTCGTAGTTATTCTTATCCTCTCCGCCTGCCGCTTTTTTGATAACGCGCTCAATATTATCGTTAGGCACGTTATTTGCTTTCGCCTTTGCAATAAGATCGCGAAGTTTGCTGTTATTATTCGGATCGGGACCGCCCTCTCTTACAACGACAGTGATCTCTCTGCCGATTTTGGTAAAGATTTTACCCTTTACGGCGTCGGTAGCTTCCTTTTTACGCTTAATAT
This sequence comes from uncultured Alistipes sp., assembly GCA_964401315.1. Lineage (GTDB taxonomy): Bacteria > Bacillota > Clostridia > Oscillospirales > Ruminococcaceae > Ruminococcus. The sequence goes on from CAYNYB010000004.1 coordinate 105,141, forward strand.
TATTCCATTTTGAATGACCTGACATTTTTCAACGCTCCTTATTCTGAATAAATATAATTCTCGTCGGAATCGCGTTTGATTCGTTTGAGCTGCTCTTTTTTATCATCATAATAGTCGATGATAGCTACTATTGACGCTCCGACAAGGAAACCGAGCGCAAAACCTGCGCATACGCCCACAGCAGTTCTGCTTACCGATTTTGTAACCTCTTTTTTAATACGTGCTTCATCCATGACATTTACCTCCTTAAATCATTTGCTTTCATCAATTATTGCGCTGAATAACGATGTTATTCTCTCATAATTTCCGAGCAGATAAAGATAACCGAAAAGGCATTCCACCGCTGTAGCGCGTCTGTATTCCGCCGCGTCCGCGTGTTTAGGAACTGTATTTCCCGTAGCATTTCTGCCGCGTTTCAGTACAGCCAACTCCTTTTCTGTCAGTTTATCCACAAGAATATCATATGCCGCCGACTGAAATTCCGCGCAGACAAGCCTGATTTTCGCCGAATGCAGCTTTGAAGCAGGCATATTCGCATTTCTCAGCAGCATTTCCCGAACGAGCGTATCATAAACGCTGTCGCCGAGAAACGCAAGACTAAGCGGACTGTACATATTCACGTCGCGTTCGGATAGAATTATTTTTTCCATATCAATAAATAAAGTCGAATTCAAAGCCTTCAAGGTTTACAGTATCGCCTTCCTTGACGCCCATTTCCTCAAGTTTCGCAATGATACCGCTGTTTATAAGCACACGCTGGAAATATTGCAGCGAAGAATAGTCGTCGGGGTCTACGGTGCGCATAATAGGCTGGATCCACGGCGCTTCTACGTAATAAATGCCGTCCTCCTCCGTGATCTCAAAACGCTTTCCTGCGCCTGCCATATCGTCAAGCTCAGCCTGCGTAAGCGGTTCGGGTTCGTATTCCTTAATAGGCGGAAGAGTTTCGAGAACCTCCGCAATCTTCATGACGAGTTCGCGCGTTCCCTGCGTAGTCGCCGCGGATATGCAGAAAAACGGCATTCCCTGATCTTCCACAAATTTCCTGAAATCTTCTATCTGCTCTTCGCTTGCCATATCGGATTTATTAGCCGCAACTATCTGGGGGCGCATTGCAAGTTCCTCGTCGAATTTCGCAAGTTCTTCATTGATTATGCGGAAATCCTCTTTCGGGTCGCGGCCCTCGATACCCGAAACGTCAACAACATGAACGATAAGACGGCAGCGTTCAACATGACGCAGAAATTCATGACCCAATCCAACACCGTCTCCTGCGCCTTCGATAAGTCCCGGAATATCCGCCATAACAAAGGATTTTTCCTCGTCTGTTTTTACAACTCCGAGAACCGGAGTCAGCGTAGTGAAATGATAATTCGCAATTTTAGGCTTAGCCGCGCTGACGACAGAGATCAGTGTTGATTTTCCCACATTTGGAAATCCTACCAGTCCAACGTCTGCCAACAGTTTAAGCTCCAGCGTTACCTCGAATTCCTCTCCCTGGTAGCCGGGCTTTGCAAATTTCGGAATCTGTCTGGTAGGCGTTGCAAAATTAGCGTTGCCCTTTCCGCCCATGCCGCCTTTCGCAAGGATCTTCGGCTCGTCAGAGGACATATCCGCCATGATCCGCCCTGTTTCGGCATCTCGGATAAGAGTTCCGCGCGGCACTTTTATAATGAGCGGCGGAGCGCTTTTTCCCGTGCAGTTTCTCGACGAACCGTTCTGCCCTCTTTCCGCCACATATTTGCGTTTATATCTGAAATCCACCAATGTAGAAAAATTATCGTCTGCCTGAAAGACAACGTCGCCGCCTCTGCCGCCGTCTCCGCCGTCAGGACCGCCTGCCGCTACGTACTTTTCTCTATGAAAAGAGACTGCGCCGTCTCCGCCGTCCCCTGCCTTGATTTTTATTTTAGCCTTATCAACGAACATATTTGACCTCCACAATGGCTTTAACAGACCTCCTCGGAGGTCTAATGAAAAATCCCAAGCAAAAGCTCGGGATTTATGACGCAATCATAGTATGATTACTGCTCTGTATAAACAGAAACCTTCTTACGGTCACGACCGCTGCGCTCGAATTTAACCTTTCCGCTTACAGTAGCGAAAATTGTATCATCAGAACCGATACCAACGCCAACACCGGGATGGATATGAGTACCTCTCTGACGAACGATGATATTGCCTGCCTTAACGAACTGACCGTCAGCGCGCTTAACACCAAGTCTCTTGGACTCAGAATCACGACCGTTCTTTGTAGAACCAACACCCTTCTTATGAGCGAAGAACTGCATACTGATCTTAAACATACTTACACCTCCGAAATAGTGATTTTAATTGTTTTGGGATAATCTTCAATAATAAGCTCAAAATGGTGCATGAGCTGTTTAAAAATTCTCGCCGCCGTATCGCTGTCGCCATTTACGCGGCATTCCACGGAATCTCCGCCGGCGCATACCCTCGGCGCTGTTTTGAATTCATAGAGAAGATTAACAGTCAGCTGGACAGCCGACGATACTGCGGCACAGACAATATCCTTGCCTCTTTCCGCGTATCCTGTATGACCGCTGATCTTAAATCCCACAAATTTTCCGTTATTCCTGTAAAAAACTGCCCGAACCATGATCAAGCCTTGATAGCTTCGATCTTTACCTGAGTGTAAGGCTGTCTGTGACCCTGCTTCTTCTTTTCGCCCTTCTTAGGCTTGTAAGTGAAAACTGTGATCTTCTTAGCCTTGCCGTTCTTCAGAACCTTAGCTTCAACAGCTGCGCCCTCAACATAAGGAGCGCCGATCTTAAGACCGTCATCAGCGCCGAGAGCAACTACCTTATCAAAAGTAACTGTTTCATCAGCCTCAACTGCAAGCTTTTCGATGAAGATAACGTCACCTTCGTTTACCTGATACTGCTTTCCGCCTGTTTCAATAACTGCGTACATATTTGGCACCTGCCTTTTTCTAAAACTCGCTGCCGCAGGCGTGCTGACGCACTTGAAAAGAGCCTGTTCGCAAGCGGCAATAATATTTTATCATATTTCCGAAAATTTGTCAATAGCTTTTCAGAAAATCATTGCAATAATTTTTGAAAATTAACTTTTGGCGTTTCATTTTTCGGCATTATCAAGGGGGCGTCGCCCCCTTAAAAATGCCTTGTAAACGAAAATCAATTACCAAACCTTATAGTTGTCGTTAGCTATCTTATACGCCGTACCGGGAACGAAGAGATCCTTCGGCTCGTGACCCGATTCTTTATTCACCTTTCTAAGCTCGCGGAAAGCGACGCTGTTGAAAACGATCCTCTGAACGTCCTCCTGCGGAGGTCTTGAATTGAGGTATTCGAGAATTACCTGCTGAATGTAGAAATACGAACGAAGCTGAGTCTTTTTGAACTCGATCTTGTTGTCGCCATCGAGGAGGAACAGGCTGTCGCCCTCTTTATAGCCGAGAGTGAATTTCGCGAGAATTTCGGGAATAAATATTCTTACCTCCGCCGCAACGTTTCTGTCGCCTGCGATCTCGTCAAGCTCATTAGCCATCTGCTTGTACTCTTCCATGTTGGTAGTCTTTACCATTCTTTCGAGAGCAGCCTTTGCCGTTTTTACAACAAGCTCCTTATTGAAAGGACATTTGTCGTCCTCGCGCTGAACGAAAATTCCGTACTGCTTTTCGCAGATGAATGTGTTTGAAGCGTCCCACGAATCTATATACGGCTTGAAGAATTTCTCCAGTTCGCCGCATACGGAACCGTTTACTCGAATTTCTATTATCTGACGTTCCTTGTGCTTTGCAAGGTAAATTCTGAACCAGTAATACTTCTTTGAACCGAGATATTTCGGAATTTCATTCTGAATCATACCAAGCAGCATTGTAGGTTTTTCCGCAGGCTGTCCGATTCTTACGATAGACTGAGCGTACAGATCGAAATCGTAATGCTGATTAAGATATGTTACGGGAACATGGATAGGATTCTTTTTGAACATCGACTGATCGAGAGGATGCCAAAGTCCGCCGCAGAAAATTTCCACAGCCATTTTTACAGCTTCCTCTTCTGTTTTTCCCTGCGCATCAACGGGATCAATGATAGGCTCGTCGAAATCGTCGTGAGAAACAATGTAAACCACCTGAAGCAGCTTAATATTTTCCTTTTCCTCATGTTTGCCGATTTTTACATCGATAGTAAAGCCGCGGGGCATGATGATGCAGTCGTCGTACAGATTAGCCTTATCCAGCTTTTCGCTGAGCGTCTCCAGTATAGCCTGCTTGTAGTCGAATTCCTTTGCGTTTTCAGCGGCAGCTTCCTGCTGCTGATTTTTCTTCTTAAATAATGCCACTTGTATCATTCTCCTTGTTAAAATATTATGCTTTTTTAAATTGTATACTGAGCCGCAGCCCAGCCTTCCTTTACACTAACTGTCTGACGTATAAATCCAACGCTTTCAACAGCGGAAAAAACCTCTTCCATTCGCTCTTCAATAATTCCAGATATTATCAGTATGCCGCCTTTTTTGAGATAGCGCACGAAATGATCTTTCATGGCTATAAGTACGTCGGCAACAATATTCGCCGTAATTATATCATATTTATCGTCGATTTCGTCCGCAAGAGCCGCGTCCGAAAGAATATTGCCGAAATAAGCCGTATAAACTTCTTCCGAAATATTATTTTTCCGGGCGTTCTCTTTTGCCGTAGCAGCGGCGTTCTCCTCAATATCGACGGCAACGGAATTTTCCGCGCCCAGAAGCATTGCCGCTATCGAAAGAATTCCGCTTCCGCAGCCCATGTCAAGAATTCTGTCGCCCTCTTTCACGGATCTCTCCAGAAGCTCCAGACAAAGCCGTGTCGTGTGATGCTGACCTGTACCGAAGCTTGAGGCGGGATCGATCTCAAGAATTTTCCGTTTTCCGTCTCCGCTGTACTCCTCCCATGAAGGCTTGACAGCAAGCTTTTCGCCGATAGTAAAGGGTTTGAAATACTGCTTCCAGTTGTTCGCCCAATCTTCCTCGCGAATGCTCGCAAGTTCCGCTTCAAGACGTCCGTAAATGCCGTCAGCGTCGGATTTTTTCACATCGGCAAGCATATTTTTTATAGAAGTAAGCATATCCGCTCCCTGATTATTTTCGGGAAGATAAACGGTTATGCAGGTTTCGCAGTCCGCCAGTCCCATAAGATCGTCGTCTATATAATCCCACTGCCCGTTTTTATTTTCGAGAAATTCGTTGAAATCCGCAGAATCCTTGATAACGAAGCCTTTGATGCCTATATCCATCAATTTTGCACAAATCAACTCTATACCCTCGGCAGAGGTATATATGTTGACTTCCGTCCATTCCATTCAGATCCCTCCTTATTAACCGTAAATAATCGCCAGATATTCTATTACGTCGTCAATATTTACCGCACCGTCACAATTTACGTCAGCAGCTTCAAGTTCCTCCGCAGAAAGCGTTGAAACGCCGTCGGGAAGAAGTTCGTCCTGCTGAATATAAATATTGAGAAGCGCAAGATCATATTTATCAACCTTGCCGTCATTGTTTATATCGCCGATATTTCGGGACGTGCTTTCAACGCATTCAAGCATTTTGACATCGACCCAGCCTGTAAAGCTTTCCGAACTGATCAATCCGAAATTATCAATATGCTCCGATATGACAACTACGTTTCCCTTATTCAGTTCCGAGATGATCTTTTTCGTTTCGGCAGATTCATATACGGGCAGATTCTCCTGATATTTAAGGAAATATTCCGCACCGTCCACAATTTCAAGTTCTCTTACCGTAACTTCAAATGACGCGCTTGCGGAAGCATACTCCTTTTCCGCATTGACGGTAATGATATATGTACCTGTCGTTTCGGGGTCAAAATCGCCTAAATCCACGCTGTATTCAGCCGAATCAAGACTTATCTCCTCCGCTTCGTTCTGCCATTCGCCCGTTTTCGGGTCAACGCCGCTTACTGTTACGGAAGAACCGCCGAAGTCAAGTTCCTCGCCCAAATAATACTCGGTTTTGGCAGGCTGCGTAAGATCTATTTCCAGACCTGCTTTATATTCAGTTCCGCATTCGCCCGGAGCTTTATTTCCCTTTATCATCCAGTATTCGCCCTGCAAGCCGTTGGGATAAGCCTTATAAAGGCTCTCCTCTTCCTTTGCGGGATCGGACATGATGATATCGCCGTTTTCATCGACTCCGCGGATATAAACCCAGTGGAAATAGCCGTTGTTGACGCGCGCGATAATGTGCCAGCCATCGTCCATAAGGCTGTTAAGTTCGTCGGCAGCTTTTTCCTTATTGGTGCTTTTGAAATATTTATCCGCACCCCATTCTATCTGCGGTACAAGCTGATGAATCGTACCCCAGCTTGCGATCGCTCCGCCAGATGTGAAGCCGTTGACTTTTGAATAAGCATTCGCCAGTACTCCCGGATTGAATTCCTCGATACCGCTTATGCCGAGATTTTTCATAGCCGCATCATCGATAGAGTCGGAATGAACCGCCATTATCGCAAGCGACGTCAGCAGACAGCCTGAACTTCTGATATTGCTGCCACCCATGGATGTTTGGCTCCAGCGCGTATCAAGCTGACTCCATGAAAGATATTCGTCGTATATAGATGCCTGCTCCTCCGCGGCGTCTGCCGTTATTGAAAAACTGCCTGTTTCAGCCGTCGGAACTGCCTGCACCGAAAAGCATAATGCCGCCGTAAACGCCGTAATTATGCTAAGAACTCTCCTTTTAGGTCTATGCTGCATTGGTATCAGTCTCCTTAATTTTACTTCCTGCGAAATTTCTTTTTACGTTCAGCCTTTTTAGCCTCCGCAAGAGCTTTGTACGCAGAATTATACTCCTTTATTGCCTTGTCTCTGTCGTTTTCGCCGAGTTTTTCACCTCCGTATTCCGCCCGTTCAAACAGCATTACCGCCGCCGAAATATTCGCTCCGGAACGCCGCATTACTTCCTTTTCAGCTTCACGCGCCGTACTCGATACAGAAATTCCGTAAAGGCGGCAAATTCGGCGAATAACCGCAGCCGCAGCCTGTTCGGGACTTTTTCTTCTGGTCATGAAAATAAATGATCTATGTATCAAAAACGGCGATACAAAGGCAATTATCAGCGCAATGCCGCAAATCGCCAAAATTATCAGACCCGTTCTTGAAAGCATACTTGAAGCCTGCCTGCCGCCGTCGCTCTGAGCGTCGAGAGTCATGGTAGGCTCGAAAGTTACCCAGCCGAAGCCTTTTATATAAAGCTCGGGGAAACCGTGGGCGTCCTGAGATGTAATAACATAACGCTTGTATGTGCCGTTCTCATCTCTGTACTGCTCGAGTTCGGTCTGCATATTGTAGCCCTCGCAGTAGCGTGCGGGAATTCCCGCCGCCCTTGAAAGCAAAGTCATTGCCGTCGCATATTCATAGCAGACCCCCGTCTTTGAATCAAAAAGGAAATCCTCGGCATTATCGCCTTTTTCCTTACGGTAATCGAGATCGTAGACGTAGCCGTTTTTGATAAAATACCATTCGATAGCCTTTGCCTTATCATAATCAGAATTCAGCCCGTCGATAATTTCCATGGCAAGCTTGTAAATTTTCTCGTTGTCTCCATAATCAAGCAAAATCGACGTGTAATCTTCATAATAATTGAAGCTTGACATGAGAATTCTGAACATTCTGTCAGCCTGATCATACTGCTCCGTGGTAACGAAATAATTATTCCTCGCATCTTTGACAACTTCAAAAGCGTCGCTGATCATTTCGAAATAATCCTCCCGACTTCCAAGCATATCTATCAGCGCCTTATTGTCGGCGTTATCAAATACTCTGTCGGGAATATATGTAAATTTGAATCTGTCATTCGTGTTGAAATATCCCTCATCTGTCAGGATCGCGCCTGAACGCGTCTTTCCGATAACTCCGTTGTACGAAGTTTCCGTCAGCGCATATGCGCCCTGAGGAACGGGAGCGGAATTTCCGCCCTGATACACCGAAAACAGCGAAACCTCTCTCGGCTGCGGATATTCGAGCGTAACTCCCGCATATTCCGACAATCCGTACTTTTCTGCAAACTCCTCGTCCTCGGCAGCCGCAAAAAATACTGCGTCGGCAATTTCGCCGTTGACATATATATCTATCGGCAAATCCTCATGCTTTGAATAATAGCTGTCAAGATCGCTTATGCCCCAGCTGTCATTTTCATAGCTGTATGTGGAAAAAGTAGCGGCTTTCAGCCGCAGCTGTTCTTCAGCCGTGCCGTAATAATGGATAGTATCCTTATCTGAGGAGCGGAACTGCTCGCCCGTAGACGTATCACGGAATACGTTGAGCATTTCGTTCAGCCTGTCCGTCAGCGCGTCGGCATTTATAAGCGTTTCAAGTACGCTTCTATCGGCTTCGATATCAGGTTTCGGGATAAACGCCGCCGCCAGTGCGAACAGAATCGTAAAAAATCCCACCGAACGCCATGTTTCGCGCTTATCGACGACAACCGTATCTTTGTCTTCATTAAGCTGCCTGAACATTATCATCAGAAGCACATATCCCACGGAAAGCGCAAGAATAAAATATACAGGCATTTCCTCATATTCCTTACCGTAAATTGCAAACGGGATTATCATGATAAGGAAAGTCATGAAAACTCTGTATTGGCATCTGGTGAAATAATAGAATACCGACGCCATGAATATGAAGAAAAATATAAATATCGTAAGGGTGTACCATTTATTGTACAGCAGCGAATCCTGCGGAGTCATGAACCAGAGCAGGAACGGGATAGGGTAGTCCTGACTGCCGCGCTCGATGACCGCCGCCGTCAGCCGCATTGACACAAACAAAATGACGATATAAGCCGCACCGCCTATAAGGTTGTGTTTTTTCATGAAATCAAACAAACGAAATGCCAGCCAGCCCAGCAAATAAGCCGCTATGCCATAGGCTGCGGTGAGCGTATCGCGGTAATGATACATTATAGACATCACGAGGATAACAACATAAATAAGCACGGGATCAGCCAGCGTTTTTATTAGGAATCCTTTATTTTTAGAAGTCTCTGTCATATTTTTATACCAATTTGAAATTATTGTCGTTGTCCAGATACCACATCGGCAGACCCGAATCGTTGCGGCTGTCAGCTGAAACGCCCATGATGAGCGCGCTGTCCTTATCTTCAAGCTGAGAAACCATTGCCGCGATCTCCTCGCTTACATCTGTCGAGGCGATCAGACAGGCGCAGGCGGAAACGCTGTGAAGCTTTATACGCCTTTCGGGAACAACTTTTTCCGCAAGCACTTTCAAAAGCAGCCGCGGCGGATAATCGGGACTGTCAACACTTTCCGCGATCAGTTCGCCTCCTGCACCGTAATACACGAATGTGGAAGCAACTCCTTGGTTGATGAGCAGCGTTATCAAGCCAAATACAGCGCATATCAGCTTTTCCTCGCCGATAATTGCCGTGTTAGCGTCTGCGCTGCTATCCCGATAAAGATCAAGCATGATAACGGGCTGAACAGATGCCGCCGCCTCATCGAGCCGAACCATAAGCTTGTCCTTTTTCACTGAAAGCTTCCAGTTCACTCTTTTCAGAGGATCGCCCTGAACATACTCGCGGTGATCGTAACCGGGAGCGGTATTGGCTGAATACAGCATTGCGGAATCGGATGAAGATTCGTCGTCGCTGGTGATGACCGAATCTGCAATATTTCTGAAAAGCATGGACGACGATCTTATTTTCGGAATCTCCGGTATAACTCCTACGCTTTTCGGCGTGGGAAGTTCTCCAGTGATCCTGAATCCGATATATCCCATAAATCCTGTTGAATGCACGGAAACTACGGATATTTCGCCGTTTCCGCCTGTTATTGCGTCAACTGTATAGGAAAATTTCTTCTGATTTTTTCCTGCAAGAGACAAGCGGAAAGTTTTCACTGCGCATCCGAAAACAGCATCGGAAGCGGTTTTTATACTGATAATGCCAAGCGGAAATCTTCCCTGCTTTTCAACCGTAACATTGACGGTAAGAGTTCCGCCCTTTTTTACATAGCCGTCGCAGTCCAATGATACGGTGATTCTTTTTCGCCCGAAAAATGCGAATAAAACCGATATTACTGCCGCGAATGCAATGAAAGCGGTAAGGATAATTCCTATTTCTCCGTCTATATAAAAAGTAAAAACAAATAATATGGCAGCTACACCCAATATTGAAATTATTTTTTTCATATCACTTTCACATTGATGGAACAGCGGTCGTTTCGAGAATATTTCTGATGTAATCCTCGCCGCTTCCAAATCCGCTTTTTCCCTGCGGAGAAAGAATTATCCTGTGCGCCAGAACCGAAACTGCCGCCGCCTTTACATCGTCGGGAGTGGCATATTCTCTGTCATAAATATACGCGAACGCCTTTGCTGATTTATACAGTGCAATACTTCCTCGCGGACTGATTCCGAGAGCGGCGTTTCTGTCGTTTCTCGTGGCGGATACAATACTTATTATGTACTGCTTAACGCCGTCCGTAACGCGAATTTCACGCACTTCCTGCTGCATTTGCAGCACTTCCTCAACCGAAACTGCCGGAGCTTCTATATTAAATATAGGGTTACGCATTTCCGTGCGGTCGAGAATTTTCATTTCCTCCTCAACATCGGGATATCCCATGGACAGCTTCATAAAAAATCTGTCCATCTGCGCTTCGGGAAGATGAAAAGTGCCGTATGTTTCCACGGGATTTTGGGTAGCCATTACAAGAAAAGGCTTTGGCAGACTGTGAGTTTCGCCGTCCATAGAAATCTGACGTTCCTCCATCGCTTCAAGCAGCGCCGACTGCACTTTCGGTGAAGCGCGGTTTATTTCATCAGCGAGCAGAAAATTACACATTGCCGCGCCTTCGCGATAAACGAAATCTCCCGATTTAGGATCGAGCATCGTAAAGCCCGCAATATCCGAAGGCATAACGTCGGGAGTAAGCTGAATGCGGTTGAATTTTCCTCCGACAGACCGCGAAAGAGCGGTTATCAGCTGAGTTTTGCCGACGCCCGGAACATCTTCGAGCAGAACATGACCTTCGCAGAGCATTGCCGCAATAAGGCTGATAACAGTATCTTTTTTACCGACGATAACTTTGCCTATTGAATCAGCAAGAGTTTTTATCTTATCATTCATATTTTTACCCCAATAAAATTTAATTTGAGCGTTGAATAATATACTCTTTATATTATAACATATTTTTATAAATACTGCAAGTGGTTTATATATAAATATTGCACCTATGCTTTTGTGAAAATTGTACAAAAGTACGGGTGCAAAATTGTATAATAGGCGTGTTTGGAATCAGAACCTGTCCACATAGGAATTATGCGCGGATTTTCGAGCATAATTTTTACGAGGACAAGGCAAAAATCCGCAGGCAGGCTGACGCCTGTCAAGGATTTTTAACGCAGTCATCATAAAAATTTGCCGAAAAGATGTGCGTAACTTCATATGTGGACAGGTTCTCACCATAACTCTTCTCTTTTTGCGCGGATGTGTGCCTTGATCAAGGGCAAAATCAAACAAATGATTCCAGCAAGAGTCAAAGCTATGCCACCAAAAAATAAAGCAACTGACGGCGCGCCCACCTTTCCATCGGAAATCATCAGATCAGCTATTCTGTCATCTCCGATACCCGATGGACTTAAAAATTGATTGAGAGTACTGATGTAAGCCGAATCATCAGGCTGTTTGACCGTTTTGCCCTCGAATTTCAGATCAATATCAGGAATTTCCGCGTCTATATCTCCGCGCATAAGAGCCGCAGCATATTTTTCGCTTTCAATGACAGCCGCGTCGCACTTCTTGATCATCTCTTCGTCACGAACAACGTAAATTATATAAAAACCATTGTCAAGCGCGTCCATGTTTCCTGTTTCAAAAGCATTCTTCCATTCATCTCGCGAAACGTTTAATATAAGATAAAAATTTGCTTTTTTGTTCATCAAATTATAAGGGAATACATCATTCACGCCTGTCATTATATACTGGATAGAAAATATATTTCCCTCTGCAAGCTTAGGTTCGTGATAATCCGACAATTTTGATTCCGAAAGAACGATTTTATCCCCTTTGAAAAGAAGTATTGCACTTTTTCCACCCATTATAGCCAACACTATTCCGATAGCAATAAAAAATGTAAAAAGTCTTGTTTTAAAACTTATTTTATTCATAATTCACCACCAAAAAATCAGCCGCGATTTTTGGCATATTCACGCCCAAATCGCGGCTGCATTTTATTACTTGATCATCTTTGCAACTTCGTCTGCAAGATTATCTTCTTTCTTTTCAACGCCCTCGCCGCGCTCATAGCGGATAACGTCTGTTACAACGATCTCGCCGCCAAGCTTCTTAGCTTCTGCGTCAACATAACCCTTAACGGTAAGCTTGTCATCTTTAACGAACGCCTGCTCAAGGAGACAGTTTTCGCTGTAGTACTTGCCAACCTTACCCTCAACGATCTTAACTCTTACCTGCTCGGGCTTGTTTGCCATCTTGGGATCTTCAGCCATCTGAGCGAGCATAATCTCTTTTTCCTTTTCGATAACCTCGGCAGGAACGTCCTCGCGCTTCAGATAAGGAGCGTTAAGAGCAGCGGACTGCATTGCAACGTCCTTACCGATAACAGCAACCTGATCAGCTGCAAGAGCGGTATCCATCTTTACCATAACGCCTATGCTTCCGCCGTTGTGAATGTAAGAAGCAAGAACGCCCTCCATTCTTACGAAACGGCGAATTACGATATTCTCTCTGATCTTCATGCCTGCAAGCTCTGTGAGAACATCGCCGACTGTAGCTGTGCCGCCTGAGATAGTTTCAGCCTTGAGAGCCTCAACGTCAGCAGGATTCTTTTCGATGATAGTATTTGCAACCGCATTTACAAAGTTCTTGATGTCATCTGTATTTGCAGCGAAATCCGTCTCTGTGTTTACTTCGAGAAGTACGCCTACATTGCCGTTTACAACAGCGGTAACGATACCCTCGGCAGCGGCTCTGCCGCTCTTCTTAGCCTGTGTAGCAAGTCCTTTTTCTCTGAGGAACTCGATAGCCTTGTCCATATCGCCGTCGTTTGCTTCAAGAGCCTTTTTACAGTCCATCATACCAACGCCGGTCGACTTCATGAGATCCTTGATCTCAGCAACAGAAATCTTTCCCATTGTTTTTTCCTCCTATTTAATTATATAACGGAGAGTATTCTCCCCATAAATTTATTGAATTATTCAGCCTGAGTCTCTTCAGCTTCCGCAGCGGGTGCTTCTTCAACAGCTTCGGCAGCGTCGTCGCCCTGTCTGCCCTCGATAACAGCGTTAGCGATAGTTCCGGCAATAAGCTTAACAGCGCGGATAGCGTCGTCGTTTCCGGGGATTACGTAATCAACCTCATCGGGATCGCAGTTTGTATCTACGATAGCAACGATCGGGATATTGAGCTTCTTAGCTTCTGCAACGGCGATCTTTTCCTTGCGGGGATCAACGATAAAGAGACAAGCGGGGATCTTCTTCATTGTCTTGATACCGCCGAGGAACTTTTCAAGCTTCTCGATCTCGAGGTTGAGCTTAACAACTTCCTTCTTGGGGAGAAGATCGAAAGTGCCGTCCTCTTCCATTGTGTGAAGCTGTTCAAGTCTCTTGATTCTTGTCTGGATAGTCTTGAAGTTTGTGAGCATACCGCCGAGCCATCTTGCATTTACATAATGAGCGCCTGCACGTGTAGCTTCTTCCTTAACGGAATCACCTGCCTGCTTCTTTGTACCAACGAAGAGAACTTCACCGCCCTGAGCTGCGATGTCGCGAACGAACATATAAGCCTCTTCAAGCTTCTTTACAGTCTTCTGGAGATCGATAATATAGATACCGTTTCTCTCTGTAAAGATGTAGGGTGCCATTTTGGGGTTCCAGCGCCTTGTCTGGTGTCCGAAGTGAACGCCTGCTTCAAGAAGCTGCTTCATTGAAACTACTGCCATTGTTGTAGTCCTCCTAAATTAAAATTTGTTTTTAATCCGCCGCAGAATTTAACTCGCGTGCCACATTTAAGGAATAATAAAGAAATAACTCGCACGTTTCTTTATGATTCCTAAGATGCACCGACCCGCAAGAATTCTGCGTGTGAATTGCTTTGATATTATACCACATTTCGCCATTTTTTGCAAGAGTTTTCACCTTGTGCGTTCAAACAAACTTTTAGTAAATTCTCTCTTTATTTTTGTAGAATTCGCACTACTCACCAGTATAACGTCGCTGCCGATAACTTCAATGGCTTTGCAGGGAATTTCCGTATCGCTTTCCTTGCCGAACAGTCCGAAAAATCTGTATCCGCCGTAGATAAGCAGCGAAATTATCTCGGAGTTTTCAATATTCATGCGAACGTCGTCGATATAGCCTAATCTTTCGCCGGTTTTCACGTCTATAACCTCTTTCGACCTCAGATCTTCAAGACTGCATATCATAAAATCCCACCTGCACTCCATATATATTTTACATATAAATATGCAGTGCCGCTTGTCAGCTATTCACAAAAAAGCCGTACAACTTTTTTCAAGCTGCACGGCTTTTCGTAACGAATTTCAGAAATTATTCATCGTCCCCGTCATCTTTTTTCTTCTTTACAACAGAGATAACCGTGGTAACAACCGCAATCGCAACTGCTGCTCCAATGGCGATAATCAACGGAAAAACGGGGAATCTGTCACCCGTGGCAGGCACGGCTGCTGTGATCGTATTCAACATATCCATAATTTTGTCCTCCTGATAATAATGTCATTTTCCAAGCGTTGCCGCTATAGATATATTGTACCACATCACGCTCTGTTTGTCAAGACGAAATGTTTTGTCAAGATACGCGGATATTTGTCCAGTCAGAAACATCGCACTGTCCCCAATCGTCCTGTTCAGCAACAATAGCAGTAGACATTACAGTACCGTCAGATTTCAAGCCTACTGTATGATAAATTCCTGCTGAAACGGCAACAATATCTGTCCAGTCAGAAACATCGTCTTGTCCATAGTTATGATAAGTAGCAGCCACAACAGTACCGTCTGATTTCAAGCCTACTGTATGATTCAATCCTGCTGAAACAGCAACAATATCATTCCAGTCGGAAACGTCACACTCGTTAAAGTTATTAGCACCAACAGCCACAACAGTTCCGTCAGACTTCAAGCCTACCGTATGATTCAATCCTGCTGAAACAGCAGCAATATCTGTCCAGTCGGAAACATTGCACTGTCCAGCCTCATTATAACCAACAGCCACAACAGTACCGTCAGATTTCAAGCCTACTGTATGAAAATCTCCTGCTGAAACAGCAATAATATCCGTCCAATCGGAAACATTGCACTGTCCGAAATCGTCATTATCATCATAATAATCACAAGGTTTAATGTTAGTAGCCACAACAGTACCGTCGGATTTCAAGCCTACTGTATGAATACCTCCTGCTGAAACAGCAATAATATCTGTCCAGTCAGAAACATCGCATTGTCCACGATTGTATAAATCATCATAATGCTCAGGAACAGTAGTAGCCACAACCGTACCGTCAGATTTCAAGGCTACTGTATGATAAGTTCCTCCTGAAACGGCAACAATATCTGACCATTCGGAAACGTCACACTGTCCAATTTCATTCCAACCAACAGCCATAACAGTACCGTCAGATTTCAAGCTTACTGTATGATGTTGTCCTGCTGAAATGGTACCACAATTGCGTATTGTGAGTTTAGAAGAATGTCCGCCGATGTCTCCGCAGGCTGTCAGGCTGAAGATGCACACAATGCCTGTTAAAAACGCTATAGTATTTTTCATAAAATATTCCTTTTGCAAAATCACTTAAATTTATAAAATTGATTTGCGTGTTTTAAAAAATCATATCCATGAAATCATCGCCGCCTGCTGCCTGAATGGAGTCGAATTTCATATCCTCGCCCTTTACACGGAAAATCGCGATCTCCTCTTCAACGCCTGCGAAAGAATACGTTACAAATACGTACTTGTCAAATTCAACAGTTATCGGAATATCCTCTATTGAATCAAAATCCAACTCGCCGACTCTTTCAACGTAGGCTTCAAAAACATCGTCCGGCATATCGGCTTCGCCTATGAGCATATCATATGTAATGCCTATGTCAGCCATCATGCCGTACATAATGTCAAGAAGCGAATAAATACGCTCGCTTGAAGTTATCTCATCTTCGTCGCCTTCTCTTACGGAAATCACCTTTATATCATTGCGTTCAATGTCAACAGGCATATCCATATCTTCAACGCCGATCTCATCGCTCATTGCGTCAAGCGCTCCGACTTTTTTCATCGCATTGTAGGAAGAATCAGGCAGACAGTATTTCAGAAGTTTATCTACATCGCCGTCTTTCGCCGCCTTGCAGAATTCTGCCATAAAGTCGATATATTCTTTATTTGAAGCATCGGCAGTCTGACCGTTCTCGATCTCGGTCTTGATTTTGTCGAACTTTTCCGAGACTTTCTCCCGCTCCTTGTTCATTTTTTCTTTTGCTTCAGCAATCTTTTTATTGGTTTCCTCTTCGGTATGCTTATCAACCTTTTTGTCAGAATCCTTTTTCTCAGCTTTTGAAACCTCTACCTCGCTTTCGGAGGACTCATCTTTCGAATCTTCCGTAGTTTCGGCAGCCGAGCTTTCGGAAGATTCCGAAGATTCGGAAACGGACGAGCTTTCGGAAATTTCCATAGCTTCGTTTCCGCAGGCTGTGAATGTGCATACCATTGACAATACGGCTAAAATTGCCGCCAAACTTTTTTTCATATCAAACACCTCATAATGCATCATATACTCACCTCTCTTCTAAACCCGAACAATCTTCCGAGCATAAATTCCGTCAGTCATCGTCGCAAATCCTCGGCTGGCGACAGCCAGCCTTGCGGTTTACCCCTATACTGACGAAATTACTGCTCAAAATCTTTATTCGGTTTTAAAAGAGAGGTGAGTACAGCAAATTTGTATGCATTAAGTATATCACTTTATTTGACGTTTGTCAATTATTTTTTCCATTCTCTTATATCAACTTCTGATTTATCGTTTGTTGTGGAGAGATATGCATAAAATGAAAGGATATACGACGCATCGGACGGATCAATTTTGTTATTTTCATCAATTTCAGCCGCCCAGTTTTGTCTGTCATCAAAATTTGACGGAGAAGCTGTTGAAAGAGAGGCATATTCAGCAAGAGCAAGACTTGCATCAAGCGGACTGATAGTATTATCGCCGTTAACGTCGCCTTTTTTCGGATAACGTGTTAAAACGTATGTAAAACCGCAGCCGCTGTCAGAAAGATTTATTTTTCTGCCCCAATGTATAGATGAATTGTAATTTCCCTCTGCAACTGTTACAATACTGCCCTCCTTTTTCAGTACGATAACAGAATGCCGGTCATAGTCAAGGCGAAGTATATCACCGACTTTCACTCTTGAAATATCAGTATGCTTTCTCGCACGAAAATTACCGAAAACACTGTCGCTCATCAAAAATGCAAACCCCGCGCAGCCGTAGCCGGCGCTGTAAACGCCGCCTTTCCATTTATAAAAATTATCATTCGTCCACGTCATTCCCTCGGGATAATCTTTTTTCATTGAGATAAGTTTATCGTATACTGTTTGAGTATCAAAATACTCGGCATACACGCTTGTATCCGCTGCAAACGCGGCGAAATTTTGCGCAGGATTTCCCACCGCAAAAAAGCACGAAGCAATAATCAAAGACAATGTAACCGATAATATTTTTCTCATAAAGTTCTCCTTATACTTAGGAATCATTAAAGAAATAATCAGCAAGTTTCTGCTTGTCTGATTTGTCCTGTGCCGCGTTGCACAAAACAAATCATCCTGCGCATAAACTCGCATCTTATTTCTTTATGATTCCTTAGAATCTGAAATCTCTCTCTCCATTGCGAATCTTTTCAAGATATCCTAAAGCCTTTTCGCGGCGTTTCGGATCGGGAACTTTCAGAATCTCGCGGTCGATCAATTCTTCTCCGATCTTCTTTGTTTCGGGACTTGCGTAATCCTGCAAATATTCCTGCAAAGTCAGCAGAGCATTCGGGTGACAGCAATTCTGGATCTGTCCGACCTTGCACAACGCCATAAACCTGTCGCCTGTGCGTCCCTCACGATAGCAGGCAGTACAGAATGACGGAATATAACCGCCCTCCATAAGCCATTTCACAACTTCGTCAAGGGAACGCTGATCGGAAACATCGAACTGCTCCGTATCATGAGGACGTTCCTCGGGTTCATAGCCTGCATAACCGCCTACGGAAGTTCTCGAACCGCCTGAAATTTGCGAAATTCCAAGCTTCATTACCTTTTCGCGGCAGCTTTCGTTTTCACGGGTTGAAATTATCATGCCCGTATACGGAACGGCAATTCGAATGCAGGCGATTATCTTCGCGAACGTATCATCATCGATTCCGTTATCAAACTGCGTAGGATCGATATCGGCGGCTCTTTTCAGTCTCGGAACGCTGATAGTGTGCGGCCCTACGCCATGTACGGCTTCAAGATGCTCTGCGTGCATGAGAAGTCCTGCAAATTCATATCTGTACTTGTCAAGACCAAAGAGAACACCAAGTCCGACGTCGTCGATTCCGCCCTCCATTGCGCGATCCATTGCTTCGGTATGATAGGCGTAATTATGCTTCGGACCTGCGGGATGAAGCTGTTCATAGCTTTCCTTGTGATACGTTTCCTGAAACAGAATATAAGTGCCGATTCCCGCTTCTTTAAGCTTTCTGTAATTCTCAACGGTAGTAGCGGCAATATTAACGTTTACACGTCTTATCGCGCCGTTTTTATGCTTGATGGAATAAATAGTGTTGATGCATTCGAGGATATATTCCAGAGGATTATTCACGGGGTCTTCGCCTGCCTCGATCGCAAGACGCTTATGTCCCATATCCTGAAGAGCGATAACTTCCTGCTTAACTTCCTCCTGAGTCAGCTTTTTACGCGGAATCTCCTTATTCTGCATATGATAGGGACAGTAAACGCACTTATTAACACAGTAATTGGAAAGATAAAGGGGCGCGAACATTACTATTCTGTCGCCGTAAAACGCGTCCTTGATCTCTCTTGCAAGAGAGTAAATTTTCTCCGTCATTTCGGGAAGATCGCAGGCAAGCAGAACGCTTGCTTCTCTATGAGACAATCCTGCGCATTCAACTCCTCTGCCCGTTTTCTTTGGACGAGCCTTTTCGAG
This sequence comes from uncultured Alistipes sp., assembly GCA_964401315.1. GTDB lineage: Bacteria > Bacillota > Clostridia > Oscillospirales > Ruminococcaceae > Ruminococcus. Next base: position 124,372 of record CAYNYB010000004.1, read on the forward strand.
AAGCTGCTCGATAAGTTCCTTATTATGCTTATTGGCGTCGGCATATTCCAGCGTTGCCAATATTTCTTCATAGGAAATAAATTCCTCGGCTTTTAAAGATTTTACATCATACATTTTAAATTCCTCCATTTATATATAGTATTATTTTTTTGATATTGCGGCTTTAACCGAAACTCCGCTTATTCTTCCAAGACGTCCCGTAAGGCAGCTTATTTCGTCCGCACAGGCGTCAACGGCTACGGAAATCAGCGATATTCCGCGCTCTCTGTAGGGAATGCCCATGCGCCCGATAATCATTTCATTATGCTCGTGAAGCACTTTGTTGACTTCACTGACCGCCGACGGATCGTCTATCACAACGGCAACTACCGCTATCCTCTTTTCTTCCATTATAATCCCATGCCTTTCAGCTCCGATACTATTTCTGCGTAAAACCTCGTAATATCAGATATTTCATTTTTATTAAAAGGCTCTTCGCGGCTGAGCCGCATTCTGCGCATATCTACCTCGTCAAGATGAGAAATGCCGCGCCTGCCCGTTCCTGTATAGATTCCGCGAAAATTTCCCCATGAAACCTCTTCCGCCGTAAGAAATCCGTCGCTCCTGCCGTTCATGAGCTTTACCGCAATATACGGCGCTACCATAAAAATATCGCTGAACGGATTCTTCATCGCAAATGCGAAGCTCTGATAATAAATTCCATCAACGTTCGGATTTTTCTTGTTAAATTCCGCCATATACGAAGTCGTCAACTCCTCAAGGCACTTGTATGTCTCAGGCCTGCTGTCGCCAGATATTGCCATAAAAACATCGGTTATCAGGCTGCCAGCTTTCATGATCGGCTTCGGCAGCTTCATTATTTTATCCATTGTCGACGAGCCGTTATGAGGTGTGCTGACAGTCGTTATCGAAGCTATATGACGGCTCATTCCCAATGATGAAGCAAGAAATCTGGCTTCCGCTCCGCCTTTGGAATGGGCGATGATATTCACCTTGTCCGCACCGCTTTCGGCAAGGCATTTTTCCAGCGAATTCTTCAGGAGAGCGGAATTGAATTCGATGGAAGCATTGGCGTCCTGATTCCCGAAAAAAATCCTTGCGCCATACTGCCGCAGAATTTTCGGTATGCGTCCCCAGTAGCAGAGAAGCTTTCGGTCTCGGAATCCCATACCGTGAATCATAAAAATCGGATATTTCGTGCTGCAATCGCAGATATTCTTCATAGATTTTATCTCCGAATAAAAGCCCTTACAAATAAAAAATTCTGTAAAAGCCTGTTCAGTATCTCAACGTGTGCGGATTTTCGAGCATAATTTTGACGAGTGCAAGGCGAAAAAACGAAAGCATACTGTCGTATGGTGAACTTTTTCAACGCAGCAATCGGCAAAATTTGCCGAAAAGACGTGCGCGGAGAGATACTGAACAGGCTCTAAGGGCAAATTATAGTCAATTTTATTAAGCCTGCCAAAAATAATCGACAAGCCGCTGTTGACCGATAACAAAGTTACGCTTTGCTGCCCGAAAACATTTTTATAACGAAACGCCGACAACAAAATAAATCCCGTTGCCCGCAAGAATATTATAGCCCCTTTTTCCTGCCTTGTCAAGAAATTATGTTATATAATACAAACTTGTATTTTTTTCTGTCGTTTTTACTACTTGAAATTTTTCAAAAAAAATGTTATAATGATTAATGTATATTTTTATAAATAAACAGGAGGTCAAATATGGCAAATCAGCTTTGTATAGTCCTCGATTTCGGCGGACAGTATAATCAGCTTATCGCGCGGCGCGTTCGCGAATGCGGCGTTTACTGCGAGATCAAAAGCTATACCACACCTATCGACGAAATAAAGGCTCTCGATCCTATGGGAATTATTTTCACGGGCGGTCCGAACAGCATTTATGAAGAAAGTTCACCACATATTTCAAAGGAAATTTTTGAACTCGGCATTCCGATCCTCGGAATCTGCTACGGCTGTCAGGTAGTTGCATATACGCTCGGCGGCGAAGTCAGCAGCTGCACAAAAAGCGAATACGGCAAAATTGAGATCACCCATTCAGGCGGCAAGCTTTTTGATGAAGTTCCCGAAAAAAGCGTTGTCTGGATGAGCCATACGGATTATGTCAGCAAAATTCCCGACGGCTTCAGAATTACCGCCACGTCCGACGATTGCCCGGCAGCAGCTTTCGAAAATCCCGAAAAAAATCTTTACGCCGTTCAGTTCCACCCCGAAGTTACTCACAGCGAATACGGAAAAAATATCCTCCGCAGCTTTTTGTATAATGTCTGCAATTTCAGCGGCGACTGGGAAATGGATAATTTCATCGACGTTACAGTCGCTCAGCTTCGCGAGCAAATCGGCGATAAATCAGTAATTCTCGGACTCTCGGGCGGAGTTGATTCCTCCGTTGCGGCAGGTCTCCTCAGCCGTGCCGTCGGAAAGCAGCTTACCTGCGTTTTCGTCGATCAGGGACTTATGCGCAAGGACGAAGGCGATTTCGTTGAGGAAACTTTCACAAAGCTTTTCGATATGAATTTCGTTCGTGTCAACTGCAAGGATAAATTCCTGACCGCTCTCAAAGGCGTTACCGATCCCGAAAAGAAACGCAAAATAATCGGCACGGAATTTTACAACGTTTTCTGGGATAAGATCCGCGAGCAGGGTACGGACGGTTTTTTCGCTCAGGGTACTATTTATCCCGACAGAATCGAATCGGGCAAGGGCAATAAAGCAGGTCACGGAAAAACCGACGTTATCAAAACGCATCACAATATGGTGGAAATGCCTGACGATATACAGTTTGCCGGCACTATCGAACCTCTCAAAGATCTGTTTAAAGACGAAGTTCGCGCTGTTGGCGAAAAACTTGGAATCCCTCATGAACTTGTATGGAGACAGCCTTTCCCCGGTCCGGGTCTTGGAGTCAGAATTCTCGGCGAGATAACCGAAGAAAAGATAAAGGTTCTTCAGGAAGCCGACGCTGTTTTCCGCGATGAGATCGCAAAAAGCGGCATCGAAAGCGAACTCCGACAGTTCTTCGCGGTTCTCCCCGACGTTCGCACTGTCGGTGTTATGGGCGATCATCGTACATACGATCATCTTATCGCCATTCGCGCGATTACTACCGACGATTTCATGACCGCCGACTGGGCGCGTATCCCTTACGATATTCTCGCACGCGTTTCAAATCGTCTCACAAATGAGGTTGAACACGTCAACCGCGTTGTCTATGATATCACTTCCAAGCCGCCCGGAACTGTGGAGTGGGAATAAAAAATCAACGAAAACTGCTCAGATAGCGTTTCTGAGCAGTTTTCGTTGATTTCTGTTTTATGTAATTTCTCACATCAGAACGCTTTTCGTTTATTTAATAATTTAAGCCATAGAAACGTAAAAGCAAACAATGCCGCCGAAGTGACGATCAGCCAGTATTTTTCATGAAAACTTCCTGCCGACATAGAGAACAGATATAGATTATTCAGTTCATCTTTCAATGCAAAATTAGATATATAGTATATCATCGAGATCATGTAACCTATGATACTGTTTTTACTGATCCCTGCAAAGAAAAATCCCAATGCACCAAGAAACATTGCAGAGCTGTAACCTCCGATAAAATGGCGTAACGTGACCTCGCTTTCGGAATTAGACATGATCAGCGTAAAGATTCCGAATATAACGGCAAGGAAAAACAGGGAATACAAGAGCCGTATAAAACAAACAGCAAGATAGTCTATCCGTTTGGAGCGTATCAGGTCACGGATATTCTCATTTTGTTCGGGCAGAAAAACCGGAGTGAGAAGTACCGTTCCCGTAAGGGATAACAGCATTTCAAGAGGCTGTGCGGAACGTATCGGATCAAGCGATGATATTCCGAAAACCACAGGCGTGAGCAGTGCGATTATCAAAGCAATGAGGAAGTGAGGAAGAAAATTACGTTTCAGATTTATTTTTAATATTTCTAATGCCGATGTGCAGACCATGTAATTTTCCCCTCCTTTTCTGTCCGTAAATGAACGCTGTTACGGTGATCATAGCAATTGAAAGAACAGTGAAGAAAAATCTGTTGAATATAAAGTTGCTGTATTGTGCCTTGAATATGTCTGCATAATAAAGTGAATTATGACGGATAACAAGCGTGAATTTTTGTATATTTCCCGTAAGACTGCCGGTATTGGCAAAAATACTTCCGAACCACAAAGCTCCCTGTACGAAAATTGCAATAATTCCCGAACCCAGTTCCGTTATGATCATACCGACTGCCGTTGACAGCATTATATTAGGTATAAGCCATATCAACGCACTTTTTAATATTGCAAAGCTGTCAATACTGCTTCCGGAATAAAGTTTCTTTACTGTCATATGTGCGATAACTGCGGTTATAATTACAGGAATGATCATCATGAAGATCAGCGACGCATAACGTGTGAAGATGAGTTTTGCAGAGGATATTTTCCTTGAATACGCAAGCTGTTCCATGCGCGACTTTTTATCAAGACCTGCAAACGAAACTGCTACGAATACGGGCAGTATCGCAAGTACTATTCCCATATAGTCGCAGTAAAGACGTGCATACGCTCCCGAAATCTTATCTTCATTCAGAAAATTGTTGTATTCTTCCTTAGCATCATCAAAGGTTTTGGGAACAAGCGAGAAATTTCCTACGATATACTCGTCGCTGTATTTAGAACCACCGCCTATAATATCATCAGCTTTTCTCATAAGCTCACGGAAACGCTCATATGTCAGACTTTCGGGAATATTTACGGACGGAATTTCCGGCTCATTATACTGCATCATTCCGTTTGCTCCTACTGTAAGAGTTCCGTCTGGGTCATATGAACAATTATCAAGCTCTTGCTTTGTTATTCCTGAAATTTCCGTAATGATCTCAGCAATTTTAGTTTTCTTTTTTTCATTCAGGTGAACGTTTTTATAGAATCCCATAGGGTAAGCAGGATAACTGTTTGCAAGATAGCTGTTCACAAGGCTGTCAACTGCTGACGGCATAAGTATTTCGGGAACTTCTTTTGCTACCATACCGTAATCACTCTGATTCGGAATCGGTTCTGAAAGACGAGTATCGCAGTCGCTCTGAAACTGTGTATAGTACATCGCACATACTGTAATAATATACACCAGAAAAGCAAGGGAAAATAATACTTTTTTACATTCCTTGAAAAACAGCATTAAATCTCACCTCCCGAAATATCGCAGCCGTGACTGAAAAGACAATACATATAAGCGTCCTCCAGATTTGGTTCTGTGGTCACAACACCCTGCAAGTCTGGCATATGCTCCGAGATGATACGAACAGTGGTATATTCACTCTGCACAAGCATACCTGTAACAATGTACTGCTTTTTGATTTGCGGCAGATATTTTTTATTCGCATTTATTGTGAATACTTTTCCCTCTGCGCTTCGGAGCAATTCCGAAACAGTCCCCTGCCACAAAATTTTTCCGCTGTTCATGATCGCAATATCTTCACAGGTTGCTTCAATATCACCGACAATGTGCGTGGACAGAATCACAATGCGCTCCTCCGCCACCTCGCAGAGAAGATTACGGAAACGAATTCGTTCCTCAGGGTCAAGCCCGGCAGTCGGTTCGTCAACGATCAGCACCTTTGGTTCGTGGAGCAAAGCCTGTGCAATACCAAGACGACGTTTCATTCCGCCCGATAATGCCTTTACTTTTTTGTGTTTGTGTTCTGTCAGATTCACACGTTTCAACAGCATTGCGATTCGCTTTTCACGAAGAGATTTATCCATTCCCGAAAGCACGCCAAGATAATCAAGGCTTTCCAACACGGTCATGGATGGATACATAGAAAAATCTTGAGGAAGATATCCCGTCATACTGCGGATTTCCTTTGCCTTATCAATCGGAATACCGCACACCTTGATACTTCCATTCTGAATACTGTGAAGTGTTGCAAGACTTTTCATGAGCGTGGTTTTTCCTGCACCGTTGCGCCCGAGCAGACCGAACATACCCTGATTTATTGTGAGAGTTACATTTTTCAGAGCCTGCTTTCTTCCATAAAACTTGTCAACGTTCCGTATCTCAATTTTGTTGTCCATGAAATCAATCCTTTCAAAAAATATAGCACAGCCTTTTGGCTATGCTATCATGATATATCAGGATTATCAACTTTTTATCTACTATCAGAAATTTCCTCGCAAAAAAATTCCGCAGTAACTTTTCCGCCGTTTTCATGATTTTCAACTTTGAGATTTCCATTGCACTTTTCACAAAGAACACGGCAGATATACAATCCAAGACCAAAATGCAGCTTATCAGGCTCTTTTTCATCTCTGAAAAACGGCTGTACTGCATTTTTCAAAGCCTCCTCCGTAAAACCTCTGCCGTCATCAAGAACAGCAATTTTCAGCATATTTTTCGATATACTGCAATTGACCTCAACGGAGTTTTCAGCATATCGCACAGCATTGGAAATAAGATTTTCATAGACTTGCATAACAATATCCGTATCAATGGATATAATTCTGCTGTCAGGTGTAGTATTTATCCTGAATTTATCGCCGCATATCAGCCTGCCTGTTTCTATGAGCATTGCAAATAATGCTCCTGCTGAATTTTGGATGTGATTCGGCACAATATCCTCTAACTTCTGTACAGCATTCATTTTTTGCGTATAATGCTCAAGCCGTGAAATATGCCCATTCATCATAGATATGACGGACATCAGCTTTTCCTCCGAAACCTTGCCGTCGGGAATATACTTTTCGAGAAATTCCGTATACCCTTTCAGAACGGTAAGCGGAGTTCTCAAATCATGAGAAAACGCAGAATTTAGCCGTTTCCGTTCCTCCAATGACCGCCACATTTCCCGATTGCTTTCATACAATGCCGACCGCATCTCATCGAATGCAGCACACAGCATACCAAGTTCGTTTTGTTTTTTGTATTCCACCTTGAAATCAAGCTGATTATCGGAAATTTTATGTGAAGCGTCAAGCAAAATATTTATAGGTTTCTGAAGTTCACGTTTATAGAAGATCATACCCATAAGCGCTACACAAAAAATCATCCATAAAGGAACAAGCAGTACTTGCGCATAGGATATGATAAAATATGTTACCCTGTATTTTTTCTCTGCAACAGGTCTGTCGTCAGTGATTATATAGTTTTTGCCGATAACTATATTGCCGTCAAACAATACATTATAAGAATCTTCGGGAACCCTCCATAATCTCACATCAGAATGTCTTTCCTCGTACCAGTCCTGCAAATCATTTGTTGCGAATCCTATCAACATTGAGCCTGCAAAGGACAGTATAAAGCAGATCGGAAAATAAATGCACAGACTCCATTTCAACGACTTCATTTTACCCATTTATATCCCATTCCCCATACGGTTTCAATATGATACTCCTCGCCGAATTTTGACAGCTTTGCCCGAATACGGCGTATATGTTCGGCAATGACGGAGCTGTCCCCGTCAGAATCATAGCCCCATATCTTCTCATAGATACGTTCTTTGTCAAAGACCTGTCCGCAGTTAAGCGAAAGCAGTTCAATGATCTGAAATTCTTTTTTTGCACACTCGATGACTTTATCCTCTGCCAAGATCGTCTTTGCAGTATAATCTATTGTCAGCTCTCCGAAAAAACGGACGTTTGCCTGTCTCCTGACTCTGTGGTCACGACGTATGTGCGCAGACACTCTTGCTCCCAGCTCGTCAATGGAAAAGGGTTTAATTATATAATCGTCACCGCCCGAAGCAAATCCTGAAATCTTATCGCTGTCCTCGATTCTTGCAGTAAGAAATAAGATCGGGCATGATACATGACCGCGGATTTTCCGGCATACCGAAAGACCGTCACCGTCCGGCATATTGACGTCAAGCAAAATAATGTCCGGATTCTGCGATGCTTTTTCTATCGCCTCTGCACCTGAATAGGCGGTGATGACCAGATAGTCATTGATTTCAAAATAATCTTTCAGCAGGCTCACAACATCTTTCTCATCATCTGCTACCAATATCTTGTACATATGCATTACCTCACCTGTTTTTGTACTATGATACAGCATAAATATCAACTTTTTATCAACAATTTCTCAGAGCCTGTTCAGTATCTTTTTATGTGCGGATTTTCGAGCAAAATTTTGTCGTTGACAAGGAAAAAATCCGCAGGAATACTGTCGTATGGCAAGAATTTTTGACACAGTCAACGGCAAAATTTGCCGAAAAGACGTGCGGAAAAAGATACTGAACAGGCTTTTATATAAAGTATACTATATTATTTGCGTAAATTCAAGTTGTAATTTCTCATTCTTTGAAAACAGAATTTGGAAGATACCAAAGTATATCTCACATGACAATGCTGAACGATACGGCTAAGATCCTGTTTAAAATCTCGCTGCGCACGTCTTTTTGGCAAATATCCATATCACTCCGCAACACGCAAATGGTAAAACCGTTTCTTCAATTTGCAAATGCTGTGCAGAAATTGCAATTTGAAGAAGTCGGTGCAAGAATAATATAAATAATTTTAAATAATCCCTTGAAAAAGAAAATATTTTATGTTATACTAAATGAGAGGGAAAATTAAACATCAAAGAAATTGGTAAATGTGAATGATACAAAAAGAAAGAAGGGACAGTAATGAACAGAAAAAAATATAATAAATTTTATATTTTTTCGTTAATCGGCATTATGTCAGCATCTTTTTATCCGATATACATGGGAATTCTTGTTGTGCATGAAATGGTGCAAAACGGAGCTGTTCCGCTGGAAAAGTATCCGAAATATGTCATTCCTTATACCCCGATCGCGATAGCGCTTTTTTTCGGTGTTCTGCTTCTTCCTGTCTTTCAAAGGCTGTCTGAAAAGCTGAATTTACTTTATGGAGCAGTTTTTTCCACGATAATTTTTTTCACGGCTGAACGACTGATGGAAACAAAAATACTTGTTCAGTCAACAGAAATCGTTTTCCTTGAAAGCTGGCAGATGTCGTTATGCTATGTTCCTCCAGAACAGTATCAAACCAGAACATGGGAAGCCGTAGATGTTTTACTTGGAGGATACAGTTCTGCTTTCAAAATGCATTTTTACTTGATTTCGGTGATCCTAATAGTATCCCTGCTCAACTGCTTTTATGGCTTTGCAAAAATGATTCTTTTTGAAGATCGTATGAGAAAAAAGGCGCTGATAATTCAGACTGCTGCAAGTATTTCTTTCCTCGGAATGTGCATTTTGGCTTGTTTTACATCTTTTTATCGTACAGGCGAGATCAAAGTTTCTGCAATATCTGCGGTATTGATGGCTGTATTCTTTACTTTGATGGGGGTAACCGCGGGAATTTTTACCGGTTCGCTCACACTTGGAAAGAATAAAAAGATATCAATATTGTTACCAACAACCATATCAGTTTTAACAGCTCTTGCCATGTACATCGGTGAGATGATCCTTTTGAACGGAAATTTGTATCGATTTGGTTCAAGCTTCTTTTTTGAAGAAATAGGGGTACTCGTTTTTGCACCTGTCGACTTACTTATCATACTTATTTCCGGAGGGATTACGGCATTGATTTGCAAGAGTCTGTTTAAAATCCAAGACAATATTATTTAGAACTTGTGTTCATAGGATATAAGAGCCTGTTCAGTATCTTTTTTTGCACGTCTTTTCGGCAAATTTTGCCATTGACTGTGTCAAAAATTCTTGCAATACGTCAGTATTCCTGCGAATTTTTTCCTTGTCACCGACAAAATTATGCTTGAAAATCCGCACATAAAAAGATACTGAACAGGCTCTAAAATTAGTATAAATTTCCGATCAAGTGTATTTTACCGTAAAAAAATGCATCTTACATTTTTTCTGTTGATTTCTTTTGCGGCATGATGTATACTGAATACATCAGCTGAAGCACAACTTCAGACAACAAATGAAATGAATGGAGTTTTTAAAATGGGAATCATATTATTTGCGATTTTTACGGCTATTGAGATCACACTTACGGTATTAAGCTTCACAAAGTTCAGAAGCCTTTGGTACAGGAACAGAATGCTTTTCCGCGGAGTTGAATTTATACTTCTGCTGCTTTTAATGCTTCTGCCCATAACGGGACAGAAATGGAGATTTACGGGCTGCTTCGTTATCCTTGGAATACGTCTTGCGTCATCAGGTATCGCATATTTTATAAATCTTATAAAGCGTAAAGATACTGCAAATGAAAAAACAAAAGTAAAAGCTGTAATCAGCGCTGTTTGGAGCGTTATCCTTATCGGCTTTTCACTTTTCCCCGCTTTTATTTTCACGGGCTATTCGGGACTTAAAACAAGCGGTCAGTACAAAGTAAAGGAAACTCAGGCAATACTTATCGACAACAGCAGACTTGAAAGCAATGAAAACGACGGCTCGAACCGTGAAATCCCCGTTCACTTTTACTACCCTGAAAGCAATGTGGAAAATTGTCCTCTGGTGTTATTCGCTCACGGCTCGTTCGGCTATTACCAGAGCAATACTTCATTATACGAAGAGCTTGCAAGCAATGGCTACGTTGTAGCAAGCATAGACCACCCCTATTATGCTTTCTTTACAAAAGATACAGAGGGCAAGACAATTATAGTTGACTTTGAATTTATGCAGACGGCTGTCAATATGCAGAACAGCTCCGATTTTACCGAGACTGAGGATGATTTTAACACTACGTGCGAATGGATGTCCCTCCGTACAGCCGATGAAAACTTTGTGCTTGATACAATAAAATCCGCTAAAAATTCAGATTCGCTTGACTCTGCATGGTATACGGAATCTGAGAAAGTAAGTGCGGAAATTATCAAGGTACTTGAAATGACAGACACAGAAAAAATAGGACTTACGGGACATTCTATCGGAGGCGCGGCAGCGGTGCAGCTTGGCAGAGATCGTGACGACATTGCTGCTGTAGTTGACATTGACGGCACAATGCTCGGCGAAGAAATATCGTTCAGCAATGGAAAGATTGTCTACAACTCAGACCCTTACCCGATACCGATACTTTCACTTGATAACGCAAGTCACTGGGAGTCTTATGTTGATGTACTTGATAATGGAACAGAATATGTAAACAAATATTTACTTGACAATGCTGTTGACGGCAGAGAAGCTCATTTTGACGGTACGGAGCATATGGATTTCACGGATCTTCCGCTTCTTTCTCCCACACTTGCGAAAAAGCTTGGAAAAGGCGATGTGGACTCGTCCGAATTTATCCCCGAGATCAACAGTATCATACTTAATTATTTTAATTATTATTTGAAAGGAGAGGGAGAACTGAATATCGAGCCTTGGAATGCTCAGACAGCAGTAAATTGATTTGATCTCCATGCTTCGAATATTCGGCAATATTGTAGATGCTCATAAATATTTCTCAGATCAAAAAAGATGAAAAAGAACGATTGGAAATTTACTGTCATACGATAAACAATGAAATAACAGAGATCATTCAATTTGTTAAATCCAGACAAGGACAACTTACAGGTATTATCGAAGGCACACAGTATGAAATTCCTGTTTCCGATGTGTTTTATATTGAGGGTGTAGACAACAAGGTATTTATTTACTGCGAAAAACAGGTGTATGAAACACGTCAAAAGCTGTACGAGCTTGAGGAAGCCTTGAAAGAAAAGCATTTTTTGCGCGTATCGAAATCCGTAATTTTGAATCTTATGAAGATCGAGTCCATAAAATCCTCGCTAAACGGCAGATTTACGGCTGTACTTCAAATCGGAGAGCAAATTGTTATTTCAAGAAAGTATGTACCCGAACTGAAAAAAGCTCTGAAAGGAGAACGACTGTGAAGCTCAAAGAAATACTTCATCAATCACTTATGACATATTTTATTCTTGTCACCTGTATTACGGCAGGAATTATGATACTCGGAATGGCCTTTGATCCCGACGCCAAATTCGGATACGAGGCTTTTGTATCTCCGTTCATTTTTGCCGCTTTGGGAGTTATCCCGAATTTGATCATGTATTCTTCAAAGGAGTTTTCAAATAAACAGATAATTCTGCGCAAGATCATACAGCTTGCGGTTATCGAAGCGGAAGTAATAGGTATCTCTGTAATAAGTCCCATGATCCCCACAGAAAAAGCAGGCGTCGTTATTGGTTTGATCGTCAGTGTAATTGTAATATTTATACTCGCCAATTTTATCAGCATTATGAATGACTATTTTTCCGCAAAAAAACTCACTAAGGAACTTATGCACTTTCAGAAAAATATAAAGTAAATCTCCGTGGGAATGTTTTTCATTAAAATTTCATTATAGATATTGACTTCTTGAAACAATAAGAGTATAATATAAATGTATGGCTTATATTGCTAAAAAAAGACCGAATACCATTCCGGTCAAATAAGTGGAGGTTTTTATAATGAGCAGAGTTTACAATTTCAGCGCAGGTCCCGCTGTACTTCCCGAGGAGGTTCTTCAGGAAGCAGCCGACGAAATGATGGACTATAAGGGCAGCGGAATGTCCGTTATGGAGATGTCCCATCGTTCAAAGGTTTATGACAACATTATCAAAGAAGCAGAGCAGGATCTCCGCGATCTTATGAATATTCCCGACAATTACAAGGTTCTCTTCCTTCAGGGCGGCGCTTCACAGCAGTTCGCAGCTGTTCCCATGAACCTCATGAAGAACAAGAAAGCTGCTTACATAGTAACAGGTCAGTGGGCTAAGAAAGCTTATCAGGAAGCTCAGATGTACGGCGAAGCTGTTGCAGTCGCTTCTTCTGCCGATAAGACTTTCTCCTATATCCCCGATTGCTCCGATCTCGATATTCCCGAAGATGCAGACTACGTTTATATCTGCGAAAATAACACTATCTACGGAACAAAGTTCTGGGAGCTTCCAAACACTAAGGGCAAGGATCTCGTTGCAGACGTTTCTTCATGCTTCCTTTCCGAGCCTGTAGACGTTACAAAATACGGCGTTATCTACGGCGGCGTTCAGAAGAATATCGGACCTGCCGGCGTTGTTATCGCTATCATTCGTGAGGATCTTATCCGTGACGACGTTCTTGCAGGTACTCCCACAATGCTTAAATGGAAAACTCAGGCTGACGCCGATTCTCTCTACAATACTCCTCCCTGCTACGGTATCTATATCTGCGGCAAGGTATTCAAGTGGATAAAGAAAATGGGCGGACTTGAAGCTATGAAGGCTCACAATGAGAAAAAAGCCGCTATCCTTTACGATTTCCTCGACCGCTCAAAGATGTTCAAGGGTACTGTTGAAAAGAAAGACCGCTCTCTCATGAACGTTCCTTTCATCACAGGCGACGACGAACTTGACAAGAAGTTTATCGCTGAATCCAAGGCGGCAGGATTTGAGAATCTTAAGGGTCATCGTTCTGTAGGCGGTATGCGCGCTTCCATTTACAACGCTATGCCTATCGAGGGCGTTGAAAAGCTCGTTGCATTTATGGAAGAATTTGAAAAGGCTAATTCCTGATAACATTATCTTTCGGAAATGAGGTAAATAAAAATGTTTAATATACAGACGCTTAATAAGATCTCCCCTATCGGAACTGATATTTTCGATAAGAGCAAGTACGCTATTGCAGACGACTGCGCTAATCCCGAGGCTATAATGGTAAGAAGCGCGAAAATGCATGATATGACGTTCGGCGACAAGCTTCTCTGTATCGCTCGTGCAGGCGCAGGCGTAAACAATATTCCCGTTGACCGCTGCGCTCAGGAGGGTATCTGCGTATTCAATACTCCCGGCGCTAATTCCAACGCCGTTAAGGAGCTTGCTATCTGCGCACTTCTCCTTTCTTCAAGAAAAATTACAGAAGCTGCCGCATGGGCTGCTTCACTCAAAGGAACAGAGGACGCTCCCAAGACTGTTGAAAGCGGAAAATCCAAATTCGCAGGTCCTGAGATCGCAGGTAAAACTCTCGGTATCATCGGTCTCGGCGCTATCGGCGGTAAGATCGCAAACGCAGCCGAGGCTCTCGGAATGACCGTTATCGGCTTCGATCCTTATCTCTCTGTAGGAGCAGCTCTCCAGATGGATCCTTCTGTAAAAATCGTTGCAGACATCAACGACATTTACAAGAACAGCGACTATATCACAATTCATATGCCTTACACTCCTCAGACGAAGAATACTATCGACGCTGATCAGATCGCTATGATGAAGGACGGCGTTCGTCTTATCAACCTTGCAAGAGGCGAGCTTATCAACAGTCAGGCTGTTATCGACGCTATCAAGGCTGGCAAAGTTGCAAAGTATGTTACCGATTTTGCTGATGATATCGTTCTCGGCGAGGAAAATGTTATCGTTCTTCCTCACCTTGGCGCTTCAACTCCCGAAAGCGAGGACAACTGCGCTGTTATGGCTGCTGAAGAGATCATCGAGTACATCGAAAACGGCAACATCAAGAACAGCGTTAATTACCCCAATCTTTCCATGAACGCTGTTGGAACTAAGATCTGCATTATTCATAAGAACGTTCCTACAACTATTGCTTCCATCACAACTGCTGTCGGCAACGAGGGAATCAACATCGAGAACATGGCTAACGCAAGCAAGGGCGATTTCGCTTACACAATGCTTGACGTTACAGGCGAGATTCCTGCTTCCGTTGAGGGAAAGATCAACGCGGTTGACGGCGTTATCAAGGTTCGCATTATCAAGTAATTTTTAGCTTGATACAGCGTCGCTTATAAAGTAATTAAAGCCATAGTACTTCTGATTTTACAGTCGGAAATACTATGGCTTTTTTATTGACATATTATGGCGGTTGTGCTATAATTTTTAGTAAGATAAATTGGAATTTAGAGGAGATATTTATCATGGATAATGGCACAAAATCATATCAGGAGCTTGTTGATACGCTTGTAAACAAATCAAAAAGCTGTGTAGCTGCCAATTGGGCGTTAAATGGCGAAGCAAAAGGTATTTCTGAACATATCTCCAAACTTAACGAACTTTTTTCCAAATTAACAATAGAAGAAAGGGAAACACTGGCAAAATATGTGTTAGATGCATATAGTGATGGCATTTATGATACTCTTTGTGAGCTTGAATGGTATATCGACTGTAAAGAAATGAAGATAAGTGTTGAAGGTGAAGAATTACCAACTACAAAGTTTGAAGGTCTTGGTAATGATTTTATAGGCAGATGCGAAGGTTGGGAATGGACAGAGTACTAAATTCTGATTTACTCAAATAATAAAATAGCCCGAAAACGTTTCATACAAATCGATTTCTGGTTAAATTATTCTAGCTAATTGTGAATAAATTGTAAACATATATCTGCAAATCTTGACATTTCGCACCAAAAGTACTATACTATTATTAGCACTCAAAGAGATAGAGTGCTAATTTGTAAATTATACTGAATATGGGAGATGTTTAATATGGAAACCAAACAGTTCAAGGCTGAGTCCAAACGACTCCTTGATATGATGATCCACTCAATTTATACTCATAAGGAAATTTTTCTCCGCGAGCTTATTTCTAATGCAAGCGACGCTATAGACAAGCTGTATTTCAAGTCGCTTACAGATGATAAGGTCGGCATGAATAAAGAGGATTTCGCTATCAGAATTTACTCCGATAAGGACAGCAGAACCCTCAAAATCATTGATAACGGTATCGGCATGACTGCCGAGGAACTGGAAAATAATCTCGGTACTATCGCAAACAGCGGTTCTCTTAAATTCAAAAACGAAAACAAGCTTGATGACGATAATCAGATAATCGGTCAGTTCGGCGTAGGCTTTTACTCCGCGTTCATGGTTGCAAAAAAAGTTACCGTAATTTCAAAGGCTTACGGTTCGGATACTGCTTATCAGTGGGAATCTGAGGGTGTTGACGGTTACACAATAACCGAAGCCGATAAAGATACTGTCGGAACTGAGATCATTTTGGAACTTCTCGACGATACGGACGATGAAAAATACGGTGAATTCCTCGATACCTACCGCATAAAAGGTCTTATCAGCAAATATTCAGACTACATTCGCTTCCCCATTAAAATGGACGTTACTCACAGCCGCCCGATCGAGCTTTCGGAAGAGGACAAGGCTGCGGGAAAAACTCCCGAATACGAGGAATATATCGAGACAGAAACTCTCAACAGCATGGTTCCCCTCTGGAAAAAGAATCGCTCCGAACTCAAAGAAGAGGATTACAAGCATTTTTATACCGAGAAATTCTACGACTACAACAGTCCTCTGAAATATTCTCATGTTGTGAACGAGGGTATGCCCAGCTATAATGCTTTGCTGTATATCCCCTCAAAAGCTCCATTTGATTATTACTCAAAAGAGTATCAGAAGGGCTTGCAGCTGTACTCCAACGGCGTTCTTATTATGGACAAGTGCGGAGATCTTCTTCCCGATTATTTCGGATTTGTAAAAGGACTTGTTGACAGCGAAGATCTTTCTCTCAATATTTCCCGTGAAATGCTCCAGCATGACCGCCAGCTTAAAGTAATTGCCAAGAGCATTGAGAAAACCATCAGCAATGAGCTGAAAAAAATGCTCAAAAATGAGCGTGAAAAGTATGAGGAATTCTGGAAAGAATTCGGTGTTCAGCTGAAATTCGGCGTTTACAACGGCTACGGAATCAATAAGGAAAAGCTTCAGGATCTGCTTCTTTTCACTTCCTCAAACGAGAATAAACTTGTAACTCTCGACGAATACGTTACCGGTATGCCCGAGGAACAGAAGTATATTTACTACGCAACGGGCGAAACTATTGCACGAATCGAACAGCTTCCTCAGACCGAGCTTGTCAAGGATAAGGGATTTGAGATTCTTTATTTAACGGACAACGTTGACGAGTTCGCTGTAAAAATGCTCGCAAGCTATAAGGAAAAGGAATTCAGAAACGTTTCTTCCGACGATCTCGGAATAGATAAAGATGAAAAGCAGGAAGAGGAAATCAAGGCTAAAGAGGCTGAAAGCGCCGATATGCTGAAAGTTATGGCAGAGGCTCTCGATGGCAAGGCAACCAAGGTCGTTCTTTCAAAGCGTCTGAAATCTCACCCAGTATGCCTGACAAGCGAGGGAGAAATTTCCCTTGAAATGGAGAAAGTTCTGAACGCGATGCCCGGCGATCAGAATGTCAAGGCTCAGAGAGTTCTTGAAATAAATCCCGATCATGAAATTTTTGGCAAGCTGAAGTCGATCTCCGAATCGGGTGACAATGATAAGCTTAAAAAATATGCAAATATGCTGTACACTCAGGCTATGCTTATCGAGGGAATGACAATTGATAATCCCGTTGAGTTCTCGAATCTCATTTGCGAATTGATGTAAAAACCAAGACCTCCCTGATGGGAGGTCTTTTTAGCTGAGTTGAAAAAGCTCACCATACGGCAGCATGCTTTCGCTTTTCCGCTTTTCTATCAGTAAAATTATGCTCGAAAATCCACTAACAAATCCTATGAACACAAGTTCTAACTTAATTCGACATAATCTCCATTTATATAACCAATATATCCGTCATAAGCAACTCTGTACCATCCATGCTCGCAGCCGTAATAGCACAAAAAGGTATCTTTGGGAATTTCGGCTAATATTTCAGTACCTTCCGCAGGATATGAGAGCATATTAATTGAAGCTTTGTCTGTTTTTATTGTCAGAGATCCTAAATAGGGTTCGTAATATATATACGACGATAAGTAATAGTTATCAATATAACCATAATATATAGTTCCATCATCTCCGGTATATTTTACATACGACCAATCACTGCAATAGCCAAAGAAAGGCATAACAGTATCTTTGGGAACAGTAACTATTAAATCGGAAGTTATATCAGGCTTCATATACATAGGAGCCGCACCAAGAGCTGTTGCTTCACCTATGTTTTCTGCGTCATTTTGTATATTCATTCCCTCCGGAGCAGAACTTTTATCGCCTCGAATTACTTCTGTAGATTTTTTTGATGTCTCTGGAACCGTTTTCGACGATTCAGATTCGGATTTTTCAGAAACTTTTGATGATTCGGAAATAGAAACCGAATACGAGGATTCAGTTTTCTTTTCATTGTCCTTTGAATTGATAACCGCTATTACTCCCGCCGTAATCAAGGCAATAACGATTGCTATAATTACCACAATAATGACAGCTATCAAACAACTATTCCTTTGTTTGGGAGGATGATATTGTATAGGCGGCGGTAATTCATCTCCGAAAGCGTAAGGCGAATATCCGTTTTGATTTTCTTGATGAAAAATATTTTGATTCGGGTTGGAATATTGATTTTCCGGCTGCTGATTGTTAGGATCATAATTATAATTCATTTTCTCTCCTTTTGATGCATATTGATACAACAAATTTATTTTCACGTAAAAGATATTGCTTAAAATGATATCCTTTTATATTGGTGTGAATTTCACTTGAACTTGGCAAAAATTCCGCAGTTTCCAGAGGATAGGATAATCCCGTCCCGATTGCCTTTATGTATGATTCTTTCAGCGTCCATAAACGGAAAAACAATAAATCCCGTTCTTCCTCGGCGGCGGCAGCGATCATTTCACGCTCCCTTTCCGAAAAGGCACGACGTAATACGCCCTCACGAAGTTTTCGTACCTTTTCGCAGTCTATTCCGCATTCCGAATCCGAAACTATGCAGGCGGAAATTCCATCGGCATGGGAAATATTATATTTCACATCGGGATAATTTGCAAGATAAGGCTTACCATATTCGCCCTTATCTATGGCGGAATTCTCAGAATAAGATATCTTTCGTGATTTCAGGCATTCGCGCAAAAGCTTGTGAGCATGATTATGCTGCATTTTTTTTGGAATATCCATAATCGATATCATAAGCATATAAATCACCTTAAATATAAAAATTCGCGCACAAATTTCTTTATGCGCGAATTTCTTTTGTAAGATCAGAAATTAGTCCTGACCATAAAGGGTTGTAAGTCTTGTAAGATAATCGTATCTATCCTTAGCGTTCTCAACAGCAGCGTCGAAGAGCTTTTCAGCGCGCTCAGGGTTAGAACGAGCGAGTGAGTTGTAACGAACCTCACCCATGAGGAAGTTCTTGTACTCGTCGGTGTTAGGAGCCTTGGAGTCAAGTGTGAAAGGATTCTTTCCTTCTTCCTTAAGAGCAGGATTGTATCTGTAGAGGTGCCAGTAACCAGCCTCAACAGCTTTCTTCTCCTCAGCCTGTGCAGTAGCCATACCTGTCTTGATACCGTGGTTGATACAAGGAGCGTATGCGATTACGATGGAAGGTCCGTCGTAAGCTTCAGCCTCAGCGAATGCCTTGATACACTGATTCATGTTAGCGCCCATAGCAACGTGAGCAACATAAACATAACCGTAGCTCATTGCGATACCTGCGAGATCCTTCTTCTTAACTACCTTACCGGCAGCAGCAAACTGTGCGATTGCGCCTGTAGGAGTAGACTTGGAAGCCTGTCCGCCTGTATTTGAGTAAACCTCTGTATCGAATACGAGGATATTAACGTTCTTGCCGGAAGCGATTACGTGGTCGAGACCGCCGAAACCGATATCGTAAGCCCAGCCGTCACCGCCGAAGATCCACTGAGACTTCTTGGAGAGATAGAGCTTTTCAGCAAGAATTGCCTTAGCGTCATCGCAGCCGCAAGCTTCAAGAGCAGCAACAAGCTTATCTGTAGCAACTGAGTTTGCAGCACCGTCGTTGTAAGTATCGAGATACTCGTCGATAGCAGCCTTAACTTCAGGCTTTTCAGCCTTTTCCTTGAGAGCGAGAACCTTGTCTGTAACTCTCTTACGGAGTGTTTCCTGAGCAAGGTACATACCGTAACCAAATTCAGCGTTATCCTCGAAGAGCGAGTTGCTCCATGCAGGACCACGACCCTGCTTATTAACTGTGTAGGGAGTTGTAGGTGCAGAACCGCCCCAAATAGATGAGCAGCCTGTAGCGTTAGCGATCATCATTCTGTCGCCGAAGAGCTGTGTAACAAGCTTAGCATAAGGAGTTTCGCCGCAGCCTGCGCAAGCGCCCGAGAATTCGAGGAGAGGCTGTCTGAACTGCGAACCCTTAACTGTATCAGCCTTGAACTTAGCAGCAACTTCGGGCTTTTCGTCGATAGTAACGCCGTAGTTGAATACTTCCTGCTGATCCATCTGAGAAGCGATAGGCTCCATAACAAGCGCCTTATTCTTAGCGGGACATACGTTAGCACATACGCCGCAGCCTGTACAGTCAAGTGTAGAAACTGTCATTGCGAACTTGAGATCGCCGATAGCGGGCTTGAAATCAAGAGTCTTTATAGCAGCCGGAGCAGCTTCAACTTCAGCGGGAGTCATAGCAACGGGACGGATTACAGCATGAGGACATACATATGCACACTGGTTACACTGGATACAATTTTCGGGAATCCATGCAGGAACCTTAACAGCGATACCGCGCTTTTCGAATGCGGCAGAACCCTGCGGGAATGTACCGTCAGCCATGTCAACGAATGTTGAAACAGGGAGAGTATCACCCTTCTGAGCGTTGCAGGGGATCTGAATGTTGTTTACGTAGTCCTGAAGTTCCTTGTTATCGCAGGAAACGGCAGCCATACCCATCTGAGTATCAGCAGCGTCCTTCCAAGCCTCGGGAACGTCGATCTTAACGATGTTCTGGTGACCTGCGTCGATAGCGTTCCAGTTCTTCTCAACGATATCCTGACCCTTCTTGCCGTATGAAGCTTCAGCAGCAGCTTTCATATAGCCTACAGCTTCTTCAAAAGGAATGATGTTTGCCAGCTTGAAGAATGCGGACTGGAGAATAGTGTTGATTCTTGTACCCATTCCCGTCTCTTCGCCGAGCTTAACGCCGTTGATCGTATAGAAATTGATATTGTTCTGAGCAATATATCTCTTCACCTGACCGGGAAGATTAGCTTCAAGACCGTCCATATCCCAAATTGTGTTGAGGAGGAAAGTACCGCCGGGCTTGATGTCGGAAACCATATCGTACTTGTCGATATAGCTCTGATTGTGACAAGCTACGAAGTCAGCCTTATTAATAAGGTATGTTGACTTGATAGGAGTCTTACCGAAGCGGAGGTGAGAGATGGTTACGCCGCCCGATTTCTTTGAGTCATATGCAAAGTAAGCCTGAGCGTAGAGGTCTGTATGGTCGCCGATGATCTTGATAGAGTTCTTGTTAGCGCCGACAGTGCCGTCTGAACCGAGTCCCCAGAACTTGCAGGCTGTTGTGCCGGCAGGAGCGGAGTCGGGATTAGCTTCAAGAGGAAGCGAAAGATTTGTAACATCGTCCTCGATACCGATAGTAAATCTCTGCTTTGTATCGTTCTTGAATACAGCAACGATCTGAGCGGGAACCGTATCCTTTGAACCGAGACCGTAACGGCCTGTGAAGATAGGAGTATCGTTGAACTTTGTACCCTTGAGAGCGGCAACAACGTCAAGATAGAGCGGCTCGCCGAGTGAACCGGGTTCCTTTGTTCTGTCGAGAACAGAAATTCTCTTTACTGTATCGGGAATAACTTCAACCAGCTTTTCAGGAACGAAAGGTCTGTAAAGTCTAACCTTAACAAGACCGTACTTGCCGCCCTGAGCGTTGAGGTAATCGATAGTTTCTTCGATAGTTTCGTTTACCGAACCCATAGCGATGATGATGTGTTCAGCATCGGCTGCGCCATAGTAGTTGAAGAGCTTGTAATCAGTACCGATAAGGTCGTTTACCTTATTCATGTAATCCTCAACGATAGCGGGGAGAGCGTCATAATACTTGTTGCAAGCCTCGCGAGCCTGGAAGAAGATGTCAGGGTTCTGAGCAGAACCGCGGAGAACAGGAGTCTCGGGGTGGAGAGCCTTGTCGCGGAATCTCTGAGCAGCGTCCTTATCAAGGAGACCGAGGAGAGTTTCATCGTCCCATGTCTCGATCTTCTGGATCTCGTGAGATGTACGGAAACCGTCGAAGAAGTGGAGGAAAGGAACTCTTCCCTTAATAGTTGAAAGGTGAGCAACAGCACCGAGATCCATAACTTCCTGAGCAGAGCCTGAGCAAAGCATAGCATAGCCTGTCTGACGGCAAGCGTAAACGTCGGAGTGATCGCCGAAGATGTTAAGAGCGTGTGAAGATACGCAGCGGGCAGAAACGTGAATAACGTTGGGGAGAAGCTCGCCTGCGATTTTGTACATATTGGGGATCATCAGGAGAAGACCCTGAGAAGCTGTGTATGTAGTTGTAAGAGCGCCGGCTGAAAGTGAGCCGTGAACAGTACCTGCCGCACCTGCCTCAGACTGCATTTCTGCAACTGTAACAGGCTGACCGAACAGATTTTTCTTGTCCTTGGCAGACCAGCTGTCGGTAACCTCAGCCATAACGGAAGAGGGAGTGATGGGGTAAATAGCGGCTACGTCAGTGAAAGGATACGACACCCAAGCAGCAGCGTTATTACCGTCCATGGTTTTCATTTTTCTTTTGATTGCCATTGGTAATGACCTCCATTTTTTCAATTCACCCACTGTAATCTCAAGCGGGATATTAAAAATTTTTCAAGCAGACCGAACGAATATCGCGCACGATCCGCTTTCAGCAGCGTATGCTATAAAGACATACAACTTTCATATAATATTATACCACAATGTAACAGATTTGTAAATGTTTTTTTGGTATCAATCGTCTTATTTATGTTAGCAATCGCAAACTGATTTTCAGTTTATTATCACATACTTATAAGGTAATTACTATAGGTTGACAAATCAGCCTTGGATTTTTTGTTGATTTTGCCGAAATAACTATATTCATAATTGTGAGAATCTACAAATTACAGAGCGTTTCAGATTTTTTTCGGAAATTCTCTTGACGGAAGCCCTAAAATGCTGTATAATAACTATAGTGTATAAATAATTTCAAATTATTTATCACTCGTTTTGTTGTCTCCTTTCTTTTGTTCTACACATTTTTTATTTTATTTTTCTCTTAAAGGCTCGGTTTTTACTGAGCCTTTTTTCTTTCATAAAACAGCCAAGGGTTTTCCCTCGGCTGTTTTTATTATGCAGTCTTTATAATTCTAAAAAATTCGTGTAACAATATAATAGATCAGCCCATACAAAAAAGCTGCGGCGCAGCCGTAGAGAATGACAGGCCCTGCAATTGTGAAAATTTTCGTGCCGACTCCCGTAACAAGCCCCTCCGAACGAGCTTCTATCGCAGAAGAACTTATCGAGTTTGAAAAGCCTGTGATAGGGACAAGAGTTCCCGCGCCTGCGTGTTTCGCAAGCCGCTGATAAATTCCGAATCCAGTGAGCAGCGCACTGAGCGTGACAAGAATCATCGACGTCCACGCTCCTGCCGTCTGAGTTTCAAAACCGTATGTTTCAAATATCATACGTATTATCTGCCCGAATCCGCATATTCCTCCCCCCACTATGAACGCTGTTACAGTATTGACTGCCGCCCTCGATTTAGGTTCTGCACGGCGGCTCATTTCGCTGTATGCCTGTGGTGTAATGTTCAATTTTATCGCCTCCTCAGACTTATTGTTGGCATTAATAAGGCAAATTATTCATCAAAATAATCCTTGCGGAAAAATTTCGCAGGGATTTTTCAGTTATATAATATCTTATCCGTTCGGATTACTTATTAGCAATTGCTGTAATAATAAGGCAACATATTAATCATTAAGACATAAAAAATTGCCCGACCAATATGGTCGGGCGAGTTTGCTTCATTTAATAATTATAATCGGATTTTTAGACGAATCAAGCCATTTGAGTATATACAGCATATCATATTCAGGAACAGCTACACATCCGGCAGTATACGAACCTGTCATACAGTGCAGGAAAATGGCAGAGCCTTTATTTGGAACGATCGGATTCATATTGTAGTTGATTACAACAGCGTACTTGTAAGCAAGAGGATAATCTGACAGATGTTCGGCGCTGTTCCATGTGACGGTATCGCTTTCTGTCCATTGATTATACAATGGAGATTCCGGATCGTCCACCCAGTAGCAGTTATTATTTATTTGCCGATATTCCACGGATAAATCATTGATCATTTCAGTACCGAAAGCAAATCCGAGGGAGAATGATCCTTTTGGTGTACAGTAATCTCCCTCTCTGCTTTTTTCGGATACGCCATTTTTTCCGACGATTCCCGAAGTCTGACGAATATCTTTCCATTTATTTCCGTCATATTCATAAAGTCTTACAGTACATGAAGTTCCGCTTGAATCAACAATAATGATTTGGCGAGATTTTTTTATGCTATTTAGAGATTCGTCCGGTTGAGTTCAATAAAAATCTATATAATCCGCATCGACCCAGCCGTAGTAATCGCCGTCATCGGAATCATACAGCTCATACCATACGACTTCTCTGGAATAGCACCAGTTTACAGCCGTTACGTGCCAGCCGTCGCCAAGAGTATGTCTGACTTCGGAAACCTCGCCGCCTTCAACAACATATGACGTCGCAAATCCTGCAACGCCTAAACCGCGTGTGTTTAATCGCCCAAGCGACTTACACGGGTAAACATCGACGGTTTCGATTATAACAGGCGTTGATGAGATATATTGGTTGCTGACATAACCATAGAAGCTTACGGCAAATGCACCGACACCACCTGTGAAATATTCTACATAGTACCATTCGCTGTTCGCGCCTAATATTTCAACTTCCGCACCTCTGGGAATTTCATGCGTAACTTTATAATCCTTTCCTGCTCCTGCGCGCATATTAAGCGGTGTTGATTTTGTATTAACATATCCTGTTGCAACATTGCTTCCTGTATAAAATTTCATATCCGCAGGAGCGTTTTCGATGTTTTCATACCCCTTGTATTCGGAGGGGATTTTATTTTTTGGGGTTTCTTTTTCTGTTGGAGCAGCAGTAGGAGGCTGAATATTAATTTTCAGCGGTTTGGGTTCAAATTGTATTGGGGTATAATTTGCAAGTATAGAATAAGATTCAGCTTCTGTTATAACATCGCTATTATGGTATATTACTTTAGTATCTGAGGAATAGTCGTAAGAAATGATGTCAATCATATCAAATGAGTCGCCCGATGTATATTTATAAAATGCAGTTCCGCCGCCTTGTCCTAAAGAGGAATAGTAAGATATAATATTATCCTCATATAGTGAACCTGGAAATCTTGAATCGAATCCCATTAACAAGTTTAATTTACTATTTTTGATAGTATATATTCCGATTATCCACGGTGATCCTTTTTCCTTTTCTCCCTCAGTAATCAGTAATTCTTGTGTACCATCGTTATTGAGATCAATCAAAGCATAACCGTAATCTGAATTGTCATATGTACGGTTCGGATCGGGATTTTTATCTATATATGCAGAGAACATGGAAGATATTTCATCAGATGTATATTGGTCTGCAACCGTTGTTTCTTCATGGTCATTGTTAGTTTCCTCAGCTTTGCTTTCTTTTGAATTCTCAGAACTTTCAGATTCTTCCGAAATCTCTGAATTATCCGAAACTTCCGAAACAACAGAATCACTTTCGGCAGGCTCGTTATTCTCTTTTCTGTTCATCATAAAGAAAATACCGCCGAGAACTCCTACAACAAGCACAAGAACGATTATAATGATAATAAGAACAGGACTTGTTTTCTGCTTTTGTATAATATAAGCAGGTGAACTTGACTGCGGCTGCCGGTAGTTCTGATACTGAGAATTATCGGGAAAGTTTGTGTTATTGTTCCGATGCGAAGCAGAGGTTGTTTCCTGATATTGAACGGTATTATCAATTCCGGTAAGCGGCGGTTTATTATCATCTGTCACGTCCTCAAAAGAGGCTTCATCAGAAATCGGATCGGGAGCGTATTCATCATCATTCTGATAAGCTGTCTCATCAGATGATGCGTCATACTTATCCTCAGCATCATATCCATCTTCCGCAGAGATATTTTCATCAGAAGATTTCGCCTTGTTTTTATGCTCTGAAATTTTATCAGAAGCCTTGCTTTTTATATCCGAAAACTTTGAACCCGCACTCGACGCAAGAACCTGAGCCTTGCTTTTAGCGGCATTCATTTTCTCAGCCGCTTCATCCGACTTAGCATAATCGGCGGCGTTTTTGGCAGTGCTGACAGCCTTTTCACCTGCTCGTTTCGCCATATTTGCGAATTTATTGAATGCTGCGTTTACATTTTCGGTATTAAAGCCTTTGGGTTTGGAAGGTCTGTTTTCGGAGTTGTTGTTTGTATTTCCCCAAGCCGAAGTTTTGGGTTTATTTTCCCACGGAGAAGCTTTAGTCCCATTCTTGTTTGCCGAGAATATATCATCGGCGCTTTTGTTCGTTTTCCCCCATCCTTCCGGCAATTTATTATTGTTCTTGGAGTTACGGGGAAAATTATTGTTATCATTCATAATTATCACCTACAACTTATAGTTCATCTATTCCGCCGTTTGGCGGCTGACATCTGCGCAGACGATCAAATCCCTTTTTTACTCCTTTGAATACGCCGTATCTGATGATAGCCTGACACATATATTCAGAACAACTGGGCTTAAACAGACAAGCTGAACGTATCGCTCCTGGAGCAAATCGCTGATATAAAAATATAGAGATAAGCAGGAAATTTTTTAGCTGCAAAATAAAAAACAGAATCAAAATAAATGCCGCTATCATCCAAAACAAAGCGTCTGAGATCTCCGCCCGAAAGCATACGCATATCAGCCACAATATCACCGAAAATACAGCGGATAAAATTATTTGCAAAAGCTCCCTCTTTAAAGTGAATTTTGGCCGCATAATGATAAGCTTTGCATTTCTTGCTCTGTTAAATGATGCAAGGATCTCTTCATCTGTTATTTTGAGCAATATATCTTCTTCGTGTTTCATTGATTACCCGAGAACTTGTCTTTCAGCATAGCCATACCCTTTGATGCAAGTGACTCTTCTTCGGTTTTAGTCGGTTCTGCATAGTATATGTTTCCGCAATGAGGGCAGAAAGCATAAGTTCTGAAAGTGTAGCGCTTCCTTTTTTCAATCAGCGGATAGCCTTTAACTAACGCCCAGCAGCCGCATGTGAAGCACATTAACGCAGCGTTCTTGCATCCGACCTCCGGAAGCTGAAGTATATCTGAACACTCTTGCATATCGTTGATCAGAAACGCTCCGTTATCTTCGCAATATGGACAATACACGTCTCTTTCGATTATTGTCTGTGGTTTTTCATAATGTTTGTTCATAATTTTTCTCCTTAAAAAATTTTATTTATATTTAGAAATAGAATTGATAATGTTCTGTTTCTAAATGATAAGCTGTTACTTTCTTTTTATTGTTAAATGCATTTCATATTCATATAGAATCATAACCATATTCACAATTAAGATCTAAAATGGTATAATTATTTCAAACAAGTAAAGAATATATCTGCTGCAAATTTCATCAATTAACGTCATTACACTTACTATCAACGTAATATAGCCGTTTTTGGTGTGTTGACCGACGATAATTCTGACGGCAAATAAACTTTTTATGCTGCTATTTTCAATAGGTTCATGCACTGAGTTTTTCGCTCCATAGATGAATGAACGTACCGATTCAGCGTAGTTTCTACAGAAGCGTGTCCTAAAATTTCAGACAGCGTTTTTACGTCGAATCCAATTTTAATGCAGTTTGTCGCAAACATATGACGCAGACTGTGATAGTTGATTGACGGCAATTCTGCTTTTTTTAGAATCGACTTGAATTTGCGCTGCATTGTGCGAGGTTCGGTAATTTTTGAATTTCCTGATAGCACATAAGAATTGTCGTTACTGCGGAATTTCCGCAGAATATCAATAATAAACGCAGATATTGGAATAGACCTCTGAGACGAACGGGTTTTCGGAGTATCGACTATCAGCTTTGTACCGTGAACTCCTGTGCGTATACGCTGTACTGTTCTTCTGACGGTAAGAATACTTTTTTCAAAGTCGATATCTCCCCATTTCAGACCGCATATCTCACCGATACGAAGTCCTGTGTACAGGCTTAGAAGTATGCCAATTGACGTATTATCTGTATTTTTCAACAAATGACGGCATAGCTGTTTTTGCTGAGTATCGGAAAATAATTTCATTTCTGTTTTCGTGACTTTTGGAAGAATCACGTCAGCAAGCGGATTTCTGAATCCATGCACACGACTGATATATTTTGCCATAGACTTGAACACGATTACTATATCAGATACATATTTAGCGGAAAGCCCACTTTTCAGCTTGCTTTCAATAAAGCTGTGGAGCATTTGTACCGTCAATTGTTCGTACCGCAGACCGCCAAATTCAGGCAGAATATGCTTGTCCGCTTTCATTCTGTAGTTGGCATAGGTGGACTCCTTGATCTTTAATCTTACTGCCGAAAGCCATTCCTCAAAAAGCTCTTTTACCGTCAGCTTTCCCGATGAATTTGTCGGAGCAGGCGCTGCTTTAAGTGCGGTAAGTTTTATCTTGACATCTTGATATGTTTTGCCGTAAACAGAGCGATATTTCACTGTTCCTGAATCGTTATACCCGACCTTATAACGGCCTTCCCAGCGACCGTCCTTGCGTTTGTAAATGTTCTCTCCCTTGCGTGGCATAGTCTCCTCCTCATTTAATCGACCAGAATCGTGACGGCTGATATACTTCTGACCTTTAGCATAGTTGACAAAAAATTCAATTTTTTATTGTGTATATCTCCAAAATAGTCCTGCAATTTATATTCAATGCACAAATACGCTTGACTTTTTGGTTTGAATATAGTATAATTTATTAAGTGAGATGTGTGTCGCAAATTGATGAAATTTGTGGCACTTTTTATTTCTTGACAACTTCACAGCCGTGTGATAAAATAAAGAAAATACTTTTGGTCAAATAGATTATATCATAATTGAAGACGTAGTTTCTTCCAAATATAGATAAGTTTATTCCAAATTTTCGGGGTGAGCGAATTGAAATTAGGTGTTCGTGTACTGCTTGGAGCAATTTTTGAGGCTAAAAAAACAGGAAAAGGTCGATTAGGCAGAGGAAAAATATATGTTGAACTTATGAAGATAATTACTGACAGCGGCAAGGATATATCATTGGCTTTGGACGAAAATATCGACCGCTTTATTTTGAGACTTTTGCGTGGTAAAACCGATTATCCGTATTTACTGTTTAAATTTGAAAATTTCGAGGAAAGTATAAGTGATTATCATCTTTACTTGAATTATATTTTTAAGATGACAAAATTTTGCAACATAGTTTTGGACGAAAATAAAATCGAACAGCTTGTATATACTTTGCTTGAAATTATTCGTCAGGACAGCAGTATTAAAGAAATTTTGTACGGTTCTGAATTTATTCCAAAGGAAAAACTTTTCGGCAGTTATGCTCACCCTAAACGCATTTGCCTTGAAGCCCTGTTGCTTGGATTATTGTATCATGTTCATAAAAATCCTGCTGAATCGGAAAATATAGAGCTGCTGAATGCTCCTGACAGGTTGAAATTTCATCTTGTCAGATTCAGTGATGAGAAATCGCTGGAGCTGGAAATGCCGATAAAGCTGATTGAAAATATCCATGAAAATGCTAAACGGCAGAAGTCGGCAGAGATGAAATATCGTCTTGAATTGCGGAACGGTGATGAGATTTCAACTGCAATTCCAGACAGTGGAAATGTGTTTCTGTACGGTGTTGGCGGTGTGGGTAAATCAACTTTATTGCTGAATCAGATCCGTGATGAAAATAGCGTGAATTTTTATTTTCCTCTGTATCAGTACAAAAAAGAAATACATGAAAACTTGCAGTCCGAAGGCTGCTGGATATTGCTTAATATTCTGCTGAAATATCACTATCAATACGAGTACCAGACCTATGAAACTTGTTCTGTTTGTGAGGGATCGGATGCAGTTTTACAGCAGTTGACCGAACTCGATCGGCAGTTAAAAGATAATCCTGATAACTGGAAACAAAAATATGTTTTGCTGCTGGACGGATTGAACGAAATGTCATCAGAATTACAAGGGGATTTTGTGGCTGAATTGACTCATATCGTGAATAAGTGGAAAAATGTCCGCATTATTGTAACAGGAAGAATTGTACCGATATACGCTGTTTTTGACGATTTTCAGCAGTTGGAAATTTGCGGAGTATCGGATATTGACCGTGACAATGCATTATCTGCGTTTGCTGATATTCCAATAAATACTAAACTTCTTGAACTTCTGAAAATCCCGATGTTTCTGAATATGTATCTTGAGAATCGAGAGACTGATAACCCCCTGGATACCCGTGGAGAGATTTTGGATTCTTACATTATGAATCTGAAATCAAAATCTTCGGAGAGATTTGCAGTTGGAATTGACAACAGTCTGCTTCGGTTTATCGTGCAATATATACTTCCGTGCGCAGCGAAAATCATGGTTGATAAATACAACTTTGTTGAACATATAGCCATGAGGAAAACTTGTTACGAGATCAGCAGAGGAGATTTGTTCAAAGCAATTGATAAGGTATTTAAAATCTATATTCTGAATGAATATGTATATCAAAGCTATATTGCACCAAAAGGATTCAGAAAAAACTCCCTGCTTGAAAGCAGGGAAAAGGTTGATTTTATTGAATTGATTATTGAAAATATCGGATTAATGAAAATTTCTGAAAATGATTCCCATAAGATTCATTTTACTCATCAATATTTCAGAGATTATTTTGCGGCAAAGCATATTCTGAATTTATTGAATGTCATAGAAACTTCATACGAAAACAGCAGCATTGACGAACAAAAAGAAGTTTTCAATAGGTTTGAGCTTGCTCAAAAATGGTTTGATTATGACGGTATTGAAATCTACCGGCTGTTAGGTGAAATTTGCGGCGACTATAAAAATATTCCTGACGGCAACGACAGTATGTGGTGGTATAGTCGGACGATTTTGGACAGACTGCTCGATATGTACCGTAAATTTAATGCAAAGGAGGATAGCTTTCATATCACGGAAAATGTGATAAATGTTATGAGCGTCTCACGAAACGGAATGATCTGTAATGTTGATTTCAGCAGAATGCCGCTGCCGTTTAATATTCCATGCAATATAAAATTCAGTCAGAACGGCGAGTATCCGTGTTGTTTCAGATACAGCAATGTTGATCGTATCGGAATATGTGAAAATACGAGAAAATCCCTTCAGAGAGATTGGATATGGGAAAAGTCTGCTGTTACTTTTCCTGATAAAAAACAGATATTGATAATATTGGACAATAATTATATTTTGTTTTGGGATAATGAATCTAAAAGAATTTTGTGGGACTTGGATCTATCCGAATATGCAAAAAATATTCACGACTTTGATTATGCGGAGTTTTCGGCAGACGGAAATAAAATTTATTTATGCGGAGGCTGCTATCCTGATATCCGCAAAGTAACTGTTGATGTTGATATTGGACAAGTTATAGGATACAGACATGAAAATGTTATTGAATATGATTTTAAAAATAAGAAAACGCTTAACAAGCAGCTGAAACTGAAAATATTTCAACAGCTTCCACATTTTAAAAACTGTAATTTCAGTGGTGCGAAATTTATTTATGAAGATTATTCAAAAATTCTTTCCTGCATGGGAGGTTTAATAGATTTATAATAATTCTTATTGAAAACTTCTGCGAGTTTTTGCAATACTTTTCAATGAAAGTTCAACATACAACAAAAAAGTCCTCACAGCCGAAACTGTGAGGACTCATTATTTTTATTCAGATAAACACATTAACGTGAATATCGTGCCAATTAAGCAACCTGCGCTTTGTAGACTTAGCATAGAGATAATTCTTAGCATCGTCCGCAAACAGCGTAAATTCGCCGATTTTGACGTATCTCGGAATTACTTTCCTTGGCTGATTGCAGCCTGAGCAGCAGCAAGACGAGCGATCGGAACGCGGAAAGGTGAGCAAGATACATAGTCGAGACCGATCTTGTGGCAGAATTCTACAGATGTAGGATCGCCGCCATGCTCGCCGCAGATACCGCAGTGGAGAGTGTCGTTAGCGCCCTTACCCATCTTAACAGCCATATCCATAAGCTTACCAACACCGATCTGATCGAGCTTAGCGAAAGGATCGTTCTCGAAGATCTTCTGATCGTAGTAAGCGTTGAGGAACTTGCCTGCGTCGTCACGTGAGAAGCCGTAAGTCATCTGAGTAAGATCATTTGTACCGAAGCAGAAGAAGTCTGCATTAGCAGCGATCTCGTCAGCTGTAAGAGCAGCACGAGGAATCTCGATCATTGTACCAACTTCGTAATCAAGCTCTGCGCCTGAAGCAGCGATAGCAGCGTCAGCTGTCTCAACAACTACCTTCTTAACGAACTTGAATTCCTTGATATCGCCAACGAGCGGGATCATGATCTCAGGCTTAACATTCCAGTCGGGGTGATTCTTCTTAACATTGAGAGCAGCCTTGATGATAGCATTTGTCTGCATCTTAGCGATCTCAGGATATGTTACAGCAAGACGGCATCCTCTGTGACCCATCATGGGGTTGAATTCGTGGAGAGAAGAAATGATATTCTTGATAGTCTCAACGGACTTGCCCTGTGCCTCAGCAAGAGCAGCGATATCAGCTTCCTCAGTGGGAACGAATTCGTGGAGAGGAGGATCGAGGAAACGAATTGTAACAGGGTTACCCTCAAGAGCCTCGTAGAGAGCCTCAAAGTCAGCCTGCTGCATAGGCTCGATCTTAGCAAGAGCAGCTTCGCGCTCTTCAACTGTATCGGAGCAGATCATCTCACGGAATGCAGCGATTCTCTCAGGATCGAAGAACATATGCTCTGTACGGCAGAGACCGATACCCTCAGCGCCCAGCTCGCGAGCCTTCTTAGCGTCAGTAGGTGTATCAGCGTTAGTTCTAACCTTAAGAGTTCTGAATTCGTCAGCCCAAGCCATGATTCTTCCGAATTCGCCTGCGATCTGAGCGTCAACAGTAGGAATAACGCCGTCATAGATGTTACCTGTTGTACCGTCGATCGAGATATAGTCGCCCTCAACGAAAGTCTTTCCGCCAAGCTCGAACTTCTTGTTAGCTTCATCCATCTTGATGTCGCCGCAGCCTGAAACGCAGCACTCACCCATACCACGAGCAACAACAGCAGCGTGAGAAGTCATACCGCCGCGAACTGTAAGGATACCCTGAGCAGCCTTCATACCTGTGATATCTTCGGGAGATGTTTCGAGACGAACAAGAACTACCTTCTCGCCTTTTTCAGCCCATTCAACAGCGTCGTCGGCTGTGAATACAACCTTACCGCAAGCAGCTCCGGGAGATGCGCCGAGACCCTTGCCCATAGGAGTTGCAGCCTTAAGAGCAGCAGCGTCGAACTGAGGGTGGAGAAGTGTATCGAGATTTCTGGGGTCGATCATTGCAACAGCCTCTTCGGGAGTCTTCATACCCTCGTCAACGAGGTCGCAAGCGATCTTGAGAGCAGCCTGAGCAGTTCTCTTACCGTTTCTTGTCTGGAGCATGAAGAGCTTTCTGTTTTCAACAGTAAACTCCATGTCCTGCATATCGTGATAGTGATTTTCGAGAGTCTTGCAAACTTCAACGAACTGAGCGTAAGCCTCAGGGAAAGTTTCAGCCATCTGAGCGATAGGCATAGGAGTACGAACGCCTGCAACAACGTCCTCGCCCTGAGCGTTTGTGAGGAATTCGCCCATGAGCTTCTTTTCGCCTGTAGCAGGATCACGTGTGAACGCAACACCTGTACCGCAGTCGTCGCCCATGTTGCCGAACGCCATAGACTGAACGTTAACAGCAGTACCCCATGAGAAAGGAATATCGTTGTCACGTCTGTAAACGTTAGCTCTGGGGTTATCCCATGAACGGAATACAGCCTTGATAGCGCCCATGAGCTGCTCCTTGGGATCAGCAGGGAAATCAACGCCGATTTTTTCCTTATATTCAGCCTTGAACTGACCAGCAAGCTCCTTAAGGTCGTCTGCCGTAAGCTCAACGTCCTGAGTAACGCCCTTCTTCTCCTTCATTTCGTCGATAAGTTCTTCGAAGTACTTCTTGCCGACTTCCATAACAACGTCGGAGTACATCTGAATAAATCTTCTGTAGCAGTCCCAAGCCCAACGAGCATTGCCGGACTTCTCAGCAATAGTCTCAACAACAGTCTCATTAAGACCGAGGTTAAGAATAGTATCCATCATACCGGGCATTGAAGCGCGTGCGCCTGAACGAACGGAAACGAGGAGCGGATTCTCCTTATCGCCGAATTTCTTGCCTGTGATCTCTTCCATCTTAACGATGTACTCATTGATCTCAGCGATGATCTCGTCAGAGATGCCGCCGTCCTCATAGTACTGAGTACAAGCCTCAGTTGTGATCGTGAAACCCTGAGGAACAGGAAGACCGATGTTTGTCATCTCAGCGAGGTTTGCGCCCTTACCGCCGAGAAGTTCTCTCATAGAAGCGTCGCCTTCTGAAAAAAGGTAACAATATTTCTTTGCCATTGGTATATACCTCCAGTTTTTAACATTACCGGGAAAGAACATGGAATGCCCTGACCCGACTTATTTATATTATAACATAAAAATCCAAAAATTACTATATAAAATAAGTGCAAATTTATCCGTTGATTTTATAGCAGTTTGCACAAAATTCACAATTAGGAACTGTTAAGAAATAAATTTTGAATTTAGGCGCAGGATCATTTGTTCTGTACAAGGCGCACAACCGCAGTAATACTGTCGTATTTCAAGGTTGTGTAACGCAGTACAGGACAAATGAGACAAGCCTAAAACAATAATTTATTTTTTAGCAGTTCCTTATCAAAAAACGAAAGCGGCTTTCATTGACACCCTCTCAACTTTGTCAATGAAAGCCGCTGATTCGATTCCGCGAAAGCATACCCTCTATATGCATTCGCTAAGGCAGGTGCATCATACTATGCACAGTCTTTTTCATAGCCGTTCCACTTAATTTTTTTGTCCGCTAAATAAATTGAAGCCGCTTTAGACAATCAAACATATTATAGGCATTAATGTTTAACATACTCCCCTCTATTTCTAAACCTAAACAATCTCCCGATCATAAATTCCGTCAATCGTCGTCGCAAATCCTCGTTGGGCGTCAGCCCGCCTTGCGGTTTGCTACTATACTTACAAATTTTTTGCTCGAAATCTTTATTCGGTTTTAGAATAAAAGCGAGTATAAACAGCTTTCGGGTAGTAATAATAGTGAAAATATTGCCGCGATCAAGCCGACGGAGTTTAAAGATCGGCGTGGCTGTTCCGACTGAATTCTGCCTTAATTACAGGACACATAATTTTTCCAATTATATGTACGGAGAGAAACTTTGTGACCGTCGCTTCAAATCTCCGATGAATATATTATATCGTATATAAAAATTTCATTCAATTGATTATATTGCTTATTTTTAGCACTATATTGCTATTTAAAATTAACGAAATAATATTTCTTAATTATTAATCCGAAATATATTTTTATAAATTCATTTTTAGTTTGTATTTATAATAAAGAATTATAAATTAATATATAAAAAGTTATTACCAATATAGTTTTCCTTTATTTATAGGTGTTTTGCCGCTGCTCATCATCAAACATTTTACTTCAAATAATATTTAACATTATACCTTCGCCGCCAATTTGTATATAGCTAAAAACTACAATTAAATTTAATACTCAAACAAATCACAGAAATCTTTTCCAAAAATATATATATTTTTATTATTTAACTTATGAAATTGATTCAAATTCGAATAAAAAAGGAGCTTCGCAGCTCCTTTTTGCTATAATTTGCCAAACCTCAAGAAAGATCAGATGATACCCTCGGCAGCTTCTTCAATTGCCTTTTCGTAATACTCTTTCGTCCAGTAATACTCATAATCGCTGAACAGCGCAAGAGCCGCGCGAGCATTACCTACAGCATTTTCAAGACTTGCTTCGTCTCCCGATTTTTTGCAGATGTAAACGCCCGTTATAAGAATCTCTATCAGCTTCGTATCGTTTTTGCCCTGCGGTTTATATCCGAAACCCGTCAGCAGTCTGAACGCCGACATATAATGCTTTGAAGCACAGTCAACATGAGCGAGAGCAATATACATATCAGCCTTTTGTTTAAGATCGACTTTCTGGGAATAATTCTGCATAAAGTTAATATTTTCGGTACGGAAATCCTCGGCATCGCGCCAGTTTCCGCATTTGCTCTTATTCTTCAGGCACTCGATACAGTACGCGAATTTATCCTCGTTACTGAGTTTTTTGTTATCCGCCAGCATATCAAGATAAAACGCCGCGTTCTTGTAATCATGCACCTTATCAAAAAGGCGTGCAGCCTGAATAATATCGTCGGGAGCCGGTTTTTTCGCCTCGTTTACGAATGTCTCGGCAAAAAGTTCAGCCAGTTCTTTCGAATATCCCTGATGACAAAAAACAATATAAAGTTCGTCATATTTTTTCACATTATCGGCTGAACGCTTCGAGAATTTTCCCTTTTTTTGTTCACGTTCCTGAGTAGACAGCATAAATAACTCTCCTTACATTTGATTTTCTATAAAAGTTATAACTATACAATATAATAGCATAATAGCACGAAATTAACATCGTCTTTATAATTTTATCACAAAATTCAAACTTAGTCAATATTTATATATAAATTTCAAAGATTTCTGTAAATCTGCACAAAAATCAGCCCTGAAATTTTCCAAATAAAACAATTTAATTTTTGTTTCTTTAAGATTATTTAAAGAATTTGTGGTATAATTAGAATTATAATAAGTATACTATAAACTTTTTAGGAGCATTGAAATGAAAATACTTGTTGTCGAAGATGAAATTCAGCTCGCCGACGCGCTTTCCGAATTGCTGAAAAGAAATATGTACTCGGTTGATACATTTTATAATGGTATAGACGGACTTGATAACGCCCTTACGGGAGTTTATGACTGCATTCTGCTTGACATCATGTTGCCGGGAATGAACGGCATCGAGATTTTAAGGGAGATTCGCAGAGAAAAGATAAATACGCCCGTTCTCCTGCTGACAGCGCGAAGCGAAATTGACGATAAGATAAACGGTCTTGACTGCGGCGCTGATGATTACCTCACAAAGCCTTTTGTTACGGGCGAACTTCTTGCCAGAGTACGCGCTCTTACGCGCAGAAAAGGCGAAATTGTTGACGAAAATCGCTTTGAGTACAAGGATATCGCTCTTCATAAAAACACTTGTTCTCTAAGCTGCGGCAGCAGCGACATAAAACTCAGTCTGAAAGAATATCTCGTTATTGAAATGCTTATCGCGAATCCCTCGCAGATACTCACAAAAGAACGCATAATCGAGAAGATTTGGGGCAGCGAGAGCGACGTCGAATACAACAATATTGAGGTATACATATCTTTCCTGCGCAAAAAGATCACATCCATAGGCGCAAAGGTTCAGATCAAAACCGCCCGCGGAATCGGGTATTTTCTTGAATAAGAGGTGCTTAATTTGTTCAGAAAGGTTCAGCTTAAATTTTTCGGCATTATCACGGCTATTCTTATTGCGATCTTCATAGGCGTTCTCAGTTCCGTCAATATAATCATGAACGCACTTATGGAGCATCAGACCAAAGTCGTTCTCGAACAGGTCGCCGCAGGTGTTGAATACAATACGCAGACAGCTTCCTTTACATTTAAAAATCCGAATCCCATGCATAAAGACAAACACGTCGATAATATTCCGGATTTTCATGAAAAAGAAATCCCCACTTCCACCATAGCTGCGGAGATTCAGACTTCGACAGCTTCAGCAGCAACGTCAGTCAAGAGCGTTTCACCCGAAACTCATACTGCGCCTGCCGTTTCGGAAGATGTCAAGCCGACTGACGATTCCGTATTTCACACGGAATCACCTACTTCCCAGACTTCTCAGAATGCCGAAAAACCTTCGTCGGAACGTCCCGCGGAATCTTCCGTTCCGCCCGAAACCAGTCCGCCGCAATCGCCTTGGGATATAGATAAACCGCCTTTTCCCGATAAACCCGAACGCGATCCGAATCAGGATCGTCAGGACGACTGGGGTGATAAATGGGGCGGCGAACACCGATACGATGATTACTGGAACGACGGCAGGTGGCATCCCGAGCGTAAGGATTTCTACGACGATCTCGAACAGACTGCAAATTTCGAGATGATTCCCGTTCTGGACGGCTTCACGATAAATACCGGAAAAAATCTTCCTCCGATACCGCCCGATGATAATCAGAACGCAAATAATCATGAACCCGTTCCGCGTTCTATCGATTCGATTGATTTCTTCGTTATAATGGCTGACGACAGCGGAAAATACCTCTC
This sequence comes from uncultured Alistipes sp., assembly GCA_964401315.1. Classification (GTDB taxonomy): domain Bacteria; phylum Bacillota; class Clostridia; order Oscillospirales; family Ruminococcaceae; genus Ruminococcus. Next base: position 162,642 of record CAYNYB010000004.1, read on the forward strand.
TTCGCAGGGCAACGACGATCTGACAGAAGATATGGCGCAGCATTACATAGATACAATTTTAAGCCACAAAAAATCGATAGGCATGACCGATAATTTCAGTTACTGTACAGAAAAAAAATCCAACGGTACACTTATGGTTCTGACCGACAGAACAGCTGAAATAAATATGATGAATAAGCTGAAACGCACTACGTTTTTCATCGGTATCGTCAGCATTATCTTTTTGTCCGCTGCCGCATATTTCCTCAGCGGACTTATCGTCAAACCGATAAAGGATACTTTTGAAAAGCAGAAGCAGTTCATCTCCGACGCAAGTCACGAACTGAAAACGCCGCTTACGGTAATTTCCACAAATGCCGATGTTCTGTACGGCGAGATCGGCGATAACAAATGGCTCAATTACATACAAGATCAGATCGCAAGAATGAATGTTCTTGTAAACGATCTCCTTGCTCTCTCTCGTCTTGAAAATAAAACTTCAAATTTCATAACGGCTGAATTCGATCTCAGTCAGGCTGTCACAAATGCCGCTCTGCCTTTTGAATGTCAGGCTTTTGAGTCTAACAAAAATTTCGTTCTGAACGTTGACGAGGGCATAACCGTCACGGGCAGTGAGCAGCATATAAAGCAAATGACGGGAATCTTCATTGACAATGCGCTGAAATATTCAAAGGACGGCGGAACTGTCAGGGTATCTCTTTCGCAAAACGACGGCAAGGCTGTTCTCTCCGTCTACAATACGGGTTCGGGAGTTAAGGATTCAGAGAAAGACCGCCTTTTCGAGCGTTTTTACCGCAGCGACGAATCCCGAAATCGAACTACAGGCGGTTACGGTCTTGGTCTTGCTATTGCCAAATCAATTATTGATAAGCACAAATTTAAAATTACCGTCGAAAATGACGAGGGCAGAAGCATTTGTTTTATTGTCACCATGCCTAAATAACGGCAAATAAATTACTATTACTGTTTTTTTCGGAATTTTTGAAAAAATACTGGACAAATCAAAAAAAATATGTTATAATTTAATGTAGATTCTATTCTGAGGTGATTTTAATGGATTTATTCTCTATTTTCAAAGGTGGAAAATATTTTGATAAACATATCGAACCAAAATGCGACTACTGTCAATTCGGAAAGCGCGCCAAGGACGGCAATAAGGTTCTCTGCGAAAAAAGAGGTCTTGTTAATTGCAGCGATTCATGCAATAAGTTTATCTATTCGCCGTTAAAGCGAATTCCCGTTAAGCAGCTTAATTTTGTGGGAAGCCTTGCTGATGAGGATATTTATATCGAATCCGCTGGCGACCGCGCTGAAAAGGAAACGCAGAACAAGACCGCTGATTCCAATCAGGAAAGCAAGCCTGCCGAAACTAAGGCTGAATCCCCTGCTGAGAAAGCTGCTGAATAATTCTGAATTTAAGGCGGTATGGCATGGGTTATGCCGCCTTGATATGCGCCTGTGGTGAAATTGGCAGATATGCAAGATTATGATATTGAAAGGAGTAACAATATGGAAGATTTAAAATCTATTATGGAGAAGTTTGTCGCATCAGGTTGGGAGTTGATTTCTGTTCCTGCACAACAATGGTTAGACGGAAAAGCTGATAAAAACACTTTAGTATCGGCTATCAAGCAGGCAGATAAAGAATGCGGAAGCTGCGGTTGTGATTTAGATCCACTATATAAAAGAGCTTTGGAATTGCTTTGACACTTAATAATAAGGAGTAAAAAATGGCTTCACTTAGAACGCTGGGATTTGGTAAAACAATGGAAAAAAAGCTTCATTCAGTTGATATTCATTCCGCTGAAGAATTAACCGATATCGGCAGTAAGCAAGCAGTTTTCCGTCTTAAAGTCAAATATCCAAGTACCTGTGTTGTTATTCTTTATTATTTGGAAGCTGCTATTCGCGGCGTTGATATAAAGCAATTGGACAATGCTTGTAAATCAGAGTTGAAGGAATATTTTAAACAATTATAATTTTCATTTTCAAAAATTGCGCCTGTGGTGAAATTGGCAGACACGCAAGATTTCGTTTGCGTTACGTCATTGGAATTATTCTCCTGCTCCTGTCGGCAGTCAAAAACAACAGTAAAATTTAATATGCGGGTGTGGTGAAATTGGCAGACA
>CAYNYB010000004.1:164870-180663 GCA_964401315.1 uncultured Alistipes sp.
ACAACAGTAAAATTTAATATGCGGGTGTGGTGAAATTGGCAGACACGTTAGATTTCGTTTGCGCTACGTCATTGGAATTATTCCACTGCTCCTGTCAGCAGTCAAAAACAACAGTAAAATTTAATATGCGGGTGTGGTGAAATTGGCAGACACGTTAGATTTAGGTTCTAATGCCTTATGGTATGCAGGTTCAAGTCCTGTCACCCGCACCATTGAAAAATCCCGATAATTCGGGATTTTTTCTTTTGCTCTCCTCTATTCCTACATTGGTACTATGTAAACCTTGCACACAATGTCACCTTTATGTGTATGCCAATATAGGTTAAGCCGCAGGCTCATCACCTGCGGTTGTTTCGTATCAGCAATCAAATTCACTGCACAGCGTACTGGTGTCATCGAAGTCGCCGTTAAATTCAAGCATTATGTCAAGAGTGCCATCCTCGTTTTCGTGGACGTTTATCCGCCGCACCAGCAGCCGCATATTCGCATCGCTGATGCACGGTTCGAGCAGTACCTCGTCCAGCAGTTTCGCCGTGGACATCAGTTCGTCCCTACGCTTCTTGCTAAGCTCGTCGAACCGTTTACTGTCCTCTATCTTCTGATTCAGCTCCTCTATCTCATTCTCACGCTTCTCTATCATATTATTGTAAACCGCAGCGTGTGTTCTGTCATTGATACGCTCCATGATGAGTTCCTCGATCTGACCTCTGAGAACGGCTATTTTCTGCGTGTAATCCTTTATCATTTTGTCGTATTTCGGTTTCTTCTTATTCCACTCACGAACAATCTCATCGTACTTCTGACTTGAATCAAGTATATTCTGTCTGAGCATTACAAGCTCCGTGTGTATTATCTCGTCAAGCTGTTCTTCTCGAATAGTGTGGGCGGTGCAGTAGTCGTTACCGTAGCGATGGTTGCTGTTGCAGGTATACTCTACCCACGAACGACCTGCGACCGTCCGTTTCTTAGCTATCAGGCTCGCTCCGCATTCGGCGCACTTTATCATTCCGCAGTACCTATGGATAACGCTTCCGAATTTAGCTCTCACCTGAGTTTTAGTCTGCTCTCAAGCAATATCTGTGCCTGCTCGAAGGTCTCTCTGTCGATTATAGCAGGCATATAGTTTTCATGACGATACTGCTCCTCGCTCGGAACAGCGTTCTTAGTTTTGTATATTTTAGAAGTTACAGTCTTGTGATTTACAAGCGTTCCTGTATATGCCTCGTTTTGTATGATACATTTCACAGAGGTCTGTACCCATAGATACTTCTTGCACACCTGCGTTCGATGAGCTCCGATTTTTCTATGTGAAAAATATTCGAGAGACTTTATCCCACGGCGGTTGAAATCTTTGGCAATGGTACTCAGTCCATAGCCTTCAAAAAATTTCTCGAATATCTCACGGACTATCGCTGCCGCTGTCTCATCAATAAGTATCTTACCAGTGTTTTTGTCCTTATAGTACCCCATCGGTAAGTTCACAGGCATACCTGATTTTTGCTTCTGACGTATGCCTGTACGAACCTTTTTACCGATGTCTTTGGCGTAAAAATCATTAATAATTTGTTTAAATCCTATGAGCAGATCATCGTTGTCATTGAAGCTGTCGATCCCCTCCGTGACTGAGTAGACTTTGATATTGTTCTCACGCAGGTGGTCTATGAACAGAGCAGTCTGAGTTCTGTGTCTGCCAAGTCTTGAAAGGTCTTTGACCAGTACAACCTCAATTTTTCCTTCTTCAACAGCAAGTTCCAGTTCGTGAAGTCCCTTTCGTTCAAATGTCATTCCTGAGACATTATCATCAAAGCTCTCTCCGACAATATCGTATCCGTTCTGCTCGGCATAGTCTACAAGTATCTGTCGCTGATTCTGCAAGCTGTTCATTTCTTCATCCTCGTCACGGGACAACCTGTAATAAATCCATGCTTTCATATATTTACCTCCATTCGTAGTGGCAGTCGCAGCACCCTGTTCGGTGCTACGACACACCATATCACAAACGCTTTCAGAAGTCCAGCTCTTTTTCGTTTGTTTCATAAATTTCGACCTTATCAACAAAACTGCTATGTTGAACTTTGTCAACATCACCCGAATGGAGATAGTCAATAAGCAGAGACTTTATGAACAGTTCAAAGCCTATCTGATCTCCATTGTATTTAACAAAAATCTGGTTGATTTTAGGTTCTTTAATAATTCTCCCCAATATATCACGCTCCTCTCAATACGTCCTGTGTTTTTATTAATCTGATACATTTTCTATACCTCCTGTTATTTTATTTCAAGAGATACAGAGAGGACGAATCCCCTCTCTGTAGTCTCCGATAGTCGTTTTACTTGATATTTTCACTTTCTCCGAACAGCACATCGAGAATCATTTCTGCTCCATGACGGAAGCCTTGCATATAATTCTCAGCGGCAACGATCTCCGACATATGACCTTGGAGGTCGATAAGCTCATTGAATTTTTTCATCTTGTCCTCAGAAAAATTCTCAATAAACTCTTCGTAAAGCTTTTGCCACTCCTTTCTCATTTGATCGTACTCGCTGTCCTTTTTCACGCAACGCTCGGACGGTCTTATATTGCCATAGTAAAAATCCTCCAATATTTTCATGCGGTCACCTCCTTATCAGCCTACAAGGATACCACACTTTTCTGCGGAAGTCTATTCACCAACGGCAACGAAATTCGGCAGTTGAAACTGTGCAGGACTGACTATCCCATGTGATAGCCGAGCGATTCCTTACGTTTTTCTTCTTCTGCAAGGACTTTGCTGTCGGTATGCCTGTCGATATCTTCCTCGTCATCCGGCTCGTCAATTACCGTAGCCAAAACTGCAACGCCGCTGATAATGCTATCAGCACTGACTGCGATATCAGTATCAGCCGAAACATTTTCAAGCGAAGTTTGCGCTTGTAATCTTCGAGATCTTTCAGCGTTGAGGAATACTGCTCGTTCAGCTTCCCAGCCTGTGACGACAATTTCTCCACCGCTTGATCCAGTTTTGATATTTCTAAAGTCGTGTTTTCCAACGTCTGCTTCTGTATCTCCAGTGACCTCTCCAGCACCTGATCGAATATTACTTGCTGATTCTGAAGATAGAGCTTCATCTGCTCGGCGGTCATAACTTTGTCTGCTTTCTCCCTGACTTCCAGTATCGCTTCGGTCAGAAGTTTCAATTGTAAAATGGTTGCCTGCCAGTTGCTGTCCGGCACATAGACCATTGCCGGCGTGTCTGAAGCCTCCTGCAAATTCTGCTTGGAGACAGCTTTCATTTCCTCTAATTTTGAATTCATATTCCATATTCTCCTTTCTGTACCTCTCATCGTGAAGTTGATTATCACGGCATTTTCTTCCGTTAGGACAGGTGTAGGTGATGTACTTTCGGCTATCCTCCCAACGGACACCATAGCCTTTCTGATTCATGTAGAAGCAGAATTGCTTTTTCGATTTTGCTTTCTTCATGACCATATCTATGGTATTTATTAGGTCTATTTTCCAGCTTTCGCCTTTCATTGCACTTCGATATTCGCCTGTGGTGATACCGTCTGTACGCTGTCTGAGCTCTGGTCGCTTGAGTGTAGTCACTCCGTACTTGTGACATATTTCATCAGATAGCTGCCGCAAATCGTTCAGCACAAACTTGTTGGAATGATATTTCAAACCGGTTTCAACATTGACAGCGTTCAGAATGAAGTGGGAGTGTATGTGGTCGGCATCGGTATGAGTAGCCACCACACACTCGTGACCTTTGAATGCTCGTTCCGCAAACTCAACTGCAATTTTGTGAGCCAGCGCAGGCGCAATATTGTAACCGCTCGGGTGTGATTGAACGAAATGGTAATACTTTATACCTCCTGTCTTACCGTACATCTCACGGGTATTTTTGAACTCCTGATAGGCTGTGGGCAGAGAACAGTTCAGCGCAGTAACATATTTTTTACCTTCGGTCTTATCGTCACGGCAGATATATTCGAGACTTGCCTTGCCTCCACCGCCGCCTTTTGTACTGATAGCTGTGACCGTTGCCACTATCTCACCTCCCGAAGAAGCCGACCTATCATCTCCGTCACCTTGATGTGTTCATCGAGAAGCGGCTGTAGATTCACAACAGTCAGCCTGTCCATGTTAGCGAGCGTAGCTATCTGATTGAGATTTCTACCGATGGCTTTTTGTTGTTTGACTATCTCGTCAATGCCGTTGGCGACAATGATCTTCTTGCCGAGAGCGCTCCTCATTATGAAGTCGTTCAGCCTGAGACCGTATCGCTCGGTAGTCTCATGAATACGTCTGCTTTCGTCCTCGGTGCAGCGTATCGCTATAGTTCGATTTCGTTTTCTCATGTTATCAGTTCTCCTTTTTCTATGCCATTTGAAGGGGGTTCGGGGGTTCTCCCCGACAAGCAGTGCGGCAGGCGGAATGCCAGACGCTATGCTTGCTCTCGTTGAGAACCTGTCTCCACAAGTCGTACCGTTGCCCCTCCTCTTTTTTCTTCTGCAGATATCTCTGTCACACTCGCTCGACGTTGCTCAACAATCGCTTTCATCGGCGTAGGTGGGATAACTACCCGATTTTGGTATCGGCGGCAGAAATTGACTTATTGGGGCGTGCTTTTACTGTCACCCTAAACGGCAGTTACCGTCACCATAAAAGTTACTGTCACCCATTGTAATCAACGGTGTATAGACATTTTCAGAGCTTCGGGGGACAGTAAGGTCAGTAACTTCCGCATACAGCAGACTGCCGTTTCTACTGTCACCCGATTCAGAATATTCAAGCTCCAGAATCCGAAAGCCATGACTTCTTCTTGAACGGAACAGCACGCCATATTTTTGAAGTTCTTTTGTATGCTGAACAAGGTCGCGGGTTACTCTGTTCGGAAAATATTCTTGTCCGAATTTTTCATATAGCAGCTTGCACAGGTCTGTTGGGGAACCTCTGAAGGTACGCTGCTCCAACATAAAGTCATGAATAGCAAAAGAAAAAAGGTCAGGCTTGCGTTCCGGTACGTCATCAACAACTTTCCATCTGCATTTTTCAAATTCAAGACTGAGTTCAAGATTTTCAATGTCACGACCTGCACAGTGCAGCTTTGCTTTACGGCTGCCTCGCTTTTCCTCAATCATAACCATGATACCGTCTACGCTTCCGATGATACCGATCGAACCCGAAACCATATTGAACGGGTCGCTGTCATAGCACTTGCGAGTGTGATGTACAACAAGAATTGCAATTCTCATTTTGTCCGCAAGCGCTTTAAGCACTGAGAGTTCTTTGTAATCCGAGCCATAGTTTACATCAGTTGTACTGCGAATCTTTTGCAAGGTATCGATGACAATGACTTTCAGATTTGGAAGCTCTTTCTTAATCCTTTCGAGTTCTTCCTCAAGCCCATTACCTATTGTCTTAGCTTCGATAGCGAAGTTCAGATTTTCACAAGGCTCATCTGTGAGTTCATAGATTCTGTTCTGCAGTCGGAGCAAATTATCTTCAAGACTGAGATACAACACCTGACCAATATTTGTATCGTGTTTTAGAAATTGCTCGCCATTAGCTATTGACATACACAGGTCGAGAGCCAACCACGACTTTCCAATCTTAGGTGCGCCTGCAAGAATATACAGTCCCGGATACATCATCTTGTAAATAATGAACTCCTGTTTTTCCATTTGCGTTGTCATAATGTACTCGCTGTTGTATATTTGAAGATTATTATCTATACTTACCAACTCCTTTTCGTTTCGATACTGCAAAATGTGGGAGCAGTATCCTTATTGCAAATCAGTGCATTTTTCATTATAAAAACAAAAATGCCCACAAAGATCCATTGATCTTTGTGGGCATGATGCACCTCTCCAGTTAATATGATATGACACCTTAAGGGATTTGTCAAGTTTTTTCAGAAAATTCATTTGAAATTCGTTTGATTGCACAGATTGTTTCAACTGTCAAGGGTTATGACACTATGCAAGGCGCACATATATAAAACCTTCTTTTATGCTTCTTCGTAACTGATAATTATATTTTCTTTCTTGAAGTATCCAAATTATTACTCGTTATCTGTTACTGGAATATATATACTATTTATGTTCTGACGGAGTAATCCATGCAGGTTTGATTCCTATTACTCGCACCAGCGATGAGTCACCGCAGACGGTCATGTGACCGTTCGCAAGACTCGCTGTTTTTTTCGTGTTAAAATTATTTCCACGCACGAAAATAAATCTATTTCATAGTCGTAAGGCAATGATAAATCCCAATATTCAGACTTTTTGTTGTGGATTTTTTATTCCTGCATTGGTACTACGTAAACCTTGCACACAATGTCAGTTTTTTGAATTATATATTGCAAAAATCAATTATGTCCTTCTGCATTGCAGGAATTAATAACTCCTGATGTGCTGATCTTTTCTCCCTGTTCAGCAATTCAGCTATTTCCCGTAACTCCGCAGACTGAATATTTTTCAGCTTATGAAGTCGTAGCTGTGATAAATCATCTGCTTTTTCTATACAGCGATAATCACTACAGCTCATATGCCAGCTTTGCACAGAACCGCTGGAATATCTGCATAAAAGTTTATCTGCAATTTGCAGTCCTTCCGGATCAAAATCACCAGCGTAATAAATTTTACAGCGGCTCTCTGCAAGTAAGTCCACCAAACGAATTCCTGATAATTTCAATTGTCCGAATGTACACAATAGCCCTGCACCGCATCGTATTGCCGTTTCTGTTAAAGCGGAGAATACCATAGGATTTTCAACAACAAATACGATTTTTTTATCTGTGTCCGCCTTACAGATACCGGACAGATTTGCCATTGTAATCATGCATACTTCTCCTGTATCTGCAAAATACCGATATGCAGGATGCTCTTGCTGATTTTCATAAAACAGACGGATTCCCAGCGCTGCTGCTCCCGAAAAAGTATCCGGTTCAATAGAATATACCGCATAAACTGCGTTGATTGTTTCAGCATTCTGACCTGCCGACATAGCAGCCAGATATGCCAGCGCATCCAGCAGCAATCTTCCAGCCGGCACAGCTCTGTCAAAAAAGTGAGCATTTCCGGTAAGATTTGCACTTAACACAGCCAATTGTACCGACTCCTGATTCTGAAAGCATTGATTGACCGCACGGCAGACAGCATCCAGTATCCGTTCTGCCTCCGCATGATCTGTATTGTAAATCCTCATCAGTCTCTGATATCCGGCTTTCTGCTCAGTGAAACAGACATTCAGCCAGTTCTCACAGGGTGTATTCTTGTATTTCTGATAAAATGAGTACTCAAAAGCCTCCTTGTTCATCTGCTGAACTGCCTGCTTTTCTTGTTTTGTCTGTATTGTTTGACAAAAATAGGATTCCAATACCTCCTGTAATGTGACATGATTGTATTTTGTATTCTGGAGACCTTTTTCAAAATCTGCAAGTCTGAATTTCAGATCTGGCGGTGTAAACGCCTTCTTAGAATACAGTATACTGGTTACCGCATTGCACTCCTCAACAGTAGCGTCACAAAGACTGACATTTCCGCTACAGCCGATGCTCTCATATTTTTTTCGCAGTGCTTTCATAATCCTGCACCAGACTGGTGTGCTTCTAAGGTATTCCGCAAGTTTCTGCGCATCGGTCATATTACCACCGCCTGCTCTTCCTTCAGCAATTTATGTGAACCATTCCATTCATAGGATATTACTGTAATGAAATCACTGTCCTTTTCATGACACAGCTCTGCGATCGCCAGAGACGGTACCGTATCGTAGCATCCCCACAGCGCTTGAGAATTAAGAATATAGCCAAATTCCAGCTTTTCCAGAAGTGCGAACATTTCGCTGATATTGCTGTCATCCACACCGGCAAACGCTTCATCAAGTGCCAGAATTCTGGGTGCCTGATCACCGGCCTTCTGATACTGGGCAGCCACTGCTGCGAACAGTGGGATATACAGCGACAAAGCCCTTTCTCCGCCGCTGAAGGTGTTAAAGCGACTGACTGTCATCTCCTGTAAGGGTTTGCCTGAATACCGATAATGCAGGCTGAACTCAAACCAGTTTCTGAAATCCAGTACATTCCTGACCAACTCCGTATAATTGACTTCCTGACCTTTTTCTTCCATAACAAGGCGTTCATGTTCAATTCTGCTGCGGAAATGCGCAGACAAACGTTCATAATCCTCTGCTCTCATTAACTGTGCATCACCGGCAAGCAGCTTGTTCAGTTCCTCAAAGCTCAGTTCATGCTCTCCGATGTCTCTTTTCGGTTTCCAGCTTAATGAAAATGAAAGTCCCATAGAGGTATTGATTCCCTGCATCAGCTCTGACATGGATTTAACCCATTTTCTGCTGGTGTCAATTCTTAAATACAGCTTTTTGCTGATGGTATTCATAAGAATTGTCCGGAACATCTCTTCCTCTTCTTTTTTGATCAATAGTTTATCATTTTCAATTGCAGCAGTAAGATCATCTGCAAATACAGCAGGCGGCAATTGGTGTCCATGCCATGTAAGTGTGATTCTGGTGCGGGTACGAATACTATCCGGCTCTGCATTCGGAAAAAGGAGCTCTTTCATCGGTCTGTACTCGCCGGATAATGCATTGCTTCGCTTCCGGTAGACCTCCTCCAGTCGAGCAGATATCTCCTGTATATTTTTCTGTTCGTCTCCGTCATAAGCACATTTCTGTGCCTGCTTTGCTTTCTGGTTCAGTGTCAGTGTTTCATCGTCAAAAATATATTTCAGCTCCCATTCCTCTTCAAAATAGTCTGCAAGCAGATTCTCTTGCTGAATCAATGCTATCAGATCATTTTCTATCTCAGAAATACCTGCTTTCAAAATTTGTGCCGTTTGTTCTGCTTTTGCCATACGAATCCTGCAATCCTCGATCTGTTGATTCAAATCTTTAATTTTACGCTCAAGCTCCTGTTGACGAAGAGCTATATCAACATTTTCCGGACGATTCAAAAATTCGTCACATTGCCGGATCACTTCTTCACAAATATCGATCGTATTTCGCAGGTTTTTCAGTTCCTGATCAAGAGTATCAATGTCAGCTTCGTAATCCTCCGCTTGCTCTTTAGCATTTACAAGGTGACGCTCATGTTCTTGTTTTTTATAAAGATGATCGGCCGCATTTTCAACCAGACTGAGGCAATCCTCAACTGCTCCCGCAACCTCTTCATAATAGCTGACAGTTTTTTCATACATCGGAAATACACAGCTACTTTTCTCTATCTGTTCAACCAAAGCATTCAGCTTATGAAATTCCTGATCTCGCTTTTCCTGAGCATCCGCACATACCCGTTCAGACTGCGATAAATTGGCGTATTCTGTATTCACAAGATTCAATGCCTGATTCAGATCTTTCGTATCAGGGAAAGCGCTGTATTCCTGCTCCAGCTGTTCCTTGCGTTCCAGCGCTGACTGATAGTCAGCCTGTGCGGATAAAAGAAGCTTTTCCGCCACGGCAATTTCCACTGTAAGCTGTGCGATCTGCCGTTCCCGAAACAGACGGCGGTTTTCTGCGCCAATATACAGAACGTGAGCCTGTCCGAGCGAATGTCCTGCCATGATACCATGCTGATAACAGCCGTCAGTACCAAGCTGTACCTGCGTTTCAAATTGCGACAGAATACATTGTATTTCCTCCATCAACTCTTGATTAGTTACTTCAAAAAAACTGTTCTCAATTCCAGTAAGAGACTTATTGCTCACAAGATATCTGTCTGCCAGCTCTCCCAACAATGCAGCTGCCTTTTCTCTATCCTTTTTTGCAATCACAAGCGCATCCAGCAGTCCCATATCTGACAGCTCCGCCTCCAGAACAGCTCTCTGTGTCTCCGGAACGGATTCCTTAAAATCAATGCATTCATAAAACGAACGAAAAGAAATGCTATTCTTCGTCAGTATTTCCCTTGCCGCAATACGATCGTCTGAACGCTCCGGTACAGGTTCATCAGTTTTCTGTAATTCCTTTAGTTGTTCCTGTAAGGCTTTACAAGCATCATCTCTGCTGTTCATTTCCTGTTTCGCCGAAAGAATTACTTCCTGAAGCATTTCTGACAACTGAAGTCTGCGACTTGATAGCATATCATTTAAATCTCTGCCGGAGCCTTCCCCTTCATAGTTTACCACCAGAGACTCCAGTCTTTCCAGAAGTCCGGCGTCAATACAGAACTCTTTATTGTTCTTCCTTGCCATAAACATCTGCTCTATGAAGCTATCTTTCTGCTCTATATACATGGTCTGTGCAGTTTCAAGAGATTTCCGGCACCGATACACGGCTTCCTGTTTTTTAGATAGCTGCTGTTCCGAAGATTCATATTCTGCTCTCTGCCGTTCCTGTTCCTTCAACAACTGCAAAACTTGCTTAAGCCGATTGGAAAAGCTGCGGCACTCCTGTCGGCATTCGGCAGTCTGTAGCTGCTCTCCGCTCCTGATCTTCTGGTAATAGGCATCATAAAACGGAAAACAGTATTCTTCATAAGCCTGTAAATCGGAAAGAACTTTCTTTATTTCATATTCACAATCACTGATTTTGATTTTGATCTCGCTGCATTCCCGATATTTTTCCTTGATCTTCTGCTGCTTGTCCTCCATATTTTTTTGCATTTTTGTCTCTGTGTTTTTGTCACGAGCCAGAAGTTCAGCTTTTTCCCTTTTCCGTTGAAGCTGCTCCTCAATTCCAGAAATATTAAGACCATTCTTTTCTTCATTCAGCACTTCTAGCCGGTGCAGAGCCTCGTCCAGCAGACGATCAGCTTCCTGATAATCCTGTTCCGCAGTCAATATATCGTTATTTCTTGCTTCAAGCAGCCGTTTAGTTTTGTTAACTTCGACTGATTTTTTCAAATATAGATCCGCCTTTTTCCAGAGCATATAGCGGTTATACCTCTCATATTCTGTCGCCAGATGCCGTGCTTCTGACAGTGCTTCGTTTGCTTTTGCGATTCGTTCATGGGTATCTTCAATCTTGCTCATTGCCTCTGCCATTGGACGAAGATCGTCGTCAGAAAGCGGACATAGTGATTCATTCAAAATGGCATAGAGTTGTGCTGGCTTCAGATTTTCCTTAGCCGAAAGCTTGGAGGAACGTGTTTTGATCAGAATATTTGTCAGCTGTCGGAAATCATCCAGACACGTCTTTTCAAAACCAAAAATCTTTTCTGCAACAAACGCCTCATATTCCATCGTTTTTTCTGTATAAAAATTAGATTCGCCCAATTGTTTTTTCAGGCGTGCCGCATCATGCGGAATTAACTGATCGCCTTTTTCCTCATACAGCATAAAATCATAGCCGATTCTTCTGCCATCCAACAGACCAAAGTGCCATGTTTTCATTTTGGCGCCCTTCTTTGCGTGTAAGCCGATTCCTATCGTACGGTATTGCCGGCTTTCAGGCTTGATAAACTCCAGATACAGATAACCTGTGCTTTCTTCCTTTCCGTTTTCAGGACTGCCAAGCAAATAGAAATCCATCTTTCTATCCTTGCCACCAAAGGGGTCAAGTCTGGTCGGCTGTCTGTCGCCGTCAAGAATGTAGGGAATAAAGCTTTGCGTTGTTATGGATTTTCCGGATGCATTTGCACCCCGCAGCAGAATTTTGCCGTCGTTCAATATAAATTCCTGCACATCATACACCCAGAAATTAACAAAACCCATACGATGCATTTTCCAGCGTTCCATATTATGCACCCTCCTTGCTGTTCAGATAATCCTTCGGAAATACTCCGATCGTTTTAAATATCCCGTCACACAATGTATATCCTGCCGCTGTACGTTCAATCAGCATCCAGTCGAGCATATACGCTTCTATTGTATCTGTAAATTTTTCATCAGACATTTCACGCAGCAGCTTGCTCAGACCCTTTCCCCATATCGCTCTGTATCGCAGCAGCCTCTGACGGAATACCTCAAATGAAATATTTGTTTCTATTTGCTGCGTATGCAATTCTTCTCTCAAAGCGCCGCAAAGCAGTGCAGTAAATCCTGAAACAGAATTCTCTACCGGATGCACCCTGCCGAATATACTATCCTCATGCATCATATAAAAGGCAGCACCATTATGCACGTCCAGTCTACCGTTCAAATATGTTTCCAGATGTCCGGCAACAGAAGCACGTTGGTTTTTCAGATAAATGCTGTCCGAATCATCTCTGGAGCTCCAATACATTGCAGGCTGAAGCAGTAATCTGCGATAGACACGATTGGTACGTGAAAAACCTTTTTCACCGTCTGAATAGGCAGATTCGTGATTTTCAAAATCATGACTGCTCGTATGATCTGAAATATCCGTATCAAAATTTACAGAGAAATAGTCAGACAGACCTGTATTTTCATATAAAATTTCCTGATTCCTATCATATTCCAGACGTTCCGGCGAACCCTCCCATATTTTCAACAAGCGCATTGATTCTGCAAATTTCAGAACTCGAACAAGAGATTTTCGGTCAGTAAATCTGGTGAAATCTATGTCGATCTTATCCGATAAAAGCACCTCAATTCTGGCAATCAACTCAGACAGCAAAAATTTATCACCATCCGCTTTGTCATCCAGAAACAGCAGCAGTGCGCAAAGGAAGCAGTAATCATTGACTTCCTTAAAATTCTGGATCCCCATAAACGGATGTGCTTCTGCCGGGATCTTTTCCAGTTTGATTAGTTCGTTTGTAATAATCAGTTTCCATCCGGGAAATTGATTAACAAATTCCTTCATCTGCTTATTGACATTACGCTTTACCTTAAAATAGTCAGCATTGTCCTCCTCACGCAGAATCCAGAATTTCTCCAGAAGCATGGCAAATTCATCCATCAGTCGTCACCTCAAATTCAATTATATAGGCAGGCATCACAAGTTGTCCGTCACTGAAATGGATTACCGTTTTTTTCTCCGAATGTATCAGGTGATACTTTGCACCGAAGTCTGTAACACCTGTATGCTTTTGATTCTGGTTGGCAAAGGAAATCCACTTCAGAAGGCTCATTCTGAATGCGGCAGGCAAAATCTGATTTGACAAATCAGCAACACTGATACGGTTGTTTTGTATATAGCCCTCAATCATTTCCTGTTCACGACAAATCGTTTCAAGATATTCCTTTCTTTTTTGCTCTTTTTCAATTCTTCGATTTTCAAAGCCTTGCGTCCGAATGCGTGGCTTATAGGAACGGGTGGATGGACGGATCTCAAAGATCTGCGGCTGCATATCTGCTGCATTTTCAAAAATACTATCTAGTTCACGGTCTGTATGGTACTGATAATGCTCTGTTTGCATCACACCAAACACATGTGCGGACAAACAATGCGCCTCCTCCATGTTTTTACAGTTTGAAAAAAGTTCAAGAAATTTTTGATAATCCTGTTTCTTACTGGTACTGGCATTACTAAGCTGCATCAATGACATAGCAACACTGATGATTTTTCGTATAATTTCATTTGTGTACTCCATTGCTCTGTTACATTCAGATTCTCTGCCGCTTTCAGAAACAAACCAATGATATAACGCATTCCATTGTCCGTCGATCTGTTCCTTAAGCTCGACAGAATGCAAAACTTCCGTACCGATTCGCGGCAAATTCAGTTCACTTTCCAAAACAACCGCCAGAAGCTCGTCTTTTTTCTCTGTATGAATTCTTTTAAGATTCTGCTCGATAATCACAGAATATTTTTGCAGCTTCCGAATAAATTCACGCAGATATTCCACAAACCTGTCCTTTTGTATCAGAAAATCTACCGAATGCATCAGCTTTTCACCCTGTACAGAATCAAAAATATGTACATAATCAGAAAAGTTCTGCTCAAGCTTTTGATAGTCCTCCTGAAGATTTCGCCACCATTCAAGTACTTCGTAATTGTTTCTGTTCGCAATATGTTCTGCGTCCCGAACAGCTTTGTCAATTCTGTCAAGCAAGGAGGCTGACAGAACATTTCCCTTTGAAAACATATTTTCCAAGTCTATTACTGCACGTTCCATAATAACAGCACGCTCCGTGATAGAATAATGGCATGCCTTGTTTTTATATTCTTCTATTGTATGTACATCTTTAAGATCCTGCATAGCTGTGACATTTCCCCAGTCTGTAAGCTGCGTCAGTGCGCCCTTCAAGGTTTCCATATCAGGATTAGGAATTTGTCCAAATTCGATGATTTTTTCCATGATTTCTGTTGTACTGAGTCTGGAGTTGTAAAGCTGCTTTTCACGATACAAAATACGCATTATCGTCCTATACAAAGCTACACTTGGCGCTGACAAGTAAGAAGCCTCTGAGACTTTATCCATATTGTCAAAATTGATGCGCATGATACCCTCCTTTTTTATATTTTATCGTTACTTTATTAAGCATATTATATCACTTTTTATACATATTGTCAAGAAAATATTGGAAATTGTAAAATAATGTGATATAATGATAATGGTATAAGAGTTTGGAATCCGATTTATACCAATGTAGTTACGCTGCCATTAGGTTCTTGTGCCGAGAGGCATGCAGTTTCGATTCCTGTCATCTGCACCATTGAAAAATCCCGATAATTCGGGATTTTTTCTTTTACTCTCTTCTATTCCTACATTGGTACTATGTAAACCTCATACACAATGTCAGATTCTTGAATTATATATTCCATGAAAAAATCAACCATATTCTTCTGCATGTCAGAAATTACAGCAATTCCAGTTGAGATGAAGCGGAAAGGAGCTGAATAAAAATTTTCCGCAGCAAGGCGAAGGTCGCAGGCGTGCTGTCGCACGACAAGGACGATAATGCACTCTGTGGGAAATTTTTATCAGCGAACTCAACTTTATCTCAAGTGGAATTGATGTAATGGCTCCTGATGTGCGGAATTTCCTATGTGGACAGGTTCTGAATATTTTTCAGCTTATGAAGTCGCAGCTGTGATAAATCATCTGCTTTTTCTATACAGCGATAATCATGGCAGCTCATATACCAGCTTTGCACAAAACTGCTAGAATATTTGCATATAATTTTATCTGCAATTTGCAGTCCTTTCGAATCAAAATCATCAGCGTAATAAGTTTTACAACGGCTTTCTGCGAGTAAGTCCAACAAACAAATTAAGAATAATTTTAATTATCCTGAAGTACTCTGCAAGTTTCTGTGCATCGGTCATATTCCCACCACCTGCTTTTCTTTCAGCAATTTATGTGAACCATTCCATTCATAGGATATTAGGGCTTTTGCTTGACATTTTTGACAAACTGACAGGCTCTGCATTAAGCAGAGCCTGTTTAGTTTACTTATTCATTTTCCTTGCGGCGGAAGCTGCCGGAGAATCTAACAGAAGCGAAACCAACTCCAGTCATCATAAGCGCACCAAGGGCGATTATGATATTTGTAAGAGAATTGTTGCCTGTCTGAGGAAGATTTACTTCATTGCCGTTTGAATCTTCACCGATACCTGTTTCAGAATCAATATCATAAACATCAAGGACTTTATCAGAATCATCTTTCAAAGTGATCTCATAGTGATTATTTGATTCTTCAGTAATTTCAGCCGAAACAACATTGTCATCATGCTTATCATTGTAGTCTTTTATTGACCAGTTGCAAAGTTCTTCATCAGAAGCAATATGTGTCACTGTTGTGGTCTCAGGCTCTGTAGTTGAAGTAGAAGCTGTTGTTGTAGTTGTTATGGGTTTGGTAGTTGTTGTGGTAAATGTTGTTGTGAGTTCTGTAGTTGATGTGGGCTTTGTGATTGTTGTAGATGTTGTGGGCTTAGCTGTTGTTGTAGTCGTGGTGGGCTTAGCTGTTGTTGTAGTTGTGGGCTTTGTAGCCGTGGTGGGCTTAG
>CAYNYB010000005.1:0-129389 GCA_964401315.1 uncultured Alistipes sp.
TCAGTGTGGTAAGTCTTATGCTCCTCGTTAAGCGCGTCAGCGTTAAAGTGCGTGACGGTTACGGTATTGGTGTCAAGTCTCCAGATCGGCACATTCTTCTTTTTCTGGGGATTATATGTGGTCAGTTCACTTTTGTATCTGCTCATAGCTTTGACCTCCTTACTTGATAGGCTTTATCATTTCAAGGACAAGCTGTGCGCCTGCTCTGAAACCCTTGCGGAACTCATTACGCTTGCTGAGATTATGTAAGTCAATGTCCGCTGATTGATATTCGTCAAGTATATTCTTGCAGTCTGGAAATGCTTTCAGCAACTCCGTTTCAGCCTTAAGAAGTCTGTCCATTGCAGACTTATATTCACCGTCAACATCTGTGATCTCGGTCAGGTGAAACATATCTAAATCGTAAAGTTCATCGAGTATATTTCTCATTTTTATATCCTCCATATCGAAATATTATACAAGGGTATGTCGGATATTTTGTCCGCTATTTGTCCGCTAACAGTACAAGAAGTTAGTGAAAAACAGCGTAAACGAATTTTTGTAGTATGTTCTAAAATGCCGTATTTTCGGGATTTCTGCATATCTCAAAAGCTTAGAAAAAGTGCGCCGAGATTTTCAATTCCCGTACGGGTCACCATTAAGCATTCTCGGAAACAGTGTAATATTGCAGTTTCCGAGTTTTTCTTTTATTATAAAAATCCACTTTGTTCTTTGTCTGTTCTTTATTTTGAAAATGCGGAGGTCATGAGCCAAGGTCAAGCACCCTTCGGCTCTTTTTTGTTACACGAAAAATCAAGTGCCGAGCTGACAGCGTCCGATACTTTTGCTCTGGATTCTTCCAACATATGGCAATAAATATTACTTGTTGTAGAAACCGTCGAGTGTCCTAATGCTCCCGATACCGTAACAATATCCACACCCTGATTGACAAGGAGCGAAGCAAATAAGTGACGGAAGCTGTGCAAGCCATAAAATGGAAGATCATGCTTTTCACAAAACTCACCGAGCCAGAAATAAGGAGTGCCGTTCTGCATCGGCTCACCATTCCATTTAGTGTAGAGCCTGTCCGTTTCCACCCACTTGTCACCGCATTTGAGAGCCTGCTCGTCCTGTTCCGCTTTGTACTCTTTCAGCATATCCATGATAGCCTGCGGAAATTTCAGCGTTCTCTGCGACTTTCTCGTTTTGGTGGTATCGGTATAAACACCTTTCTTTGCCGTGTAATTGCTTGTTCTGCGTACGCTGATGATGTTGTTCTCAAAGTCCACATCTTTCCATTCAAGACCGAGCATCTCACCACGGCGAAAACCGCTGTAGATCATCAGATTAAAGAAAGTACGGTACTTTAAAGGTTCATCGTTCAGCAGTGTGAGGAACTTCTGCACCTGTTCGGGAGTATAGATTTTCTTTTCGTTCTGCTCATTTTTAGGTAGCGTGACCTTTGAACAGGGATTGTCGCTCACCACACCCATTTTCACAGCATAAGCGAACACATCGGACACGAAGCTGAGATTGTGGCGGATCGTTTTCGGTGCAAGAGGTTTGCCTGTACGCTCGTTTGCTCCCTCTTTGGACAGCGAGTTGACAAATGCCTGTATCTGTCTCGGAGTGATCTTATCCATTCTCATGTGACCGATCGCAGCATACACCCTCTTGCGGAGTTGGAGCATTCTCTCATATGTAGTATTGCGAAGATTAGGCTGTGCATACTCCTCAAACCACTGCTCGGCGAATACCTCAAACTTGATAGCCTTGCTCTGATAGCCCATGTTGCAGGATTCCTCAAACATAACTGCCTGTCTGTTCAGCTCTTTTTCGATCTGTCTTGCTGTCATTTTAGGCTCAGGTTTCCAAGTCATAGACTGTATCACCTGTTTGCCTTTACTATCGTAGCCACAGCTCACCCTGATCGAGTAGCTGTCACCACGCTTCTGAATAGTTGCCATAATATAAAACCTCCAGTTTCATATCACAGCGTACCTTTCCAATACCATTGTAGCGCAATATATCGGCTTTGTCAAGGTATGCTGTGATATTTTTTCTCTTGTTCTGCTTTATTCTAAAACGTTCTTTCTTGTAGTACTGTTGTATCTGAATTTCTCATAGTCAAACCTCAGACCACAGGCATCAATAAAAGCCATAGCCTTACGGAGTTTCTCACGGTCGGAGATATGCCTTGTCTGCTTATTCAGCTTCTCACGGGAGAAATAACGCTTTTCATCTTCTTTCTTTTTGTAAGCCGATAGTTCCGTAGAAGCCGAATTATACTTCTTTTTCAGTTCGTCATACCTCTGCAACGCTGTATCACGCTCGGATTTGAGTTTCTTGGTAGATTTCTCCATAGCCACATACTTCTCAGCCGTATCATTTAGCTTGTCATAATCTTCTTTGGACAGCGTGATCTTTTTGCCGAACATGGATTCTTTGGCTTCGATACTCTCAATTTCAGCTATTTTAACTTTCTTCTTTGCAGCTTTATCAAGCTCGGCACGGGCTTCGTCACGTTCAGCGGTGAGCCGCTCCTTTTTGGATTCAAGCTCCCTGATCTTATCCTTATGTTCGCCGTACTCCTGCACGGTATAACTGTACCCTCTGGACTTCTTCGGTTCGGATATTTCAATGCCGTGAGCCGTGCAGATTTGGTGCAGGACTTCCCACTCGGATAACCGCCAGCGGTTGATCGCATTTGCACCCTTGCCGTGTCCCATTTCTTCGAGAGCTTTCGCCATTGCATTTCTGGTATCAAGACCGTTGCTGAAATGTCCTATGGGGATATAGTCGATGTGCAAATGAGGAGTTGCTTCATCGAGGTGCATCACAGCATTGAACACATAAAAATTCGGATTTCTTTCCTGAAATCCCTCCATATATTCACACAGACACTTGATTGCCGTTTCAGCATCGGGAGAGCAGACACCTGTATCGTCCTTTGTACCTATCTGCACCAAGTCCTCGTAGAAGCTCTTTTGCTTGTTTGCTCCAATGATGACACTTGCACTCGGCGGACGGTTAAAAAGATGCTGAAAGTAGTCTGAAATCTTACGATCATTTCTTTTCTGATGAGCGTTGTATCTCTCTATCGCTTCGCCAAAAAGCTGATTGTAAGTTTCGCCCAATTCCTGACGGACAAAAACGATGTTGTCCGCAGTCCGTGAGCTGTCAATATTCTTGGCAGAAAAATCTCTGTTGTTATGCGACAGGCTGCCTTTTCCCTGACACATTGAGATAGTCTTTGTATTCATATTCATGTCTCCTAAAATTTATATATCTGAACCCTCTGACGAGGGGATTGCTGACGCAAAGTCCTGACGGACGAATTGTCCCTGAACGATAAGTGTATCGCAGGAACAAACGGCTCGGAGAGCCGGAATTACTTGCGGAGCGCCGCCAGTAACCCCAAAGCACTTTCGACAGCCTGATCGGACTATCAAAAATGCTTATGGGGCTCTGCGAGGCTCAATCGGCTGGCGGAGCAGCCGAAATGTGGGTACTAGAATCAAAAATCCGCATTACTTTTTTAAAAATCAGCACCGTGCTATTACTCAAAATTGAGTAATAGCCTATGCCCGATTTGGCAGTTTGAATTTTTTCAAAATGGAGCAAGTTCCCTCAAAGCTGAATAATCAACACGGACAAAAATGTCCAAGTTCATTTAGTCGTTATCAGAATGGCGTCTCAATCATATCTCACACTGCCTTTCCGTTAAAATACGCCACAAGATCAGCCTTATTGACAAGAATTTTGCCACGCTTGCCCTCACCTGTGCGGACGGACTTCACTTTACCCTGTGCAATGAGCTGACGGACGGTATGCTCCGAAAGTCCCTGAACGACCTCAGTGCATTCCTTGATCGTGAGCATCTCCACCTTTTCAGGTGCAGGCTCTTTAGCCTTAGTCGGAACGCTGACAGCATCGCCGTCAATGCTCTCCTGAAGAGCGATAAGTTCCTCGAAAATGTTGTCGATAATTGCTTTTGTTGTTTCGTTCATTATAAAACATCTCTCTTTCTAAGTTTTATATTTATGGATTCTGGGCTTTTTGCACCTTTTGCACCTCAAAAAGCCCAAAAGGTGCAAAATACAGATTTCCTCAACTGTAAATGTTGGGATTGACCACAATATCAGTCACCGTTTTGTTGTTTGTACCCTTGCTGGTGACACGGCGGAGATACTTGTATTCTTCAAGCATATCTAACGTTTCACTAAAGTCCTGAGCGTTTTTGAACAAGGTGCATCTGCAAAGATGATGCAGATCATTCTGCCGTATCTGCTGAATATGCTTGGAACGTATCTTGTCAAGCACCCTCTCTGCTTTGACCGTGCCAATGTCCACATCACCCAAGCTGTAAGCGTAGATAGCTTGATTTCGATAGTATTCTGCTATCTCAATAGAATTGCAGAATGTGTCGAGATTTACACGGATTTCAACAGGGTTCTCGCCGTTTAATGCACATTTGACACAGTGAATAATACCGCATAACCGCAGGATAAGTCCGTGGTATTTTTCTCCCCAGTCCTTGCAGAAAGCCATATCCGTGACAAGCCGAGGTTCGATATAGTTGTTATAATACTGCACGAACTCGTTGTATGCCGTACCGTCAAAATGAAGATACCGCTCCTTTTCATCATGGTAGGTGAACTTATCGTTCAAAAGCTTGTACACCAACTTCTTGTAGTTCTTGGCTACTTCATCTGGAACAGGCTGAGTATCATACCGCCGTGAGCCAATGTTGCTTACGGGGAAACAGTACACCAGATGAGCTATCAGACCGCTGCCACGGAAAGCCGTGTTGCTTATCATGCTGTCGAACACATAGGGCTGACAGGCAAGGCAAATGCTCATATACGGCTTTTTGAGGACTATACTCGCCCTTGTTGCTCTGTCGCTGATATACGTCTCGCCGTTCCAAGACTTCAAAAGCAAGTCAAGGTTCGGGATATTGTTGCTGTAACGACCGCTGAAATTGCCGAGCATTCCGGCTTCGTCCGAGATCATAAGCAGAGTGCTGTTTTCTTCGAGCTGATTTACAAGGGACTCAGGAGTAATATCGTCAACGACTATCCTACGAAAGTTGCTCGCAGGAGTATTGCTCAGGTCAGTCTGGAGCTTGGCGATCTCATCGGCTGTCACGTTCTCTTTCTTTTCAAGAGAAATCAGTTTGCTCTCCAATATTCTGCGTTCAGCCTGAGCCTTGAAAATGTTCTGCTTGTTCTTTTCGTTCCAGTCGTGAGCGAACTGTATGTATGGTCGTTTCACCATTGAAATGACAGGAGATTTTTTGAAACTCGGCTCTGCCACGGTGAGTGCATCGAGTACCAGCGGCTCAGTATGGTCACGCTTTGCCGACATACGGTACACTCCCGAAAAACAGTAACTCACCGCCGAGAGAATCGCTGTACCTGCCATTGCAGGATCAGTTGAGGTTGTGATCGCTATCGCCTGAGCCATCTCTCTTAATATAGGCGGCAATGCGTTCACAGGGAACGGCAGAAGATTTGTCCCATCTGGACGGAGTGGTGTGGGTTTTGCCCACTGGTTTTCATTGTTCAACGATTCATCATCGTCCTTTCATATAAGATTTATAAAAGCGCTTTTATATGTTTGTGGTCAACATTTGCTATGTTGTTCCGTTGTCAGCTATCTTTTTCCTGCTGACATAAACATTGTACCATACGTCAGGAAGATAAAACAATTCGGATTCGTATATACTGTAAAATATACGGTGAAATTAAGAAAATCAGAAAAAATCTTGACAAGAGACCGTATTTACCGTATAATAAGCATATACGAATCAAGAAGTCATCGTATTAAAAGAGAGGTTAGAAAATGCTGCTTTATCGTATAAATGAAAAAGACCGCACGGTGAGCATCGTGTGGTCGATAAATAAAAAGGAATTGCTGAATGCTGCCGAGAAAGAAGAAGTCTATACATTTGATGATATTCTTTCTCAGCTTGAAGATTTCCGTAATAACCGTCAGGAGATCTTCGAGAACATTCGTATTACTATGATGAACGGACTGAACGAGCGTATTAAGGTGGACGCCCTTGCAGAATCTATCAAGCCAACAATTCTTGAAAACAGCGAAAACGTATTTTTTAAGTATTACAGCAATCTGCTGACAATTGCCTATATGAACATCGGTGAGCCAATCCTTATGCCGAAAGATTATGTTAAGGAGAGGTTCAATCATAAAAAGCTGGTGGAACAGGCAAGAAATGAGCTTCAAAAGCACTTTGATGAGATATTGCAGGCTATGAACGATGAGCGTAATTTCGACTATTCAGCTACGGGTGAAATTCTTGTTGCTACTTCGCAATTGCAGCTTGCAGTTATTCGCACCGAGAACACCAACAGCGTTTACCGTATTGCTGACAAGCCGTTGCTTACATTTTTCTATGAGTTCAGCTATGCGATATTCGATGCCGGACTAAAGGTGTGCGAATGCAGATTTTGTCACCGTCATTTCCTCGGAACTGAAAATTCTATATGCTGTGACCGTGAGGAATGTCTTGCGGAAAATAAAAGACTTAAAAATCAACAAATCAGGCAGAATCGCAAGAATAGCATCTATACTCACGAGACCGACAACTACAATGCCTATGTTCGCAATCAGAAAAAGGAATTGAAGATCGCCAAGGTGAATCTGATTGTCATGGACGATTTTGAAACGCTGAAACAAAAGTGTAAGGCTGTCGTTGATAGCAAAAAGAAAGAGTGCGAGGAATTCGGGCTGCCTGTTGATGAGCTTGTTCATACGATAGATGAACAAGAAGCAATTATTAAGGCGTTTAAGGATAAGGCTTTGGCAGAAATTAGGAGGTGACCGTAACTTTGATTCCGATGGAGTCAAAGTTGAGCAACCGTTGTTTAGATATTATGCAAAGTCTTGCTATTTAGCCTTGCTTTTTCTCATTTTTTGTAGTATAATATAAATTGGATGTTTATTTTTACGTATATATCATCTTAAGGAGAATGGTTATGGGCAATTCAAATAAAGAAGCAGCAAGAGCAAAGCTCTGTGATCTGATTGAACGATATAACAATACACTTAGAGGAAAAGATCATAAAGACATAAGCGAAGAAACTATTCGTACCTGGCTTAATGAATTGCTTGCTATTTTCGGCTGGGATGTTCAAAATACTGCTCAGGTGCTTCAAGAACGTGTATTAAGCGGTCAGCAGGTGAAAAAGCTCCGTGAGATAAGTTCAACTCATAAAAAGCCCGATTACACGCTGATGAATGGAACAAATATAAAAACATTCTTAGATGCTAAATCTCTGGATGTCAATATATTTACCAGCAAGGAAACTGCATTCCAAATTCGTTCTTATGGTTGGTCTGCACAGTCTCCGTGTGCATTTGTATCAAACTTTGAGCAGTTCGTAATATATGATACTCGCTTTGTCCCTTCTCCTGATCAAAGTGCTGATATGGGAACAAAGCAGTATTCAATTGATGAATACATTGAGAATTTCGATACGCTCTATGAGCATATATGGCATGATAATATCTGCTCTAATCATCTTGAACAGCTTTATAAGACTAAAGCCATTGAGGGCAATAACCAGCTCGACAGTAACTTTATGCTTATGCTGTCAAATTTCAGAATAAAGCTTGCAAAGAGATTGGTGGAACTTAACCCTGATGTTATCAATAATGACTCATTACTAAACTACTATGTTCAGGTAATTCTGGATCGTATCATTTTTATCAGAGTATGCGAATCAAAAGAAATAGAAAAGCACGAAAAGTTAAAGCATTTTCTGTCTGATGAAAACGGATTTTGGAATTCATTCAAAAATAGCTGCTACATGGAGTTCTATGACCATTATGATGGGGCGATGTTCAAGCGTGACGAATTGTTTCAAAGCCTTAATATTGATAATGATGTGTTTACAGAGTTTGTCAATGGTTTGTATTATCCGTTCCCGTACCGTTTCGATGTAATCCCTGTTAAGGTTATCGCTAACATATACGATGAGTTTCTGGGCAAACAGCTTGTCATTAACAACGGTAAAATAGAGGAAGTTACAAAATCCGAATATGTTAAGACAAACGGAGCTGTTTGCACTCCAGAGCATATAGTGGATATGATCTGTAAGCAGACAATTGATCTATCTGCCGTAAAAACAATAGAAGATATCTTTAATATCAAAGTGCTTGATCCATGTTGTGGATCAGGTGTGTTTGCTGTATCTGTTTATGAATTGCTGACAAAGAAAATGATAGCAATTCTCAGCTCCGATGAAAATTCCCGAAGCAAATACAGTGATTATTTCTATGTGCAGGATCAAAGCTATATGCTTACCATAAAAGGCAGACGAGCTATTGTTACAAATTGTATCCACGGCATAGACTTTGATGAAGCTGCAATAGAAGTAACAAAGATGTCATTAGCCCTGAAAATCGTTGACGGTAATAATCCATTAGCTTGGGATGGAATCGGTGCATTTGGAGAGAAGATACTCCGTGATATAGACGGTAATATAAAACTCGGAAACACTTTGGTAAGCACCGATAATCATATTCCTGCAAAACACATTGCAGAAATCAAGCCTTTTAATATTAAAGTTGCATTTGCAGATGTTTTCAGTGAAAACAATGGCTTTTCCTATGTGATAGGCAATCCGCCGTACGTTGAAACAAAACATTTTAAGGCAGCACAGCCTTTGATGCATGATTATTTAAGCACAAAGTATAGCGCTTTTGAAGGTAAAGCTGATCTCTCGGTACTATTCATCGAGAAGTGTCTTGGTTTGCTTAATCCTAACGGTAAACTTGGATTTATTATTCAAAGACGTTGGTTCAAAACTGATTATGGACGTTCAATTCGCACTCTGATAAACGAAGGTAAATACCTCGAAAAGCTGATTGACTTCAAAGCAACAGATATTTTCAAAGGCAGAATAACCTATGTTTCCATCATGGTTCTTTCAAAAAAGAAAAATGATAATGTACGGTACTTCTTCATGCCCTCAGAATCAGAGGACATAAAGACTATATTTGAAAACAGCGAGGATAATGGTGATTTTGCAACTTGCGACTTTGCATCATTGCCGATCAAAACAGGAACAGAAAGCTGGTCCTATGACAATTATCAGATCGAAGAGATCAAAAAGAGACTATCTGAAACCTGTGGAATGTTGGGCGATTATCCGAAGTTAGCTGTAAAGGATGGTATTCAGGCTCTTTGGAAGAAGATGTATCATTTGACCAGTTGCCGTATAGACGGAAAGTATATCATAGGAAAGAACGGCTTTAAAGAAACCATAAAAGTTGAGAAAGATGCTGTAAAAGCAGTAATTTATAACCGTGAATTCTATCCTTTTAAAAAGGTTGAACCTGATGCCTACTGTATATTCCCATATGAAGGAGCAAACAATGACATTATTCCGTTCTCGGAACTGAAAGAGAAATATCCTCTGTTAGCCGAATACTTATCTGTCAATAAGCAGCGGATCACCGAGCAGGTTGAGTGCTACAAAGGCGATTTATGGCACAGATTTACCCGTGAACATAATCATACATTATATGATGAGGATAAGATCATCATTCCGATGACAGCAAGAGATACAATAGCAACATTTATCAACGATAAAGGTCTGTATATGGATAATGCTAATGTGTGGTTCATCACTGTCAAGGGAGCGTCTGCTGATTTGATGAAAGCTATCACTTGCATTATTAATTCCACGATATTTACTGTTCTTGGTAAATCAGGTGCTAATCCTCAGAGTGGCGGATATTATAAGTTTAACAAGCAATTCCTGATGCCTATCCCTTTCCCTATTGATGCGGTCACTGAGAAAGCCGACTGCGTAGCTGTGCTTGCAAAGTATTATTCTGAGATTTCAGAACTACAGGAACAATACTTATCAGCAACTTTCAACACAAAAGAGATCATTGCAGGACAGCTCAGACAACTATGGGCTGAGCTTGATGATATTTGCTACAGCCTTTATAAAGTAACAGATCAAGAGAAACAGCAGATAATCAATCTTGGACGAACGGTAAGCCGTATCGACCTTCTGAATGGAGTTAAATGATATGAACATAAAACAGCTTGTGAATAAGTTGATGAAAATATCGAATGAAGTTACAAGCATTGAGAAGGCATTAGTGTACTCATTTGCCAGTATTATAACTGTTGATATAAATAACAGCAAGTGGCTAAAACGCTATCTGTCCGATGTCGATTATTCTGTCGTAGATAAAGTCAACATTATTACAGATAAAAAACTATCATTAAATGAGCTTATCACTATATTTGAGATGCTCGTTCCTCAAAGCGAGAAGAAGGAAAAAGGTATAGTATATACTCCTGAAATCATAACACGATATATTGTAAGTAACACCCTGAACTGCGACAGTATTCCTACTGTACTTGATCCTTCATGTGGCTGTGGTGCATTTTTAGTAGCAGCTATTGAATATATGCACAAAAAATATTTAGTTTCCTATTCGGACATTGTATCATCATATCTGTATGGTGTTGATGTTGATAGCAATGCTATAGATAGAGTAAAATCACTGCTTTCATTGGTTGTTCTTATACACGAGGAGGAAGAAAAATGTGATTTTCACTTTATATGTGCAAACACACTTGATAAGAAAACTTTCAGCAGACTTAAAAAGCTATGCAAGAAAGGATTTGATTGCATAATCGGCAATCCCCCTTACGTTCGCAATAAAAATATGAATCATAACACCAAGTCATTCTTATCTAATTGGGTATCATCATCTGTCGGTAATGTTGATCTCTACATTCCTTTCTTTGAAATAGGAATAAAACTGCTTTCGGATAACGGTAAGCTCGGTTATATCTCCCCGAACAGTTATCTGCAAGGTGTAAATGGAAGAAGTCTCAGGAAATATTTTGCTTCTGAACAGCATCAGGTCGAGATTATTGATTTCAGAGATAGTCAAGTATTTGAAAACGTAACAAGCTACACTTGTATTACCCTCATAAATAAAAGTATCAGTACCGATGTGATCAAGTATTTCAGATTAAATGAAACCAACACTTTAGAAAAGCATTCTTTTTCTGAGTACCATTATGCAGATTTTCCAGATGGAAAACCGTGGAGAATGCGAGAAAGCAGTATAGACGAAGTGATCCACAAGCTCGAATCATCAGGCACACCACTATCAAATTGGAAAATCCGCAACGGTCTTGCCACTTTGAAGAATGATATTTACTTCTTTTCACCTACAAAAGCG
This sequence comes from uncultured Alistipes sp., assembly GCA_964401315.1. Classification (GTDB taxonomy): domain Bacteria; phylum Bacillota; class Clostridia; order Oscillospirales; family Ruminococcaceae; genus Ruminococcus. Next base: position 11,224 of record CAYNYB010000005.1, read on the forward strand.
GACAACAAGTATTACTACAGAGAATACAACGGAAAATCCTACAAAATAGAAAAGAATGTCTGCATTAGGGTTGCAAAACCTAATATCATTAAAAGCGAAGCAGAGTTAGAACAGAAAATGGAAATTGCTATTTTCCCATATACTCATACGGATAGTACCTATCAGCTTATTGAGGAAGATATTTTTCAATCTTCTTTTCCTGAAGCATATAAATTCCTTACCGAATATAAATCCATATTGCTTAATAGAGATAAAGGACACGGTAATTATCCGGCTTGGTATGCTTATGGAAGAACTCAGGGCATGAATAATTTCGGGAAAAAGCTCCTTATTCCTTATATAAGCGGAAGCCCTGTTGCTGTTCTATCTTTAGACCCTGATGTATTATTTTACTGTGGATATGCTTTGCTATCCGAGGATATTGAAGAACTGAAAATACTTAAGGTTTTCCTTGAATCAGAAGCATTCTGGTACTATATATTTCACACAAGCAAGCCTTACTCTAAGGGGTATATGGCTTTCGCCAAGAATTATATAGTAAACTTTACAATTCCGGAGCTCTCTGAAAAAGAAAAGGCATATTTGCTGGCTTCACACACCCAGAAAGAATTCAATGCGTTTATATGGGGAAAATACAATATTCAAAATAAACTAATATGAGGTGGTAATATGAAAAATCTGTCAGACAAAATAAAAGAGCTAAAAAGAAATCGTATCCGATTCTTATTCTATGTCGATAGGTGAGTTAATAAGCCTTTATTCGGATGAAGAACTTGACATTCATCCGAGATTTCAGCGTTTATTTTGTTATTGATTGGTATATGTTATCTAATATAAGGATGTGTTTTAATGACTGATATTCAAACGAATGCATTATCTTTACTCAAAGTTTGGTTTGACAAGGCTGAGAATTGGCAGAAAGATTTATTCTGCCAAATATGGCAAGGTAATGAAGATGTAGAAAAGCTAATTATCAGAGCTTTTGCTTTAGCAAGAGTTGAATACCTTGGAGAAAACAGCAAGTTTTCCCCATTAACCACATTTCCATCAACAGTAAAATTTTCAAATGCAAATAATTGTCCTGTTATACTAAAAAGCATTTCGGAAGTTCAAGGTGTCGGTGCTTTATCGCCAACAAGACCTTTAGAGTTTGGCAATAACCTTACTATTGTGTATGGAGAAAATGGATGTGGTAAATCATCATATGTTAGGGTTTTAAAAAGTGCGGTATCTCCTAAGAATTCTGATGCCATTTTAAGCAATGTGTATGAAACAGATTGCCCAAGTCCACAAGCTTCGCTTACATATAGTGATGATGGTGAAGAACATATTGTTCATTGGAAGCCAAGCATGAAAAGCACTTGTCCTCTTAATATTTATGACTCCTCTATTGCTAAGCAGTTTGCGGAAGAAAAGAATGAAGTGATATATGAGCCGCATATATTATCCATACTATCTACAATGGCAAAAGTATATGAAGGAGTAAAAGTTAAATTTGACAATTTAGGAACCGAAAATTCTGCTCAGCAGACACTTTTGAATAAAGAAGTTGGTAGTCATAAATTGATAAAAGATTTTTTAGCTTTAAAAGCAATTAACACATACGATAAGTTTATCGCAGCTATTGTTTGGGATGAAAGCCAACAAACACAGCTCAGCACATTACAAGAAGGATTACAAGATCAGGATCCTTCTAAGCAATTAAAATCATTAAAAGCACAGAAAGAACTCATTGATAAACAATACCAAACACTGATTGATCTTATTACTAAAACAGGCAAAAGCTTTAGTGATGAATATTTATTACAACGTAAAACTCAGATAGAAACCAAGCAAGAAGCCGATACTTTGATAGGAGAACTTAAAGAAGTATCTGTTATAAACAAAACTGGTTCTGATAATTGGAAGAAAATGTGGGCTGCTGCTGTAAAATTTACTCAGGAATCAACATTGGAAAGTTCCAATACGATTATAGCAGATGGAAAATGTATTTTATGTCAGCAAGACATTTCTGATAATGCCGATAAAAGAATAGCTGAATTTTATAAATATATGACATCTACTGCAATAAAAAAATCGGAAAAGGCCCACTCCACTTTTGAGGCTACAGTAGAAAAACTGAAAAACATTTATTCCAGTATCAATATAGAACAAATTGAATCGGTACTTAGATCAAGTGGCGTTGAAGATGATAGTGTTCTACAAATTATTTCACAGTATAAAACCGTTAAATCAAGATGTAAATGGCTTTTGGAATATACTGATGATATAAGGACAGCTATCCCTGAGTTCACAGAAATAAAAGTCTTACAAGAAGCAAAAGATAAAATTCTAACCGATTATACGACAAGAATAAAATCATTGCAAGAAATCGTTGCCGATCGAGATAAGCAAATCGTTATAGTAAACAATCTTCTTGCTATAAAGTGGATACAAGATAACAAACTGGTTCGTAAAAAAGATATTCAAATCAAAAATGCTACTTCAAGTTGTAAAACTAACGCACTTACTACTGTCAAAAAGGAATTAACACAGATTTTGATTACCAACACATATATTTCAAGATTTGAAAATGAAATGCGTGCTATGGATTGTAACCATAAAATCAAGGTTGAACTTGTTTCAAAAGCAGAAAAAGGTAAGGCATATCATCAAGTTGCATTAAGAGGAGCTATTCAAAAGAAGAGAACAGGTGATGTCTTAAGTGAAGGTGAATTTCGTGTTGTTTCTCTGGCAGCCTTTCTTGCTGATCTTTCCTCATGGAACAAGATCTTGCCTTTTATCTTTGATGATCCTATAACTTCGCTTGACCATAAATATGAAAAGATGGTTGCTGATAGATTGGTGAATCTTTCGACAGAACGTCAAGTTATTGTATTTACACATCGGCTGGCATTTGCACAGCTATTAGTTTCAAGCATAGGAGAGTATAATAAAACACAGTCGGAATTAGGAACTCCCATTATAATAGATTGCAAACAAATTGAATTGCGGAATAGACCTTTAGGAGAACCAACAGAACCAACATATAATGGTGCGTTAAAAATGAAAAATGCACTTAATAACCTAAAGAATCGTGATATTGCTTTACTAAAGAAACTATATAAAAGCGGAGAATACGAAAGCTACGATAATGGCATAAAGTCACTATGTTCAGATTTTAGGAAAATTGTAGAACAGGGCATAGAGACAGACTTGCTTTCTAAGATAGTTACTCGCTTTGGATATTCAGTCAATACACTTCGATTAAAATATCTTTACATCGTTTCTCAAAGTGATGTTGATTTATTTAATAACATGATGACAAAATACTCTGCTTATGAGCATTCACAATCTACAGAGCGTCCTGTAGAATTGCCTGAATTAAGTGATATTGAGGCAGACGTAGCTGCTTTTATTGCATGGTGTGACGATTTTGGAAAGCGTTGCAAAGAAGTTGATAAAAAGAAATAAACGGCTGCACCCGAAGGAACAGCCGTAGAATCTCAAATATAAACCATACACTCAAACACAATTTCTCTCGCCATACCTACAAAGCAGTTTTCAAGACCGAGCATCTTTTCGGTATCACCGCTGAGCATAGCAGCCTGATAGTAGCTGTCGGACTTCTTCCAACGCTCTACCTGACGAAATATAGCTTCACCGACTTTCAGTTCGAGGTCGTCAAGATATTCGATAATTTTACCTGTATTGATGAGCCTGCGAAGCCTGTATGGGTACTTACTGTCAGAATAATGAAGATGATACCTGATGTAGTCGGTGTGGTAGGTTTTATGCTCCTCGGTGAGAGTGTCAGCATTGAAGTAAGTAACGGTTAGTGTATTGGTATCTAGTCTCCAGATTGGCACATTCTTCTTTTTCTGAGGGCTGTATGCAGTCTGTTCACTCTTGTATCTGCTCATATCGACCACCTCACTTTATCGGTTTAATCATTTCAAGAACAAGCTGTGCGCCTACTCTGAAACCCTTGCGGAACTCATTACGGTTGCTGAGATTGTGCCGATCAATATCTGCCGATTGATATTCATCAAGTATATCCTTGCAGTCAGGAAATGCTTTTAGCAATTCTGCTTCTGCATTGACAAGTCTGTCCATAGCCGACTTATATGCATCGTCCACATCTTCAATCTTAGTAAGGTGGAACAGGTCATAGTCATAAAGTTCATCGAGAATATTTTTGCTCATAGTAATTACCTCCATTATGCCGTGCGGTTGAAGCTTTCAAAGGCTCTCACCACACTTATCAAATTCGATTACAGAGATACGCATAGTGTAGGTCAACTGTGGTCAACTTTTGGACAACAAAGTTACAGAAAGTTATGAAATGCAACTTCAAAATAGAAGAAGTATATTTCCTGTAACCTTGAATAATGCCGATTTCACGGCAATTATAATACAATGCCTTAAAAAGAATAAAAGTTACGAAAACCGGACGGTTAAACTCAAAGAGATAATCTTATCCCTATCGGGACTACACAAAAATCGCCTCGCAGATTTATGCTGCGAGGCTTTTTATTTATTATTCTTCAAGAATAACAGTATAATTATCATAATAAGGCTTAACAGCTTCAAGATTTTTATCGGCATAAGCGAAAATCTTCGCAGCAAGCCCTTTTTTCAAAAACGCTTTTAATTCCTCATGATCGCGGTCGTGAATCTCCTCGCAAAGAGTTGAAACGGCGATCACTCTTTTACCATCGCGTTCCATGATTCGAAAAGGCCATATACGGCAGTCGAAAGGCTTATTATCGCCCAGAATGCAGCCGTTTTCCGTAAGGGCGGGGCAGTTATAAAGCTCGCCGTCGGTTATCTCGCTCACATTCAGAACAAATCCGTTGCCTTTTCGCGCGAATTTAGCTTCGGGATCAAATTCCAGTACAAGCTTTCGGGAATTTTCGTCGAAAATGGGAGTTTCCCATATATCATAGCGGTCAAAAACGCAGCACATTCTGCATTTCGCGCAGGTATCGCCGCTTAGTATTTCTTTTAACATTTTACAAAACCTCTGTTTATATAAAAACAATACCGCGTAAAAATGCGCAGTATTGTTTTAATAATGTTATAATATTTTTACTTAATATCTCCGTGGTGAGCCTGCAGGGACTTGACTTCGATGTTCTTGTTAAGCTTGATAGCCTTGATTCCCTCAAGACTTGCTTTGGCAGCAGCCATTGTGGTGATATAGGGAATGCGGTGCTTGATGGCAGCCTTACGGATATAGCTGTCGTCATGGGCGGAAGTTTTTCCAGCAGGAGTATTGATGATCAGCTGAATCTCGCCGTTTGCGATCTCGTCGGCAATATTCGGTCTGCCCTCGTAGATCTTGAATATTCTCTCGCAAGGTACGCCCTCCTGAGCAAGCAGCTTGCAGCATTTATGAGTTGCAAGAACTCTGAATCCCAGCTCATTGAATCCCTTTGCGATCTCAACCAGTTCGGGCTTGTCTCTGTCGCAGATACTGAGCAGTACTGTTCCGTGATCGGGAAGAGGATTCTTCGTAGCTTCCTGAGCCTTGTAGTAAGCCTCTCCGAACGACTTGGAAATTCCCAGTACTTCGCCCGTAGAACGCATTTCAGGTCCGAGAATCGGGTCAACCTCCTGGAACATATTGAACGGGAATACAGCTTCCTTAACGCCGTAATGACCGATTTCTCTGTCTTTAAGCTGAGGAACGGGAGACGGATTTCCTGTAAGCGAGGAAGTAATTATCTCCGTAGCAATCTTCACCATGTTTATATCGCATACCTTTGAAACAAGCGGAACTGTTCTCGACGCTCTCGGATTCGCTTCAAGCACATAAACTGTATCGCCCTCGATAGCGTACTGCATATTCATAAGACCGCATACATTCATTTCAACGGCAATTCTCTTTGTGTAATCCTTGATAGTTGCAACCTGCTCCGCCGTCAGATTCTTTGAGGGGAGAATGCAGGCTGAATCGCCCGAATGAACGCCTGCAAGCTCGATATGCTCCATAACGGCGGGAACGAAACAATTCGTGCCGTCTGAAATAGCGTCGGCTTCGCATTCCGTGGCATGATTAAGGAAACGATCTATGAGGATAGGTCTGTCGGGAGTAACGCCGACAGCGGCATTCATATAAATGCGCATCATTTCGTCGTCGTGAACGATCTCCATTCCTCTACCGCCAAGAACGTAAGAGGGACGAACCATTACGGGATATCCGATTCTGTTGGCGATCTCGATAGCTTCATCGGCATTTACAGCCATTCCGGCTTCCGGCATGGGAATTCCAAGCTTGTCCATCATTGCACGGAAATGATCTCTGTCCTCCGCAAGGTCTATCGTTTCGGGAGTTGTTCCGAGAATATTCACGCCGTACTTCTTCAGATCGTTGGCAAGATTAAGAGGAGTCTGACCGCCGAACTGAGCGATAACGCCCACAGGCTTTTCCTTTTCATGGATAGCAAGAACATCTTCAAGGGTAAGAGGTTCGAAATAAAGCTTATCGGAAGTGTCGTAGTCGGTCGAAACCGTTTCGGGGTTGCAGTTTACGATAATGGACTCGAATCCGAGTTTTTTCAGTGCAAGAGCGGCATGAACGCAGCAGTAGTCGAATTCGATGCCCTGACCGATTCTGTTAGGACCGCCGCCGAGGATCATTATCTTCGGTCTGTCGGAATTTGAGGGACTCTTGTCCTCGTCAAGATGATATGTGGAGTAATAATAAGCCGCATTCTGAGTTCCGCTTACGTGAACGCCCTCCCATGCTTCGCAGATCCCAAAGCCGATACGCGCGTTTCTGATCTCCTCTTCCGTAACTTCAAGCAGCGAGCTGAGATATCTGTCGGAGAAACCGTCCAGCTTAGCCTGTTTCAGCGTTTCCTTATCGGGAACCGCACCTTTCATGGTCAGCAGCTTTTCTTCCTCGTCAACAAGCTCCTTCATCTGCTCAAGGAAATAATGCTTGATCTTTGTAAGCTCGTAAATTTCCTCGATATCCGCGCCCTTGCGAAGAGCCTCGTAAATAACGAACTGTCTTTCGCTCGTCGGGAAACGAAGCTGACTGAGAAGTTCTTCCTTGCTCATATCGTGGAAATTCTTTGCGAATCCAAGACCGTATCTTCCTGTTTCAAGGCTTCTGATCGCTTTCTGGAACGCTTCTTTATAAGTTTTGCCGATACTCATTACTTCGCCCACGGCACGCATCTGAGTGCCGAGTTTATCTTCCGCGCCCTTGAATTTCTCAAATGCCCAGCGCGCGAACTTAATAACGATATAGTCTCCGTCGGGAACATACTTATCAAGAGTGCCGTACTTTCCGCAGGGAATCTCATCAAGAGTAAGTCCGCAGGCAAGCATTGCCGAAACAAGCGCGATCGGGAATCCCGTAGCCTTGGAAGCGAGAGCCGACGAACGCGAGGTTCTCGGATTTATCTCGATAACAACTATTCTTCCCGTTTCGGGATCGCGGGCAAACTGGCAGTTGCAGCCGCCGATAACTTCAATGCTCTCGATTATCTTGTATGACATTTCCTGAAGTTCTTTCTGAACGTCCTCGGGAATCGTCAGCATCGGCGCGGAACAGAATGAGTCGCCCGTATGAACGCCGATGGGGTCGATATTCTCAATAAAGCAGACTGTAATTTTATTATTTGCCGCGTCGCGGACAACTTCAAGTTCAAGCTCTTCCCAGCCGAAAATGCACTCCTCAACGAGTACCTGACCAACGAGAGAAGCCTGCAATCCGCGGGCGCATACGACTTTAAGCTCGTCCACATTGTAGACCATGCCGCCGCCTGCTCCGCCCATTGTGTAAGCAGGACGAAGAACAACGGGATATTTCAGTCCCTCGGCGATTTTGACCGCCTCTTCAACGGTATAAGCAACCTCGCTCTTGGGCATACCGATTCCGAGTGCGCTCATGGCGTTTTTGAATTCGATACGATCCTCTCCGCGCTCGATAGCGTCTACCTGAACGCCGATGACCTGAACGCCGTATTTTTCGAGAACGCCCGCCTTATCCAGCTCGGAGCAAAGGTTAAGACCGGACTGTCCTCCGAGATTCGGGAGCAGGGCGTCGGGGCGCTCTTTTTCGATTATCTGCGTAAGTCTTTCAAGATTAAGAGGTTCAATATAAGTGATGTCCGCAACGTCGGGATCCGTCATAATAGTCGCGGGATTTGAATTTACAAGTACTATCTCATAGCCAAGACCTTTCAGAGCCTTGCACGCCTGAGTACCCGAATAGTCGAATTCGCAAGCCTGACCGATAATAATAGGTCCAGAGCCGATAATCATTATCTTGTTTATGTTCTCTTTTTTTGGCATAAATATTCTCCTGTCCCGTGCCGCCGCACGATATAATTTTGAGCTGTTCAAGAATTATCAAAAAACGGCTCATAATCCTCTACTTTATATCATACCACATAATTCAGATAAATGCAAGCATAAAGTTTAAGATTCGACAAAAAAATTTCCGATAGTACTTGCAAAAATCAAAAATATATAGTATAATATAAACGATAATATAATCGGATATTTTGTCCGTACAACAAAGGAGGAACAACATTGTCCAACTCAAAAGCAGTCAGCAGACCGTCTTACGCTGCGGTCATGCCTGCGGAACAGGTCAAAGTCAGGCTTAAACCGCTTTATTACATCGCAGCTTTCCTGATACCTGCCGCATTGATGTTCATTGCGTATGTTATCTTCGGCGTTTATCCTTTCGGAGAACGTTCCGTACTGACTCTCGATCTTAACGGTCAGTACGTCTACTACTTTGAAAATATCCGCGACGCTTTCTGGAGCGGCGAAAATCCGCTTTACAGCTGGTCTAGAAATCTTTCGGGCGGCTATCAGGGCGTTATCGGATATTACCTCGCAAGCCCTTTCACGTTTATAGTCATACTAATGCCGCGAAGTCTCATTATTGAAGCTCTCATGATAATGCAGCTGTGCAAAATAGGCGCGTGCGGCGTTACGTTCTATCACTACGCCGTAAAATCAAAGGGCGTACCTCATCTTCAGGCTGTAATCTTCTCGACGATGTACGCGCTCATGGCGTATGTTGCTATCCAGCTTATCGACCCCATGTGGATAGACGGTCCTATTTTCCTCCCGCTTTGTATTCTGGGACTGGAATATCTGGTCGACGACGGCAGAAAGATAAACTATATCATTCCCCTTGCGATCATGTTCATCGCCAACTTCTATATCGGCTTTATGGTAGCGATATTTGTCGCCCTCTATTTTGTATATTACCTTTTCTTCGGCGCAAAGACCAAGTTCAAAACTTTCGACTATATAAAAGTAATCGGCAGAATGGTTCTCGCTACGGGCGTTGTGCTGATGTGCAGCTTTATCATGATCTTCCCCGTGTATAAGGCTCTTGCGCTGGGTAAATTCGATTTCTCCCAGCCCGATTATTCCTTCAAAACAATGTTCAATCCCCTCGAACTCATTGCAACGCTGCTTCCCAACCAGTATTACTCCGTAAACGTTGACGAGGGAACGAGAATGTACGGCAGACCCGAAATTTACTGCGGCGTTCTCACACTGATACTTGTACCGCTTTACTACTTCAACAACAGAATAAAGACAAACCGCAAGATCGGCTACAGCCTGATTATGGCTATCATGTTCCTTAGTATGTGGATAAAGCCCCTCAACATGATGTGGCACGGCGGACAAGACCCGAACTGGCTCCCCTACAGATACTCTTTCCTCGTTTCGTTCATTCTCGTATCCATGGCGGCGGAAACTTTCTCCAACCTCGACGGCTATAAGCTGAAAGTCGGCCCCCCCGCCGGAGTATTCGGCGTTCTCGTGCTGCTGATATTCATCTTTGAAAGCATCATGAAAACCTTCGACTATAACGAATCAAGATACAAATATGTTGCGATCGCTCCCTATTCCGAAAACGTTACTATCAACGGCGAAAGCAGAAATCATCTCTTCCTCGGCACGCTCGTTTTCGGCGCGGCTCTCGCGGCGATCTATCTGGCGTATGTCTGGATGTACAGCCACGCCAAAAAACAGGTACACAAGACTGCCGTTTCAATTGCAATGGGCGTTCTCGTTCTCTTCGAAGCAGGCTACAACTCGTTCGATACGATCTTCAAGATCGACAAGGAGGTTTACTACTCCTCAAAAAATTCTTACAGCGCGATAATGGACGCTCCGAAAGTTGCTGAGGAACTTGAAAATATCGACGACGGGCTTTACCGTACGGAAAAAACGTTCTTCCGCAACGTTAACGACAATCAGGCTTACGGCTTTAAGGGAATTTCACATTCAAGCTCCGTAATGAATACGAAAATAATTAATTTCATCGAAACTTTGGGATATTCCACAAAAAGCTACGAAACAAGATACGACGGAAATACGCCCCTTGCGGATTCGCTGCTCGGCATAAAATATGTTATCGACGATCCGTCGAAATATAATCCGTCGTCAAATAAAAAGACTCTTCTCAGCCCTTATTACGAGAAGATACACTCAATGACGTACAATACCGAGAACGGCGAAAATCCCATCGATATTTACCGAAATAACGACGCGCTTCCTATAGCGTTCATGGCGGACGACGATATTCTCCGTCTCAGCTTCCTCGGCAACGACAATCCGTTCAACAGCATGAATAATTTCCTCAGTTCAATGACGGGAAATACTCCCAGCTATGACGGCGCGCTCCAGCCCAAGGAATATTTCTGGAGAATCGAAGAAAATCCCGAGGTTGAGCTTAACGAATGTACGGAACGCGATTACGACGGTCAGCATTGTTACGACGCTCTTGCAGGCGCTGTCGATCCTACGGTAAGAATCCACATCACTCCTCAGAGCGAACAGAATCTTTATATGTTCCTGAAATCCAACAATGCAAAAAAATGTAACGTCTGGGTTTCCACTACCAAAAATGAAGAAACGGGCGAATATGAAGATTTTTCAAGCTACGGCTCTTATTACGACGGCTATGATTATTCTATCGTAAATCTCGGCTCGTTCCCCGAGGGCGAGGAAATCGAAGTCCGCCTTACTATCATTCAGCAGGATAAAACAGGCGCAAACGAGTATATTATGATAAAGGACTTCCAGTTCTATCACTTCAATTATGATATGTTCCATGAGGATATCCAGACTCTTCAGGAAAATCCCCTTGAAGTTGATATGGATAAGTTCAAGAGCAACCGCATCGTCGGCGAGATCGACGCCAAGGCAGGTCAGATCATGTACACCTCTATCCCCTACGAACCCGGCTGGACGGTCAAGGTAGACGGCAAAAAGGTCGATGAATTCTATTACGAGGAAATAAAAACAACCGCTCAGGGCATTGAAACAAGCATCATGCGCAATACGGCTGATTCGGGCAACGGTCAGGTCGTTATCCTCAACGCTCTCATGGGTCTCCGCCTTACAGAGGGTCATCACACGATCGAAATGATCTATTATCCGCCGGGATTCAAAACAGGCGTTATTCTGCTGGTATTCGGCATTGCCGCGATCATTCTGCTGTATCTTTACGACAGAAAGAACAATCCCGTTCTTCTTTCGGTTCAAAAGGCGAAAAAGCAGAACGATTCGGAATCTCAGCCGGTTTCCGCAGTTCTTTCTCAGAATAAGTTGAAGAATGATAAAAAATCCGGCGATTCTCCAAAGGCTGATACGAAAAAGAGCGAGACGCCCAAGAAAGATGAGGAAGTTCCCAAGAAAAAGGAGGAAGCCCCTCAGCCGCCAAAGGAAAAAATCGGCAAGGATATCAAAGAAATGCCGAAAGCCGAAAAGCTTATTGAATTCGGTGAAGCGCAGGATGACGACGAAATAATCCCATCTAATCTCTCAATAGATGAAGAAGCGATGAATAAGGCGGTCGAGAATATGCCTGCTCCCAATCCCAAAAAGAAAAAGAAGAAAAAGAGAAAGTAAATTTCACAAAAAACTCTTGACAATTGATTTTATTTATGATAATATTAATCTATGTTTAAAGCTATGATGAGGAAGGTCGGATTTGATAGGGCTGATACAGAGAGCTGTCGTTCGGTGCAAGACAGTGAGGTCAGAATTCGGCACACCGCCTCGGAGTGCGCCCAATAAGCGACGGTCGCTCCCGTTACAGAGCATGAAAGGTGCGGATCTCCCGCACGAATCAGGGTGGAACCACGATTATTGTCGTCCCTTATGCCTTTTTCGGCATAAGGGCGATTTTTTTTGGAGGTGAAATTATGAGCAATATCAAATACAATGAAGAACAGGAAGCCTATGAACTGCCGTACAAACTCTGGAATGAAACAATGACCGTTCGATTCTACGCGGAGAACGAATCGGCTATCATGTCAGAATTGTCGCGTATCGCCGAGATTTTGGAAACTATCAACGGCGGCCGCAAAAAAATCGCTTCTCTTATCGCCGACGAGGGCAGATACGAGGGCGCGGCTCAGACTCTTGCAAAACAGCTTGTCATGAAGAGCATTTATCTTGACATTGATGAAGACGAGATAGTTGCGTGTTTTGCCGTTTCAAGCGCCGACGGCTATATGAGCGATCTCAATATCGAACTTTATGAGGACGATTTTGAAATAACAAGCGAAGCAAATTATTAATTTCCGAAAAGGAGTGTTTATAATGATAAAACTTACATTAAAAGACGGCAGTATCCGCGAGGTCGAATCCGCTGCGCCTGCCGCCGAGATCATCAAGGGAATCGGCATGGGGCTTTATAAGGCTGCCTGCTGCGTTAAGATCAACGGCGAAGTCAAGGATATCCGCACAGTCATCGACAGCGACTGCGAATTTGAGGTATGCACGTTCGATACTATCGACGGCAAAAAGACTTTCTGGCATACGGCTTCCCATATTCTTGCGCAGGCTGTAAAACGTCTCTATCCCGAAGCAAAGCTTGCTATCGGCCCTGCTATCGACAACGGATTCTACTACGATTTCGACGTTGAAAAACCCTTTACGCAGGAAGAACTGGACAAGATAGAAGCCGAAATGAAAAAGATCGTCAAGGAGGGCATTGCCTTAGAGCAGTTCGAGCTTTCTCCTGCCGATGCTATTGCAAAGCTTGAAGAAATGGGCGAACCCTACAAGGTCGAACTCTGTCAGGAACACGCAGACAAGGGCGAGCCTATCTCATTCTACAAGCAGGGCGAATTTATCGATCTCTGCGCAGGTCCTCATCTCATGACTACCGCTCCCGTCAAGGCGTTCAAGCTTCTTTCATGTACGGGCGCATACTGGCGCGGTTCTGAAAAAAATAAGATGCTCTCCAGAATTTACGCTGTTGCATACCCGAAAGCTTCTGAATTGGAAGCCGACATCAAACAGCGCGAGGAAGCAAAACTCCGCGATCACAATAAACTCGGACGCGAACTTGAATATTTCACTACCGTTGACTGCATAGGTCAGGGACTTCCCGTTCTTCTGCCAAAGGGCGCAAGAGTAGTTCAGCTTCTCCAGCGCTGGGTTGAGGACGTTGAACAGAAACACGGCTATTTGCTGACGAAAACTCCTCTTCTTGCCAAGCGCGATCTCTATAAAATTTCAGGTCACTGGGATCACTATCTCGACGGTATGTTCATTCTCGGCGATCCTTACGATGAGGAAAACGAATGCTTCGCGCTTCGTCCGATGACCTGCCCGTTTCAGTATCAGGTTTATCTCAACAGACAGCGTTCGTACCGTGATCTCCCCATGAGACTGGGCGAGACATCAACCCTCTTCCGTAAGGAGGATTCCGGCGAAATGCATGGTCTTATCCGCGTTCGCCAGTTCACGATCTCCGAGGGACATCTCGTTCTCCGTCCCGATCAGCTTGAAGAGGAATTCAAGGACTGTCTTGAGCTTGCAAAGGAAATGCTCGGTACGGTAGGTCTGCTTGAGGACTGCACATTCCGTTTCTCACAGTGGGATCCCACAAATCCGAAAAACAAGTACGAGGGTACTGCCGAGCAGTGGGAAGAGGCTCAGGCTGTAATGGAAAAAATCCTCGATCATCTCGGAGTCGAATACACTATCGGAATCGACGAAGCCGCATTCTATGGTCCTAAGCTTGATATCCAGTACAAGAACGTTTACGGCAAGGAAGATACGCTGGTTACTATTCAGATAGATATGCTGCTCGCCGCAAAATTCGGCATGGAATACGTTGACGCAGACGGTACCAAGAAGATTCCCTACATCATTCACAGAACCTCTCTCGGCTGCTATGAGCGCACGCTCGCTTATATGATCGAGAAGTACGGCGGCGCAATGCCGCTCTGGATAGCTCCCGAACAGGTTCGTATCGTTCCCGTTGCCGATCGGCATCTCGATTACTGCCGCGAATTACAAGCTAAACTCGAAGCCGCAGGAATCCGCTGCTCCATCGACGACCGCGCTGAAAAGGTCGGCAAGAAGATTCGCGACGCGCGTCTCGAAAAGCTGCCGATGTGGATAACGGCAGGCGATAAGGAAGTCGAGGGCAATACGGTTTCGGTTACTTCCAGACGAGAGGGCGATCTCGGCTCTATGTCGCAGAACGATCTCCTCTGCAAGCTTATTGATGATATAGCAAATAAAGTAAGATGATTTAAGAGCCTCTCATGCTTTCGGGTATGGGAGGATTTTTTTGATGCTGACCTTGAATTCCGTTTTTTTACATTTTTCCCTATGGACAAAAATAATAAATTGTGCTATAATTATATAGACAATACAACTATGCCGTTAGAGCCTGTTTAAAATCTCGGTGTGCGCGGATTTTCAAGCATAATTTTGCTGAAGCCAAGGAAAAAAATCCGCAGACATACTGTCATATAGTTAGATAACTCCCCGCAGTGTGAGGAGATGTCACGAAGTGACAGAGGGAACGGTTTCCCGTTGGGAATTTTGACGCAGAATTCAGCAAAATTTGCCGAAAATAAGCAGTGTTCCAAATCTTTGATTTGGCTGACAATGCTATATGCAGAGCTGACGTATGCAGCGAGATTTTAAACAGGCTCTTGGGTAAGAAAGGAAAAAGTATGCTTCACGAAAAATCATGCGGAGCTATCGTTTACAGAAAATATCACGGCAACACTGAAATTCTGCTTATCAAGCATATCAACAGCGGTCACTGGTCTTTCCCGAAGGGTCACGTAGAATCGGGAGAAACCGAGGTTGAAACGGCGATTCGGGAGATCAAGGAGGAGACTTCCATTGATGTAATAATCGATCCCACTTTTCGGGAAACCGTTTCTTATTCGCCGCGGAAAGATACAATGAAAGTCGTGGTTTATTTTCTCGCAAAAGCCAAAAATGTGAATTTTCACCGTCAGGAGGACGAGATCGCCGAGATTCGCTGGGTAGATATATCTTATGCCGCAAATATTCTTTCATATGAAAACGACAGAACAATTGTCTCAAAGGCAAAGACAGCCATTAAGGAGAATCATTAACAAAAAACGAGAAGTCTTTTTCGGACTTCTCGTTTTTGTTATCAGTCTTTCAGGTAACCCTCTTTTTTTGCAACTTCCACAGCATAATCGGCTACAAAATCAACAAAGGCTTTCATAACTCTGTTGGTTTCCGCGCTCTTTTTGAATATCAGGAGATCGCATATATCGATATTTGGATAGTCGCTTTCACGCAGCACAAGGCGATTTTCCGACAAAATCAGATCCATCGTCGTAGGCGGCGCCCACATATAAGCATTCGGAAGCTGCTCCAGCAAAA
This sequence comes from uncultured Alistipes sp., assembly GCA_964401315.1. Taxonomy (GTDB): domain Bacteria; phylum Bacillota; class Clostridia; order Oscillospirales; family Ruminococcaceae; genus Ruminococcus. The sequence continues at coordinate 26,875 of CAYNYB010000005.1, forward strand.
CTATCTTGCTGCCCATTTCCTGCGTACTGATCCTGTTCATATCCGACGGCGGATCATACTCGGGATTTATAAAAGCACGTCCTGCCGCGCTCAATTCATCGTCGCCATGCCCTATTTCCGTATATTTCTTCAACTCATCCATTGGGATCACATCATATTCCGCAAGTGGGGAATCCGAATTCACAAGCAGCTTCAGTTTAAATTTTATAAGCTGCCTGTACATGAGCTTTCGGTTTTTCAGCTGCTCGTCGTAAATTTCCAGACGCGGCTCGGGAAGCCTTATAAAGCCAATATCAGCCTTTCCGCTGTTGACGTCGTCAATCACGTTGTTCGTATTTAATGTGCGCAAAGTTATTTTAACGCAGTCGCTGCGATCGAGAGCGTTTACCCACGCTCCTACCGCCGAGGAAATGTATGACGAACGTGAAACGGCTATTTTCAGAGAGATTCCGTTCTCGGAACGATTCGTGTAATCTGATTCGAGACTATGCATACTCTCCACGATGTCCTTTGCTCTCATCAAAAAAGCTTCTCCCTCCGGCGTAAGCACCATGCCGTTGGGAGTACGCCAGAATATCTGCATACCTATTTCCGATTCCAGATCTTTCAACGCAATACTGATATTAGGCTGCGCCTGATACAAATTTCTTGCGGCGGCGGTAATGCTGCCTGCCTGCGCTATGGCGATTATATATTCCAACTGCTGTATTTTCATAATTATAGCTCCCATATCTTTTGTATGACCGCACATCGCCGTTTTATTATAATAACGGCTTTGCATATATAATTCATTATACCATATAATTTGTTAGTAATCAAGTATAATTTGTAATTTATCACAAAATTCATTTTTTTACTTAGAGTCTGTTCAGTGTTTCGCTGCGCACATTAAAGTTAAATAAACTAAATATATTTTAGCTCTTGACAAATTCTTAATAATAGTGTATAATGTGTAAAGTAATTTTCCATTACACCCACGAAAGGCGGCTGAATAATGCCCAAAGAGCTAAAATTCGTTCTGCTCCTTGACTGCTACGGCGAACTTCTTACCGGAAAACAGCGCCGAGCTATGGAGCTTTACTATTTCGAGGATCTTTCATTGTCGGAAATAGGCGAACCGCTGGGTGTCACACGGCAGGCTGTACTCAGCCTTATCAAGCGTACAGAGAATATTTTGCTGAATTTTGAGAATAAACTGGGATTCGCCCGGCGTCTCGAAGATCTGCGCGCCTGTTTTTCCAATATTACCGAGGCTGCCGATAAATTGTCGGGCGGCAATGTTAATATAAAAAATAAAATCAACAGCGAAGTCAGAAAAGGCTTGGATTTACTTTGATCATGGAGGTTAGGCATGGCATTTGAGGGACTTTCCGAAAAACTGAATAACGTATTTAAAAAGCTGAAATCACGCGGAAAGCTTTCGGAAAAAGACGTCAGCGAAGCTATGCGCGAGGTAAAACTCGCTCTGCTTGAAGCCGACGTAAGCTATAAAGTTGTCAAGGATTTCGTTAAAAAAGTTTCCGAACGTTCCGTCGGCGAAGAGGTTCTCGCAAGTCTCACTCCCGCGCAGCAGGTCATAAAGATCGTCAACGAGGAACTCTGCTCCCTTATGGGAAACAGCAATTCGCGCATAAATTTCGCTTCAAAACCGCCTACCGTTATCATGATGTGCGGTCTTCAAGGTTCGGGTAAGACCACTCATGCGGCTAAACTCGCGAAAATGCTCAAAAAAGAAGGTCATCGTCCTCTGCTTGCAGCCTGCGATATTTACCGCCCTGCCGCTATAAATCAGCTTCAGGTAGTCGGTGCAAAAGCCGATGTCAAGGTATTTGAAATGGGTCAGATCGATCCCGTTATCATCGCAAAACAGGCTCTCGCTCATGCTAAGGATTACGGTCACGACGTGCTTATCATTGATACGGCAGGTCGTCTTCACGTTGACGAAGCGCTTATGGACGAATTGAAAAAGATAAAGGAGCTTACTTCTCCTCACGAGATCATGCTCGTTGTCGACGCAATGACAGGTCAGGACGCTGTAAATGTTGCCAAGGCTTTTGACGAAGCCGTCGGGATCACAAGCGTTCTCATGTCAAAGCTTGACTCCGATACGCGCGGAGGCGCGGCGCTTTCAGTTCTTTCCGTAACGGGAAAGCCTATCAAATACGTGGGAATGGGCGAAAAGCTCGACGATTTCGAGCAGTTCCACCCCGAGCGTATGGCTTCCAGAATTCTCGGAATGGGAGATGTTCTCACCCTTATCGAAAAAGCTGAGAATGTTATGACTCAGCAGGACGCCGAAAAGCTTTCAAAGAAATTCAAGGAAAATAAATTCGATATGAACGATCTGCTCGATCAGATGAAGCAGATCAAGAAAATGGGTTCGATGAAGTCTATCATCGGAATGCTGCCCGGAGTCGGCGATAAACTTAAAGACGTCGACGTCGACGATAAGCAGTTTAACAGGATAGAGGCTATCATTACTTCAATGACCAAGGCAGAACGCGAAAAGCCGTCGATAATCAATCCGTCGCGCAAAAAGCGTATCGCCGCCGGTTCCGGTACTAAGGTCGAGGAAGTAAACAGACTGCTGAAACAGTTCGATCAGATGCAGAAAATGATGAAGCAGTTTACCGGAAAAAGCGGAAAAATGAATCTGAGAAAGGCAAGAAAACAGCTTGCGGGAATGAATTTCGATAAAATGACAGGAAAGGGCGGAGGAAATCTGCCGCCAATATAATGATTTCATGCGTGTTCAAACGCTTGATATAAAAATTTAATTCGGAGGTGAAATCAAAATGGCAGTAAAAATCAGACTGAGAAGAATGGGCGCTAAGAAAGCTCCTTTCTATCGTGTAGTTGTCGCTGATTCAAGATACCCCAGAGACGGAAGATTTGTTGAGGAGATCGGTTACTACGATCCCACAAAGGAGCCTTCTGTTGTTAAGATCGACGCAGATAAGGCAAAGTCATGGATAGCTAAGGGTGCGCAGCCTACAGATACAGTTAAGGTTATCCTGAAAAAAGAAGGTATTCTTTAATTTTTTATTGCTGAGGAAGAGGCAGGGCGTCGCCCCAAGCCTCTGCTTCCAAAGCTTTTCTATTCCATGGAGGATTTATGAAAGATTTACTTTATGCAATTGCAGCAGGTCTCGTTGAGGACAAGTCTGCTATTAAAATCGTTGAAGACGCACCTGACGAAGAGGGCGTTATCGTTTTCCATCTCTCTGTTGCTTCCGACGATATGGGTCGGGTCATCGGCAAACAGGGCAGAATTGCCAAGGCGCTCAGAACTATCATGAGAGCCGGCGCAGCTAAACAAGACCTCAAGGTTTCCGTAACAATTGAATAAGTTTTATCCCTTCTGAATCTCAGAAGGGAATTATTTTATACATAATGTATAATCATTGTATTGTGACATTACCGCTCAATGCTCTGAATTTTGGAGGTGAATTTAGTGATCGCAGGAATTTCCACTGCTTGTCTATATCCGAAACCGCTGGAGGAATGCTTGTACGAATTGGCTGTGAACGGCGCTTCATGTGCCGAAATATTCGTGAATACACACTCGGAACTGAAAAAAAGCTATGCCTGCGGCATTGCAAATATGCTCAGGCGGTTTGAAGTGAAATGCCCTGCCGTTCACCCGTTTACCTGCGAGCTGGAGCAGCTTATGTTCTTTTCGGATTACGAAAGACGGTTCGAGGACGCCCTCGAATATTACAAATTGTATTTCAGATTCATGAACATCGTCGGCGCGGAAATCTTCGTATTCCACGGCGGAAAAGGCAATATCAACCGCGAACTTTACTGCGAACGCTACTCAAAGCTCTATCGGCTGGGCAGGGAATTCGGCGTGACCGCGGCCGTCGAAAATGTAAGCCGCTGCACAAGCTCTTCATCGGCTTTTATACGCGATATCGCCAAAATGCTGGGCGATGAATTCGCATTCGTACTCGATACGAAACAGGCTGTCCGCGCAGGCGAAAATCCCATGACATTCCTCGACGCCGCAGGAAAAAAGACCGTCCACGTTCATATCAGCGATTCGGGCGAACGCGGCGATTGCCTGCTTATAGGCAGGGGAAGCTTCCAATTCCGCCGTTTTTTCGACAAATTGAACGCTCTCAATCCCAATGCCAACATTATTCTTGAGCTTTACAGGAGCGGATTCGGCGGAATCAGCGATCTTATCTCGGGATATAATATTTTAACTAAAATGATCGAACCCTATAAGGAGGTGCTGAAATGATATGCCCTTTTTGCAAATTCCCCGATTCCAAAGTTATCGACTCCCGCCCGAAAGACGACAGAATAAAACGGCGCAGGGAATGCTGTCGCTGCGGTGCAAGATTTACAACTTTTGAGATCGTTGAAAATCCCATGCTTATGGTGGAAAAACGCAGCGGAAGCTATGAGGAATTTAATCGGAATAAGCTGATTACAGGTATTTTCAGCGCCATAAAAAAGAGACCTGTTACTATGGAACAGGTCGAAAAAATTGCAGATCACGTTGAAGATCACTTCGCAAACGAGCTGAAAAACGTTGCGCGCTCCAAGGAGATCGGCGAACTCGTTCTTGAACAATTAAAGGGAATTGACGCGATCGCGTATATCAGATTCGCGTCCGTTTATGAGGATTTTACCGACGTGAAAAGCTTTATCGCCGCTATCAGCGATATCGAGAATAAAGTTTAACCTTACGCATAATTAAGGGCATTATCCCCTTAAATCATGCTGTATGGCATAAAACTTATCCTACTGCAAGCCGCAATTCTCCGCCGTCTCCGCTGTATATCATCGACGCTATCGCCGTATCGTCGCATACCAGAAGCTCCGCCATAAGTTTTTCATTCTGCGGTTTGTAATTCTTTACCTCATACACGTAAATTTTTGCGTCGCGCCCCGCATATTCCCGAAGCGGCAGTCCCTGCTTATCCTGAAGCGCGGCATATTCTTCGTAGGCGGTTGAAAAATCAGTCGGAATTATTACGTTTTTTCCCGATATTTCTTCAACCTCCCAACCGTGCGCGGCGAAATAATCTATCCTGCTGCTGACTGTTGAAGCGTCTACGGGCGCGCTTTCAGGAACTCTGTTTTCTCCCTTATTATCGGGAAAAATCAGGATTATTGCTCCGATTATGACTGCGGCGGTGATCATACCGAACATAAATTTTTTTGACATATTGAACCCTCCGTTAATTTTGTATGAATGCACAAAGTTTTAGCTGGAATTATGTGCAGAGTTACAAAGTTTCGTATACAAATTTGAAACGCCTTTCACTAATAGTATTCTCAATAAAAGTAAAAATATTCCAAAAGGAGAAAAAGATGTCCCTGATACGCCTTGACAAATTTATATCAGAGCGAACGGAATACACCCGAAGCGCCATTAAAACCCTCGCCGCCAAAGGAAAAATCGCTGTTGACGGCTGTATTGTAAAAAAGTCCGACGTCAAGATCGACTCCGAAACCGCTGTCGTTACTGTCTGCGGCGAAGCCGTGAAAAACGCGAAATTCCGCTATATTCTTATGAATAAGCCCTGCGGCTGCGTCTGTTCTACGGAGGAAAACGACGGTCCGAGCGTCCTTGGTCTCGTTCCGCCGCCGCTGCGTTCAAAGGGACTTTTTCCCGCGGGCAGACTTGACAAGGATTCCTGCGGCGCGCTGCTTATCACCGATGACGGTGAGCTTGCTCACCGAATGCTCTCTCCGAAAAATCATGTGCCGAAAATTTATATTGTTGAACTTGCTGAAAAGTTCCAAAATAAATATATTAACCAATTCACAAAAGGTATACTACTCTCTGACGGCACGCTTTGTATGCCAGCTCGCGTAAAAGCTGTCGAAAACTGCGATAAACAGGCATTTGTTCAGCTTCACGAGGGCAAATACCACCAAGTGAAAAGAATGTTTGCGGCTTTGGGCAACCATGTTGAAAAGTTGACCCGTTTGACGGTGGGCGGTCTGATTCTTCCCAAAACACTGGGATTTGGAGAGTGTTTGGAATTATTGCACAAAGATGTTGAAAACTTATTCGCGCCGCCGGATTTCGATGTCTTTTGCAATGAATTCTTTAGCGATTTTTAGGCATTTGTGATAAACAAATAAATGTAACTTTGTCAATTTAGTATCTTGAAATTTTTTTCAAAAAGTGTTATTATATTATTATAGCTGATACTGCGTTGCAACCGAAGCAGATCGGCAAAGAAATTTTGAACTGGAGGACACAAATAAATGGCAGGCTTAACACTTAAAAATATTTATAAAAAATATCCGGGCGGCGTTGTGGCTGTTACAGATGTAAATTTGGAAATCAGAGATAAGGAATTCATCGTTCTTGTAGGACCTTCCGGATGCGGTAAGTCTACAACTCTTCGTATGATCGCAGGTCTCGAAGAGATCTCGGAGGGCGAGCTTTACATCGGCGACCGCCTTGTTAACGATATCGCGCCCAAGGACAGAGATATCGCTATGGTTTTCCAGAACTACGCTCTTTATCCTCACATGACCGTTTTCGATAATATGGCTTTCGGACTCAAGCTCCGTAAAGTTCCCAAGGACGAGATCGAGAGAAAGGTAAACGAGGCTGCCAAGATCCTCGACCTTACTCACCTCCTCGACAGAAAGCCTAAGGCTATGTCCGGTGGTCAGAGACAGCGTGTTGCTCTCGGAAGATGTATCGTTCGTTCACCTAAGGTATTCCTCCTCGACGAGCCGCTCTCTAACCTCGACGCTAAGCTTCGTGCGCAGATGAGAACCGAGATCTCCAAGATCCACAAGAAGCTCGGTACAACATTTATTTACGTTACTCATGACCAGACTGAGGCTATGACAATGGGCGACAGAATCGTTTGTATGAAGGACGGTTTCGTTCAGCAGGTCGATACTCCTCAGAACCTCTATGAGAATCCTGTTAATAAGTTCGTTGCAGGCTTCCTCGGTTCACCTCAGATGAACTTCATCGACGCTGTACTTAAGGAAGAGTACGGTCAGTTTATCGTTGAATTCGGCTCTGAAGACTCCAAGACTCAGCGCGGCGTGAAGTACCAGATCATCGTTCCCGAATCAAAGGTAAACGACGAACTTCCCAACTACGTTGGCAAGGAGATCGTTCTCGGAATCCGTCCTGAGAGTATTCACGACGAGGAAATGTATCTCTCCAACGCTACAACAGGTATTATCAACGCTTATGTTGAAATTACCGAAATGATGGGAGCTGAGACTTATCTCTACCTCACTTGCGAAGGCAACAGCATGACTGCAAGAGTAAGCCCCAGAACCACTGCAAAGCCCGGCGACGATATTCAGGTTGCTATCGATCCTAACAGAATCCACATTTTCGACAAGGAAACAGAAAAGGCTATTGTAAACTGATATATTCACTTTTCATATTTATCCTTTCTTTCTGCCTGACCGATAAAAGGTCAGGTGGCAAAAACCGCAGTTTTCTGCGGTTTTTTGCTTTTTTGAAATATATTGGAAATAATAAAATTTAATTTTTGGAGAATAATATGAACGAAATAAAAAATTATCTTGATGCTCACAAGGAAGAAATGATAGAGCTGTTAGCGGCTCTTGTAGCTGTTCGCAGTGTACAGAATGAGCCGAACGGCGAGTTCCCGTTCGGAAAAAAGCCTGCACAGGCGTTAAAAATTATGCTGAAAAAATGTGCGGAGTACGGTTTTTCTGTTGAAAATGTTGAAAACTATGTAGGCACGGCTGATTTCAACGATCTTGAACCTGCTCTCGGCATTCTCAGTCACCTCGATGTTGTTCCCGAGGGTATTGGCTGGGACAGCGATCCGTATGTGCTGAAACGTGTGGATGATCGGCTTATCGGTCGTGGAACGATCGACGACAAAGGCCCTGCCGTTGCTTCGGTATTCGCCCTCAGAGCCGTGAAAGAGCTTGGAATCCCGTTGAAAAGGGGAGTACGCCTAATTTTCGGCACGAACGAGGAAAACGGTTCTGCCGATCTTGCGTATTACCGCAAAAAACATGAACTGCCGCCCATGGTGTTTACTCCGGACGGCGAATACCCGATTATTAACGGCGAAAAGGGAATGCTTAGGGTTTACTTTTCCGCGCCCCTTGATGAAGAAATTGAAATATCGGGTGGAGAGGTAATCAACGCAGTACCGAAACTATGCAGAGTATCGTATTTCGGCAGCAGAACTGTGGAGCTGTTTTCGGGAAAATCCACCCACGCTTCAACTCCCGAGAAGGGCGAAAATGCGATAACTCAATTTTTGAAAAACTATTGTGGAAAAAATACTCTTTTATTAAGTATTCAACAGATGTTTCAACACGGAGATGTTGAGGGAAGAGCGATTTTCGGCGATACTTCGGGAGAAATGACCTGTGTATTGTCCATGTTGAAAACTGTGGAAAAGTTGGGAAATAAATTCATCGAGGGCGGAATCGATATTCGCTTCCCCATGAATCGCACGAAAACCGAAATCAGCGAAATCATATGCGGCAAACTTCGCTCGGCAGGCTTTGAAATAGACGGCTGCGAGGGCGTAGAACCGCATTACACCAGCGAAAACAGCGATTTTGTACGCGCTCTTCTTCGCGTTTACGAGCGTGTGAGCGGTCTGAAAGGGGAGTGCCTGACAATAGGCGGCGGCACTTATGTTCATGAAATTACGGGCGGCGTAGCGTTCGGAGCGCAGTTCCCTGATGAGGATTGCCGAATGCACAGCCCCAACGAGTTCATAACAATAGATAATTTGCTGAAAAATGCCGAAATTATGGCGGAATCTATTGTTGAAATTTGCGGATAGATACATTGAAAATTATGTTCGATTAAGTCGAATTTTGAGAGCAATATAGTCCTAAAAACTTTTCACATCGCTGTCGAAAGTTTTTCAACAGACTGTTGAAACAGGTGTTGATTATTACCCCTCACTGTTGAAAACTCTGTGGAGAATGTGGAAAAGTACGTAGAATGAAGATTTTTACAAGTCGAAAAAGTTGAAAACTTGGTGAATAATTGCGGAAAAGGTGGAAACAATAAAAAAGTATTGTGGAAAACTTGTCCACAATAAATTCAAGCAAAGGATTTGATTTGTATGAAAAAGTTTTTAGCAATAGGTTCTGCACTGATTATGTGCGCCTGCGCATTCGTTGGCTGCGGCGCGGATAAAAACAACGATCCCGACGGCAATTCCCATTTCGATTCCTATGACTACGGCAATGGCAATTCAAACGCCAACGATAACGATAATCACGGGAGCAACACATCCGACAATGGCGACACCGCTTCAGACCGTGTTAACGACGCCATAGACGGCGTTGAAAATGCTGCCGATGATATCATTGAGGGCGGCGGAGACGCGGCTCACGACATCGTAGACGGCGTTACAGGCGATGATTCCTCCAATACTGATTCTGATTCCGATACAGATACCACAAACTCCACTTCTGCAACTACTACAGAGCGGTAATATTAGATAGAAATAAAACTCCCTACTATAAAACATAGCAGGGAGTTTTGTGTTTTTAAATTAAATTCTGTCAAATCATGATGTTATAAATTAAATGTCGCAAATAATCTGTCAAACTAAGCTGTCAATATAAAACGTCATAAAATTCTGTCTTTATGAGAAGCGTTATGCTTATTCATCAGCGCCGGGAATGAACGGCTCATTCTTATGATAGGGGTCTTTGCAGGGATTAGCCTTAGCCGCGTCAAACGCCGTCTTCTGCTCGGGAGTTCCGTAATATTTTACTGTTGCAAGAACTTCTTCGCCCTCTACGTCATAAATGTTGAATGAAGCTATAAATACGTCAGTTTCAAGCTTATCCCAATCCTGACGGAAATCATTAGTACGTGCCTCGCAGCCTATATTCTCAAAATACTCTGATTTTTTCGCATAGCCATCGCCAAACGGCATAAGGTCAGGAAGAATCTCGTCATTCTGCTCGCAAATATGATACTGACCGCATACGCCATAGGTCTGACCGTGGCTGTTTTCGTGGTAAGCGTAATATTCCTCATTAGAAATCTTTTCAGGCTCTTTATACTGCGACAAATCAATCTCAGGCACGGGAGCGGCGTCCTCGTTGAAGTGAATCTCGTCAACTACAAGATAATCAAGAAGCTCGCCGTCGTGATAGTAGGTGTAATAAAGCATACAGCCCGTTTCCTTGTCGATATACATCGTTGAATCAACAGTGTTGAACGCGATCTCTACGCAGTCTCTGCCGATAAATTCAACGTCTCCGACTATATCCCATTTATCGAAGTCCCAAAGGTTTGAACTTCCTATAGTGGACCAATGTCCGGTAAGGCAATTCGTACCAAGATGAGTATTAATGCCATCTGACATTCCTTCAAAAGGATTCGTATTATCCAGATTTTCGTTGCTTTGTTCGGCTGCCATTTCTTCCATATAAGCACACATTTTCTCGTAGCTTACAGGCGCGCCTGTTCTGCCGTGGCTTATATCTTCATCAAATGCGTAAACGTTGCTCATATACTCATCATCAAGCCAAACGCAACGTTCGCCGTTGCAATATATGACCATATGACCGAAGAATGCGCCCTTGCTGATATAGTTATCCTCTTCGCCAACTACAGGCTCGCCCTTGAGTATATCTTCGAAATTATTCTCATAATTTACTCTTGAGTAGTAAGAATAAGCCTTACCGTTTGTCAGATCAACCTGTAAATCAGTAACACCGCATACTCCGTCCTTGTAATTCTGATGGTCAACTACCTTTGCCGAAACCTGATCGTAGAAATATACGCTGTTGATCATCTTCGCGTAGATTCCCTCTTTTGTGGTCATATCATAGCTGTTGGTATCAACGTATTCTTCCCCTATGTCAACTATTTCAGGTTCGGACGAGCTTTCTTCGGCAGAAGATTCGATCTGGGAAGATTCGTCCACATTGCGCATATTCCTTAATACCGCAGCGCCTCCGCTGCCGGCAGCCATGATAAGCGCAAGTGCCGCAGCCATTGCTCCCATGCGTCTGAAAATCCCCGGCTTTTTGTAGCGCTCAACGTGATTAACGCTTACCTCAAATTCTCTTTCGTCATCGGAATTGTGCGTGTACGCCTTTTCCGCAAACTTTTCAACCAGATTGCGGTTGATCTCCGGATCGGCGTTGGGTGTGTCCTGCAAGGAATTCTTAATAAGTTTGTCCATTTTACTCATTGTTAATTTCCTCCAATTCTTTTCTGATTTGGCTTCGCGAGCGGCTCAGTCTGCTTTTAACAGTGCCTAATGGAACGTCCATTTCCGCTGAAATATCGTTCACGCTCATGTCCAGATAATAGAACATATACGTAACAACACGCAGTTTTTCGGGCAGCTGTCCGACTATTCTCCGCACGCTTTTATACAGCTCTTTTTGTTCTGTTTCTGCTGCAATATCCGTGCTGTCGCTGAGGGTATTCATAATCGCGTCATCACCGCTTATAAAAAAGCTGCTTTTATTAGACTTTTTACGCGAGTAATTTTTGTAAAGCTTTACCGCAATACCTATGATGTAGTTCCGCGCTGTCATAAATCCGTCGTTTCTTTCGCAGTCAATTTTCTCAAGCTGTCCGAACGCTTTCAGAACCGCCTCTTGATAAAGATCTTCAGCAGTGTGAAGATTCTCAGTAAGATGGCAGCAAAAGCCAAAGATAGAATTACCATGCTGTTCAAGTAATTTCTCAAATTGAGTTGATGTCATCGGTGCACCTCCATTTTCTATCTTCTGTATACATATTGTCACGAACGCGGAAAAGGTTTCATTTTTTTGAAAAATTTTTTCTAAGATTCTTTTGAACGCAAAAAACCGCCCATTACGGACGGCTTTCTGTCTTGCGAGCGGTTATGTGAACCGTCCGCAGCGACTCGTTGGGAGCTACTGACCCGATTCGAACGGGCGACCATGAGTTGTCCATAAAGAGACGTTTCATACTCCAATATTCTTATGAATTAAGTATACCACACTTTCAACTCAGTGTCAATATTTTAATTTTAAATATTTTCATTTAATTTTCCAACAAATCTATAGAAAATCTCGATCTACTGATAGATGCTGCCGTCCTCAGACTTCTCCTTGTTATGAACAACTATCTTGTCGATCAGCTCGTTGAGAATCGCATATGAACCTGTCCGTCGCATTGGACATCTCTTTCAGCTTTTCAATTCTCATTTTCAGCTCCGGCAGAGCCTTGCGTATACCGTCTACGCTTCCGATGATACCGGTCGAACCCGAAACCATATTGAACGGGTCGCTGTCATAACACTTGTGAGTGTGATGTACAACAAGAATTGCAATTCTCATTTTGTCCGCAAGTGATTTAAGAACCTATCCACATAGGAATTATGTGCGGATTTTCGAGCATAATTTTTACGAGGACAAGGCAAAAATCCGCAGGCAGGCTGACGCCTGTCAAGGATTTTTAACGCAGTCATCATAAAAATTTGCCGAAAAGATGTGCGTAACTTCCTATGTGGACAGGTTCTTAGATGACGGTAATGTACCGATTGATAACAATCGTGCTGAGAATGCGATTCGTCCGTTTGCAGTTGGTCGCAAGAACTGGCTGTTCAACAATACAGAGCGCGGCGCAAAGTGCAGCGCTATTCTTTATTCGATCATCTCTACGGCTCAGGCAAACGGACTGGACACCGAAAAATATTTGACCGAGTTGTTCTCACAACCGAATGGCACAATTCTTTTGCCATGGAAAATCTAATACGCTCCTTATCCTCGCTGTGGTTTTCGGCGAGGTTTTTTACTGCTGTAATTAAACGCGGGTTATTTTACGCTTACTCTGGAACAACAGAGCCATAACAATCTTCCCCCTCTTGCCAAGCTCTTTTTACGAAATCGCTTTCAGGAACAGTATTTTGGTAATTATCAGAAATATAGAAACGTTTATCAAAAGGTAAACAAGGTGATGGATCAACATCATCATTTAGTCCATCATAATCAGTATCAGTTTCAGTCGGGTCAGAAAGAATGGGGAGATAATAAATAGGCAATGTATTTTCAGTTATAAATAAATATTTATCATTATCATAGCGTTTTAATGTTTCAAGCAATGATTTTAAAGTAAATTATGGAAGAGTATAATTACCATTGCTTAATACTATTAACTCATCTACCTTAACTTCTTCCCAATATGTTAGCATATCGTTATCCGTGTCAATACCATTAGTTGGAGAAAGTTCACCGTCAAGATAAATTTTCTTCCATTTAGTAGGAATAATTATTTCATAGACAGGTCGAAGCGGAGACATTTTTCTTTCAAAGTGTTCAATCATTGTAGAAACAGTACTATTATCAATTGTTATAAATAGATCTCCATTGTTTATAATTGTGTTTACTGCATTTGCATAGTTTATTTTTCATATCCATTAAAAATTTGCTTATATCCCCAATGTAAATTAGTCACTAAAAATGTTCAGCTATTGAGCAATTCCTCAAAATCACACGATGGAATTACTCCTTTACAGAAACTATTTAAGTATAATATCAATTCCTTAATCTTATCTATATATTCAATCACAGCAATATCAACATTAGGTTCCATATCTAAATAATACGTCCAGTATACAAAGTCGCTTTTATCATTTAGATATGAATCTTGATTATGGTAACTATTATACTTAACACTAATACTGCACCAAGAAGATATAATAGTACTTACTCCTTGTTTTGTACCACTTAAATAAGTAAGTAATCTTTTGTATAGTTCATTATATGTTATTTCTGTATCAATATACATCTTACAATATGTTTCATATTCCATGTTATATCACCTATTCAAACGGAATAAAAGGGGGATTATCAAATGGACCACCTATTTCAATAATAGAAATATCCACATCCATTCCAAATATTTCTTCCAGTTCAAGTCTGAGTCCTCTTAAACCTGCTTCACCAGCTTGAATTTTGCCTGTTTTTATTGCATGTAACATAGTTCTTTCTTTTGCTGAGCCAGGATTAGGTGTTTTAAAGCACCTATTAATCATTTCACTAAATTTGTCTGAATCAACTCTTATAGCAATATCTATATCTGATGTTGCCTTTGCAATTCCGCTTGCACGACTCCCTTGTACAACAATATCGCTTCCTATTTCGCTTGTTTCACTACGTATGAGTGACGAAGCCTCACTAAACTGCTCTTGTGTAATACCTTGTGGTAGTTTGCATCCTTCACCAAGAATTTCCTCACAATACGACAATGCATATTCTTCTTGTGATAATTGAATAGCCTTTTGCTCTGAAGCAAGTATTTTGGATTGATACATCCCCAAAACGGCAGTATATACTAAGAAAGCTTTTGATGCCATATCAATCTTCTCAGAATAATACTCTGACATATGCAATTCATGATAGTAGTTATGATACCAACAACCATAATAATAACTACTATTTTTATCAAAATAATTAGGAACAAGCTGATCTGTTTCCAGTTTTCCAGCATGAGCTGCATTCTCATTTCGCACATGATATATACTATTTTGATATTCTTTTTCTGCATTAGCAAGTTCTTTTATCAAATCGCTTGTTATAGGATATGCTTCGCTTAATTCTAAATTTTCAGTAAAAATACAAAATATATCTTCTTCACAAATGCATGATTTAATAATGCTTACATAAACATTACAATCCCATTTTTTTGATAATCTCCTGCCTATCCATACTGCTATGGAATCTATCTCTTGTAAGGGAATATATTTATATTCTATAGATAAAATATTGGAATAACTAATAGGATTTGAGTCTATATACAAAGGCTCAATATCCTTGATATCATCTAAAGCGTCACCATCTGAGTTAATTGAAGTTGGATCAGAAAGAATAGGAAGATAACAGTGCGGTGTATTATTATGGACAATAAAGTAGTAATCATCTGATTGAAATCTGACCAAATGGCATATAAGCTCGCTTATATTAAACGTAGGAATATCAAAACTACCATCCTCATTCCATATAAAACGCTTGGTATCAACTTCTTCCCAGTCTGTTAACGTATCCTTATCCGTGTCAATACCATTAGTTGGAGAAAGTTCTCCGTCAAGATAAATTTTCTTCCATTTATTAGGAATAACAATGACTTTTCATCAATTTATTCATCAGAATCATGTAAAAGAAGTTGATAGGCTCTGCAATTTTATTTTTTGCAAAGCCTAATCATAATATAAAACTTTTATAAGGTTAAAGCAATAATAAATTTCCTGGAAGAAGTATTATATTGATAATATTAATTAATAAGTAAAAAACTAAAGAATATTATACCCAAAAGTTTCATAGAAAACTTCTGCCATTTTATCATAATTAGGTGGAAAGTCTTCATAACAATATGTTTCATGCACAGACCCATCTTTAAATTTAATAAAAATATTTACCCATTTTCCATCATAAACATTATTATTTGTGTATGATTTTTCCCAATTAAAAAATCCATATAAATTAGCTTTTTTTATAAAGTATTCTGCGTCTTTATCTGTAAATTTAATATAAAAAGTTTCATCATTATTATCATCCCAATTTGTTGCTTCTTTTTTACGAATAGCAGAATTATTACTAAAGTTAAATTCATGTGTATATGTATACGATAGATAACCATAATTTACAGATATTTCCATATTTTCAATATCACTTACATTAATATTAGTTACATTTTTTTTATATGTAAAATATCTTATAGTAAAAATAGTTAAAATTGTTATAATTATAAGTAAAAGTATTATAATTACTTTTTTCTTTTTTTTCATGTACACCTCTTTAATTATCATGAAGTTATATTATTTTTTCCATATACTTCCTGTAATTCGGTTATAGTTACATTTATTCCGTAATTATCTTTCAAAAATTTCTGGTATGCATATGCATCACCTATTGAAGTAGTCGTTCTTGATACTGAATCATAAATAACAAATTCTTTATTCATGCGATCCAAGTATATATTATTTTGATTTTGTTTTATAGCTTTGGAGACTTCATTTTTTTTGTCAAATTCCGGTTTGAAATACTGTTCCTGATTATCACAGTATGCCTGTAAAATCATTTCTATGTCATTAGCTCTTACTAAGCCAAAACTGTACATTAAATCGCCATCTGGATTTTTTGCAGAATTTGTGTACCATATTTCATTTTGAGTAGTTTTAGAAATATCATATATTACGGGCTGTAATCTCCAGTCAATACTATTATTATATCCATACACATCAGTTAATCCTAATGTATGACCAAATTCGTGTGCAGGTGCTGCAAATCTATTAACTTCATCTAAATATTTTCCATCCCCCTTTTTTGTAGATAATTTAACATACTTTATTTTATTAGTATTCCAAATATTATCTTCAAATGAAGTTGAGTTATTACCGTCATCGCCTATAATAAATTCAATGTATTTTCCCCTAGTAACACCTTGTAATTCTATTTTCACTTTAATATACATTCCTGGATAAAAGTCGAATACATCACCTTGGATTTCGGTATTCCATTTATCCTCAATTGATTTCATAATAATCTCTTCATTAGTATAATATTCTGCTGAATTAGGTTTTATAATATTTGACAATTCATATGCCTTATTATTAAGTTTATATTTCACTTTTAAGGTAATAGTATTATTATTTATATCGAGATATATAGGATTAGTATCAACATTAGTCTTACTATTTCGAGTTAATTCAGGATATAAAGTTTCAACAGTATCTTCTTTTAATGGATCAATATTATCATATCTACTATCTGATGTCAAATTGATATATTCATCAGGGTCTAAAATACCATCCCCATCTGAATCAGCTTCAGTCGGGTCAGAAAGAATAGGAAGATAATAAATAGGCAATGTATTTCCTGTTATAAATAAATATTCATCATTATCATAGCGTTTTAATGTTTCAAGCAATGATTTTAAAGTAAATTCTGGAAGAGTATAATTACCATTGCTTAATACTATTAACTCATCTACCTTAACTTCTTCCCAATCTGTTAACGTATCCTTATCTGTGTCAATACCATTATTTGGAGAAAGTTCTCCATCAAGTAGTATTTGCATCCAATTTGTTAGTAAAATAATTTCACAAACACGTTTTAAGGTGATTACTTATTTTCAAAATATTCCTTCATTGTGCCTATTTTGTCAAATATCTATTCTTTGCAACTGTTTATATCCTTCTCATTGCTATACAGTTGATAAAAAGAATCCATTTTATAATTACTAAAAATTTTATAAAAGATGTCAATATCTTCTTTTTGTGACCAAGAATCAAAGTCCAAATATTTAGAATAATTATATTTAATTTCCATATTATAATCTTTTATCTTGAAAATGCCCTTATTCTCTAAATCAATATATTCTATAATAAGTTCTTTAGTAATCGGATATATTTTTTTATTATAATATATATATGGTCCTCCACTTGTAGGGAAAATTGCAAAAAAGCACTCATCATTTTTATAATATAAACCAGTAAATTTTGTTGAACTTTTTTGAGATACAATGGTAACTTTATTTAATTTTAAATCTAAAATACAAAACTCATATTTTTCTATATTCATCAATTCAACTACAAACGATTTATTATTCATAAAATTAGCTTCCCCTCAGCCATTCTTCAAAAGCTTCCAGCAATTTATCTACATTACCATTCGGTCTTGCCGCCGACTCAATAATTTGTGCATCAGTTTTTCCTGCCATTTTTAAATATTCATAAGTTGGACCTAATTTATCACCATAACGCCCCATGTTTACTTCGTAAATATAGTCTCTCAACGGTTGAGGTGTCATGTCTTTATACTTTATTCCAAGATTCCTACGTTCTTCATTCAGAATTTTTGCAATCTCACTCTCGGAATATCCCTCCACAGATAATTTTTCACCATAAGATGATAATTGACTCACCTCATTTTCATAAGCTTGTCTTAATGGATTGTTTTTTATTCCTGTTTCCCTGATATTCTCTAAAATACTCTGTATTTCTTCTTCAGAATAATTTTTTACAATTGTTTGTTTTGCTGCATTAGAATATTCCTCTCGCGATAATTGAATAGCCTGTTGTTCTGAAGCCAGTATTTTGGATTGATACATTCCCAAAACAGCAGTATATACTAAGAAAGCTTTTGATGCTGTATCAATTGCATCAGTATAATGTTCTAACATTCTCATCTCATGATAATAGTTATGATACCAGCAACCATAATAGAAACTACTGCCCTCATCAAAATATTCCGGAACAAGTTGATCAGTTTCTTTTTTTCCTGCATGAGAGGCAGATTCATTAAGAACATGTCTAGAGGAGTTTAAATATTCATTTTCAGCATTTATAAGCTTCTTCTTCAGTTCTTCCGTTATCAGATATGTTTCGCTTAACTCCATATCTTCAGTATAAATGAAAAAAATATCTTCATCACAATCACAAGATTTAATAATGCTTATAAATACATTACAATCCCACTTTTTAGATAATTTTCTGCCTATATATCCTCCTAAGGACTTTACGTCCTGTAATGGTATATATTTGAATTCTACTGACAAAATATTGGAATAACTTATAGGATTTGGATCATGATATAAAGGCTCATAATCTTTACTATCCTCCAAGGCATCTCCATCTGAGTTAATTGAAGTTGGATCAGAAAGAATAGGAAGATAACAGTGCGGTGTATTATTATGGACAATAAAGTAGTAATCATCTGATTGAAATCTGACCAAATGGCATATAAGCTCGCTTATATTAAACGTAGGAATATCAAAACTACCATCCTCATTCCATATAAAACGCTTGGTATCTACCTCTTCCCAATCTGTTAACGTATCCTTATCCGTATCGATACCATTAGTTGGAGAAAGTTCTCCGTCAAGATAAATCTTCTTCCATTTATTAGGAATGATTATTTCATAGACAGGTCGAACATAAGATATATTGTTTTTTATATTCTCAGCAATTGCTTTAGGCGTATCTGAATCCATTTCAATGAAAAGCCCGTTGTTGTCAGTTATTTCTTGTTTAAGAGTTATTTCATATTGACTATCCCAATAATACCAGTTTACAGGAAGAATTTCCGAATATATTCCGAGTTTCATTCTACAAAAATCCAATGAACTAATAGAGTCCTGTGATGTTCGGAAATTTCCATGATTGTGAAGCATATAAATAAATCTATCTGAATTATCCTGAAATTTGACTTCATTAATCAGTGTGTTAAATTCATGATTTCTCTTACTGTTGCTGTCGCAAATTGTATATTTGATACTATTTAAAGCTTTTTGAACTTCATTTATATTCTCAAACCATGGTTTTTCGTTAGATAATTTTACAACATCAGATGATGAACAAGTACATGAAATTATATGCACTCTAACGTCTTTATAGCATACAAATGCAGAATCGCATATATTTGCAATTAGTGATTTCTCTCTTTCGAATTCATGTTTATAATTTCCATCCGAATCAATCATAAACACCAAATCAATAGGGGCATTTATGTATGTAGGAGTCCAAACAGAACCTGAATCATCAGATGCAGATAGGATAGAAGGCGAGCTAAAATACATTGCATTTTCTTCGTGCTGACTTTCCTCCGGCATTTCTACGCCAAGATTATTAAGCCATATCTCCATATCCATTATGCAATATGTACCTAACTCATCAACTTCTGCATAAAGCAAGCCGTTTTCCACATCAAACTCTGTCTCAACAGGAAGCAGCATATTTTTATCTTCATGGAATTTAAAAATATTGAGACGCTTTATTCCCTGAAATTCCTCAAGACTTGAATACAAGTTTAATGTATTATCAATGTAAGCTTCCTTTATATTATATTTTAGCACAATTTCTTCCGGATTGCAAGTATCAGAGATCGAAATATCTGCACTCAAACCAATCATTGCATCATTTTCTATCACATATGAATAACTGCTTTTTGAAACTGTTACTTCTTTTTCTGCATAACCATTGGTCTTTAGATCAATAGAAAGTTCATATGCGTTTTCAGCCGTATTTATCTCAGCTAACACGCCGCTGTCAGCCGATATTGTCTGTTCAACCTTGTACTCGGCATCAGGAATACCAAATGTTTCAGGGTTTGTCGGGTCAAGACCAATATGCGGTTCGTCGCCGTCTTCTAATCCGTCTCCGTCCGTATCGGGATTAAGAGGATCTGTACCATAAATATAAAGTTCATCATAATCGGAAAGTCCATCATCATCCGTATCGGATAACAGCGGATCAGTACCAAGTTCTATTTCATGAGCATTAGATAATCCATCGCCGTCAGAATCGGCATCGGCATCGGAAACTCCTTCTGTTACCGAATCGTATTTGGTAGGGTCAGTTCCTGTGATGTAAATTTCCTGATAATCCGTCAGATCGTCATCATCGGAATCGATTTTATTAATATCAGTGCCGATTAGAATTTCATAAATATCCGGCAATCCATCCTCGTCACTGTCAAGAAAATCGACAGAGTAACCTTTTTCATTCTTTGTTACCACAAACGGTATAGACTCAATGTACTCTCCGTAATTAGTGGTAAGGGAAACCTTGAAATACCTTTTTTCAAAGTCCTCGGTAATCGGATACTGATATGTAGTTTCATCCGTAACAATGCCTACAGAAGTGTAGTCCGCATTATCATCAGAAATCCATATCTCATAGCTGCTGTTTGCATAGTTGGTATACCATTCAATATCTATGCTGTCTGCTTCACTGTTATACTCGCCGAAAGCGTAAAGTTCCACATCAATATCAGATTCAGTTCCAACCAATTCTGCTGTGTTACGGCTGTAATTTGCGTTAATACTTGGACATTCCAGCGTAATAGTTTGTCCGATAATTACAACATTGTTAAGGTTAAGATTGTCCGTGTCAATAATAATATCTCCGTAGGGAGCATAAATCAAACCATTAAAATTGACATTTGTGGTTTCAATGATAATGTCTCCTGTTTCAGAGCATATTACAGCTTCATTTGTATTCTTGACCTCTCCATTAATGGTAACATCTTCATAAGCCTTGATACCTGAGTTAAGATTAATGTTTCCGGTTAATTCAAGACTTCCGTAAACGTCCATAGGATTATTGATGTTAATGTTTAAATCCTCAAAGCTGTAATCTTCAACATAAACTTCAACATTATCACCGCTGAAATATGAATGATTAAGCTTTTTGAGAATATATATCATTTCCTCATTTGCATTTTCTGTTCTCGTTCCGTTGACGTTCATATTTCCGCTTGATACAATTGTACCATTTGTAGCTACATTTCCATTTACACTGAAATTATTTGCATTAATTGTAATCGCACCCTCAGAATCCGATGCAGCAAACATTGTATACGGATACCTCTCAGGCTCTGCCTGTTCATCTGCAAATGCAGGGAAACACGGCATAATTGAAGCGGTAACAGCAAGGCTGAGTACACCCGAAAGTATCCGCTTGAACTTATATTTCAAATTCATTTTTTCCTCCATTTCGGCAGTATAACGAATAGAAATGTAACTTCAAATATTCGAAATACTGCATTTATCAATTTATATTTACAAACTTTTTGTTGTCAATTCCTTAAACCACTAATTATTTTACCCCATTGGAATCACCTGTTCTCTCCGCGTTAAGCTTTCAAAAATTTTAATACGAACCCTTCGTGCCATAAGCGGTAACCGCTTCGTATTTATTGTTAAGAACGCTTGTACAAAAACAAAATTTTGAATGCCTTTATTATATATAATCATTTTCTCCGCCAAAAAGTTACAAAATTAGAACAGATTTTAAAATATTTGTATAGTTATACGAAAAGTATAATGGTTACTTATTTATTGTGCAACAACTAACTATTTTATACAGTATAGAAACAAATTCAAAACTAAAATATTATACCCTCATCATAACACAGGATTTGCAGTTTGTACAGAGATTTACAGTGAAATTAAGATTTATATTCAGTAAAAAGTCGAACTCTGAAATTCTTGAATTAGTAAACAAAATAATTGTCCATAATTCAATTTTTCCTCTATATAGTAATGTCGTTTTTTATACCAAAAATGCCAAATTATAATTATGATTTGTATGAACGCACAATTCTAATATTTATTTTTGTCTAAATATAACAAAAAGCGCTTTAAAATTATATTGTTGAAAACCTCTTTACCATTCGGTCATTATTTAGCATAAAACTGCTGTGCGTATAAACGTCTGCATCGCTCATCAAAGATTTTTCTTTTAACAGATTTAGCGATTCAGTTATATATAATTCAATGTTTTAAGGATAAACAACCAGTTTATAATCATATTTCTGTGTGAATAAAAGTAAGTTTTATTTATATTGAAATACATATTTATAAAAACTTCAAGTGTTTTAACTAAGTTTCGGCGAAAATTACAGAATTTCAGAGAAATTTATTAATCATTCAACAATAAACTCCTCATGAACAAACGCGCATCGCCTACCATAATCTTTTAGCGATATGCATCGTCATCATAGTCTATTGTTAAAATCTTTCGGTATACGGCACACGTTAGTTTCCGAGGAGGTCTAATATTTTATTATTAAAATCTGTAGAACATGCATCTATTAACATTACGTCCCCATCAATTTTCCATATCAAAAAACCCTTAATTCTATCATTCATTCTGGCAATAAAACAAACCGCTTAGAAATCTATTCTAAGCGGTTTCTCATTGGAGCTTGTGACGGGACTCGAACCTGCGACCATGAGCTGTCCGTAAAGAGACGTTTCATACTCCAATATTCTTATGAATTAAGTATACCACACTTTCAACTCAGTGTCAATATTTTAATTTTAAATATTTTCATTTAATTTTCCAACAAATCTATAGAAAATCTCAATCTGCTGATAGGTGCTGCCGTCCTCAGACTTCTCCTTGTGGTGAGCTACTATCTTGTCGATCAGCTCGTTGAGGATCGCAGCGTCCAGCTTATCTATTATCGTGTACTTGCGTATCACGTTGATGAACTTGTCCGCCGAATTTGACTTCTCTTTCAGCTTTTCAATTCTCAGTTTCAGCTCCGGCAGAACCTTGCGGATCTCATCCTGTTCCCTTTCCGTATTCAAGTGACATACTTTCAAAACGGCTCTCGCTAATCTTGCCCAGTACACTGTCCTCGTAGAGCTTACTGATGATCTTGTCGAGTTCTCCGCAGCGGTTCTGTTTCTGCTCGTACTCCTTTTGAAGTCCGGCGGATTCACGTTCAGTGGACGACTGATATTTGCTGTCGAGAAAACACTTGAATCCTTTTTTGTTACTGCGATACTCAAACAGTATACGCTGAACGTCTATCAGCACAAGGGTGTATATCATATTGTATGTGATGTAGTGGGAGGCACAGTATTCCTTGCCGTGAGTTTTGTACATCCAGCAGGAGTATGCTCCGTGATACGTTCCGTCACTTCGTTTCTTCTGTGAGTAGGTGAGTGCATGACCGCAGTCTGCACAGTATCCCACAGCTCTTGACTGATAACAGGCTCATGGCAGTTGTCAACAATTATCCAGTCCTCTCTCGGATTTTTCACAACGCTTTTGCTTTTCATAGACTTGCATCGCTGCTTGCTGTACACAAGCTTTCCGAGGTAGACCTCATTGTTGAGAATCACACGGATAGAGGTAACGTGCCAGTCGAATTCTTTTCGCCAGTAGTCTGACTTGAAGTAATCGGGATTGTGTAAATTGAAGTATGCTATCGGTGTAAGAACTTTCTCTGCGCGGAATATTTTTGCCATTTTATTGTAGCCTACGCCCTCTGCCGCCAGCCTGAATATTCTGCGGACAACCTCCGCAGCAGGCTCGTCAACTATAAGGTGATGTCGGTCATTCGGGTCAAGCTTGTAGCCGAACGGCGGCTTTGAACCGATATACTGACCTGCACGGGCTTTTGCTTTTTTAGCCGCTTTGGTTTTTTTGGAAACGTCACGTGCGTACAGCTCGTTGATAACATTCTTCATGGGGAACGTCAGATCATCACTGTTTACCAGTGAATCATAGTTGTCATCTGCGGCTATAAATCGTACTCCGCTTTCCTTGAACTCTTCAACATATGCTCCCACTTCGATATAATTTCTTCCGAATCGGGACAGGTCTTTCACGATAACAAGGTTGATTTTTCCATTGTTGATGTCGTTATACATCTGCTGAAATGACGGTCTGTTGAAATTAGTTCCAGACGAACCGTCGTCACAATAATAAGTGTAATCCTTGATTGCGTGATCCTTGCAGTACTGCTCAAGCATAATTTTCTGCGTTTCGATGCTGACGCTTCCGCCGTAATTTCCGTCGTCAACCGAAAGCCTGCAATAGAGCGCTGCGTTGTAATGCTGCTGTTTATCCATATTTCTGCTCCTTTCTCAGCAGCCGGACACGCATAGCTTTACGAGCAAATTATACCACATTCGGCTCTGCAATGCCAGCATAATCCGGCTGCTGTTCTAAATTTTGGATGAATCAATAAATGGGACTCTTGATTTTTGTTAAATACGGACTATATATCCAGCAGCATTATTTCTTCCTCAGACATATCAACACCATCGTCAAACAATTTACAAGTTTCCTCGTTGATACGCTGTATCTCCAGTTCATATTCGTCAACGACTTCTTCAACATCTTCACCCGATTCGAGCTTGCGGAGCATAAGCTCTCCGAGACTTTTCTCTGCTTTTGTCTTGCCCTCAAATGCCGACCACACTCTGTAGGTCACTCCGTCAATATAATGGTCGTGGTATTCCGCCGCCTGAATCTCGGGATTATCCATGCACAACGGTTTTGCCAGTGACTTTGGGTCTTTCTTTTTTATATTCTCCAAAATGGTATCACGCTCCTCTCAATATGTCCTGTGTTTTTATTCATCTGATACATTTTCTATACCTCCTGTTATTTTATTTCAAGAGATTCAGAGAGGACAGATCGCCCTCTGACGTTTTCAGAGTTTCGGGGGACGGTAGAGTCAGTAACTTCAATGTACACTAAACTACCGTCGCTAATGTCACCCGAACGATTATAATCAAGTTCAATAATTCTGCTGCCGTGACTTCTTCTTGAACGAAACAGTACGCCATATTTTTTCAGCTCTTCTGTGTGTTGAACTAAATCACGGGTTATCCGATTTGAAAAATATTGCTGATTGAATCTGCGGTACAGTAATTTGCATAAATCCGTTGCCGAACCTCTGAAACTGATTTCATCAAGCATAAGGTCATGAATGACGAGCGTAAAAGTATCACGCTTATGCGGTTCAACTTCGTCTGTAACTACCCAGTGATGATTCTCCAAAACAACATTCAGTTCAAGATTTTCAATGTCACGACCAACGCAATACAGTTTACCTTTTCGACTTCCACGTTTGCTCTCAACCAAAACAAAACTTCCATCAACACATCCGCTCAGCCCTGTTGTTCCGCTTATCATGTTGAACGGATCGGAATCATAATTTTTTCTTGTGTGATGAACAAGCAAAATTGAAATTCCCAGTTTGTCCGCAAGATTTTTCAGAACAGATAACTCCTTGTAATCACTGCTGTAACTCAAATCGGTTGACTCACGAATCTTTTGCAAAGTGTCGATAACAACAATTTTCAAACTGGGCAAAGACTGTTTCGCATTTTCAATTTGTTCCTCCAAACCATTGCCAATAGATTCAGCCATTATCGCAAAGCTGAGATTATCAACTGCTTCGTCAGTGAATTCGTACAGACGGTTTTGCAGTCGCAGCAGACTATCTTCAAGACTCAGATACAGAGCTTGTCCGCAGTTGGTTTCATGTTTCAGGAACTGATTGCCCCCTGCAACTGATAAACACAGTTCCAAAGCAAGCCACGATTTACCGATTTTTGGCGCTCCGGCTAAAATGTACAAGCCTTGGTATACCATTTTTTCAACGATATATGGTGTTTGTACCATTTGCGTGTTCATGATGAAGTCGCAGTTGTAGATTTGTAATTCTTTTCTTTTGCTCATTGGCATCTCTCCTTTCCACACATATTAGTCTAACACAGATTATAGAAATTGGAAATACGGAATTATTAATTGGATTTTTAGCGATTAACGATGACGGACAAAAGTAATTGCAAAAAATATTTAAATATGATATAATATTGTAAATTATAAGATTTTAGAAAGGAACACAAAATGCAGCGAAATAATAATGGACTTTACATATCCTTTGACGGAAATACAGTTCACCGATACATTCTTAATGAATCTACTCTTGAACAGATCGAAGACAGCACAATAGAGAACGAGCTGATTTCCACACTTGAAATCAACGCTTCAACATATGAAACGATGGTTGAGTACATCGTAGATTTAACGGAATTACCAGATGGAGAACATTACGGTGAGATTTATGAAGATCAGGTTGAAAACGTCTTAAACAAGGCTTTAGAAACTGCTGAAGAAATCAAGGTAAACGATATTATCATGGGTCAACTTCTGAAAGCGTCGGTACTTAATGTGTTTTCCGAACCTGATGACGGAACAGCTATGTACTGACTCAACATTATGAACAAAGTGATTTATGCACTCAAAGAACCGTTGTATTTCCGTGCTGAAATGTATCGTATTCTGAAAGAAAATTCAGAATTTGAAGATCTTGACAAGTGGTTTGAGGAGTGCATTTTTGCGGATACAGATTTATTTTCAAGATCGTATGAACTGAAATATGCCAAAAAGGAATTGCATGATTTGAAACCTGAATTAGTAAAAATGTATTTCTTTCAGTCTTATGCAGAATATTATTCTTTCCTATTTATTAACTTTGCACAGATGAAGAAAAAGGTTCGGATATGCCAATGCTGCGGAAAGTTCTTTATTCCCAAAACAAAAAGAATCACCCTGTAGTGCGACAGAGCGATTCTTTTAAACGGCAGCACTTGCAAACAAGTTGCACCTAAACTGATGCAGAAATATTTGAAAAGAAATGATATTATTCTTGACGAGTATGAACGTGCGAAGAACAGGAATTACAAGCGTGTGGAACGGTTTGAAAATAAGTTGTCAGGCAAGCCAACCGGCAAGGATTTGACGTTCTTGCAATATGATTCTTGGATGCACAGGATGAGTTACGCCAAGACTATGTATTTGCAGGGAAAACTTAATGCAGATGAATTTCTTAATATGATTCACGAGCTGGATTAGAAATAATTCTTACAATTGTCAACTAATTATGGTAAAATAATTAAAAAGGGGGCGTGAAGACATGAGAATAATAATATGCGACGACTGTGAATCCGATGCAATGTCTGCAAAGGAAGTAATAAAGCGGACTGCACAGGAATTACACGTCAAGACTGAGTTCGACATCTACTCAAATGCCGCAGAGGTTGAACATATGCTGCTTGTAAATAAAGAACCTGCCGACATCCTAATACTCGATATAGATATGCCACAAATATCAGGACTTGAACTCGCTGAAAGACTGCGTGCTGACAATTTGAATCTGATAATAATTTTTCTGTCCGCACATGAGGAATTTGTTTTCAAGGCAATAGAATTTCAGCCGTTCAGATATATACGAAAAATCCGACTTGAAACGGAAATGCCCGTAGCCATTCAAGCGGCTGTAAACGTTCTTGAAATCAGCAGTGACAAGCAGATAATCCTCTACACGGAAGACGGAGAAAAGGCTGTTATGGTTTCTGAAATAATGTATTTTGAAGCTGAAAAACACAAGACTTACGTTTACCTAAAAAACGGAAGCTGTATTCACGCAAGACGCTCCATTGCTGAACTGCACCAGCTTATAAACAAAGAAAGCTTCATTATGATACACAGGAGCTGCGTTGTAAACACAGATTATGTGAAGAATATGCAGAACTGTCTGCTGATTCTGAAAAACGATGAACAGCTTCTTGTAAGCAGAAGAAAATTCAGCGAGGTGAGGCAGCAGATTTTGAATATCTGGGGTGAAATGCTATGAGCCGAATATATTGGATAGCCGAATACGGAGCAACGTTTGCGGAATTTTTTCTTAGCACAATTTTTTGCAGAACATTTATAGAAAATTCAAACCCGAATAAAAAGCTGTTCCGCCGGATATTTGCTTCTATAATAGCTGCCGCTTTAATATTGGCGACCAATCACATAAAGCTGTATTCTCCCATATCATCGGTCATTGGATTTGTTTCAATTGCACTGCTGCAGATAGCAGTTTATCCCAAAAGCAAAATTAAGGCAGTTATCTGGTCGTTGATATATCTGCTTCTGATCGCTATGACTGACGGAATTATCGTCAGTATGCTGTCTTATGCGTTTCATATTCCAACCGCCGATATTTATGAAGAAATGTCGCTGTACCGACTTGTAGCGTTAGCGGCATCAAAGATTTTTCTTATGTTCCTGACAGTTATTCTCAACAGATTGCTTTCCAAAAAAGGTGCTATACAAAAGAAATATTTCATTATTTTATTTGGAGTTACAGCGATAATGCTTGCTCTGACCGTAACAGTAACTTTTATTGATATTCAGAACGAGTCTGTAAATTCATACGTCTCAACATTGTTTTTCTTTATGATGCTGTTCCTGATAATCGTTATTTTCTTCGGAGCTTTTAACCTTACAACGCACTATGAAGATCAGCAGCAATTGAAGCTGACCACGCTGAAAAATGAAATGCTTGAGCAGTCCATGGAAGAAACAGAGCAGATATTTGAGATATGGCAAAGGAAACTCCACGATTTCAAGCACCAGATCATTGACCTTATGTCGCTGGCTGATCATGACGATATGGAGGGAATTAAACGTTATCTCGCAAAACAGAACGATTTGCTCGGAAAGAAGCTTTTCTATTATAAAACAGGCAATGACACGGTTGATTCCATTCTGTATATCAAGCAGAAAATGGCTGAAAACAGCGGTATTACATTTATAATAAACGCTGAGATTCCTGAAAACTGTAAAATCGCCTCGGAGCATTTTGCATCAATTCTCGGAAATCTGCTGGACAATGCACTTGAAGCATCGGCGGATGAAGAAAAGCCGTTCATTGAAGTTAAGATAAAGCAGGTTGAAAATTTTCTCGTAATTTCAATTTCAAACAAGTGTACAAAAACTGAAATTTCTCTTGAAACTACAAAGTCCGATAAAAAGCTTCATGGCATAGGACTTCATTCCGTGAGACACATAATCAAACGTTACAACGGAGAATTTTCTGTTGTACATAAAAATAATGTGTTCAATGCCAACGTTATGATTCCGATGTAATCACTTAATTTTTGAGTAAAAACTCGTGTTTTACAGTTAAATAATATAAATATATACCATTCGTGCTAAAAAACATACCATTCGTGCAAATTTTAACACAAACCGTTCCTGACGTGTTATAATACAATCACAAGGTCAGGAAGGGGGAATAAAGATGAAAAAGAGAATCGTGGACGTTGTCAGAAAGACAATTGAGAGTGTGGCAAATGTTTCAAGCGAGACAACATCGATTCTTGGTCTGTATCAGCCCAAGACACCCAAAGCTCTCATCAAGTCCAACAAGAAAAAGTGAGGTATGACAAGTGTTCCGAAACCTTGCCGAGGACATCACATTCCTGTTGATAAAAAATAAGATAGCTCCTATAGAAAAGCGTGAAATTTACATATACGGGCTTGAAGTTATCCTGCTGAACGGCGGACTTCTGATTACATTTCTTATAATCAGTCTGCTCTGCGGCGAAATGATAAACTTCGCAGCATATCTGATATTTTTCCTCCCGATGAGGTTGTTTTCCGGAGGATATCACGCTGAAACAAGTGAACGCTGTTTTGTTTTATCAACAATAATGTTCGGAATATCAATTGCAGCCTCAAAGCTTATTCCGCTGCTGTACACATTCAACATTGGAAAAATAATCGGAGCAGTTTCCGTACTCGTTATATTGGTTCTGGCGCCGCTGATAAACGAGAACAATCCCCTGAATGAAGCACAGCGGAGGCGAAACAGGATTATTCTTTGCACACTGTTAATTTTTGACCTTGTATTCTTTATCCTGAGCTGCAATTGTGACTGGACGATCGCTTCAAACGAGTTGATTTTCATCATCATGGATGCAGTATTGCTTGTGGCAGGAAAGCTGAAGCAGTGCATTTCTAGCACAGAATGTTGACTCAAAATTCGTTAAAACAAAAAAATATTAAAATACTTCGTCTTTTTGAGTCTTTAAAATCACTATATTATATACGGTTTTATTCTCAGACTGACAAGCGAACATGAAAGGATGTTTATTTATGAAAAATATGTTTAAAAGATCTCTCGCCGCTGTTATGGCTGTTGCTTCGCTCGCTGTTGGTATGGTTGGTGTTAGTGCCAATGCTGCAACAGAATCAGCAAACAACGTAACATCTATCAATATGACAGACGAATCATTAACAAGATCTCGTCATGATTTTAGACTCATAAACAATGCAATGCTTCCTGTTAAATCAATTGATGGTGCCGCAGATGTAAGTATTTACGCTAAGCCTACTGGCGGTAGTGTAAATGTTTATGTCTATAATGGGGGAAAGTATGTTACAGGGTATTATTTTGATACATCCGGTCATGCGCCCACACAATATTTGTCAATTCCAGATGGAATGACTTATACCATTTACGTTCAGTCATCGTCGGCTTCTTCAAGTAATCCAGTCACCGGATATATAAACATAAATTAATCGACGCTTGTAAGTGAAATAATAGCTTACAGCAAAACTAAGAAACTGTGTTCATAGGAAGGTTGTGCAGATTTTCGAGTATGATTTTGCTGAAAATACGTGCGGCTTATCCTATGAACACAAGTTCTAAGAACTTATTCTACAAGATTCATAAGAGCCTGTTTAGTTCTCGGTGTATGTGAATTTTTTGAGCAAAATTTCACCGAATGCAAGACAAAAAAACGAAAGCATACTCTGACATATGGTAAGTTTTTTCAACGTAGCAATCGGTAAAAATTTGCCGAAAAGGCGTGTGCAGCGAGATACTCAACTGTCTCTAAGGGAGAAGGCTACATGAAAAAAACAATTTCATCTCTTTTAGTGTTAACAATGCTTATATCTATCACAGGCTGTTCTAAAGGAAATAATTCATCAAATTCATCAGATTCACCGCAGGTTACACTGATTTCGCTGAAATCTGCCGATATAGATATGGCAGATGATTTTGATGAAATAATCTGCACGAAAAGCAGATATAATGACATACTTATTTTCGGCAGGCTGAAATCCGGCGAATACAGCGGATATATTACAAATTCTGAATTTTCAGAAAAAAGAAGCTTTATTTTTGAGCCACAGGAAAACGAGGAAATAAAATCCGCCGCTCTCTCTGAACTTGGAAAATCAGCCGTACTGACTGTTCTCGACGGCGAAACTTTCATTTATATTTTCGACAGAGACGGAAATTTAACAGATACTATAAACTGCAGAGATATGATTTCTGAAAACGATTATTTTGCCGATATTGTTTCCTGCGATAAGGGATTTTATATTTCTCTTTCGCACAACACTCTTGTTTATGCAGATGAAAACGGAAATATTTCTGAAAACAACGACGTAACAAATAAAACCATATACGGCATTTTCAACAATTCCGAGGGCGTTCCCTGTGTGCTTTTCGACAATAACGATAAGCTGGTTCTTGCCAGCCTTAACTCAAATGGAATAAACGAACAGATCGTATGCGATAATATCGGCTCGACTATAAACGCTATTGGAGCAAGTACAGGAGATTATCAGCTTTCAGCGGTATGCAGTGACGGACTTTACGGCTTGAAGGATGATAAATGGCTTAGAATAGCTGATTTTTCTGAAAATGATTTCAATGCGCAGAATATAATATCCGTTATTATGACAGCTGAAAACGAATATGCCATTACACTGCATAACGAGGATATGACATATGAAATGCGCCTGCTTTCCGAGCGTGATATTTCTGAAATTAAGCAGAAAAAAATAATAAAAATGGCGAACACCGTCGGCGGAAATATGGACATTTACGACCCGTCTATAAAAAAATTCAATTCTGAAAATGAAGAATATAAAATTGAAATGGTCGACTATGCGAAAAATTCCGAGGATTTCAACCAGACGCTAAACGCTCTGGAACTTGATATTCTCTCGGGAAATGCTCCCGATATTGTGAGATTCAATCCGGATATTCCGGGAACATATTTTGTTGACCTATATCCGCTTATGGACAATGACCCGGATTTAAGCCGTTCTGATTTCGTTGAAGGATTTCTTGAGGGAATGGAATCAAATGGCAAGCTACTGCAAATCTATCCCACATTTTCAATAAATACCTTGTGTATCAAAGATAAATTTTCTGACGGTTTGAAAGAATGGGATTTTGAACAGCTTGACAGTATCTGTAAAAAACTGCCTGACGATATGAGAATCATTTCCGGCGAAGATATATTCAGCAGTGCAAATATGTTCATGCAGCTTTTCAATTACCGTGAATTTACAGATCTGAAAAACGCCTCGTGCAATTTTGATTCACCGGAATTTATTAAGAGAATGCAATTTATAAACGATAACAAAATCGGACGTACCGGCTTAACCGGCGGAGGTGGACTTAGTGCAGTTGAGCAGATATACGATTTCAGAAACGACAGATATCTTCTGAATAATTCACTTTTGAATAGTTATAGAGATTTCAAAATATATGAACAGGTCTATAGCGGTGAAGCCTGCACCTTTATCGGATGTCCGTCGGATAATGGAAACGGTTCATACTGCTCTGTAGCGGATGGATACAGCATAATGGCTGGTTCTCAGTATATTGACGGTGCATGGGAATTTCTGAAGTATTATCTTTTTGAGGAGGACGTTCAATTTCACATGGGATTTCCGGCTCTGGAAGAAAAATTATCAGCCGAGCTTGAATACAATAAAATTCTGCATACAGAAGAAAATTCGGAAACAGGCGAACAAGAAAATATTGAATTATACTATATGTATGAGCCAAATTCTCCAGAGCCAACGATTATTGCACTTGATCCTTTTTCCGATAAAAAAGCAGTCGAATATAATGATTTAGTCCATAATGCTGTTAAAAATTCAGGCTACATGGATGAAGAAATCCGCAATATTCTCAACGAAGAAATGACATATTATTTCGAAGGCGAGCGTTCTGCGGAGGAAACGGCGGATATTATTCAAAACCGTGTCAGCATTTATGTAAGCGAGAATTATCAATAAACGAAAAACAGGAGTATTTCTTTTGTGAATACTCCTGTTTTATGTTGTTTTATTGGAGCTAATGACCCGATTCGAACGGGCGACCTGCTCATTACGAGTGAGCTGCTCTACCGACTGAGCCACATTAGCATTCATCACTTTTATAATTATATCACATGATTCTGACTTTGTCAATAGCAAATTTAAAAAAATTCAGCGCCGCACAAATAATTGTGCAGCGCTGAATCAAAAATTTATACCGCTGTTTTATTATCTTCAGACTTTATATGCGGCTTATCGGGAACGCTGATCTTCTCAATATCAGCGCCGAGAGCGCGAAGCTTGCCCTCCATGCAGTCGTAGCCGCGCTCGATATGGAAAATATCCTCTATTTCCGTAACTCCGCTTGCTGCAAGACCCGCAATTATCAGAGCCGCTCCCGCGCGAAGATCGCAGGCTTTAACAGGCGCACCCATAAGCCTGCCTGAACCCTCGATAAGCGCAACCTTGCCGTTTACGGTAATGTCCGCGCCCATACGTCTAAGCTCATCAACATAGCGGAAACGCTGCTCCCAGATATTTTCGGTAATAATGCTTGTACCCTCGGCAAGAGTAAGAAGCGTAGCTATCTGCGACTGCATATCCGTCGGAAATCCGGGGTGTGGAGCAGTCTTGATATTCGCCTTAACAAGAGGTCCGTCGACCCACACATGGAGACTGTCGTCGAACTGCTCGATATTTACGCCGATCTTCTCCATTTTCTTTGTAATTGATTCAAGATGTTTCGGGATAACGTTTTTGACTATCGCGTCGCCCTTAGTAGCGGCGATCGCAGCCATAAATGTACCTGCTTCTATCTGATCGGGAATAACGGCATATGTGCAGCCGCGGAGTTTTTCAACTCCTCTGATCTTTATAACGTCCGTACCTGCGCCCATGATATTAGCGCCCATGGAATTGAGGAAATTGGCAAGATCAACGATATGCGGCTCTTTCGCGGCATTCTCGATAATTGTAAGCCCTTCCGCTTTAACGGCGGCGAGCATTGCGTTCATAGTTGCTCCGACGGTAACAACGTCGAAGAAGATCTGGCTTCCCCTTAGCTTATTGGCTTTCAGATCAATCATGCCCTGACTGAGAGTGTATTCGGCTCCGAGAGCTGCAAAAGCCTTGAGATGCTGATCTATCGGTCTGTCTCCGAGAGGGCAGCCGCCCGGCATCGATACGCGCGCCTTGTTGAATTTACCGAGAAGCGCGCCGAGAAAATAATAGGAAGCGCGCATTTTTCTCGCAGTCTCATAGGGAACGCAGAAATTATCAATGCTCGCGGGGTCTATCTTGTAAACGTCTTTTCCGATATTTGTAACCTCCGCACCCATTTCGGTCAGTATACGCAGACAAATATTTACATCGCTGATTGAAGGCACATTTTCGATGATACATGGCTCGTCAGACAGAATAACGGCAGGGAGTATGGCAACGGCGGCATTTTTCGCGCCGCTTATCGTTACCTCTCCTGTAAGACGTCTGCCGCCTTTTATAATAAACTTATCCAAAGTAAATTCTCTCCTTATTTTTCGGAATTTTTAAAAAATCCCAAATCTTTTGTTCTCTGTTTATTCTGCTGAGTCTGTATCGGCAGCTTCCGTGCTTTCCTCCTGACTTTCGCTATCATCGGAAACCGCAGACGTCTCGTCGTCCTGATCTTCTTCCTTGTCATTATTATCGCCATTGTAATCGCTCATATACCAGCGAATCGGGCTGCCGTCGTATTCTTCAACTGTCACGGATTCGATAATAACGTCCTTTTCGGGCTTATCGTCGCTGTCCGTTGCTACTTTCTGTATCTCAAAAACGATGTCAAGTCCGTCGATGACCTGACCGAAAACGGTATATCCGCCGTCAAGATAAGGGTAACCGCCTGCTGTTGTGTAAACTCTCTTTGCATCATCTGTAAGACTGTAGGAGCTGAGTTCGGATTCGTCGACAACACTACCCGTAACGATGAAAAACTGACTTCCGTCTGAAGCCGTGTAATTACCGTACTGTCCCGAATTCGCGTAAGCAAGCGCGCCTGCCGCATGGATAAGATTATAGTATTTACCGCCGTCGAACTGACCGCCCCAAGCGGATTCGCCGCCCGTGCCGTTGCCGAGAGGATCGCCGCCCTGAATCATGAAATCATTGATAACACGGTGGAACGTCAGACCGTCGTAATAGCCTTTCTTCGCAAGCTCTGTGAAATTCTCGCACGCTTTTTCCAGATATTCCGGGAAAAGTCTTATCTTGACAGTTCCGTAATCCTTGATTTTCATGCAGATTATCTCGTCGCCGATCTCTGGTTCTGTGAAATTATCAACGGGGAGAGTCATGGGGTCTTCCCAATTGTAATCGGATATATGCCATTTCAGCTCCTCGCCGTTATATTCGGTAACGCGGACCTTATCGACAATAACATCGTTGAAAGGCTTATCGGAAGCGTTTGTAGCCTGATACTGAATTTTAAAAATTATATCCAGACCGTCGAAAACCTGACCGAAAACAGTGTAATTTCCGTCAAGGGAGGGAAAACCGCCCGATTCCTTGTAGAAAGCCTTTGCATTATCGGAAAATTCGACGCCGTAGGCAGAATACATAGTAAAGAGGTCATCGCCTATTTCACGCTGACCGGTAACAATGTAGAACTGACTTTTATTGGTAGACGTTCCGTTACTGTTAGCATAAGCTACAGCTCCCGCGGCATGGATAAGATGACTGTCCGTACCGCCGTCGAAGGTGCTTCCCCAGAGAGATTTTCCACCCGTGCCGTCGCCGAGAGGATCGCCGCCCTGAATCATGAAATCCTGAATTATACGGTGAAACGTCAGTCCGTCGTAATAGCCGTCCTCCGCAAGACCGATGAAATTTTCAACGCCCTTTTCTGCATATTCGGGGAAAAGACGGAATTTAACCGTACCGTAATCGCGAATATCCATCTCGATTATTTTTTCGCCGATCTGCGGAGCAGTATAATTGGCGATCTCCACATTTTCGGGCGGAGTCTGCTCTTCAGCCGACGAGCTTTCCGAATTTGACGAGCCGTCCAATTGCGGCTCTTTTCCGCAGCTTACAGCCGCAGACGATACCATCATAGCGCAAAGTACAATGGCAAGCAGTTTTTTCTTGATCATAATAATTACCTCTTTATATATATTTGCCGAAAATCGACGGATTTATCCTGTCAACCAATTTATTATACTACATAATATCGGTTTTGTAAATAGTTTCGCAATAATTTTGTATATTATCGGAAAAAGCACTATAAAAAGTCATAGAATAATTATATCTATTTACCTATTATTCGACGTCGTCAACGCCATATTCGGATATGACTACGGAATTTATCATAACTTCATCTTTGGGAATTTTGTAGTAGCCGTTGTTTTCGGATTCGAGAAAAGAAAGCTGCTCCACAACGTCAAGACCCTCGTAAGTCTGCCCGATTATCGTCATCTGCTGCGAAAGATTCGGGATTCCGCCCTGCTTTATAAACGCCTGACCCAGTTCTTCGTTTGCGGAATTGTCAAGGAGTTCCTGTTTTGTATCGTCGTCCAGTTCGATAGTATTGAGAATTGCAAAACGCGTACCATTGTAATAGGTACCGCCGCCCAGAAGCTTTTCTTTGAACGAGCGTTCGGAATACGTGGGAATACTGCAAATCGCGCCTTTGAAAGGCCATAAATTCTGATGAAGCTCGCGTTCGACTTTTTCGTAGGATTCGTCGTGATCGTCGGTTATCTCGCCGCTTTTTATCTTACTTCCCGCATAAGAACAGACGCCGCTTTCGGAATTAAAAACATATGTGCCGTCATAGTAGCCGCTTTCTGCACGATCAATAAAATTTTTAACGGCGGCAGGGGAGTATTCGGGATACAGCACAAATCTGAATTCGCCCAGAGAGGTATCGACAATCGCGATGGGATCGCCCGCGTTGGGAGTTTCAAGCTGAACCAGTTCCATGGTATCGGGATCAATCGTGATAGCGCGGTTGTTTTCTTCCTGCTGCGTTGTCAGATACAGCATCAGGAATGTCAGGGCAAGCATTAAAACGCCGACGATCAGCACCAACGCCAATAACTTTCTGTTTATCCGTCCCTTTGTTTTCATAAATTACACCTCAAAATGAAGCAGCTACCTTTTATGGGCAGCTGCTTAGGAATCATAAAGAAATAATCTGCACAATTTTTAGAGTTTTTTCTTCTCATTTTCGATCATCTTCAGAAGATCGTCAACGGACATATCGGAAGGACTCTTTGTTCTGCGCGTACCGCTGCTCTTTCCGAGAATATCGGAAATATCGGGCGAACTGCTCTTGCGCGGAGCGGAAGCCGTGCTGCGCTGTACGGCAGGACGCGGAGCGGAAGTAGTTTCACCTCTCGAAAGCTCGGCAACCTGAGACTTTGAAAGAACGCCCGTATTGTCGGTAATCGGCTCTGAACCCTTGATATTGTACGTACCTGTACGCTCGGCTTCGGCAGTTTTGCGGAGCATTTCCTCGCGGAGAACATCGGCTGTCGGAGCAGTCGATGACTGAGCGCCTTTGTTTCTTGCTGCAAAGGAAGATTCCGCGGAGCTTGTTGAGAAAGACATTGTATTGCCGCGCTGAGCCTTGAACTGCATCGTACGCTCTTTTTCCTTCTGATAAGGAGAATCGGGGTTTACCTGTTTCGGCTTGAAATTCTCGGCGATAGACATTTTCTTGCGTTCAAACTCGGGAGTAGGCTGAAGCTCCGGATTAGGCTCGAAGAGAGGATCGGACGATCTGACGTGAGAATTGCGCCTGCTCTTCTCCTTTTCGTCTTCTTCCTCGTCATATTCGTAAAATTCGTAATCCTCCTCTTCCTCGTCCTTTTCGCCGCGGGATCTGAGAACGGCTGAAATTATCAGCACGATCAGGATAACGCTTGCGGCAACAAGCATAATGAGGATTCCCTTTATATTGATAGCAAACGAAATAAATCTGCCCAGCTCCTTGCTTTCGGGATAGCCCGTGCAGACGGAAACGATCTTATCCTTTGTGATGGAATCGACGTTATCCTCATGATAAGAATCCTTGGTGAAATATCTTTCCGTGCCGTCTTCGGCTTCCATAACATAGCTGACGCTTCTGAGACAGAGTGTTTCGGGATCATCTGCCGGATAGCAGAGGACAATATCTCCGGCAGCGACCGTAAGATCGCCGGCTTCTTTGGAAATAAGCGCCGCGCCTGTGGTGATATCGCCGGACATGGGATTATCTTCTTCAACGATGTAGATGACTCTGCCGAAGAGATTAGGCACATTGTTGCCTCTGAACAGTATATTTGCGGCGAGAGATACCACAATAGATGTAACGCATAAAATAACTATAAGCAGTTTAAGTATCGAAAATCTTTTCTTTCTTTCCATGAGTTGAATTTCCTTTCGTTCTGTTATTTCTTTCTGTAAACAAGAGTTTTTTATGCAAAAAAATACTCTTACAGGTATTATAACACATATTAAGGAAAATTTCAATATTTTTTTGTTTTTTTTCCGAAATTTATAAAATTTTATTTTTTAAGTATATTTCGAATTTGCTTCGCAGTGTTAATGCACAAAAATCAGGCGGAGATTCTTGCCGTTACAGCACAATTCACAAAAAATTCATTTGTGCGTAGAGCTTTTCAAAGTTTCGGAAGTTCTCATTAATATGTAGAATCTGTTGGTAAATATTTGTGAAAATGTACAATTGAAATAAGTTTAAAAATATGGTACAATAATATAAATACTGCTTGTAAACCGATAAACGATATTACGTCGTTTTCTCGGTTTGCAGTATGTAGAAACTTTTTGAAAATATACTTGCAGTAATAAAGCTCTGTATGGCAGAGCAGATAAGGAGATCTTTATGACTAACACTAACACGACACAGATCATGGAGAAAATTAAACAGAATTTTCCGAAAAAGCTTCAGGCTCTTTACAGCGTAACTCCGGAGGAAGCGTCGGATAAGCAGGTTTATCAGGTTCTTTCTTCCATTATCGTTGAGATACTCGGCGAAAAAAGACAGAGCTTCATCAACCATACTCATTCCGTAGGCGGCAAGCAGATATACTACCTTTCTATGGAATTCCTCATGGGACGCTCTCTCAAAACAAGCCTTTATAATCTGGAGATCGCAGACGACGTCCGCGCTTTCCTCAAAAAGCATACTATCAATCTCGATAAAATTTTCGATCACGAGCCTGACGCAGGTCTCGGAAACGGCGGTCTCGGACGTCTTGCCGCCTGCTACCTCGACGGTCTCGCTACCACAGGCTTCCCCGCAATGGGCTACTCTCTCTGCTATGAATACGGTATCTTCCAGCAGAAGCTTGAAGACGGCTGGCAGACCGAGCTTCCCGACAACTGGCTCCCCGGCGGCAGCGTATGGCTCGTTCCAAGACCCGAGCTTTCCGTTGACGTTCACTTCGAGGGCGATATTCAGGAGTACTGGGACGACCGCTATCATTATATTTCGCACGTTAATTACAATACCGTTGTTGCTACTCCTTACGATATGTACGTATCGGGCTACGGCGGAGAAGGCGTTTCCGTTCTTCGTCTCTGGTCGGCTAAAGCTCCCAGCTTCAACATGAGCGAATTCAACGAGGGCAACTATGCTCAGGCTCTCGCTCAGAATGCTACGGCCAACGCTATTTCGAAGATCCTCTATCCCAACGATAATCACCTTGAAGGCAAGAGCCTCCGTCTCAGACAGCAGTACTTCCTCTGCGCTGCTTCTATCGGCGATATCGTAAACAACCACATCATGGTTTACGGAACTCTCGAAAATCTCGCTGAAAAGGTTGCTATCCACATCAACGATACTCACCCGACTCTCGCTATCCCCGAACTGATGAGAATTCTCCTCGACGACTGCGGATTCACATGGGACAAGGCTTGGGATATCGTTACAAAGACTTTCGCTTACACCAACCACACTGTTATGGCGGAAGCCCTCGAAAAGTGGGACGTAAACCTTGTTAAGCACGTTATACCGCGTATCTTCGCTATTATCGTAGAGATCAACAACCGCTACTGCCAGTCTCTTATGGAGAAAAACGGCAATGACAGCGCAAAAACTACGCGTATGTCCATCATCAAGGATAATATGATCCATATGGCTACTCTCTGCGTTGCGGCTTCTCACAGCGTAAACGGCGTTTCCAAGCTTCACTCCGAGATCATCAAGGATTCCGTGTTCAACGACGAGTACAACAATACTCCCCAAAAGTTCAAGAACGTTACAAACGGTATCGCATACAGAAGATGGCTCTATCAGTCCAACCCCGGACTCACGAAGCTTCTCAGCGACACTATCGGCACGAAGTTCATCAAGGACGGCGCGGAGCTTGAAAAGTTCAGAGCGTTCGAGAACGACAAGCAGGTTCTCACAAAGCTTATGGCTGTAAAGCAGGAAAACAAGAAGAGCTTCGCTAAATATGTTAAGCAGTCTACGGGTATCGTTCTCGATACGGACAGGATCTTCGACGTACAGGTAAAGCGTCTCCACGAGTATAAGAGACAGCACCTGAACGTTATGAATATCCTTGCCGATTATTCCTATCTTCTTGCAAATCCCGATGCTCCCTTTACTCCCAAGACTTACATCTTCGCTGCAAAGGCTGCGCCCGGTTACTACCTTGCAAAGCAGATCATAAAGATGATCTGGGCGATTTCCGAAGAGATCAGAAAGAATCCCAAGATCAGCCAGAAGCTTCAGGTCATCTTCCTCGAAAATTACTGCGTAACGCTTTCGGAAAAGCTTATGCCCGCTTCCGATATCTCCGAGCAGATCTCGCTTGCAGGTACTGAAGCTTCAGGTACGGGCAACATGAAGTTCATGCTCAACGGCGCTGTGACTCTCGGAACTCTCGACGGTGCTAACATCGAGATCAAGGAAGCGGCAGGCGACGACAATATCGTTATCTTCGGCATGACGACTCCCGAAGTAAACGATCTCAAAGCAAGAGGATATAATCCCATAAATTACTTCAACGGCGACGGCAGAATCAAGGACGCTATCGAGCGTATGTACCACGGAATCAACGGCTGCACGTTCAACGACGTTGCAAATTCCCTCAAGGATCGCGATCCTTACATGGTTCTCGCTGATTTCGACAGCTACAGAAAGGCTCAGGCTTACATCACAGAATGCTACAATGACAAGATGAAGTGGGCTAAGATGTCCCTCAACAATATTGCAGGCGCAGGAATTTTCTCTGCCGACCGTGCTGTTACTGAGTACGCTGATAATATCTGGCATCTCAGATAATTCAGACTTTCTCAGCTAAAAGGGAACGGATAAAATTCGTTCCCTTTTATAATTTTCAATACGCCGCAAACGGCGTATTGAAGCCACTCGACTAACAGTCTACCCCTGTTTTCACCTGAAAATGTTGACATTCCGACAGCCGCCATCTATAATGGACTTATGGAAACATTGCAATGTCCAAATTTTATCAGAGGTGAAAACAATGCAGGATAAAATCACATTCGGAAAATTTATTCAGACCAAACGAAAGGAAGCGGGACTTTCTCAGAAAGTTCTTGCAGAAAAACTTTACGTCACGGAATCAGCCGTCAGCAAATGGGAGAGAGGTCTTTCCTATCCGGATATAACCATGATATCTCCTATCTGCGAAACCCTTAATATCACAGAACATGAACTCTGCACGGCAAGTGATGATGAAAATCAGCGTAAAATCGTGCAAATGGCAAAAAAGTATCAGATATTCACAGCAATATACAACGCGGTTCTTGCACTTGGATATTTGTCGGCAATTATACCATGCTTCATAATTTTTATCATTAAGGAACATGACCTGCCGAAATTCGGTATTCTTCTCACATCGCTCATGCTGTCGGCTTCACTGCTGAACGTTCCCACTATAGCCACTAAAAATAAGGGTCTTATTACACTTGCAAGCTCTTATGTTTCACTATGTCTGCTTTTGCTTTCGGGAAACATTTACAGCGGCGGAGATTGGTTCATTATGTCATTTTTGTCCGTAACGCTGGGCATATGTATAGTTTTTCTGCCGTTTGTAGTACGATACGGCATCATAAGCGGATATCTCGGCAATAACAAGACTCTTATCTGCATGGCTGCCGATACGTTTATGATATTTGCTGTTGTCGTATACGGTACACTGAAATATGGTTCTAAGGAAAGCTGTATTACTGGAGTAGCCGCCGCAATCTGCTCTTTGGTACTTGTATGGGCAATTTTCGCAGTTATTCGATACGCTAAGATAAATATTTTTCTGAAATCTTCCGCAGTTCTTGCTATGACTGCCGTGTGGCTCTTATCGGCAGAAAAAATCGCTTTGCATTTTCTGCCGTCAAATGTTAATTTTTCAATTACAATAAACGACGATGTTTCAACGACCATAGTTTCCGCAGTTATTATAGGTCTTGCAGGGCTTTTTGCAACTTTCGGACTTATTTTTAAATATCGGAAAAAATTATAAGAGCCTGTTTAAAATCTCGGTGTGTGCGGATTTTCCTGTGTGAACAGGTTCTAAGGCAATACTGTGCAAACTCGTCGCGATCCGATCTATAATTTAAGGAGCTTGCTATGAAACCTATTTATGATACATGGAATCTTGACTATAAGTCAATTTTCGGAGCGGTAAGACAATTTGAGAACTGCCGCTTTTCTATCCGCCTTTCCAAAGATATACGCCCCGATTTCCCACCTGTACTGGTGCTTTTCCGCACAGGCTTCAAGGAACGCTTTATCTCCATGAGCGTTTCAGCCGAAGAACAGGACTGTTTCGTTTACACCTGCGAATTCACTCCGCGCTACAGCGACGTTCATTATTATTATTTTTCTTACACAAGCGACGGAATGCGCCATTATATCAAGAAAGTTAACTGCCATGAGGGCGCGGAATGCGACGGCGGATTATTCCAGCTTACCGTTTACTCTCAGGATTACGAGACGCCCGATTTCCTCAAAGGCGGCGTAATGTATCAGATCTTCCCCGACAGATTCTGCAAAAGCGGCGAGGTTCATGAGAATATCCCCGACGGCAGAGTTATTCGCGAGGACTGGGACGGCACTCCCTGGTATAAGCCCGATCACAACGGTCACGTCTGGAACAACGACTATTTCGGCGGCGATTTCGCGGGTATCCGTTCAAAGCTGAAATACCTCAGCGATCTCGGCGTTACCTGTATTTATCTCAATCCTATTTTCGAATCTCACGAAAATCATCGCTATAATACGGCTGATTATATGAATGCAGACCCGCTGCTCGGTACTAACGACGATTTTGAGGAGCTTTGTACGGAAGCGAAAAAATACGGAATTTCCGTAATTCTCGACGGCGTATTCTCTCATACCGGCGCGGACAGCCGATATTTCAACAAATTCGGCAGATACAAGGACGAAGCCGGCGCGTTTCAGTCAAAGGAAAGCAAATACTATGACTGGTACAGCTTCATCAATTACCCCAATGAATACGAAGCATGGTGGGGAATCGACACTCTGCCGAATGTCTGGGAAAATAACGAGAATTACACCGAATTCATCTGCGGAGAAGAGGGCGTTCTTCATTACTGGCTCAGCAAGGGCGC
Source organism: uncultured Alistipes sp. (assembly GCA_964401315.1). GTDB lineage: Bacteria > Bacillota > Clostridia > Oscillospirales > Ruminococcaceae > Ruminococcus. Next base: position 70,623 of record CAYNYB010000005.1, read on the forward strand.
AGCAGGATTCCGACTTGACGTCGCCGACGAGCTGCCCGACAAATTCTTGAATAATCTGCGTAAATCCGTCAAATCCTACGGCAGCGACAAGATAGTTATCGGCGAAGTCTGGGAGGACGCTTCCAACAAGGAAAGCTATGGAGTAAAAAGACGCTATCTGCTCGGCGATCAGCTTGATTCCGTTATGAATTATCCGTTCCGCGAAGCTATAATCAACTTCGTAAAGGGCGGTACTCCTCGCGATTTCATCTATTCCGTCATGACTATACTCGAAAATTATCCGCAGCCGTCCATTGACGTTCTCATGAATTTCGTATCTACTCACGATATCGAACGCGCTATAAACCGTCTTGCAGGAGATTATTGCGACGATAAGAGCAAGGACTGGATGGCTGAACGCTATCTCACGCCCGATCAGTACGCGCTGGGAAAGAATATGCTGAAAGCGGCAATGGCGCTTATGTTCTTCCTGCCCGGAGTTCCAAGCATTTACTACGGCGACGAAGCAGGACTTCAGGGCTATAAAGATCCGTTCAACCGCCGCTGCTATCCCTGGGGCAGCGAAGATCACGAGCTTATCTCTTATGTTTCGGAACTCAGCAGAGTTAGAAAGTCCATTCCCAACATGAAGAGCGGCAGAACTTACTTTGTAATAAACGACGGTCAGGTAATGGACGACCGCATAATTGCATTTACGCGTCAAGGCGAAGATATCGACTACATTGTATTTGTCAACAGAACGGGCAGCGAGGTAAATGTGGGCGAAATTTCCGATAAGCTTGAAAGATTCACGAATTTCGAGCCGTACTGCGGAAAATTCGAGAATAATACCGTAACTATTGCACCCTACGGATATGCTATCATCAAAGCGAAATTTGTGAATTGATTTTTAAGATTATTTTAAGGATTCCCGTATATAATAAAAAAGGATAAGGACGTCGGCGAGGATCGGCAATCACGCCGACATCCGAAAAATCCCCCAATTCCCCTTCTAATATTTATTTTTTCATGCTGTACTTTTGTACAGCATTTTTCTTTTGTACTCTTGTCAAATTGCTTGACATATAATACCATTAATTGTATAATAATAAATATATAATGATCAAGAACAATCAAATCAATCTTAATTTTCGATATTATTAAGAAGCGTTGTCTCCTTGAATGCTTGCCTAAGAACATAGTTCTTAAAATCCATTTGAATCAGTATTTTTACCCCTTGCGGGTACAAATGCTGATTAATATTGGGATTCTTAAGGGACTATGTCCCTTAAGCAGGGGGATTTCAAGGGGGACAGCGTCCCCCTTGATCATGCCGTAAGGCATAAATTGATTTTCGGATACGGAGAGACGAATGAAGAAAAATTTTTTCAGGTCGATGGGCGTATTTTTGCGCGCATTCCCTCATTTTATATTATTTGAACTGCTGTTTAAGCTGCTGCTGACGGCTGTCGGCGCGCCGATACTGACTTTACTTCTTCGGCTGACAATGAAAATTGCGCGCGTCAACTATATTTCCGACGAAAAATTATGGGTATATTTAAAAAATCCGTTTACGCTTGCCGTAGTCGCATTAGTACTGTTTTTTTCGGCGATATTCTCGCTTATCGAGCTTTCCGCGCTGACCGCCTGCTTTTCATGCTATGCAAAGGGCGGCACGATAACTACGGGCGGAATGTTCCGCGCGGGAATAAGCGCAGTGGGAAAAGCTTTCAAAAGCCGCGGCGGTTTAAAAGCTCTCATGATAATGCCGCTTACGCAATTTACCGTTTCATCGGGCGTATTCATGATGCCGATGCTGCCCATATTGCAGAGAATTTTTCAAAACATTAACAGCAGTATCGCCATAGTCGCGTTTATCATACTTGAAATCATCTTTATAATACTGATAATCAACTACAGCTATAGTCTGCATTACCTTGTATTAACAAACAGATCTTTTAAACAATGCGCCGCCGACAGCAGAAAGCTTATTAAAGGGAAACGCCTTAATACAGCTTTTTCCATGATTATATGGGGCGTATGTATGTTCATTGCCGCCGCCCTCGCAACATTCATTATCAGCTTTGTGATACTTCTTTTTATCAAGGGATTTTCAAGTCCGCAGAGAGCGTTTTTGTCGGCATTGAAAGTATTGCGGTATGCGGGAGATATTTTTCTGGCGATCTCTTCATTTCTTATCGCGCCTGCTGTAATTTGCTGCCTTACACGCCAATTTTTCGCGCTTCTGCCCGAATCGGAAATAGATGATATGCATTATGAGCCGCAGCAGAAAATGAAGCCGCTGCCGAAAATTATTGTGATAATTACAGCTTTGGCGGTAAGCGTTACTTTGAATTACAATTATCTTAAATCCGTATATAAGGGCAATATAAGCCTTAACGTGGGAATAATCACCAGAACTCAAATAACGGCTCATCGGGGAGCTTCCTCTGCCGCGCCCGAAAATACGATGTATGCGTTTCTGGCTGCCGCGGAAAGCGGAGCGGATTATATCGAACTTGACGTTCAGCTTACCTCCGACGGACAGCTTGTGGTGTTTCATGATGAAAAGCTTGACCGCGTTACAGACGGCAAGGGAAAATTAAAAGATCATACTTATGAAGAACTTCAACAGCTTTCGGCAGGAGTAAAATTCGGCGGCGAATTCGCGGATGCTAAAATTCCGCTGCTGTCCGAAGTTTTTGAAGAGTTGGACGGAGATATTCTGTATAATGTGGAAATAAAGGATTACGGCAATGCAGATGAGACCGTAAAAAAGACCGTCGAGACGATCGAGGAATACGGATTGGAGAATTCCTGCTATATTACGTCGTTTTCCTACAGCATTCTGAAAGAAGTCAAAACGCTTTCTCCCGATATAAAAACGGGACTTATCGCCAACGCTTCCGCTTCTTCTTTCAATAAACTGAAATATATCGACGCCCTAAGCTTGAATCATCTGTTTGTGAATTCATCGGTAGTCAACAACGCTCACCAGAACGGCAAGCGGATTTTCGTCTGGACTGTCGATAATACTAACGATATTCAGCGTATGTCCTCACTCGGCGTTGACAATATCATTACAAACCGCCCTAAAAAAGCCGCGGAATTAGTCTACTCAAAAAGTATAAAAAAGCGTATTCTGGCTATTATTAAAGCTATATTTGCATAAAATTGACTTGTATTTTATGACATTATATGGTATAATAACTGTATAATTTACTTCGGGAGAATATAATGAACGTTAAAAAAACTTTACTTATCGAGCTTTCCAATGCCGACGGCGAATATATTTCCGGTTCTGAACTCGCCCGACAGCTTGGAGTCAGCCGAAACGCGGTCTGGAAAGCTGTAAAAGCCCTCGAAAACGACGGCTACAACATCGAATCCGTTACCGCAAAGGGCTACAGATTATGCTCTGATAACAATATTTTGTCAAGCGAGATAATCGCTTCAAAAAACAAATCCAAAAAACTTGGCGGAAAAATTATTATCCTCGACGAAACTTCGTCCACAAACAACTATGCCAAAGAACTTGCCGCTAACGGAGCAGCCCACGGCACGGTAGTTATTGCCGAAAAGCAATCGTCGGGAAAAGGCAGACTCGGACGAAAATTCGAATCGCCGTCGGGAAAAGGACTGTACATGAGCGTTATCGTCCGCCCCGAATTTTCCGTGGAATTCGCGCCCCTGATAACCTCCGCAGCCGCAGTTGCGTCCGCCGAAGCAGTCGAACGGCTTTGCGGCTGCGATGTTGGCGTAAAATGGGTGAACGATCTCTATATGAACGGAAAAAAAATATGCGGAATCCTTACCGAAGCTTCTCTCGGACTGGAAATGAATATGCTGGATTTCGCCGTCATAGGTATCGGGATAAATGTGCGCAGCTTCGATTTCGGCGACGAACTGAACAGCAGGATCACCACGATAGAGGACGTTTCCGGCAGGATAATAAGCCGAAATGAATTATGCGCGCTTATTCTTGAACTGCTTGAATTTTACCTCAACGACATCGAAAATCGACGTCATCTTGAAGAATACCGCCGCCGTGAGATACTTACGGGCAATATCATTACTGCAAACGCGGGAAATCAAGCCGTCACAGGATTTGCCGAGGGAGTGGACGACAATGCAAACCTGAGGATCATGCTCGAAAACGGAAAAGAATTCATACTTTCGTCGGGCGAAGCGAATTTATGCAGAATCAAATAATGGAGAATTAATAAAATGAATAAATATAAAAAGCTTGCACTGAATACAATGATATTTGCGGTCGGCAGCTTTGGTTCAAAAATTTTAGTATTGCTGCTGACGAGACTTTATACCAAAAATATCGACCCTACAGGCATGGGAATTAAAAACCAGCTTGAAATGATGGCGCTTTTTTTACAGCCAATTTTCACCTTTGCATTGCAGGAATACATGATACGATTCGGGCTTGATAAAAATTATGACAAACGCGACGTATTCACCACTTCTTCGATAATTACGACTGTCGGCATGGCTGCGGTAATAATAATCGTGCCGGGACTGCGGTTTATTTCGCCGCTCAGCTTCATCAAGGGCTATTCGCTGCTGCTTGCAATTTATGTCTGTACGTCGTCGCTTCGAATGCTGTGCGCCCAGTTCGTCCGCGCGCGCGATATGGTAAAACTTTTTTCTCTCGACGGAATTTTAGTTACTCTGCTATTGCTCATCTTCAATCTGATATTCATCGAATGGCTTCATATGGGCGTAAAAGGCTTTATGATCGCAGTTATCCTTTCCGATCTCTGCTCGTCGATATTCCTGTTTATGGTAGCTAAGCTTTACCAATTCATTAGTGTAAGTCACTTCAATATTTCCCTCGCAAAGGAAATGATGCGCTATTCTTTTCCGCTGATTCCGACTATTGTAATGTGGACGATAACCAGTCTTTCCGACCGTCTTTTTATTTCCAATATGCATAGTTCGCGCGTTCAGCTCGGACTTGACATGGCAGGAATTTACAGTCTCGCGGCTATCGTGCCTAATCTGATATCAATGGTATCGACAATATTCTTTCAGGCTTGGAATATGTCCGCTATCTCTGAAAACGATTCCGCCGACCGCAGCAAGTTTTATAAGAGGGTTTACAGCGCCTATGAAGCTGTTCTTTTCATCGCTTCAGCGGGGCTTCTCCTCTTCATCAAGCCCGTTACGGCGTTTTTGAATAATACTTCCAATTATGAGGAATATGCGACTGTTTATATTTATGCCCCTATCCTTGTGCTTTCGGTAATTTTCATGTCCCTTGACCAGTTTCTCGGCGGAATCTACACTGCCACCAAGCACACCACAAACAGTCTCTGGACGTGCGCATTCGCCTGCGTTTCAAATTTGCTTCTGAATTATTTCCTGATTCCCGCATGGGGAATCCAAGGCGCGGCGATCGCTACTTTCCTGAGCTATTTCATGTGCTTCCTCATAAGAATGGTAGACGCAAGATTTTACGTGCCGTTCAAGGTCAATTTAGTTAGGTCTTTTGTAAATACTGCCGTTATAATAATTATGTGTGTAATTATTATCGCGTCTCCGAAACTCTGGGGATTATGGCTTATTCCGTTTTGCGCCGTAATTATTGCCTATAATTTCAAGGCCCTTTCCGCAACCCTGCAAAAGATACTAAAAAAACGCAGTACAAAAACTGCATAAAGGAGGAACTCATATGCCTACACCTCACAACAACGCAAATATCGGCGATATTGCAAAAACTGTTCTCATGCCCGGAGATCCGCTGAGAGCGCAGTTTATTGCCGAAAATTATCTCGAAAATCCTGTCTGCTATAATCAGGTGAGGGGAATGCTCGGATTTACGGGAACTTATAAGGGAATTCCCATATCGGTTCAGGGCAGCGGAATGGGAATGCCCTCTATCGGCATATATTCTTATGAGCTTTTTAACGAGTACGGCGTTGAAAATATTATTCGCGTGGGAACGGCAGGCGCGATCGACGATAACGCAAATCTCCGCGATGTGATAATCGGTATCAGCGCAAGTACGAATTCTTCATATTCCGCGCAGTACGATCTCCCCGGAACATATGCGCCCACGGCTTCATGGAAGCTTATTTCCGCCGCAGTCTCCGCTGCCGAAAAAAAAGGCTGTAAATTTCATGCAGGCAATATTTTGTCAAGCGATACGTTCTACGACGACGGCACAAGTCTCGCCAAATGGAAGAAAATGGGTGTTCTCGCCGTTGAAATGGAAGCAGCCGCTCTCTACATGAACGCCGCCCGCGCAGGTAAAAACGCGCTTTGTATTCTGACCGTCTCCGATTGTCCGCTGAAAGGTCTCTCGACTACAGCCGAAGAACGTCAGACAACATTCAGAGATATGATGGAGATCGCCCTTGAAACGGCTATTACTTGTACAGAATGATTTAAGGGGACTACGTCCCCTTATTTATTCCGAATAAACAATAACTGTAAAAAAAATTAAATAAAAAATAATGCTTTATTTTTTTCGAAAAATGTAGTATAATAGAATAAGAAGCGGAATTTTCGCGAAACGCAAAGATTCCAAAATTTTATTGTAAGAGGATAATTATGAGTAACAAACTTTCGCTTGGTATCGACGTAGGCTCTACTACGGTAAAAACGGTAATTACCGATGAGGACAGCCGTATTATTTATTCAAAATATCAGCGGCATTTTTCGAAAGTCAAGGAGACTGTAACGGAACAGCTTTCTATCATTCGCGGCGAATATCCGAATGATAAATTCACAGTCTGCATAACAGGCTCGGCAGGTCTCGGATTGGCAAATTCTGCGGAAATACCGTTCGTTCAGGAGGTTCACGCCGCTTTTTTAGCGGTAAAGGAAAAAGCCCCCGACGCCGACGCGGTAATCGAACTTGGCGGCGAGGACGCTAAAATAATCTTCCTGACGGGCGGCGTTGAACAGCGTATGAACGGTTCATGTGCAGGCGGTACGGGCGCGTTCATAGACCAGATGGCGACGCTTTTGGGTATCACGGCAGATCAGCTTGACGATCTTTCGCTGAAAGCTAAAAAAATTTACCCGATCGCTTCTCGCTGCGGAGTTTTCGCAAAATCCGATATACAGCCGCTTCTCAATCAGGGCGCACTGCGCGAGGATATTGCAGCAAGTATTTTTCAGGCAGTCGTCGATCAGACTGTATCGGGACTTGCTCAGGGACGAACCATCGAGGGTAAAGTGCTTTTCCTCGGCGGCCCGCTTCATTTTTTAAGCGGTCTGAAAAACGCCTTTGTGAAAACTCTTGATCTTGATGAAGATCATGCGGTATTCCCCGATGACGGCCCTGTTTTCGTGGCATTCGGCTGTGCGCTTTACTCCGCTCAGAACGACGACAGACTTACTGTCGATGAAATACTTGATAAGCTGAAAAACGCCGTATCTACGGACAATATCGTAACGGGCGAACCTCTTTTCGCTTCTCAGGGCGAATATGATGAGTTTATTGATCGCCATAAAAAGCACGATCTTGGCTACGCAGACATTCGTACATACAAAGGCGGCGCGTACCTCGGTATCGACGCAGGCTCAACTACCACGAAGCTTGTTCTCATAACCGACGACGGCAAAATTCTTTATCATCATTATTCCTCAAATCAAGGACAGCCCCTTGATAAGATCGCCGCGCAAATTCGAGTGATCTATGATTCAATGAATCCCGATATAAAAATAATGGGCGCGGCAGTTACGGGATACGGCGAAGATCTCATAAGATCAGGGCTTTCGATAGATCACGGCATCGTTGAAACGGTCGCTCATTTCAAGGCGGCGGCGCATTTCTGCCCCGAAGTTGATTTCATAATCGACATCGGCGGACAGGATATAAAATGCTTTAAGATCAAAAATCACAGCATTGACAGCATTATGCTCAATGAAGCGTGTTCGTCGGGCTGCGGAAGCTTCATTCAGACGTTTGCAATGGCTATGGGCTATGATATAGCGGAATTCGCTCAACTGGGACTTTTCGCTAAACATCCCGTTGATTTGGGTTCGCGCTGCACGGTTTTCATGAACAGCTCCGTTAAACAGGCTCAGAAAGACGGCGCGACGGTAGAGGATATCTCCGCAGGATTGTCGTCGTCGATCATCAAGAATGCCATTTACAAGGTTATCCGCGCAAATTCTCCCGACGAACTCGGAAAAAATATCGTAGTTCAGGGCGGCACATTCCTCAACGACGCCGTACTGCGTTCATTTGAAAAAGAAATGGGCAGAGACGTAATTCGCCCCGCAATTTCGGGACTTATGGGCGCATTCGGCTGCGCGCTGTACGCAAAGGAGCATTCCAAGGGTGAATCTTCGCTGATTTCGCGGGAAGCATTGGCTGAATTCAGCTATACCTCAAAATCGGCGCAATGCGGCGGCTGCACGGCTAATTGTCAGCTTAATATAATCAATTTCGGAAAGGGCAGGAATTTCATTTCGGGAAATCGCTGCGAAAAAGGCAGCGGCAAGGCGAAAAAGAACAATATTCCCAATCTTTACGAGTATAAATACAATAGTATCGCAATAATGAAGCAGAACGGTCAGCCTGCCCGTCCGATCGGCAAAGTAGGGCTTCCGCTGGCTTTGAACTTCTATGAGTTAATGCCGTTCTGGCATACTTTGTTTACCGAACTCGGATTTGAAACGGTATTCAGCAGCGAAAGTTCGCGGGATATGTACTATCTCGGTCAGCATACTATTCCGTCCGATACGGTCTGCTACCCTGCGAAGCTTACTCACGGTCATATTGAAGAGCTGCTTGATAAGGGCGTTGATTTCATATTTTATCCTTGTATGAGTTATAATATTGACGAGGGCGAATCAGATAATCACTTCAATTGTCCCATCGTCGCTTATTATCCGGAGTTGCTGACGGCAAATAATCCGCGGCTCAACGCCAAAAATTTCATTCACCCATACATGGATCTCAACGTGCGGAAAAACGTTGTCAAGGTGTTGAAGGAATGCCTGAAAAATCACAATATTAAGGGAAAAATTCCTGCGGCAGTGGAAAAGGCTTACAACGCCCTTACTGTTCATCAGACTGATATTGCCAATAAAGCGGCGGAAATAATCAGGACGGCGCGCGCGGAAAATCGCAGTATCATCGTGCTTGCAGGCCGTCCGTACCACATCGACCCCGAAATAAATCACGGTATCCATAAGCTGATAACAAGTCTCGGAATGGCTGTTGTAACGGAGGACAGCGTCGCTCGGCTCGCCCATACGCCGAATCTCGATGTTCTCAATCAATGGACTTATCATTCCCGTCTTTACCGCGCCGCCGAATACGTGACCACGCAGCCCGATATGCAGCTTATACAGCTTGTTTCCTTCGGCTGCGGAATAGACGCCGTTACAAGCGACGAGGTGCGCCGAATTCTGGAAAACAGCGGCAAACTCTACACGCAGCTGAAAATTGACGAGATAAATAACTTGGGAGCCGCAAGAATCAGACTTCGCAGTCTCATCGCGGCTATGGGTAAAGATTCTTAGATTTGACTTTAGTTTTGGGCGCTTTAAGGGGGCGCCGCCCCCTTAAGAATCCCGATATTAATTCCATTCCTTATCCACAAGGGGTAAGGAATGGAATTCACATTAAATACAAGGGAATACCTCACTCAGGCAGGGAAATCAAGGAGACAGTATACCCTTGAATTGCCCTAAAAATAAGACAACCGTGAATCTATACAAAATATGGAGGAATAAATGGCTGAATATAAAAAGTTTACTGAAGATATGATCAAAACGCATACTATCCTCATACCGAATATGCTGCCCATTCATTTTAAGCTTCTTATCGCGATAATGGAGCCGATGGGCTACAAAATGGAGCTACTGGAAAACGATTCCCGTACTGTCGTTGACGAGGGTCTGAAAAATGTGCATAACGATGCCTGCTATCCCGCGCTTCTCGTTATCGGGCAGTTCATGGACGCTCTGAAAAGCGGCAAATACGACCTCGATAAGACAGCACTGCTGATCACCCAGACAGGCGGCGGCTGCCGCGCTTCAAATTATATTCACCTGCTGCGTAAAGCCGTAGAGCGTAATTTTCCGCAAGTTCCCGTAGTTTCACTGAATTTCAGCGGTCTCGAAAAAGACAGCGCGTTCAAGATCACACCTGCGATCTTTATAAAACTGCTGTACGCTGTATTGTACGGCGATCTTCTCATGACCTGCTACAATAAATGCCGCGCTTATGAAGCAAATAAGGGCGAATCAACGAAAATTCTGGAGAAATGGCAGAATCATCTGAGCGATATGTTCCGCAGCGGAAAAAACGGATACACCGCAACAAAACGCCTTTATCGCGCTATTCTGGACGATTTCGGCAACATAAAGCTTACTGATGAAAAGAAGATAAAGGTCGGCATCGTCGGCGAGATTTATGTAAAATATTCGCCCCTTGCCAATAATCATCTTGAAGATTTCCTGCTTTCCGAGGGCTGCGAACCCGTTGTTCCGTCGCTGCTCGAATTCGTCATGTATACAGCCACTGCTACAGTCAACAACGCCAAGCTGTACGACAGCAAAAATACGAAATCACGTCTCTTTCAACTGGGTTATAAACTGATATACTCCAAGCAGAAGGAGCTTATCAGAATTATGAAAGAGCATGGAAAATTCGAGCCGCTTCATGATTTTGAACATCTCCGCGCATTGGCTGACAAGTACATAAATCAGGGCGTTGTTATGGGTGAGGGCTGGCTTATTCCTGCGGAAATGGCTGCACTGGCGCAGTCGGGCGTTGAAAATATCATATGCGCCCAGCCATTCGGCTGCCTGCCGAATCATATAGTTGCAAAGGGAATGTCGCGCGCGATCAAAGAAGATAATCCAAACGCGAACATCGTCGCTATCGACTACGACCCCGGAGCTACGCGCGTAAATCAGGAAAACCGCATAAAGCTTATGCTTATCAACGCGAAAAGGTGATGTCATGATAAAGAACAGAAACGGCGGTATTATTGCGGAAAACGGCGGTCAGCAGCGCATTTTGAAGCGTTTGTACCGCACTGTCGGCGGACGGTTTATCCTGAAATTTCTGACCGCTCCGATAATTTCAAAGACGGCGGGAATCTTCATGGATTCTCCCTTGTCAATTCCTTTGATAGAACCTTTTATTAAAAAAAATAATATTGATATGACGCAGTATCGCGACAGCGAATTTTCGTCATACAATGACTTCTTCACCCGAAAAATAAAGTCCCGTCTTCGTCCTATAGATAAGACCCCTGAACATCTTATCAGCCCGTGCGATTCGAAATTGACGGCATATAAGATCGGCGAAAACAGTGTTTTTAAAATTAAAGATTCATACTATCGTATTTCCGATCTTGTACAAAGTAAAAATATCGCCCAACGCTATCGCGGCGGTTACTGCCTGATATTCAGATTATGCGTGGACGATTATCACCGATACTGCTATATTGACAACGGCAGAAAAGGGGAGAATCATTTTATTTCGGGCGTTCTTCATACCGTATGCCCCATCGCGCTGGAGAATTACAATATTTACAAGCAGAACAGCCGTGAATTTACCGTGCTTCACACTGAAAATTTCGGCGACGTTGTGCAGATCGAAGTCGGCGCGCTGCTTGTCGGCAGGATATGCAATCGTCACAGCGCGTATAATTTTCACCGCGGAGAGGAAAAGGGAAAATTTGAATTCGGCGGCTCGACTATCGTAATGCTTTTCGAAAAGGATAAAATTTTACTCGACCGCGATATTCTGGAGAATTCCTCACTCGGTATTGAAACCGTGGTTAAATACGGTTCTAAAATCGGTAAAAAATTGTGATTTTAAGAGCCTGTTTAAAATCATAAAAATCAATATAATTAGTAAATGCGTCGAATTGAGGAGTTTTCCCTCATTTCGGCGCATTTTTATAGATACGCCATAAATAGACCTCCTCGGAAACTAATGCACACCGTATGTCAAATCTTTTGTCATATGGCGCACCTTAGTTTCCTAGGAGGTCTAATGTAAACTTTTTGTGAACATTTTTCGGTTATCAACGTTTTTACATTGAAAAAAGGGGTTTTTTTGCCCTGTTATGAAAGGAGGAAATAAGAACTTGTTTTAAGACAACTAAAATTTTTAAAAGGAGAAAAATAAAAATGACAATAAGAAATGAAAAGTTTTACTGTTTCAATGGAAACAAATCGGAATCAGTGATGCAAATCGATGTTGACACAAGAGATGAACTGCCTAAAATTAACGAAATACCGGGAAGATTACTTCATCAAGGTTCGACTGCGTTAATTATCAAAGAGGGAAAGCTTGCAGTTCTCGGCGATGATGGAAAATGGTATATTAACGGGGAGGCGGTTTCATGAATTTACACGAAATTTATTTGGCGGCGCAGCTTGCTAAAAATGACAATGTCAATTTGTCGAATTATTACACCAAATTACAGACTGAGGACTTAATTTCGGGTCTTAAAAATTACGACGATACGGAAATAAAGACAGATATTGCAAAAACGACTGAGCAGTCGGCTTTAAATCGCGGCACGTTAGGTTATCAGAGGAAGAACTTTCTGAATAATACGTTAACATCTAAGACGGTTAACGGTATTACGTTTACTTTAAATGAAGATAAATCTATAACCGTGAACGGAACTGCCACGGTTGCTGTACAGGTTGATGTTTTCACTATCCCGTCAGATTTAGTTGGCAAAACTATGGTGCTTTCCGGCTGCCCGTTTGGCGGAAACTATCAAGCAGGCTATGCTTTATATGCTGCAAGAACAGTATCAAATACAAACACGTTTGGGTATGATGTGGGCGGCGGTGTTAAGGTTACTATTCCGGAAAATGGTTGTAAGGTTAGGATAATTGTTAGAGCCGGTGCAACAGTAAATAATCAAATATTCTATCCAATGCTCCGCTGCGCCGAAATCACAGACAACACATACGAACCGTACAAACCAAGTGTTGAGGAACGTCTTAACGACATCACAGACCGAATATGGGGTCTTGGGACTAATATTCCAAGTGGGGCGAACTTAAATGATTACACACAGCCGGGCGTATATTATGTATCAAGCTCTACAGTAGCGGCAACATTACTGAACAGCCCCCTTAGCGGAACAGGCTTCCGCCTTGAAATATGCTGTACTGCTATGACTAATCGCTTTATACAAAAAATATATGCTAATTCAATGGTTCCGGCAATATTTATGAGGAGTTATGGTACAAATGGCTTTGGCTCATGGTATAAAGTACCTGTTGAAGCGATAGAAACAACCTGATAAGGCTGCATGAAAGGAATGTTGCATAATGAACACAGAAATAATAATCGCCCTAATTTCGCTTATTGGTACGCTCGGAGGCAGTTTAGGCGGTATTATTGTCAGTTCAAAGCTTACCAACTATCGCATAGAACAGCTTGAAAAGAAAGTAGATAAGCATAATAAATTTGCCGAACGAATGCCTGTCGTTGAGGAGCAAATAAAGGTGATAAATCATAGAATAGAAGATATCGAAAGGAGCGGTCAGCATGAAAAATAAACTTGCAAAACTTATTGATGTAAAGTCGATCGTGACTATTGTTATGACAGTGGTTTTTGCTTGTCTTTCAGCAAAAGGAACTGTTTCGTCCGATCAGTTTATTACTGTTTTTACAACTGTTATTGCATTCTATTTCGGAACTCAGCACGCTAAGGATAAGGAGGACAAATGAATGATAAAGACGTTTAAATCAACGGATAAAACTCAGCTTACGGCGCACTTCAACATCAGCGAATTTCGCTGTAAATGCGGCGGCAATCACGATACGAAGCTTGATTCGGAGCTTGCGGACAAGCTTGAACAGCTTCATTCAGCTCTGAACTGCTCGAAAATTATCATTAATTCAGGCTATCGCTGTTCGTCTCACGATAAAAACGTCGGCGGCTCCGGAGCAGGTCGGCACGTAAACGGTACGGCGGCGGATATTGTATGTTATGATAAGAACGGAAAGAAAATTTCATCTAAAATCATATCATGCGCCGCTCAGGATATCGGATTCGGCGGTATTGCCAATATCGATAATACATATACCGCAACTCATGTTGATGTGCGTAGTTCCAATAAATGGTACGGAGATGAAACTGTTACTACTGCTTATAGCGTTTGCTCCGATTTTTACAGCTATTATAAGCTTAACAAATCGGACGTTTACTCTGATTCCGCCAAGAAATCTAAAAATTTTACGATCACCGTAGACGGCGTGACTTATCAGGGAACGCTTTCGGAGAAATAATATTTTGCCCTCCTGTTTTTGCAGGAGGGCATTTTTATCTTAGAACCTATTCAATATCCTATGAACACAAGTTCTTAGAATATATCTTTCTTATTCTTGATATGTCGGCGAATCAGTACGAAAATCATCAGCAGTACGCAGAATATCAAGAATATGGGAGCTATCCATTTATTGGTATTCTCATCTTCCGCGGACTTCATTTCAGTCCAGAGATCCTGCATTTTCTGATTTGCCTCTTTGGAAAGATTTACGAAAACTGAAGTATTCGCGCGGATAAATTCCTGATCCGGATACGAAACATGACTGTTCCGCACTTCCTCGTCAAGCATTTCATATGCTTCCTTATGCGGTGTTGAATAGCAGATGTAATCAATATTTGAGTATGCAATATCAGGCTCGCACATGAAATTGATGTACATTTCAGCGGCTTCTTTCTGACGCGCCGAAGTCGGTATACACATTGCGTCGATGAAAAGATTCGTTCCGCTTTTCGGCACCACGAAGTCGAGATCTTCGTTATCCTCCATGATAGTAAGCGCGTCTCCTGCGTAATACGGAGCGATCAAAGCGTCGCCTGCTCCCATTTTGTCGAATACCTCGTCCATTACATAACCCTGAACTATATTCTTCTGCCTGCGAAGCTTCAGCGCCGCCTGCTCCAGTTCATCAGGGTCTTCCGTATTAAGCGAGAAGCCCTCCATTATCTCCGCAATTGCAAAAGCGTCGCGGGGATTGTCAAACATGAGTATCTGATCGGCGTAATCTTCATTCCATAGCAGATCCCAGTCTATTTCCTCCGGCGGAATATCTATCATGGTCGTATCATAAATAATTCCGACAGTTCCCCATGTATAAGGCACGGAATACGCATTTTCGGGATCGTAATCCTGATTGCGGAAATTCTCCATGATATACTCAAAATTGGGAATATTCTCAAAATCAAGGGGCTGTATCATTTCTTCGTCGATCATTTTGCTTATCATATAATCAGACGGAATAATAACATCATAAGCCGCTCCGCCGCCTTTAAGCTTCGCGTAAAGTTCCTCATTGGTAGCAAAATTAGTGTAATTTACCTTGATACCCGTCAGCTTTTCGAATTCTCCGTTTACGTCGAGAGTGCCTTCGTCTGCGCCCGTCGAGATATACTCGCCCCAGTTGTAAACGTTTATGGAAAGACCCTTGCCCTTGAATCGCGTGTAATAATCGGGGTCTGAAACAGTCAGCGTCTGCTGATAAACTTCTTCATCTTCTTCGTCCTCGGAGATTTCCGAATCGGCGCACGACGCAAGCATCGACAGGCTCATTACAGCGGCTGTGATCAAATACCAGAATTTCTTCATGCCTGCGCCTCCTTACATTGCACCGCTCTTCTTCAAGGCTCTTTTTTCCATTATGTTCTTAACGATCAGAACGATCACAACTGCAAGGAAAATAAGAGTTGAAAGAGCGTTTATTTCGGGGGAAACTTTTCGGCGAGTCATTGAATATATCGTGATAGGCAATGTCTGCGACGTAGAACCGCTTGTGAAATAGCTGATTACGAAATCGTCCAGAGAATAGGTGAACGACATGAGAAATCCGCTTATAACGCCGGGCATGATCTCGGGCAGAACCACCTTGCGGAAAGCCTTTATCGGACTGCACCCTAAATCCTGCGCCGCTTCGTAAATATGCGGATTCATCTGGTTGAACTTCGGCATTACGTTAAGGATAACGTACGGCACATCAAACGTTATATGCGCTATAAGAAGTGTAACAAAACCGAATTCCAGATTCATTCTTGCGGCGAAAAATACGAAAAGAAGCATCAGAGATACGCCGGTAACAATTTCGGGATTGATGATGGGCATATTCGTCACATTCATGACGACAGCCTTCGGAACTTTTTTCATGCTGTTTATGCCGATCGCCGCCAATGTGCCGAGAATCGTCGATACTACGCTTGCAATGCAGGCGATGATTATCGTATTGATAAGCGATGAAATAATAATTCTGTTATGGAAAAGTCTGATGTACCAGTCGAATGTAAATCCGCTGAAAACGCTCCTGCTCTTCGTTTCGTTGAACGAGAAAACGATAAGCACGAAAATCGGCACGTACAGGAACATAAGCACCAGAGCCATATAAATTTTACCGAGTTTTTTCATGTCAGCGCCCTCCTACATTAACACCTGATCGTCGGGATCGAACTGATTCATTACCGTCATTATCACGAGGATTATGACCATGAGAACGAAGGAGATCGCCGCGCCGAGGTGCGGATTATAGGCGTTTCCGAGGAATTGCATCTCGATAAGGTCGCCGATGAGAAGATTTGAACCGCCTCCCAGCATTCGGGAAATAATGAATGTGGAAATTGCGGGAACGAATACCATTGTTATACCCGAGGTTATACCGGGCATACTAAGGGGGATGATAACTCTTAAAAGCGTACTTACGTAGCTGCACCCAAGATCGGAAGCCGCCTCGAACATACTGTTGTCTATCTTCTCCATGACGGAATACAGCGGAAGTATCATAAACGGCAGGTAATTATACACCATTCCCAGAACTACCGCCGCCGACGTATTTATCAGCTTGAACGGACCGAGACCTACGAGTCCGAGAATGTGATTGATGATGCCGTTGTTGCCGAGAAGAGTCATCCATGCATATGTACGCAGCAGGAAATTCATCCACATGGGCAGCATAACTATCATAAGCATAGTACCCTGCTTATGCTTATCCATGCGCGACAGCATGAATGCAACGGGATATGCGATAACAAGACAGACAGCCGTTGCAATAAGCGAAAGCCATATGGAACGGACGAATATATTTGCGTATTGTCCGACGTCGGATATATATTTGATCGTGAAGCTTCCGTTATCATTGGTGAAAGCAAAATACGCTATCATAAGAAGCGGTACGAGTATGAATACCACCATCCATACAAGATACGGAGCGGAAAAATATTTCAGTTTCATTGCTACTCCTCCGCTTTCTTCATTATGTGAATATCAAATGGATCAACTGCCATGCCAACCATAGCCCCGACTTGTTCCGCCTTTGTGGAATGTATCTTCCACTTACAGTCAGCCGTATCAATGACCATCTCGTAATGAACGCCCTTGAATACCACCGATTCAACAATTCCCGTAAGCTTCGCCTTTTCCGCGGAAATAATTTTCACATCCTCGGGGCGGATAACAACGTCGACTTCCTCGTCCTTGCCGAATCCCTTATCCACGCATTCGAATCGTCTGCCGTAGAATTCCACAACGCAGTCCTCGGGCATAATGCCGCTGACAATATTGCTTTCGCCTATAAAATCGGCAACAAAAGCGTTTTTCGGCTCGTTGTAAATATCCGTCGGCGAACCGATCTGCTGGATATATCCGTTATTCATAACGACGATACTGTCGCTCATGGTGAGGGCTTCTTCCTGATCGTGGGTGACATAGATAAATGTCAGCTCAAGCTCCTGCTGGATCTTTCTCAGCTCTATCTGCATTTCCTTTCGGAGTTTCAGATCGAGAGCGCCGAGAGGTTCGTCCAGAAGCAGCACTTTCGGGTGATTTACGAGAGCGCGGGCAATTGCGACACGCTGCTGCTGACCGCCTGACAATCGGTTGACAGAACGCTTTTCATACCCCATGAGGTTGACAAGCTCCAGCATTTCGCCTACGCGGCGCACTATTTCCTTTTCGGGAACTTTTTTTACTCTCAGACCGAAAGCGATATTTTCGTAAACATTCAGATGTGGGAAAAGTGCATATCGCTGGAAAACGGTATTGACGTTTCGCTTATGGGGCGGCATACCGTTTATGCGTTTGCCCTCGAAGAAAACGTCTCCGCTGTTGGGTTCGAGAAAACCCGCGATAATGCGAAGTGTCGTAGTTTTTCCGCAGCCGGAAGGACCGAGAAACGTTACAAACTCGTGATCCTTGATGTCAAGGCTGATGTTTTTGAGGATACGCTCGCCATCCTCAAACTCGACGATAATATCTTTTAGGCTGACAATGTTTTCCATTTATCAATCTCCTTTAAAATATATTATCTCTGCATTTTTTACAGAAAAAATCTGCGACTGTAAAAATACAAGAGACGATTTATTATAACACACTTTTTTTTGAAAATCAATAGATTGAAAATATTTAATTCAATTAAACATTTAGCCGTATAAAAAATGCCGCATTCCTTGGTGAAATGCGGCTGTTTGAGATTATGTCTCAAAGAAGAGTATAAATAATTGTAATCAAAGCTATAGCAACAACGACAAACATTATTCCGATTAAATATACTAAGCACCCTCTGTGTTTAGACGTCGTCTTTCTATATTGTTGGGTTGTATAACTCGTTGGGTTTGACGAATATGTTTGTTGCGGTTTTTTTATCAGTTTGGGTATCGGTTTTGTTACCGATTCTTGCGCTCTGCGCGGGCTTCTCAATTTACGGTACAACGCAAGCGGATCGTTGGTTGATATGATACGAGAATAAAAATTATCAAGCCACTGAATATCACTGGGGCTGCACATATTTTCTTCGGTGCAACCTGGTTCGTGTACGATTTTATTTCTTACCCAACGATAATGCTTTAACTGCTTTAGATCTTTATTCCAGCTTGACACATAATATGAGCCGTCCGGCTTACCAATCATTTCATCAATATAAATTGATAGACCATGGTTATCGTCATACAATTCGCTGCATATTTTTTCCAGCCTTTTATATGAATCAATAAAACTCATATTGTATTCCTCTTTTATTTTATTATTATATATAATCTAATGTTTTCAAAACAAATAACCAGCCCGTCAAAGTAAACGCGCTCATAAGCGTTGTAAGCATGACTGCAAATGCCGTGATAGTTCCTTTGTGACTGAAATTTTTCGCCATTACAAAGCAGCTTCCCGTTGTTGCGCTTCCAAGCATTACGAGAATTGCAATGAGTTTTTCGCCGCGGAATCCGAAATGCACGGCAAACGGCAGGAAAATTCCGCAGAACATCAGCAGCTTGATAAAGGCGATTCCCAGAGTTATTGGGAGTTTTCCCTTTGCTTCGCTTGTTTTAAACGACGCTCCCAACGCTATAAGGGAGAGGGGAGTCGCCATATTTCCGAGATATGATACGGATTTTTCCAGTATCACGGGCTGCGGAATTTTCAGCAGCGACCACGCCATTCCTACGGCGATTCCGATAATTATGGGGTTTGTGACGATTCCCTTTAACGTGTTAAGAATCAAATCTTTTTTGCTGCCCGAACGCTTTTCGGGAGAAGTCAGCGACAGCGAAATAACCGCTATAATATTGTAAAGCGGAACTGTTCCCGCTATCATGAGAGCAGCCATAGTCGCTTCACCGTAAATATTTTTTACAAACGCTATTCCCAACACAGCCGCACTGCTTCTGTAAGAAGCCTGAATTATTTCGCCGCGTTCCGCCTTATCCTTGTGGAGCATCGAATATCCCACAGCGATCAGAACGCTTAAAAGTGTCGAACATATGCAGAATCCCACGAATTTCCAATCCCATACCGCGCGGAAATCGGCAGTTGACAGATCTGAAAACAATAACGCAGGCAGTGTCGCCGTGAACGTGAATTTGTTTAATTTTGAGGTGGTATGATCGTCCAGAAGATTTATTTTTTGACAGATCCAGCCAAACACCATCATCAGAAACACCGGCACAGTCGCATTCAGACTGAACCGAAGATTCTCCAGAAACATTTGAACATCTCCTATAATAGCTTACTTTAGTTCGGAGCGCTTTAAGGGGACGCTGTCCCCTTAAGAATCCCAAAATTAATTTAATTCTGCACTCGCAAGGGGTACAAAATTAAATTTATACGGAAGTATAAGAAACTCACCCTATTCAGAGAAATTCAAGAGAAAAGTACCTTTAACCGCCCGAAATAAAGCAGTCTATATCAGATACGCTCTCATGAGAACCATATCATATACATCAACATTTGAATCCTTGTTGAGGTCAGCGCAAATATATTGATTCAGCGTAAATTTATCCCCGTTTATCAGAAATTTGCTCAGAAGCACTGCGTCGGATATATTTACTTCTCCGTCGCTGTTAATGTCGCCGTCGTATTCGCTTTTACCGTCGCCGACGTAAAAAACCGAATGTATCAGCGTATACACAGCTCCCGATGAATCTTCAGCCTTAATGCAGTAAACATATGTACCGGCAGCAAGTTTGTTGAAACGCATTCCTTTATCAAATTTTCCCGAAAACTTATATTCCGTTCCGGTAGGAAAATCTTCCATAGTCATCACGTCAGTTTCACCGTCTGCTTCGTAAACTCCGCCCCATACTTTGTTTATTTTCAGAGCGGAATCAATTCCGCCCGTCAGACTGAAAGCCGAACCTTCCGCAATTTTTCCGCTCGGAACGCAAACGTCCGTCAAGGTCATTCCGGATCTGATCTCCGCGATCTTTTTTATATAATCCATGTGGCAGAATCCCGAAATTCCGTTATATTCAACGTGCGCCCATTCTCCGTTGGCTTTGATTACCGCAAATTCAGCGTTGGGCGGAATTTCTCCTACAACGTCGTATTCCGAGCCGTGTCCGCTTCTGATATTGAGATAAGTCGAAACTCCGTCCGTCGTGTAAGTTCCGCCGTAGCTTTCGTCGCAGCCGCATTCTTCATTGCCCGGAGTATTCGTCTTGTTATACGTAAAATAAGTCAGCGGATCATAATAAGTTACCGTTGGCCAGCCTGCTAAAAGATTGCCGCAGATGCCGAAATGCAGGTGATTTCCGCTTGCAGTTCCAGTACTTCCAACATATCCGATAAGCTGACCTTCCGTTACAAAAGCTCCTGCCGAAACCGCCGTGGAAGTGCAGTGCGCATAAAACGTGTATTTATCTATATCCGCGTGATACAGGATAATCAGATATCCGTAGTCGTCCATCCAGCCTGCGGAAATGCACTCGCCCGAATAAGCCGCGTAAATATTTGCGCAGTAGTCGGCAGGAATATCTATCGCATTGTGGTAATAGGAACTGTCGCTTTCATTTCTGCGCGCGTCGAAATATGTTGTAATATTGCTGAATTCCTCATCAAGAGGCCATACCGCCGAAACTGCGGCGTGCGATATAATGCCTGCGGGAATATTCAGCAGCGTTATGAGCAGCGGCAGCACAAAAAACATCGCCGCCGCCTTTTTAATAAAATTTTTCATTAATATGCCTTTCCCCAATATACCATATGCTTGGCAGGTTTTCCGCAGCATACGCATACGTCCGAGATCTGCTCCTGATCAAAGGGAATGCATCTCGATCCGACGCCTGTTTTATCTTTTACTTCGTCTTCGCATGATTCCTCTCCGCACCACATTGCCTTGATGAATCCGTCGCCGTTTTCTTCAAGAGTTTTAACTATCTCGTCCATATTTGTGCAGGCATACGTTCTGTTTTCCTGATTTGCCAGAGCCTTTGCATACATACCGTCATGAGCTTCATTCAGCTTTTCGGCGGCAGCTTTTTCTAAATCTTCAAGGGAAACAACGGTTTTTTCTCCGTTCCAGCGCGAAGCTATCACGCACTGACCGTTTTCTATATCCTTCGGACCGATCTCAACGCGTATCGGAACGCCTTTCATCTCGTATTCCGCAAACTTCCAGCCGGGTGAATTTTCGCTGTCGTCAAGCTTAACTCTGATTCCTGCGGCTTTCAGACGATCGTAAAGCTCGCCTGCCTTTTCGAGAACGCCCTCTTTGTGCTGGGCGATAGGGATTATAACAGCCTGAACAGGAGCGATAGCAGGGGGCAGAACAAGTCCGTTATTGTCGCCGTGAGTCATGATTACCGCGCCGATAAGACGAGTAGTCACGCCCCAGCTTGTCTGATGCGGGAATACGCGCTTGTTTTCCTTGTCGGTATATTCAATTCCGAACGCCTGCGCGAATCCGTCTCCGAAATAATGGGAAGTACCCGCTTGAAGGGCTTTTCCGTCATGCATGAGAGCCTCTATCGCATATGTTGAAACCGCGCCCGCAAATTTATCGGATTCAGTCTTTTTTCCCTTTACGACGGGCATTGCCAGCGCTTCTTCGCAGAACTGCGCGTACACGTTGAGCATACGCTCGGTTTCCTCAACAGCCTCCCCGGCAGTCGCATGGATAGTATGACCCTCCTGCCACAAAAATTCTCTTGAACGGAGGAAAGGACGGGTAGTTTTTTCCCATCTTACGACGCTTACCCACTGATTGTAAAGCTTGGGCAGATCACGGTAGGAATGAACGATATTGGCGTAATGCTCGCAGAAAAGAGTTTCGGAAGTAGGTCTCACGCAAAGACGTTCTTCAAGCTTTTCCGTGCCGCCGTGAGTTACCCACGCAACTTCGGGAGCAAATCCCTCGACGTGATCTTTTTCTTTCTGGAGCAGACTTTCGGGAATGAACATGGGCATACATACGTTTTCATGACCTGTAGCCTTGAACATACCGTCGAGAATGTGCTGGATATTTTCCCAGACGGCATAACCGTAAGGACGGATAACCATGCAGCCCTTTACGCTTGTGTACTCGACAAGCTCCGCTTTTTTGCATATATCTGTATACCACTGAGCGAAATCTTCGTCCATGGAAGTAATTGCCGTAACCATTTTTTTATCTTTAGCCATTTTTTATTTCTCCTTTAAATTAACTTAGAGCCTGTTCGGTATCTTTTTATGTGCGTATTTTCGAGCGTAATTTTGCCGAAGGCAAGGCGAAAAAACGAAAGCATACCGTCGTATGGTAAGTTTTTTCAATGCAGCAATCGGCAAAATTTGCCGAAAAGACGTGCAGAAAAAGATACTGAACAGGCTCTTATATGTATTTATGGCAATCGCCATAAATAAATCCACATTAACATTAAACCTATTCCTAATTTTCAGCTCCATTCACTGTCTGCTTCATCATAAAATTATTTTTTTCGTTTACTTTAGCATTACCGCATAGCTTATTAAAAATCATCATAATTAAACTGTTTATTGGCATTACAATATATCCTGCAATTATACTCACAATCAATGCAAGAAGAAAATGAAGAGGTATTATCTTTAAGTAACGCTTCGGCAGATCTGAATATGTCAGACATGGATTTATGTTTTTATTATAAAAATAATTATCGCCGACAGCGGATATAAGCAAAAAGTTTAACGAAACTGAGGACGCTTTTGCGGCAATACGGCGAATCGGAATATTCTTGCATTTTATATCATAAAGCAACAGAAAAATAAGCATAACAACAGGAACATTTACACAATCCTCATTAGTGAAATTCAAGCCGTTGTTAAAATTGTTAGGAGTAGTCATAATAGCTGTTACAGCTTCGCCTGCAAGAAGCACAAAAAGCAGAATCGCTCCGAACCATTTCTTAATTTTAAGCTTGACATCACCTATATACATTCCAAGCACATAATATGCAACAGGCCACATTTTTTGAAAAAATGTCGGCCCGATACCCAAAGATCTTATTATTTCGCCTTTTATCGGAATCTTGTTGATCGTCGTTGCAAACATTGTTACAAATACAACTACGATTACAGCAACTCTTTTTTGAGTATGCGTTTCAAGAGATTTATATGCTGCATTTATGAAAGGTATTATAAGATACAGCGAGATATAAGCATTAAGATACCATGCATACGTAGGCTGATTAAAGCTCCAAATTGACTGCGCCCAGATTAAAATAGAAAAGGATTCATGAAGATAAAAAATTTTATAGGCAATCACTATCAAAGCGCACGCAACGTAGCTTATAAGTACGGGGATCAGCTTATAATAATGCTTTAAGCTGAATTCAGCATTTCTTTTAAGATAGCCTGTTATTACAAGAAACAATGGCACACACTGATAAAAAAGCATTCTTATCGCTGCATGGCATACCGCCTCAAAACTTTTTTCGGCAAAGTTATAGTAATTTGAATACAAAAACATATGAAGTGATAAAACAGAAAACATTGCCCATATTTTAGCAATATCAATACCAAATTCATTTTTTGGAGCTGTTAATTTACTCAAATTTTTCTCCTTTCTATTTGTCTGCTATTTAAACAAATTACTGAATAATTTATAGCAAATGACAAATTTTTTGGCGCTCGCTATAATTATATCATTTTAACTTCTTCTTGTCAATATGTCATTTTTTACAAAATATACAGCATATTAGGAACTTCTTCTCCCTGCATAATCCGAATTCACCTTTTGAAAATAATTTCCATATTATACAGGGGAGGTGATAAAAGTTGTATCGTGAAATATTTCTTGCGGTGATAGTGAGCGCGGATACCTTTTTGGCAGCCGCGGCATATCGCAGCAGCGACATAAGGATTCCGCCGATGTCCGCCTTTATCATTAATTTTATATGCACCTTTGTTTTGGGAATTTCGCTTGTGCTGTCGGAAATAGCGGGACAGGTGATAAACATTGAAATTTGCAGGATCGCAGGCTTTATCGTACTTACCGCAATTGGAATAATAACCGTATTCAAAAGCCTGATGAGAGAATTTATACGGCGGCTTTCAAGGCGCGGCGAACTGTCGCTCAGACATAGCGGCAGCGGAATAGTTGTAAAGCTTTATCTTGACGATACGGCTGCGGATTTTGACTGCTCGAAAATCCTCTCTCCGTGCGAAGCCGCCGCACTTGCGCTTGCCAGCTCCCTTGATTCCGCGGCAACAGGTCTCGGCTGCGGTTACAGTAACATTAATCCCGTATTATCGGCAGTTTTCGCGTTTTTTATCGGATTTGCGGCAATGTTTTTCGGCAGCCTTTTCGGTAAAAAAATTTCCTCCCTTGACCACGATCTCTCGTGGCTGGGAGGAATTATGCTGATCGCTTTCGCAATTTTTGAGTTTATATCTAATTGACATCAGAGATTATACACCACAACCTCGGACGGATTCAATATTCGCAGCTTGCCGATTCCTGATGTGACATGAAGCTGCATCGGCGATTCTGAATTTTTACCGATAGTATACATTCCCTTTGAGTACTTCGGGAAAAATCTCCGTTCGGGTGAAAGAATTCCGATTCCGAATAATCTTACCGTTCCGCCGTGAACGTGTCCGCAAAATGTGTGATTCGCGCCCCATTCTGCGTATTTCTCGGCAAAAAGGGGATTGTGAGCAAGCAATAACGTTTCGCAGTCGGGAGATTTTCCGATAAGCTCCTCCATTTCTTTTGCAGTGAATCCGTCAAGATGACGATATCCGCCATTCTTTTTATACGTGGAGTATTTTTGCATCAAGCCGTAAATTCTGATTTTCCTGCCGTTTATTTCGATAGATTCGCTTTCGTTCAGAAGAAGCCGAACGCGATTTTGTTTCAATATATCAAGCAATTCACGCTGCTTTTCATTCGGAAGGCTCTGCTCGTGATTCCCGAAACACATATAGATCGGCGCAATTTCGCAAATCCCGCTCAAAAGCTGTTCCACTTCCGAAAAATCCGTCTGCGACCGCGATACAAGATCGCCCGTAATAAATATAAGATCGGGCGATTCATTCTCCGCCGCGCGGCATATTTTCCGAGCGATATTTTTTTTCTTATGAACGTCGGACAGATGAAATATCTTAACGTTTCCGACGGGAGCTTCACGGCGGATCTTCAGCATGAAAATATTTTCAATGACAAGATCAGCCATGAAAGCCGCCGAAATTATAATTAAAATTACACTAAAAATAATCACGTCTCAGCTTATTACTCTTCGTGTTCGTCGTCAAGTTCAGGCTCAGCCTCGACAACGACTTCGTTCTTTTCAGCTTCGGCAGCTTCCGCCTCGGCTTCGCGAATCTGCTCTTCGGTGAGCTGTTCAACCTTTTCGGTCTCCTGCGAATCGTCATGCTCGGCGCGCGTGAACGCCACCACCTTTGCGCCCTCGCCGACTCTCATAACACGCACGCCCTTGGCTATTCTGCCCATAACGCGGACGTCGCTGGCGAGAATTCTTATTATGATTCCGTCGCTGGAAACGAGAATAATGTCGTCCGTTTCGTCAACTATCTTGATTCCGCAGACGTGACCTCGGATCTCGTCAACCTTATAGTTGGTCAATCCGTAACCGCCGCGGTTCTGAATCCTGTAGCTGTCTATCTCGGTTCGCTTGCCGTAGCCGTTTTCGGTAACGGTGAGAAGCGTTGTGGATTCGCCGTCGCGCAGTCTCGCAATTCCGACTACGTAATCACCCTCGCGCAGCTTGATCGCCTTAACGCCGTGAGCCGAACGCGACATTGATCTGCCCTTTTCTTCCTCGATACGGATAGCCATGCCGTTTCTGGTGGCAACAAAGATCTGCTCTCTGCCGTTGGTCATGCGAACGCCGGCTATTTCGTCGCCCTCGTCAAGTCCGATTGCAATAAGACCGTTTTTACGCACGTTCTTGTAAAGAGAGAGGTTAGAACGCTTTATCTTGCCGTTTTTCGTAACTATCGTGATAAATCTTTCCTCGCTGAAATCGGTGGTTTTTATCATTGCCGTGATCTTTTCGTTTTCAGTCAGCGGAAGTAGATTTATAAGATTAAAGCCTCTCGACGCTCTCGAACCGTCCGGAATCTCATAGCATTTCAGCTTATACATAATGCCCTTGTTGGAGATAAATAGAATATTGTCATGGCTTCCGCAGATGAACATCTCCTCCACGAAATCTTCCTCGCGCTGTTTCATTCCGCTGATTCCGCGTCCGCCGCGCTTCTGCGTCTTATATTCCGAAACGGGCATACGCTTGATATAGCCGTTATTCGTCAGCGTTACAACGCAGTCCTCAACGGGAATGAGATCTTCAATGTCAACCTCGCCGCTTACGGATTCAATATCGGTACGGCGCGCGTCGCTGAATTTCTTTCTTATCTTGTCGAGATCGTTCATTATTATCTCATACACACGGTTTACATCGGCAAGTATATCTTCAAAATCCGAAATCTTAGTAAGCAGTCCGTATAGTTCATCGGAAATTTTCTGACGTTCCAGACCTGTCAGCGCGCCAAGACGCATCTGAACGATAGCTTCCGCCTGCTCCTCGGACAGTCCCTTATTATGTTCAAGATAATGAAGATTTGTCAGATCGTACTGGGCGCGGTCAAGAAGATTCGACATATCCGCATCCTTGAAACGCTCTATCATTGCCGCCTTTGCTTCGGGGATAGTCTTGCTTGCACGGAGAATGGCAATAACCTCGTCGATATAGTCGGCAGCAAGCATAAAGCCCTGAAGAATATGCGCCCTTTCAAGAGCCTTGCGGAGATCGAATCTTGTGCGGCGCTGAATAACATCGACCTGAAAATCAAGATAATGCGACAGCATCTGCTTGAGAGTAAGCACCTTCGGCTCGTTGTTTACCAGAGCGAGCATGATTATTCCGACGGTATCCTGCAATTTTGTAAGCGCAAACAGCTTATTCAGCACGATCTGCGGAACTGCGTCCTTTTTCAGCTCGATAACAACGCGCATTCCGTCCTTGTCCGATTCGTCGCGGAGATCGTAAATTCCGTCAATGCGCTTGTCCTTGCAAAGCTGGCTGACGTTTTTAAGTATGAGGGTCTTATTTACCATATACGGTATTTCGTCAACTATAATACAGTTTCTGCCCTTTATTTCTTCGAAATGGGTTCGGCTGCGGAGAATTATCTTGCCCTTTCCCGTACCGTATGCGGCGCGTATCCCTGCCTTGCCCATAATGATTCCGCCCGTAGGGAAATCGGGTCCCTTGATATGCTCCATAAGCTGTTCGAGAGTACAGTCGGGATCGTCGATAAGAAGCCGCAGCGCGTCTATTACTTCTCCCAGATTGTGGGGAGGAATATTCGTCGCCATTCCGACAGCGATACCTGTCGAGCCGTTGCAGAGAAGATTCGGAAAACGCGACGGCAGAACTACGGGTTCTTTGAGTCGATCGTCGTAGTTCGACATATAATCGACGGTTTCCTTGTTTATATCCTGAAGCATATCCAGTGTGATCTTCGCCATTTTCGCTTCGGTATAACGATAAGCGGCAGCTTTGTCGCCGTCGATAGAACCGAAGTTTCCGTGACCGTCAACAAGGGGATAGCGCAGAGAAAAATCCTGAGCCAGACGAACGAGCGCGTCATATACGGAAGCGTCGCCGTGAGGGTGATAACGTCCCAGTACCGAACCGACGGTATCGGCACATTTTCTGTACGCCTTATCCGGAGTAAGTCCGTTTTCGTGAAGCGTGTAAAGTATACGCCTGTGAACGGGCTTCAAACCGTCTCTTACGTCGGGAAGCGCACGTGAAACTATTACAGACATCGCATATTGAAGCATGGAATTTTCCATTTCATCAACGAGTTCCGAATTTATAATTTTAGAATTGTCATTATACAGCAAAATTTATTACCTCCTTTAGGAATCGTAAAGAAATAAGTTGAGCGTTTATACGCAGCATAGAGCAAATAAGACAAGCAGAAACGGGCAAGTTATTTCTTTATGATTCTTTATGCGGCGTTATTATTGAGTTTCCTCAAAAATTCCTTTTCCGAAGCCGTCATTCCCTCTGTAGGAACTATATAAAATACCGATTTTCCGTATATTATCAGAAAGTAATCCTGCTTTTCAATAATTTTCAGATTTTCGTCAACGCTGAATCGCGTAGGTTCGGGAAGCTCTTCTTCAAATTCTTCATCATCATCGCCGCCGTCCTCCAGATAGCCTGCGTTTTCGGTGGAAAATTCAATAAAATCGTCTCCGACAGTAAGCTTATAAACGGGTTCTCCCATTTCCTTCACCATTTCGGTTACTCTCTGCCGAATTTTCCGCGGATTATACCATTCGCGGAACGCCATTGCAAGGCATATCATGATAAGCAGATACGCGAGCAGATTATCGGGAGTTTTGACCGCCCCGTATACGAAATTCGCCGCAAGCACCGTGAAAATCGCCATAAAAATATAATTTTTGGGATAAACGTATTTTTTCTGATAGGTTTTATATCCCTCGATAAAAATATCAGTAGGGATAGTGTATTTTTTTTCAAGCCTGATATTATCTTCCAAATTCTCGCTCCTGTTGTCATATATCGAGATTCTGCGCGAATTTAGCGTTTTTCTCGATAAATTTTCGTCTCGGTTCAACCTGATCGCCCATAAGAATGGTAAATACCTCGTCCGCCCTCAATGCGTCCTCCATGCTTATCTTAACGATAGTACGGCGTTCGGGATCCATTGTCGTTTCCCACAGCTGCTCGGGATCCATCTCACCGAGACCTTTGTATCGCTGTATCTCGACCTTATGCCTGCCCTCCTCCGACAATTCCGCAATATATTTATCGCGCTCTTCATCGGAAAAAGCGTAGCGTTCCTCTTTATTGCGCCATACCTTGAAAAGCGGCGGCTGAGCGATATAAACGTTGCCGTTTGTGATAAGCGGTCTCATATAGCGGAAAAAGAATGTCAGCAGCAGAGTTCTGATATGCATACCGTCGACGTCGGCATCAGCCATGATGATGACCTTGCCGTATCGGAGCTTTTCAATATCGAATTCCTCGCCGATTCCAGTTCCCAGAGCCGTTACGACGGGGACAAGCTTTTCATTGCTGTAAATTTTATCAATACGCGCCTTTTCAACGTTGAGCATCTTGCCCCAGAGCGAGAGAATAGCCTGATAACGCCTGTCTCTTCCCTGTTTTGCAGAACCGCCCGCCGAATCTCCCTCGACGATGTAAATTTCCGTATAGCGGTTATCGCGCTCGGAGCAGTCCGCAAGCTTTTCGGGCATCGAGGTTTTTCCGAAAGTTTTGTTTCGCTCGGCTTCACGCGCTCTTTTGGCGGCTTCGCGGGCTTTCAGCGCGGAAACGCTCTTGTCGAAGATTATCTTCGCCGACGCGGGATTCTCTTCAAGGAAATTCATAAGCTTTTCCATGATAAGCTTTTCAATAAACGGCTTAACTTCGGGATTTCCGAGACGACCCTTTGTCTGTCCCTCAAATTCGCATTCCGTAAGCTTTACCGAAATTATCGCCGTTATGCCCTCGCGGACGTCGTCGCCCGTAAGTTTTTCTTTATCTTTGAGCAGTCCCATTTTTCTGCCGTATTCGTTTACGACCTTTGTAAGAGCGTTTTTGAATCCAGTTTCATGAGAACCGCCGTCTTTGGTGTGGATATTATTTGCGAACGAAAGTATTATTTCATTGTAGCTGTTGTTGTACTGGAGAGCCACTTCCGCAAATGAATCGCCCTGAGTTCCCGAAAAATAGATAACGTCTCCGCTTATGGATTCATAGCCGCGGGTTTTGTGGATATGCTCCACAAACTGCCTTATACCGCCCTCATAGTGCAGAATTTCCGACTGTATATTTTCATCGTCGCGGAGATCGGAAAAATTGATCTTTATGCCTGCATTGAGGAAAGCCTGCTCCCTGAGACGTTTCAGCAGAATTTCGTAATCGTATACGGTATCCTCGAAAATTTCGCCGTCCGCCTTGAAAGTAACGCTTGTGCCTGTTTCGGTAGTTTTGCCGACAGATTTCAGCTCCTCGCTGTAATTGCCGCGCTCAAACCGCTGAAACCAGACGTTTTCGCCGTCCTTTACCGTAAGCTCCAGCCATTCCGAAAGCGCGTTTACGACTGACGCGCCAACGCCGTGGAGACCGCCCGAAACCTTATATCCGCCGCCGCCGAATTTTCCGCCTGCATGAAGAATGGTATAAACTACGGTAGCCGCGGAAATTCCCTCTTTCGGGTGAATGCCGACGGGGATTCCTCTTCCGTTGTCCGAAACGCGGATAATATCGCCTTTCAAAATCTCGACCTTTATCTCCGTACAATAGCCTGCAAGAGCCTCGTCGATAGAGTTGTCCACTATCTCGTAAACAAGATGATGGAGACCTCCCGAACCTGTCGAGCCGATATACATTCCGGGGCGCTTACGTACAGCTTCAAGCCCCTCGAGAATTTGTATGTCGTTTTCATCGTAATTGTTATTCTGCTGACTCATAATTACCTCCTGAGTAATTAATAATTGACGATTGATAATTAGCTGTCAATCAGTATATTTTAACGAGATAGCTGTCGCCGTCTCCGTAAAATGTCATAATATATTCTCTGCTGCCGACCTTATACCAGTATTGTCCGCTGACGCCGCTTTTCATGCTGTATTCTTCAGGCTCGCGGACTTCATCAGTATTGCCGGCAGTCGTTGTCCGGGGATAATACATCATATTTTCTTCGGCATATTTTATCAGCTCTCCCTCGCAGTTTTTCTCCATAAAGGTCAAACCGTCAAGATCGGTTTCAAATTCAAGTATTCCGTTGATTCCCGACTGCCCTGCGAAAACACGTTTGTATTTTTTCAGATCAACATTATAGTCAACGATCAAGCCGTACTTCTCCTCCATTTGAGCAGTACGTTTTTCCCCGAAAAACAGCCAGTAGTCTTTGACAAAAAAATCAAACATCAAAATATTAACGCCTATTATTACCACAAATCCTGCAATCACAAGCTTGGTCAGGGCGTTCAGCTTCTTTGGTGGAGAGAAAAATCTTTCTTTTCTGCCCTCGGGAGTTTCAGGGTCATATTTATATTTTTCGTCATCTTTTTCTTCGCGTCTGCGGAAGAACAGATACACGACTATCACTAAAATAATATAACAGATCGTCAATTTCATAATATCTCCCCGTTCCCGAAAAAATTGCGGTCATATAAACCCTCCGCCGTTTGCAAGCCGCTTTTTCAGAGTGCTTGCCGCAAGCTGCGATATATATATTTTTTCCGCAGTAACGATAAAAGTTTTCGGAAGCTCGTATGTGGCTAAAAACAGCCTTTTTTCCTTTTCGGCTTTATCGAGAAGCTTTTTCGTAATGCCCGTCACCGTGGTATTGTCCATATCAAATATTCCTATGATATTACGGACGTCCACAGAATAATTATTGCCGATATGAAGATATACCGCGTTATTCATTAACTATAGCTCCCTTGCTGATACGCAGAATTTTTCCCTGCATTTCGGGAAGAAGCGCGTTTTCGTTGGGCGTTGTGACAAACACCTGCATATCCTTGATGATCTCAAATATAAAACGCTGTCGGCTTTCGTCAAGCTCGCCCATAACGTCGTCCAGAAATATAACGGGAGATTCTTTACTGCGATTCTTGTAAATTTCCGCCTGCGCCAGCTTCATAACAAGAGCCGCGGATTTTTTCTGCCCCTGCGAGCCGTACTCCTTGGCGTGAACGCCGTTTATCCTGATAAGAACGTCGTCGCGGTTCACACCGCAGTGAGTAACGCCCGTGCGGATATCATAATCCGCAAATTCATGCAGGCGCATATAATATTTATTGACGGCGGCTTCGTCGCAGGGGTTATCGAAATCCTCGGGGCGGTAGACGTTGGATTTGTAATCCAACTCCATTGTTTCGTTTCCGCCCGTGATAGCGCTGTAAAGCCTGCTGCTGATCTCGTTTATCTTTTTAATATAATCGGCTCGCATATATGAGATCAGAGCGCCCTCGCGCGCCGCCTGCCTGTCCCATACGTCCAGAACGTCGGGAGATTCTTCTTTCATCATAATTGATTTCAGAAGAGCGTTTCGCTGATTCGTAATTGCGCTGCTTTTGTTGATATGAGCGACAAACAGCGGATTAAGCTGCGACGCAGCCATATCAATGAAATTACGCCGCTTTTCCGGAGAACCTTTCACGATATCCACATCGTCGGGAGTAAATGCAATGCACTTAAACACGTCAAACAGCGAGCTTGTACCTTTCTGCTTCACTCCGTTGAGGAATATGGTCTTGGCGGAATTTACCGATCTGGTCATTTCTATGCTGATCTTCTGTTCGCGCAGGCTGTCGCGGAATTTTATGCTCGACGTCATTTTGCTGCCGCCGAGAGCGATATAATCCTTTTCCTTAGAGCCGCGGAAACTTTTGCAGCCCGATAATATCCACATCGCCTCCAGCAGATTAGTCTTGCCCTGAGCGTTTGCGCCGACGATTATATTGTATTTCATGTCGGGCGCAAATGAGATCTTCGACAGATTTTTAAATCCGTCTATCTCAGCATAGGTGATCAGCACACTTCCACCTCTGATTCGCCGATTATGGCCACTTTGTCGCCGACGCGTATCTTTTTCCCGCGCATCGTGCATACTTCACCGTTCACCGTAACCTGACCGTCTTGAATGAGCATTTTCGCTTCGCCGCCCGAACCTACCATTGAAGCAAATTTCAACAGGGCGTCGAGCTTGATAAATTCGGTTGTGATTTTTACTGTATTTTCGAGCATTTTTCTGCACCTCTTTAGGCAACCTTTAATTTTTTAACTGAATTGGCATTACAAGGAAAATGTAATTTTCACCCATCGGCGGAAGAATTTCAATTACTTTCATTGCGCCGTTGAGACGAATTCTCACCTTATCGCCCTCGGCGGCGCGAAGAGCGTCCAGAACCAGTCTGTTGTTGAATCCGATCGTGACCGTTTCCCCGGAAATATCCGCGGATATAGCGTCGTTGACCTTTCCTACAGCCGTTTTGCAGCTTATTTTCATTACTCCGCCGCCAATTTCACAGCGAATGGGACATTTATTTTTCTCGTTTATTATAAGGGAGCAGCGTTCGAGACAATTTGTAAAATCTTTCTTATTGACGAAAACTTCTGTTTTGCAGTCGGTAGGAATGCTTAGCTTGTAATTATGGAAAGCGCCTTCAAGAAGTCTCGATATTACAAAAACATTGTTGATCTCAAATATTATATGCCTGTCATTTATATTGATGACGCAGTTTTTATCGGAATCGTCGCGGATAAGCGTGGAAACCTCCGTAAGAGCCTTTTTCGGAACTACGAAATTATATTTTTCGGAAGTTTCGGTATCTTCCGTTCTGATAGCAAGGCGGAATCCGTCAATAGCCACGAGAGTGAATTTTCCGTTCTCGATGTCGAAAAGCTCGCCCGTGAAGATCGGCTTGCTTTCATTCTGGGCAACGGCATAGCTGGTCATGTTTATCATCGAACGAAGAACAGACTGCTTTACGGAAAAACTCTGTCTGGAATCCACGATGGGAAGATCGGGATATTCCTCGGCAGAAATAGCTGAAAAACTGCATTCCGTGGCAACGCATGAAAGCTGTACCACGTTGTTTTCATCGACTTTTATCGTAATATCGTCTCCCGACATTCTGCGTGTGAATTCGCTGAACAGTCTTGCGCTTACAACGAATTCGCCGCTGTCCTGCGTAATGACGGAAATAGTGGTGCGTATTCCCATTTCAAGATTATAGGCGGTAAGCTCCAGCTCGTTCGGCGAAACCTTTACTTTTATGCCCTCAAGAGCCTGGATCGTGGATTTTTGAGGAACGGCACGTGAAACGTTATTGATAGCTTCACTAAGTTCTGTTTTATTGCAGATAAATTCCATTTAATA
Organism: uncultured Alistipes sp.; assembly: GCA_964401315.1. Lineage (GTDB taxonomy): Bacteria > Bacillota > Clostridia > Oscillospirales > Ruminococcaceae > Ruminococcus. The sequence continues at coordinate 105,213 of CAYNYB010000005.1, forward strand.
TATACCTCCGAACAGTTCGTCATATAAAATGATATATGGCGATCATCAAGTGAATTCGGATATATAAATTCTTATATATCCGTCAGCTTAAATTTTAAGTTGAATTAAGACGCGCAGGTGAAAGATAAAATTATGATAAGCGAAGAAAAAATCAAAATAAAATATAATAAGATATAAATATAATATTGTAGTTGTAATAGGGGCGGTTGAAAAGTCAGTATCAGGTATAAACGCCGAAATACAGCTGAAAAAACGTCCACAATATATTGTTGTGAAATTGTGGCAATTGTTGAAGCCGCGAAATACCGCCCGAAACGCTGTTTATATTGTTGAGGCTTGTGGAGTTGAAGTTGAAGAAAAGTTGACAAATCGGTGGAATGTCATTTGTTTTTACTAAATGCGCGTTCTTCTTTGCACAATTTGTCGAATGTTGAAAAGTGAACACGGTTGAAAATGAATTGTCCGCCAACATCCGCGGCGTTTTATGATCGCGTATATTCGGCGTTTCAACTTTCAACGGAGTTTTTAACATAGTGTTGAAAACTCCGTTGAAAACCTGTACACAAACATTTTCAACAGTTGATCCACGGTATAAAACTTTATACAGTAAAAAATCAGGTCTTGCCCTTATCGCGGATATTTTTGATGATATCGTTGACGAGATTGGCTACGCTGGAATCCTTTTGTATAGCTTCGGTAACGCTGTTTACCGAATATACGATTGTGGAATGGTCGCGGCCGCCGAATTCCGTACCTATGGAAGCAAGGGGCATCTGCGTTATTTCACGTACGACGTAGATAGCCACTTTTCTTGCAATGGAGATCTGCTGCGATCTTTTATTTGAACGCAGATCTTCGGGCGAAACTCCGTAAACCGTCGAAACTTCCGAAATGATCTTTTCGACAGTTATCGGGATAGGCTGCTCGTCTGTGAGAACATCGCGGATAACGCTCTGCGCCATTGAAATTGTGATCGCGCTGCCTGCGAGATGATTCAGAGCTTTCAGTCTGATAACCGCGCCCTCCAGCTGACGGATATTCGATTTCAGGCGGTTCGCCATGAATTCCGAAACCTCGGGCGGCATTTTCAGGCTGAGCAGTTCGCTTTTTCTGTTGATTATCGCGAGACGTGTTTCGTAATCGGGGGCGGAAATATCGGCGATAAGTCCTCCTTCAAATCTGGTGCGGAGACGTGATTCGAGAGTGATAAGCTCTTTCGGCGGCTTATCGGAAGTGATAACGATCTGCTTGCCCTCCTGATGAAGCTTGTAGAAGGTATGGAAAAATTCCTCCTGCATACGCTCTTTTCCGGCGAAAAACTGAATATCGTCTATAAGAAGTATATCGGCGTTGCGGTATTTTTCCTGAAAATCGGAGATAAGATTTGTCTTAAGCGCCGTAACAAGGTCGTTTCCGAAGGTTTCGCTGGTGATGTAAACTATATTGAACTCGGGACGGGTTCTTCTGACCTCATTTGCTATAGCCGTGATAAGATGAGTTTTTCCCATTCCCGACGGACCGTATATAAACAGCGGATTATAGCCTGAAATTTCGCGTTCTCCGCAGTTTTTCGCAACTGATTTGCAGCAGGCGAGAGCGAAACTGTTAGACGGACCTTCTATAAATGTATTGAAAGTATAATCATAGTTCGCAAATTTGTACGTCTGCTCCAGCTCGGCGTTTTTTTCTTCAAGTTCGGCGTCGGTCGGCGGCTGAGAGGGAGCTTTATCGTCGGATTCGACATTGATTATAATATTTATATTAGTAAATCCGAATACGTCCATAAATGCGTCTCTTAATATTCCGGCGTATGTAGACATGACGATATTTCGCTGAAATTCAGTTCCGACGCTGAAAACCGCGTCAGATCCGTCAAAGCTTACGGGCGTAAGCGGATCGATCCATGTTTTAATTCCCGGAGATGGGATCTTATTGTTTTCAAGACAGTATTTCTTGACACTCTCAAATACTTCTTCGAATGAGTTCATTTGTGATTTTACCTCCATGATTATTTATACTCCCCTCTATTCTAAACCCGAACAATCTTCCGAGCATAAATTCCGTCAGTCATCGTTGCAAATCCTCGACGGGCGACAGCCCGTCTTGCGGTTTGCTCCTATACTGACAAAATTTCTGTTCAAAATCTTTATTCGGCTTTAGAACAGAGATGAGTATATCAACGCATGATCTGCAAAAAATGTCGAAAATGCGCGTGCCGATTCGAGATAGCGATATTCTCCTATCATAATATACAATAATTATATCACGTTTTGAAAAAAATTGCAAGTAATTTTCACTATCAAAGTTTTAGAAAATGAACCGTATTTCAACACTTAAATTGACATATTGTTGAAAACTATGTTGAATCAACCTTGCATTGTTAAAAAGCTGTTTGTTTCCGCGCAGAGAACTAACTCGAATGCTGTTGAAAAATATCGTTTTCACACTGCGCCGACAACTTTTCAACATTTGTTTGAACTTATCAACATACAGATGTTCAACTATTGATCAGAGTCTGATCAATAGCCGGGAGATATTTTTACTGAAGGTTTTTTGACGGGAGCCAAACTTTTCAACGCGATGAATTCATCAATTGTTGAAAAGTTACGTGCAGCTTATAGGGGAGTATTGGTTAAAATTATCAAAATTTGCAAATTCCGAAAAAAATTTCTTAAAGCCCTTGACAGATTGAAATTTTTGAAGTATAATCATATAGTATAGTGCGTATGTGAATTACGCAGTTATTTGCAATCAGGGGTCGGCAATAGTCGTATGTCGGCATCAGTCGGCTCTAATATAACCATGATAGAGAGGAGGATACTGAATATGAAAAGAACATATCAGCCCAAGAAGCTCCACAGAAAGAAGGAGCATGGCTTCATGAAGAGAATGTCTACAAAGAACGGCAGAAAGGTTTTAGCTCGTAGAAGATCTAAGGGCAGAGCAAGATTAACTCACTGACGACGCTGACCACAAAAATACGTTTTTGTGGTCTTTTTTGTTAAGAATCTGTTCGGTATCTTTTTCGGCAAATAATAAAGATACTGAAAAGGCGCTGAGAAAGATTGATATGTATATTTTAGGCGATATTGTACAAATATGAATTTAATATTCCGTTGGCTTTGTACAATATTGCTCCTATTTTTTCTTGGGATCGGATTTTTGGATCGATCCGCTATTGGGTTTAAATTTATGCTTTATACTAAAATTATAAAAGATAACAAAGATTTCCTTAATATGTATAAAAAAGGGCGGTATATAGCCTCAAAGTACACTGTGATCTATGTCAGACCGAACGGCAGACCCTTTAACAGATTCGGAATTACCGCAGGGAAAAAAATCGGCAACGCTGTTTGCCGAAACAGGGCAAAGCGCTTAATCCGTCTTGCTTACCGTAATTCCGAGATCGCGCTGCCTGTCGGTATCGATATAGTCATTGTGGCAAGATCGGGTATCGTTGGGATAAAATCTGACGAATACTGCGGATACTTTAAGAAATACGGAGTAAGGGAAATCGAAAAGAATATAAGAAAGTTTCAGAATAAATAATGAGATTTTCGGAGAAATAAACGAAAACGATGAAATTTGCAGTGCTTTTTTTGATAAAATTTTATAGGAAATTTATTTCGCCTCTTTTTCCGCCGACTTGTAAATATTACCCAACCTGCAGTTGCTACGCACTTAAAGCGGTGGAGCGTTTCGGCGCGCTCAAAGGTTCGGCGCTGGCTTGCTGGAGAATTCTTCGCTGCAATCCGTGGTCTATGGGCGGAGTCGACTATGTTCCCGAAAAATTTACGTTTAAAGCTAACAAATTTGATTATACCAGACTTCACGAAGATGATGAAGATATTGACGACAGCAATATCTGATCTTTTCAAGATTATTCCGACAGGAGAGATATGAAAATTGAATTTATTTAATATGTTGTATGATATTGTAGGAATACCGTTCGGTTACCTTATGAGTTTCATATACAAGATCATACCTAATTATGCTATCGCTATAATTATTTTTACTTTAATCACTAAGCTTTTGCTTTTTCCCGTCAATTACAAGACTCAGAAAGGCGCGGCGAGAATGCAGCTTCTTGCTCCTAAAATGGAAAAGCTGAGAAAAAGTTTCGCCAATAATCAGCAGCGTCTGGCTGAAGAACAGCAGAAGCTCTATCAGGAAGAGGGCGTAAATCCCATGGGTTCATGCCTTCCCAGCCTTGTTCAGATGATACTGCTCTTCGGTATTATCGACGTTGTTTACAAGCCTATCACCCACATTCTGCATATCAGCAAAAACGTCCGCTCTGCCGCTATTGAAAAGGCTTCCGAGCTTTGCATAAAATTCGGCGACGTCAACGGCGGAAACAAGATCACCGAGTCAAATCTGAGAAACGAACTTCTTACCATGGAGGTTATGGAAAAACACCATGACGAATTCAGCGGTTTTGCGGAAAATTTCAGTCAGGCTGTTTCTGATTTCTCACAGAATTTCACTATTTTAGGCGCAAATCTCGGCAATACTCCCACTCTTCACCCCGAAGCATGGACCAGAGAAGCTGTAATTCTGGCGATAATACCGTTTCTGGCAGGTATTGCGCAGCTTCTCGTTTCGTTCTATTCACTTATCCATCAGAAAAAAACGAATCCTGCCGCTCAACAGGCAGGCGGCGGCTGTATGTCGGTCATGATGCTCGGTATGCCGCTTATGTCGATATGGTTTGCATTTCAGGTTCCCGCAGGTATCGGTTTTTATTGGATATGGTCATCTTTGTTCACATTCTTCATAACCTTCGGACTGAATCAATATTTCAGTCACGACCGTATAGTTGCCATAAACGAAAAGGAAAAAGAAAAAGCGCGTATTTATGCGGAAAAACACCCCGAAAAGAAAACGTTTATGCAGCGTATGCTCGAACAGCAGACAATGCTTGATCAGCAGCAGAACGGCGGTTCAACGAGAACTGCTTCGGGTGAAAAGATGTCGCGTTCCGAGCAGAATAAGCAGAACCGCGACGCAATTAACGAGGCGCGCCGCAGAATGGCTGAAAAATACGGCGATTCTTATGAAGATGATGAATGATTAGTTTGGAGGAATAAATATGACAGAGATTTTTACAGCTAAAACGGTCGATGAAGCTAAGGCTTTGGCTGTCAAAAAATTCGGCAAAAAGGCTTCGGAGATAAGATTCGAGATCATTGATGAAGGAAAAAAGGGATTTTTAGGATTAGGAAAAACCGATGCGAGGGTCAAGGCAACGTATGTTGAACCTGCAAAGACTGCCGACGCGGTTAAGAAAGCTCCTGTAGTTGAGAAAACTCCCATTGTTAAGGAAACTCCTGCGGTTACGGTTGAAGAAACTCCCGTTGTTGAGGAAACTCCTGAGGTTACGGTTGAAGAAACTCCCGTTGTTGAGGAAACTCCTGAGGTTACGGTTGAAGAAACTCCCGTTGTTGAGGAAGTTCCTGCGGCTACGGTTGAAGAAACTCCCGTTGTTGATGAATCTCCTGCGGTTGAGGAAACTCCCGCAGTTGAGGAAAATTCCGCAGACGAAGAGGATCCGGAAGATGAAAAATATGAACTTATCGAGGACGAATCGAAGCTTGATCCCAAGGTTAAAATAGCTAAGGATTACATAAGATCAATTCTTAATGCCATGGAGATCGACGTTAATTTCGTGGTTTATCAGAATGAAACAGGCGCGATAATAAATATTGAAAGCGACAACAACGGCACGATAATCGGCAGACGCGGCGAAACTCTCGATTCCATTCAGTATCTTTGCTCTATCATTGCAAACAAGGGCGATAAAGATTATTTCCGCATTACTATCGATTGCCTCGGATATCGCAGCAAGAGAAAGGAAACTCTCCAGCAGCTTGCTGTTAAGGTTGCGAAGTCTGTTCTGCGTTCGGGCAGATCGCAGCAGCTTGAACCGATGAATCCTTATGAGAGACGAGTTATTCATTCCGCAATTTCAGAGATCGAGGGCGTTTCTTCACGTTCAGTCGGCGAAGAGCCTTACAGAAAGATCATTATTTCCTCGAATAATCCAAAAAATAACAACAGGCGCAGACAGGGCGGCAGACGCGATGACCGAAAGGGCGGCGACAGAAACAGACGTCCCAGAGCCAATCGTGAGCCTTTCGAGCCTAAGGCTATCGACCTCTCAACAAGCTTCGAGAAGGATTACAAAAAACCCAAGCCCGAGGATTCCATGGAGGGCGGACTTTACGGTAAGATTGAATTTTAATTGTGCGGCAGTATCAAGGGGGACGCTGTCCTCCTTGACTCCTTGCTTAAGGGTCATAGTCCCTTAAGAATCCCAATATTAATTAAGAATTGTACCCGCAAGGGGTACAATTCTTAATTTAAATGGATTTCAAGAATTATGTTCTTAGGCAGGAAATTAAGGGGATAGCATTCCCTTGATAATGACAACAATTAAAAATCAATCTGTATGAATCAAAACAACGGCATTAATGCCGTTGTTTTTTTAGGAGTGAGTTTTATGTCTACAATTGCTGCGATATCCACGCCGAACGCTGTCGGCGGAATCGCTGTTATACGAATTTCGGGCGAGAATGCGCTTGATGTTGCGTCGAAAATTTTTCAGCCGTTCAACGGCGTTCCTGTCGGCGAAATGAAAGGATATACCTGCGCTTACGGAATCGCCTGCGACAGCGGCGAGCGGATCGACGACTGTATTCTCACCGTTTTTAAAGCTCCGCACAGCTACACGGGCGAAGATACAGCGGAAATTTCATGTCATGGCGGTCTGTATGTTTCGCGGAAAATTCTACGTGCCGCCTTGAAGAACGGTGCGGAAAACGCGGAGGGCGGAGAATTTACAAAGCGCGCGTTCCTCAATGGTAAACTCGATCTTACACAGGCTGAGGCGGTAATGGATATAATTTCCGCAAAAGGGGAAACTGAGCTGAAAATGGCTGAAAATCTGCGTCAGGGTGCAATTTTTAAAAAGGCAAAGAAGTGTTCCGACGAACTGCTTCGGCTGCTGAGCGGACTGGCGGCGTGGACTGATTATCCCGATGAGGATATTGAAGAAGTCGAACCGCAAAATATGCTCGAAACTCTCGATTTTACGGCAAAAGAGCTGCGGTCTCTGATAGATTCGTATGATGACGGCAGAATTATGCGTGAGGGTGTATCAACAGCGATCGTTGGTCGCCCGAACGTTGGAAAATCAACGCTTTTCAACTGTCTCAGCGGATTTCAGCGGAGCATCGTGACCGATATCGCAGGCACTACCAGAGACGTTGTTGAGGAAACTGTTCGGCTGGGCGATATTGTGCTGCGGCTTTCAGACACGGCGGGAATTCATAATACCGACGATGTTATTGAGGGAATCGGAATTGATATTGCGGAAAAGGCTATCGAATCGGCTGAACTGGTCATAGCTGTTTTTGACGGAAGTTGTCCTCCTACGGCGGACGATTTTAACTTAATTGATAGATTAAATGATAAGAAAGCCATTGCCGTGATCAATAAGACCGACATTGGGACTGATTCGGGATATGAGATTCTAAAAGATAAATTTATACAAATAGTATATATATCAGCGAAGGAAAATGAGAATATTCAATGTCTGGAATCTGCCGTTAAGCAGGTTTTTGAAATAAATTCCGAAAGCTTTTTAAATGTTTCTGCTGCTAATGAACGTCAAAAGAGATGTATTGAAAAATCGCTCGAATGTATTGAAAATGCTAAAGAAGCAATTATTTTCGGAGAAATGCTCGATGCTGTAAATGTTCTTATTGATGAGGCAGAGGGATTTTTACTCGAATTAACGGGAGAAAGAATTACAAACGCCGTTGTTGATGAAGTCTTTTCTCGTTTTTGTGTTGGAAAATAATTGTTTCACGTGAAACAATTAAGGAGGGGATAGTTATGTCATATTTTATGGGTGAATTTGATGTTGCCGTGGTCGGCGCCGGTCACGCAGGCGTTGAAGCTGCTCTTGCATCGGCAAGATTAGGATGTAAAACGGTGATGTTTACAATTTCTTTAGATCAAATTGCAAATATGCCCTGTAATCCGTCAATCGGCGGAACTGCGAAAGGTCATCTTGTTCGCGAAATTGACGCTTTGGGAGGTGAAATGGGTAAAGCTGCCGACAAATGTTTTATTCAGAGTCGTATGCTGAATAAGGGAAAAGGTCCCGCAGTTCATAGTTTGCGGGTTCAGGCTGATCGCGTTATGTATCATAATTACATGAAGCAAATTTGCGAGAATCAGGAAAATTTATTTGTGAAACAGGCGGAAGTTGCAGAAATTATTACCGAAAATGGCGATATATCTGGAATTGTCACTTCTCTCGGTGCCGAATATAAAGTAAAAGCTCTTATAATTGCAACGGGTACTTATTTAAAAGGAAAAATCCATATTGGGGAATGCTCCTATGAATCGGGACCTGATTCTGCACTTCCGAGCAGACCGCTTTCAGAGAGTCTTATTCAGCATGGCGTGGAATTGAGGAGATTTAAAACCGGAACTCCATGCAGAGTTCACAAGCGCAGTATTAATTTTGACGCCATGGAAAAGCAGAACGGTGACTCTGAAATTGTACCGTTTTCATTTGAAACGCCGACCGAAGATCTTGACAACAAAGTGAGCTGTTATGTAACTTATACAAATAGTAATACTCATGAAGTTATACTTAATAATCTTAACAGATCACCTTTGTATGCGGGAAGAATTGAGGGGGTTGGACCTCGGTATTGTCCGTCAATCGAGGACAAAGTTGTACGATTTTCAGATAAACCGCGGCATCAGCTTTTTGTTGAGCCTATGGGATTGTCTACAGATGAGTATTATTTACAGGGAATGTCATCGTCGCTGCCCGAAGATGTACAGCTTGCATTTTTGAAAACTATCAAGGGTTTGGAAAACGTTGAGATAATGCGACCTGCCTATGCTATTGAGTATGATTGTTGTGATCCGACTCAGATGAAGCCGACTCTCGAATTTAAGAAGATCGGCGGCTTGTATGGTGCAGGGCAGTTTAACGGAAGTTCGGGTTATGAGGAAGCCGCCGCGCAGGGAATCGTTGCTGGAATTAATGCTGCCCTGAAAATTCTCGGTAAGGACGAGCTGATTCTTAAGCGTTCGGGTTCGTATATTGGCACGTTGATTGATGATCTTGTGACGAAGGGCTGTTCAGATCCTTATCGGATGATGACTTCACGCAGCGAGTACAGACTGATTCTTCGGCAGGATAACGCCGATCAGCGTCTTATTCCTATCGGCTGCAAAATTGGACTGAATTCTCAGGAGCGGCTCAATAAACTTAATTTCAAAATAGAGCAGATCGAAGCTGAAATAAAGCGTGTTTCACGTGAAACAATTGCTCCATCGGAAGAAATTAATCAATTTTTGGAGGAAAAAGGAACTTCAGCGTTGAAATCAGGCTGCAAAATTGCTGAGTTGATTCGTAGACCACAGTTAAATTATAACGATATTGCTCCGTTCGATCATAACAGACCAAAGCTTTCTGCCGAAGTTTGCGAGCAGGTTGAATTACAGATCAAGTATAAAGGTTACATTGAAAAACAGCTTGATCAGATTAAGCAGGCACATGATCTGGAAAATAAAATTTTACCAAATAACACGGATTATAGCCAAATTCGCGGCCTCAGACTCGAAGCTGCCGAAAAACTAAACAAAATTCAGCCAATGTCGATTGGGCAGGCGTCGCGTATTTCCGGAGTTTCTCCTGCCGACGTTTCAATGCTTATCGTGTGGCTTAAAAAGGAGAATAAATAATTATGCTGCCTGAATTTGGATTATGTTGCTCTGAATTTGAAAAGTACGGACTTACGCTTACCGTTGAACAGTATGAGAAATTCGATTTGTATGCGGAATTTTTGTGCGAGTATAATAAAAATGTAAATTTGACTGCCATAACCGATCCTCACGATATTCTTATAAAGCATTTTATTGACAGCGTTCTTGCATTGAAATTAGTGAAAATCCCCGAAAATTCGGCAATTATTGACGTTGGAACGGGTGCGGGATTTCCGTCTGTACCAATTAAAATAATGCGAAACGATATTAATCTGACGCTCCTTGACAGTCTTGCAAAGAGAATTACTTTTCTCGAAAAATTATGCGAAAAGCTTAAAATTAATGCCGTGTTTGTTCACGGACGCGCTGAGGATATCGGTAAAATGGCTGAATATCGCGAAAAATTTGATTTTTCATGCGCCAGAGCAGTTGCAAATTTATCGGTTTTGTCGGAATATTGTCTTCCTTTTGTGAAGGTCAACGGATCATTTATTGCCATGAAAGGTCCGAATGAGGATATCGAATCTTCCGAAAACGCAATTAAGCTGTTGGGGGGGGAAATTGCCGAAATTTTGGATTATGATCTTGACTGCGATAAGCGCAGAATTATTTCTGTCAAAAAAATATCGCAAACTTCGACAAAATATCCCAGAAACAGCAGTCAAATTAAGAAAAAATCTCTGTAATCTTTTGGAATTATTAAAAAAAATCCGATGTTTTCATGTGAAACGTCGGATTTTTTTAATAGAAATTATTTCCGACATATGCTAAAATAATATTACAGCTTATCAGAGCAAAGCTAAATACGTTAAAGTGAGGAATTTTTATGGCAGGTTTTTTAAATTTTACTAAGGAAAAACAGATCAATAAGGTCGTTGAAATTGAGATCAACAGGATTATTCCAAATCCCAATCAGCCGCGAACTGAGTTTTCCTTGTCTGATATTTCGGCACTGGCAGATTCAATTGCGCAAAATGGAATTTTGCAGCCGCTTTCTGTGCGTAAAGTGAACGATTCTTATGAACTTATTGCCGGCGAACGCCGTCTCAGGGCGGCAAAAATGTGTGAACTTCATGCTGTTCCGTGTATTATTCATGAAATGACTGATCGTGAATCGGCAATTCTTGCGCTTGTCGAGAATATTCAGCGGCAGGATCTTTCTTTTTTCGACGAGGCCGCCGCAATTGAAAAGCTGATCAGTTATTATGGATTGACTCAGGAAGAGGCGGCTCAGAAATTGGGCAAGGCGCAGAGTACGGTTGCAAACAAGCTTCGTTTGCTGAGATTTACTGCTGATGAACGCGAATTGATTACCAAATTCGGGCTTACTGAACGCCATTCGCGAACGCTATTGCGTCTTGCAAGCCCGGAGGACAGACTGATAATGCTTGAAAAAATTATCAAAAATAAGCTAAATGTCGAAAAAACCGAGCGTTTAGTAGACGATTACATAGGCCGCGTCAAGGAACATCAAAGTTATCAGCGGCGTTCAAAGGTTTTTCAGAATGTAAAAATTTTTGTAAATACCATAAATCGCGCTGTTGAAACTATGCAGGCAGCGGGGATTTCCGCGGATTCACGTAAAATTCAAGGCGACGGATACATAGAATATCGCGTAAGGATTCCTGTTGAACGCTAATTTTTTCAAATGTTTCACGTGAAACACTAAAAATTGTTTCATGTGAAACATTTTTTTGATTTTTGGGAGCAACAGTATTTACAAATCATAAAAAAAGTGATATAATATTAATATGAGTTGTTATCGCCGAAAATTTTGCGCGATAACGCTTAAAATAGACGTATCAGAAAGGATGATTAGATGGGGAGAATTATCGCTGTTGCTAATCAAAAAGGCGGCGTCGGTAAGTCAACTACGGTCGTTAATCTTGCCGCGTACCTCGGTTCGCGCGACAAAAAGGTACTTTGTATAGATTCCGACGCTCAGGGCAACGCAACTACAGGTTTCGGAATTAAAAAGCGCGGCGTCCAAGTTTCTACTTATAGTATTATTGTCGGCAAAGCGCGCATTCAGGACGCAATTGTTTCTACTGAATTTAAAAATGTTTCTGTGATTCCTGCAACTGAAGATCTTGCAGGGGTGGAAATTGAACTGATAAACATGGAAAATCGCGTAAACAGGCTGAAAATGCAGCTTCTTACGATCAAAGATGACTACGATTACATTTTGATCGACTGTCCGCCTGCTTTGGGTTCGCTGACGATAAATGCTCTTGTCGCAAGCGATAGTATAATTGTGCCGATGCTTGCTGAATTTTTTGCGCTTGAAGGTCTTTCGCAGCTTGTTAATACGATAAAAATAGTAAAAAATAATTACAATCCTTCGCTGGACATTGAGGGAATTCTTTTCACCATGTTCGACGGCAGACTTAATGTTGCCAATGATGTTGTTGCCGAGGTGGAAAAGTACTTCCCCGATAAGGTTTTTCAGACTAAAATTCCCCGAAATGTCCGCATTTCCGAAGCTCCGAGCCATGGAAAGCCCGTTATGTACTATGACAAAACTTCGAAAGGTACAGATTCTTACACGCTGCTTGGACTGGAACTTCTCGGCGAACCTACCGTGCTTCCTCAGAAAAAGCGGCGCGGAATTTTCACGTTTAAAAAATAAACAAGGGGGATAATTTTTATGTCAAAAGGTGGATTAGGCGCAGGTCTTGATTCTCTGTTCAGCGACAATTCCAGCGCGATTCAAGTGAAATCTACCCTCCGTACCTCGGAGATAGAACCGAATCGCGATCAGCCCCGTAAATATTTCAGCGATGAAGCCATAACTGCGCTTGCGGAATCTATTCGCGAGCATGGAATTTTGCAGCCTATACTCGTTCGTCCGATTCCGAGCGGCAATTATCAGATCGTTGCAGGCGAGCGCCGCTGGAGAGCCGCGCGAATGCTTGGTCTCAGCGAAGTTCCCGTAAACATAAAGGAAATTTCCGATCTCGAAGCAATGCAGATCGCCATTATCGAGAATTTGCAGCGCGAAAACCTCAATCCCGTTGAAGAAGCCCGCGGTTATGATGAGTTGATCGAGAAATACGGAATGACTCAGGATCGAGTTGCCAAAATGGTGGGAAAATCGCGTTCCGCGATCGCTAACACGGTCAGACTGCTTGCGCTGCCGGATCGAGTGCTTAAAATGCTTGAAAACGGCGATATTTCGGCAGGTCATGCAAAAGCGCTCCTTGGATTTGACGACGAGGAAATGATGATAGCCATTGCAAACAGAGCTGCGGACGGCGGAATGACTGTTCGTCAGGTCGAGAAGCTGGCGCAGAAATCAGCCGAAGCGGAGGATTCCGCTGATAAAAATTCCGATAAAAAAATTGATAATTACTTTACGGAGATGGAAATTTCTCTTAAAGAACGCCTTGGCAGAAAAGTTAAGGTGGATTATGGCAAAAATAAGGGCGTTCTCATTCTGGAATTTTATGATAAGGACGATTTGAGAACGATTGCAGAAAAGCTTGTTGAAGAGTGAAATTCCCCGTAATACAAAGGAGTAAATAAAAATGATAGATATTAAATTTCTCAGAGAAAATCCCGAAATTGTTAAGGGAAATATAAAAAAGAAGTTTCAGGACGAAAAGCTTGAACTTGTTGACAAGGTAATTGTACTTGACGAGCAGTACAGAAAAACAAAGCTTGAATGCGATACGCTTCGCGGTGAAAGAAACAGTAAGAGCAAATCTATAGGCGGATTTATGGCTAAGGGTCAGAAAGATGAAGCTGAAAAGGTAAAAGCGGAAGTAGGTCAAATAAATGCAAGACTTGCTGAACTTGAACAGCTTGAAGTAAAGCTTGAGGGCGATATTCGTGAGATCATGCTTGTTATCCCGAATATTATTGATGACAGCGTGCCTGTTGGCAAGGACGACAGCGAAAATGTGGAAGTTGAGAAATTCGGCGAACCTGCCGTACCTGATTTTGAAATTCCCTACCATGTTGATATCATGGAGAAAGTTAACGGGATCGACCTCGACAGCGCAAGAAAAACAAGCGGAAACGGTTTCTATTATCTCTGCGGCGATATTGCGCAGCTTCAGTCCTGTATACTCTCTTATGCACGCGATTTCATGATCGACAAGGGCTTTACCTACTATATTCCGCCGTTCATGATTCGCAGCGATGTGGTTACAGGCGTTATGAGTTTTGCGGAAATGGAAGGCATGATGTACAAGATAGAGGGCGAAGATCTTTATCTTATCGGTACGAGCGAGCATTCGATGATCGGTAAATTTATCGACACGATCATGGATGAGAAAGAACTTCCGAAAACTCTCACAAGCTATTCGCCTTGTTTCAGAAAGGAAGTCGGCGCACATGGAATCGAGGAGCGCGGTGTTTATAGAATTCACCAGTTCGAAAAGCAGGAGATGATCGTTATCTGCCAGCCCGAAGAGAGCATGGATTGGTTCCATAAGCTTTACAGCTATACAGTTGAATTTTTCCGCACACTTGATATTCCCGTTCGCACTCTCGAATGCTGTTCCGGCGATCTTGCCGATCTTAAAGTTAAGAGCATTGATGTTGAGGCTTGGTCTCCGCGTCAGAAGAAATACTTCGAAGTCGGAAGCTGTTCAAACCTCGGCGACGCACAGGCAAGAAGACTTCAGATTCGTGTAAAAGGCGAGGACGGCAAGAAATATTTACCGCATACGCTCAATAATACCGTTGTTGCTCCGCCGAGAATGCTTATTGCGTTCCTTGAAAATAATGTAAATGAGGACGGCAGTATCAGAATTCCCGAAGCTCTCAGACCTTATATGCGTAAGGATGTTATTGCAGTTCCCGAAAAATAATTGTTTCACGTGAAACATTCTGAAAAAAGGCTGTCGGAAAATCGTCGACAGCCTTTTTTAGTTTTTATTTATTCGGAATAATCTCCCCATTTAGCAGCCGTACAAAGGCACATTGCAAAAACTCCCAAAGTTCCGCCGAACATACTGCCAAGTAAAAAAGTAATCAAAAAAATCACCTCACGATCTCAGTATTTAGTATGACCGAAATCGTGGGGCGTATTCTTTTTTTAGAGATTTTCAAACATTTTTATAATGTCATCTTTTTCGCGGTAGCCGACAGCCATGTTATGAACAGCGCCGTCCTTGACTGCAACAAGCAGGGGAATGCTTTCACAGCGAAAAGCCGCCGCAAGTTCTGGCTGCTCGTCAACATTGATTTTTCCGACTTTTATCTTATCGGGATATTCCTCGGCGATCTCCGCAATTTTCGGAGCGAGCATCATGCACGGACCGCACCAGTCAGCCCAGAGATCGAGAAGTACAATGCCCTTATAATTGCGCACTTCCTCGTCGAAGTTTTCTTTTGTAATCGTTATTTCAGCCATATTATTTCTCCTTATAGTAGAGCATACAGTGACAGAATCCCTCGAATTCGGGATCTGCTATCTGGTCGCGGAACTCTTTGCACATACATTTATTTTCGGGAACTTTGGCAAGCTTGCAGGGACAGTAACCGTCCTTGCGTTTCAATCCCTCTTTTAAACGTGCGACAACTTCCGCATCGGGATTAAGCGTAACTTTAATTTAGATCACCTTATTTCATAAGCTCATCTGCAAGAGCTTCGATCTGGGCAATGTTCTCGGGCTTTACCGCAGATTTGATCGAAACGGTTGTATCGAGCCATGTAATGTTTTTGGATTTTTCGAATTTATTCTTGATATACTTTGCAGCCGTGGCAGCCCATGTGCCGTTTTCAATGATACCGATCGTGCGATTTTGGTAATTTCTCTCAATGAGCCAGTCGATATACTG
Organism: uncultured Alistipes sp.; assembly: GCA_964401315.1. Taxonomy (GTDB): domain Bacteria; phylum Bacillota; class Clostridia; order Oscillospirales; family Ruminococcaceae; genus Ruminococcus. Next base: position 120,798 of record CAYNYB010000005.1, read on the forward strand.
ATTCATAAACGGGAAAATTTCGCCGTTGTAGGTAGTTGTAGCGAGTACCAGCTTGCCGTAACGGAAACCGTCCTCAACTGATTCAGCCATATCCTCGCGGGCGAGATCGGCGATAGCTACTTTAGGGCAGCCTTTTTCAAGGAGTTTTTCCTTCAGAAGCTCGGCAGCCTTTTTGGTATTGCCGTAAACGGAAGTATAAGCAATGAATACGCCGTCAGATTCAACGCCATAGCTCGACCATGTGTTGTAGAGATCAATGTAATAGCCAAGATTTTCGCTGAGTATCGGACCGTGCAGAGGGCAGATAGTCTGAATATCGAGAGCGGCGGCTTTTTTGAGAAGAGCCTGAACCTGCGCGCCGTACTTGCCGACAATACCGAAATAATAGCGGCGAGCTTCGCAAGCCCAATCCTCGTCAGCGTCAAGCGCGCCGAATTTTCCGAATCCGTCAGCCGAGAAAAGAACCTTATCCGTGCTGTCGTAGGTTACCATTACTTCGGGCCAGTGAACCATGGGCGCAAATACGAAATTCAGAGTATGTGCGCCGAGGGAAAGGGTTTCTCCGTCCTTTACGGTGATGGTGTTTTTCAATTCGAGATCGGGGAAGAATGCTTTGATCATCGCGAAAGTTTTTGCATTTCCGACAACTGCCGCGTCGGGAAATTCAGCAGTAAATTTATCAATATTTGCAGAATGATCAGGTTCCATATGCTGAACGATGAGATAATCGGGCTTGCGGTCGCCGAGGACTTCTTTAAGGTTAGCGAGCCATTCGTCTCCGAAATTTATATCAACGGTATCCATAACGGCAATTTTTTCGTCCATGATCGCATATGAATTGTAAGCCATTCCGTTGGGGACGTCGAACTGACCTTCAAACAGATCGACTTCATGGTCATTTACACCAATGTAAAAAATATCATTCGTAACATTCTTCATTTGAACTTCCTCATTTCATATAATTTGAATTTTCGACTGAATTATACATATTATCGGTCTGAAATTCACTTTTATTATACCATATTATTCGCCAGATTGCAACATCCGCGGAAATAAATTTGAATTTTAAAAAATTAACGAGCTTGCGAGTGGTAACGCGAACTGGGTGCAGCGACACGCTGCTTATACAATAAAATGCATAAAAATAAAAGTGACTTTTGCAACATTTTTCGATTTTTCTAAAACAGAGTATTGCTTTCCTTGAAATGTTTCATGTGAAACATTCTTGACAGGCAGAATCGAATGTGATAGAATTATATGCAGGAATTAAAATAGAAATGCAGGTTTATAAAATGGAAAGAATTTTGAAATTTATAAAAGCGCAGCCGATGCTTGTGATAGCATTTGGCGCAACGCTTGCGACGATGTTTATAGTTCCGCCGGACGAGCAGTATTCGGGATATATCAACGGTACCGTACTGATACAGCTTTTCTGTCTTATGGCTTCAGTCGGCGGTTTCAGAGATATGGGAGTATTCGAGAATACCGCATCTTTTTTGCTGAAAAAGGCAGGTAATATACGTCGTCTGGGATTTATTTTCATGCTCGTATGCTTTTTCAGTTCAATGTTTGTAACTAATGATGTGGCTTTACTTACATTCGTTCCGCTTACGCTTATGGTGTATAATAAAATTCAAGACGAAAAAAGCAGAATCATTACTGTGGTACTTGAAACGGCGGCGGCAAATCTCGGAAGTATGAGTACACCTTTCGGCAATCCGCAGAATCTTTATATATATGATATGTACAGACTTTCAGTGGGAGATTTTTTCAGGACGATGCTTCCGACAGGTGTTGCAAGTCTCGTTATACTTACTATACTCTGCTTCATGCTTCCTGCTGCTCGGTTTGATTCGGAGACTTCCTCAAAAAAGTCCGTGCCGAAACTTCCGCTTGTTACTCATACAGCGCTTTTTGTACTGTGTCTGCTGACTGTCTTTCGTGTAGTGCCGCCGTGGGTGTGTCTGCTTGCAACAATTGTCCTTGTACCTCTGAAACAACTCGCTAAAGTCGATTACTGCCTTCTTGCAACTTTTATATGCTTTTTCGTGTTCGTTGGAAATATAGCCAGAATTGATGCTGTGAGTACGTTCTTTTCTGAAATTCTACAGGGCAGGGAAGTGGGTGTTTCGGTATTACTCTCTCAGGTCATCAGCAACGTTCCTGCGGCGGTAATGCTTTCTGAATTCACTGAAAACGGCAAGGCGCTGCTGCTCGGAGTGAATCTCGGAGGTCTGGGAACTATAATCGCCTCGCTTGCAAGCCTGATATCATTCCAATATTACAGGAATTCCAAGGGCGCGCGTTCGGGAAGATATCTGCTTGTATTTACGGCTGTAAATATCGGACTGCTGATAGTTTTAACGGGAATTTCTATGATGACAGAATTTTAGGGGATTTTCACGTAAAATTAAGGTATAAAAAACCCCTCGGCTGTGCTATAATATAGACAGTCGAGGGGGAGCCGCAAGTCGGATAATGAAGGTAGCAATTCATAATTCGGCGAGGCGGCTGACTGATCCGGCGTGATCAGGCGACAAATCAGTATTCTATGACTTTGGCTTCTGCAATTGCAGGAGCTTTTTTTTCAAAAGATTATATTTCATTAAGCTTATCTATAAGCTTATTAAGATATTTCGGCTCGAATCTGTTATAGATACGGAGAATTTTGCAGGTGTTGTGGAATTTATAAACCACGGCGGAGCTGCTGACGGAAGAGCATTTATCGGAATCAATAAACATTTCGGAATCTTCAGCCGTCATGTTCATGCCGATTTTGTGCAGGAATTTTTTGTTGAATTCGGGGAAAGCTTCGTTTCCGCCAAACATATTCGCGAGATTTTCAATATCGTTATGCCAGACAATAACATTGCAGCGGCTGCCGTCGAGAGCCTGCCTGAACATTTCTCCGTCGGCATTTGAAGTTCCTGCTTTTTCGTTGAATTTCATACTTGAAAAACCGTGAAGCCCGAACACAAAAAGATATTCCGTATTCTCGTCAACTGCGTTCGTAAGCATATCCGAGGTATCATAGATTTTTATAAATTTCGGGAATTTCATGGCGAGATTATAAAGATCGGCGGCAGTTGTGACCATGATAAGACTGATAGAGCCGAATCTTTTCGCGGTTATCTGTTTCATAAGAGTGCAGATCAAGCTGAACATGAAAAGCGTTTCCGCTTTACGCTCATTATTTCCGAGAATGAGAACATTATCATTTGGACGATTTTTCAGCCGTATTAAACGAACTTCGTCTGGTCTTGCCGTCGGTTTGTAATCCGGATCTTCAACATATTCTTTTATGTTGCTTGCTTCGACGAAAACGTCGTCTCCGATTATCAGATCGCAGAATTCATTAGGGGAGTATTCGCCGCGCATAAAAATATTATACACGCTGTACGGATTCTCGTGGACTGCGCTGAGCATGATCTTGGTGCGGTTCGGGAATTTTTCCAAAGGCAGGCTTAGTTCCCGAATGCTGTCCTCGATATTTTTCTTTTTGGCGAACTGCACAAATTTCTGATTATCCTTACTCGTAGCAAGTATAGCCTGACCCTTGACGTCCTGATTAAGAGTTTTCGCGAGACTGTCGTCGTCCCAGAGCATTGATCTGTATTCCGATTCGTCGTTGTAGAAAACGATACGCCCGAAAATCATCTGTTTTGCAGCCTCGGTAAGACCGCTGAGGTTATTTACAGTCTGCGACGAAAGAAGAAGGTGAACATTGAAAACTCTGCCCTCTTTGGCGATATATTCAATAATTTCGGAGCATTGTTTTCCGTGTAAGCCCTCGAAAAGATGCTGGAACTCGTCCATAACAATAAGCGTAGCAGGAATTATTTTCCCTGTTTTATTATAAAGCTCATTCCAGTTTTCAACGCCGTTTTCGCGGTAGATCTCGCTTATTCTCGCGATTTTATCGGTAATATGAAGAAGCACGGAATATCCGAATTCCGGAACGCTTTCGATTGCAAGAACCTTGAATGCGGGATGATTAAGCCGCGCATAAGGCGCAAATTCCACGCCGTGCTTGAAATCGATAAGGTAGATATCGAGATATTTTATATATTTCAGCGAATTATGTATCATAACATGGAGCGCGTTTGATTTGCCTCTGCCTATCGCGCCCGACAGAAGATAATTCTGGCAGTGATCGAAAAACGCAAGATATTCAATTTTTCCGCCCTTGCTTCTGCCTATGGGAATGCTGTATCCGCCGCGGGCAATCTCTTTGTTTTCGAGAGAATCTATGTCAAGAATTATCTGTACGTCGTTTTTCGCGCGCTCATTATAAACGGCTGTAAATCGATCTAATTCACCTGTTTGCAATTCCTCAGTAAACTCGCCGAAAAGATTTCCGCAGGTATCGTAGATATATTGATTTTTCAGCGTAAAAGCAGGCTCGCGAATAATTTCGGAAGCTATTTTTCGTTCAGCTTCGCCGAGTAAATCCATAGCTTCGCCGCTGATATTTACAAGTACGGTAAAAATTCCGCAGCGCGGACCGTTTTTTAAAATGCTCCTAAGCGCTTCGAGAGAGGAGGCGGTCATCTTTCGAGGAAAATCCATAAGCATAATAAACTTATACGGCAGGCTGTTGAATTCATTATCTCTGTTGTGATCGTACAGCGTAGTTTCCGTACCTTTAATAATTTTATTAACAACCTCGCTTATCTCCGTGCAGATATTATCGAGCTTGCGGCTGATAGAATCCTGACTTCCCGCATATTCGCATGAATTGCTTTCGTCCACATCGTCGATTATTTTTCCGATATCGCGGAAAATCGAAAAAACTCCCGTATTATCGGGATCGCAGAATAAAAATTTTGTTTTTCCCGTGGGGAAATTCGCGAAAGTTGAAGCAACGAAATTCTGAACAAGGCTGTTTATCATGATTTTATCTTCCTTGCTGCACATATTCCGCGCGTCGATAATATAGTTGAACGACGACGAATTTATATTTATTACTTCGGGAAAGAAATAAACCATATCACCGTATTCGTCCTTTATAAGGCAGTCGAACTCCGTGAGAAGCGATTTCCGCAGCGATTCAATATACGGAGATTCATCAGCAAGATTTTGAATGAATCCTTTATGATATGAAAAAATATATTTTTCGTCGGAAGTCTCTTTTAACTTGCAGGAATGCCAGTCGATAAAAGAATTATACAGCGTATAAAGCTGCGTACGCAAAGCCGTCGAATCAATTGAACTGCATATTTCGTCGTAAGCTTCGTTGACCTTGGATTTAAGCATCTGATCTGAAACTTCCGGAAATTTATGCAGTTCGCTTTCGTTTTCCTGCAATTCCTCCTTAAGTTTCTGAAATAATACATTTGCCGCCTGATACAGATCATAACGAAATTTTGCAAAAAAATTAAGATTATTTTTCAAAGCCTGCAAGCGGTTTTCCGTCTGTTCAAGGAAGCTTGCTTTCGGGGATTTGGAATCAGACGCGCCGAGAGTATCCATATAAACCTTATAGAGATAAGCCGAGCGGAGTTTTGAGTCGTCGCTGCGGATAAAAGCCGTTCCCTCATACATGATATCAAGAATATCGGCAAGGCTGTGATCAATAAGCAGCCGCGACATACCGTTTGGCGGAGAAGAGGGGAGCTTATTTTTTTCGAGATATTTGCGGCAATTTTTCACCCATTTTTTGAAATCGTCATGAGTTTCGATAGTTGAGATACAAGCCTGACATTCGTTTATTATCTTTTCCGTGGCGGGAATATCATAAATCAGACCTGCAACGCAGATATTTGCTCGATCGGCTTCGCTCATGGCGGAATCGTAATTTTTCATCATCTCCGTAATATTGATATTTTTCATTTCGGAGATTATTGCGAAATAATTTATAGAGCCGTACTTTGGATTAACGTTTGCGGCGGTTCGCCTTATAATTTCTTGAAGCGCTCCCATATTTCGGCGGAGCTTATTATTTTCATTCTGCAAAGAATCAAGCCGTTTTCGATTTATATTTTCAGTCGAAAGAATAGTACCGCACAGCGCGTCTATATTATTGCAGAAATTCACAATTTCTTTATATTCATACATTTTCGGAACAGTCCTTTATAATTATTATAGTAAGCCTACTTGAAATCAGAACAAAAGGAACTGAATAAAAATTTTTCATAGCAAGGCGGAGGAGGAAAGCGTGCTGACGCACGGTGACGACGACAACACAGCTATGGAAAATTTTTATCAGTGAACTTGTTTTGATTTCAAGTAGGATTACTATATTACTTTATTATATCATTATTTACATGCTAAATCAATGATTTGAGATTATTTCGTTATATTCTACAATTTGGCAAATCAATTTTTATTACAAATGTCATTGGGGATTTTTAAAGCGAAAGTTTTCAACATACGCTTATGAAGATGTTGAAAACTTTGACTTTTGATTTTGATTCTGCATAAAAAAAGAGCGGCTTTGAAAAAAATCAAGCCGCCAATTTCAAGTAGATTTACTGTAATATCACGATTGCTCGCTAATCCAGACAGACGCTCTGTTCTGAATAAGTGAAACGCATTCGTCAAGTGTTTTTTCTCCTGCGAAGTATGCCATTACTTCGTCATTGATTATTACGCTTAATGAAAGATCGATTCCTGTTCCCCATTGGTTTACATTGTTAATGTATCTGCGAAGCTGTGCCACATCTTCCGCGGTTGGAAAACTGCGTTCATATTCGATGCCTTTATCCTCAAAAGTCGGGGAATAAAATTTCTTATTTATAAGCTTTTCAGCAATTGTATCAAAGGCATTTTTATTAACGCAAAACCCCATTTCTGAGGAATAGTATGAAGGCACATTTTCATTTCCTTCGATAAATGGTATAACATTTTCAAGCTGCCATTCCTCCGTAACAAAGGTTTTTATAAATTCCCATGCGCCTTTCTGTTTTTCCGGCGAAGATTTTGCACTTATGGAATAATTGTAGCATGATTCAAAATACGCTCCGTTGCCGTCATCTGAGGGGTAGCCAACACAAGTAAAGCCATTGACAGGATTAAACATACCCGCAGACATTATACCATGTGCATATCCTTTCCAAACAAAATTTGTGGCATCATAGTTATATATTCCTTTTTCTCCATGATTGGACTCAAACTGTTTGCAGAACTCCAGCATTTTTTTAAATTCCGGAGAATCAAAATGCACCTGCGCATTTTCATAATCAATGAAACCGGAAATATTGCTTAGGAGAACGACAGAATAAATATTTTCTGCCTGATTCGACCCTGCAATCGTAGAACCCTCCGGCATAGCATTCCAGTGTTCTACAAATTCATCAAACGTCCAGTTTTCCTTAGTTCCCACATATTTAGATTCACCTTCAAGGGTGTTTATAAGATAAAAATCAGGTAATGTGTAGAGCTTTCCATCGATTTCATTTACCTCAAGAATGTGCTTATCAAGAGTATCTGTATTGACCTCGGGATCATTTTCCATAAACGAGTACAGATCAGCAAATGCGCCTTTATTTTGAAGTATGCAGTAATACGCTTCATATGCAAAACTCACATTACATACAATATCAATGTCTGTGGTATTCATGATATCCTGTAGTATTTCAAGATCCTGATATTGATACTCCTCTTCACTTAGGGGTATGGGGATTCCATCTTCATCATAGTTCTCAGAATATCGTTTTAGCTGTACCTGATAACCGTTATCGGCAGAGTTAAATTCCTCCGCAGCTTTTTCAATGTTACTGGAATCCCCGCCTACTACCATAGTTAAAACGATATCGTCAGACTTTTCATTGGAGGATTCTACATTGCTGTTTTGAATGCTTTCAGTTTTGATTTCCGCATTTGTACACGCTGTCACGAACAGGGACAAAGTTGAAGCGCATATTAAAATGCAATTGAGAGTTCTTTTTATCAGTATACTGTTTTTCATTTTTTTCGCCTTTCTATGATAATTTAAAATTACATATAGTAGTGATTTTAAAATGCAAAAAAGACGAAATATTTTCAAACTTTGTATAATTGCATAAATTGCAGGGGAGTAATTTGTGAATTGTTACTAACTATAAAATAATTTCAATAATTATTAACAGAAAATAAAAACTCCCGACAGCATGAACGTAAGCGTAAAACAACTCCTTGTCTTCCAAGCAATTGAACTTAGGAGTATAATAAAGACTAAGCAACTCTATGGAGCGGATTAGAAATTCTAATTTAGTTTATGGAGTGAGCCGGATCAAATTAGAAACGAGGAAAAGAACATGGAAGAAACAATAACAGCCATTACCGCAGTGAAGCAGGAAATCAGGAGATGTGACTGGGCAATGCAGATTGAAGCGCAGCAGACAAGCGGAATGACAGTACAGAAGTGGTGTAAAGAGAACGGAATCAACCCCAAGACATATTATCATCATCTTCGGAAGCTCCGTGAGAAATGTGCAGCATCAGCACCGGCAATCGTACCTTTAGCAGTGCCAAAACAAACTGACGGTATCCATATTGAGAAGAATGGCTTGCAGATCTCATTGCCCGTGGATATGTCGGCGGAAACACTGATCGCACTGGTACATGAATTATGCTGAACAGCCTTCCGCCCGATCAGCAGACATACATTGT
>CAYNYB010000006.1:0-63963 GCA_964401315.1 uncultured Alistipes sp.
CGGATTTTCGAGCATAATTTTGCTGAAGCCAAGGAAAAAATCCGCAGGCATACTGACGTATGGCAAGGATTTTTGACGCAGGATTCAGCAAAATTTGCCGAAAAGACATGCGCGGGGAGATGCTGAACAGGCTCTGATATAAATTATATCACAATTTTTACTCCGTGTAAAGTATTTTCAAACAAAATCATGTAAAAATTGATTCCTTATCTTTTACGCCGATAATCAGTAGGCGTGCAGCCTCTGTGCTGTTTGAATTGCCGCATAAAGTACGAATCACTTTCATATCCGCACATTTCGGCGATCTCGTTTACGGAAAGATCAGTCTCCCTCAGCAGTTCGGAAGCATACAAAAGCCTGCTCTCGATAACGTCCTGCTGAAACGTCACGCCAAATGCTGAAAGATAAAGCCTGTGAAAATAAGTTCTGCTGATTTCGAGAAGTTTGCAGGCGGAATCGACTTTCCATGCCTGCATCGGCTCGTCGTAAATCTCCTCCCTCAGCTTCTTCATCTCGTTATATTTGGGAATTCCGCGCTGTTCAGCCTTATCCTTATCGGCGGCTTCGCTCAGCCTGAGCAGGATTATCCGCATAAAAAGCTCGTCGGCTTCTGCTCCCGTGTCGGTAAAATCATTTCGATATATCTCCATGGATTTTATAGCCGTCGCAATAATGAATTCGTCAAGGAGCGGCAGCGGCTTATTGAACGGTACGCCGACAGAGGACGCATATTGCTTATCCGTCGACGACATTCGGAAGCAGACCATATCGTATTTCAGCCCTTTTCCCGGCAAACCGCGGAATCGTTGTCTGCTGCCGCTTGAATACAAAATCGCAGTTCCGCCGCCGTAAAGATGTTCGTCGCCGTTAATGCTTATCAGAACGCCGCTTCTGAAAAGATAAAGGCAAAAATCCTGATCGACAATTCCGTCCGCGCCTGACGTTCTCTGTTCTCCCATGCCTATTCTTGTAATCTTCATTATCAATCACCATAATCCATGCCAAAAGAAATCAAGGCAACATCTCTTTTTTGCGATGCTGCCCTTGAAACTGTTCATTATCCGGCGCTTAGGAATTGCGCCAAAATTAGTTGTGCGTTTATGCGCAGGATAATTTGTTCTATACAAGGCGCAATTCCTTATTTATCAAGCGCTTTCTTTACTGTATTTATAATATTTTCAGCCGAAAGTCCGAATTTCTTCAAAAGCTCTGCGGCAGGACCGGAATATCCGTACTCATCATTTACGCCGATTTTTATAACAGGCACGGGACAGCATTCCGTAACTGCTTCCGCAACAGCCGAACCCAGACCGCCGATAACGCTGTGTTCCTCGGCAGTAACTATAATACCCGTTTCCTTGGCGCATTTGCAGATAAGTTCCTTGTCGAGGGGCTTGATAGTATGGATATTTATAACTCTTGCGGAAATCCCGTCGCTTTCAAGAGCCTTTGCAGCTTCCACGGCTTCATTCACCATAAGACCGGTGGCAACGATCGTAATATCGCTTCCGTCTTTCATGACAACGCCTTTTCCGAGTTCAAATTTATATGTTTCGGCGTCATTGATTACAGGCGTGGCGAGACGTCCGAAACGCATATAAACAGGACCAACGTGATCGATCGCGGCTTTAACGGCAGCGCGCGCTTCAACGTCGTCGCAGGGATTTATGATAGTCATTCCCGGAATCGTTCTCATAAGCGCAATGTCCTCGTTGCACTGATGAGTTGCGCCGTCCTCGCCTACAGAGATTCCCGCATGAGTTGCGCCGATCTTAACATTAAGATGAGGATATCCGATGGAATTTCTTACTATTTCATAAGCTCTGCCTGCCGCAAACATTGCGAACGTGCTTGCAAACGGAATTTTTCCGCTTGAAGCAAGACCTGCCGCAACGCCCATCATATTCGCCTCGGCAATTCCGCAGTCGAAAAAGCGATCGGGATACGCTTTCTTGAAAATTCCTGTTTTTGTAGCCGCAGCAAGATCGGCATCAAGAACAACTAAATTTTTGTATTCTTCGGCAAGATCTCTCAGCGCCTCGCCATAGCTTTCTCTGGTAGCCTTTTTGATAACATCTGCCATTGCCTTAGTCCTCCAATTCCTTTAACTGTGCAGAAAGCTCTGCCATCGCCTGCTCGTACTGTTCCTTATTCGGAGCAGTTCCGTGCCAGCCGACCTGATTTTCCATAAACGAAACGCCCTTGCCCTTGACAGACTTCTGAATGATCGCTACAGGCTTTCCCGTAATTTTTTCGGCTTCTGTAAACGCACGGTCGATATCGTCGAAATCATGACCGTCAATAGTTATAACGTGCCAGCCAAATGCAGCAAATTTATCGGTGATAGGCTCGGGAGAGCATACCTCCGTAATTTTTCCGTCGATCTGCAAGCCGTTATTGTCAACGACAGCAATAAGATTATCAAGCTTGTAATGAGCGGCGAACATTGCAGCCTCCCACACCTGACCTTCTTCAATTTCTCCGTCACCGAGGATAGAGTAGACCTTGTAATCCTTGCCGTCAAGCTTTCCTGCAAGAGCCATACCGCAGGCGACAGAAATTCCCTGACCGAGAGAACCGCTCGACATATCTACGCCGGGAGTATGAATACATGGGTGACCCTGAAGCATTGCGCCGATGTGACGGAGAGTTTTCAGTTCGTCCTCTGAAAAATAACCCTTTTGCGCCAGGACGGAATAAAGAGCAGGCGCAGTGTGTCCCTTTGAAAGAACCAGTCTGTCTCTGTCTGCCATTTCAGGAGCATTGGGGTCGATATTCATTTTGTTGAAATAGAGATAAGTCACAAGGTCGCTGATCGACAGCGAACCGCCCGGATGACCTGATTTTGCGTTATAAGTACCCTCGATAACGCCCATTCTTACCTTGCAGGCAATTTTCTGCAAATTCTTTTTCATTGCTGCGTCCATAGTAACCTCCATTTATCAGACCGTCTCGGAAACTTCCGAATAGGTCTATTCATTCATAATGCCGCATTCCGCAATTATGTGATCTATAAGTTCAGCCACAGCGCCCTCGTCGTTTGTACGGCTAAGCACATGATCGGCTGCTTTTTTTACTGATTCTTCCGCATTTGCGGGACATACCCCAAAGTCTGCCGCCTTTATCATTTCTATATCATTGTCGAAATCGCCTATTGCCGCAAAAGTATATTCAGACATACCATCCAGCTTGCGGTATTCTTCAAGAGCTGAACCCTTGCTTACGCCTTTCGGCAGCATTTCCAGAAATATCTCCGATGAACGCACAAAATCGGCGCGCTCCCCGAAGTTCAGCTGATTTACAAGAATCTCCAGATACGAAATATCTTCGGGCGACGCCGCAAACAAAATCTTCAGCCAGTCGCCCCGCGAAATCTCGCCGAGTTCCGCATATTGAGGAGTGATTCCGCAAAGCTTCGTATGCAGCTGCTGATATTCCGTATTGCTGAAAACGTATGTACCGTCGGCTTTCAGAACCTCTCCGCCTGTTTCGGGCATTTGCCTGAGCAGTTCTTCCGCCATTTCACGGCAGTCGTCGGAAAGCGCGCGGCTAAACAATAATTCGCCCCTCGAATAATCGTAAAGCGCCGCTCCGTTATACATAATAACGGGCATTGTAAGCTTCAGCTTTTCAACATATTGTTCAAAAGTCTGAATGGTACGTCCTGTCGCGACCGTAAATTTTCCGCCCAGCGACCTGAATTTTTCAATTGCAGCCATGTCGCTCTCGTTTATCTGCTTTTTGGAATTCAGAAGCGTTCCGTCCATATCGCTAAGAAGTATTACTTTACTCAAATCTCCGAACATCTGATCACTCCCAATTCACATTTTTTCAAGCTTATCAAGTACGGCTGAAAAATATTTCGGCAGTTCGCTTGTAAATTCAAGATATGCCCCTGTCGTCGGGTGAATAAAACCGATCTTTCGCGCGTGAAGACATTGACCGTCCAATCCCTTATAAGTCTTGCCGTACACGTCGTCGCCAAGTACGGAATGCCCGATATAGGCAAGATGCACTCTTATCTGATGAGTACGCCCGGTTTCAAGGCGCAGTCGAACATGAGCATAGCCGCCGTACTGCCTGATAACGCTGTAATGGGTGACGGCATTCCGTGAATTTTCCGCAGTTACGCACATTTTTTTGCGATCGGTCTTGTGCCGCCCTATCGGAGCATTGATCGTTCCCTCGGATTCCTTGAAGTATCCGCAGGCTATCGCTTCGTACTCACGAGTGAAGCTGTGCGCCTTTATCTGCTCCGCAAGACGAATATGCGCCGCGTCATTTTTCGCCACAATAAGCAATCCGCTCGTATTTTTGTCGATGCGGTGAACGATACCGGGACGAATTACGCCGTTTATTCCCGAAAGACTTTCTTCGCAATGATAAAGCAGGGCGTTCACAAGAGTTCCCGTGTAATTTCCGTGCGCAGGGTGAACGACCATTCCTTTCGGCTTATTCACAACAAGCAGATCGTTGTCCTCATAAACTATATCAAGCGGAATATTTTCAGGAACCGCGTCCATTGGCTGAGGTTCGGGAACGTTTATCGTTATCTCCTCGCCGCCGCGTATCTTGTAGTTTTTCGCCGCGATTCTGCCGTCTACAGCGACTGCTTCGGCTTCGATGATATTCTGAACAGCCGATCTTGTAAGCTCCGCAATATTGTCCGAAATAAATTTATCTATCCGCTTTCCCTTATCTTCGCTGCTGCAATTTAAACGAACGGTCTCACTCATTTTCGCCGCCCTCTTCCGAATCTGCCGCGGCAGCTTTTTTCGCTTTTTCAGTTCTCGGCTCAATGACGAGAACATAGAGCAGAATCATCGCAAAAGCGCAGGTCACGCATATGTCAGCCACATTAAAAATCGCAAAGTGGAAAAGCTTCACTTCAAAAAAATCCACAACATAGCCTAATCTCACACGGTCTATGAGATTTCCGATACCGCCTGCAACAAAAAGCATGACAGACACACTCAAGAATTTCGACCGTTTCGCCGCCCAAAACATTCCCGCAATGCCGATGATTATAAGAATAGCTGTAAATCCTACCAGAAACCATCGTTTCCCTGCCATACTTCCGAATATCGCGCCCCTGTTTTCGAGATAGGTAAGATCGAGAACATCGAGTTTGCCGATATTTATAAAATCCATAGTGCCGACGGGTTTCAGCGAATGGACAGCCCAATATTTCGCAAGCTGATCGACTCCGATAAGAATAAGTGCAGATATAATAAGCAATATGCTCATATTATTCCTTTCACAAACATTGCCTGCGGCACGAGGAACTGCGTAGAAATAACCTTATACATTTATGCTTGTCTCGTTTGTCCTGTACTGCGTTGCACTCCTTTGAAATACACAAGTATTCCTGCAGTCGTGCGCCTTGCACAGAACAAACGATCCTGCGCCTAAATGCACAGTTTATTTCTGCACAGTTCCTAAAACAGCAGGCAATATAGTACTAATTTATGCTTCAATAGCCACGGCGCAGCGCTCGCAAAGCGTGGGATGATCATGATTCGTTCCCACATATTTTGAGTAGCACCAGCAGCGCTCACACTTGCCGCCCTCAGCCTTTACAACCTCAAACTCTGCTTCAGCGCCGCCGTCCTTTTCAACGGCAAAATCCGAAACGATGAGAACATCTTTGAGCTGATCGGCAAGACCGCTGTACTTTTCATAATCAGCCTCGCTGCAATGTACGATGACCTTAGCTTCAAGAGATTTTCCAATGATCTTCTCGTTGCGCTTTTCTTCGAGGATCTTATTGACAGTCTCGCGGATTCCATATATGAATTCCCATCTGCCGACAAATTCATCGTCTGGAACAATACCGGACTTTTCAGGCATCTGATTAAGGAAAACGCTCTGTGTATCGTCGTCCGCGCTGTGCGGCATGAACTGCCAGATCTCTTCTGCGGTAAACGAGATTATAGGCGCGGCAAGACGTGTGATCGCGCTGAGAATGCGATACATAACAGTCTGCGCGGCACGGCGAATTTCGGAATTCTCCTTTTCGCAGTAGAGTCTGTCCTTGATAATGTCAAGATAGAAATTTGACATATCAACAACGCAGAAATTATGAATAGCATGAAACGCGATATGGAAATCATACTTATCATAGCCTTCCTTGACCGTATCAATAAGCGCGTCAAGCTTCATTACCGCCCACTTGTCGAGTTCGGTAAGCTTGTCATAGGAAACAGAATCCTTATCGGGATCAAATCCGCTGCCGTTGCCGAGATTTCCGAGAATATATCTTGCGGTATTTCTGATTTTCTTATAAGCGTCGGAAAGCTGGCTGATGATAGTTTTTGAAATTCTTATATCGCTGTGATAATCCGATGAAGCCACCCAGAGACGAAGAATATCCGCTCCGTACTGATCTGTGATCTCATGAGGATCGATACCGTTGCCGAGGGATTTATGCATTACCTTGCCCTCGCCGTCAACTACCCAGCCATGAGTGCAGACAGCCTTATAAGGCGCAGTTCCCTTGTAAACAACTGATGTAAGAAGCGACGACTGGAACCAACCGCGGTACTGATCTGCGCCTTCAAGGTAAAGGTCGGCAGGCCATGACAGGCTGTCAAAATCGTCCATAACGGCAGTATGAGATACGCCGCTGTCGAACCATACGTCCATGATGTCATATTCCTTGGTGAATTCGCCGCAGCCGCATTCGCACTTGATGGAAGCGGGGATAAACTCGCTTGCTTCCTTAGTCCACCATGCGTCTGAACCCTCCCTGCGGAAAAGATCGGCAATCGCGGATATAGTTTCGTCTGTATAGATCGGCTTTCCGCAGTCCTTGCAGTATACAACGGGGATAGGAACGCCCCATGTTCTCTGACGGGAAATGCACCAGTCACTTCTGTCGCGCACCATTCCCTTGATGCGGTCCTCGCCCCATTCGGGAATCCACTGTACGCCCTCAATAGCCTTGACAGCTTCGTCCTTGAAACCGTTTACGGAGCAGAACCACTGTTCAGTCGCTCTGTAGATGATCGGGCTGTTGCATCTCCAGCAGTGAGGATACTGGTGAACGATCTTCTGAGTTGCAAGCATTGCACCGACTTCAACAAGCTTCGCAGCGATAGCTTTATTTGCTTCATCGGTATCCATGCCCTCGAATTCGCCTGCTTCGGCAGTCTGCTTTCCCTTTGAATCAACGCAGACAATTATTCCGATATCGTCGTAATTCTTGCATACTTCAAAGTCCTCGACGCCGTATCCGGGAGCCGTATGAACGCAGCCCGTACCGCTTTCGAGAGTAACGTGATCGCCGACGATGATGGGTGACGGACGGTCGTAGAGAGGGTGCTTTGTTTTCATTCCCTCAAGCTCAGCGCCCGTGAAAATATGCTCTGTTGTATACTCGGTAATGCCTGCCGTTTCCATTGTTGTGCGGACGAGTTCTTCCGCCATTACATAGTATTCACCGTTGGCATTTACAAGAGTGTAATTATATTCAGGACCGAGACAGATAGCGAGGTTGCCGGGGATAGTCCATGTGGTCGTAGTCCAGATAACGAAATATATCTTCGAAATATCAAGTCCGAGAGCCGTGAACATTCCCTTGTCATCGGTCACGTTGAATTTAACGTAGATAGAACTGCACGGGTCGTTTGCGTATTCGATCTCCGCTTCCGCAAGAGCCGTGTTGCAGTCGGGACACCAGTAAACGGGCTTGAGACCTTTATACATATATCCTTTTTTCGCCATTGCTCCGAAAACCTCGACCTGACGCGCTTCATAAGCGGGACGAAGCGTGAGATAAGGATAATCGTAATCTCCGATAGAGCCGAGTCTCTTGAACTGCTTCATCTGATTGGCAACATGAGTCATGGCATAGTCATGACAGTGCTTTCTCAGCTCGACAGGCGGTATCGCGCCGTTTTCAACTCCGATAGCCTTCATTGCCTTCAACTCGATAGGAAGTCCGTGAGTATCCCAGCCGGGAACATAAGGCGCTTTGAAGCCGTTCATGTTCTTATATTTAACGATAAAATCTTTCAGCGTTTTATTGAGCGCCGTACCGAGATGGATCTCTCCGTTTGCATAGGGAGGCCCGTCGTGGAGAATGAAAAAAGGCTTGCCCTCATTCTTTTCCATCATTTTGTAATAAAGTCTTTCATCTTCCCATTTTTTGAGAGTTTCAGGCTCTCTCTTAGGCAGGTTTCCGCGCATTGGGAAATCTGTTTTCGGTAAATTAAGGGTTGAATTATAATCCTGTGCCATCTTATCACCGATCATCGCTGCGACGCGATGACTCTCCTTTCAATTATTCGTTCTTGCCTGCAACAGCCGCAGCGATCTCCTCGGCTGTCTCGGTCATATCATAGTCGTCCTCATAAGCCTCGGGCATAGAGGAGATCATTTCGAGATGCGCCTTATACATATCGAAAAGGCTCTTCTTGAATTCAGCTACCTGACGGCGAGCGTCGATAAGGCTTTCCTTTTCCTTAGCGATCTCCGCTCTGTTTCTTTCCATAGCTTCAGCGTGCTGACGTACAGCTTCGTCTTCAAGCTCGTCAGCCTTAGCCTGAGCCTCCGCAAGTATCTCCTCCGCCTTAATATTAGCCTCGTTGATAACTGCGTGACCCTGTTTCTGAGCGCCGAGAAGAGCATCCTTGAGGGCGTCCTCGTCCTTCATATACTCTCTTACTTTGTCGGCAAGTATCTGGATCTTGTTGTTAGCTTCCGTACGCTCGCGCTCCATTTCATCGAGTTCAGCTTCAAGCTGCGAGAGAAATTCGTCAATTTCCTCCTGTTTGTAGCCGAAAGCAGCCTTTTCAAACCTTTTATTTCTTACGTCTCTTGAAGTAATCATATTATTCACCTCTAAATAAATTTTTTCAGAATTATGTGTATACGGTGTTTTTTAGTAACTCCGTTGATACCCGAAAGTACAAATCGTCCGCAGCCGCGAATGGACAGAATATCCCCTTCCGCCATTATATGAGACAGATCGGTCACGGTGAAATGGTTTACCTCTGCCTTTTCGGAGCGAATGACCGCAGCCGCCTTTTCGCGGCTAAGATTTGCTGCAAGAGCAGCCACGCAGTCCAGCCGCAGCGAAGCCACCGTACCGCATATTTCCTTAAATTCCTGCGTATCGGCGAGACGCATATCGAAGGGCTGATCTTCCGCGATCTTTACGCCTGTTCTGCCTATTTTTGACAGTGAAGCCGTAATATCCCGCGCGGCAGTTGCCGTAACAGCCGCCTGCGCCCGTCCCTCTGCGACGGCAATATCGCCGATAGTCTCTCTTTTGAGCCGCAAAGCCATAAACGATCCCAGAAAATCTCTGTGAGAAAGCCTGTCCTCGCGTCGGTAGGTGAATGTCAGACAGCGTATCGGAATTTCTTCGCCGATATATTCTTTACAATATACGGGATAAACGGCGAGTAGCTTTCGGTTTGCGTCCTCAAATCCGCCATGAAAAGAATACATCAGTTCACCGATGTTGTATCTGCACCATTTTTCTGCTTCGGCGCATTGTCTTTCATCAAGAAATACGGAAAAGACGCCGCAGCCGTCTCTTTCGCAGCGCCGTCGGAGATCCTCCAGCCTTGCAAAAAAGAACTTGTCAAGCTGACCGTCCATCAGATGAATACGCCGTTATTCTCCAGCTCTCCTACAAGATCCTCGCCGATGAATCCAACGTTGTAGGGGGTGATGATGTATGTCAGGTTAGCGACGGGCTTCAAGCTGCCGCCGTTAGCGTATGCAACGCCGACGAGGAAGTCGATGATCCTTCTCTTGTTTTCGGGAGAAGCCGTTTCGAGATTAAGAACGACAGTCTTCTTGGCAATAAGGTGATCGGCGATCTGCTTTGCATCTGTAAATGCGGCAGGCTTTACAAGCACTACCTGAAGCTGAGCCGTTGTCTGGATATTAACGACTTTATTTCTTCTGCCGCCCTCGAAAGAGGGTTCTTCGCGTTCTATATTATTCTGATAAGCAGGCTGCTCGCTTCTGGATTCGGAGCGGACGGGAGTTTCGTTTACATCTCCTTCCTCCTCTTCGGAAGCAAAAAAGAAATCCTTAATGTTCTCAAAAAGTTTCATAATATTTCTCCATTCTCCGCATTTTTGTTTCTTCGTAAGCGGGATTAATGCGGAGTATCCCGAAAACGGCATATGAATATCTCTGACCGGTATACTCTCCTCTGTTCCAAAACACACCGATTCTCAATCTCTGGTATATTTTGGAATATAGGCGAGTATAAATTTCGTCAGTACTTTTATGTCATAAGTAATATTGACTTCTTATTTATCGATTATAATTTCTCGCACCAAAAAGTCCCGTGCCTATTCTGACTATGGTCGAGCCGTGCTTTATCGCGTCGGCATAATCGTGAGTCATACCCATTGAAAGCTCGTCCATATCGACGCCCTCAATATTTCTGTCCTTTATGTTATTGAACAGCTCCTCCATACGACCGAGGAAAATATCCCCTTTCGACGGCGGCGGAATAGTCATAAGTCCCTTGACTTTTATCCCCTCCATGCGAGCTATCCGTTCAAGCAGATCTGAAATTTCATCTGGAGCGGCTCCGCCTTTTGAAGTCTCTCCGCCGATATTTACCTCACACAAAATTTCCATAACCTTATTATGGGCAATTGCAAGGCGATTTATTTCCTGCGCCAGCTTTAAGCTGTCCACAGATTGTATCATAGTCATCGGATCTATGATGTATTTTACTTTATTTGTCTGCAAATTTCCTATGAAATGCACCTCTGCGGAGCTGTCATAAATTTCCTGCTTCGAGAGGAATTCCTGAACTCTGTTTTCGCCAAGCAGACCGAGTCCCAGTTCAACGGCGTGATTTACTATCTCGGGAGCGACGGTCTTGGTCACAGCCATCAGCCGTATGCTTTTTTCGTCTCTGCCGCAGCCGGCGGCAGCTTCGGCGATATTTTCGCGTATTTCCCTGAGATTGTCGTCAACGTAACCATAAAGCTTATCCACTATTACCATCACCTTCGGTCATAATATCATCATAAAGAGCAAGATACGAAATATCTTCGTCATGCACCTGAGACAGAACGTAATCGCTGCCCTCGTAAATAACGTCGATCTTTTTGAACAGCACCTGTTCTCCTTTAAGTATGTAAACGCCCTTGGTATTCACAATAGCCGTACCGTCGCTTTCGCCGCTTGCATTTGTGGTATCCTCTTCGATATCCTTGAAACGGATAGCCTCGCGCGGAACTTTCAGTCCTCTGTAGCTGCCCTTGATCAGCTCGCACTTTTCCGTACGGTGCTGTACAAGGTCGTAATTGAATTTACTGCATTCCACAATAATTATTGTTTTTGAAGCGTCGCCGCTTTCCCTGAGATCGGAGACAACGGCGTCGAAAGTTTCGTCCGACGAATCAAATTTCAGCTTTACGCTGTCGCCTATCGCGTATTCTTTTCGGGAATTGTTTATAACTCCCGCAAGATACCAGCTATAGCCGTTTATCATCTTTCCGACTATTGTTGCGTCGCTGCTTTTTCTGTCGGTAATGCTGTTTATTTCGGCGACGGTAAGCTTATCCATATCATCGGGAGTAAGCTCCGATTCATAGCCGTCGCAGTAGCTTACGAAATAAGCCGAATCAGTAGATTTTTTTACTTCAACAGGCTGTACGGAAGCGCTTTTCAACTCGGCAAGCTTTGCGTTGATATCTGTTATCTGCTGTCTGAAACCCGTTACCTGCTGCGTAATTATCTGATAGGTACTCATCTGTATTACAAGATCGTCCATTTCATTCTCTATCGAGCTGTAGTCGTTCATATCGCGGCTGTAGATAAGGCTGCGAAAGCTTTCCTTAATATTATCGGAAATCGCCGACGGCTGTGCGGATTCCCGTGTTCCGGGGTTCTGTATTTTTTCGAGAATATCCAGTTCCTTTTCCAGACGGGCAATTTCCCTGTTTCTGCCGATCTGCGAATCATCGGGATAAACTTCGGCAATAACCGTACCGATACCCAGCTTTCCGCCGTCGGCGATCTTATAATTCAAGACTCCGTTTCCGCTGAAAGTTACGGGAACTTCGTCCCTTATAAAAACGCCCTTGAATTCTTTTGAGATGATAGCTTCCGATATAAGAGCGGTCTCCGTAGGACTCTGGCGGTTATTGAAATTCGTGACTATGCTTATAAACACGATAAGAGTAAGCACCAGAACGCTGTTTCTCAACAGTTTTACAACAATACCGCTGTCCGATCTGTTGCGAGCAGCCATTTTACTCGCCCTTTTCGGCGGTATCGAGTATTGAGACCGACTTAGCGGGGATTATCGTTGAAATGGCGTGCTTATAAACGAGCTGCTGTTTACCTTCGCAGTCGAAAATGGCAACGTAGCTGTCAAAGCCTCTTACAATGCCCTTAAACTGGAAACCGTTGGTCAGGATTATCGTAACTACTATTTTTTCCTTACGGCATTGATTAAGAAAAACATCCTGCAAATTAATTGTCTTGTTCATACACATTCTCCTTTTTTATATCTTTTTATTTAGGAACTGTCATGAAATAACTTGCACCTTTATACTTGTCTCATTTGTCCTGCGCCGCATTACACAACTTTGAAATACGTCAGTATTCCTGCGGTTGTGTGCCTTGCTCAGAACAAAAGATCCTGCGCCTAAACGCACAACTTATTTCGTGACAATTCCTTAATGCGTATTATACATATCCGCATACCGCGAGTATGCGAATATAAAAACACACTATACATTATATCACATAATTCTGTATTTGGCTATAGCTTTTTTAGATTTTTCCAAAATTTCATATTTTTTACTAAAATCGTCGATGATTATCCAATGTATACGTTCATTTTTTCTAAACCAGGTCAGCTGCCGCTTGGCATAACGCCTTGATTCCTGCTTGATCTTATCGATACACTGTTCTACGGGAGCGGCATTTTCGAAATATGGAATCAGTTCTTTGTAGCCTATGGCATTGGCGGCTGTTTTCATTTTTCCCGCACTCCACAATTCTCTTGCCTCTTCAATAAGTCCGCGGCTGACCATATCGTCCACCCGAAGATCTATCCTGTTATAAAGAACGCTTCTGTCGGCGGCGTTCAATCCGATTATCAGCGAATCGTAAGGACTTTCCTCGGAACGGCTCTCGGCTTTCAGTTCGCTGAATTTCCGTCCCGTAACGTGAATAACCTCCAGAGCGCGTACAACGCGAACAAGATTGTTCATGTGAATATTCTCCGCCGCCTCCGGATCGGCATTCAGCAGCTTATCATAAAGCGCGGATTTACCGTTCCGCTCGGCAAATTCATAAAGACTGCGGCGATATTCGGGATCTTCTTTTGCTTCGGAAAATTTCACATTGTTTAGCAGCGAATCTATATAAAGTCCCGTTCCGCCTACGATTATCGGCAGTTTTCCTCTGCTCAGCACTTCCTGTATTTTTTCGTTTGCAAGCGCGACGTAATCGGCTGCACTGAATGAAGTCCCCATATCGAGAAAATCTATAAGATGATGCGGTATACCGCGCATTTCCTCGGCTGTCGGTTTTGCTGAAGCGATATCCATACCCTTGTATATCTGCATGGAATCCGCCGATATAACTTCGCCGCCGTAATGATCGGCAAGTTCCGCGCCAAGCCACGTTTTACCCGACGCCGTAGGACCGCATACTGCCAGCACAAATGGCTTTTTATCTGTCATATCCAACTCCTAAACGCGTTTGAACTGATGATCTATATTCGCCTTCGTCATGGTAAACATCACGGGTCTGCCGTGCGGACAATGGCGAACGTTTTCGTCCATGAAAATCTGCTCCACAAGCGATTTCATCTCCTCGGGAGAATTTTTGTCGTGAGCCTTTATAGCCGCCTTGCAAGCCATGGTATGAAGCATATCGTCAAGTATTCCCGTCTGCGGATTCTGCTTGTGCTTCATAAGATTATCGGCAACCTCGCAGATTATCCCCTCCATGTCCATTTCCATAATAAAAGTCGGAACGGCTTTTGCGGTAATAAACGGTTTTTCGGTGAAATCAAAGGAAAATCCCATATCTTCAAGAAGATCGGAATTATTCTCCATGGCGTCGAATTCCTCGGCGGTGAGCAGAACTTTTATATAATTCAACAGCGCCTGACTGTACTGACGGCAGTTTCGGCTTTTCAGTCTCTCGAAAATTATCCGCTCATGAGCCGCGTGTTTGTCGACCATTATCATTTTTCCTTCGGCTTCGGCAATGATATACAATCCAAAGGCTTCGCCTATTATTTTTATTTCGGGAATCTCATTTTTTTTCTCTGTATTCTTCGAAATATCGGCAGTAACTCTTTCGGTATGAGTTTCGAACGAATCAGAATTTATATACTTGAATCCGTCATTCTCCCCGGCAGACCGAACTTCGGGAGTTTTTTCAGAAATATCGGATTCTTCGGGATTTTCAGGCTGCGTGTTGAAGATACGCTCTCCCGTTATCGATACGCTGTCAGGTCCGTTGTCGAACTGAATGATCTCGGACATATAAGGATGATCTTTTACTTGTTCGTATCTCGCACGCAAATACTCTCCGCGAGTCATTCCCTCTGCTTCGGCAGATTCCTGCTCCGTTTTTTCGCGCTCGGCTTCCTTTTTCGCAAGTTCGGCTTTTGCCATTTCCGCAATTGGGGTGAGTATAAATTCTTTCTGTATGGACTGATCTTCCTCGGGAATTATCTTATCCCAGTCCGATCGTGACTTTATTTCGAATTCATATATAAGCCCGCCGCTTATAAGCGCATTTTTTACGGCGAAATACAAAGCGTCAGCAACTTTCTTCTCATTCGTAAACCGTACTTCTGCCTTGGACGGATGAATATTGACGTCCATATCGGCAGGCGGCATATCGATAAGAAGTACGCAGGCAGGAAATTTTCCTGTCATTATCATATTTTCATATGCGCTTTCAACGGCTGTAGAACATAATCTGGAGCGTATATATCTTTTGTTGACGAAAAAATTCTGAAACGTTCTGTTGGTTCGGGCATACAGCGGTTTCACGATATAGCCGCTTACATGAATTCCCTCGTACTCATGATCGACCTCCATGAGATCCCGTGAAAAATCACGTCCGAACACGGCATATACCGCAGAAAACAGTTCTCCGTCGCCGGAAGAATTGAATTCCATGCGGTTGTCGCGTATCATTTTGATAGCTATATCGGGGTGCGACATAGTAATTTTTTGTACTATATTGCTAACGGCGTTGGCTTCCGATACGTCTTTCTTCATAAACTTCGCACGCGCGGGAACATTGAAGAAAAGATCGCGGATTATTACTGTCGTACCGTCGGGACAGCCGCTTTTTTCATGGGAAATCTCCTGACTTCCCGCTATTTTATAAAGCGTTCCGTAAGTATCGCCTTTCTGCTTCGTCATTATCTCTACCTTTGATACGGCTGCGACAGAAGCGAGGGCTTCACCGCGGAATCCAAGAGTATATATATTATCAAGATCTTCTTTTGTAACTATCTTGCTGGTGGCATGACGAATAAACGCGGAAGGCACGTCGTCAAATGATATTCCGCAGCCGTCGTCGGTAACGCGCATATAGGTAGTTCCGCCGTTTTTTATCTCAACGGTGATGTGCTTCGCGCCTGCGTCTATTGAATTTTCCACAAGCTCCTTGATAACTGAAGAAGGACGTTCTATCACTTCTCCTGCGGCAATAAGCTCTGCTATTTCTTTACTTAAAATATTTATATGTGCCATTTTTTTCTCCATTCATATGACGTATGTTCTTATAATCATGCAAATCAATTTTTACTTTTCGGTATTATTTAAGTAGAATTAATTTACATACTTATAGCAACAATGCAGCCATATCGTTAAGCAATTCACGGCATTCGCTGTCCGTCAATTCGGAAATATTCGTGCGTTCCAGCATTTCAAGGGCGGCTTCGCGATTTATACTGCCAAAACTTATCTGCGCCTCTGAATTGTTGGCAGCTTTGACTTGTTCGGACTTGTGCGCGGATTCCATTTCCGCAAGAATTTCACGGGCGCGGCTGACAACCTTTGCAGGCAGTCCCGCAAGCTTCGCAACGTCCACGCCATAGCTTTCATCAACTCCGCCGCGAACTATTTTTCGCAGAAAACGTACCGTTCCACCGTGCTTATTTACGGCGATACTGTAATTTTTCACGCCTTCAAGCTCGTTTTCCAGCCCGATAAGTTCATGATAATGAGTAGCAAAAAGCGTCTTGCAGCCCAATTTTTTGCTTGTGCATATATGTTCTGCAACCGCCCGCGCAATACTCACTCCGTCAAATGTTGAAGTTCCTCTGCCGACTTCGTCAAGTATCACAAGGCTGTTTGGCGTTGCATTCTTCAGAATATCGGCAACCTCGCTCATTTCTACCATAAATGTCGACTGCCCTGCCGTCAGATCGTCAGACGCACCAACACGGGTGAAAATTTTATCCACCACTGAAATTTTAGCTGAATCGGCAGGCACAAAGCAGCCTGTCTGCGCCATAAGAACTATAAGCGCCGTCTGCCGCATATACGTGGATTTACCTGACATATTCGGCCCTGTTATAACGGACATACGGTTGGATTTTGTATCGATATAAATATCGTTGGGAACGAACATCTCGTCGCTGAGCATGAGTTCAACAACCGGGTGACGTCCGCCCTTTATATCAACAACACCATCGATCGAAATATCTGGCTTCACATACTGATTCCGCAGCGAAACCTCTGCAAACGAACACAGAACATCGACCGCCGCCACCGCTGTTGCAGTCTGCTGGACTTCTGCAAGCTTTGTCGCGATATAATCACGGACTTCCGCAAAAATATCAGCTTCAAGATTAAGCGCCTTATCCTTTGCGCCGAGAATTGCATTCTCGGCATTTTTAAGCTCCTCTGTAATAAATCTTTCGGCGTTTGCAAGAGTCTGCTTGCGAATCCAGCCCTCTGGAATAAGGTCGTAATACGAACGCGTAACTTCAAGATAATAGCCGAATACGCGGTTGAAACCGATCTTCAGATTTTTTATGCCCGTAGCTTCGCGTTCGCGCTGCTCGATGCCGTCGATGATCTCCTTACCGTGAGCCATGATATGGCGCAGTTCATCAAGCTCCTGATTAAATCCGTCTTTTATCACGCCGCCGTCTTTTACCGATACCGGCGGTTCGTCCATGACCGCATTTTCAACAAGTCGAACTATCTCGCTCAAATCGGAAATATTACCGTTATATCTCGTCAACAGCTTGGAATCCGAAAATTTTTCCAGTTCTTTTTTCAGAAGAGGAAGCTGCAAAGCCGTTGCGGAAAGAGATTTCACATCACGGGGATTCGCCGATTTATACATAACTTTCGTCATAAGGCGTTCCAGATCGTAGGTGCGGTCAAGAAGATCGCCTATATCCGCAAGAGTAACGCTCTTTTTATAAAGCGCGTCCACTGCGTCAAGCCGCTCTATGATCTTTGCCGGACTTTTCAAGGGCTGCTCGATCCAGTTTTTCAGCATTCTCCTGCCCATTGAAGTTCTCGTGGAATCCAGTACCCACAACAGTGAACCTTTCTTCTCCTTATTGCGCAGGGTTTCCGTTAATTCAAGATTTCGCCGCGCATTCAGATCAAGACCCATAAATGCATCGCCATTCAGCAGAGTTACCGATGTAAAACGCGAAACGGAAGTTTTCTGCGTATCGCGAATATAATCGAAAAGTCCGCATAACGCTCCGCAGTCTGCGCCATCCTCGGAAATTCCCAGTTCCGCCATTGATTTCACGCCGAAAACTTCAGCAACACAGTTTCTTCTCTCCGACGGCGAAAAGCATTCGCTGTCGCGGAGCGTGACCGCGCATTGCAGGCGTACTTTTATAAAATCAGCAACGCTTTTAAGCGAAAGAAAGCTTTCGGGGAAAATCACCTCCGCAGGCTTGCAGCGCGAAAGCTCATTGATAACGGCAGCTTCAAGATCTTTCCCCTCAAACAGACTGAGATCGGCTTCGCCCGTGGAAATATCAGCCGAAGCGACGGCGCACGATCCTGATTTTTCATCATAAAATATACTGCATATATAATTATTCTCGCCGTCGTCGAGCATACTCGATTCCGTAAGCGTTCCCGGAGTTACCACGCGGATAACGTCGCGGACAACTATTCCCTTTGTTTCGGCAGGATCGGTAAGCTGTTCGCACACGGCAACTTTTTTTCCCATATCTATAAGACGCTTTATGTACATATCCGCCGAATGATAGGGAATTCCGCACATCGGCGCGCGCTCTTCAAGACCGCAGTCCCTGCCCGTAAGGGTAAGTTCCAGAGCCTTTGATACTACGACAGCATCATCAAAGAACATCTCATAGAAATCTCCCAAACGGAAAAAAAGTACGCAGTCCTTATATTTATCCTTCACCTCAAAATATTGCTGCATCATGGGTGAAATTTTACTTCTGTCAATTTCCATTCAACATTCTTCTCCTTTGCTAATTATTAAGGTGATTCTGTTTCCTTAGTTTTCTGTTTAAGGAATCAGGTCTATGCTCAATATTAATTAGATTCTGTACCTCCTTGTGGGTACAGAATCTAATTAATATTGGGATTCTTAAGGGGACAGCGTCCCCTTAAATCATCCGTGCAAGCGGATCAACCGCAGCCGCCGCAGGTTTCGCAGCTTCCGGAGCAGCCCTGTGACGGCTCGCAGGTATCTGGATCTTCGCCGTTTGCGCAAAGTGTGATTATCTGATTGATATTGTTCACAAGAGCTTCAAGAGCGCCTTGAGCTGCGGAAAATACAACCATATTCTTATTTGACATGATCTTCTTATAAGTGGACTTTATCCCCTCGTCCAGTTCCTTTATCTTGTCTGTATCCTTATCTTCCTTGCAAAGCTCCGCGTTTAATTCGTTTCTCATTCTGTCGAAATCGTTGATCTGCTGCTGAAGCTCCGCATCGTTGTCATTTACCTGC
The DNA here is from genome assembly GCA_964401315.1 of uncultured Alistipes sp. Lineage (GTDB taxonomy): Bacteria > Bacillota > Clostridia > Oscillospirales > Ruminococcaceae > Ruminococcus. Next base: position 18,937 of record CAYNYB010000006.1, read on the forward strand.
TTCGCAAGATTATAAGCGATATAGCGGTCGTCGGCCTGAAGAGCCTTTCCGAGTTCTCTTGTCATTTCCATAATATCCATTTTAAATTTCTCCTTAAATTAATATATTTCATCATGCATTAAATACATGAAAATTCGCTAAAACTTAAATTCATACAAATTATAAACATATTTGACATGTTTGCCATACCGTTTGGCATACAAATACAATTCATTTTCCGATACAAATTCCAGATCTGTACTGACGTATTCGCCGTCGCTCTCAAATGTAAATTCCCCCAGAATCTCGCATTTATTCAACGACATCACCGTCACCGTATATTTCACGGACTGCCGATCGTCATCGGTAAATTCCATTGAAAGCACAGCCGCAGAACCATTCTCCGAAACGGCGTTAGCTCGAATCCTCATACTTTCGCAATCTATCGGGAGTGCAATATCCGTGACCTCGAAAGTTTCAAGATCGCACTTTGAAAATCCGAGAAAATCAAAATAACCTCTTTTAGCAAGAATCAGAGAATTTTCGCAGACAGCTCTCGGAATATCACAGTATTCCTCAGACCGAAGTATCTGCCGATCTTCGCCGCTGTCCAGATCGTAAACGCCGAATCCCGAATTTCCCCATTCATTGCAGATAGAATAGGCAAAACGACTGTCGTCGATAGCAAAATCGCTGCGAAGCCATGAATAAGCATCATCGGCATAGGGCGTTTCGGTTAGTATTATTTCAGTCCCGTCATTCGTGATAAGGCTAATCTTTCCGTCGGAATTTGAAATAACACCGTAATTCGGCATTTCAACATCGCCTGCGTATGTTCTTTTTTCGTCCGCCTGTATCAATTCTGAATTTTCGGAAAGATTCAAATCGTAAACTCTGACATTATCCGAAATTTCAGTGAAAACAGGCTGCGGCGGTTCAGTAATCTCAGTTACAGCCTCGGTAACCGTTTCCGCAGTTGTTGTTGAAACCACTGCCGAAGTTGCCGCGGTTTCTTCGCTTATCTCAGAAGAAGCTTCACTGATTTTTTCGCTCGTGGAACAGCCAACGAGCAGAATCCACAAGGACATAATTAAAACTATTTTTTTCATTAGCAACTATTATTCTCGTAATATTTACGTATAAAATTTCCGTTGATATCTAATTCGGCGATATATGAATAATAAGGACCGCTGGAAATATTAATAAACAGCCTTTCGCCCTCAATTTGAATATCGTCTATATAATAACTATATTCATTGTCAAAAAATTCAGATACGTTAAAAATCAGCTTTTCTTCGCCGTTCTGAATTGTGTAAATGTTTTCAAAATTTCTACGTATCAGCTTCTCACCACAAAATTCAAAATCCATAACTGCTTTCCACACAAATTCAATACTGTAATCTTCAAGGTTCATCCGCATAAGACAACCATAATTATCAATATAGTACATATATCCGCCGTTGATACGTCCCGACTTACCGCTTGAAAGCTCTATCAGTTCGCCGCTGTTCATGTCATAAATTTCTAAGTCGTCATAGTAAATACGGTCATTATAAACAGTAAATTCTTCAATATAATTATCATCAGCAGTAAAAATATACTCAATATTTTCGCCGTTGTAGTCTGCACGGTAAAATTCCGAACTGTCTCCTCGATACATTACATAATAAATATACTCTGAATCAAAAAATACCTGAGAATAAGAAGGCAGCTTAACGATCGGCGTAACAATACCGTTTTCGTACTTACAGATGTTCATTTTACCATTATCATGTAATTTACTCTGAATACCATAAATCGTATCGCCGTCCATGAAACGCCAAATACAGTCCTCGCATTCCATAAAAGGCACAGCATTACCGTCTCCGCTGTCAAAGCCGAGAGCAAAATTTGCACTGTCACGCCCTCCGATATAAACATAATAATAGTATCCCTCATCAGTGGGAAAAATTATTTTTCTGCGGTTCATCAAGTCGGTTTCGTTCGGAGGTTCTAAATTCAGCTCGGTGCATTTCGGATATTCGCTCTGAGAATTATTGATCAATGTCTTTTTTATTTTTTCTGAGGTTTGCTCTGTTTGTTCCTCAGTTACAGCCTCGGTGACCGTTTCCGCAGTTGTTGAAATAACTGCGGAAGTTGTCTCGATAGTTTCGGGTGTGGATTCCGAATTTTGGTAATTCTCCGAACTTTCAGGCGATTTTGAATTGCAGCCCGTAAGAATCAGCATTGAAAGCAGCACAAATAATAATTTTTTCATATTATCCTACCTGTAACAGCCCAATTCATCGCACCCGTGATCTCAACGTCCACAAACTGCCCTATCAGAGAAGTATCGCCCTCGAACTCAACAATGATGAATTCATTGCTTTTTCCCGAAATAAAGCCCTTTTTCTTCTTCGATACATCATCGGCAAGAACGCGCATTTTTTTCCCGATAAAGCGTTTATAATTTTCAGAGGAAATCCCCCTCTGAACTTCAAGAAGCTTTCTCATACGCTGACTTTTTACCTCGTCCGACGTTAGATCTTCCATTTCAGCCGCTTTCGTTCCCGAACGTTTCGAATAAATAAACGAATAAATATTATCATACTTAACTCGCTTTATTATATCAAGCGTCGCCTGAAAATCTTCGTCCGTTTCATTGGGGAATCCCACAATAAGATCAGTAGTAAGCGAAAATTCGGGATCGCGGCTGCGTATGTAATCGACAATTTCAAGATATTTTTCCGCGGTATATCGGCGATTCATGCGCTCCAGCACATCGCTGCTTCCGCTTTGCAGCGGTAAATGAAGATGCTTCGCAACCTTTTCGCATTCGAAAATCGTATCTATCAGCTCGCGCGAAGCGTCCTTGGGGTGAGACGACATAAAGCGGATAATGAAATCTCCGTCTATATCGTTCAACTGCCGCAAAAGGCGTGGAAAAGCGTTTTTTTCGCCGCGGTCGCTGCCGTAGGAATTTACATTCTGCCCCAAAAGCATTATCTCCTTACAGCCGTTTTCAACAAGTCCGCGGACTTCTGAAATTATATCCTCCGAATTTCTGCTGCGTTCCCGACCGCGCACATACGGAACTATGCAGTAGGTACAGAAATTATTGCAGCCGAACATTATCGGAACGCTTGCCTTAAAGCTGCATTCCCTGACCTGCTCCGCTTCAACCGAAAAATCGTCGTATTCATCAATATCCATTCCGAATTTCCGACCTTTAAGGCAATCCAGCAACAGATTCGGAATGCAGTTTATCGCGGAAGTTCCTACTACAAAATTCACCTGCGGATATGATTTTTTAATTTTTTCGGCAATATGCTCCTGCGCAGTCATGCAGCCTGCAATTCCGATTATCAGCGAGGGTTTCAGCTCTTTAAGCTTTTTCATGCTGCCGACTATCCCGAATACCCTGTCCTCCGCATTTTCACGCACCGCGCAGGTATTAAGGATTATAAGATCGGCGGAACGCTCGTCCTCGGTAAAATCATATCCGATTTTTTTAAGCAGCCCCTTTATTTTTTCGCCGTCTGAAATATTAAGCTGACAGCCGAAGCTTCGCACATAAGCAAGCTGATTTTTTTCGCCGATAAGTTTTTTTATTTCCAAGAGCGTATCTTTTTCCAAAGAATGCACCTCCTTTTTATTTTTACAAACACTTAGAGCCTGTTTAGTATCTCAACGCGCACGTCTTTTCGGCAAATTTTGCTGAATCCTGCGTCAAAAATTCTTGAAATACGTCAGTATTCCTACGGATTTTTTCCTTGACTTCAGCAAAATTTGCTCGAAAATCCGCACACGTTGAGATACTGAACAGGCTCTTATAATTATATCATATCTCAACAAATTATGCAAGTATGGAATTTTACTTTTTTGAAAAAAGCAAAAGCTCCTACACAGAAATAAACTGCATAGGAGTTCATGAAACGCGTTTCAATTCACTTTCTTTGCAATGGCAGGAATTTTTCCAATTACAAAAGCGGCAATAGCAGTTATGATGATTTCCGGAATCATGTATAATCCGTTATAGAAAACAGAATATACCACAGCCAGTCCCGCTCCGGAAAAAGTATCCATGATCTTCGCACCGACAGCATAGAAACCTTCCTGCGTAAAGAACCATTCTGCCCATGCACCGAAAAACACTGCACCTGAAATGATATGTACCAAATATCGGAGCAGCAGGGCAACGACCGTACCAAGGCACAAAGCAGGAACAGCTTTCAGCTTATTGCGGAACATTCCGCCGACGCCGAGAATTGTATAAGCCGCCACGTAGTCCATAAGAACAATTCCGATTCCTGCCCAAAGAGCGTACTCTTCAGGAACGAAAAATCCCTTGACGGTTGCAAATCCTGTTGATATCTGCAAAATGCTGTAGACGAATGCAGAAAACATTCCCCATTTGATACCATGCCGATAGGAAATGAGAACGATAGGCAGCATACTTGCAATGGTAATACCGCCGCCGAACGGCAGCTGAAATGGCTGGATCACGGAAAGTATTGCTGCAATAGCAAGCAAAATTCCGGTTTCAACAAGCCGAAGCGTTGCAGATTTTGATTTCATTTGATATACCTCCATTTTGGGGGCTGTAGTAAGTCTGCTTGAAATTGGAACAAAAGGAACTGAATAAAAATTTTTACCAGTGAACTTGTTGCAATTTCAAGTAGGATTACTATATGACAAAAAGAACGCCACCGGACGAACCGATGGCGTTGAGATCCTTGTTCACCTACGGCGGCATTATCCGCATCAGGTTATGGGTCGAAGCAGAACTTCCTCTCAGCCTTTGACAGCTCCCCTTTTTTATAGCTTATTTATTATATCACATTTTTATTTTTTTGTCAAATAAAACTTCACAAAAATCACATAAAAGTACAAAAACTGCCATACTCATAAGAATACGGCAGTTTTGGAAGAGCATAAATTATTCCTTAATCGGAAGATCAGAAACCTTGTAAATACCCGCGTCGACCTGCTGAATAGTAAGAGCGTCGCTGGCGGTTACACCGTCGCCGTTGCCGATAACATCTGAATTAATAAGACCCTGATCGCTAAGATGATATTCGTCCTTATTTGTAAGGAACTGGAGAATCAGTGTAGCATCGGCGATTTCAACCTTGCCGTCGCAGTTTGCGTCGCCGTAAACAGTCTCGCCTGCTGTAGTTGTGGTAGTTGCGTCAGGAGCGCCTGTGGTTGTTGTTGCAGCAGGCTTGGTAGTACCATCTGAACTGCCGCTGAATTTGTAAAGATCAGTCGGAAGCTCATCAAGAGTAATGCAGAGATCGCTCTGATACATTTCAATTACGCTGTCGATATTATTATAATTATCTCCCGAAATGAAGTTGTCCTGACCGTTGTCATACCATGTGCAGAAATAGAGCCAGCGAGCCTGTTCCGTCTCGATATTGCTTACGCTCGGAATTGTGCTGTTCTCCATGATAGCAGCCATTTTCTTATAATTTGCAAATTTAACGATAGGCCAGAAAGCTTCGCTGTTGCAGGATTCGTTAGGTCCGCTGTCGAGACCGTCATGGCGGTTATACTGCGTATCGTACTTGTCAAAGCCTACAATATCAACATAATCATCACCCGCATACCATTCGCCCGAAATATCAGACCATGCATAAAGATTCTGCTGCCAGATAAGATTGTGGATTCCGTATTCGTTGGTAAGCTGATCGTAGAGATATTTCCACAATTCTTTGTAAGCTACAGCTCCGTCCTGAGACCACCAGAACCATGCTCCCGAACCGTCGATAGGATCGCTTGTCGTACTGGGATTTCCCTCTGCCTCGTGGAAAGGTCTCCACAAGATCGGTACGCCTGCGTCCTGAATCTTCCGGAATTGCTCTGCAAGATCAGCAATTGCAAGATTCAGATAATCATTTTCCTTTGTGCCTTCCTTAACGGCATTTTCAATGCTGAACTGATGATTCGGCTTGTAAGTGCAGAGCGACCAGTCAACAGCTTCGCCGACTGTGTAATTATCAAAATCCGACGGAATGTTTATATGCCAGCAAGCCGTAGCGATACCGTTACGCTCCTTAGTCCACTCGATAACGCGCTCCGTAGTGCCGTCGTCCCAACCGTAAAGAGGATTGTAGTTCATGAAGTCAAATCCGCGGATAGCAGGATATTTTCCTGTTTTCTCGGCAATATAATCAAATTCCTGATCATAGTAATCATACTTGTAGCTGCGATTCTGCGTATCATAAGTGTATGTTCTCACATCGTCGGAGCAGTGCCAATAAAATTTATTTCCGTCCTTATCGATATCTTCACTGTCACGGTCAATGACATATTCCTTGCCTTTCTGATCTACGCAGATATCCTTATCCTTGTCGTATCTGATATCGGTCTGAACCGTATGACCGCCGCCGTAGATCTCCTGCTGACCCGAAAGCATATGCGAACCGTAAACGCTGCTGAGATACTTCATCAGAGCCTTTGTTTCGGCAGTGGCGTCAGCATCGCAGGGAACGGAATCAGCCTGAGTAATATCGGGAAAAACAGCCTTTTCAACTGTTGCATAGTCTATTGCAAGATAGCCGTACTTGTTGAGGAATGAAATTTCATTCTCGCCTGCTTTCAGACGGATAACACCAAAATCTATATCAGTCCATTCATCGTAATAAGGAACGGTCTTGGTATATTCCGTGCCGTTGATAGCAACGGTTTCAACACGTCCGCCTGCATCGAGTATCTGAACGCCTCTTACTTTCAGCTGATACATACCGTCCTCTGGTACGGTAACATTAAACGAAAGCGCGCCGCCCGTAAGATAAGTAAATCCCTCTCCGGAATAGCCGGGGAACTGCTGATTATAAATATCCGTCCACAGCGTAGCTCCCTCCATATCTTCACCCTCGACAGTGAACGGGAATTCTGTGTTGCCGGCCGCCAGCGTCGGCATTACCGATGAAGTCGAAACAGCCGTCATAACAGCCGCCGACGTAATTGCCGCGAATTTTCTCAACCAGTTTTTCATGTAATTGACCTCCTATTAAATTATCCCTCAAATCGGCAGATCAATAACCTGCCTTTCCTTTATTATAAGTGATTTCACTTAATTTTTCAAGTGTTTTTTTTATAAAAATCAAAAAGCGAAAAATCTTTGTAGCCATTTACAAATCTGTTACAATTTTTTGGTATATTGTCATAAAATACAGCTTAAATAATACTTAAATAAAAGCTCTCTGCTTAAATCGCAGAGAGCTTTCTTAATATTATTTCGCAAGAGCCTTATCAAGCCATACCTTGGCAATATCGAGAGCCTCATACAGACCGCATTCGCGCTCCGTATTTTTTACAAAAGCCTTGATAGGATCGCTCTCATTTGTATCCATCTGGATAACGCGAACCTTCGTCGTCATTTTTTCGCCGTTGATCTCTTTAAAATCGAGTATCTGTATCCAGATAACATACGGATCGGACATATAGCCGTAATACAGCTGATTACCGCTTCTTACCAGCGGAAAGCCTTTATACTTGGAAAATTTTTCATTCATGGTAATTCCCTCCTTCGTGAGTGACTTCGCCGCAAATCCTTATCTCCATGTTGTAACAAATTCCTCTTCGCCGTCCAGCTTTTCTGCATTTTCAATAAGCGTTTCAACAAATGATTTTGTAATAAAGAATTTGCTTTCGCCATCTATGGCAATAAGCGAAGTCATTGCAGAGTATTCGTAAAATTCAATGTTTTTCTCCGAGCCGTCATAGGTGTCGTGATATTTGATAGACGCCATAGGCTTACCCGAAGGAATCTTTTCATCGAGAGCGAAGCTTTCCGCCTTGGCGGTTATAATGAAGCTGTAGAATTGTCTGAATCTTTCGCTGTCGAATTCGCCGCCGTTAAGTTCAGTCTTAAAATCAGCCGCTTTGAGATTTTCAATTTCTTCGTCGGGATTCCTGCGGCTTATCTCGAATGCATATTCATCGTCGCCGGCGGACACGGAAAGTTCGTCAATGTTCCAGACATACGACGCGATAAATATCGTCGACGCAATATCAACAGGCTCGATAGTCACCCATCTTGCGGAATCAGTCTTTACCGTAAAGATAACGTTTCCGTTCTCCATCATTGCATAGCAGCATTTTCCGCTTTCATCGTCGGTGAAAGGCTCACTGAAAAGTAAAGTGTACGTATTGCCGTCGTCGCACTTCATCGTAACCGTGCAGAAAGGAGTTTTCAATCCCGCTTCCGCAATATCGGATTCACTGCAGTGAATGCAGTATATTCCCTCAGCTTCGAGTCCGAACATACCCGTTATAATATCAGAGGAACGCTCAACTGATAAATAAGCGTCCGTAGGCTCGACCATAATATGTGTAGAAGAAGTTCCGCCTTTGTAGTTTTCATCGTCGTTAGTCTTGCTGTATTCAAGGTAAATATCGCTGTCCATATTTTCGCGTTCAATCCTGAGACTTTCAATGGTAGGATATTCATCGGGAGCTTCAAGAATGGTCATTTCAACGAACTCATCGGGCTTTTTGCCGAAATTCGCCAGCAAAGAATTTCTTACGGTATATACCGTATCCACGCCCTCTGTCATAACATAGGTAACGTCGCCCGTAGGCGCTGCCGCGCCGATATATAATGTGCATTCCGTTCCCGTCTCATATTCAACCTTGACAGTGACGGCAGGATCGGACAGACCGAATTTTTCAGTATCGGCGCAGTTTTCTTCAATTACAGCCGCCGAAGTCATTCCGTTTGCATTATTTGCGAGAGTTCCCACAAGCGCATCGTTCATGACGATATCCTGATAACCGTCGATAGTATAGAGAATTCCGCCGTCCGCGCCCTCTTTATCCTGCTGAACCACGTCAAATTCGCCGTATTCATTTCTGACGCTGACTTTTTTGACAACGCCCTCAAGATCAGCGCCCGTATCGGGATCTGTTCCCGTGACTTTGTCGTCTCTTATAAGAATTATCGCCTGCTGTTCGTCATTTGTCGAAATTTCAGACTCCGACGCACTGCTTTCATTTTCGGGATCTTTATCGGAATCGGTCAGCATAAGCGCGGCAACGCCTCCTCCGAGGGCTGCCAGCACCAAACCGAGACCGATGATCTGTTTAACTGACTTTTTCATCATTTATTCTTTCTCCATAAGAGGATAACCGCGCCGATCATCGCAATAAGAAGCGGTATTACAATGATTGTGATGACCTGTGTAACTCGTACCGAAGTCTGTGTAAGGGTAAGGTTAGACTGCGCAAGATATTTTTCGGGAATCGCCGCCGTACCCTCTTTGCCGGTCATGCCGTTTATGATGTTTGAGATAACGTTTGAATTGTTGATAGAATTGCTGTTTGAGATCAAAGAATTATCAAGCATGAACGGGCTGCTTATTACGAGCAGTTCGCTTCCGTATACGTTAAGCTGTTCAGCCGTTTCTCTTCTGGATTTTACAACAACATTGTATGCATCCTTCTCGCTTGAAACTTCGCCCTCGTTTTCGAGAGAAGAAAGGTAAGAAGTCGGAGAAGATTTCAGTACTTCGGTAATGATGCTGTCATTATTCTTATTGAGAATAGTTATTGGTCTTGCGGCGGGAGCTACCAGAGGCAGCGAATCGTTTGCAAGACTTCCAACTGTTTCGGAATCCGCAATCTCGATGATAGGCGCGTATCCGACAGCGTTAAGCGCGCTTACAGATACCTGAGCCATGTTTTCATCATAAATTTCGGACTGATCTATGCTGATCTTCCAATCCTCAAGGAATGCTGAAATATTGGGAAGATTTGTTGCATAGTAGTTCGGAACGTATATCATGTTCTTCTGATATTTTCCGCCGTTGTAGAGGAAATCGCTGAACTTTGAAATAATGCCCTCTGTGAAGTCAACATTCGGGCAGGCAAGCACGATAAGATCGTACTCTTCGGGGTCTATCTCGTCATTCTGAACGTCGATTTCTGTGCATTCATAACCGTTTTTGTCAAGGAAAGATTCCAGTGAAGAAGCGATCTGCTGATGAGTCATATCAAATATGGAATTTCCGCCTGATGAAATAATAAACGCAGTTCTTACGGGATTCTGATCGGCTACGGAAACGATCGCCGAAGTAAGTGTGCTTTCGCCTGCAAATGTCATTTCGATATTGGTCTGAGTGCTGTTCTGCGATGGAACGATCATGCTTGCAACTTCGTTTGAGTCAATAACTTTAACGCGGTCTCCGCATGAAAATACGATGCTTCCCTCTGTTATCTCGCCGCTGTAATTCTTGTTAAGACGCGTAACAACGTCGGGATTCTTGTTGATATCCACATATTTAACGGTAATGCTTCCGCTGCCCGCTTCCGCATAAACGCTGTATTTGTCGAGAATTTCGGGGATCATCTCGAAAGGCATTTCAACTATCGCGCCGTAATACTGATAGAAAAGACTCTCATACTGCGATGACATAGCCGTAAAAAGATCTTGTGTAGACGTTACGGTAATCTCGATATCCTTATCGAGATTTTTCATAAGTTCGATGGATTCTTCCGAAATTTCGTATCTGTTATCGGAAGTGAGATCGAGCTTGAGCGGATAACGTTTCATAAGCATACCGCTCATAAGATTGACCACTATAACTATTGCGATGACCAGCACTACAACTATAAGCGAGGTCGAACCGTATTTCAGCTTTTTGGTGTTTCTTGGTTTTTTCGGCTTTTTTTCCTTCTTTTCGGAAAGTTCAACCTTATTCTCCGCGCTGCTCTCGGCGGCGTTTTCGATAATTTCTTTATCTTTATCCTTTTTACTCATTTAAATGCTCCTTTCTGTTTAGCTCCAGCGTCTCTTTTCAAGAACTCTTACTGTGAAGAAGTTGAAAAGGAATGCCATGCTTACGAAAAATACGATGTTTGAAAGGTCGAACACTCCCTGAGTACATCCGTTATATCTTGAAAGGAACGATACGGAATACATAGCGTTCTGAACGAATTGAAGAATCTTCTGTACTATCTCGCTTCCGGAACTTACATTGATGCTTGCGGCGAGCGAATCAAGCAGATAAAGCAGGAACAGCGCAAGCATACTTGCAACTGCCGCCGCCATTTGATTCTCCGTCAGCGACGAAATGAAAAGTCCTATGGCGATAAAAGATGCGCCGAGGAAAAGCATTGCAAAATAATTACCGAGCAGCGAGGGCCACATTACCTCGCCGAAAACAGCGATAAACAGCGAATAAATAAATACCACGCTTTCCGCTATGATGAAAAGCGTCAAAGCAGCAAAATATTTACCGAGAACGATAGACCACAGGCTGACGGGAGCAGTGAGGAGTCCTTGATCGGTACGGTTTTTCTTCTCTTCGCTTAACAGCTTCATGGTAAGTATTGGTATAAGGAACAGCACTACGAGGAACATAGAGTTGAACATTGGCGAAACATCGGCTCTGCCCGAACCTATAACGCCAAAGTAAAAGAAAATTCCGGAAAGCAGCGTATATACGGAAAGGAATACATATCCTACGCCCGATGTAAAAAACGCGCCCATTTCACGTCTGTATATTGCTCCCATTATTCTTCGCCTCCCTTATTATCGTCGGAAGATGATTCCGCCGTCTCTTTTTCTTCCGCAGCCACAAGTTCTCCGTTTTCAACGTTCAGGCTGAATTTTTTCGCGGACTTTTTCTCATCTGCCGTGGTTTTGCTAAGCGCGGCGTCGCCCATAGTGATGCGCAGGAAAATATCCTCCAGCGTAAGATCGGAAAGCTGAAGCATGAGAATATTCCAGTCCTTATCGCGGCAAAGCTTATTTACAGCGCGGCGTATATCGGTTTTTTCATCGGCTTCGACATCATAGTCGTAAATGCCTTTTTCACGCTCCATATCGGCACGGACATATTTAATGCCGTCCAGCTTTTTCAGAGCGTTGACTATTTCTTCCTTGTCGGCTGCGGTGTGGGTGCTGCCCTCGATACGCAGAGTCATTTTATGCTCGTTGGTGATATTTTTCGCTATTTCATCGGCAGTACCGTCGGCGGCGACAACGCCCTTGTTTATGATGATTATCCTGTCGCAGACCGCTTGAATTTCGGGTAGAATATGCGACGAAAGAATAACGGTATGATTTTTTCCCAATTTCTTGATCAGAGTACGTATCTCGATTATCTGATTAGGGTCAAGGCCTACGGTAGGCTCGTCAAGAATAAGCACGGGCGGATTATTTATAAGAGCCTGTGCAAGTCCGACTCTCTGCTTGTAACCTTTTGAAAGATTGCGGATAAGTCTGCCCTTGACATTGGTGATCTTGCATAAGTCGCAGATCTCTTTCAGATGAGATTTTCTTGAAAGCTTGCATTTTTTCAGATCGTACATGAAATTAAGATAACCTTCAACCGTCATATCCACATAAAGAGGCGGGATTTCTGGAAGATATCCTATATTCGACTTTGCGGCGATAGGGTCTTCAAGTATATCCGCTCCGTTTATAAGTATCTGACCGGAGGTTGAAGAAATATAGCCCGTAAGCATATTCATTGTAGTTGATTTTCCTGCTCCGTTAGGTCCGAGAAAGCCGAGTATCTCGCCTTTTCCGACCTTGAAGCTTATATCGTTTACAGCCTGTTTGTCGCCGTAACGCTTGATAAGGTGGTTTACCTCGATCATTTGGCATTGCCCTCCTGATTTTTTATTTGCCGCTGAACGGCAGTCCAGATTAAACTTTACATCATATATGTGATAGCGGCGTGTCAGCGCCGCGAATTTTCTATGGTAATGCCGCGTATCGTCTCTTCATCAGATACGAGCTGCTTTGTAAGTTTTTCAACAGAATCGAATTTCATTTCGGGACGGATAAATTTCAATATCTCCGTGACTATCTCCGCGCCGTAAAGATCGCCCTCAAAATCGAAAATATGAGTTTCCGCAAGAGGGCAGCCGTCGTAATCGACGGTCGGTTTTACGCCGATATTGGTCATTGCTCCGTAACTTTTGCCGTCTATCATGACTTTTGAAGCGTAAACACCGTATTTCGGAACAAGCTGACATTTTTCGAAAAGCTGATTTACAGTCGGAAATCCGATCGAATTGCCCAGATGTGCGCCGTGAACGACTTGTCCCGCAATTGAATAAGGTCTGCCCAGCAGCATTTCCGCCTCCGAAGCTTTTCCGTCCAGCAGCGCCCTGCGTATTTTTGTGGAAGATACCGTTTCACCGTCAAATAAAACATCGGCGGCGGCGCATACCGAAAATCCGAATTTCTCCCCGAATTTCCGCAGTTCTTCAACTCCGCAGGAGGCGTCTTTCCCGAATCTGAAATCGTTTCCGCAGCATACGAAAGAAGCGTTCATTTCTTTCGCAAGAATTTCTCCTGCAAATTTCTCCCCGTCCATATCGCGTATGTCTTTAAATTCAAACGAACGTATATTGTTCACGCCGTATTTTTTCAGCAGCCGTATTTTTTCAGTCTCTCCGAAAATAAATCCCGAACCGCATTTTTTAAGCGAAACTATGCTCGGCAAAAATGTTACAACGCAAGGCGTGAGACCGTTTTTCACCTGCCCGACGGCAAGTTTCAGCACCGCCTGATGTCCGAGATGCACGCCGTCGAAAATCCCCAAAGCCACTGCTGTTTTTTCCGATTTCATCAACTCACCTCAGAAAAAATTTTTCCACACGCGCAGACACCGATTTTCAAAATCAGCCTCGGCAACGCCTGTAAAAATACCGTCCGCGCCGTAAACCGAATACCTTATCCTATCGCTTTTGATACCGCGGATACGGTCAAGATCGAGTTTCACGCCGTTTTTGTACATTCTCGTCTGAACTTCGTTGAGCCGCAGCTTCGGAAACGCGGAAAATATCCTGTCCGTCGGAAGCATAAGCTCATGAAGCCGTCCTTCGTCGCGCGCCTGCTGAATTTCGTCGAACGTATGACATTCGTTAAGCTTGAATCCGCCAGAAGAAGTTCTCACAAGACTTGTCATTATTCCGCCGCAGCCGAGTTTTTCGCCGATATCGTTTATGATAGTGCGGATATACGTACCTTTTCCGCAGTTTATCTCCATTTCTCCGCAGCGGCTTTTTTCATCGTAAGAAATTATATTCAGCGAAAAAACCTCTATTTCGCGCGGAGTCCGCTCAACCTCGATACCCTTTCTCGCAAGGTCGTAGAGCCGTCTGCCGTTGACCTGAACGGCTGAATACATAGGCGGAAGCTGCATGATTTTCCCCGTAAACTCGGGAATCACCTCTGTAATTTCCGAAGCGGCAACGAATTTATCGGACGACGCGGTAATTTTTCCCGTAATATCCTGAGTATCCGTGACCGTTCCAAGCTGAAATCCCGCGCGGTAGCTTTTCGTATTGTCGGGCATTATATCGCAGGCTTTTGTAGCAGTTCCCACAAACACGGGAAGAACTCCCGTCGCCATCGGATCGAGAGTTCCTCCGTGACCGAGCCTGCGTATTCCCATGATTCCGCGAAGTTTCGCCACAACGTCGAAAGAAGTAAAATCCGCAGGCTTATTTACGCATATTATGCCGTTCATGAAATCACTCCCGCAACAGCGTTGATAAGCTGCTGTTTAGCCGATTCCAGATCGCCCTCGACGGTACAGCCCGCAGCTTTCGCATGACCGCCTCCTCCGAGAATACGGCAGATTTCGGAAACGTTCACGGAATCCGCCGAACGGAACGAACAACGGAATACGCCGGGTTCACGCTCTTTCATAAGGATTCCGACTTCCGTATTTTCAAGCTGGATAGTCATGGGAGCAAGCCCCTCAAATTCGTCGAAGCCTACGCCGAGCTTCTCCATCATATCATGAGTTACGGCGGCGACAACAAGTTTACCGCCGACATATTCTTCCATAAGCTCCGCAAATTTCGCTTCCAGAAGCATTCTGCCCTTTGATTTGACTTCAAACATATATCTGTTTATTCTTGCGAAATTTATATCGTAGCCGCGCTTCATTTCCGCAGCTATCTCATGGGCGCGCGGAGTTGTGCAATCATAGCGGAAACAGCCCGAATCCGTCGCAATTCCGGTATACAGACACATTGCGCAGTGTCGGCTTATTCCGACGCCCATAAATTTTGCAAGATCGTATATCACCTCGCAGGCAGCCGTTGCTTTCGGGCGAAGAAGAGTTTTTTCCGCGTAATTTTTATTCGATTCGTGATGATCGATACAAAGCTGCACACGGTTGCCGTAGATCTCCTGATATTTGCCCATAAGCTTTATATCGGCAACATCGACGGCGATCACGGTTTTAGGCTCAAAATCTTCCCCTGCGCCGACGTTTGTCAGAAAATCGTAACGCTTCGGAATTTCATCGCTGCATACAACGCGGCTTCTGATACCGAGTTCAGATAAAATATCTTTCAGCCCGAATCCTGCTCCTATGCAGTCGCCGTCGGGACTCTGATGTGTAATTATAACAGCGTCCTCGCAATTTCGGAGGAACGTTTCTGCTTCACCGTATCCTATAAACATTGTCTGCTCCTTACAGTAGATCGTTTAACTTTTTGCTTATCTCCGCACCTCTTTCGATTGACGAATCCGCAATGAAAGTAAGTTCGGGAGATTTACGCATTTTCAGTCTGTGAAAAAGCTCGCGGCGGATAAATCCTGCGGCGCTTTTCAGTCCGTTCACGGAATTCTTAGTATTCTCGATTCCGGAAAGGCTCGAAACGTATATCTTGCAGTTTGACATATCGCCCGAAAGATCGGCTCTGACAACAGTCAGAAGCGGATCTATTCTCGGATCTTTGAGTTCGCGCAGAATCGCGGTCATTTCTCTTTTTATATCTTCAGCCATACGACTTGTTTTATAATTTGCCATATATCAATCCTCGCGGTATTCCTCGACCATATAAGTCTCGAAAATATCTCCTTCCTTAACGTCGCTGAATTTCTCAAGGCTGATTCCGCATTCGTAGCCCTCTGCAACTTCCTTGGCGTCGTCCTTGAAACGCTTCAGACCTGCGATCTTATCGTCGGCAATGATGATACCGTCGCGGACAACACGTACCTGACAGCCTCTTACTACCTTACCGTTAAGAACATAACTTCCCGCAACCATGCCGACGTTTGAGATCTTATAAACCTGACGAACTTCTATTCTGCCAAGCTCGACATCGCGGAACTTAGGCGCGAGCATTCCCTTCATAGCGGTCGAAATTTCCTCGATAGCGTCGTAGATAATGCGGTAAAGACGGATATCAACTCCGTCGCGCGCAGCGTTTTCAGCGGCTACGGGATCGGGTCTTACGTTGAATCCGACGATGATAGCATTGGAAGCGCTTGCGAGCATAACGTCGCTTTCCTTAACCGCTCCGACTGCACCGTGGATAACTCGTACTCTTACTTCGTTATTCGAAAGCTTTTCGAGAGACTGCTTAACGGCTTCTACAGAACCCTGAACGTCAGCCTTGACAATGATCGGCAGTTCCTTGATCTCTCCCTCTGCTATCTGGCTGAACAGATTGTCGAGAGTTACCTTGCGGTAAGAGTTGAACTGCTCCTGCTTAGCTTCATGCTTACGCTGTTCAACGAGTTCACGCGCAAGTCTTTCGTCCTCGACAGCGTTGAAAATATCGCCTGCGCTGGGAACTTCCGCAAGACCTGTGATCTCTACGGGAACGGACGGACCAGCCGCTTTAACCGTTCTGCCCTTGTCGTTGGTCATAACGCGGACGCGTCCCACGGCTGTTCCCGCGATGAGAACGTCGCCCTGTTTGAGAGTACCGTTCTGAACGAGAAGCGTTGCAATAGGACCTCTGCCCTTGTCAAGACGCGCTTCAATTACAGTACCCTTGGCAAGTCTTTCGGGATTTGCCTTGAGATCCTGAACTTCGGCAACAAGAAGAACATTTTCGAGGAGATCGTCGATGCCCTCGCCCGTTTTTGCGGATACGGGAACGCAGATTATATCGCCGCCCCAGTCCTCGCATACGAGATCGTATTTAGTAAGCTCTTCCTTGATACGGTCGGGATTTGCGCCCTCCTTATCCATTTTGTTGATAGCGACGATTATCTGTACTCCTGCCGATTTAGCATGATTGATAGACTCAACCGTCTGCGGCATGATACCGTCGTCGGCAGCTACAACAAGGATAGCGATATCCGTGATGTTAGCGCCTCTTGCGCGCATTGAAGTGAAAGCTTCATGTCCGGGAGTATCGAGGAATGTAATGTTCTGACCGTTTATCTTTACCTGATAAGCTCCGATATGCTGAGTGATTCCGCCTGCCTCGCCTGCCGCAACATGAGCGTTTCTGATGCGGTCGAGGATAGAAGTTTTACCGTGATCGACGTGACCCATTACAACAACTACGGGACAGCGCGATTCGAGATTTGTATCGTCGTCGTCGCTGTCGTCGATAAGGCGTTCTTCGATCGTAACAATAACTTCCCTTTCAACCTTCGCACCCATTTCCTCTGCAACGAGAGAAGCCGTATCAAAATCTATCTCCTGATTTATGGCTGCCATAACACCGAGATTCATCAGCTTTTTGATAACGTCTGTAGCCGTAGCTTTAAGGCGGGCAGCAAGTTCGCCGACTGTGATCGAATCGGGGATCATTACTTTAAGCTGCTGCTTTCTTGCGCGCTCCAGCTCCAGTCTTTTAAGCTTTTCGGCTTCGGATTCCTTTTTAGAAAACTGCTGACGATTTCTCTGAGCGGATTTCTGATTGATCTTCTGTTTTTTGGACGAATAATTATCGCCGCCGTGCTTACGGCTGCTTCCCGACGCCATTTGATCGTAGCGTTCGTTATACTTATCGAGATCGATATAGCTTCCGCGCGTATCGACCGTTCTGCGCTGAGTAGCCGTGGAAGCGGTTTCCGATGAAAAGGTGGTATTAAGCTTGGTGCTTTCGCCGCGGTCTCTTGCCTTTGGCTGTTCCTTTTCCTTTTTCTTCTTTTTATCCTGTTTTTTCTCCGAATTCTTGGGAGCATTGTTTTTTACTTCGACAGCCGTATTTTTTGCGTCTTCCGTCTTTTTGGATTCCGCGGGCTTTTCAGCCTTAACTTCAACGACAGGCTCGTGCTTCTTTACCTCTTCGGCTGCCGCATTATTTGTCTTAACAGGCTGTTCGGGCATTTTTTCCGCTTTCTTCGGAGCGCTCTTAGCCTTTGGGGACTTTTCCGATTTTTCTTTTTTAGAATCCTGCTTCATCTTTTTCTCCTGTTTTGGTTCAGACTTCACCTCAGCCTTTTTTTCGGGTTTCGGATCGTTTTTTGAAGCGAAATACTCGTCAAACGAACTTACCTCATTTGCCCTCGTATGATTTTCGAGCAGGCAGTTCATCTCCTCTTCCGTAAGGCTTGAAGAAGTCTTTTTCTTTGTATCGCCCTTTGCCGTGAAAAAATCCACGATCTCCTGAGCGGATATATTAAGATCTTTAGCTGCATCGCTGATTTTTATTTTTTTTGCCATAGGCGGAAATCCTCCTTATTATCTGCTGCAAAATTGCAGCCGTGAAAACGATGATTATAATAATTCACATTAATTCTCAAAAGAATCAACATTACAATGATTACCGAATCCCCTTGCGAATCCCTCGTCGCATACGGCGAGAACGGCGGTATCCTTACCGCATAATCTGCCTATATCGGATTTTTCAAGCGGAACTTCATATACGGGAACATTGGCTTTTTCGCAGTAAAACCGAATTTCCTTTGCGGTCTTCGGCGAGGTGTCGGCAGCAATAAGTACGCAGAATGCTTTTCCGCCGGCGACGGCTTCCTTTGCGCTGTCAAAGCCCTTGACCGCTCTGCCCGCTTTAATGCAGATAGACAGCAGGTCAGCCGTTTTCCGTTTCTTTTCCGAGTTCATCGGTCATCACCTCATAAACGCTCTCTTCTATTTTGCATGAGAATGATTTTTCAAATCTGCGCATTTTACGTGCCTTTTCGAAGCATTCCGCGCTGCGGCAGATATATGCGCCCCTGCCGTTTTTCTTTCCCGTAAAATCAAGACTTATCTCGCCCTCGGGAGATTTTACCACGCGCATAAGCTCTTTTTTCGGCTTCATTTCACTGCATCCGAGGCACATTCTCATTGGTATTCTTGCCGATTTCATAATTATTCCTCAACGGTATCCGCAGCGGCGTCTTCTTCGGGTTGAATATCGTCTGCGGCGGATTCTTCTGAATTTTCGGTATTTTCAGAAATTTCTGCACTTTCTTCGGCTGCAATTACTTCCGTCTGATCTTCCTCAGTAATTTCCTCGGCTGAAATTTCGGGAACTGTATTTTCCTCGGCTGTCAAAGTTTCCTCAGGCTCTTTTTCCGCGATCTTGAAATCGTCGCTGAGTTCGGGAGCGGCTTCGCCCGTAATACTGTCGAACTGCGGCTTGATATCTATCTTATAGCCCGTAAGCTTCGCGGCAAGCTTCGCATTCTGACCCGTTTTTCCTATTGCAAGGGAAAGCTGATCGTTGGGAACGATGACCGTACAGTTCTTTTCCTCCGCGGAAGTAACAATGGTTTTCAGCACCTCAGCCGGAGCAAGAGCGCGGGCAACGAATTCCTCGGGAGATTCGCTCCACGGTATAACGTCGATTTTTTCGCCGTTCAATTCGTTTATGATAGCCGAAACTCTCGATCTTTTCGGACCGATACAAGCGCCGACCGCGTCAACGTTGCCGTCCTTCGACCATACCGCGATCTTCGTGCGCGAACCCGCTTCACGGGAAATAGATTTGACCTCGACTGTTCCGTCGTAAATTTCGGGAACTTCCATTTCAAAAAGACGCTTTACAAGATCCTTATGAGTACGTGAGATCTTGATTATTGGCTTTTTAGTCTTGCCGACGATGCCTGTGATGAACACCTTTATTGTCTGACCCTCTTTAAGTTCTTCTTTAGGAATCTGCTCATTCTTGAACAGATAAAGTTCAGTTCCCTCATAAACCACGGTAGCAGTACCTCTTCCGGGTTCGATCTGAGAAACCTTCGCAATGATGCAGTCATGTTCCTTCGACTCGAATTTATTGAGCATCTGATCGCGGCTTATCTCCCTGAGATCGCCTTTAATGGACTGCTTAGCGGAAAGCGCAGCCATTCTTCCGAGCTTTGAGATATCTATCTCCTTGAGGATATTTCCGCCGATAACAGCGTTAGGATCGATAGTTCTCGCCGCAGCGATATTTATCTCATTTTCATCGATAGGCTCGTCTTCGATGATCTCCTGAACGATGTACATTGCAAATTTTTTTGTTGCGGGATCGATCTCAACTCTTATCCTGTCCTCGCTGTGAGGATAAGCTCTCTTAGCAGCTTTTAGCATTGCCGTCTTGACCTTTTCAATAAGAACATCAGTCCCGACGCTGTTTTCCTCGCCAAGCATTTGCAGCGCGTCAAAAAAGTTTTCCATTTCAAATTCCTCCTATTCAAAATCAAACCAAAGCTTAACGAAAGCGATGTCCGAAAGCAGATATTTTTTTTCATTTTCCTCCTCGTCGCAGACAATGATCTCATTTTTGTCCGCACCTTTGAGATAAGCGGCGATCTCCTTTTCACCGTCGATACTTCTGATAAAGCGAATGCGCACCTTATCGCCCTCGCAGACTTCAAAATGCTCTTCTTTCAGAAGTTCCCTTTCGAGACCTGCCGAGCCTATTTCAAGAGTATAGCTTTGCGGTATTGGGTCTTTTTCGTCGAGAAGCTTATTAACCGGTTCGGTGACTTTTTCGCAGTCCTCGATAGTTATCCCCTCGTCGCGGTCGATAAATATGCGCAGATACCACGCCGCGCCCTCCTTGACATAGCAAACGTCCCAAAGATAATATCCAAGCTCGTCGGTAATGGGCTTGACAAGATCGTAAATCTTCTGTTCTGTTCCGCCGAATTTTTTTAATTTCATTCAGCCGCTCCTTTCTGATAATATATAGGCTATACAAATCGAAAGACCGGAGATTTCCGGTCTTAGCATAACTATCATCTTCTGATATTATATCACATTTGAACGGAAAAATCAAGTGCTTTCGGGTATTTTTTCATTCGCAAACCATTTACTGTCAATTTGCACAATTTATATAAAATCAAACCTGCGTTCATAAGTAAGATATGCTTATTTATTAGCATGATATGCCAAAAAACGCATTCTCACATAAACGCAGGAATAGAGTGGTATAAAATTTAACCTGTAAACATCGGTGCGGTCGTAGTATATGTATCAGTGCCGATTCCGACCGCGTCGGAAGAGCTGAGCGACGGAGTTTCGAAATCAGAACCCGCAGCAGTATCAGCAACCGATACTTTTATCTGTACCTCAACACCGGGAAGATTGTTAAAGCTGAGTATAACGAATGTTTCACCGCGTGATACACCCGTGATATGTCCATAAGCGTCAACCGCTGCAATAGTGGGATCAAGGGAAGTCCATACCTCGTTAGCTTCGGAAGCGCCCTCGGGATAACCGCTGATATACGGCATTTTCATTTCGCCCTCGTTAATATATACTTCTGTCATATCTATCTGTACCTGAGCTGCAAGAGGGTGAGTAGTCGTAACGGGAGATGTCGTGACAGGCTCGGCAGTAGTCGTCGCCGCCGTGGAAGTCGTTGTTGTATTTTTCGCCTTATCAGAGCCTTTTTTGCCTTCTTCACTGTTTGAACAGCTGTTGGCTATGATTATAAATAAGATCAGTATAACAAGGCAGACCACGACGATTCCGCCGAGTTGTCTGTTTCGGAGCATTTCTTTTGTTACTTTCTTCTTTGGTCTTGTCTCATTGTTGTTCTCCATGATGATTTCCTTCCTTTATCGTTCTTCATGCAGTACAGAATTTTCATGAACTGAAAATTCGACTGCAAACATTATACTCCCCTTTATTACTAAACCCGAACAATCTTCCGAACAGAGGTGAGTATAGATTTTCATCTTAAAATACATTATATCACAATCGGAATAAAATGTCACGTACTTTCGAAAAATTTTACATATTGCTGTATTATGAACAAATTTTTTGTTTATTTCCAACAAATCCCACAACTGTCAGAACCTGTTCATTATCTTTTTGCGTGCGGATTTTTGCCGAAAAAATGTGCATAATAAAGATAATGAACAGTCGATTATTTGTTGAATTCTTTAACCTCGCTGTCTATTATCCCCGTCATGGCGTCGCGGAGAGAAGCCCATGAATCCACAGAATCGCTGCCCTCAAGCAAAGCCGTCGTCAGATTATTCATAACGCCGCGCGTCTCGAAAGTATAGTCTCCGTCGCTGTACATTCTCTCACCCATTCCGTATCCGAAATCGAACATGGGAACAGAATTTTCGGGATCAAGGAACAACTGAACAGCGTCGTACTGCTCTTCTGTAACAAAAGATTCGGTGATCCCCGATGAAGATTTTTCGACTACAAGAGCTTTCTTTTTTGCTATCTCCTTATATTCTTCCTGAATCGCAGCCAGTCTTTCACATTTAATATAAGCAGCCACGGCTTCGCCCTTTTGCGAATTTTTCACAAGCATTTTCGCCGAAAAATTACAGCTTATGTAATTTTTATCGGCATTGGGAGATTTCGGGAAAGGCACTGCCATAAGATCGGCGTCCTTGTTTTTCGCATTGGAAATTCCCAGCGCCCAAGGTCCCATAGCGTAAAAAAGCGTCGAGCCGTTATTCGGGAAGCAGCCCGTCCATTCGGGATTATACAGCTTTTTCTTGGCAATATCCTGCATAAAAAGCTCCGCTTTTTCAATTTCGGGATCGTCAATATTGTTGGAAAATTTTCCACCGTTATAATTAACTACCGTATGCCCTGTGGATTGTATTACCGCCTGACCGAACCAGCCGTTTATACCGTACCGCGTCTGACCGCCCGACGCGCCCGAAACAAACGATTCCATCATCGACATACACTTATCCCAGTCCCACTTGCCGTCAAGATAAAGCTTGTACGGATCGTCAAGCCCTTCTTCTTCCATCATTTTTCGGCTGTAAGTGATTATCAGCGGATCGGAAATAACATAAGGCACAACGTAATGCTCGCCATTATACTGAAACATATCGATAACGCCGGTCATATCGTCCCATATTCCCTCGTCCATTCCCATAATGTCAAAATAAGGGTCGAGCGGCTGATACTGCCCTTTTACAACGCCGTTCGGAACTGCGTCCCACTCATACGGAAACATATCAACTTCTTCGCCCGCAATTATCATTGAAGCAAGCTTAGTGAGTTTCTCCTCGTAACTCGTCAAAACAAAGTTCACCTTTGCACCGTAAACGTCCTCAAAAAGAGAAAGAGCGACCGAGCGATCCTGATTATTCTGAGGATTGAGATCGTAATCGGCGAGCCATGTGATGGTTTGTCCGCTAATATCAATATTGCGAGCGCCCTTGATCTCTTCATTGTCTGCGCTTACGGCAAATTCGTCCGATCGTTTATAAACGCTGCTCTCCTCGGAAGAAGAGGATTTACTGCTGCTGCATGAAACTGCCGTCATTATCATTGAAGCAGCCGCAGCAACGGAAATAATGCTTTTAAGCTTACTCATAATTCAAAACTCCTTTCAGCCGATCTGCAAAATCGCAGGAGCGATTCCGGTACCGATAGTTGTATATTATATATATATTATATACGTTTAAGCCGTTTCTGTCAAGTATTCGAAATCCGGTTTATTCTCGTGAATTTTACTGTACTAACAAAAAAAGCTTGATTTTTACACAAAAATATGATAAACTAACAATGAAAGGATTATATCCTAAAAAATTCTCTATGGAGGTACTTAGATTATGGCATATGTAATTTCTGACGAGTGTGTAAGCTGCGGAGCTTGCGAAGCTGAATGCCCTGTAAGCGCAATTTCCGAAGGCGACGGAAAATATACTATCGACGCTGACGCTTGCGTTGAGTGCGGTGCTTGTGCCGGTGTTTGCCCTGTTGGCGCACCTTCCGCTGAATAATTCATACACATAATCAAGGCTGCCTTTTCGGGCAGCCTTTTTTATTTTTATCCGGTCTATTATAGCCGAACAATTTTATCAGCAATTTTTTCACAGAAAACCTCGTCATGCTCAACAAAAATCATGGACGGCTTTCCCGAAAGTATCATATTTTCGATCTGTATACGCGAAATTATATCGATGTAATTCAAAGGCTCGTCCCAGATGTAAAGATGAGCTTTTTCACAAAGACTGCCAGCTATCAGGACTTTTTTCTTCTGTCCGGCACTGTATTTTTCAATATTCTGCTCAAAATGCCCGCGCGAAAAATCAAGCTTGCGAAGAATAGCTAAAAACAGGGAAAAATCCACGCCGAGCGACTCCGCGTATTCTTTAAGAGAGCCGCGGAGATGATCGGTATGCTGCGGAACATATGAAATTTTCAGCTGTCCGTTTTTGATAATATTTCCGCTGTACTCGATGTGTTCTCCGCAGATAAGTTTCAGAACGCTCGATTTTCCGCAGCCGTTTCCGCCTTTTATCACAACGCATTCTCCCTGCCCTACCGTGAAATTCACATTGCGGCACGCAATTTTTTCGCCATATCTCAAGGAAACGTTTTCCAATTGGATAAGCCGCTTCGCATGAAAATCAAGAGTTCCGATTTTAAGTTCGGCGGACTGCTCAACGTTGCGGAGAAGCTGTTCCTTTTCGGTCACGGCTTTTTCGCGGCGTTCGGAGATAGCTGCGGAACGCGACATGAGTTTTTTCGCTTTCGCGGCTTCATACGGACGTCTGCTAATATTCTTCTCAACTTTGGACGGATCGAAGCCGATTTTCGACTTTTCAGCCTTGTCAGACCAGTCGGCAGCGCGTTTTGCCGCAGTTTCAAGGCGTTTTATATCTTTTTTCAGCTTTTCGTTCCGCGAAATCTCAAAACTGTCGCGCATATCCTTATTCTTCTGCCAATCGGAATAATTCCCTTTCTGAATTTCCAGACCACAGCGATTTATCGAAAGAATATGATCGGTGCAGGCGTCGAGAAATTTTCTGTCATGGGATATTACTATAAAACCTTTTTTCCGACTCAGATATTCCCCGAGAATTCGCCTTCCGTCGCTATCAAGATGATTCGTAGGCTCGTCAATGAGCAGGAACGAATTACGGCGCAGAAACAATCCAACCAGCATCGCCTTGACCTGTTCGCCGCCCGAAAGCGTGCAGAATTGCCGATAGTCCGTATCAGAATCCATTTTCAGCAGCGACATTTCGCGGTAAATTTCCCAATCCTCGGCTTCCGCGGCAGCTTCCCTTATCACATCGATAGTGAACATTTCCGAATCGGCAACGGTATAAGGAAAATACTCAAATTCAACCGTCGATGTGATTGAGCCGCTGCCTGTCAATTCGCCCGTAAGAAGCTTCATGAGAGTGGTTTTTCCCCTGCCGTTACGTCCCACAAGCCCGAGCTTCCAATCCGTATCAAGCCGAATATTTACATTTTCAAAAACATTTTCGGAGCTGCCCTCATAAGAAAAAGTAAGCCCCGATATATTGATCAACGACATAAAAATACTCCTTTCATTAAAAACAGCCGCAGGATCACAAGGCAGGCTTTCGTGAATGTTCCGAAAACCGCCGTCGCGCTCCGCGGCTGTATAAGGGCATGATTATACCGTATACAAGCAAAAAGAGCGTATCAATCCTGCAATCAAACACAGCATTAACAGAAAATCAAACCCAAAAATGCATGACGAAAAAATCATAGTCATGATTTTGAAGAATAATATTCATGAAAACGCTGTAAAGCACGGCAATGTCAATGCTTTTTGATGTATTACAGGATTACTTACGCATCTTTTCACCTCAAATCTCAATAATTTCTTACATTATATCATGTTTAATTCCAATTGTCAAGCATAATAATCAGAGCGCGTTAATACTCAACGCGCTCTGAGAACCTGTCCACATATGAAGTTACGCACATCTTTTCGGCAAATTTTTATGATGACTGCGTTAAAAATCCTTGACAGGCGTCAGCCTGCCTGCGGATTTTTGCCTTATCCTCGTAAAAATTATGCTCGAAAATCCGCGCATAATTCCTATGTGGAAAGGTTCTGAAAAGTTTTAAGGAAGCCAGCTAATGCTTACTTCTTTAAGCTGATCTGTTTTTTGATTGAACTGGAAAGTATAACCGCTCTTACCCATATAAACCTCTGAAGCGATCTTATAATTAACATAATTATAATCGGTTTCCTCAGTTGGGTCACTGTTATTTTCCAGAAGCTGATCCTTTGTAAGAGTCAACGGGAAAGCGAAGCAGACGTGCTGCGCGGAATCGTTGATATTGTCAACAATCTCTTCATTCAGACTGTCGTCATAATCAGTCTGAGGAACGTAAATAGTATACCATCTTACGTATGAAAGAAGACATTCAGCTTCGGTAATATTTGTATCCGTAGTATTTATAAATTCAAGCTGTATGTGTGTGAAGTCATTGATATCAACGTTATAAGTACCTGTCTCATAATTTTTATTTACATTGTTGCCGCTGTTGTTTAAATCGCCTTCCTCAAAGGGAACTCCTCCGTCGATAAGATCCTGCAATGTGCTTTCGCCAAGCGTATAAATCTTACCGTCATATGCAAAACATCTTTTTTCAAGATCGGCATAATTTTCACTTAAACCGTCCACAGGAGTAAATTCTGTCGCTTCTGTTGGCTTAACGGATTCCTCTTCGTTTTCAGTTTCTTCCTCAGATGATTCTTCTTCAGATATCTCGTCCGAAACCTCTTCGGAACTCTCTTCTGCTTCGGTTACTTCCTCTGTTTCAGACTCTGAAACTTTTGAAGATTCACTCTCAGAAGACTCGCTTTCTCCAAAATTAACGTTAATACCGCAGGAGGTAAAAGTCAAAAGTACTGCCATTGCAGCAGCCAATGCGCTTTTCTTCATAATTTTTCCTTTCTTTGATCATCTAATAATTAATTTGCTAACATGATTCATTATACAATAAATTTTTTTGTATTTCAAGATTAATTTTAACAGAAAAAATTCAATATATCATCTCACATTTTAGTAATAAAAACTCTCGACTTATTCTCCTATTTTTAAATAGAGATATCTATTTTTGTTTCCGTGGGAAATTTTTATAATATATTGACAAAACGCATTCGAATGTGGTATAATTATTATACTTTATTAATTCGGAGGCTTATTTATTATGAAAAAATATAAATTAATACCGCTTCTTTTAGCTGCCGCAATGACCTTTACGGCTGCCGTCGGCTGTTCAGACGAAAGTTCATCTTCAGACGGAAGCGAAGTCATATCTCATGACAGCAACGCTGTGATCGCTACGAACGGCAAACTTGAGGGAATTGCCGAAAATGAAGTTTCCGCTGCTCCCAAAGAAGAAACTAACGAAAACGACACTGTTTTTACACTTAACAGAATTGTGGATTCGGGGAACGTCGACGAGGACGGCAAACGGTTTCTTTACCTTGATGTCACCATTCAGAACAATACGGCGACCGAATATGAGATGAGCGCACTCAATAATTTCTACCTGCTTATGAACGACGGCAGCGAACTGCATTTCGATATCAGAACGCAGCTTTACGGCATAAAAAATGTTGAAAATTATTCCAACAATCCTTTCACTATTCCCAAAAGCGGCGCTTTCAGCGGCATTGTCGGCGGATTCCTCGTGGACGACGGCGTTAAGGATTTCACGGTATGCTTTTTCCCCACTCTTGACGTGGGCAGCGATAAATCGACTGTCGTAAAAGTTCCGGTTACGGAAGCTGATTTTCAGTAAGAGCCTGTTCAGTATCTCGGTGTGTGCGGATTTTCGAGCATAATTTTGACGAGTGCAAGGCGAAAAAGCGAAAGCATACTGTCGTATGGTGAGCTTTTTCAACGCGGCAATCGGCAAAATTTGCCGAAAAAACGTGCGCGGGGAGATACTGAACAGGCTCTAAGAATTGCGGACGGCTATGCGGCTGTCCGTTTTTTTGCCAATAATCCGTACTTTTTGATCGAAAGAAGATACAACGATACAATGTACACCGCTCCGCCTGATATTACCGCCCATGCCGCCGAAGCGATATTTCCGCATCCGTATCGTCCGCAGATGTCAGCACCCAGATAAGCGCCTGCTCCGCACAAAATCCCCGCATAAATGACCGAAGCGAACGGTGTGGGAGAGATAGAAATTTTCACCGCCCTTACATATGTAAACAGCGACAATGCAAGTATTGCCCCGTAACACAGCGACGTCGAAACTGCCGCGCCGTCTACGCCCATTATCGGGATAAATACAAGATTTCCGATAAGCTTTATCGCCGTGCCGAACAGCATTATTTTCAGCGGCGCAGCAGCCTTGCCGATTCCCTGAAGCATACTGAATATCGGATACGATACGCACAGGCAGATCATTCCCGGCATAAGCAGGCGCAGGGAATTAATGCACAATTCCGCCTCATCGCCTTGCCGCGCAAACAGCATATGAAGTATCTGCGGTGAAAGTACGCCCAGTCCGACAGCGGCAGGCACGGAAATTACAGCCGCTGTAAGCAATGCCTGCACAGTTCCTTTCTGCAAAGCCGTGCGTTCTCCTTTTGCCCATGCTTCGGTAATTTCGGGTAGAATCCCCTTTCCCAGCATATTCGTTACCGACGGCACAAGATTAAACACAGTCAGGGCAATTCCCGCAAAAGAGCCGTATACAAATTTCGGAACATCATCTTCTTCGATACCGAACGGCACGTTATCGCGGCAGCCGAAATACGATATACAGCCCATTATCGTCCACATATCAATGAGCGCGGTAAGATTTGTTACCACGGAACTTATTCCCACGGGCAGAGCCGTTGAAGCAAGTTCGCCTGCGATCTCCCGACGAGTAAGCAGAAGAGCTTCGCCCTTTTGGTGATTTCTGCGGAAAATACTCATAATTCCGAAAAATAATGCCGCTCCTGCCGATGAAAGCGTAACGCCGAGTATTCCCGCGGCGGCGGCAATTGCCCGAATATCGGTAACATACGGGAAATACGCCATTATCTCGCTGCCGTGAGAATTTACATATCCGCACAGCCATAATCCTGCCACAACTTTCACGATCCCCTCTGCCGCCTGAGAAAGCGCGGTGGGGTACATATTGCTCATGCCCTCGTAATATCCGCGCTCAACCGATGTTATACAGCCGAACAGCACCGACGGGGCGATCATCATTACCGCAAGAGCAGCCTCGGAATTTCCCACGGACATTCTGCTGAATGGCTGCGCAAGAAAAAATATCGCAAGACTTCCGACAGTTCCCACAGCCGAAAAAAGCAGGAGAGCCGTGCGGCGTATTCTTTTTATATTCGAGTACATGCCAAGCGCCGCGCTTTTCGCGGTCATTCTGGCGACGGCTGAGGATAATCCCGTCACAGTCAGCGCGTATATCGGCATAAATAAACTGTACGCGCAGCTGAAATAGCTCATTCCCACGCCGCCCAGAATATTGGTCAGCGGAATTTTAAACAGCGCCCCAAGTACCTTTGCCACTGCCGCCGACACCATAAGTATTACAGAACCTTTTAAAAAATTTTGCTTTTTCAATCTATCACCGTCTTAGCTGATTATTTGTTTTGATTTAATACTCGCGTTTTTTTTTAATAATATGTTGCAGAAATTAAAAATATGTGTTATAATAGAGAATAGTAATCGAAAAGGCTGGCTTCAGCCGTCGATTTATATGATAGAAAGGCTGGTATTTAAAATGGAATATAAATTTTCCAATAAGGTCACCGGCTTGCAGGCTTCCGCAATAAGAGAGATCCTCAAGTTCACAAGTGACCCCGAGGTCATTTCATTTGCCGCCGGAAATCCTGCGCCGGAAGCGTTCCCCACTGAACGCATTGCTGAAATTTCCGACGACTTACTTCGCAATGACCCTATTCTTGCTTTACAGTACAGCATTACCGAGGGATATACTCCCCTGCGCGATTTTCTGAAAGGATGGCTCGGCAGCAAAAACTGCTTTCACCCCGAATTCGACGATCTTATCGTTACATCGGGCGGTCAGCAGGCTAATGAACTTTCATGCAAGGTGCTGCTCAATGAAGGCGATACGCTTCTTTGCGAATCTCCGTGCTTCATCGGCTCGCTGAACGCTTTCCGCTCCTATAACGTTAATCTTGTCGGCGTCGATATGGAGGACGACGGCATCGATCTTGAAAAGCTGGAAGACGCTCTCAAAAAACAGCCCAACGTGAAAATTCTCTACCTTATCCCGAATTTCCAGAATCCTACGGGACGCACCATGTCGTTCGAAAAGCGTAAGGCGGTTTACGAACTTGCCTGCCGCTACGACTTCATCATTCTGGAGGACGATCCGTACGGTGAACTTCGCTTTGCAGGCGAAAATATCCCCTCGATAAAAAGTCTCGATACAGAGGGCAGAGTAATTTATTCAAGCACGTTTTCAAAGCTTATCTCATCGGGATTCCGCACGGGATTCGTTTCCGCGCCGTCACCGATAATCCAGAAAATGATCGTGTGCAAACAGGTATCGGACGTTCACTCCAATATCTGGGCGCAGGTTGTTTCGCACCGCTTTATCACTACCGTTGACCGCGAAGCGCATTTCAACAAACTGCGTGAAATATACAGGAAGAAAAGCGATCTTATGTGCGGCTATATTGACAACGGCTTCTCAAAGCAGATAAGCTATGTCAAACCGGAGGGCGGCTTGTTCGTATGGTGTACGCTTCCCGACAGCTGCGACATGAACGCATTCTGCAAAAAGGCGGTTCAGGAATATAAAATCGCCATCGTTCCCGGAAATTCGTTTTCGATCGATGAAAATGAAGTGAGCCATTCGTTCAGACTGAATTACTCAACTCCGACAAATGAAAATATTGAAAAGGGTATGGAAATTCTCGCTAAAATGACGAGAGACATACTCGATTAAGAAAGGAAAATTAATATGGCAGTTACAGGCAGATACCCCGTTACACAAAAATACCTGATGACAAGAAATCAGGCTCTTAATTTCCCCATCTCCTTTTTTCAGGGGAATTTCAAGAAAAACGACGTTTTTGGTATGGTAATCGATATTCCCATGCCCAATAATATCCTCACAACAATGGTTTGTTTCATCAACGGCGCGGCTAATCTTTACTTCAACAACGGAAATGAATACACCGGAGCTTCTCAGAAATACAGAAATCTCGTGCAGGCTGCTCACAATCTCGTTGCAAACGCCGGTATGCTTCTTCCCAAATGCGAAAAAACTACTCGTTTCGATCTTCCGCAGGGCAGAGCTCAGAATATTTTCCTGCTGACAAAGGGCGGCGTTTACAAAGCTACTCTCCACCCCGGCGTAATTCCCGAAACCGAGCCTGAAATGCGCAATATTTATGTGCTTTATCAGCGCGTTCTCAACGAATTGAGAAGCTGTCAGCTCAAGGACGCGGCAAATGCTGCTAAGTAAGGAGTATAACGGCAAATGAACGATAAAAAGCTTATTTTCAGCGGCATTCAGCCCACCGGCACATTCACTCTCGGCAACTATCTCGGCGCTGTCAGAAACTGGGGACCTCTTCAGGACGAGTACAACTGCGTTTACTGCGTCGTTGATATGCACGCTATCACGGTTCGTCAAGAGCCTGCGAAGCTGCGTCAGAATACGCTTAATTCATACGCGCTTCTCATGGCTTGCGGAATAGACGTTGAAAAATCCATTCTCTTTATTCAGAGCCATGTCAAAACTCATGCGGAGCTTAACTGGATTCTTTGCTGCAATACGCAGTTCGGCGAGCTTTCCAGAATGACGCAGTTCAAGGATAAGAGCAAACGTCACCCCGACGATATAAATGCGGGACTTTTTACATATCCCTCGCTTATGGCGGCGGATATTCTCGCTTACAACGCCGATCTCGTCCCCGTGGGCGCGGATCAGAAGCAGCATCTGGAGCTTGCAAGAAATATTGCGCAGCGTTTTAATCAGCGTTACGGCGATTTCTTTACAGTTCCCGAACCATACATTCCCGAAAAGGGAGCAAAGATAATGTCGCTGCAGGAACCTGCAAAGAAGATGTCAAAATCCGACGATAACCCCAATGCGGTTATTCTCATTCTCGATGACAAGGATACCATAATACGCAAGTTCAAGCGCGCGGTTACCGACAGCGAAGCTGAAATAGTTTACCGCGAGGGCAAGGACGGGATCAATAATCTCATGACGATCTATTCGACGGTCACGGGCAAGGATTACGCCGCTATCGAAGCTGAATTTGCAGGCAAGGGCTACGGCGATTTCAAGCTTGCCGTAGGAGAAGCGGTCGCCGATCATCTTGAGCCTGTACGCACTGAATTTGCGCGGCTTTCAAAGGATAAGGCTTATCTCAAAGAATGCTACACCGCAGGCGCGGAAAAAGCTCTGCGCTATTCTCAGCGTATCGTTTCAAAGGTTTATCACAAGGTCGGATTTGTCGATAAGGTGTAACAAACTGTACAAATATAATTGTTAATGCGCTGTTTAATACGCAAAAAACAACGAAAATTCAAAAAAATGTTGCAATTTGCCGCATTTTAGGGTATTATAGAAGGAGTGCTTTTTCCTATGGTTGAATATCAGCAAAAGGATCGCTATTCTATCGGGGATCTTCTCGATATAGTTAAACTTCTCCGCGGCGAGGGCGGTTGTCCCTGGGATATGGAGCAGACTCACGAATCCATTAAAAAAGATTTTCTCGAAGAGACCTGCGAGGTCATTGAAGCTATCGAGCTTAAAGATACGGCTCTGCTTCGCGAGGAATTGGGAGACGTTCTGCTTCAGGTCGTTTTCCATACACGCATCGAAGAGGAGAAGTCCGCGTTTAATTTTGACGACGTGTGCGATGAGGTATGCAAGAAGCTTATCGTGCGTCACCCCCACGTTTTTGGCGAAGTTAAGGCGGATACTGCCGATGAGGTTCTTAAAAACTGGGATTCCATCAAAATGGAGACCAAGGGGCAGGAAACATATACGGACACCCTCACAAGCGTTGCAAAAACGCTTCCGTCTCTCATGCGCGCCCAGAAAGTGGGCAAGAGAGCTATGCGCGCCGGAATGGATTTCCGCTGCGCCGAGGACGCCATGGACTGTATCGTCAATGAGAAAGCCGAGCTGGATAAAGCCGTAGCAGGCGGAAATCAGACTGAAATTGAAGAGGAAATGGGCGATCTGCTTTTTTCTTGCGTAAACGCAGCCCGTCATCTCGGAATCGACGCCGAATCCGCGCTTAAATCCGCTACGGATAAATTCATCAAGCGCTTCGCAATTACCGAGCAGCTTGTAACGGCGGATAATATTGATATGAAATCTCTTCCCATTGAAAAGCTTGACGTTTACTGGGAAAAAGCTAAGACTATCATAAATACGGAGGAAAACAAAAATGACTAAAACTGAACTTATCAATTCCATTGCAGATAAAGCAAACTGCACAAAGAAGGACGCTGCTTCCGCTCTCGAGGCTACGCTTGCAGCTATCGAAGAGGCTCTCGTAAACGGTGACAAGGTTTCCATTACAGGCTTCGGTACATTTGAAGTTCGTGAACGCGGCGAAAAGACATGCATCAACCCCAGAACCAAAGAGCCTATGGTATGCCCTCCCAGCAAGGCTCCCGCTTTCAAGGCAGGAAAGGCTCTCAAGGACGCTGTAAACAAGTAATCAGAAACACCGCACAAAGTCATTGATAAGCTTTGTGCGGTGTTGTATTAAGAAAGGATAAATCCAATGCGACTGGATAAATATTTAAAAGTCACACGCCTTATCAAGCGAAGAACCGTTGCAAACGACGCCTGCGACGCTGAAAAAATCGTCGTAAACGGCAAAGTTGCCCGCGCTTCCTATGACGTCAAGGTCGGCGACATTATCGAAATTAACATGGGTACGCGCCCTCTTAAAGTGAAGGTGCTGAACGTTACCGAATACGCCACAAAGGAAAACGCGGCGGATAATTATGTAGTTGTCGAATAATAAAAACTCCCTCGGTCAAAAATCGAGGGAGTTCTCCTTATAATCACTTTGTATTGTGAATATCCCAGCGGAAATTCGCAAGCTTCGCCGCCTTTGTGTTGTCAAGCATATTGTTGTTTTCCAGCTTGTTCATATCAAGATAGCGGTAATTGGTCTTTTCTTCCTTATTTCCTCCGAAAAGCCCTTTTATCTTCGAAATCGTGCCGCCGCCCGAACGCTGCAATACCGTTCCGAGCGAATAATTATCACGCATAAAACTGATAATATCAGCCGCAGTGGTCAGCAGTTTATCGCTTACATTATAAATTCCCGCATACTGCATATCATCGGCATTTTTCACGAAGCAGATAACAAAATCCACCAGATTATGAACGCAGCAGAACTGAAAACCGTACTGTCCCTTGCCCGCTACAAATTTCGTGCCATCTTTCGGATCAGTGATCTTCGCCATAAGATTATCAACAAAATCGAACGAATAAACAGGTGCAACTCTCGCAATACACACCATAATATTTTTATGGTGCTTCATTTCAGCTACAAGAGCCTTTTCCGCCTCGTATTTCATCACGGCGTAATTTGTATCCGTTTTTAAATCGGCGTCCTCGCGTATCGGCTCACGCGTTTTCGGGAAATCATAAACCTGATCGGTGCTTATGAGAACAACTTTTTCCACGCTTTCCGTAGTCATAGCGTATCTGTAAATGAATTTATCACATTTCTTCGATTCTTCAATTTCTTTTTCGGTAACCATCGGACCTAAATCGTTGTCTACGGTACAAGCGGCATGAATCAGAACATTTATCTCATAATTTTCGAAAATATCGGCTAAAGTATTCTTATCGGAAGGTCTGCATTCTACAAAATTATAATTCAGCTTTCCGGTATTGTAGTTGCTTTCCTCAATATCGGCAGCAACGACCTTATAACCTTTCTTTAACAATCCGGAACAAATATGCTTGCCTATAAGACCGCAACCTCCGGTAACAAGAGCTGTTGGCATAATTCACACCCTCCTTTCAGCGGAATCCACCGCATAATTAATTTATTCATCGGCATTACTTGCCGTGCTTCCGTTTACTTCTTCGAGATACTTATCAAGCGCGGCATTAACTGCGCCGTAAGTCTCATTCCATGGAACTCCGCGCGCAGTCTTCCTGAGACTTTCGTCGAGGAGTACTCCGCAGTCAGTAGAAACGCCTGCTGAAACATCAATAAACGGATTTTTATCTGCAAGCTTCTGCATTTCACGCTGCATTTCTACCATTTCATCAGTCCAGCCGTAATCCTCGCGAAACTGCTTATCTGCAATGCTCTTAGTTGCCTTATCAAGCAGCGTAAAACGCTTGCATTCCAGAAATTTCGCAACGCCCTCGGGATTTGCGCCGCCATTTATGAACGTATACGCTTCCATTCCCACAGGAACGTAATATTCGTCCGCTTCGGGATCTTTCGGCATCGGAACGAAAAATGCGTCGTCGCCG
Source organism: uncultured Alistipes sp. (assembly GCA_964401315.1). Classification (GTDB taxonomy): domain Bacteria; phylum Bacillota; class Clostridia; order Oscillospirales; family Ruminococcaceae; genus Ruminococcus. Next base: position 54,240 of record CAYNYB010000006.1, read on the forward strand.
AACGGCTGCTTCCACTGCGAGGATTCCTTATAAAACGTAAACAATCCCACGGGATAGAAAAGCATTTTTCCTTCGCCTATATATTCCGGATGAGCCTCCCAGCCGTAATCTCCCATGCCTATTGCAATACAATCTGTTGTGTTCAGATCGTAAAGGAAATTCTGAACGCGCTCCATTGCAGGATCGCCGATATTATTCACAAGCTTGCCGCTGTCGATAGTTACGGGCGCAACGCCTGTAGTAGCCATAAGACCAAATTCGAACCACCAGCCGTCGATACCATATCGCTGATTATCGACATCGACAAAATTTTGCAGCATACTCTCAAACGTATCCCACGTCCATTCGCCGCGCTGATAAAGTTCCGCAGGGTCTTCCAGACCGGCTTCCTGAACGGTTTTTTTGTTGTAAACGCAGCCTACTTTATCGCCCACAGTCTGAACTACGGTACAATAATGCTTACCGTCCCACATAAGGCTGTCATTGACCTCCTGAACGCCCTCCCACAATGGAGAACTGAAATCAATATAATCGTCCACGGGCGCAAACATTCCGCGAACTGCTCCTTTGGGAAAAGCGTCCATATTTCCGGCATAGAAAAAATCAACGCCCTCGCCGCTGTTTATCATTTCAGCGAGTTTTTCGTATCTGTTTTCATAAGTACATTGTACCCACTCGATCTTACCGCCGTACTTCTCCTCAAAAACGACAAGCTCCATGGGCTTGTTTTTTCCGGAAGAATCGGGATTTATATCCCAATCGGAAAGCCACTTGATAGTTTTGTTTTCAAGTTCGGTATCTTCAAGAAGGTCGGAATTCGTAACATTATTTCTGATTTCTTCACGAACAGAAGCGTCAACATCAACATTGGCATAAGGATTTGAAGATGAAGATTCTTTATCGCCGCAGGCTGTAAGAGAAAGCATTGCCGCCGTCATAAGCAGAGCAGAAATAAAAGCCATATTTTTTTTCATGATCAACCTCCTTAAAGCCTGTTTAAAATCTCATTTATTATATTATATCATTTTTTCATGATAATTGTCAATACTCATTTTTAATATAATAATTGCAACAAACTTTACTTTTTTGAGCATAATTTAACGCCGTTTTTCCTGAAAGCGCAGTTATCACCCATATGGCAGGATTTGCAGCCTTGGGAAGTCTGAACGGGAGCGGAATCGCAAATGCCGATTATCGCCGTAACCGACTTTGACGGGATAAGCAGAAAGCTGTCCGTGACCGTCAGACCGATACGCCGTTGAGCATTGAGCGCAAAAAGCAGTTCCTTTTGATGAGATATGGGAAGATCGCCGTATCCCGGGCTGAATCGCCATGTTCTGTATGCCGCTCCAAGTGCGGTGAAAATCTCCTCCTCCGCGGAATTGCAGACCTGCTCTATCGCCGCGCTGCAAAGCGCATCCACCGCCAATGCCGCTGCCATATCCGTGACAGAAGTCTGCCTGATAAGCTTGTCAGCTTCCGCGGATACGGTAGCTCCCAGAATTATTGACTTTTCGCAGCCCTCAAGATGCCGCCGTATATCTTTTCCCAGAAGAGAAACTCCGCAGATTTTCAACTCATTCTCCGTCCGCTCAACATTTCCCTGACGATACACATAAGCGGGTCGGAGATTTTCACGAACGATCGGCTCGTACTTATCGAGCAGCTTTGAAACTTTTTCATCGGGATTGCCCCGAACGCCCATATACCGCGCCGCTTCTTCCCGTGAAATTGGAGAAAGCTTTATCATACTTCGATTATCCCCGAAACAGCCTCGCTGATTTTTCGTGCAACATAGGCGTTATTCATGGTATACAGATGAATTCCGTCAACGTCGTTTGCAGCCAGATCAACTATCTGATCTATCGCATAGGCAATTCCTGCATCACGGAGTGCTTCGGGATTATTTTCATATTTCTGCATTATTTTAACAAATTTTCCGGGCAGGCTCGTGCCGCAGGTGGTGACCATTCGCTCGATCTGCTTTTTATTTACCACGGGCATTATTCCCGCCTCGATCGGAACGTTTATCCCGTTTGCAGTCGTCATTTCGCGGAATCTATAGAAATACTCATTGTCGAAAAAAAGCTGTGTTATAAGATGATCCGCGCCTGCGTCAACCTTTATTTTTAAATTTTTAATATCTTCTTCAAGCGTATCGCTGTCGGGGTGACATTCGGGATAGCACGCGCCTGCAATGTCAAAATTGCCCTTTTGCTTCAGATATGTAATAAGATCGCTGGCGTGCTTGAAATCCTCAACAGGCGGAATATCGGGATTTATATCACCTCGCAGGGCAAGAATATTCTCTATCCCCTGCGCTTTTGCAAGTTCAAGCGTTTCATCTATCTGCGCCCTCGTATAATTTATACAAGGTAAATGAAGTACTGGAGTTATGCCCTTTTCACGGATTTTAGCTGCAATATCAAGCGCAAGTCCGCTGTTTCCGCTTCCGCCTGCGCTGAATGTAACGCTGATGAAATCGGGTTTGAGATCGCCCAATTCATCAAGAGTGCGAAAAATTACATCGATCGAGCTTGTTTTTTTCGGCGGAAATACCTCAAAGGAAAAAACCGTCTTTTTTGCAAATATGTCTTTTATCTTCATGTTGACCTCCATAGGAATCGTAAAGAAATAAGTTGAGCGTTTATGCGCAGGTTAATTTGTTCTATGCAAGGCGAACTTCCGCAGAAATACTGTCGTATTGCAAGGGAGTGCAACGCAATATAGGGCAAATTAGACAAGCAGAAACGTTCAAGTTATTTTTTTATGATTCCTCAATCAATTGACCAGTCGATCGCGGTCATTCCGTGCGCTGTCAAGAATTCATTCGCCTGCGAAAAATGTTTGCAGCCGAAAAATCCGTTGTACGCCGAAAGAGGACTTGGGTGCGCGGATTTCAGAACCAGATGAGCAGGATTTGTAATGAACGCCTGCTTCGATTTCGCATCTGCTCCCCAAAGCATGAAAACCATCGGCTTTTCACGCTCGTTCAGCACCTTAATAACGTCCGTGGTGAACTGCTCCCAGCCCATTCCGCGGTGGCTGCGCGGCTGATTCGCCCTGACAGTCAGTACGGAATTCAGCAGTAAAACGCCGCTTTCCGCCCATTTCGTAAGTTCACCGTGCTTGCCGGTATTATCAATTCCCACGTCGTCTCTAATTTCCTTAAAAATATTTACCAGCGACGGCGGCGGAGCGATTCCCTTGCGTACCGAAAAACTCAGTCCGTGCGCCTGTCCCTCGCCATGATAGGGATCCTGCCCGATTATCACGCACTTCACATCGTCGTATGAGGTCAGCTTCATTGCATTGAAAATGTCATACATTCCGGGAAAAATTCTCTGCGTTTTGTACTCATTGATTAGCTTCTGACGCAGCGACAAGTAATACTCCTTGTCAAATTCACCTTGAAGAATGTTGTCCCAATTGTTACCAAAATTTACCATAATCTCACCCTAATCAAGCGCGATCATTCATTAAAGATCGTCGCCTCGTAATATTTAAATTTTACCAGTGTGTTGCGTTTATATGTAAGCGAACCCTGCTCGTTGAACGGAATTTTGTCGTATGCGTCCCGCGAGCATTGGATTTTCAGCTTCTGACCCTTACGCGTCATGAATTGGAGTTCATAATATTCATCGATCAATTTAGCTTGTCCATCGCTTTCAACGATCCTCAGACGATCGTCGCTTTTGCGAACTAAAGTCGCCATTTCAACGATAGGCTCAAACGAATTTTTCTGCGTATTTTTCTTAGATTTTCTGCCGTGATCCGCCATGCCGTCGTCGGTCGGTTCGAGGAAAAAATTCATGAATTTCATAAACGGACTTTTTCCGCCGAACAGAATAATGATTACCAGAAGAATCACAATAATTCCGCCAAAAAGCATGAGCAAATTTCGCATCTCAGTTGTCATAAAATCTGTCCTTTCATAAAAACTCTATTTTATATTATAGCTTATTTTTTCAATTTTTGCAATATGTAATTGAAAATTTTTTGGATTTGTTGTATAATTATAATATCATATTCGAGGCTTATTTTTATGCCTCCAAGGATTCAGGAGATTTTTATGCAGAAAATACTTGGAAATATGCGAAAAGCAATACAGCAGTACAAAATGATCGAAAACGGCGACAGAGTTGCTGTCGGGATTTCGGGCGGCAAAGACAGTCTGATACTTCTTAAAGGTCTTGCCCGGCTGCGAAGTTTCATCGGTATCGATTACGAGATCGTGGGAATCACAATCGATCCGCAATTTGGAGGAAAAGCGGGAGATTTTTCAATTCCTGCAAAAATTTGCAGCGAACTCGAAATCCCCTATCATATAATTTCTACACACATCGGAGAAGTAGTTTTTGACATTCGCCGTGAAAAAAATCCGTGCAGCTTATGTGCGCGAATGCGTCGCGGAGCGATTCACGGGGCTGCTTCGGAATTTTCCTGTAACAAGATCGCACTCGGGCATAATTTTGACGATACTGTTGAAACTTTTATCATGAATCTTTTCAACGAGGGTAGAATAGGCTGTTATTCGCCGAAAACTCTTCTCGATGATAAAAATCTGACCGTAATTCGCCCAATGATCTACTGTAAGGAGCGGGAAATTCGCCGAGCCGTCCGAACAAACGGAATCCAAGTCGTTAAATCCGTCTGTCCCGTCGATGGGCATACCAATCGTCAAAAAAAGAAGGAATTCATTGCTGAAATGGAACGTCGCGATCATGGATTCAAGGATCGAATTTTCGGCGCTTTACAGCGCGGAGACATCGACGGCTGGGGAATATAAAAAGGCTCTCCGAATGGAGAGCCTTAATTATTTTTTAGAAATCAGGACTAATTAATTAGTCTTCCTTCTTTCTGAGAACGAATGCAGTACCGATTGCAACTGCAAGACCAGCAGCAGCAACGCCTACGCCAGCAACACCTGTCTTAGGTGAGCTGTCCTTCTTAGCTGTTGTTGTAGCAGCCTTTGTTGTTGTACCGGGCTTAGCTGTTGTGCCTGCAGGCTTCTTAGTAGTTGTACCAGCCTTTGTTGTTGTTGCAGAACCACCAGTTGTTGCAGCTGTTGATGCAGCTGTTGTTGCAGCAGTTGATGTGGCTACTGTAGTAGTTGTTGTTGCAGCTGTTGTAGTTGTTGTTGCAACTGTTGTAGTTGTTGTCTCAGGAGCGCCTGCGATAGCGATGTAACCATCGTATGTGTTATCGATATCAGCAAGAGCAGGACATGCAGCTATATCAGCAGCGTTTGCAGCAAAAGTAGGATTAGTAGCGCACTTGATACCATTTGTAAAGAGGTATGCTTCCATGTTCACACCGTCAGTTGTTCTGTCCTTGTCAAAGAAGCAGTCAACTACCTTGCCAGCAGCCTGATAAACGATATCGAGCGGGAACACTTCGCCTTCTTCAGCGTCAGCAGGAAGTGTGAATGTAATAGACCACATTGTACCATCTGTACCGAAATCGCCTTCACCGCCTGTTGTAAAGAACCAGCTGTTAAAACCGGAACCTGCAGGAACAGAATCATCGATCTTGTTTGTCTTAATTCCGAGATCTGTAATAGCGTCACCAGCAGCAATATCTTCTCTACCATTTGCTTTCTTAGCAATTGTAAGACGATCGCTGTAGTAAAGACGAATACCGGTATTGCAGTACTTACCATTAGCGCCTGCAACATCAATATTTACTGTAACATTTTGACCAGCCATCTCCTTACCAACAACTGTCTTAGTAACTGTAAGAGTAGGAGTTATTGTAGCAGCAGCAGCATCGCCTTCGCCTGCATAGTTAATGCCGGCACCAAATGCGCTAAGAGATACTGCAGAAGCAGCTACAGCTGTCAATGAAAGTGCAGAAAACACTTTTTTAAGAGTATTCTTCTTCATTTTAATAATTTCCTTTCAGATTAATTAAATTTATGTACTGCCTGCTGCCGCCTTAGACAGCAGGCATAACATTCACTGTGCCTTTAGTTAATGTCAAGTCGGATCAATAACCGAGGATATCGTCCCATGTTGTTCTGTTAAGTTCAATACCTGTAGCAGCGTTTGCATAAGCAATGAGGATATAGGAAGCATCAGCAGGGCTGAATTCACGATCAGCCTTGGCAAGCTTGTAGTTATCAACAGCATAATCGTTATTTACATCGCAAAGGAAAGCAACGAACTGATCGAGAATGTCATCAGGTGAATCTACAAGACTACTTACAGAACACTTGTAGTCATCAGCTGTTTTATCCTCCGGAAGTGTAGAAATAGTTGCGTACCAGGTAAGAGTATTGGAAGCATCGTCAGGTAATACAACATTATCAAGGTTATTATCGCCCTTAACGCCTACATATGCCTGAACTGTGATGTTTGCACCCTTATCGTCTGTACCGATAAAGCCTGGAATCGGATCGCCTGCATAAGCAATGATCTTACCGTCAGCTGTTGTGATAGTACGTGAAGCAACAAGCTCTACATCATAGCAGAATGTCTTGTTTTCTTCATTGTAAACCTTTGCGGGAGTTGAGCCGAAGTCAAACATATCTGTGATATCAACAGGCTCGCCAGCTTCCTCTACCTTTTCGTCAACTATAACGCCATCGGAATCGATAGTAATAAGCGACTTGTTAACTGCGTATGTAATTGAAGAAACCTGATCTTTGTTGAATTCTTTATCAATGTTGAGGTAGAATCCGTGTGTAGCTTCAACATTTACGCTTACAACTGTATCATACTTGTAAATATAACCAGGGTCGGAAGAAGTTGAAGCTTCTGTAGATGTTGAAGTTTCTGTAGACGTTGAAACATCTGTGGATGTTGAAACATCTGTAGATGTTGAAACATCTGTGGATGTTGAAACATCTGTAGATGTTGAAACTTCTGTTGTTTCTGTTGTTTCTGTTGTTTCAGTAGTTTCTGTTGTTGCGGTAGTTTCTGTTGTTTCAGTAGTTTCTGTTGTTTCAGTAGTTTCTGTTGTTGCGGTAGTTTCTGTTGTTTCTGTTGTTTCAGTTGTTGCGGTAGTTTCTGTTGTTTCGGTAGTTTCTGTAGTTTCTGTTGTTGATGATGTTGTTTCAGTCGTTGTTGTACTCGTTACAATAGGCTCGCCAACTTCAATCTCTCTCCAAACATTAAGTGTAGCAGAACTTGTACCACTTTTGATTGTTGAGAAATCAACTGTAGCTTCAACCATTTTCCAGCTGTCGATGAATTCAAATCCACAGCCTATAACATAGTCTTTAGCATCAGCCTGCTCTGCATCATCAAACTTTGCAGTAAGAGTAGCATTTCCAGCGTTTACAGTAAGAGTTATATCTGTGAATGTATCAGCAAGTTCGCCGATCTCAACAGATGTAATATCGAAAGAATCAGGAGCAGCCTTTTCGTTAAGCTGTGAAAGGATATCGTCATATATATCAGCAATCTGCTGATTCTTTACGATTTCCGCAGCCGTATCGCCGTCGATGGTCTTGTTAAATCTATTTTCCACCTTTTTCTTCATATCGGCAATAAGCGCATTCATATCATCATAGTGATATGTCTTATCGCTTACTGTAAGAGCCTTATCAAGCTTTTCCTTAGCAAGATTGAGCTTATCAACATAGAATGAAACTGAATCGTCAATCTGCTTTGCAGCTTCGTTCATATTGATTCCGTATTCTTCTTCGTACTTAGCGCAGGTTTCCTTAGCTGTGCTTGTAAGTTCTCCGAACTTATCAAGAGCCCAGTCAATAACCTGTGATCCCTTGTAAACTGTACCTGAAGCGTCGGTAAATGTGAGTTCACCGCTTACTGTTGTGCCGTCCTTAAGTGCAGCGCTGTTGATCTTGATTTCAAGATCGCCGCCGATAACAACTCCGTCAAAGAAGTTATCGGGTGTCTCGAGATCTTCAACGCCATACTGATCAGCAATATCCTTAAGAGCGCCGCCTATGGTCTTTGTACCGCCCTCTGTGAATACAGGAGCAACGTCATTAAGAGTTGCTGTAATAGTGATGTTGCCGTCTTTGTCAACAGAATAGTTAACATCGCCGATGTTCTCTATAATTCCCTTTGTAACTTCCTTAAAATCGCCGGACTTTTCGATAACCTTGTCATAAACATTTGAAAGATCAAGAGTACCGTTAGCGTTTGCACCTGCGCCGATATCTGTAAGAACACCGCTTATATCAGAATTCCAGTCGGCCTCCTTAGTCCAGATAGCATTTGCAATTCCTTCATTTTCATATGCTACATCGCTTCCATCGGGAGTAACATAAAGAATAGAAGATTCGTCGCCATTGTTAAGTGTTACTGTTGTACCGTTGTCAGCCTGTGTAGCAGGAGCAGCGGAATCAACCGCAACGGTTGTTGTTGCAACAGTAAAGCACTGCGTGAGAGCCAACGGAACAGCTGCCGCTGCGGCAATGGCTCTTTTGAATAATGAGTTCTTCATTGTTTTTTACCTCTCTAACATATTTTTTCTCATATCAGTATAATTGTAATTGTCAATCATACATCTTGAGAAGTCTTTTCGGGCGGCGTATATGAATATATTGCAAACAGCCCAAAAATTCATAATTACATTTTAGCACACAAATTTCAATAAGTCAAGAACATCAGAGTATTTTTTAAAAAAATTATTCACGATTAAATACGTACTTTTTTGTATGTATTTCACAATAGTTCTTGTCATGAGCATAAAATGCGGAGTTTTCGGGACATTCACGAAACTCTCGTCCGAAACTCTTCTTTTATATTATATCACTTATTTTCAGATTTGTCAACAGTAATATTTTCCCAAATATTAATTTTTTGCGATTTTACGAAAAAACAGAGCCCGAAGGCTCTGCTTTTGTTGTTTTAGTTTGCTTTGCCGATACTGATGAGATAATCGTTATACTTATCTCCTCTTCCCTGTGAAGCAAGTACTATGTTCCAAGCCTCATGAGCAGTCATGCCTACGTGTGTCGACATTTCAGCATACTGACAGAGTATCCAGCTAGCGTCGCCAGGATCGATAGTTCTGTCGCTCTTGATCATCTTCCAGTTATCTTCATCGTAAACGTCGAGGTCTACGTCGATAAGGAATGCCGCGAGCATATCGAGCATATTGTAGCCGTTAGCGTCTACAGGTGAATTAGCGAACTTCTCATCATTCAAAGAATTGACAAGAACTGTGTTCACATCTCCGCCTACAGGCAGTGTAGAGGTGTTAGCATAGAAAACAAGCGTGTAAGATGCATCCTGAGGATCTACGATATTGTCGAGGTTAGCATCGCCCTTTACACCGATGTAAGCTGTAAATGTTATAGCATTGCCCTCGTCGTCGCGAAGCTGCATTCCATCATACAGTACATTTACAGTGTAAATGTTTGTTTCCTCAACAAATGCATCCTGAGGATTATCAGCGCCGGAAACTGCTTCTGCAAATGTGATCTTTGCAGGATCGTAAGTTTCAGTTACAGCAACCTTTGTGCCGTCTACTTCCTTAATAACCTCAATGAGTTCGTCTTCCATAGCGCTGTCATCAATATGACCTCTTCTGAAAGCTCCGGGATCGTGGCTGAAGTAGAAACCGTCTACAGTCTCAACCTTAGCGTATACTCCGGGAGGAAGTATAGGTGTAGAGCCGGTTGTTGTTGTTTCAGTTCCGGGCATCTGAGCTGTGCTTCCAGCAGTAGTTGTAGTTTCTGCTGTTGTAGCTGCTGTAGTTGCAGCTGTTGTAGCCGCTGTAGTTGCAGCTGTTGTAGCCGCTGTAG
>CAYNYB010000006.1:64063-66917 GCA_964401315.1 uncultured Alistipes sp.
TTGCAGCTGTTGTAGCCGCTGTAGTTGCAGCTGTTGTAGCCGCTGTAGTTGCAGCTGTTGTAGCCGCTGTAGTTGCAGCCGTTGTTGTTGCAGCTGTTGTTGTTGCAGCTGTTGTTGTAGTTGCTGTAGTAGTAGTCGTTGTAGTTGTTGTAGTTGTTGTAACCGCATTAACTATGATAGCACCGGAAATCGTAAGGATCTGATCTGACATATCAAGTCCGTCAGCAGAGGAAATGAAGAAGAATTCGTCATCGCCCCATACTACAGGATACTCGCCAGAAGGCGTGCCTGCAGGAACTGTGAATGTGAGTGAAATTACCTTAGCTTTGTCAGTTGCTCCAACTCCCGCACCATTCTTGTTTGCAAATGCATACTCGAATGTGTTGGGGTTTGTTACGATATCTGCACCGTATGCTTCCGAACCTGATACACCGTCAAATTTGATGATTGAAGCATCAGGATTGTTAATGATGAACTGCGCACCGCCGATAGGCAGATTTATGTTCTTGGAATCATTAACGAGTACGTCTACAGTTACTGTCTTATCTTCCTCGCCCGAATCAACATATACTGTCTGGATTGCCCAGATAATAGCGCCATCGGGTGCTGTAACTGTTGTCGTTGTTGTTGCTGCTGTTGTTGTTGCAGCTGTTGTTGTAGCTGCCGTTGTTGTTGCAGCTGTCGTTGTAGTAGCTGCCGTTGTTGCAGCCGTTGTAGTAGTTGTTGTTGTTGTAGTAGTTGTAGTTGTTGTATTTGTTGTAGTTGTTGTAACCGCATTAACTATGATAGCACCGGAAATCGTAAGGATCTGATCTGACATATCAAGTCCGTCAGCAGAGGAAATGAAGAAGAATTCGTCATCGCCCCATACTACAGGATACTCGCCAGAAGGCGTGCCTGCAGGAACTGTGAATGTGAGTGAAATTACCTTAGCTTTGTCAGTTGCTCCAACTCCCGCACCATTCTTGTTTGCAAATGCATACTCGAATGTGTTGGGGTTTGTTACGATATCTGCACCGTATGCTTCCGAACCTGATACACCGTCAAATTTGATGATTGAAGCATCAGGATTGTTAATGATGAACTGCGCACCGCCGATAGGCAGATTTATGTTCTTGGAATCATTAACGAGTACGTCTACAGTTACTGTCTTATCTTCCTCGCCCGAATCAACATATACTGTCTGGATTGCCCAGATAATAGCGCCATCGGGTGCTGTAACTGTTGTTGTTGTTGCAGCTGTTGTAGTAGCTGCCGTTGTTGTTGCAGCTGTCGTTGTAGCTGCCGTTGTTGTTGCAGCTGTCGTAGTTGCTGCTGTTGTAGTAGCTGCCGTTGTTGTTGCAGCTGTCGTAGTTGCTGCTGTTGTAGTAGCTGCCGTTGTTGTTGCAGCTGTCGTAGTAGCCGCTGTTGTTGTTGCTGCTGTTGTAGTAGCTTTAGTTGTAGTTGTTGTTTCCTCTTCGATAATGATCGCACCGTCAAGAAGCTTGATAGATTCAGCTGCATTCTTGGCGTCATCTTCATTTGTTATGATGTGTGTGATCTCATTGCCGTTTGTATCGGAAACAAAAATCTTTCCGCCCCAAGTTACAGGATACGTACCTGCGGTTGCATCAGCAGGAATAGTGTACGTGAGCTTGATAACAACACTTCCGTCAGCAGCCTCAACAGGTGTGCCGTTTACATTACCAAATGCAAACTCATTTGTTGCAGGATTGTTTACGATAGCGCCTGTGTAAGCTTCTGAACCTGATACAGACTTGAATTCAATAGGAGATTTGCAAGAGATCTCGAACTGAGCGCCTGATACAGGAATGTTCTTCTTGCCAACGTTTACGATTACATCGAGCGTAACCTCTTCGCCGGGCTTACCTATTACCTCGGGAATATCCCAAGTAATGTCACCTTCGGTTGTATTATCATCAACGATGATCTTACCGGGGAGGAGTGTCACCTGATCTGTGAGCGGGTTGCCGTTGGTATCTGAGATGTAAACCTTACCGTCCCATATTACGTCATACTCGCCTGCAGGTGTGTTTGCGGGAACAGTGTAGAGCAGTGTAAGAACTGTCTTGCCGTCCTCTGAAGGAATACCCCTGCCGATTCCCTCGCCGAATGCGAATTCATTTGTTGCAGTATTGCAAACTACAACAGAACCATATCCGTTTGCAGTTTTGTCTGCGCCGTCAAGCTGAATGGGAGATTTAACTGTGATTCCGAACTGAGCACCTGCAACAGGAAGCTTGGAATCCTCGGGATCTTTGATAATAACGGGCAGTTCAACTGTTTCGCCGGGAAGTGCGTGTATTTCCTGAATATCCCATGTGATCTCGCCGTCGAATTTTTCATCGTCTTTGATCTTGATCTCACCGGAAGTGAATTTTACCTTTTCTGTGATAAGATTTCCGTTTGTATCAGAAACCTTGATATCGCCTGTCCACTCAACAGGATAAATACCTGCTGCTGTGTTGGCGGGAACATTATAAACGAGAGTGAATACAAGATCGCCGTCCTTGGCTGTATTGCCTATGCCGAAAATCTCAGCGAATGCGAATTCGTCATCCTTGTTTACAATGCCCTGAGTGTAAACAGAACCGTCGGCTGTAACGGATTTCAGAGTAATGGGAGCCTTAGCTTCTACATCGAAAGATGCGCCTGCTACAGCGAGAGTGCCGTTGCCCTTTACCTTAACTTCCATTTTTACTTCCGAGCCAGCCTTAGCTGTTACCTTGGGGATAACCCATTCAACAGAACCTTCTGCGGGAGCAGCTGTTGTTGCAGGAGGCTGCGGTGCAGTTGTAACTGCTGTTGTAGCCGCTGTCGTAGCCTTGGTTGTTGCAGCAGTTGTAGCAGCTGT
>CAYNYB010000006.1:67017-125704 GCA_964401315.1 uncultured Alistipes sp.
ACAGGCGGCTTTGTTGTACCAGGAGCCTGTGTTGTTACAGGTGGCTTTGTTGTTGCAGCTGTAGTTGCAGCTGTTGTCTGGGAGGGTTCGCCCTCGATATGAATCTTACCGGGGAGAATCGTACCGTTGTAAGCGTTTGAGTAACCGTCTGCTCTTATTTCTTCAACGATGTGGAATCTTGCGAAGAGGTACTCATAATCGCCGGGTTCTGCAGTTGCCGGAACCTTGATATTGATGTACACCATAGCTGAACCGTCATTGATGGCGAGCGGATGTCCGTTATCAGGATCAATCGTAGCTGCATTGTACGTAGCTGCATTCTGCTCAAAATTAAGTTTTCCGAGTTCTGTGCAAGAACATTTCTTGGAAGAAAGTTCTACTTCCCAACCTTCGGGAAGATCCTCAGGAAGTCTGAATACGAGAGTACTTACGCTTCTTCCGTTGGAGTTGATGATTACAGGAATCTTCTCAATCGTTTCACCGGGCTTTGCTGTGCGTGCCTCAGGCTCAATTGTGAAATCAGCTTTTGTCTCATATTCATTATCATCAGCTTTTTTAGTGGCAGCCCCGTCCAGTACCTCCTCCATACTAATATTAGGCTGCACAGCGGGAACTCCGCCGGCAGCGCTAACAGTAAAGGAGGAAGCAAATGCACTCGTTACAATAGAAGTACTCATAACGAAGGACGTAACTGCCGCAAGCAGTTTCTTCATTGTGCATTTCCTTTCCGAGCAAAAAATACTCTATTTTATTAAAATTACTTAAGGTCAGATGCTGCACAAGGAAGCGTTACAAGATGAACGATGCTCTTGATGATAGCGTCAGAGTCTTCAGCGTCGATCTTACCTGCGGAAACGTCGCAGCAGTTGGAGTTGAGCTTGCCCTGATCTGTCATCGGGTAATCTTCATTGTTGTGGAGCCACTTGTTAAGAACTACAACGTCAGCAATATTAACTTCGCCGTTGTCGTTTGCGTCACCGTAGAGAGGTGTGAGACCTGAGGAGTTAGTTGTAGCTGCTGTTGTAGCTGCTGTTGTAGCCGCTGTCGTAGCCTTGGTTGTTGCAGCAGTTGTAGCAGCTGTTGTTCCGGGTGTGTCGCCCTCGATATGAATCTTACCGGGGAGAATCTTACCGTTGTAAGCGTTTGAGTAGCCGTCTGCTCTTATTTCTTCAACGATGTGGAATCTTGCGAAGAAGTACTCATAATCGCCGGGTTCTGCATTTTCCGGAACCTTGATATTGATGTATACCATAGCTTCGCCGTCCTTGATAGCGAGCGGATGTCCGTTATCAGGATCGATTGTAGCTGCATTGTATGTAGCTGCATTCAAGTCAAAATTAAGTTTTCCGAGTTCTGTGCAATAACATTTCTTGGAAGAAAGTTCTACTTCCCAACCTTCGGGAAGATCCTCAGGAAGTCTGAATACGAGAGTACTTACGCTTCTTCCGTTGGAGTTGATGATTACAGGAATCTTCTCAATCGTTTCACCGGGCTTTGCTGTGCGTGCCTCAGGCTCGATTGTGAAATCGTCCTTTGTGTCATAATCGCCCTCGTTGGGAGTTGTTCCTGTTGTTACAGGCGGCTTTGTTGTACCAGGAGCCTGTGTTGTTACAGGTGGCTTTGTTGTTGTTGTTTCAGGAGGTGTCACGCTGTCGCCTTCTACTGTGAATGTAATGGACTTTGTAGAAAGACCTGATGTAGGAGTGAGTCTCTTCTGTCCGCTAACTTCGATCATTGTGCTGGGTACGCCTTTGTTTTTCTCATCATTATAATCAAGGAAATCAACTGTGTATGTACCAGCCTTTGTTCCCTTGGGGAATGTTACGTCGAAAACGAATACAGGGAAGTCATCAGACTTGGAACCTGTGTATGAATAGCCGCTTGTAGCATTAGGAGTCCATGCGATACCGCAGTATGCAGTCTCAAGATTGATATAATCATACTTAGGAAGACAAGCAGCTGTCATTTTACCAAGCTCAGACCATTCCTCGTCTTCAACGGTACCGGAGAATCCAACGAGATAACGAGAAGCAATAGTCTGACTGCCGATTGCTATATCAATATCTGAACTATAATAAGGCTTGGAGAAAGAACACTGAGCGAAAGCAATATTAGAAGCATCGCCGCCGTCAGCAGCTGTTACAGTCCACTGTGCATTAATGGACTTGATGTCCTTTGTGTCTGCGTTCTCACTCATGAAAAGACCTACAGGGATAGTAACGTCGCCTGCAGCAATATCATCCTTGGAGATAGTTGTGGATGCCTTGGTTTTACCGTCTCTGTTTGTGATGATGTCAAAATAGAGACCTTTTTCAGCATCAGCAGCTCCTGTAGCAAAAGGAACAGCCGAGCCTACCATTGATGCAGCCATAGCCATAGCAGCAGCTGCAGAAATAAGTTTCTTCATTTGTAATAATTCCTTTCTTTTAGGTTTTTACGCCTATTAATAACTTATAAAATTGGGTTTGTATTCCTTTGTAAGGGGGACAAATCAGATAATCGTAAGACTAAGGCTTAATTATAATTCTGTTATTACGCCTGCGTCAAGCTGCTGGATCATGAGAGCATCTGAAGCTGTAACTCCGGGAACGCCGTCAACGTCAGCGTTCTCCATGCCCTGATCGGAAAGCTGATACTCGTCTTTATTTGTGACATACTGGAGAATCAGAGTAGCGTCTGCGATCTCTACCTTGCCGTCGCAGTTAGCATCGCCCTTGAGCAGTTTGCCACCTGTAGTACCGGGATTTTCGTCGCCAATAGTGATAACACCATCAGTTACAGAAACATCATAACCGATCTTTTTGCCGTCCTTCATGTAACCGCAGTCAATCTTGTCGTTTGCAACTCCAGAACCGGAATGAGTGTCGCGAACCGTGGGAATTATCTCGATCTTGGTTTCGCCCGACTTGGCTCCGGCAGCAACAGTACCTGTAACTGTACAGAATACGCCGCCGTTTTTCAGCCAGTATGTGGAATCCTCAACAGATGTGGACCACATAAAGTTGATCGTTCCAGCCTTATCATCAACAAATCTGTTGAAGTTGGGAAGCATGGACGAGGAAGGATCACCTGTGATTCCTTCAATAAGAGCTCCTGCCTTAATGTTTTCCTCTTTGATCGTAACAACGCTCGGGTCGTATTTCAGAGTAAAGTTGCAAGCCTGCATTCCTGCAGCCGGTATGTCGGCAACAGACACCTCCACTGTGAAATTCTCACCTGCCTTGGCTTTTGCATCGCTGACAGATATCTGCACTGTTTCGCCAGCAGCAGAAGCGGGGATCATTGAGCATACGGAAAGTGAAAGCATCGCTGCAGCCATAGCCCCGATGACTATCTTTTTTGTCTTCATGTTTTTTCCTCCTTCTTCATTAAATGTTATATAACAAAGGAACCTCTGCCCTTTAGTTATATCGTGTCTTAGTTCGGCGGTTATTTTCTATCCTCCTCTATTGCAATCTCCCCATATCTTTCAGCTAAAATTCGTCAGTCTGCGTCGCAAATCGTTGACGGGAGAAAGCCCGTCTGCGATCGCTCATGTCTGACAAAATTTTATCTCAGGATCTATTGGGGAACTTGCAGCAGAGGAGAATATGCCTGCACCGCCTTCTGCGTGTAGCATCATGAACAAACGATTTGGCGGAGAACCTGCACGCTCTCCACAATGCGACGCTAAGACGCATCACACTGCCGTGATTAGATTTCGTCTTCTCAAAATCTATATTTATTCATGATTTTATTATATAACAGGACTTCGAAAAAGTAAATAGGTTTATATTCTTTTTGGTATTTTAAATAAACAGCGCCCTCTGTTTTTGCACGTTTTGCACAACTGCAATTCCATGCCGCGCAAGTTCACCTTGAAATATTATTAAATAAATATGAATAAGTTATTTATTTATCCAGTTTTTGAAATTCTTTCGGAATATTTTCATCAATTATATCATTGACAATATCCCATCCGAACGAGGTGTATGTGCCTGCCGGATATGCATAGGGAACTCCGTGAGCAGCCGCCAGTTCGGGCGTGTATTTGCTGTATGGATAAACCGACAGGTTACTGTAGCTGTTTGCTTCATAGTGAATAATATTCGGAATGCAGCCAACATCTTCAAGACGAGTTTCACCTGTCGCGCCGTCGACTACGATATCGAAATCGGGCATTTCACCCACGAGATTGAAATTATCGGTCTGACAGCAGATGAAATTACCCATAGAATAATAGACAAATCCCTTTGTGCCGTCGTCGCGCTCAATCCATTCCATAGATTCGGCAGTGTGAGTATGGCAGCCGAGGATCACGTCAGCGCCCCAGTTCACCATTTTATCCGCAAGCTCGATTCGATCCTCCGATACAAGATGAGTATCTTCAACGCCCCAATGAGCGGAAACAATAACGGCATCGGCAATTTCGTCTGCCTTCTTGATCTGCCGCTCAATAACGTCCTCCTCGTAATTCATCACCACGCGAAGAGACGAGTCCGAAGGTATGGAAAATCCGTTGATATGTTCCGCATATGCAAGAAAAGCGATCTTCACACCGTTCACTTCACGCACTCTGATATTCTCCGAATCGTCCTCATCGAGGTACGCTCCCAGAATGGTGAGGTCGTAGGTTTCAGCCTTTTCATTCCAGAAATTTATGGATTCCTCCAGCGCAGACGCGCCGAAATCGAGAAGATGATTATTCGCCATGGTAAACACATCGAAGCCGAGATCAATGACAGCGTCGGCTGCTTCGGGCGGCGAATTGAAGAGCAGTGCGCCTCCGTCCGCGCCTCTTACGGGATTGCTCTCGCTGATGATAGTCTCCTGATTGAGTATCGCAACGTCCGCGCCCTCTATCAGATACTTCACCGGTTCGTAAAGCGGCTTGAAATCGTAATTTTCGCCCGCTCCCGCAAGTTTTTCGGCATTCTTGAAAACGGAATAATGTATCAGATTATCTCCTGCCGCGATAACGTGAACCCGCTTATCCTCGGCAGGCGGTTCAGTGACGAACTCGGTCGTCGCGGTTTCCGAAGATGTGGTTTCCGCAGCGGAATTTTCATTTCCGGCAGATGTAACAGACGAAGAATTATCGGATGTACCGCCGTCTCCGACAGTACCGACAGATCTGGTACCGCAGCCTGCGCATAAAACGAACATTGCCGAAATAAAAGCGGCGCCTTTCATCGCATTGACAGTACGAATTTTTCTGAATTCCATTTTTTTCTCCTCACCCAATAAACCGCAGGATCTGCTTTCGCAAAATTCCCGGTTCAAAAATATTATAACACAGATTTTTTTATTTTGCAATTACCGACTGAATCTTTTTTCTGACTGATTTTTGTCAATAGTCAGCAAAATCCCTATATTACGTCGTTTTCCACAAATTGTATGTTTCCACGAAATTTTGGTATCTTTTTTGTGCATTATGCTGTGTCAACTGTTTTTTGATACAAGTTCGACAAATTCCGCCGCCAAAGCTTCCGCTTCCGCGTAAGAATCAAGTAAATAGCACCGTCCGCGGAATTTAGCGGAACCGTAATATCCGTTCATGTACCAAGCCGCGTGTTTCCGCGCTTCATGCATGGCAAGCTCCTCGCATTTCGGGCTGAGTTCAAGTATAAGCCGAATGTGTTTGAGCATAACGCGCATTTTTTCTTCCAGAGTCGGCGGAGTATAGTTTTTTCCGCTGAGAGCGCATTCTATCTCCTCAAAAATAAACGGATTGCCGTAGCTTCCGCGCCCGACCATTACCAGATCGCAGCCTGTTTCGCCGTACATCTTCAGACACGACGCTCCGTCAATAACGTCGCCGTTTCCGAAAACAGGTATTTTCACAGCCGCTTTAACGTCTCTGATTATCGAAACATCGGCGTTTCCGCTGTAAAACTGATCGCGCGTTCTGCCGTGTACGGCAACAGCCGCCGCTCCCGAAGCTTCAAGCGACCTCGCCATTTCAACCGCATTTACGGAATCGCCGTTCCAGCCGCTGCGGATTTTCACAGTAACGGGGATATTTTCAGCCGCCTTTACTGCGGCTTCGGTAATCTTCGCAGCAAGCACGATATCCTTCATAAGCGAAGAGCCTGCTCCCGTATTCACGACTTTCGGAACGGGGCAGCCCATATTTATATCAATAATATCGGGCGAAAATTCGCGAACTATTTTTACAGCTTCCGCCATAAAATCAGGCTCGCTGCCAAAAAGCTGAACCGCCATCGGACGCTCCTCATCGGTAACGGTGCAAAGCTCGGCAGTCTTTTTATCGCTGTAGCATATTCCTTTTGCGGAGACCATTTCGCTGACCGTGTATGCCGCTCCGTATTTTTTGCACATCAGCCTGTACGCGCGGTCCGCAACGCCTGCCATGGGCGCAAGAGCCGATGTTTTCGCAATTTTTACTCCGCCTATGCTGATATTTTCCGCCATTTTATTTCTCCGTGGAATTTTTTTTTCTGAATACAAAAAGCTTGCTGAGAACGTAATTTCCAACAAAAATAATAACCTGACTCGCCAATGTAATAATCTTCTCATTCATTTTCATGAAATCGCAGCAGATAAAGAATATCAGCCATTCTATGAAGAGGGTTGTAAGCCTTGACGCGTAAAATGAGACAAAAACTTTGCGGAATTCTTCTTTTCCGTGGGTTTCGTTTTTGAATACGTATTTTTTGTTCGTAAAAAACGCAAACGTTACGGCGCATATCCATGAGAAAATTACCACAACGGTTTTTTCCCAGAAAGGCTCTCCCGGAATAAGCGCAAACGGAATAAGCTTGGTTATCATGGATACGATCGTCGTCAAACCGCCGAACAGTACATACAGCCATTTTTCTTCATATTTATAATATATTTTTTGCAGCGATTTCGGTAATATACCTACGCATACATCAATAAAATTTTTCTTTTCCATTTTTATCGCCCTCGTTTTTAATTCTGATGTCTCACTACTCCGTATTCATCGTCAAGACGGAAATACGGACATGAGTAATTAGTACCCTGAATAAACCGTGCCATTTCATCTTCGTCCAGATTTACCATACAGACGTAACAGTCATAGTCGTCGTCGTAAACATAATTGATGCAGTTCTCGCAGTTAGTGCTTCCCTTTCCGTTCATTTCAGAGCCTCCTCCCGATTGCCTTTCATTATATCATACTAATTTTTATTTGTCAAATTTTTTCGATATTGCTTCACTCTGTTCAGCATAAGACCTGTTTATTAACCGAAAAAAGCTGAATGACGCAAGATTTTTCGCATCGGGCAAAGTCATTTTCCCGCAGGAATACTGTATATATTGCAAGGGTAATTGAGAAAGAACGATGTGAAAAAGACAAGTCAGGCAGCATTTCGTAAGTTTCCGAGGAGGTCTACTATATAATTGTGCAAATAACACAATTCTATAGATGATTCAGACGTTTTTATTAGACACATCAACAAATTTGCATTCACCTTATTGACAGCTATATCGCAGTGTGATATAATCTATTGCAGTTAGATACATTGCAATTCGATATATCGAGGTGCGAAACGGAGGCTGATATAATGACAGAAAAAATCAAGCGAGTATATGTCCCGATGACAGAAACAGGGTTTTATATATTATTCTGTCTACAGGAAGAAATGCATGGCTACAGTATCACTCAAAAAGTTAAGGAACTAACTGATGGTGAGGTCATCATAACTGCCGGAACAATGTACGGGAGTTTGTCAAAAATGGAAAAAGACGGGTTGATACAATTGATTCGTGAAGATGAAAAGCGAAAACTGTATCATATCACTGAACTCGGCAAAGAAATTCTTGAGTTGGAAATCAAAAGAATTAAGCGGCTTTACAGAAATGTTGGAGGGGTCTGAAATGAGCAATGAAATTAAAAAGGCGGTAAAAATCTTTCTGCTGCCTGATTATGAACAAGAGGAAAAATACCTGACAGATATGCATAAAAATGGCTGGAAACTAAAAAACGTCAGCAAAATAGGTTTTGTTTACACATTTGTGAAGTGCGAGACTGAAAACGTAGTATACAGATTGGATTTTGCAGAAAAAAAGGACAGGGATATGCAGTCTTATGTTACGATGTTCAGCGAATACGGGTGGGAATATATTCAAGATGTCAATGGTTTCAGCTATTTCAGAAAAAGAGCAGACGGGCTTGCCGAAGAGGACACTGAACTATTCAGCGACAATGAATCAAGGCTTGAAATGATGAAGCGGATCATCAACACAAAGCTGATGCCATTATGGGTCATCTTCTTAGGTATTTTAGTTCCTAATTTTATAAGGGCAGCGACGCATGGTTTTGACGATATCCCGCTCCACACAGTGCTGACTGTCATTTTCACTCTCTTATTTGCATGGTACTCTTATGCAATCATTCATTGCCACATTGCTTTTTCAGAATTAAAAAAGAAGTATAAAAAAGAATAATTGACTGATAACCGCCCGGATTTGTTTCTGAGGCGGTTTGAATTTTTTATGCATCAGAGCCTGTTCAGTATCTTTTTCCGCATGTCTTTTCGGCAGATTTTTCCGCTTACTACGTCAAAAATCCTTGCAATACGTCGGTATTCCTGCGGATTTTTTTCTTGTCAACAACAAAATTATACCCGAAAATCCGCACATAAAAAGATACTGAACAGGCTCTTATGACTTAACACAATAATATTGTTCTCGATATACCTTTGGCGTCATTCCTGTAATCTGTTTGAATACAGCAATAAAAGCGCTTTGCGATGAGAATCCTAAAGATACAGAAATCTCCAAATAAGACAAATCAGAATATTTTAACAAATTTTGAGCAGTATCTATTTTCACCTCTTTCACAAACTGCTTTATGGAAATTCCGGTTTCCTTTGAGAATAATCGTGAAAGATACGTCGGATTCAACCCCGTCGCTTCTGCAAGCGCTTTGACCGATAAATCTCCTCCAAGATTTTCATAGATATAGTCAATGCATTTTCTGATATGAAGCGAAATGACCGCTTCCCTTCTGATCTCGCACATTCTTTCGGTAAAGTCAAGACACATTTCTTCGTACAGCTTACAAATTAAATCAGTATTCTTACATTGATCGGCTTTTCGGATATAAATATCAGATAATGTATAGGATTCGTCATGACCCATTCCGCATTCCATACAGGCTCTTGCTATTGCAGAAGCGGCAAGTACAAAATGATACCTGGTATTCATGTCTGCATCGTCGGATAAAATCCGCATATCAGAATTCAGCGCCATTTTACCGTTTTCAAATTTCCGTCTGACTGTCTCTGTGTTTCCGTTCTGTATCTCTGCATACTGAGCAGACTCGTCATGATAAGACGGCATATGATGCCCGTCCATATTTTGTATGTAAAGACAAGCATTCAGCTCCCGTCTTGCTTTCATGAAATCACCGCCTTTCGCCAAATGATATTATATCACATTTCGGATATAAAAACAATATTTTTGATATACAATCTCCCAAAAAAATATTATACTTGTAACAGAGGTGATGTTGATATGGAAAATACATATGATCTGACAAAGGGAAAGGTTGCCAAACAGCTGCTTTGTTTCTTCTTTCCCATGCTGCTGACAAACCTTTTACAGCAGGTATATTCTTTCGCTGATTCGGCGATCGTAGATAAAGGGCTGGGAGATAATGCGCTTGGCGCTGTCGGAAATTTATCTTCACTGATACTGCTGATCATTGGATTTTCTACGGGATTGACAAATGGTTTTTCCGTAATCATTGCCCAGAAATACGGAGCAAAACAACAAACCGCACTCCGCAGGGCGATCGCCTTGTCTGTCAAATTATCTGCGATCCTGACAGTGATCTTGACAATCGCCGGATGTCTGCTTCTGAAACCGATTTTACTTATTATGCAGACAGATAAGCTGATTCTGCGGGACAGCTTGCTTTATGGCTACATCATTTTCGGCGGTTTGGCTGCAACAATTGCATACAATCTTTGCTCCGGTATACTGCGTGCATTCAGTGACAGCAAAACTCCGTTTATTGCAATTATGGTTTCGTCTGCGCTCAATATTGCTTTGGATTATATCCTGATATTTCTCCTGCACACAGGCGTAGAGGGCGCTGCAATTGCAACTGTTTTTTCACAGGTGGTATCGGCGTTCATTTGCTTTAAAAAAATCAAAAAATCAGATATGATTAGTCTGACATCGGAAGATTATCATAATGATTCAGCTATGTATCTTGAGCTTCTGAAAAACGCTGTTCCGATGGCTTGCACAAATTCCGTGATAGCGGTTGGATGTATGATCGTGCAGGGATATATCAACGGAGTCGGCGTTTCCTACACTTCTGCATACTCCGCTTGCAGTAAATATCTCAACTTGTCTATATTGCCTTCTATCACGGCAGGAGCGTCGCTTTCTGCATTCGTCAGCCAGAACTATGGCGCAGGAAAAATTGACAGAATACGCAAGGGTGTTCGTGTATGTATAGCGATTTCTCTTGTTTCCTATATTTTACTCGGTTCGGTAATGTACTTTTTTCCAAAAACGCTTGCAGGATTCATGCTCAATGAGGAAGAAACAATTGCTCTTGCTGTACAATATCTGAAAATCTGCGGAGCAATGTTGTTTTTAGTGAACTTTCTGTTTGTCTTTCGGAATAGCGTTCAGGGAATGGGCTATCCGTTTATCCCGATGTGTTCGGGAATTATGGAAATGTTTCTGCGAATCCCCGTTATTATGCTGTTCCTGTCAAGTATCGGATTTCGGACAGCAGCCTATGCGGAAGCTATTGCATGGGTTGGTGCATTGGCAATGAATTTTGCTGCTTATGTCATACGGATTAGAAAAATTAATAGGGAGGTACGTTTATAAACTAAGAGCCTGCAAAAATTCCTGTTTTAAATAAAGTTAAAAATATTATCATATAAAAATAGCGAAATGGCAAAAGATTATGACAATTCGGCGAGTTAATAATTAGATAAATATACAATCAAGCATTGCTTTTCACAACTTATCAAAGAACTGCTCATTTATATTTGTCAAATTTTTTCGGTATTGCTTCGATTGGTTCAGCATATACTTTATTGTCGGCAGAATCGGTAAAGGAGTGATGCTGGTGAAAACACAACCCGCCCAAAGAGCGGTAACTCTCGGTCAGTATATAATCGAGAATAAGGCTACGGTACGAAGTGCGGCGAAAAAATTCGGTATTTCCAAAAGCACCGTACACACGGTCATACAAAAAGGGAACGGCATTTGGATAAGGTTCAAGTGCCGTTTTTTTGTGAACGTAAATACTTGAAATTTTACGAAATATATGATAAAATCATTTATATGATGTACTTGAATCAGGAGCTGATACAATATGACAATCAGAATGATGACTCACAATGACAATAGGCTTGCGATCAGCCGTGTGTACGAGGAAAGCTGGAAATACGCCTACAAGGATATTATTCCGCAAAGCTTTCTTGATAGTATACCTACAGGAAACTGGGCTTCAAATCTGGATCAAAACGGCAGAAAAACACTGGTAATGCTTGAAAATAATGAAATTATCGGAACTTCAAGTTTCTGCGAATCCCGTTTTCCCGAATTTAAGGGAATGGGAGAAATTATTTCTATTTATCTTTTGCCGCAGTACATTGGAAAAGGATATGGAACCGCTCTGCTTCGTGCTGCAATCGACGAATTGAAAAAGTCAGGCTATAACGAAATTTTTCTATGGGTATTGGAAGAGAATTATCCTGCAATAAAATTTTACGAAAAAAATGGCTTTATAAAAACCGATAAATTTCTTGATGATAATATTGGCGGAAAATCGCTTCGTGAAATTCATTACTTATTAAGGAGCGATATATGAAAATCGACCGTGTTATCGGAATATTGTCCATTCTTCTACAAAGGGAAAAAGTAACGGCGTCAGAGCTTGCCGAGGAATTTGAGGTATCACGCCGCACCATTATCCGCGACATTGAGGAGATCGGCAAGGCAGGTATCCCAATAGTTACGTTGCAAGGGCAGGGCGGCGGTATCTCCATTATGGAGGGGTTCAGGCTTGACCGCACGCTTCTTTCCAATGACGACATGAAAGCTATCCTTGCAGGCTTGAAAAGTCTCGACAGCGTAAGCGGCACAAAGCGTTACCGTCAGCTTATGAGCAAGCTCTCGGCAGATGATCCCGACACAATAAATATGGGAAATCAGATAATCATTGACCTTTCTTCGTGGGACAAGGCGGCGGTTTCCGAGAAGATAGAGCTTATCAGAAACGCCATAGACAGCCGTATGAAAATCAGGTTTACTTATTTTTCTCCTACTGGCGAATCCAGCCGTGAGATCGAGCCGTATCATCTTATTTTTCAATGGGCAAACTGGTATGTGTGGGGATATTGCTGTATGCGTGATGATTATCGTATGTTCAAGCTCACTCGTCTTACTGACCTTGAATGTACCGGCGAATCGTGCGAGCTGCGAGAAGTTCCCGAATATACCTGCGATAAGCTCCGCCACACTAAAGGTGAAATAGAAGTGACGGCAAGATTTGACAAGTCTCTGAAATGGCGCATTATAGACGAATTTGGTACGGAGCTTCCACGGTTCGATGAAAACGGAGATATACTGCTTACCTTTACATGGTCTGATATTCCGTCGTTTTACAGCTATATTCTGTCGTTCGGAGATAAGGCGGAGATTATCTCGCCCGATGAGTATCGCAGCGGATTTCATGAGCTGGTAAAAAATATTTCCGAAAAATATTAAGAGGTGATTGATTTGGAATACCGTGTAATTAATAAAAACAGAATAAATGATCTTGTTGATATGAGACTTAAATATTTACGTGAGGATTTTCAATCAACATCGGAAGAAAGCTTTGATTTAGTCAGAAAGAATCTTCCGGTATATTTTGAAAATCATATTAATAGAGATATATTCGCATTTGGGGCATTTTGCGGTGATAAGATAATTTCAACGGCATTTTTGCTTATAATTGAAAAGCCTTGTAATCCACGTTTTACAACGGGTCGAATCGGAGAAATATTTAGCGTATATACTCTGGAAGATTATCGCAGACAAGGCGCTGCCTATAATCTTTTGAAAATGCTTATGGAATTTGCTGAAAAGCAAAGTCTTGATCTTGTTGAGCTTAAAGCAACCAAGGAGGGCTATTCGCTTTATAAAAAACTTGGATTTTATGAAAATGATAATGATTATGTTTCCATGAAATTTAATTTTTAATACATAGTTAAACATGACATACAGTTGTCACATTTGATATGGTATACTCAAATTATCAAATAGAAATGAGGTAATACCATGAACTATGAAATCGTAAACTTAGAGGAAAAGACCGTCGCAGGATTTTCAGCAAGAACGAATAACGCTTCTCCCGATATGGGCGCGGTTATCGGCGGACTTTGGCAGAAACTTTACTCCCCTGAGGGCTGCTTCACGTTGAAAAACAGGACGAACGATAAGGCTCTCGGCATTTATACCGACTATGCCGATGATGAAAAAGCCGATTATACGGTTATTGCCACCTGTGAGGTAAGCGGCGGAGATGTTCCCGATAATTTTGAGCTGCGAAAAATCCCTGCCGGAAAATATGCAAAATTCGTTGTAAAAGGTCATATGGTCTCTGCCGTTCAGCAGTTCTGGACGGAGATTGGGACGATGAACCTTGAACGCTCTTTTGTCTGCGATTTTGAGGAGTATCAGAACGCTGACACTGAAAATGCGGAGATACATATTTATATTGGGTTGAAGTGAGTGTGTGATGGATAGTTTTGATGAAAAGCTCTCTGCACTTTGGAAGAAAATCGGAACACACGGCATAATGACATTATCCACTTGTTCAGCAAATCGTGTGACGTCACGTTCCATGAGTATGGTTGTGACAGACGGCAGATTTTACTGTCAGACAGATCAAACGTACTTGAAATACAGACAAATCTCTGAGAATCCAAACGTGGCAGTCTGCCATAAAAACTTCTCAATAGAGGGTACTTGTAAATGTATCGGAAAACCTCTTGAAAATGATTTTTTTATTGACCCATTCAAGAAGTATTTCTATGGCTCATACAAGGCTTATTCTGATTTGCAGAACGAAGTCTTGCTGGAGATAGTTCCGACTTTGATTTATTCGTGGAATTATAAATTGACAAAACCATATATGGAGTATTTTGACTTTGTGAATCTCATCTATCGCAGAGAGGAAAAATAATGGAAAAACTTGATTACAAAAAGGAATACAAGGATCTGTATCAGCCCAAAACAAAGCCGTCGATAATCGAGGTGCCTGAGATGATCTTCATTGCAATTGACGGAAAGGGTGATCCAAATACCAGCGTTGAATATAAGGAGGCTCTTGAAATTCTGTATGGGCTGTCTTTTACTATCAAAATGTCAAAAATGAGCGGTACTCAGCCGGAGGGATATTTTGAGTACGTTGTTCCGCCGTTGGAGGGTCTTTGGTATGTGGACGACGCGAAATTTGACGGCACAAATATCACAGATAAAAGCCGGTTTTGTTGGACGTCCATGATACGTCAGCCGGAATTTGTGACGGAAGAGGTCTTTGAAAACGCAAGAAATACTCTTGCAAAGAAAAAACGGGAACTTGATCTTTCAAAGGCAAGGCTGATAAAAATGACCGAGGGACTTTGCATTCAGATAATGCACAAGGGTTCATATGACAACGAGCCTGAGAGCATTGCGAAAATGCGTGATTTTGCCGAAAAAAGCGGATATACCGAGGATATATCAGATACTCGGTTTCACCATGAGATATATCTTTCCGATCCACGGAGATGCGCTCCCGAAAACTTGAAAACTGTTATAAGACATCCTGTGAGGAGGAATAATAAATGAAAAGAGAATTAGGAATTGCAAGATGCGGACTTGCCTGCTGTTTGTGCGGTCAGAATGAGACTTGCAACGGCTGTCAGAGTGATGAATGCCCCGACAAGGAATGGTGCATGAACAGAAAATGCACCATTGAAAAAGGTTTCGGACATTGCTTTGAATGCTCGGAGAATTGCGGAAAATTCATGCTTGAAAAGATCAAGCCGAAAGCGTTCAGCGAATTTGCCCGTAGGTACGGAACAGAGCATCTTCTCGATCGTCTTGAAAGAAATGAGCAGTCAGGAATCGTATATCATCGTGACGGGATAAAAGGCGACTACGATGACTTTGACGATGTGGAAAAGCTGATAGAATTTATTGAAAACGGAAATAAATAACCAAAGCGAGATACCGGACGGTCTTAGAGCCTGTTCGGTATCTTTTTATATGGTCTGTCATATTTGATCGGTGATCTCCTTGATTTTGCATGATTTTTATGGTATACTAAAAACGGAAATCAGACGACTGTACGATTTGGCTTTGAATCAAGGAGATTAATTATGAAAAAGGTAGATAATACAACTATTTATTTTATCTCAAATACTATGATCATGATTGGAGTTAATATTTTGGTTTTTTACTTTTTATGGGGGCTTATGAACAGTATTTTGTACAAGTTGATTTTAATACCTTGTGTTCCATTGCTCAGCGCTTTTTTAGTTGAAAAAATATTATCACGTTTTGTTAATGCTATGGTTAGCTTTTTTATAAAAGATACGAGGTGATAAGATGCAAATTTCAGGCAGTTCAGGAGAATTTATGAGAATTACTAAAGAAGAATTAGGATATTTAGACATAACATGGTTTGCTGTAGATAAACAAGGGAGAATAATAGAATTAACTTCTGCAGGTTCAGGACATATTCCCGAATTCATTTGTAAATCCAAAGAAAATGCGGAGATATTAGAAGATTATTTTGAGAATAAAGCAAGTGATTTTTTTGTTGATTTTCATAAAAACGGCTTATATTATTTTGATGCGTATGACGGTAAAAATCGTACAACGAATTATATCAAAAAATCATCTCCGTCAAATCCATTACTAATTTCACAATTGCCAAAACACATTTCTGAAATTTTGTCAAACAACAGATTGGATGTTGACGCTGAAACTGCTGATACCATAACTGTAGAACACGCGTATAGTACCGAAATTTCTCTTGGACATCTTGTTCCACCAATAATAAAAGGTCTGTTCCCTTTGAGTTTAAAGACCAGATATTTCTCTATTGATTTTAAAACCAAAATAAAATTCAGGAAAATCATGAATATACTCAAGAAAAATAATGATACTTCATTTATAAAAATAAAATCTACTGTCGAAGTGATGAAGCAAACCGAAATATCAAAAGAATATTATAAAATAACAACCTCTCAAGAAGAATTTTTATTATATATTGTATACAGAAGTGATATTATTTTTTTTGATAAAGGTGGTTTGTATTCAATACAGATTTTCGGAAAGAATAAAGCAGCATTTGACTTCAACGATAAAGCTGGCATATGGATAGAAGTTTAGGTAATGATAGATAACAGGTATGAAAGGTCGGTGAAACCATGACAGATACAGAACTTGCAAAATTAATCGCACAAAAGGCATCAGAACTCGGCGGAGACGTATATTTTGTAGGCGGATATGTCCGTGACAAGCTGCTCGGATGTGAGAATAAGGATATTGACATTGAGGTTCACGGTATCGCTCCTCAGCAACTGGAGCAGATTCTTGATTATGTTGGTGAGTGTATCAAGATCGGTAAGAGCTTTGGAATCTACGGTTTAAAGGGGTATTCCATAGATATTGCGCTCCCGCGTACCGAACGTCTTATCGGTATGGGACACAGAGATTTTGAAGTTACCGCCGATCCTTTTATGGGTACTTACGAGGCAGCAAGACGCAGGGACTTTACGATCAATGCGCTTATGGAGAACGTTCTCACAGACGAGATCATTGACCATTTCGGCGGACAGACAGATTTGCAGAAAGGGGTGCTCCGTCACATTAACGATACCACTTTTACGGAAGACCCTCTGCGAGTTCTTAGGGCGGCTCAGTTTGCTGCAAGATTTGATTTTACCATTTCCGCCGAAACGGTCGCATTATGCAGAAATATCGACTTATCCGCACTTTCAGGTGAACGCATCATGTTGGAAATGGAGAAAGCTCTGCTTAAATCAGACAGACCGTCCGTATTCTTTGAACAGATGAAGCGTATGAATCAGTTGGACTTCTGGTTTCCTGAGCTGAAAGCATTGATAGGATTGCCTCAGAATCAGGAGCATCACTGTGAGGGCGATACATGGACGCATACTATGATGGTATTGGACGAGGCTGCGAAAAAACGGGGTATCGTGCGGTATCCGCTGGGATTTATGATGTCCGCACTCTGCCACGATTTCGGCAAGGCAGTTACCACAGCGGAGGTAAACGGCGTGATCCACTCCTACAGTCACGAAACAGAGGGATTACCGTTGGTACAGCAGTTTCTTGAACGCATCACAACAGAAACGAAGCTCATTAAGTATGTCCTGAATATGACTGAACTGCACATGACGCCCAATATTATGGCAGGGGCAAGATCAAGGCTGAAATCTACCAACAAGCTGTTTGATTCCGCAGTCGAGCCGTTTGACCTGATACAGCTCAGTATCTGCGACGGTCTTGGCAAGATTCCGCAGCGTAATGATTCGGAAGAATTTCTGATGCAGAGATACCATAAATTTCAGGAAATTATGGCAAGACCCTATGTTATGGGCAGAGATTTGATAGAAGCAGGTTTACAACCCTGTGAGCAGTTTTCGGAGATTCTTGCATACGCCCATAAACTGCGGCTTGCAGGAATTGACAAGGAAAATATGCTCCGTCAAAGCCTTGCCTATGCGAGAAAGGTTTTACAGGTGAACAGCGATGAAACTTGATGAAATAAAAAAAGCAGTTGCAGGAGAAGATTACAGCTTTCTCCGCAGCAATGAACATTTGGGCAGCAACATTATTCTGCTTGGTTTGGGCGGTTCTCATGCGTATGGGACGGAAACAGACTCATCAGACATTGATGTGAGAGGGTGTGCGCTACAAAGCAAGCGTGGAATTCTGTGCGGTGAGGATTTTGAACAGGTCACAAATTCCGTGACAGATACCACCATATATTCTTTTAAAAAATTGATACATCTGCTGACAGAGTGCAATCCCAACACGATTGAGATTCTTGGCTTGAAGCCTGAGCATTACCTCTATCTGTCCGATATTGGTCGGGAGCTGTTAAATAATAGGAAGATGTTTCTTTCAAGAAAGGCGGTCAATGCGTTCGGCGGCTATGCTACGGCACAGTTTCGCCGACTGGACAACAAATCCGCCAGACTTGCAGTGCAGTCCATTCAGGAGGAACACGTTCTGAACAGTATCAGAAATGCATCTTTGAGCTTTCCGGAAATGTATTTCAGCTACCCAGAAGATGCCATAAAACTGTACATTGACGATGCAGTCGGTGACAGTCTGGACAAGGAGATTTTCATGGACATTTCCCTGCGCCATTATCCTCTCCGTGATTACAAGGAGATGTGGAACAGAATGTCCGATATTGTCAGGGATTACAGCAAGGTCGGCAAACGGAATCAGAATGCAATCAGTCACAACAAACTCGGCAAGCACATGATGCACCTTGTCAGACTGTATCTGATGTGCATTGATATTCTGGAAAAGGGCGAAATTGTGACGTATCGTGAGGCGGAGCATGATATGCTTATGGATATCCGCAACGGAAAGTTCCTCGATTCCAACAGACAGCCTACCGAGGAATTTTTTGAGTTGATTGAGGACTACAAAACAAGACTTGAATATGCCAAAGACAACACTGATCTGCCCGATCAGCCTGATTACAGGGGTATCAAGGATTTTGTGATGTCAGTCAATGAACGAGTAGTCATTGGAACTGTTTAGTGAAAATAAAAAACCGCATTTACTTCAAACCCAAAGTAAATGCGGTTATGCTTATCGTTTTGCAAGACCATCCAGATAGGCTTTAAATAGCTGTTTGTCCGACTTGCAGAGTGTGCGGTAGGTGTCGATAATATCACGCTCGTCAGTTGACAGCATATCGGAATTGGCTATAATAGGGGTATCGGGTTCAAAGAACTGCGACAGCGTGATCTGAAATCCGCTGCATATTTTCTCCAGTGTCAGAACACTGGGAATAGTGTTTCTCACAAAGATATTGTTCAGGGATGAGTACGCAATCTCAGACTCCTTTGCAAGACGGTATATAGTCCAGTTACGCTCCTGTAAAAGCTGATTCATACGCTTAGTCACGAAATTTGATTCTAATTCCATAGTGTTTTTGCTCCTCACTTATGTAATAGTATATACTATTATTGTAGAGCAATTCGGGGTATTCGTGTAGATGTAAATTTGAGTGATATTTTTTAATTCTCATTGTAGAAATATCTTGAAAGATGTGCGAATATGTGGTATAATGGTTAATGAAACACTGATTAATTCATAAAAATTGTTTTATCACTTGGAAAAAATCCGAAAATACGCTATTAAAAAATGACAAACATGATTTAATCAGTTGTTCCTTAAATAAGTGATTGACAATTAGAATTTGCAAGTAAAGGCGGAGAGAAAATATGTACGTATTTGGCAATATTAATGTGACAGAACTTTTTAATAACGAGAGTGATTATGGTAAAGAATATAAATTTGATGCGTTAACAGGTGAAGCAATCCAAAGAGCAGAAAAATCTTTAGGATATAAACTTCCAAAATCCTATATAGAATTATTGAAAGTTCAGAATGGCGGAGTTATCGATAACAAGTATTATGAAAGTTGGTTAACAGTAATATATGGAATCGGTCCAACTAAAGATTCTTTTAGTGGATTAGAAGAAATGTTTGAAAATTGGAGAGATGAATGGGAGTATCCTGACATAGGAATACCTTTTGGAGAAACTCAATCTGCCGGTCATGATATGTATTACATGGATTACAGATCAGTTGATGAGAACGGAGAACCACGAATTGTAAGGGTAGATAATGAACAGGATAATGCTATTTATTTTGTTGCGGATAATTTAGTAGAATTTTTAGAAATGATATATAAAAATCAGAAAATCCGGGAAAGATTGATCAAATAACTACTTAAATATCTGAAATACAATCTTCAATTTATTACAGTATGTACCCAAATACAGATGTGTGGTATAATAGTTAAATAAGAGGTTGATAAATTGGAATTTGTTAAGGAGTTAGTATGGGCGGCATTTATAAAATCAGACGATTTCGAGTAGAAGATGCAGAAGAAGTATCAGCATTAATAGCTAAGACTTTGAGAACAATAAACATTAAAGACTATTCAGAAGAATATATCGAAGCAAATGTATCATCGCATTCAGCGGATGTACTAATTGAGCGTGCAGAACATGGGCATATGTATGTTGTTTGTGACGATTCACTGATTGTTGGGTGTGGTGCAATTGCTGGTTACTGGGGCAGTACAACTGAAAGTATTTTGCTTACTATTTTCGTACTTCCTAAATACCAAGGTAAGAAGATTGGAAGGTTGATTATTCAAACACTCGAACAAGATGAGTTCTTTTTTAGAGCAAAAAGAATTGAAATACCTGCATCAATCACAGCCGTAGATTTTTACAAAAAAATGGGATATGATTATAAAAACGGTATTGCTGAAATAGATGATGAGCAAGTTTATCGGTTAGAAAAGTTTAGATAACTTACAGCATATAGTCAACTACAGATATGTGGTATAATAATTAAATCAGATGTTAATAAATTAGAATTTATAGGAGTTAAAAATGAGTTTTATCAGACCTGCAACATCAAAGGATGCTTCTCGTATCGCTGAAATCATTGTTACCAATTACCGTATCAATTTCTATCCGTTCTTTCACAATGATCCATATTATTTTGGAGAATTAAATGTTATTGATACTGCATCTGAATATATGAAAGATTCTCCAGCTTTACAAAACACTTTTGTTTTTGATGATGGTGTTGTAAAAGGAATGATTCGTATAAATGGAGATGAGATCGAAAAACTTTATGTAGAACCACAGTTTCAAAATCAAGGTATCGGAGCTGCTCTGTTGAACTATGCCGTTCATAAGATGAATACAACGTGGCTGTGGGTATTAGAATACAATACAAGAGGACGTGCATTTTATCAAAGAAACGGATTTGAGCTGACAGGTGAAAAGATGATCGAGGATGAATGGGTTCCACTGCTAAAAATGAAGCTTACTACATAAACTGAAAAAACAGAATAAGGTGATAAAATGAAACATTCAGGAACACAAACATTTGAAACATCAAGACTGATTTGCCGTAGGTTTTCTATGCTTGATTGTGAAGATATGTATAAAAACTGGGCTTCTGACCCAAAAATTCAACTTGAGTATGGAGAGCCTGTGTATTCAACTATTTCGGAAGTAAAAAAACTGTTGAACACCTACATAGATGGCTATTCAAAATCAGATTATTACAGATGGGCAATTATGGAGAAAGAAAGCAATACAAATATCGGGCAAATAGCATTTTGCAAGGTATATTCCGACTGCTCTACTGCTGAAATAGAATACTGTATCGGACAAAGGTTTTGGGGAAAAGGATATGCAGGCGAAGCATTAAACGGTCTAATTAACTATACTTTCAATAATACGGATTTTGTCAAGCTTGAAGCATATCACAGGATTGAGAACATCAAATCAGGACGAGTTCTTGAAAAATCACCAATGCACATTACAGATAATGTTGAGAGGTTTATCAGAGAGAATTCACAGCCTGTCGGAGAGATATGCTATTGTATTGTGTCAAATGATTATCATTACTGATAAATCAAAATTATTTGAAGAACAATTTATTTAGATTTGAAAATGCGAAATTAAAAAGGAGGAACTCAGAAATGGGTATATTTAAGAAAAAGGAAAAAGTTTTACAGCAGGACTTGAACAATAAAGATGAGCATCCAGGAATGGTTTTTATTGTGCATTTATTGATGGATGAAATTTGTGATATGCCGGATAAACAGAATATGCAGAATGTGATGAATAAACATCTGGGTGAAACTGATTGTTTTTGTCATGATAGAAAGGTTGCAGGCTTCGCACCTAAGAAGTATACAATTCATTTTGAAAAAGAAAATAAGGATATTCCGCCGCAGCTTATGATTACAGAATGTGTTAAAATTGAACAGCCTGTTATGGATGAAATATCTGCCAGTCAGCTATGGGATTGTCGGAACGGTCAGGAAATTCTTAAAAACTGTAAATATCAGGTTATTGCAACAGATCTTCTGGCAGGAGGATTGTACTATAAAGACAGAGCTGAAATGCTTGTAGAGTACATAGAAGCACTTGTTGAGCTGTATCCCTCATGCAAAGCTGTTATATTTGAAACATCGAAAAAAATGTTTACAAGAGATTCGATACTTAATTGTTCAGTACCAAAGGAAAAACGTTTTATTTATTATGCCGTAAATGTCAGATTTTTCAATATACAGGGTACGGAGGATATGTTGGTTGATACTATCGGTATGAGTACCTTGTTTATGCCTGATCTGCAATACCATTTTCATGGTATGAACCCTGATGCAGTTGTCAATCATGCTTATAATTTACTCTCTTATATATATGAAAATGAAAATCCTATTAAATCCAATGACCATATTGACGGTATTGATGGAGATACTATCAGTACAAATGTGCAATGGAATTTGCAATATGAAAACTCATTGATCCAGCCTGTCAGAGAAGTTATTGATATTAACATGGGAGAATACGCATCGGGTTCAAGAACATGATTATATTTTGTTAAAAGCTTATTCTTGGCTTTACGATTACCAGTTTGTTATAATATATAGTCAACTACATTACAGACAATGTTGAGAGATTTATCAGAGAGAATGAGCAACCTGTCGGAGAGATATGCTATTGTATTGTGTCAAATAATTATCGTGATTAATAATAACAATCCGAGGTAAATATGAGTTTTTTATTTGTGGCTCTTGGCGGAGCAATAGGAGCGCTGGGAAGATATGCAATAAGCCTTATTCCTATAAAAACAGAATTTCCCATATTGACATTGATAACAAATATTATCGGAGCTGTAATTATAGGGTTTATTGCCGGCATTGTGAGCGAAAAAGACGATGTTTCTCCGAATACGGTGCTGTTTTGGAAAACAGGTATTTGCGGTGGATTTACAACATTCTCCACCTTTTCCCTTGAAGCGGTTACACTGCTTGAAAACAAATCTTTTTTGTCAGGTGTATGTTACATTCTATTGAGCGTAGTCGGGTGTATCATAGGTGTTTGGTGTGGAAAAAAGCTGTCGATGCTTTTTTGATGACAAGCAATAAAAAGTATAGATAAGTCTGTTTATAACAGAAATGGAGGTCGGAAATATGGGTATTTATCTGAATCCGGGGAATATGGCTTTTCATGAGTCGTTAAATTCGGAAATTTACGTAGATAAAAGCATGATAATTAAGTGTACAAATGATATTCTGAGAACCAAACAAAAATATGTATGTGTAAGCCGACCACGTCGGTTTGGTAAGTCTATGGCTGCTGAAATGCTGGCGGCATATTACAGCCGTGGCTGTGATTCAAGAGAGCTGTTCAGCGGTCTT
Organism: uncultured Alistipes sp.; assembly: GCA_964401315.1. Lineage (GTDB taxonomy): Bacteria > Bacillota > Clostridia > Oscillospirales > Ruminococcaceae > Ruminococcus. Next base: position 90,512 of record CAYNYB010000006.1, read on the forward strand.
AAAATTGCACAATCAGATTCATTTGAGAAGCATCTGAATCAGTACAATGTCATTCATATCAATATGGTGAACTTTCTCGGCGAAGCGAAGGACATAGACGAGATGATCGCCTTTATTGAAGAAGATCTGATAGATGAGCTTCAAACAGAATTTCCCGACGTCAGGTATCCGAAACGGCAGACCTTGCTTAAAGTGCTTGGGACTATTTTTGCTCAGACAGATATTCCATTTGTTTTTATCATTGACGAATGGGACTGCATTTTCAGAATCCACAAAAACGATACTGCATCACAGACAAAGTATCTTGATTTTCTCCGTAATCTGCTGAAAGACCAGAGCTTCGTCGCCCTTGCCTATATGACGGGAATTTTGCCGATAAAGAAATACGGCGAGCATTCCGCTATCAATATGTTTACGGAAGTATCTATGGTTAATCCGCGTGAATATGCTGAGCTTACCGGATTTACAGAAAATGAAGTGCGAACACTCTGTGAAAAATATAATATGTCTTTTGAGGAGACAAAGCGTTGGTATGACGGCTATAATTTAAAGGGTATATCCACTTACAATCCGCGTTCTGTTGTTATGTCAATGACAGGACATGATTATGATAATTACTGGACTTCTACAGAGACCTATGAGGCGTTGAAGGTCTATATTCAGATGAATTTTGACGGCTTGAAGGATATGATCTCAAGAATGATCGCCGGAGAGAAAATTCCGATAAACTTTGCAAAATTCCAGAATGATATGACCACGTTCCACAGTGCAGACGATGTACTGGCGTTGCTCGTGCATCTGGGGTATCTCACCTGTGATTTTTATACGAAAGAGGTCTGGATTCCCAACAGCGAGATACAGCAGGAGTTTATCAATTCCATTGAGGACGGCGGCTGGGAGAACGTCATGACCGCTATTCGTCAGTCGAACGATCTGCTTCGGGCTACCCTTGAATGCGATGAAGAAAAGGTTGCCGGACTAATAGAGCAGTCACACCAAAATAACACATCTATTCTGAAATATAACGATGAAAATTCCTTAGCCTGCGTCATTTCACTTGCTTACTATTCGGCAAGAAAATCCTATACGATCTACAGAGAAATGCCAGCCGGAAAAGGCTTTGCGGATCTGATCTTCATTCCGAGAAAGAACTGTACTTCACCTGCTTTCATTGTGGAGCTGAAACGAAATCAGACTGCTGATTCTGCAATCAGTCAGATAAAGCAGAAGAAATATGCGGATTGTCTGCAAGACTATTCGGGAGAGCTTCTCCTTGTGGGTATCAGTTATTCCGAGACAACGAAAGAGCATAGCTGTAAAATTGAGAAGATATTGAAATGATAAAACGGCTTATCAGCATAATTGTTAAGGAAGATGAATTGAAGTATTTTGCGATACTCAATAATGGAGAATGATCATGTCTAAAAAACTTTCAGAAATGAGTTTAGAAGAGCTATGGGAGTTATTCCCAATTTACTTGACCGAACATCAGGATAGCTGGTCTGACTGGTATGAGGAAGAAGTAAATTTCCTGAAAAGTATCTTACCGGGTATATCAGATTTTCAAATACATCATATTGGCAGCACTGCCATACATGGGATATGGGCAAAACCGATCATTGATATATTGATCGAAATGCCCGACATTGTTACTCTCAAAGCCGTAAAAGATAAGATGATCGCAAACGGATATATCTGTATGTCCGATAACGGTGATAGAATTTCTCTTAATAAAGGATATACTGAAAATGGCTTTGCAGAAAAGGTTTATCATATTCATTTACGTCTTATGAATGATAATGACGAGATGTATTTCAGAGATTATTTAAATGCACATCCAGAAATTGCAAAAGAGTATGAAAAGTTGAAACTATCTTTATGGAAAAAGTATGAACATAACAGAGATGCGTACACTAAAGAAAAAACAGAGTTTGTTGCTCATTATACGAAATTAGCAAAAAATGATACATGACTGAAACATTATGAGGGAGCATCAGGATGATAAAAGATTTTGAAATGATAAAACAGCTTATCGGCGCAGATGTTACTGAAGAAGATTTGAAATATGTTGATTGTTATGTCAGACCTCAATTCGGACTTTTCATTCCCATAGCAGGTTCATGCGGATATGCTTTAAGGAGTAACCACACTCATCCGTCATATATGATAGTAATCTGTTTTGAAGAAGATACCGAGAAAAAATTTCATTATCATGCAGAAATAACATCTCCTGAAATTCCGCATAATGATAAAACAGGACAGCATTATTACTGTCTTTTAGTCGAAAAGGAGTATTTTGAAGAACGTTACAGGCTATATTCTGATAGCCTGCCGGTTTTTAGAGAACATTCCTTTGAGCTGTGCAGTGATATATTGAAAACAGTGAATACATTTGCGTTTGAGTACAGTAAGTCTATGCTGAATTCTGATATTACGATTGATGCAAATGCTGAAATTATTACACACTGGATCATCCGCAGTATTTTCGGTGAGACGCTTGACATGAGAGCAATATCCAATGACTATTCTGTTGCAAGAGCTCAGCATTATATGGAACAGCACTATGCAGAAAATATCACGGTTTCGAGATTGGCTGAATTGGGGTATGTTTCATCGTCATGCTTCAATCGGAGATTTAAAAAAGAGACCGGGCTCACTCCCATTGAATATCTGATCGGGATAAGAATAAAGTGTGCAAAAACTCTGCTCAGAAGAAAGGAGATTCCTGTAACTGATATTGCAATGCGCTGCGGCTTCGGGAGCAGTGCGCATTTTTCTTCCTGTTTTCAAAGTCGTACAGGAGTAACGCCTACTGAATATAGAGATAAATTTAAGGATTAGTTGTATTTTGAAAGATTCTGATTGTATTTTAAAAGCATAGTAGCTGTGAATGTGTTATAATTGCTTTAAGAACTGCACTTGCAGGCTTTTTCACAGGCAGATTCTTATACTATTTCAGAAAGGATGATTTCAATGACGACGCAGGAAATGTATCAGCTCATGAACGAAAATCCCGCATTTCATCTTGCAACTATGGACGGTGACCAGCCAAGAGTGAGAGGGATGCTTTTATTCCGAGCTGATGAAAACGGAATACTGTTTCATACAGCTTCAACAAAGGAGGTCTTTGCTCAGATCAAGAAAAATCCCAAGGCAGAGATGTGTTTCTCTTGTAACGGAACTCAGATAAGAGTGACTGGCGTTCTGGAACAGGTTTTCGATGAAAAGCTGAGAGAGGAGATTTTTGCTCATCCTACAAGAAAGTTTCTGCAAGCATGGAAAGACAATGGGATCGACGATCTTTTACAGATTTTTGTTATGAAAAATTGCACTGCTGTCACATGGACAATGGAAACGAATTTTGCTCCCAAAGAACCTGTTGAGCTTTGCTGAAACCATTTATTTTAAGACATATCCGACAACTGAATCAAGTCAAACCGCAGTATCGAAAAGATGCTGCGGTTTTTTGTTGGGATAAATATCCCGGAGAGTATTCCTTTTCTTTTGAGAAGTAATTTGATATAATGAAAAGAAAAAGGAGTTGGAAGTATGAGTAATCAAAAAAATTGTAAGTTAATCTATTTCCGCAAATATTCTGATTTCTGTTTTCAGGTTGAGGACGCTTTTACGGTCAGAGTTTCGGAGAATCCGGACGGTCTGACAGAGGTTTTTGTGGGATATTGCGGTATCACACTCAAAACAGCGGTATTTGAACAGTGTGCGTTGTCGGTGTTTCGTGAGGTATCGCCTACCGACTGGATATGCAGGAGTTCGGGGTATCTCATACGGCTTTATCAGCAAGGAGAATGTGTCACTTGTCATAATATGAGTGAATTTCTCGAAAAAGCAATGAAAAAGTCTTGACATTATATCTATATTGAGTTATAATATAAGTGATTCTGCTGAGGGGCAGTTCAGATATTTAATTAAGGAGAGCTTCGATTATGATTTGTAAAAAATACGGTGCGGAGATGAAAAGCGATGCAGGATTTTGCCCTCAATGTGGAGAAGTTGTTAAGTCGAACTCCTCTTCTATTGTAAGAAAATGTAATGATTTCAGTAAATGGTTTATTGATTCAAATGAATTTGAAGCAAAAAGAAAAGAGCTTCTGACAAGAATATAATGAATATATTTCATAGATATATGAGGTGCTTTATATGTCAAAATTTATAATGGAATGCCCAAGCTGCGGCAAATACACACAGGCATCAAACAGCTTTTTTTCCAAAAAGAAAATTGACTGTACCTGCGGATACACGATAAATATAAGAACCGACAAGATGACTTCCAGAATGTGTCCGCACTGTGGTAATAACGTAATTTTTGATCAATCTAAGGGAGAGAACGCGCGCTGTCCTGTCTGTAAGGAAAAAATCAACACAAGCGAGAGTGTTTTCAATAAAATAGAGTTCACTTGTCCGTCCTGTTCGTGCAGCCTTTCAGCAGACAAAAATGCTGCGGAGTATACCTGTCCCCTTTGTGATACTGTAATTGATGTGCAGGCTCAGGCGGCAAAGGAAAATGTAAAAAAGGAAGGTCTTGCCAGCGTTATCAAGTACGAGGGAGACAATCAGACTTTCGTATGGAAACACCCGATTGAAGATTTTAACCTTGGTTCACAGCTTATCGTTCACGAGTCTCAGGAGGCTATATTCTTTCGCGACGGTCAAGCTCTTGATCTTTTTGGTGCAGGACGGTATACGCTTGCAACACAGAATCTTCCACTATTGGAAAATCTTTATAAACTCCCAACAAGTGCAGATACGATTTTCCATTCTGAGATTTACTTTATTAATCAAACTGTCCAGATGGGTATCAAATGGGGGACTGATTCAAAGATTCGTATGTTTGACCCTGCGACAGGACTTCATGTTGAATTGGGAGCCTGTGGACAGTTCAGTCTTAAAGTTTGTGACTCAAGAAAACTTCTGATCAAGCTCGTAGGTACAGCGTCTGAGTTCACACAGGCTGACATTATTGACGGAAACTATCAGCTTAAACCGACAATAGCAAAATTCAAGGGAATGATCATGACAACAGTCAAGAGTAATCTTGCACGCACGATCAAAGAAAATAACGTTAATATTCTCGAAATTGACGAGCATCTTGATGTCATTTCTAAGCATCTTTGTGACTGTATCAACAAGCTTTTAGCAGACTATGGTCTTATTATGCCGGAGTTCTTTGTGACAACGATCATGACTCCCGATGATGATCCTAATTTCCGTCAGCTGAAACAACAGCATGCTGATATGTTCCTTAAGGTACGTCAGGAGCAGATACTCAAAGCGGAGGCTGAAGCAAGCGCAGAACGTCAGACGGTAGAAGCTCAGACTGCTGCTCGAATGAAGATAATCAATGCACAGGGAGATGCGGAGGCTTACAAGATCAAAGCGGAAGCAGATGCGGCTGAAATGCGTATGAAAGGATTTACATATCAGCAGGAAACTGCCCGGAAGATCGGAGTTGGAGCTGTAGAAAATATGGGCGGCTCAGGAGTCGGAAATCTTGGAGACATTGCCGGACTGGGAATTTCGCTTGGTGCGATGAGCGGTGTGATGAATTTGACAAAAGATGCTATGAATCCTCTTATGGGTACACCTGCATCTGTAGACAGTGCCATTTCCGGTACGGTTGAGGACAGCTGGGACTGCTCATGCGGAAACAAGAGAGTTACGGGGAATTTCTGTAATAATTGCGGCGGAAAGCGTCCTGTACCAACTGAAACATGGGATTGCACCTGCGGAAATAAAGGTATTGTCGGGAACTTTTGCAATAACTGCGGAGCAAAAAGACCTGAAACGTGGAACTGCTCATGTGGAAACAAAAGCTTGACAGGAAACTTCTGCAGCAGATGTGGAGCAAAGAAGCCCGAAGCTCCGTCCACATGGAATTGTGAGTGTGGAAATAAAGGAATATCAGGAAATTTCTGCGATAACTGTGGAAAGAAGAGAGGAGATACGAAGGATCATGAATAAAAAGCAAAAACAGTCACTTGTTATACTTGCAATAATTGCCGTAGTTTTCTCAATTATTGTATTTCTGATACCATTTCCAAAGCATTCAACTTTCTGGATAGCATATATTGCAGAACTGCTTGCTTTTGCATTACAAATACCGATTTTCAAGCTTGCATATGACAATGCAGATAATTTAAAAAGTAAAGTTTTGGGATTTCCGATTTTTCGAGTAGGTTATATCTATCTTGGAGTTCAGACTGCTGTCAGTTTATTACTTTTTGCACTTGGATTTATAGAGAATTTCCCGATATGGATATCCATAGTACTCTGTCTTGTTGTTCTTTCTACAGCGATCATTTGCAGTATCGCTTCGGACATGGCAAGAGATACTGTTACTGAAATTGAAACAGCTCAGGCTGTTAATACACAGCTTATGCGAAAACTTTGTATGAAATTTCAGCAGCTTGTGAATAAAACAAACGATACTGCTTTAAAAAAGGAGCTTGAAAAGCTTGCCGAGAATTTCAGATACAGCGACCCTGTAAGCAGTCCTGCAACAGAAGAATACGAAACGAAACTTAACGATTTATTTGTTGAACTTGAATCTGCCGTTATGTGTGGAAATACTGCGGATGCTTTTGCTTTTTGTTCCAAGATAAATATTACTTTGCAGGACAGAAACACCTCATGCAAAATGAATAAATAATAGTAGGAGAATTGAAATGGCTGTTTTTAAATGTAAAATGTGCGGAGGTTCACTTGAAGTCAGCACAGGTATGACCGTTTGTAAGTGTGAGTTTTGCGGTACTCAACAAACTCTCCCGAAAGATCACAGCGACGCTGCGGTAAATCAGTTTTCCCGTGCCAATAGTCTGAGAATGAAGTGCGAATTTGATAAAGCACAGGAACTTTATGAGAAGATCGTTGCTGAAAATCCTGATGAATCCGAGGCATACTGGGGTATTGTTCTTTGTCACTATGGCGTGGAATATGTTACTGATCCCGCAACTTCCCAAAAAATTCCCACATGCCATAGAACGCAGTTTGAGGCTGTAAGGGCAGATATGAACTATAAGTCTGTTTTAGAAAAGGCGAATCCTGAGCAAAAGATTTTATATGAAAAAGAAGCAGCTGAAATTGATGAACTGCAAAAAAACATCTTGAACATTGTGCAGAGTGAAGAGCCTTTTGATATTTTTATATGCTACAAGGAAACTGACGAAAACGGAAAACGTACAGAGGACAGTGTAATTACAAACGATATATATCATCAGCTTACTCAGGAAGGATTCAAGGTATTTTATGCTCCGATAACTCTTGAGGATAAAATCGGTCGGGAGTATGAGCCGTATATATTTGCTGCTCTGAACAGTGCAAAGGTTCTTCTTGCAGTTGGCACAAAGCCCGAATATTTCAACGCTGTCTGGGTAAAAAACGAGTGGAGCAGATTCCTGAAAATCATGAAGAATGACCGCAGTAAACTGCTTATTCCCTGCTATAAAGGTATGGATGCTTATGAACTGCCGGAGGAGTTTTTGCATTTTCAGGCACAGGATATGTCTAAAATTGGTTTTGTTCAAGACTTGATTCGTGGAATAAAAAAGGTTGCAGGAAAATCTAAACCCGGCATTACATCAGAATCAAATGATAAAACAGTTCCTCGTCTTAAACGTGCATTTTTATTTCTTGAGGATAAAGACTGGAAAAATGCTGATGCTTATTGTGAAAAAGTTCTCGATATGAAACCTGAAAATTCGCAGGCTTATATTGGCAAACTGATGGCTGAATTTCATGTCAGCAAGTTTGAAAGACTTGCTGATTGCAAAGAAGCGTTATTTGAAAGCAATAACTATAAAAACGCTTATAAATTTGCCGATAATAATACTAAATCTAAATTAGAAGACTACAATAAATCAGCGATTTATAATAAAGCTTTTGAAAAATTTAAACAAGCGTCAACTATTGAAGAATATGCAGCCGCAGTTCAAATATTCTCCATTATAAAGGAATATAAAGATTCAATTCAGAAAATTGATGAATGCAATAATAAAATAGCTGAGATAAAAGAGAAAGAAGAAATAAAAAAACAAGAAGAAAAACGTAAAAAAGAGAATGAAGAACACAAGATTCAGAAAAGAACTGCTTTTGAAATAATGCTTAGAATCATTCCTATTCTTGCTTCAATTGCTGTTGTTGGAATTTATTTGCTTTATATCGCCATTTCCAAGCCGTGGGATAAAGTTGAAGCTTGTGATGCGGACACTTTTTCTGATCTTTTTAAGTTCTTGTTTTCAATGACAAAACCAGTTGCAATCACTGCCTTTTTTATCGGGATTAATGCTGGAATAAAAAGTGGATCATATGGAGCGTTTTGGATTTCTGCTGGATCGCAAATGACAATTGTTTTGATTACAATGTTCTCATACGGCGGAGGTCTTCTTCCTCTTATAATGCTAATATTTGCTTTGATCAGAAGTCTGATTGGAATAATAACTTTTTTTATTTCAAGATTTATCTCCTCTCGTGTGTATTATAAATATATACATATAGAATAATCAATGTTTTGTAATAAGTAGGCTGTTACACCAAAGACTTTTGGTATAACAGCCTACTTTCAGTTGATTAGATCATGTTCCTCCAGCCAGTTCCGCCACCATTGTTCACGTTCAAAAAGGGACATCTTTTCCCATTTTTCACGTCGGGCATTGAGTTCATCTTCCGCAGTAAAGGAATCCAGATCGTCAAAATCGTCAAAAATATACCTGTCCTTGATAAGATTCTGAAATGTCCCATAATCTACAAAACGCTGACGGAACACTTTCAGATCTCCGTATGCTGACGCAACCTGTTCCGCATGATGTCTGAAATCCTTTTCAGAAGTCATGCAGAGCTCAGTGATAATCGAAGCGAGGATAGGATCGTTGACCGTGAGAGATACTGACTGATAGTATGCATTGTCATTGTCGGGATGATTGAGCTTGATATCAAAGTTTCCAATCAATGTGGCAAGCTCACGGATCGTTCTTGCGGAATACGTAAGTCCAGTTTTTCCGCCTGTGACCAGATAATCTACACTGACGTTGAAGTAGTCAGCGATCTTCATGAGGATAATTGCCGTAGGTATGCTTTTCTGATTGATGTAGTTGCGAATCGTTTTGGGGTCAATTTCGATAGAGTTTGCCAGTTGGTTGATGCTGATGCCTTTATCGAACAGCAGCTTGTTCAGCGTATCTGAAAACTCCTTTTTCCAGAGCTTTTCTTCCATTTCATGATCGGTATTTTTCATGTATTTCTCCTTTCAGACGTGGGGACTTTAATCCCGAAATGTAATCTATTGACAAGAATTATTTCCTGTAATATAATAAAACACAGCAGATTAAAGAGTATTCTCCCTGCTAATGAGGAAAAAATTCTAAAAATATTATACAGCAGACCGCTGTGTTTGTCAAGAGTTTTTTAGGAGAGAATAATTATGTACGAGTTTCAGTTTGACGAAGAAGATTATGATATGTATGAGAAATATAACGGAATGTCAATAGATGAAATCGCTGATAGAACCTATCAGTATTATGAAGAGAGTCGTCTGAGTGGCTCTCAATATGACTATTTAAGCAGCATGATAGATGACTTACCGTAAGCTGTCTTATGGAGATGAATTATGATATACTTCACAAGCGATCTGCATTTAGGGCATGAAAATATTCTGAGTTTGTAAACCGCCCCTTTGACAGTGTAGAAGAGATGAATCGTACTCTTATTGCAAATTATAATGCTCTGGTAAGGGAAGAAGATACGGTTTATATTCTGGGAGATTTGACATACAGGATTCCGTTGACTGAGGCAGAAACATTGATTGCGAAGCTCAACGGCAGAAAACATTTGATCAAAGGCAATCATGACAAAAACTATAATAAAAGTTTATTTGAGGAAGTTGTTGACTATAAGCAGATTTCCGAGTATTTCAGACACTTTACCCTGTTGCGATAACGACGATACTTGATTTTATTGACATGAAGTGATATAATACCATTAATAAACGAAAGGAACAACTAACTATGTTTCATAATGATTCAACTGAAAAGAGAGTGGCTATATTTGAGGATACTATGGAGCTTTGCCGTGAAAACAGCAGACTTTCCAATTCGATTGCACACACGATCTCCAATACGCAGTTTTATCCTGTACAGTTGATACCGGTGCTTGACAAGGCGGACTGTTCCGGAAATACTGCCGTAACTGTGACAAAGGAACGTACCTTTGAATCGGCAAAACGCTTTCATTCCCAATATCCGGAAAGCAGAATTGCCGTTCTGAATTTTGCATCCGCTACGAATCCCGGAGGAGAAGTTACAAGAGGCAGTTCTGCACAGGAAGAAGCCTTGTGCCGATGCTCTACCCTGTATCCTTGTCTGAATACAAAAGAGCTGTTCGGTAAGTTCTACAAGATGCACCGTAACAGAAAAGACCTCCGCTATACAGACACCTGCGTTTACACGCCGGATATTACGGTGATAAAGTCGGACACTGCATTTCCTGAACTTCTGCCCGAAACAGAGTGGTTCGATGTGGATGTTATCACCTGTGCTGCTCCGAATCTGCGGAAAATGCCTTATAATGCAATGAATCCCAGCAGCGCAGCGCCTATTAGGGTAAGTGATACAGAACTGCTGGAGATACACCAAAAAAGAGGTATGCGTATTCTGAATATTGCTGCTGCAAATCATGCGGATATTCTCATCCTTGGGGCATTTGGCTGCGGAGCTTTCCGCAACAATCCCAGTATTGTTGCTCGTGCGTACAAAGAAATTCTTCCCGATTATATAGGGTATTTCAAGGCGATCAATTTTGCCGTATACTGTCCGCCAAACGATTTAAGCAATTATAATGTTTTCAAGAATATGCTTGACCGGACATGAGCCGTAAATTGCAAATCCTACACTGAAAGGGGTATCTATTATGGCGTTTGAGCTACAACAAACATCAGATGTAACAAAGAATACTGAAATAGACTATTACGGTCAGGATTGTGTAGAGATTTGCAGAAAAATACGAAAATGTGCCTATGCGAATCATATAATATTAGATGATTCTGCTCAAAGCAGCAGTAACTTACATCTGTTCAAGCTGGCAGAATCCTGTGAAATATCTGTAATGCAGCTTGTACTGTCGTATTTGTCAGTATTACAGCCTTATGCATTAGAATTAGTCAATATAGAGAAAAAATGATATAATAAAGAACTTCTTTATATGGTAAATACCGGATGTCAACAGCACATATAACAGTTACATAGGCTTTAGATTTTTATTAAGCCTATCTACTATCCAAGCAATTCGTCTTTTCCGTCCGGCATCAGTTTTGGCATCAAAATACGCTCGTGTGTAAGTTCTTTTTACTGACAAGGACATAGCTTGAAAATTGGTATATGCAGGTTCAAATCCTTCCAGAAGTGCGGATAAACAAGCAATTTGTTCATCAGTAATTTCTATGGATTTTGGAGCGTTCCATTGACCGTTTTTTTTGGCTTCCTCTATTTTCCTTCTGCCAAAATCGGTCATAAGCCCCCGTTCTTCAAGGCTTTTGGTCAATGTTTTATTTTTCTCTGACCACTTGCTTTTTTCTCTGCGCATAGAGAAATATTTCTTATAAGTTTTATCGTCAATGCTTTGCATCTGTCCATCAATCCATCCAAAACAGAGCGCTTCTTCAAGTGCTTCCCCTGCTTTTATTGTTTTCGGTCCGCCGGCTTTGCCGAATAAAAGCCAAATTCCCTCATTTGATAAGCAATGTTCATAAAGCCATTTTCTAAATTCTTCTCTGTTGGCAAATTCCATTATATCGCTCATTATGTACTCCTTCTTTAATTCGCCTTATTAGACCTGTTTAATAAAGCAAACAACTTTTTATTTCAAACTGAACGCAAATTTTTCTTATTATATCACCACTTATAGAAAAAGTCAAGTAAAAAATATGTATTCATTTTAGGAAATATCATCAATCCAACTAGCCATAATTTAATGGGAACTTGTCCATATAGAGAAAAAGTGATATAATAGAGTAATGAGATATACAAGCTGTGAAAAGGGTTAGAAAGCTCTGAACAGACTGTTTTTCAAAATCATAACAGACGGCAAAACTGTCAGATAATATAGGGGGATTTTAGTTCTGTTGGTATAAATGGATTCGTGTGCTGTTTTGCCCGAAAAATGCTCAGATTTCCCCTGAGATGTCCTAAAATGGGTATTTCAGAACCATTCAAACCACTTAGAATGTGGACGTAAACCCTGTTGTTTTTCGGCTCAGTTTTTCACGATAAAATACAGATTCCGAAAGGGGCATTTTTATGATTTTTGTCACCGGAGATATTCACGGCAGCCATGATATTCATAAGTTCAGCACCAGTCTTTTTCCGATGAAAAATGAGCTTTCACGCTCGGATTATATGATTATCTGCGGAGATTTCGGCTTGGTCTGGAGCAATTCTGCCGAAGAACGCTACTGGCTGAAATGGCTGGACAGTAAGCCGTGGACTACCTTGTGGATCGACGGAAATCATGAAAATTTCGATCTGCTGAAAGAATATCCCATCGAGGATTGGAACGGCGGTAAGGTGCATAAAATCACTGAAAATATTATCCACCTGTGTCGTGGAAATGTGTTTGAACTGGAGGACAGAAAAATTTTTGCATTCGGCGGAGCTGAGAGTCATGACAAGGAGTACCGCAAGCTCGGACGTACTATGTGGATCGAGGAGATGCCGACTGCGGCGGAAATGGAGCAAGGCAGAAGGGCTCTTGAATCCCATAACTGGAAGGTCGATATTGTCGTAACGCATTCCCTTTCCACGCATATTCAGACGGATTTATTTGACAACCTTGATTATGGCAGAAATGCTCTGACTGACTATTTTGATGAAATTGATTCAAGACTGGATTACAAGCTCTGGTTTTCCGGACATTATCATGTTTCAAAGAAATATGACGACAGACACTATCTGATCTATAACGATATTGTAAAGCTGACTGATACAGGATTCTGTAAAATCCGGTAATACAAGCGTATCAATATTTGCTGTATCCGATTTGAGTTTTACTGAATCTGTTGACATTTTTTCTTTTATATAAACATTTTCTTGTGCTTGCATTCATTTTACACATACCTTTCATTCTCCGAGCATTGACTTTTTAGGTTACCCGTGCTATAATTTTTATTAGAATGACATAGGATTGCTCATGAACATCGGAATTTTGAGACAGAAAGGAAAAATCATGAAAAAGGCAATTGTAATTTTATTATCTTTGACAATGTTATTATCAGCAGGAGCTTGCAGCAGTAACACAAAAAACAGCGAAATCACGTCCTCTGAGATCGTGCAGACTGTTGAGCCGATACAGCTTGTCAATAAAATGACAGAAACAGAGCGTTCAAGGGTAAACAAACATACGCTTACGCTTCTTGACGAACCTGCGGATATAGAGGATATAAAGCATAAGGTGAGCATTGAATTTGCAACAAAAACGCCTGAAGATATGCTTGCCAATCTTGAAAATATGCGTGACAAACTTACGGATGATGAATATGAACAGGCCATTGAAGAAATCAACAAAATGGCAGAGTCCGAGGAAAGCTATACTTATGCGGCATATGCACTGATAGACGGCTGTCTTTATTCGGGTATGTTCTGGGAGCCTGAATGTGATGATGATGATAACTATATGACAATTACAACATATGATGACGAAATGGGCGAACTTAAAAACGTAACGTTCCACACCTTTGAAGAGTATGTTGACTGGGCGGCTAAAGATTATAAGAAGAATGGCTTTTCCGATGATATGATCGAAAGCAAAATACGCCAGATACAAATGGTTCGTGACGCTTTAAAAAGCGGCGACTATGAAACATTGCCAGAGGGCAGCATCGATCCAACTGATCCGTCAATGTACTCAGATCCATTTGCAGACTATCGAAATACATGGGAGTATGATCGCACCGCAGTAGAGGCAATCAAGGATTCCATAGACGAGATCAGCATCTACGACGAGGAGCTTAACACTGAGTTTCTCGTTCATGTGACGCTGCCTCCCGATTATGACGAGAGCAAGACTTATCCCGTATTCTTCCTGACTGACGGCATCTGGCGCTTCGGTAATCATCCTGAGTTGAGAAAGCTTATGGAGAACGGTGAAGCTTCACCTGTTATCCTTGTAAGTATGTGGTACAGCTACAACACTCCATACGATGACGGAAATACTCGTTATTTTGATCTTGTAATAAATCGTGATAAGCTTCTAAATTTTGTTACAGACAATCTTATGCCCTATCTTACTGAGAATTACAATATTGACTGCGCAAATTCAACGCTCTATGGTCATTCTGACGGCGGCGTGTTTATCCATTATGCACTGTTCAATTCAGATAAGTTCGATAATCAGCCGTTCGGCCATTACATCATTGGCAGTCCTGCACTGTGGGGACTTTATAATTACAATGATAGTGAGAATATCAGTTCTGATGATGTTTTGAATGATTATGGTTATTTTGACCGAAACGAAAAGCTCGGTAAAAGTGTGTTCCTCTGTGCAGGCTCACAGGAGGATCCCGATTACGCTGATAGCTATAAGGGACACGATACGACACTTGAAGGTACTGCGAAGCTGAAAGAACGACTTGAAGCTCATGGTGCAGACCTGACTTACAAATTATATGACTCACATCATTACCAGTATATCCCTGAAATGCTGATAGAGTTTCTGAAAGAGACGTATCCAAAACAATAAATTCTGATTCAACGCAGTAACTAAAACACTTGCTTCGGCAGGTGTTTTTTTATGTTCTGACGCGGAGTGAGCGAAACGTCCAAAAAAGACACTTTGATTAATTCATATAAGCCAATTCCAATTCATAGTATTAAACAGAATGAAAAAGGAGGGCGTTATGAATACATATCATTTTGTGAACGATCCGGCTGACAGGAGCGACATAAACAGACTGCTCAAAAAATTAGAACAGGTGATTGCAGATTCATTTACAAGACAGATAAAGACCCATGCTGAAAATGATAATTCTGTTGCTATTATCAATAATTTTGTCGGATCAGAAGAACGTGTAGGTTAAGGAATCTGCGTCAAGGAGATAATAAATGGAAAAGAATGTTGTTGCATATTGCCGTGTATCTACTGATAAGGAAGATCAGCTTAATTCCTTTGAAGCACAAAAATCATTTTTTACGGAATATGCCAAGAAAAATGGATATAATCTTATCCGTATCTATGCAGACGAGGGTATTACGGGTACGTCAACGAAAAAAAGGGCAGAATTCAACCTGATGATGAACGACAGCAAGAAAGATATTTTTGAGTGCGTACTTGTAAAGGATGTTTCAAGACTTGCCCGAAATACATATGATTTTCTGAAAAGCATACGTGAGCTTAAATCCCGTAATATTAACGTAAGATTCGTTACTGCAAATATGGAATCCTTAGACGGCAGCGAGTTTATGCTGACCCTGCTTGCGGCTATGGCGCAGGAAGAATCTGCAAATATGTCAAAGCGTGTAAAGTTCGGAAAGAAGATAAATGCCGAAAAGGGCAGAGTTCCAAATTTGTGTTACGGCTATATCAAGACCAAAGGCGATTATTTCAATTTGCAAATCAACGACGAAGAAGCGGAAATCGTCAGGGAGATATTTAACCTGTATGTCAATCAGGGGTATGGTTCTCATAAAATCGCCAAACTGCTGAATGACAGGGGATTAAAGAGTTTAAGAGGAGTTCCGTGGAGTACAACGGCAGTCAGCAGACTTCTGAAAAACAAGATCTATGCAGGATATATAATCAATGGAAAGAGCGAGGTCAGCGATTTTATTGAGAAAACACGCAAAAAAAAGGATGAGGGCGAATGGATAGAAATACATCGACCTGAGCTGCAAATTATTCCGCTGGAGATATGGGAAAAGGCGCAGAATGTCAACAAGACCAACAACAGCGGTCTTGAAGCTACGATACATAAAAAACGCAGTAATAAGCACCTGTTCAGTACGCTTATCAATTGCTCCGTATGCGGTTATTCATTCAGACGAAGCCGCAGAAAAAGAAAAAATGACACAAATATAATATGGTGCTGCAGCGGACGCAATCATCATGGCGCAGGGTATTGCAGCAATACGACAACGATTCCGGAGAGTGAGCTGATCGAAAATCTTGACAGCTATTTTCTTTCACTGATAAAGGACAAGCAGAGGTTTATCGACAGCATTATCAGTCAGTATCAGAAGGAGCAGCCAAAGAATACGGGTACTTCACTTTCCTCTCAGCTTGATGTTCTGAAAAACAAAAAGCAGAAGCAGATACAAATGTTTGAGAACGATATTATTTCCATCGCAGAACTGAAAGAGCGTACAGCAGACATTGACAGACAGATCGCTCAGATCAGGCTGGAGCTTGAAAGCGCAGAAAGTCAGGAGGATATTGAAAAAAAGTTACGTCAGCTTTATTGTACACTGTCGGAGAATTTCAATAAGTATTCGTCTGTTGCAGGCATGACAAACGCCGAGCTGAAAATGCTGATAAAAGCTATCATTGCAGATGAAAATGGCGATATACAAATTGAATTAAATTATTAATGGCAACTCTGAAAATCTCTTGAAATTTGTTTGAAAACATGGTATAATGAAAAGGCGGTTTCTCAGAAGAACAGATAAAACTGGCTTTGTGGAACTCTTAATCAAAATTTATGGGAGTAAAAATGAAAAAAAGAAATATTATCTTATATATTATTTTGTCTGCTTTGTTACTTACAAGTATTGGTATAAACATTTATCAGGCATTTTGGGGCTTGGACAGTTATCTGCAAAATACCGACGAAATATACATAATGGAAGCTGGTATTTTATACAATAATTCAGAATTCAGAGAAGGAAAAGATATTGATATCACATACGATTTTTCAAACGGCGACTATGCTGTGCTGAAAGAAAAATATGATCTTGAAAAAATAGCAGGAGACGGCTCGGAGTTTGAAAAAGCCATGCGTTTGATGAACGAGTTTGCTCCCCGCCTTACGCATAAAAGTGATTATGATAACCATATTGAAATCAGCGCTTTGCCGTTGCTGGAATACAGTTTGAACAAAAAGTCCAACGGAATAAATTGCAGAGCTAAAGCTCAGATCCTGAATGAAATGTGTTTAGCGTTGGGAATTTACTCACGTAAAGTCTGGATCATGCCGAACTCCCGTTATGACGGAGACTGTCATGTTGTAAATGAAGTGTGGGACACCAGTCTGAACAAATGGATCATGCTGGACATAACCAATAATGAATATTGGATCGACGAAAACAGCGAACCTCTTTCTATTCTTGAAATTCGTACAAAGGGTGCAAATCAGGAATTTTGTACTCCGGTCGTTGTTGGAGAAAAAATCAATAATATTCAAAAAATAAAAGAAAAGCATGTAGGTGATTTTTTGTATATTATGAAAAATATGGTGTATATGGTATATTGTGACCGTTATACGATCGGGGAAACCGAAACGAGACATATGCTTTTTCCTGAAAATCTGAATACAAACTATGAGTATTTAATTTCTGAAAGTTCTATAAACAAATCACCTGTTGATTAAATTTCAAATAATACAGATAATGATCGTCTGACGCTTTTATGCCAAGGACGGTCATTTTTTTAATTCTCTTTTGATACAACCATACATAAGGACGTAAGCGAACGGCTGAAAAACGAAAATCCCGCATTATATATGCAGGTCAAGGATATATTGGAAATAAACAAGCAGGAACGTCATATACGCGGCGGTCTCGCCACGAAACGCAAATACGAGGAATACAATAAAAAAATGCATAAGAATTCGGATAAGGAATAATTCCACTGTAAATCCGAAAACCTGCACCAATAGCCGCCGCATACGTTTTCGGCAAAATTACTCCCGAAAAGCCATATGCACCGTCTATCGGTACAGGTTTTGAAAAAACAGGACTATGATAAAGTTTTTCCGATCGAAAGCTGTTCGCGGGCGCACCGGTGCTTGCTGAATCAGCCACTTGCAATCGCCTTTATCGCAGTTCCGTTTATACTATTCTATGCAGATATTGAAAAAAAGTCACATGAAAATTTTAGAAAATTCGGACAGGTTCACAAATCTGTACATCTTTCACAGTTTTAACACCAATTAAACAGCAGATTAATATTTCCCGCGTAATCTGTTACATTTTTGTAAGAAAATAAATTCAAATTGTATTATATCTGAAACATTGCTGTTATTGCAATATACCGCGATATGCGTTATAATGTAATCATGGAAGAAAAAATAAACAAGAAAAAACAATACGTTTCAACGCAGCAAAAGAACCTGCGGTCGCAGAGTAATGTTCAACGCCGTGAACATTCGCTTTGACCGCAGGTTCTTATTTTATGTAATTAATTCTTGTAATTTCCCAAAAAGTATGGTATAATAAATTTATAATGTAACGCCGAGCAGAGATTCAGCATAAAATCATATAACTGCCGCATTGAGAGGAGAGAAAATTATGAGTAAGTCAAAAAAAATTTTCGCATTGTGCGCCGCCGCACTTTGCGCATTCCCCCTGCAAACGACAGCAGCTTTTCAGACGAACGCCGCCGAAACTCCCCAGCTTTCAGCGGAAACAAAGTCTTATTACGACAACTGGAAAGCAAAATACGTAGTACAGAATCCCTACTCAAAAAACGAAACTCAGTATTACGTTTTTTACAGCGAAGAAACTTTCGAACAGACCGGCTATACAGTTCCCGTGACAGTTTCCGAAGCCCACGGCTACGGTATGCTTATTACGGCTGCCATGGCTGAATACGACAGCGAAGCAAAAGCTATATTCGACGGAATGTACCGTTATTATAAAGCTTATCCAAGCAGCATCGGAAAAAATCTCATGGCTTGGCAGCAATCTGATAACGGCTCGGCTCTCGTATGCTCCGAAGGCTCGGATTCCGCAACGGACGGAGATATGGATATCGCATACGCTCTGCTTATGGCTGACAAAATATGGGGCAGCGACGGCGATATCAATTATCTCGAATCCGCAATAGCTGTCATCAACGATATTATGAAATACGAAGTAAATCAGGAAGACTGGATACTTCGTCTCGGCGACTGGACTTATCAAGCAAGCAGTAGCGATCCCTACTATTCCGCAACAAGAGGCTCGGATTTTATCGTTCAGTATATGCCGTTATTTGCGCAGGTTACAGGCGATGACCGCTGGATGAAGCTTTATGACACCACGTACAGCATAATCAACAGCATCGTCGATGAATATAAAACAGGTTTGATTCCCGATTTTATCATTAAAGACAGCACAGGTAAATTCATTCCCGCGCCGCCGAATTTCCTTGAAAGCGAAAACGACGGCAACTGCTACTATAACAGCTGCCGCGCTCCATGGCGTATCGGTATGGATTATCTTGTGAACGGAAACACCGACGCTCTCGAATTCTCCAAGGTGATCACCGATTTTTCCAAGCAAACGACAAACAATGACCCATGGGAGTTCATGGCAGGCTATACTCCCGACGGAAAGGCAATCTCCGACTGGAACGATCTCTGCTTCACCTCCCCTCTTATGATCGCTGCCGCCGCTGCAAACGATACAAATTGGCATGATTCAGTACGCGAGACGTGTCTGGAGTACGGCGACGACGTTTATTTCGGCGAAACCATAACCATGCTCTGCCTGATAATTGATGACGGTCGCTGGATAGTCCCCGAAACCGCTGATTCATTTATTATGGGCGATGTTAATGCAGACGGCGTTTTCAACATTTCCGACGCCGTTGCGCTTCAGAACTGGCTGCTCGGAAACGGCGAAGTTGCGGACTGGAAAGCTGGCGATTTTTGCAGTGATGACCGAATCGACGTTTACGATTTTTGCCTGATGATGCAGAAACTTATCTTATAAAAAAGGAGGTCCGACCGACCGTGATAAATTACTACAATTCCGAAAGCGGACGGCTTTGCTCCGTAAAAGACCCGAAGGTCGGCTGTTGGATATCTGTTGTCGATCCCACGCCCCAGGAAATCAAAATGCTCATTGATGATTTCAAACTTGACAGCGGATTTGTAAAATCTTCCCTCGATGAAGAGGAATCCTCACGTATTGAGCGCGAGGACGATCAGACATTGATAATCGTCGACGCTCCCGTATCTTCTACAGACAACGATGATACGCAAATTTTCTACACAATGCCTATCGGCATAATAATCACCGAACAAAACGTTATTACGATCTCGCTCCACGGCTCGCAGCTTATCGACGAGGCCGTCCGCGGAACTATCCGTAATCTCCGACCGTCCTTCAAAACGCGGTTCGTTTTGCAGCTGCTTTTAAGAATTGCCGCGCTGTTCCTCTACTATCTCAAACAGATCGACAAGCTGTCGTCCGTCGCCGAACAGCAGCTTCATAATGCAATGAAAAACGAACTTCTTATGCAGCTTCTCGCGCTTGAAAAATCGCTGGTTTATTTTTCGACTTCCCTGAAAGCAAATGAAGCCACCATAGAAAAAATTTACCGCGGAAGAGTAATAAAGCTGTACGACGAAGATCAGGATCTTCTTGAGGACGTTCTTATCGAGATGAAGCAGGCTATCGAAATGGCGAGCATTTATACGGGAATTCTTTCAAGTATGACGGAAGGATTTTCATCTGTCATATCAAACAATCTGAATATTGTCATGTGGCGGCTCACTACGGTGACGATCATAATGCAGATACCCAACATAATCTTCGCATTTTACGGCATAAATACCGTCGATCTTCCGATCCCGTACACTTGGTTTCCGATACTTTTATCAATAGTCAGTACTATCACGGCAGTCATTATACTCTGGAAATGGAAAAAAACATAATTTTAAACAGGCTCTAAGAGCCTGTTTATTTTGAATCTAATTATAAAGATTAACACATATTAATAAATAAGCTGATAAAATAACGGCTGCAATAAATCCCGAAATAATCTGCATTTTAGTTTTGGAAACGTGAAGCTTTTTCATTATAAATACGGCTAAATATATAATCTGATAAATAAAACATGGCGGCAGTATCGGCACATAACACAGATAAAGCAGCATTATTAATAAACTGTCTTTGAAAGCTTGAAAGCCGTATTCTTCAGGTCCAAATAAAAAAGTCCAGCCATTGACTGCCGAATTAATGCCGTAAAATATGGCAATGGCATATGGGGTAAATGATAATACAAGAAATATCTTTGGAATTATTTTTTTCATGCAGATTCCTCCTTTATGTATATATTTTACAATAATTTTCATAACAATTTAAGATGATAAATGTAATTTTTGGGATTACATTTGTAACCAAATAAAAAAATCAGCTCATCTTTTGCAGACGAGCTGATTTTTTTAATGTTTGGATTTTTCAGAAATCCTTAAACTCCTGTACGCTTAAGGAAGCTGTTGCAGTCGGTACATTCGGGAACTGTGGGGTTGCTTTCATGAGTGCCTACGCAGATACAGCCCAGCGAGCAGTAATTCTCCGTAACCATGTTGTGCTGACACTGCTTGACTGTACATTTGATGCTGTCGTTTTTGTGCTTGTTTTCCATAACTTTTTCTCCTTCAAAAAGCTGACCTCTTCGAAAACTTACAAAACGCCGCCTGACTTGTCTTTTTTGCGTTTTGCTACTGGCTTTCCTTGAAATGCATACAGTATTCCTGCGGAAATCTGACTTTGCAAAACGCAAAAAATCCTGCGTCATTCAGCATTTCTCCAGTTTCCGAGGAGGTCTAATATATTTCGGCTGTTGCCAATGATATTATTAACGCAAATTCGGATAATATTCATGTATATTTTCTTTTTTCGGTTAAATAATATTCGCAAAAGGCGGTGAAATTATGACAACAGCACTTATACGATCAATAATACTATATATATTGGTCATTTTTTCGGTCAGGCTTATGGGAAAACGTCAATTAGGAGAACTACAGCCCTCCGAATTTGTTATAACCATACTTGTATCAAACATAGCCACTCTTCCTCTGGAGGATTCGGATATACCGCTATTAATGGGAATTACACCTATTCTCGCCCTCGTTTGCTTTGAAGTTCTCATGTCATGGATCACGCTTCATTTCCCTGCCGTCAGAAAAATCGTCTCGGGCAGACCGAAAATCGTAGTTCGCAACGGTAAACCCGATGATCACGCTTTGCGGGAACTTCGCCTTTCAATGGACGATCTGAATGCCGCACTGCGCAGTAAAGACGTTTTCGACATTGCAGACGTGAAGTATGCGATCGTAGAAACAAACGGCAGCATTTCGGTTTTAAAGGAAGAAAAGGAGTGACAGAGATATGACACGAATTAAGCTGAGTATTGCAGTTTTGATTCTGGTTTTCAGCGTAAGCTTCGGCTCGCAGATATGGATAAATTCAAAAAGCAGCAGTATCACGGCGATAGCCGCGCAAACCGAAAAATTGCTTCTAAACGAAAATAAGCAGCAGGCGATAGAATCGGCGCGGCTTTTAAACAGTGAATGGGAGAATTTCCGAAAGTTTGCAGCGATTTTTCTGCGCCGGAATAATTTGATCGAGATCGACAGACTTTGCGCCCGTGTGGAATCTCTCGCCGAAAACGACAGCGATGAACTCTTAGCCGAACTCGCCGAATTGAAAAAACTTATTGCCAGATATATGTAACCCGATAAAAAAGCTTCTGTACCGATTAAAGTACAGAAGCTTTTTAGTTAAGCATTCAGATAATTTTTAACAAGCACCTGAAGAAGCTCGTCGCGGTCTATATGTCTTATCAGACTGCGCGCGTTGTTATATGTGGTAATATACGTAGGATCTTCGGAGAGAATGTAGCCCACAATCTGATTGATCGGATTATAGCCTTTCTGAACCAACGCGTCGTATATTATCGTGAGATTGCGCTTTAATTCCGCTTCCTTGTCCTCGTTTACGCTGAATGTCATAGTTTTATCGAACATATTTTTATCCTCCCGACGTGTAAAGATAATGCCGCCTCAGGAACTCTTGACAGGCAGTGATTTGAGCTGTCCCGCATCAAGCTTCTGTATCATCAGCGCGTCCTGAGCCGTAACGCCGTCACCAGTATCACAACAATCGGCGTTGATCATTCCCTGCTCAGACAGCTGATATTCATCCTTATTTGTAAGATACTGCAAGATCAAAGTAGCGTCCGCTATTTCGACTTTTTTATCACAATTCGCATCACCGTAAAGAATATCGCTGCCAGAAGCATCAGTAGTACCGTTATCACTACTGACCGTAGTCGTTGTGGTATCAGCAGGCTTTTCGGTTGTGGCAGGAGCAGGCTTCGTAGTCTGAGCAGGCGTTGCAGTTGTCGGAGTATCGCCCTCTACAGGTCTGCCGTCGGAAGTTTTTCCGCCGTCGAGGTTGCTGCCCTCGGTCGAGGCGTAATTGCTGTAGAAATCATTGAGGGAAATTCCGTTTGCACCCAGTGCGACCTGATGATCAAGTCCGATATACTTTCCTGTTTTAGCAGTCTGCCAGAGCGCAGGCTCGAAAAGTCCGTATTTATCGTCGTCCCACTCGATAGTAGAACCTGTAGCAGGACTGAATCCAAGACCTGTCCAGAGTCCGCCCGTGTCTCCTGAATTGATATTCAAGCACCAGAACGTATGGTTGATGTGATTCTTTATCATGTAATCGCGGAGCAGCGTCATCCACTTTTCATTTTCGGCGCCGTCCATGTGACCGCCCCATTCGCCGATAAGCTCGGGAGCGATATCCTCTGCATTTATATATGCCCATGTATCGTACCAATAATCATCGAGAAGAGTCTTTTCGGTAAAATCGCCCTTGAACCAGTCCTGCGGCCAAACTGACGGACCGTAGTCGTGAGGTGAATATACGATCTGACTTGTGCCGTGTTCGGGCGTTATTGGATATTCTCTTGCACCGCGGAAATTTCCGCCCCACCAGCCTCCGTAATATGGAGGATTGCTTTCGGAATCGGGCTGTCCCCATGTGAACGAATCGCTTCTCAAAGCCTGCTCAACGCCCTCGATAAAAATGAGCGCATTGGGATTCACTTCAAGTATCGCGTCGGCGCACTTTGTTGCCGCGTAAGCCCAGTTATTTTCATCTGTAGAGCCGTCCCACTTTGCAGCGGCTGTACCTTCCTGACCTTTGCCGTGCGGTTCGTTTTTCAGGTCGTAGCCGATAAGCGTATCGTCATTTTTATATTTGTCGGCAAGCCATACAAGCGTATCCTGCCAGATTTCAGTCGTTACCATAGTGCCGTCTGTAGTTTCCTTGCCGTACCAGAGGTTATAGTTATGTCCCGAATTATCTGTATGCGGGCTGTGAATGTCTATGAAGGCTTTCACGCCGTATTTTTTGCATTTCTGCATTATAATATCGAAAATCTCCATCGAGTTTTTCGGAGTTTTACCGTCAGCTTCGGCAAAATCGGGATTTATCGTATATGAGGGATCGGTATTGACCTGAATACTTGAAACCTCGTTTGGAGTGCCGTTCATCCATGAAAGAAGCAATTCTGTGGAAACGGGAAATCTCAGAACGTTGATTCCGTGATCGACTACGGATTGCAGGATATCATCAACATCTGCGCTCCACAAATAATGGGGGCAGGCTTCTCCGCAGTTTAAACCGAACCAGTTCGCTCCCGTAAGCCATACTTCGTTGCCGTTCATGTCGTAAAGACGGCTGCCCTCGGCATGAAGCCAGTCGTCGTTATTGGTATCGACCGCCTGAACGTCGGGCGCTTTTAACACGGCGGCTGTTGAATTTACAGCTGAAAATCCAACGAATCCCGCCATAGCCAATGCCGCTATCGATTTTGTAAATTTTTTCATAACATTCTCCTTTTCATTAATGATTTGTTTTCATGTTTGATTTTCTATATAATCTAATTGTACCACTATTTCGCCGCAATGTCAAGTGAAATATACGTTCTTTTTTAATAAATCTGTTTACTTAGAGGCTCTAAAACAATTTTTTATAATTATATGTAAATCGGGTATAATATCTCTGAAATATATCTTGAAAGGAAGCTTCATAATGGCTGAAAATAAAACGCTGCATGGCAATATGGAAGAAAACATTGCCATGATAAAAGAAATATCGGAAAATTCGTCCGATATTCTGATAAACCGCTTCACTACGGGAAATATAAAATGCGCGCTCCTTTTCTGCGAGGGCATGATGTCAACTCTAAGCGCCTGCGAAATGCTTTTTACACCGCTTATGGAAATTCCCGCAAAAGATTCTCCGAAACATCTTTTCGATCATATACGCGAACACCTGCTCCTTTCTGCCGATCAGACCAGAGCGGAAGACCTCGATACGCTGTTTCGCCTGCTCCATTCGGGATTCGGCGTTCTTCTTGCCGACGGAATGAATATTGCTCTTGCATTCGGAATTCAGGGTTATTCCTCCCGCAGCATTCAGGAGCCGTCGGGCGAGGGCAATATAATGGGAAGCCATGAGGGTTTTGTTGAAACGGTTCGTACTAATATGTCACTGCTACGCCGCCGTCTGAAATCCCCGAAACTGGTAATGAAGCTGTCCGTTCTCGGTTCGGAAAGCAAAACCGACATCTGCCTTTGCTATATGAAAGACCGCGTTCCGCGCGAACTTTTGCGGCGGATCGAAAAATCGCTCAATGAAATGAAGCTCGAAGCAATACTCTCCACGGGCTATATCCGACCGTTTTTGGAGAAAAAAGGCTTCGAACTGTTCAGTTCCACGGGAATAACCGAACGCCCCGACGTGCTATGCTCCAAACTCATTGAGGGGCGCGCGGCAATTCTCATTGACGGATTGCCGTATGCGATAATCGTACCGCGGCTGTTCTGCGAAAGCTTCCACACTCTTGACGATTACGCTTACAAGCCGTATTACGCGGTATTTATCCGCTGGCTGAAATACGCGTCGTTTATACTGGCTGTCCTGCTGCCTGCCGTTTATACGGCTATCGTAATGTACCACCCCGAACTTATCAACAGCACCCTGCTGATGCTTCTTGTTGAGGAGGAAAAAAATGCTCCGCTATCTATTCTTACCGAAGCCTTTCTCGTTCTGCTGATGTACGAAGTCATTCGAGAAGCAGGAGTCCGACTGCCGAAACCCGTAGGCGGCGCAGTCAGCATAATCAGCGGTCTTATAATCGGCGACGCGGCTGTAAAATCGGGTCTTGTAAGCACTCCGCTGCTCACCATGACCGCACTTTCAGTTCTCGGCGGACTGGCTATCCCCGATCTTAATCCGCAGATAACCGTGCTGAGATTCGCATTTTTAACGGCAGGCGGAATTTTAGGATTATTCGGTGTAAGCGTCCTTGCCTGCGCGGTACTGATAAATATCTGTTCAACCGAAACCTATGGATTCCCCTTTACCGCGCCGATCTCGCCGTTTTCCGCACGGGGAATGACTGATACGGTAATTCGTCAGGGTATGCGGAAACTGCAGAACCGCGGCTTTACCGTCGAGGAATACGAACAACGAAGCTGAGTACAAAAGAAAGGAATATAGTTTATGAACAGCAACGTTAAAATTTCGCCGCCGCAGCTTGTTGCCATGCTGCTGATAGGCGACGTTTTCGCCTTATTTTGTCTTCGGGACGGCATTTCAGCCATGACCGCCCTTGCATTTGCAGCTGCGACGGCGCTGGAATTTCTTGTAACGCTGCCCTTTCTGATAATGTACCGCGGCGGAAGATCGATTGCGGCGGCAGGTAAAATATATCTCTCTGTTCTGCTGATTTTTATAATCATACGCATTTTCGCAGTTTTGTCAATGCTTTGGAATACGGGAGAATTGATTTTCGCGCCCTTTGTGGCTTCTGGAATATGGGGCAGAATTCTGGTGACAGCGGTAATTGCCGCCGCCTGCTTTTACATCGTCTCAAAGGGAATAAAGGCTTTATCACGCGCTTGTGTGATATCCGCCGCGATCGGGGCTTTGTGCGTTGCCGTCGTCGTGATCAGCGCCCTTATTCAGTCCGATTTTGATAATTTTCGGCGCGCCTCTTCGGAAAGCTTTTTCAGCGAACTTTTACGCGGATTATCCCTCGGCAGCGGAATCGGCAGCCTGCTTGTATTTGCAGGATTTTCCGACGGAAGGGTGATAAGAAGCGTCATATGGTATTTTACAGCAAATATAATTGTGACAGTTTGCATAATTCTCACGGGAGTACTCGTGTGCGGCGGAATCATGGAAATAACCGATTTCCCAATTGCCGCCGCGGCTCAGCTTTCTCAGCCGATAGCAGTCCAGCGTATAGATTCCCTGTTTTTGTCGGTATTCGCGGTATTTGCCGTATTTTCCGCCGCCGTTCAGGGTTCTGCCGCCAAGCTTGTTGTCAATCAATTATTCTCAAAAAAATCATCTTAGGAAGTAATATAATGCTATGAGAAAAATTTTATTTTTATTTTCAATTTTATCCGTTATAACGCTTACCGCCTGCGGCTCGCAGGGAAATGTAAGCCGGCGCGCCTATGTGAGAACTGCCGCTATTGACGGAAATACGCTGACTCTTGCATTTTTTTCGGGTGAGGAAACCGTTTCGGTCAGCGCGGACGATCTCGAAAAAGCAAAATCAAAAGCCGAAGTCGAGATCGGAAAAGAAATTTTTGTAGGTCATACGGAATTGATACTGCTCAGCGATTGCGACAGCCGCGAAATTTTGAAACATATTTTCCGCCAGTGGAAACCGTCGCCGTCATGTATGGTTCTGGAAATTAATGAAAACGGCGGCGAAGCTGTAAAGAACCGCGATCCCGAAGAGCTTACCGGAGCGGTGAAAGTCGCCATCGAACAAGGAAAACTGCCCGAATGCGATATAATAAATGTTTTGGCAAATATTTCATAATTAATAGGCGCATATTTAATTCCTCTGCGGTTAAAATAGTAGAGCGGAGGAATCCGCAGTTCAATTGCATTGAAATAAGGAGAGTGGAATTATGAAAGCGATCGCCGCAGCTACAGCGATCTTAACCGCCGCGGCAATTCCCTCATACGCGGTCTATGCGGCGGATACCACTAAACACGGCTACGGTCAGGGTACTTCCGTAGATGAAAAAAATCGTCCTTGCGACGCCGTTCAATTCACCAGACAGTATGGCGATTATGATGCCTGCGCCATTTCCGAAGATGAAAAGCGGATAATCATCACCTTCGACCAAGGCTATGAAAACGGCTATACTTCGCAGATTCTCGATACTCTGAAGGAAAAAAACGCAACCGCGGTTTTCTTTCTCACGGGTGACTACGCAAAAAAAGAGGAATCTCTCGTAAAGCGAATGATCGCCGAGGGTCACACTCTCGGAAATCACGGTATGACTCACGCAAGTCTTCCCACTCTTTCCCACGACGAAGCTGTCGAGGAAATTATGTCTCTTCATAATTATGTTATCAATAATTACGGCTATGAGATGCAGTATTTCAGATTTCCATGCGGAGAATATTCCGAAGATTCGCTGAAAACCGTGCAGGAATGCGGATATAAAACGGTTTTCTGGAGTTACGCCTATGTTGACTGGCAAACCGATAAGCAGCCCGATCCTACAGAAAGTTTATGCAAACTTACAAAATCGGCGCACGGAGGAGAAATTCTCCTGCTTCACTCGGTATCGGCAACAAATGCCGCTATCCTCGGCGATTTAATTGATGAGCTGAGAGCGAACGGCTTTACGGTATAATGCAGTAATGCAAATGAAAATCGCCTGCAATTTTTACGTTGCAGGCGATTTTCCCCTATATCAGACAAATGAGTTTAATCAAACAAGTCCTCTATCCATTCTATGATATTATCACTAAAAAGATCAATCAATTCGAATATCAATTCAATTGCAGAACCAATCAGCGATTTATCTTTTCTGCCCATACTTAGTCAGTTGAAGCTTCGGTCGCAGGCGGTATATACGGCTGCGATGAACCGCCCAAATCGTCGGGATCAATATTTATCAGCATTCCGTTGCTGTCGCCGCTTACGACCTTGGGCATTACGCCGTCCCACTTTTCGATCTGCTCATAGGCAATTACCTTATCGGACAACGACGCTTCGAGCATTCTGTTCGCCTCCGCATTAGCTTCGGCTTTCGCAAGAATGGCGTCTGCCTCGGCTTCGGCGGCAATTACTTTCTGCTTAGCCTGAGCCTCTGCGATCGTGATAGCCTGCTTCTGCTCTGTCTCGGTTTTCAGAAGATTCTGTTCCGCAACCTGCTTGGCTTCGATAGCGTTGTTGAATTCCTCGGAAAAGTCGAAATTTACAATGTTGAACTTCTCGATGAAAATTCCGTAGCCGTTAAGCTTGGAATCCAACGCCGTCTTAACTTCCTCGCCTACAGCCGCGCGCTCCGTAATCATCTCTTCGGCAGTATACTTAGCCGTCGCCGACTTCATACACTCCTGCACCACAGGCGCAATAAGAACCGTCTGATAATCCATGCCGACATTTCTGTACATTTCGCCTGATTTATCGGAAACAAGGCGATAGTTCACGGCAACGTTGCTGCTTACGGTCTGCAAGTCTTTCGAAACCGCGGAAGCAGACGTTTCATACACCTGAATTTTGTTTGAAACGCTTTCAACGCTCTGAATTATCGGGATTTTAAGGTGAAATCCCTCGGAAAACGAGCTTCCCGAAACCTTGCCGAGAGTAAGTATAACACCCGTATGACCTGCGGGAACGATAGTACATGAACTTATGAACAGCAATGCAGCAACCGCTGCTGTTATGCCGATTCCGATATATTTTCCAATGAAATTTCTTTTCGGTTTTCCGTCAGGTCTTAACTCCTCAAATTTTGCCATAATAATTCTCCTTAATTTTCAGCCATTTCAGCAAGAATAACATTCATTGCCATTTCCGTTTCATTTTTGAGACAAGCGCTGCGATAAGCCATTACCATAGCGTACATAGCCTTGCGAAGCTTTACTTCGTCTCTGATCTCATCGGCGCAGTCGCGAATTTCGTCATCGATCAGCAGTTTTATTGAATCTGTATCAAATGCACCGCGATCTTCCGCAGTAAATATTATTCTGCACAAAATATTGTACAAAACAATATCCGCAATTATGTCATCGGAAGTATCCTCTACGTCGCCGTTTATGTAAGTCATAAGCTTTGCGATATTTTCAAGCCGCATTGCTCCGCGAAGCATATTTATCAGCAGGATTCTTATTACCTGCTTTTCGGAATATTTCTTTCCGCCAGTCGATGATACCCAGCCGCGCTTTATCCAGTTCTGAATGGTCGAACCCTCCAGCCCCGTTACCTTCGATAGCTGCGACAGCGTAAGTCCTCCCGTGGCTTCCAAAACGGGTGAAATAATACTGAAAGCGGATTCACGCGCCTGCTCGGTAAACTTTATTGTTGTTCCCGGAACAAGTCTTATCATTTTAACAACCTCCTAAGCGGAACACGATATCACAAATTAAGTTCCGCAATGCTATTCATGTGATATTAAGATTATATCACAAGTTCACATGAACCGCAACTTTCATCTTAGAACGATTTAAGACGTTTTAGTGAAGATTATATGGTTTTTTTGAATTTATCATTATTTTTCTTAAAATTTCGCAGTTTTTCTTGAATTTTATTACAAAGGAAATTCCGCAATAAAAGAAGTTCCCTCATTCGTGCTGACGGCACGGACAGTTCCGCCGTGGTACATTACGCCGTGTTTCACAATAGATAATCCCAGACCCGTACCCTTTATTTTGCGTGAACGGCTTTTGTCCACACGATAGAACCGCTCAAAAATACGCTCGATATGCTCCTCGGGAATCCCGATTCCGTTATCGCTGACCGTCAGGATAGTACGTCTGGGAACGTGCGAGAGCTTCACTTCGTATTTTCCGCCGATATTTCCGTATTTTATGGCGTTGTCGCAAAGGTTGTATATTACCTCGTCAAGCACAGTGCGATTGCCGATGATCTTCAAATGATCTCCGACGACACTTCCCGTTATCTCCTTTTCGGCGGCGCAGCTTTCAAGTCTGCTTATAATTTCCTCCGTAAGCTCGTAAAGATCGACTTCCTCATCACTCTTCGGCACAGAGTTCTCGTCAAGCTTTGACAACGCCACAATATCGTTGATCAGTGTGATCAATCTGTCAGCTTCGCGGCGAATATTACCGCCGAATACAGCCACGTCCTCGCCCTTGACCATGCCGTTCGCAAGCATATCCGCAACGCCGTAGATCGTCGTCAGCGGCGTTTTCAGTTCATGAGAAACGTTCGACGTGAATTCTCTGCGCATTCTTTCGAGCGCTTGTTCCTCGGTGACATCAAGCACAAATACGACGATTCCGTTTACAGCGTCGTTTATAGAGGCAGGACTTGCAATGACTCTACGATCGCCCTGTTCGGTTTTCAGCAGACATTCGGCACGTCTTCCGCCCATTGCGTCTTGAATACAGCGGCGGAAATTTTCCTCGCGGCTCAACGTGAAAATGCTGTCGCCGCTTTTTGGCATCGCTACGCATAAAAGCTTTGAAACTTCCGAATTGCACGTCAGAATCGATGTTTTGGGATCGGCGATTATCATTCCCTCTTTCATGCTTTCCGTCAGCAGACTGAACTGTTCGCGGCGGCTCACCAATTCAGCTTTTTGCCGATTCACCATGCCGTTTCTGGAATTAAGCTTCTCCAAAAGCGGCGCAAGCTCCTTGTAATTTTTCTTAGGCTCGGGGTGGTCGGGATCTATTTTACTTATTGGTTTAATAATATTTTTTGCGATTATCAAGCCTGCAATTGAAGAAAAAATCACGATCGCAATAATTATCAAAAATAACGAATCAAGAGTTTCTATGGCGATATCCTGCCAATTTTCCTCTATATTCAAGCAAATATCAGCCGCCGTCAGCAGGCTTGCGCCGACGCTTGAAATTAAAGATGTCAGCAAAACGCCGAAAAATATTTTCTTTTTCACATAAAATCCCCCTCTATTATATAACCAACTCCGCGTACAGTTTCGATCAATTCCCCGCCTGAACCCAGCTTCGAGCGGAGAGTTCGGATATGAACATCAACCGTACGGCTTTCACCGCTGAAATCAAATCCCCAGACCTGTCGCAAAAGTTCATCTCTTGTAAGTACTTTCCCAACATTTTTCACAAGAATAAGCAGCAAACAATATTCTTTATTAGTCAAAGCTACAGCCTCTCCGTTGCAAATTACCTTGCGGCTCTGAGTATCTATCGTCAGACCGCGCAGGTTTATTATATCCTCGGAATCGCGGCGAACGCGGCGCAGGAGCGCATTTATCCGCGCTATAAGCTCCATTGCGCCAAACGGCTTAGTTAAGTAATCGTCCGCGCCCGCGTCGAGACCGTTCACTTTGTCGTATTCAGTACTTTTCGCAGTCAGCATAATCACGGGCAGCCGACAGGTATCGGCTCTGTTTCGCAGTTTTTTCAATACGCTCAAGCCGTCCTCCTCGGGCAGCATTATATCAAGAAGCAGCAGATCGGGAACACGTTTCTGCAATGCCCTGTACAACTCCGACGGCAGTTCGAAGCCCTCCGCCTTCATTCCAGAATTGTTCAGCGCATACAGCACAAAATCCCGAATCGCTTCGTCATCTTCAAGAAAATATATCATAATTATCACCCCTTCTTATTATACTATGATATTCCGTAAATAGCAAGGTAATTCTTCGTCACACTATGTTGATTTTTTCCGTTATTTCAATTGCTTTTCACCTGCTTTTCATAATTTTAGATTAGAATAGAAACATAGAAAGATAAATTGGAATTGGGGAAACTAAATTTCAGGTGATAAAATGAATAAATTTTTTAAATCCGCATTAGGTTTCCTTGCATTAACTGCCGTTTCCGCAAATTTTACGGCTTGCGGCAGCAAAACGTCACAGACAGAGAGCAGCTTGACCGAAAATCAGGCTGAAATCACCGAAAGCTCCTCTGATATAGTGGAAAATCCCGTTTCTGAGCCGATCTCGGAGAAGAATACCGCACGAAATTACGATCTGCTTTTTTCCGACAGAGATATGGAACAGAATATTCCCGACGATAATGATATTGACGGCGAAATACTTTTAAAAAATACGTCCGCAAAATCAGATTCCAAGGGAATTCAAATTGACGGTTCAAGCATTACCATAACCGAGGGAGGAATTTACAGAATTTCGGGTACTCTCGATGACGGACAAATTATTGTTGACGCGCCTTCCGAAAAAGTTCAGATAATACTGGACGGCGCAAATATTACATGCGGCAACGCTCCTGCTATTTACGGTGTCGATTCCGATAAAATTTTTCTTTCACTCGCTCCTAACAGCGTTAATTTCCTTACCTGCAATATGTCTGTTTCCAACGACGACTCTTCGCCCGACGCCTGCATTTTCAGCAGCGACAGTTTGACAATAAACGGCAGCGGTACGCTGAATATTACATCGACCCTCGATGGAATCCATAGCAAAGACGATATCGTTATCACGGGCGGCAATTTGAATATTGATTCGGACGGCGACGGAATTAAGGGTAAGGATTATACTGCGGTCAGCGGCGGAAATTTTACGATAAATTCCAAAGAGGACGGAATTAAATCAACTAATTCAAACGACGCTTCTAAGGGATTCGTCTATATTAAAGGCGGCAAATTTGAGATAAATTCCAATCAGGACGGAATTCAGGCTGAAACTGATTTGATAATAGACGGCGGTGTTCTTAACGTGATTACCGCAGGCGGATATGAAAATTCCACCAAAACTCATGATGATTTCAATGATTTTGGCGGCGGTCGCGGCGGATTTAAAGGCGGCTTTGGCGGAAAATTCGGCGGTGACATGGAATTTCCCGATAATTTCGGTGATTTTAACGGTGAGATGCCCTCAATGCCCAATGACTCAAATCCGCCCGAAATCATGCAGACAACAAATTCTGCTTCAACTTCAGATTCCGACTCTTCGCAGATAAGCACGAAGGGCTTAAAAGGCGGAAATTCCATTGAGTTAAACGGCGGCACGGTTATTGTCGATTCAGCCGATGACGCGATTCATTCAAACGGCAGCGTTCTTATTAATGGAGGAAGTTCAACTCTTTCCGCCGGCGACGACGGAATTCATGGCGACATCAACGTTTCGGTGAACGACGGCACGGTTGAAATTCTTCAATCTTATGAAGGGATTGAAAGCGCAGTTATAAATGTAAATGGCGGGCTGGTTAAGCTGCGATCCGCTGACGACGGCTTTAACGCTTCCGACGGGACTGATCAAGGCGTTATGGGAACATATTCCGGCGGCGTTGAACTGAATTTCAACGGTGGAACTGTTTATGTTGACGCAGACGGCGATGGACTGGATTCAAACGGCGATTTTACGATCAACGGCGGTACAATACTTGTAAACGGCCCGACAAATGGCGGAAACGGCGCGCTGGACAGCAATAATAAGATAATTGTCAACGGCGGAATTCTTGTTGCGGCAGGCAGTTCTCAAATGGCTGAATCTCCCGATGAGGATTCGGCGCAGTATTCTTTATCCGCTTCGCTTGATTCATTCCAAGAAGCTGAAACTCTTGTCACTCTTTGCGATGATAACGGCTCGGAAATTATTTGTTTCGCTCCCTCTAAAATTTTTGATCATATTGTAATAAGCAGCCCTGAAATTAAAAATGGGCAATCGTACACGCTGTATCTCGGCGGAACATCAGATTCTTCCCAAACTTACGGGCTTTTTGACATCGGGGGATATAATTCCGACGGAACTTCCGCAGGAACGTTCACCGCTGAAAACTTTGTTTCATTCATTGGACAGCAATCTGCAATGGGCGACGGTTTCAAACGCGGCGACAAAAAAGATTTTAATTTTGATGGAAACGGCGGCAATACTCCGCCTGATGATAAATTTGACAGGAACGGTGATTTTCAGCCTCCTACCGACGAAAACGGAGAACCTGTAATGCCTGATGGCGGCTTTAAAGGGGATTTTTCACACGGTGGACGTAAATTCGCCGAATAATCAGACATCTTCAAATTCATATAAACCACCCTTAAAACAGAAGCGGTCAGGTTAATCCTGACCGCTTCTGTTTTTATCTTGAATAGTTGTTCAATATAGAAAAGATTTTTCCGAAATTCCATAAAGATCAGTTTTTATATAAACAAAAAAACTCTCCCAAATGGAAGAGTTTTTTATATTGTGCCGGCATTGAAATATTTTCCCGGGCCGTCGCCAGCCAAGTATCATCATCGCAG
>CAYNYB010000007.1:0-112019 GCA_964401315.1 uncultured Alistipes sp.
ATATAAATTCTGTCGCCTTCAACATGGTATACAAGACGATCCTTTTCATTGATTCGCCGACTAAATTCCCCATGCAGATTATTTTTCAAAGCTTCGGGCTGCCCAATACCATCAAGACAGCCATTTCTTTCAATATCCTTGATAAGTTGATTAATGCGTTTCAGCGTTTTCTTATCCTGTGTCTGCCAGTAAAGATAATCTTCCCATGCATCTTCTGACCAAATTTTTTCACTCATCCTCCACCTCAATCAATTCATGAGCAGTACCCTTTCCGTCACGAAGCTCCTGAATTGCTTTCATGAGATGTGCTTGATTTGATTCGCTGTAAAAAGGATCGCTGGACTGAGAAATCTCAAATGGAATACGGTGTTCACGCAGAACAGCTTTTACAAAGAGGTTGATAGCGGCGGACGTGTTTAATCCCACATCAGAGCAAAAATTATCAAATGCCATTTTATCATTCTCGTCAATGCGGGCAGAGATTGTTGCTTGTGCCATATTAGCAACTCCTTTCAGTATTATTCTACTTCTATTATATCACTATTGTATGCAAATTGCAAGCATTTGTATAATAATTTTGAAATTTTTTTGAAAAGAGGTGAGCTGTCATGGCAAACAGGATAAAAGGGATAACCGTTGAAATAGGCGGAGATACTACTAAGCTCTCAAAAGCCCTCGAAGGTGTCAACAAGAACATCAAAAATACCCAGACACAGCTTAAAGATGTTGAAAAGCTGCTGAAACTCGATCCAACCAATACGGAGCTTTTATCGCAGAAACAGAAGCTGCTTGCTGATGCGGTTTCCTCAACCAGTGACAAGCTTGAAACGCTGAAAAAAGCAAGTGAGCAAGCCGCCAAAACCAAGGATAATTATGATGCGTGGAAAGCCAAGTATGATCCTATCAAGCAGAAAATCGGCGAGACCGAAACAAAGCTGAAAGAACTCAAAGAGCAGTCGAAAACTGCCGATGAACAGCTTTCAAAAGGCGAAATTTCGCAGGAAAAGTACGATGCACTTCAAAGAGAGATAAAGGAAACAACAGACGAATTATCCTCCCTGAGACAGTCTGCAAAAGCTGTATCCGATGAATTTGGCAATCCCATATCTCCGCAGCAATACGATTCCTTACAGCGTGAAATCGTGGAAACACAACAGGAATTGCAGAACCTACAACGTGAAGCTGAAAACTCCCGTACTGCTCTTGTGAAAATCGGTGAAGCCGGTGCGACAATGGAACAGGTCGGCGATAAAATCAGCGGCGCAGGCAAAAAGCTCCTTCCTTTGACCGCAGGTATTACGGCTCTCGGAACGATGGCAGTCAAAACAACTGCGGATTTTGATGCCACCATGAGCAAGGTGTCCGCTGTTTCAGGTGCAACCGGTGAGGACTTGGACGCTCTCCGTGCAAAGGCTCGTGAGATGGGCAGTCAGACGAAATTTTCCGCATCCGAAGCCGGTGAAGCGCTCAATTTTATGGCGATGGCAGGCTGGAAAACCGAGGATATGCTGGGCGGTATTGACGGTATCATGAACCTTGCGGCGGCATCAGGTGAAGACCTCGCAACAACCTCCGATATCGTAACCGATGCTTTGACGGCTCTTGGAATGAATGCTGATGAATCAGCACATTTTGCCGATATACTGGCGGCGGCAAGCTCCAACGCCAACACTAATGTGTCGCTTATGGGCGAAAGCTTCAAGTATGTTGCACCTGTGGCAGGAGCAATGGGAGCAAGTGCTGAGGACTTGTCAATCGCTCTGGGACTTATGGCGAACAGCGGTATCAAAGGCTCACAAGCCGGAAATTCACTGAAAAACGCACTCGTCAACCTGACAAAGCCGACTAAGCAACAGGCGACAGCAATGCAGCAGCTCGGTTTTATTTCCACAGAAACCATTCAGAAAATCGACTTTGACAAGGTGGAAAAAGCCGTGGAATCCGCCACATACAACCTTGAGAATGCGCAAACCAAGCTGAACGATGCTATCACAAAATACGGCGAAAACAGCACACAGGCGCAGCTTGCAAGCAACAAATACGAGCAGGCACAAAAGAAACTCATCGATGCACAGGAAAAGCTTACGGCAGAACAAGCCGGTGTTTCTGAGGAGATCATGGGTGCAAATACGCTCATGACGGATGCTGACGGCAATATGCGGTCACTCGGCGAGATCATGGGAACACTCCGAGATAAAATGGGCAAAGTCAATGTGGAACTGGTTGATGCAGACGGTAATGCCCGTGAGTTCGACGACATCATTGCGGAGCTTTCCACGACCACAGAGGGCTTGGCACAGGCGGAGCAGATGCAGGCGGCTGCGACTATTTTCGGCAAGCAGAATATGTCGGGAATGCTGGCAATCATCAATGCAAGCGAAGAGACTACAATAGACCGAGGCGATTTACGGCTGCGAGGGTACGGCGAAGAATATGGCTGACACCATGCAGGATAACCTTGCCGGGCAAATGACAATCTTGAAATCGCAGCTTGAAGAGCTTGCTATTTCTTTTGGCGAAATCCTGATGCCGACAATCAGAGCTATCGTTGCAAAAATTCAGGCTCTCGTTGACAAATTCAACGCCTTATCGCCTGCAACGAAAGAAACCATAGTCAAAATTGCTCTCGTAGCGGCGGCTCTTGGACCTCTTTTAATTGTGGTGGGCAAAACCATTTCAACGGTTGGCAGGCTGATGCAGTTTGCATCGGGAATCCCTGCGATCCTCACGAAAGCGAAAGCTGCATTTTCCGCAGTCAGTGCGGCAATCGGCGGTATTTCTGCACCTGTGGTAGCTGTTGTTGCCGCAATTGCTGTGCTTGTGGCGGCATTCGTGCATTTGTGGAATACCAATGAGGGATTCCGAAACAAAATTACTGAGATTTGGGAGAAAATCAAGTCGGTTTTTGAAAATCTAACGTCCGGCATTGTTGACAGGCTTAACGCTTTAGGCTTTAATTTCGAGGACTTTGGCGATTTGGTGAAGTCGATATGGCAAGGCTTATGCGATATTCTCGCTCCATGGTTCGAGGGAGTTTTCACCTATATTGCAGAGACTTTTGATGTTATCGTTGATGTGATTCTTGGCATACTGGATATTTTTATCGGGCTGTTTACAGGCGACTGGGAACAGATGCGGAACGGTATCAAGGGCATTTTTGTCGGCATCTGGGACTATATCAAATAAATTGTTGGAAGATAGCGTGAGTAAATAAGAAATCCCCTCCAAATCGGAGGGGATATTTCGTGTCATATTTCGTGTCATATTTCACTTAAATTTTCTTAGTTTTTTCTAAAAACACTTAGATTTTTCTAAAAATATTTAGAATACAAAACAAAGAGAAACGGCGGTAAATCGGGAAAATCCCGAAATACCGCCGTTTTTCGTTTGGTGGAGGCGAGGAGAATTGAACTCCTGTCCGAAGAAAACTCCATGCAACTTTCTACGAGCGTAGTTTACCAATTAAAATTCCCCGAACTGACCGCCGATAAACGGGCTGAAAGAACGAGTAGTCCGAATACGAACAAAGGGAACGGACACTCCCTAAGAACGTTCACCGCTGATCGACGCCCAATCGACAGCCGCGGTACTCTGTCGGAGGACGGAAGCAGACTTAAGCTGCTACCAGTGCACTATTTCTAGTAACTGTAATATTATTTCTAGCGTTTATATTTAAACGTAGCGCAGTTTAAGGAGATTACGCAGCAGCTCCGCTCGCTTATCACACTTCGCTGTCCCCGTCGAAACCTTTACGCCCCCAAGAGGATTAGAAAATCATGATACTAATATATTATATCATATTTTTTTTGATTTGTAAATAGCAAAATGAAATTTTTCTGCAAAAAAAGTTGAATCGAGTCAATTTCGGCGTAAGTCTGAACTTAGAGTCTGTTTAGTATATTTATTATACACGTCTTTTCGGTAAATTTTACTAAGAACTTGTGTTCATAGGATTTGTGTGTGGATTTTCAAGCATAATTTTACCGAGAGCAAGGCGAAAAAGCGAAATCATACTGCCGTATGGTGAGTTTTTTCAACGCAGCTATCGGTAAAATTTGCCGAAAAAAACGTGCAATAGCCTATGAACACAAGTTCTGAATCCTGTGCCGAAAATCCGTACAAAAATATATTCAGAATATCCTTGCAGACAGTTTACTTTATATCAGATTGCAAAGAAAAATCCGAACTATGAACACAAACGAACATAGTTCGGATTTTTCCTTTGGTGTATTTTATGAAAGAAAATATCAATTATACCTCGTCGGAAACCGAATAATTCCGGATTCAGCATGATATTTTGTCATGTGCAAAGCGGCTCGACCGCTGGAATACCATATGTACTTCAGGGAAGAATCGCAAAGCACATGGCAAAATACAGGAAGGAAGATGTCGCTTCGAAAGTTACTGAAGAAAACTGTTATTGAGGAACCTGTACCAATAAACGATGCGCATAAATTAATTGATAAGCGCATCACCTATTGCTACAGGTTCTCAACTCCTCAAAGCAATTCTCAGAATACATAAGGAAGAGTCATGTACTCGCCGAGGATATAGCGAACCATTACTTTCGTATCAGCCTTTGTGATGATGCCGTCGCGGAAGCAGTCTGCCGCTTCAAGCTGAGCTGCGTTAAGATATGCGGGGTAATCTGTACTTTTTTTATAAACGTAATCTGCAACTACAAGATAATCGAATGAATCAACAACGCCGTCACCATTTACATCGCCGATGCAAGTGGGAACAACTTCGTTATCCGTAGGAAGGTACTGATCTCCGAATTCCTTATCAGTTGCAACAAAAGTCTGCTGCCAGTACCATTTATAGTCCGTATCTTCATTGTAAGAAAAACCGATTCCCATGTGTGTAAGATCCGGATTGAGGATCGCAGCCCAGTGGTTCGGGGAATTTCTCCACTGTCCAAAAGTTTCTTCAGCCGTAGGAGAACCTGCTGCAATATTTTCAGCAGTAAAGCTGTATGGAACGACCTCACGATCGATAACTGTTGAGAAGCTTGAACCGTCCTTACGGCTGTGAGCGAACTGCGTTGTGCATTCTATCGCGCGTATCTCAGCAACTTCGTTAAGGTAAGGAACTACGTAAAGGGGCTTGAGACCATGTTCTTTTCTTGCTTCATTAACGAGTTCCGCAACTTCGTCAATCAATTCTTTATATTCATCATAAGTCGGTTCTTCGTAAGAAGAGTAAGACATTGCCGGAGTCATTGCTGCAAGAATTACGGGTACGGAAAGGAAACTTACTATCTTCTTGATCATGTTCATTGTTGTTTTCATCATAATACACACCTCATTAATATTTCGCCAGCATTTTACTATTAGTATAAATGCGATCATTATTTGCGTTTAAGAGATTTTCGGCTTCATCAAGCCTTTTCTTATCTCTTCCATGATTAAAGTATACCATGATTTTGCAGCTGTTCATACCCTATTTTTACGATTTTATCCCATAAAAATACGTTATGTATATTTTGTTTGCCGACGTAAACATCAAATTTTTTTCTAACACTTGAAAAAAAGCTATAGGCAACCTATAAAAAATCTGTTTAGGCAAGAAAAAACATAAAAGAATGAAAATAATTTCGAACATCAACAAAAAAGCGCAGAGAAAATTTTCTCTGCGCTTTTTTGTGAAAACTTGTGTTCATAAGTTCTGAATTATTCTTTCCTTTTTATGATATCAGATACGTCCTGAAGCGATATAAAAGCATCCGAATCAATGTAATGAACGATTTTCTTCAGCTTATTTATCTGAAAATGATTGATTACAAAATAAATTATCTCCTTGCTCTCTTTGGAATATCCTCCGATTGCATTGACAATAGTTCCGCTTGTACCGAAATCTTCAGACAAAACGTCTGATATTTCGCTTGCCTTTGTGGTGACTATCATGGCACATTTCGATCTGTCGATACCCTCTACCACAAAATCGACCATTCTTGAACCTATATAATAAGTAACGATGGAATACAGCGGCAGTATCCAGCTTTTTATCGTTATACCGCAAATTATATAAAGAGCAGTATTGAATATCATAACAAATGTGCCGATGGATATGCCTATTTTTTTGGCGAACACGACTGATAAAACGTCTATTCCGTCGATCGCTCCGCCGAATCTGATTGTCAATCCGCTTCCTATTCCCGATATCACTCCCCCAAATATCGCGCACAACAGCAGATCAGAGCCTGCCAGCGGTGAGATAAATGAAACGTCTATAGGCAGAATGTTCATTATCATGAAAGATGAAAATGAATAAACGATGACTGTAAAAATGGAATAAACCGTGAAAACAAGACCTTGTTTCTTCAATCCGAATGCAAAAATAGGTATATTCAGCAATATTAGAAATAAAGACAACGACAGATTCGGCGGCGTTATCTGATCGAGAAGCATTGAAAGTCCGGAAATTCCGCTGTCGTACAATTTTACGGGAAAAAGAAAAATCGTAACGCCGATAGAATTGATAATTCCCGCTATCGTAAGAATAAAAAACGTCGGAATACTGAGATCGTTCAGTTCTTTGAATTTATTTGATACCTTTTTCTTCATATCAGTCCACCTAACTAATTTTGATCAATAACCTTTCGGCGCATAAGAATCATATCGTAAACATCAGCTTTTCCGTCAAAATTCAGATCGTAAAGAACCGTATTATCCGAAGTTTCGGATTCAGCATTAAGCAGAACCCTATTCATTTTCACCAGATCGGCTGCGGAAATTTCAAGATCTGTGTTCACATCGCCGACCTGATATTTGCATTCTGGAGTTCCTTCTTTCTGAAAGCCGTGAAGCGACGTGGGAATATACGCTTTCCAGTTGCTGTGAGAGTTACCGTCATTTATCTCGCTGTCCGATCTCATAAACCATGTATACGATTTAACGTCTCCGTCATCGTCCCAAGTTGAATCAACATGAAAATAGTGACCGCCGATTTTAACGATGTTCCATGCATGATTGTTGCTGTGAATATAGTAAGTTTCGATTCCCGCATAATTGCAAAGCAGATTCAT
Source organism: uncultured Alistipes sp. (assembly GCA_964401315.1). Classification (GTDB taxonomy): domain Bacteria; phylum Bacillota; class Clostridia; order Oscillospirales; family Ruminococcaceae; genus Ruminococcus. The sequence goes on from CAYNYB010000007.1 coordinate 7,028, forward strand.
TGCTTTCGCATAACCCTCGCATACTGTTGAATCGTTAAGCAAAATTGAACCGTCGGTATGAAATTCGGGTGAATTTATATCCTCGGTAGCATATGTGGTATTTGCGCATACCCAATCATGCAGAGCCTTAACTTTCTCGGTATCGCTCATTTCGGGCGCTGCCACTTCATTGGCGATCTTCTTATACTGCGCCTTTATGTATTCATTTACAAATCCGACTTCCTCGGACATATAAAAATTATTCCTGATAAAGTCGCTGTATTTCGGGTTAAACTCACCTGTTTTTCCGTCAAAGGCAGGCTCGGAATTTATATTCATAAGCGTTGTACAGTCGTCAAACGCATTTCCCGCTATTGGTAATGACGTATCGACAGTAATATTTTCGAGGGAATCGCAGCCGATGAATGAGTAATATTTCAGATCGGCTTTGCCGCAAAATTCAACGGAAGCAAGACTTGTACAGCCGCCGAAAGTCGCTCTGTCCATCGTTACATCGCCGTTGAATCTGACCGTTTTCAAATCAGTGCAGTTTTCAAACGCCGTTTTATTCAGAGTACACGAAGAATTTATATTCAATTCCGTGATTTGCGAACCGCTAAACGAATCAGGTGCAACCGTAAGATTTTCAGCAGTTTTCGGAAACGATACGGCAGTGATCTCTGATGCGTCAAATTTCTGAAAATCAACAGATTTTACAGAAACACCATAAATATTGTCGGGAATAACGATCTCGGAGTTTGTCCCTATATAGTTTTTTATATTACAGTAAAGGCTGTTGTCGTTTTTATCTGTGCCGATCACAAATTTAAAGTCGTTGTTTGCCAAATAATACTCCGATTTTGAATTATCAATTTTATTTTTGCTGTCGTCTGCTATCCTTTGCTGCAAATTCTTGGGAATCGTTATATTAGTGCCATCAAATGCAGAACTTGCAATACCGATCAAATCATCATGGAACTTGACCGTTGTAAGGTCTTTACAGTTTTTAAATGTAAAGCTTGGGATAAATTTCAGATTTTTTGGAATATTAACAGAAACAACAGTTGAATTTTCAAAAGCGTCTCTCTCAATATAATCAATGGTATCGGGGAGAGTGACATTTTCAACAACAAATCCATTTATCTTGTTGTATCTAAAAACGTGGCTTTCAATTCTCGTAACCGTATATCCGTCTACAATTTCGGGTACAACAAGATCTTGCACCATTCCGAAATAATCCGATAGCGTAACCTCATTCTCCCTTCCCTTTATCGGATAAAAGCACATATCATTGTATTTTATAATCGTGTCATCATCAAATGATACATCTTCTGCATAGATCATAGGCATACTCAAATAATCGGTCTGAACGGAAACAGCAATCAATGCAGCAGCCATCAAAGACGCCGCAACCCATTTTTTCATGAACATCAACTCCTTTCGAGTGATTTTATTATATCATTTTTTTAATGTTATGTCAAGGAATTTAATGCAAAGCAGTCACATAAGAGCCTATTTCTGATTCTGAAGTTCAGCTTACATTTAGTTAATACAAAAAAATATTTCCAACAGTATTGACAAATGAAATACAATAATGTATAATAATAAAGCAATCGCTGATGTGGCACAGTCGGTAGCGCAACGCCTTGGTAAGGCGTAGGTCGTCGGTTCAAGTCCGATCATCAGCTCCAATCCCGCAGGATCACTTCCTGCGGGATTTTTTCATGATTGGAAGTGATCTTATTAAGGCTTTGTTCAAAGAATTTATTCAGTATTTCTTCGGAAATCCTGTTTTGCCAACTCTTGCAATAATATGCTCGGTGTTCATTATATTCTGTACGGCGGACAGCTTTTTCCCCGAAGAATCCGAAACTCCCGACTATACATATGTAATAAGACCTGTTATGATCTGCTCGGAAACGATTACTACATCAGCAAATTCCACAACAGCTTCAACTTCCGCATCTAAAACGACAACGAACAATTTCTCAAGGAAAACTACCGTCGGAACTTCCGCAACTACCGAATCTACAACGACTGCAACAGAGCCGATTCCGACAAATACAGATATTTCCCCGTATGATTATATGACGGCAGGAGATTCGCCAAATATTCAGTATTATCAGGACAGGATAGTTATCATCGGTGATTCGATCGCTTATGGATTTAACGCTTACGGCTATATTCCATATGAACACAACATAGCCAAAGAATCTCTCGCCGTGTGGAATATGAGCAGCTATACTTTTGATCTGGGCGGCGGACCGATGGGCGTATTTGATGCAGCAGGCTATGTCAACTCCCCTCTTTACTTTATTTCAATCGGAATGAACGATCTTTACAGCTACTCTCCAGACGATTACGCGTGGGCGATGCGCGGTATTGCCGAAGAAGTTCTTGCGAGAGTTCCCGATGCAATTATCGTTATAGGCGCTATAACTCCCGTATCGCAAGGAAATTACTACACAACCAACGAAACAATACAGGCTTTCAACTATTCTCTCGAATATGTTATAAATGATATGAATTCGCCGCAAGTGAAGTTTTTCAACACATATGCTGTTCTCGCCGATCCTAATACGCAGGCACTTGGTGAGGGATTTGGCGGCGCAGACGGTCTTCATCTGAACGGTTCAAGCTACAGCTATGTGCTTTCGTGTCTGTTCAGCTTCCTTGATTTAACAGGTGCGGCGGATCAGATGGCAGCGCATGACAGCTCATATTAACTACAATAGATGCGTTTATTGGAATCTATTCCCATAAACGCATTTTTTAACTTTAAAAATTTATATAATTTCGAACACGATATTGTCGAAATTGCCATAGTGACAAAAAATCAAAAATATGTTATAATACGAATATAAATTTTGAGCGATGACAGGAGTGATCTAATGGAATTTAAAGCAAATTGCGGCATATGGGGAACAATGTTCGGTGTTCCGTGTATTGTTGCCGACAATTTTTTAAAGCTTGCTTCGGGCGATCATATAAAAGTTCTGCTTTATTTGCTGCGGTGTTCTGGCAGAACCGTCACAAATGAGGAGATTTCCGCAAATACCGGCGTAATTCCACAAAAAATTGAAGAAGCTATGCTTTTCTGGCAGCAGGCAAACGTTTTGACAGCCGAAAACGGAATCCAGCCTGCCGCAAATATTATGACTCCGACGATTCAGCACCAACAGAACGTGACCGCGCCGATTTCTCAGCCTGAGGTTCATGAGGTCAAGCAGGTCGCGGAGATTTCCCCGCAAGCTCCCAAACGCGAGCTTTTAAAACCGTCGGAAATTTCAGCTATACTTAAAGACGCACCTGATATTTCCGAGTTATTCAAGGTTGCGGAACAGCTTCTCGGCAATATCAACAATACGATGCAAAACAGCCTTATCTGGATGTACACCTATCTCGGACTGAAAACGGAAGTCATCATCACGCTTATCGCTTACTGCAAAGAGATAGAAAAAGCTAATTCAAGCTACATAGAAAAGATCGCCGCAAGCTGGACTGAAAAGGAAATAACTACTCTCGAAATTGCCCAGGAAGAGGTTGAACGGCTTTATGCTTCGCGGACGTTTACTGCGGAGATAATGCGCATTTTCGATATGAAACGTCGACCCACTACCAAACAGCAGGAAATTGTCGATACATGGCAGACTGAAAAATATAATATTGATCTCATCAAATGTGCATATGAGCGAACTATTGAAAGAATAGACAAGCTTTCGTTCGAATATATAAATAAAATTCTTGAAACATGGCGCGAAAACGGATATTCGTCTGCCGACGAAGTAAAATCGGCTGAATCCGAATACCGCAAAAACAAAAAAAGCGGCGAAAACTCCTCGTCCGACGGATTTGACGCCCAGAAATACAATATTCTCATCAACGATATTTAGAGGTGTTTTTTATGGATATTGAAATTTATGACAAGGCTCACGCCATTCTGACCGAACGCCGAAGTAAGGCGCAATCGGAAAATAACGCGCGAATTCGCGAAATAAACGAAAAAATCCCCGAAATAAAGGAGATCAACGACGCTCTTTTCAAAACGGGAAAAGAACTTATCAGAGTCATTACTGAATCGCGCACAGAGGATATTTCCGCTAAAATTGAAGAAATAAAAAAGCGTAATACGGGCGCTCAGCAACTTGCCAGCCAACTTTTGACAGCTCACGGATACCCCGAGGATTACCTTGACACTCATTATTCATGCCCTATTTGCAGTGACAGCGGATATAACGGAGATCAATTTTGTATCTGTATGAAAAAGCTTTTTTCCAAGCTGACAACCGACAAATTAAACAAAAGCGCGCAGCTGAAATTATCGAATTTTGATACGTTCAGCTTGAAATATTATAACGGAGACGATTATTTTACAATGGAAAAAATATTCCATTACGCCAAAAATTACGCTGAAAATTTCAGGATCGACTCTGAAAGTATACTAATCTTCGGCAATACGGGACTGGGAAAAACTCATATATCGCTTGCTATCGCAAATATTGTGCTTGAAAAGGGATTCAGTGTACTGTACGATTCCGTGATAAATATTCTCCGCAATATCGAGCGCGAGCATTTCAGTAACAGCCACACAACAGAGATGCTTGATCTGGTAATGGACGCCGATCTGCTGATACTGGACGACCTTGGCACTGAATACGAATCGAAATTTTATTCTTCAAGCATTTACAATATTGTAAATACACGTCTGGTTCGCGAAAAACCGACAATAATAAATACGAATCTGAAACTTGAAGCGCTTTCGAAACGTTACGGGGGAAAAGTCGCATCAAGAATTGCAACGCTGTACAAATGCCTTAATTTCAAAGGCGACGACGTGCGTTTTCAGCTTATACGTGAAAATCGAAAGACAAAATAACATTTTGCAATTCCGACATATTTAAACATGATTTTGCAGTTGCTTAAGTGTATTTTCAACAAATCATTGCAGCCGCAATTGTGAATTTATTAAATATGCCGATTTTAAGGCGAAAATTGAATTTATGAAAAATGACGGACATAAAATGAAAATTTCAGTTCTGATTGAAATCAGACGGTAACATTTTGATAACATTGACATTTTTTTCATAATACGTCTTGTAATTTATTGGGTGCTGTTTTTATAGCATCTTTCACAAATTTAACAACGTCGATTTGTGCTAAACGGTATAACCAATTTATAATTATACGAATTGTAAATTCAAAAATATTGTATTCCGTAACCTTCGCGTAACCTTTCGGAAATTTATCGGCGATTTTCGACATTAAATTATAATAGGTTATTCACAGAATGTTAATAAAATATTAGGTCAAATTTACCAAATTTTTATGGATAAGCATTGCCGTTTTTGGGGGTAAAATGGAAAAAAATTAAAAACTGTTGCTATTTTTCCAGATTTGTGGTAAGATAATCACAGTCGTTGAAAACCGAATTACGGCTTTCGGCGGCAAATAATGAATGCTTTTCGAGGAAAGGATTGAGTTGATGAGAAAAGCTAAATATGCAGCACTTGTTTTCGGAGGAGTTTCTACTTGTATATTCGGCGGACTTCTCGGTGTGTATGCCACATCACCGGTTGTAAGCACGGTTGCTCCGAAAAATGATGTTCAAAACATTTACGACGTCGAAAGCGATGAATTGGCAAATGTTGCTGCAGTAACTTCTATCAGAACAATACCCGTTACCACAACAAGCAATACCTACAGATCTGTTTCATACGCTACTACAGCCGTAAATTACGAGACTGTAACCACCACTTCCGCTACTGCAAATTATTCTTATACTTATAGCGCCTCTGTAAAAATGAGTGCCAAGGCTCCTGTTATAGCTTCCGCTTATGCCGAAACTACTACTGGTTTTGTTCAGCAGACTACTGCTGCAAATACTGCGTGGGAATACGCTGCTACAACAGTTAAGGCTACGACAGTTACTACAGAATATGTAGTACCCGCAACAGAACCTGTTGCAGAGCCGATTACTAACGAAGCCGTTCAGACAACCGAATTCGTAGTTACAGAACCGGATTGCGATTTCGTTACCGAACCTGTAACTGACGCTCCGATCGTGGACGTTGTAACGCCTGCTGTTACCGAACCTGTTCTTTCGATCACAGATGAAGAATTTATTATTCTCTGCAACGCCGTTGCTCACGAAGCAGGTTGCTACTGGATAGATGAATATGATAAAGCTAAGGTCGTTGAGGTCATTATGAACCGCGTAAATAGTCCCCTTTACCCCAATACTGTTTTGGGTGTGCTTACACAGCCCTACCAGTTCAGCGGCTCTTCAAGCTATGTATATCTTGGAACATACTCTTCTCATGTAACTGACAGCGTTATCAACGCAGTTCAGCTTTACTTCAATGAACCTTCATCATTTGCCCATGGATATTTCGGATTCTATGGAGACGGATATCGTAATTATTTTTATTAATAAATTTTGTTTTGATTTGATCTGTTAAGAAGTTGCAGACTCCCGTTTTTCGGGAGTCTTTTTCTTTTGGAAATTTCACCTGCTTATCATAACTATCACTATTTACCTGTTGATTTTAAATCTCTTTCATGTTATAATTTTAATGTTGAAAGGAGTTTTCCAGATGAACAACAAAAGCTTTAAAAAGCAAATGATCATATTTATCTGCATAAGCATTGCGTCGATTCTTCTGCTGAATGCAGCCGTAATGCCAATGCTGGACAAAAGTCAAATCAAGGAGACAGCCTACAGTTCATTTCTTGAAATGCTTGACGAGAACAAAGTTAAGCAGGTCAAAGTAGAAAGTTCTGTGATTTGCTTTGAAGCTGAAGAGGACGGCAAAATGCAGACCTATTCCACTCCGAGAATGGACGACCCGAATCTCGTTGACAGACTTCATGCCAATCCCTCTGTCGAATTTACCGAAAGTTTCGAGGAAAATAACCTGCTGCTCAATTTTTTCGTAAGCTGGGTGCTGCCAATCATCTTCTTTATCGTTCTCGGCAATCTTCTGATGAAAGGCATGACAAAGCGGCTTGGCGGCGGAAATGCCATGGCATTTGGAAAAAGCAATGCCAAAATTTATGTAAAGGCTCAGACTGGCAAAACTTTTGTCGATGTTGCAGGTCAGGACGAAGCTAAAGAAGCTCTGCAAGAGATAGTTGATTTTCTGCACAATCCGCAGAAATACGCTGATATCGGCGCAAGTATGCCTAAGGGCGCACTTCTCGTCGGACCTCCCGGCACCGGTAAAACTCTCCTTGCAAAGGCCGTCGCAGGCGAGGCTGATGTTCCGTTTTTCTCGATTTCAGGCTCGGAATTCGTTGAAATGTTTGTGGGAATGGGCGCGGCAAAAGTACGCGATCTGTTCAAACAGGCAAACGAAAAAGCCCCCTGTATCGTATTTATCGACGAAATTGACACCATCGGAAAAAAACGTGACGGCAATATCAGCGGAAACGACGAGCGTGAGCAAACTCTTAATCAGCTTCTCACGGAAATGGACGGCTTCGACGGTCAGAAAGGCGTTGTAATTCTTGCCGCGACAAACCGCCCCGAATCACTTGATCCAGCTCTTCTCCGCCCCGGAAGATTTGACAGACGCATTCCTGTCGAACTTCCTGATCTTGCAGGACGTGAAGCAATTCTGAAAGTTCATGCCAAAAAAGTAAAATGTGACGACAGCATTGACTACAATTCAATTGCCTGCGCAACTGCGGGAGCATCGGGAGCTGAACTGGCGAATATCATAAACGAAGCTGCTCTTCGTGCCGTCAGAAACGGAAAAAAACACATAGATCAGTCCGATCTTGATGAAAGCGTAGAAGTCGTTATCGCAGGTTATCAGCGCAAAAATGCCGTTATTTCGCAAAAAGAAAAGGAAATAATCGCTTATCACGAGATAGGTCATGCTCTTGTTGCAGCCAAACAGAAAAATTCATCTCCAGTACATAAAATCACGATAATTCCCCGTACAAGCGGCGCGCTGGGCTACACCATGCAGGTTGACGAAGGAGAAAAGCATCTTATGACAAAAGATGAAGCTCTTGCAAAAATAGCTGTGTTGACGGGCGGACGTTCCGCGGAAGAGCTGATTTTCGGCAATTTCACAAGCGGCGCATCCAATGATATCGAGCAGGCAACAAAAATGGCAAGAGCGATGATAACACGATACGGCATGAGCGAAAAATTCGACATGATAGCTCTCGAAACCGTCAGCAATCAATATCTTGGCGGCGATACAACTCTCGCCTGCTCTGCGGAAACGGCTGCGAAAGTTGATGAAGAAGTGAATTCCGTTATCCGAAAATGTCATGAAACCGCGCTTGGAATTCTCAAAGAGAATATTGACAAGCTGCATGAACTTGCGGCGTATCTTCTCGCAAAAGAAACTATTACAGGCGATGAGTTTATGGACATTCTCAACAAAGAATCCGTCGTAAATGTGTGAAAATTGTCTTAAAATTAAAAAATAACCAAAACCCTTGACTAATTCGAGAAAATATGCAATAATTATTATCAGGACTTTTTAATTTGAAAGGACAACTAAAGATGAGTGAATTAACAAGGGCAATGACTGAATGGTTGGCGGAACACGGCATTCCCGAATGGCTGATCCCGCTTCTTGTATCAATATTTCCAATTATTGAATTACGTGGAGGAATTATCGCTGCAAGCCTGCTCGGCATGGAATTATGGCAGGCAGTATTAGTATGCATGATCGGAAACATTCTGCCTATACCGTTTATTCTTCTGTTTATTGATAAAATCTTCGATTTCCTGAAAAAGCATAAAATTCCGCTTATCACCAAATTTGTCGTTTATCTCGAAAATAAGGCGATGAACAAAAGCAGTACCATGGAAAAGGGCGAATTCTTCTTCCTGCTGTTTTTTGTGGGAATTCCGCTTCCCGGTACAGGTGCATGGACAGGCTCGCTTATAGCGTCTTTACGTAAGATTCCGTTGAAAAAAGCAGTTCCCGCAATCTTCCTCGGACTCTGCCTTGCTTCGGCTATCATGTGCGTTCTCTTCTATGGATTCCCCGAAATGTTCACTAAAATCGTAGGATAAAAATATGACCGATATTTCCTGAATCTAAGGAATATCGGTCTTTTTTAATATTTAGATAAACGCCTGCTTTTTCAGGATTGCCGTTATAACTCTTCCCAATATCGCAAAGTAATTTATATCGGATACAGACCATTTATTGAATCTGCCGATATAACAAAACGATATCATACCCTTGATCATACTGTCATCAGTCATCAGATACTGAACCGCACCGCCGATGTTATCCTCTGTAAGCCGCGCAAAAGCTCCGTCCTCCCTTCCTTCAAGTTCGTTGACATTATCAATCGCAAATATCCCGTCTCCGGAAAAACGCTCCGTATAGCCGTTTTCAAGCAGATATGCTGCATTTCGCGACACAGCATTTCCACAGCTTAAAATCAGGCTCATATCCTTGCCAGCAAAAACGCAGATGTCGTCAATTTTGAATTCACTGCGTATCTGTTCCAGAAGTACCGATATATCTGGAATTCGTCCAAAAACAAGGCTTTCTGACAAATTCGCCGCAAACGTCAGCTTGTCGTTTACATCTTTTTTTCCTGCAAGATAGGCTATCTTATTTTCGATATCCTTTTCGACAGAGCCATGCTTGTTCACGTCATATATTACATATCGGTTCATTCCCTTTTGCTGTGCAATATAAAGCGCCTTGTCTGCCTGCATGAAAAGCTCGTCGTAATCTCTGCTGTCAATGGGATAAGTTGAAATTCCCATGGAACAGGTCAGACGAAAATTTTCAAAGCGATCGTTGAACGCAAGTTCCGTATTCATTCTTATGGCGCGGAGAATTCCGCGGAGATCTTCCTCATCTCGCGTATTTTCAATAATTATGAGAAATCCGCCGCCGCTGATTCTGCCTGCAATACCGCGCGTTCCCAGTTCTCTTTTTACGATTCCTGCAATGGTGTATATTACTTCGTCGCCGAAAAGATGGCCATAACTCGTATTAATGTTCGTGAAATTATCTATATCAAGTATAATTATGTTCACATTATATGACGGCGATGATTTAAGAATATCGACAGCAAAATTTGTCACCGCGCGCTTATTCAAAAGTCCCGACAACGAATCCTTGTTTGCTTCGAGAGCAAGATTGACGTCTTTCGTCTTTTGCCGCGAATTTATTACAGAGATTATTCCGCTTACTCTGCGCGATTTCGGGTCGTCATATCGGGTGATTCCCCTAAACAGGCACATTTCGCGATTTTTCCCCTTTGTGAGTATCGAGGATTCAAATTCGTGGTCGAAACGATAAACACCATTTTTAATATCGCGGCAAAGTGTATTGAAAGTCTCGATATACCGCGATAAAACCCAGCCCGATTTTATTGAATTTTCCTGCCATTTTTCCAGTTCTTCATCAGCAAGCACGATCTCGCGGCAGCAGTCAAACATATAAATTTTGATTCGGCGCGTCTCAAAGCTGTAATCAAAAGCGAGATCGGTCGTGAGACTAAGCACGTATCTGTACTCCGACAGCCGCTTTTCTTTTGCCGAAGCAATATTCTCCAGTGAAAAAACATCGCTGAAATCAATAATATATAGTTCCTCATCGGAGGAATTCAGCAGCCGCACAGACGCAAGAATCCACCTCAGCAAACCGTTGATGCCTTTCATTCTGATAACCGTACGCAGCGTAACTCCCTCAGTGACATTTTCAACGCATTCTGCAAGCCGAGGAAAATCTTCGTCGTCTATAGTGCGTCTGATAGAATATATTACATCGTTGCCGAAATAGCTGAAAAACTGCTCGTTTCCGCTTTGAGTATGCAGACTTTTATCGACTATAACTCTACCCACGTTAAAAAAATTCTTCATATTCCAACCTCACCATGTTTTATTAATCTAATTATAACATCAATTATCATGGATTGCAAGCGGAATATAATTAACAAAAAATTTACATATATAAACATGAATTTATCACATTCATGTATTATAATTCAAAAAAAATTCTATTAATCGGCAGGTGTTTCTATGGCAAAAAAAGAGATTCGTCATTACCTTGTCATTGCGGCAATAATCATCGCCATATGCTATATTGTTAAAAATTTTAGATTCTTTGAAGGAATCGCCTCCGTTGCATTTTCGGCGGCGTTTCCATTGCTTCTCGGAGTCATAATCGCGTATATCTTCAATATTCTGCTGCGTTGGTATGAAAAGCACTTTTTCCCGAAAAGCAGCAGCGGTTTCGTAAAATTCGCCCGACGTCCGACCTGTATCATACTCTCATTTCTCAGCGCTCTGGCTCTGATAGTTCTGATTTTGACGATCGTAATTCCTGAAATGATCAACGCTGTCAAGCTGATCTCTCTGAAAATCCCTCCACTGCTCGTTGAAGGGCGCGATCTCCTGCTGAAAAAGCTTGACGAATACCCAGATATTCAAAAAGAAGCGTACAAACTTTTCGCTGAATTCGATGTAAGTTCGATCGACTGGTCGTCAACTACTCAGAAAATCGCCAACTTCGTTCAAAGCGGCGTACTCGGCATCATAACTTCTGCCGTCGGAATCGTCGACGCAATTACAAGTACGGTTGTCGATGTCGTTTTAGCAATAATTTTTGCCGTATATATTCTTTTCCGCAAAGATAAACTGCTACGCGACGGCGACAGATTCATGAAAATGTTCACCAAAGAAAAATTTTATAAGCGTGTTAAGCATATCGGCAAGGTGGCAAATAAAACTTTTCAGGACTTTTTTGTTGGTCAATTCCTCGACGCCATGATACTCGGCTGTCTCTGTTTTATCGGAATGTCAATAATTCGCCTGCCATACGCGGGAATGAGCAGTGTTCTCGTGGGCGTTACGGCTCTTATTCCAATCGTCGGCGCATTTCTCGGAGCCGGAATCAGCGCGTTTATAATCTTCACCGAAAATCCATTTCAAGCGATGATTTTTATCATTCTCATTCTTATTCTCCAGCAGCTTGAGGGAAATCTCATTTATCCGAAAGTAGTCGGCGATTCAGTCGGACTGCCCGGTATCTGGGTGCTTGCAGCAACCACTTTCGGCGGCGGATTATGGGGATTTATGGGAATGCTTGTAGGCGTTCCCATAGCTGCAACGATCTACAAGCTTATGTTTGAAAAGCTTCGTGACAGGGAAGCGGATCTTGGAATTGACGATCCCGACGCCGTAATTGCAACAGATCCGAAATTTTCATTCTCATCGCTGTTCAGACGAAATCAGCAAAACAATAATAGGCGTAATAATAATTCGCGCAGAAATAGATAATTCTATCAGAATCGAGATTGCATATAAATTATGCGGCTCGATTCTTATTTTTTAATTTATCTATAATTTGTTTTCATTAACTTCGGTTATCAAAAGATTGACAAAAGTTAAGCAATATGTTATTATTAAAGTATACCAATCGAAAGGAATGATATGATGCTTCATTACATTAATGAATATCCGTCGGAATGGGAGGGATTCGAAAAAGGTCGTTGGTGCAATACTTCGGTGAATGTCCGCGATTTTATTAAGAAAAATTACACTCCCTATGATGGCGATGAAAGCTTCCTCACCGCTCCTACAGAAGCTACAAAAAAACTCTGGGAACAGGTAATGGAGCTATCTCGTCAGGAACGCGAAGCAGGCGGCGTTCTCGATATGGATACAAAGATAGTTTCTACCATAACCTCTCATGAAGCAGGTTATCTCAATAAAGAACTCGAACAGATAGTAGGTTTGCAGACCGACAAGCCTTTCAAACGTTCTCTTCAGCCTTTCGGCGGAATCAGAATGGCGCAGAATGCCTGCACTCAAAACGGCTATGAAGTCGATCCCGAAGTTGTAAAAATATTCACCAAATACAGAAAAACTCATAATCAGGGCGTTTTTGACGCATACACGCCCGAAATGCGCCTCGCGCGCAAGTCTGCGATCATAACAGGACTTCCCGACGCTTATGGCAGAGGACGTATTATCGGCGACTACAGACGTGTTGCCCTTTACGGTATCGATATTCTTATCGCCGACAAGAAGCACCAGATCGAGACCTCTCTCGTTCGTATGACTTCTAAGAATATTCGTCTCCGCGAAGAACTTGCCGAGCAGGTTCGCGCCCTTGAAGAGTTGAAAGAACTCGGAAAAATTTACGGATTCGATATCTCCCGTCCCGCTTCAAATGCCAAGGAAGCCGTTCAGTGGCTGTATTTCGGATATCTTGCAGCAGTCAAGGAGCAGAACGGCGCGGCTATGTCCCTCGGACGTACTTCCACTTTCCTCGATATTTATATCCAGCGCGATCTCGAAAAGGGTATCATTACCGAAGAACAGGCTCAGGAACTTATCGATCACTTCATCATGAAGCTTCGCATTGTTAAATTCGCCCGTACTCCCGAATACAACGAACTATTCTCAGGCGATCCCACTTGGATCACCGAATCTATCGGCGGCGTTGATGTTGACGGTCATCATCTTGTAACTAAAAACAGTTTCCGTTATCTTCATACTCTTGAAAATCTCGGAACTGCTCCCGAACCTAACATGACTGTTCTCTGGTCTCAGAAGCTTCCGCGTAAATTCAAGGAATACTGCGCGAAAATGTCTATCAGGACTTCTTCAATTCAGTATGAAAACGACGATATGATGCGCGTTATCCACGGTGATGATTATGCTATTGCCTGCTGCGTATCTTCAATGCGCATCGGTAAAGAAATGCAGTTCTTCGGCGCTCGCGCAAATCTTGCAAAATGCCTTCTTTACGCTATAAACGGCGGCGTTGACGAACGTCTGAAGATTCAGGTAGGTCCGAAATTCAGACCCGTTGAGGGAGAATATCTTGACTTTGACGACGTCTGGGATAAATATGAAAGCATGATGGAATGGCTCGCAGGACTTTATGTTAATACTCTTAACGTTATCCATTATATGCATGATAAATACTGCTACGAAAAGCTGCAAATGGCTCTTCATGACAGAGATGTAAAGCGTTATTTCGCTACAGGTATCGCAGGACTTTCAGTTGTTGCGGATTCGCTGTCGGCAATCAAATACGCCAAAGTCAAGGTTATCCGCGATGAAAACGGCATTGTTACCGATTACGAAGTTGAGGGCGATTTCCCGAAATACGGTAATAACGACGACCGCGTCGATCAGCTTGCAGTTACTGTTGTCCGCAAGTTCATGGACTGCGTAAGAAAGCATCACACCTACCGCGACGGAGTTCCCACCATGTCTATCCTCACCATTACTTCCAACGTCGTATACGGCAAAAAAACAGGCAATACTCCCGACGGCAGAAAAATGGGAGTTCCGCTCGCTCCTGGCGCTAATCCAATGCACGGCAGAGATACTCACGGCGCGGCAGCTTCGCTTGCTTCTGTTGCAAAGCTTCCTTTCCGCCACGCTCAGGACGGTATTTCAAATACTTTCTCGATCATTCCCGACGCGCTCGGCAAGGATTCTCAGTTGTTCGTCGGCGATCTCGACCTCGATAAGCTGAACGCAGAGGACGATTCAAATGTTTGATAAAGAAAATCCGCAGAAACTTGCAGATCTGATAGATTCTCTCATGGCAGGCGGAAGCGGTCATGTAAATATCATATCGGACGCGGACAGTTCGGAATTAAAAGTCAACGTAGTAAACAGCACCGATTATTGCGGAAATAAGGGCGCGTGCTGTCAACCTACGGAAAATTCGGTTGACGATGATCAGGAGGATTAATTATGGATAATCAGAAACAGGTAGACAACCTTATAGAATTACTCGACGGCTATGTTGAAAAAGGCGGTCATCATCTTAATGTAAATGTTTTCACTAAAGAAACTCTGCTCGACGCTCAGGCTCACCCCGAAAAATACCCGCAGCTCACAGTAAGAGTTTCGGGATATGCCGTAAATTTCGTTAAGCTTACCAAAGAACAGCAGGACGACGTAATTTCGCGTACATTCCACAGCACTCTGTAAAATCCTGAAATGGACGCTGTTTTTACCAAATCAATGAAAAAAACACATACTATCGTTCTTCCCGAGATGTTGGAATATCATTTTCCCATACTTAAAGCGGCTCTCATAATAGGCGGCTACAAGGCGGAGATTCTCTCAAACAAGGGAGAGTCGGTTATGCATTACGGAAAGAAATACGTCAATAACGATATGTGTTTTCCGGCAATTTCAATAATAGGTCAGATGATAGATTCCTTGAAAAAAGGCATATGCGATTCAAATAAAACTGCTTTTCTTCTCCCTCAAGCCGGCGGAGCCTGCCGTGCTCCGAATTATTATCATCTCCTGAAAAAAGCGTTGAAAAATGCGGGATATTCTCATGTTCCTGTAATATCGCTGAATCTTAGCGGAATCAATACGCAGCCGGGATTTAAAATAACTCTGAAAATGATAAAAGCAGCGATAATATCGGTAATGACTGGAGATTTACTCATGCATCTTCACCAGTATGTAAGACCCCGAACGGAAAATTTCAGTGAGCCGGACGAACTGCTTAAAAAATGGCAGATACGGCTATGCGACGATATTTCAACTGGGAAAATACGCAGCATGGAAAATCTCCGACTGTTATACAGAGAAATTTTGAAAAGCTTTGCCGAAATAAAAACAGATAAAGTTCCCATAACGAAAATAGGAATTGTAGGTGAATTATACATCAAATATTGCAATATCGGGAATTTTGATGCAGAAAAATTTTTGTATTCACATAACTGCGAACTTAAAACAGTTGGATTCGCAATTTATGCTTTGTATATTATTCAGAACGTTATGTACGACAGCCAAAATGGATATTTACTGAAAAACGGGGCGTCTATTCTGCTTAATAACTTGTCGCGACATTATAGGAAGCTGTGCTGTGAGGTGCAGAAATTCTCTGCATTTCCCGTTATGCCGAGTTACGAAGAATTCAGCAAAAAATCAGACGAAATTCTTTCGAAGAAATGCATTACGGGCGACGGGTGGCTGATTTCTGCCGAAGCGTCCGTTTTAATAGAGCATGGCTTTGATAGTATCATATGCCTTAATCCCTTTGGCTGTCTTGTAAGTCACGTCAACTGTAAGGGTATATCAGGGGCTTTGCGGCGAAAATATCCTTGTGCAGTGGTAACAAATATAGATTGCGACCCTGACACAAGTCTTGCGCTGTATCATTCTAGAATGTTAATGGCTTTAGAAAATAATAGCCGATGCTTATAGTTATCTGTAAGCATCGGCTATTTATTATAAGAACTGTCTCATGTTCTGTGAGAGTTTTTCCTCTGCCTTGATGAGGCGTTTTGCAATGCCTTTCGAACGCTCGTCAGCCGCCTTGTACTGATTCATATAGCGGCTCAGGGATTTAATTCCCATGTTGCAACCGTCCGTCATCAGCTCTGCAATCGCGCTGTCAGATTCATTCATTTTCAGCTTGACATTAGTTTTAAGCCACGACATACCCGAAGCAATAGGATTTGGTTCTTTGCCGTTGTCATGATAATCAGCCAAAACGTCCTGTAAATCGGTTTGCAGCCTTTGATTCTCCTTTGTGCTGTCCTGCAAATACTTTCTCATGTCAGAACTATGAGCATATCCCATAACCTCATCAAGCGCAGAAATTCCCATTTTTATGCCTGCGTCGCATTCTCTCAGCAGCTTTATGGTATCCTGTTCGACCATAAAAAATCACTTCCTTTCGGATTTATTTTTACCCAAAAAGAAGTGATTATTCTTTTAATTTGTCAGTACTCCGTTAAACCACCTGTAAATTTCGTTTGCAGTATCGTTATTGCTGTTAATGGAAGTCATGCACTCGCTCTCATGAAGTATAATAGTTCTGAGTTCTCCGTCCTTATCATAGTAACAGCCGTACCATACAACATCATTATCTTCAACATCAGGCATAATGTCAGGCTTTTCTATTGAATAATTCTCATCGGTACACACTTCGCAAAGCTTGCTGAAATTGTCATCAAGTTCAGATTTATCGCAGGATTTCTCCGACTTCTTATTATCAAGCTTACCGGATTTAAAGTCCTCATGTATCTGCGTGATACCATAATACGATACCGAATCTTCAAAAAATTCCTGCATATAATAAATACTGCCGTCCTTGTCTATGAACTGAACTCCATAGCCATTATTTCCGCTTGCATACTTATTGTACCACGTATATTTCAGAAAAACAATTTCGGGCATTTTTTCCGTATCGATCTCAAAAACGTTTTTTGAATTGCCTGAACTCTCTGAACTGCTTTCGGGAATTTTATCCGAACAACCCGTAACCAGAAGCAAAGCTCCCAATAATATTGTGCATAAACTCTGTCTCAATATTCTGTAATTTTTCATTATGTCATTCCTCTTTATCAATATTCTGAACTCTTTGCTTATGCATAAGCACAGCCGAAACGATTATGCAGGTAATTCCAGCAATCAAGCCGACAACCGCTATTAAAGGAGTTACTAAAATTCCGGACGAAGCAAGAAATACCACTGTCGGACCATCTGCACCGCCGATAATTCCAATACTTTCAGTTTCAGAAATCCTATGAAATTCAATTGCAAAAATTATCAGAAATACTGAGGGAACGGCAGTAATCAGCACACCGAAAATTCCTGTAATCAGACCGATAGTCTTTTTCATAATCAAAGCATTTTCGCTCGTAATTCCTCAGCGCTGAGCGGAGAAAGATAAGCGGGAGCAATATCAAAAGCAGTCTTGCAGCCTGTTGCACCCTCAGCCTTTAATCTGCACAATGCTCTCGCATAGCAGATAAGTACGCTTGCGGTAAATTCAGGATTCGATTCAAGCTTGAGAGAATACTCGATCATCTGGTGAGTTTTCTCTCCCTCGCCCGTCATTCCGCTGCGCATTACAAATCCGCCGTGAGGCATTTTATTGTGGACTGCGTCGAATTCCTCTTCGGAAATAAAGTTTACAGTAGTATCATACTCGTCGAAATAATTCTTCATAGTCTTGATAGATTCCTCGATCTTCGCAAGGTCGGCTCCCTCTTCCGGAACTACCCAGCATTCGCGAAGATGTTTCTGACGAGTTGTAAGCTCAGGCTGATTTCCTGAACGCACAGCGTCCATTGCGGATTCTATCGGAACGGTGTACTGAATTCCCCTCTTAACGCCCTCAACACGGCGAATAGCGTCGGAATGTCCCTGACTAACGCCCTTGCCCCAGAATGTATAAGTTTTGCCGTTGGGGAGAATGGATTCGGCATAAAGACGATTCAGCGAGAAAAGTCCCGGATCCCAGCCAAGTGAGATGAATGCAAGATGACCGCTTTCCTTTGCAGCCTTGTCAACGTTTGCGAAATGCTCGGGGATTCTTGCATGAGTATCAAAGCTGTCAATAACGTTGAAATTTTTAGCAAGTTCGGGAGTCTGCTTCGGCAGATCGGTAGCGCTGCCGCCGCAAATAATCATAACGTCGATATCGTCAGCCATTGAAGCAGCTTCATCCATGCTGTAAACTTTCGCATTCGTAGCAGTCTTAACACTTGCAGGATCGCGCCTTGTAAATACTCCTGCCAGTTCCATATCATCATTCTGCGCGATCGCAAGTTCAACTCCCCTGCCCAGATTGCCGTATCCTGCAATACCTATTCTATATTTGTTCATTTTTATTACTCCTTATATCAACATCTGCATATCATAAAGTCCCGCGGGCTTATCCTTGAGGTAAATTGCTGCCTTGATTGAACCCTCGGCGAAAACCGTTTTTGAAGCCGCGGAATGAGACAGAGTTATTACCTCGTCGTTACCTGCGAATATTACATCATGCTCGCCAACGATAGTACCGCCTCTGATAGCGTGCATTCCTATTTCATTTTTCTCGCGCTTTGCTCTACGCGAATGACGGTCGTAAACGTACTGCTTGGAATTATCGAGCGTCTCATTTATGGCGTTTGCAAGCATTATAGCCGTTCCGCTTGGAGCGTCAAGCTTCTGATTGTGATGCTTTTCAACAATTTCAATGTCGAATCTGTCGCCCAGAACCTCCGCAGCCTTTTTAGCAAGCTGAACAAGAAGATTGATACCCAGCGACATATTGAATGTAAAGAATACGGGTATCTGTTCCGCGGCAGCCTTTATCTTCGCGATCTGCTCGTCGCTGTAGCCCGTTGAAGCCACTACGATAGGCGTACCTGTTGACAGACAGTATTCAAGCAGTCCGTCGAGGGACGCAGGATTTGAAAAATCTATAATTACGTCGGGCTTTACAGGAAGCTCGGCAGGCTTGCTGACGATCGGGAAATCGGCATACCGCTCTGTAAACAGGTCTATACCTGCAACGACTTTGCAGTCCTCTCGGTCTTTAATGCAGCCGTAAATGGTTTTACCCATTTTTCCGTTAGCGCCGCAAATTGCTATATTTGTCATTTTAACACCTCTTAATTTTATATTCTCGGATTTGTTTTTTCTTGTCAATAAGTGCAATTACTGCCGCCGCAATAAACAACGCACAAGGAATGGTATATATCAGAATAAACACTGGTCCCCGTTCAAATCCAGGTGCAAATATCGCAGGCAGAAGAAGTATCATAGCAGAAAATATACACAATAACACGTTTGGTCTTTTCACTCTTAAAAGTACAGTTATACCCAAAATATACATTGGTGGAAGATGAAAGTAGAACAGCCAATGAATTTTTCCGGCACCGTCATCGCCTTCATGCCACTCGATAAGTCCAAGCATATCACAGATATCGTAAACCACACCTTCTCTATATAAAAGTGCAGTCAATATTGGCAGCAACAGTGCGGCGGCGACAAGCAGTTTTGAGAAAATCATAAGCCTCGTTTTATGCAGTCCCTCTCGATTTCCGCCGCAATACCCACAAATACTGCCCTGCTCCCGAATATCGTAATAATAATAACCGCAGAAACGACAGTTCATTTTACTTGATAAGCCCGTGCTTTTCCATAGATTCACGGAGTACAGCCTTATGCTCGTCGGTCATCTCAACAAGCGGAAGTCTGCACGGCCCTGCATTAACGCCCATCATATTAACGGCTTCCTTTACAGGAATTGGATTCACCTCGATGAACAGATTATTTATCAAGTCAAGGTATTCTATCTGAAGCTTAGTTGCCTCTGCGAAATTATTGTCGAGACAATACTGCGTCATCATATGAGTTTCCTTGGGGATAACATGGGAAAGTACGGAAATAACGCCCTTAGCGCCCAGCGACATAAGAGGAACGATCATATCGTCGTTACCGCTGTAAACGTCTATCATATCGCCGCATTCCGCAATAAGCTTTGCCGCATAACTGATATTTCCGCTTGCTTCCTTAACAGCAGCGATATTTTTGTGTTCAGCGAGCTTCTTAATGGTTGCAACGTCCATATTAACGCCCGTTCTGCCTGGGATATTGTAAAGCACTATCGGAATATTGACAGAGTCGGCAATAGCCGTAAAATGTGCAATAAGACCTTTCTGAGTAGTCTTGTTGTAATACGGAGTAACAAGCAGGAGAGCGTCCGCGCCAACGCTTTCGGCTTCCTTTGAAAGCTTTATGGCATACGCTGTATCGTTGCTGCCCGTTCCTGCAATAACGGGAACTCTGCCGTTTACACGCTCAACGGCGAATCTGATGCATTCAAGATGCTCCTCGTCGGTCATAGTGGAAGCTTCGCCTGTAGTACCGCAGATAACTATAGCGTCTGTGCAGTTTTCTATCTGCGAATCTATCATTTCGCCGAGTACGCTGTAATTAACAGAACCGTCAGCGTTCATGGGTGTGATAATGGCAATTGCCGCACCTGTAAAAATAGTATTTTTCATAATATTTCTCCTATCGGATTATGAATCGTTATAATTAATCAAAGTAGCCCTTAGCCGCAAGAAGCTCTGCAAGAAGAACTCCGCCGCCTGCTGCTCCTCTTAATGTATTGTGTGAAAGGCATACGAACTTGTAATCATACTGCGTATCCTCGCGGAGACGTCCCGTTGATACAGCCATTCCGTTTTCGAGATTTCTGTCAAGCTTAGCCTGCGGACGGTTATCGTCTTCGAAATAATGGATAAACTGCTTAGGCGCGCTGGGAAGTTCAAGCTCCTGCGGAACGCCCTTGAAATCAGCCCAAAGCTGAAGAATCTCTTCCTTTGAGGGCTTATTCTCAAAGCTTACGAATACGGCTGCCGTATGACCGTCGGAAACGGGAACTCTGAGACACTGAGTTGTGATAGAGGGTGCAGAAGCCTTGACGATCTCATTGCCCTTGATCTCGCCCCAGACCTTCAGCGGCTCCTGCTCTGACTTTTCTTCCTCACCGCCAATATAAGGAATAAGATTATCAATCATTTCAGGCCATGTCTCGAAATTCTTTCCTGCTCCCGAAATTGCCTGATATGTGCAGGCGAGAACGTTTTTCAGTCCGAATTTTCTGAGCGGATGAAGAGCGGGAACATAACTCTGGATAGAGCAGTTCGACTTTACTGCGATAAATCCGCGCTTAGTACCTAAACGCTCTCTCTGAGACTTGATGATCTCGATATGATCGGGATTTATCTCCGGAACTACCATAGGTACGTCGGGTGTGAATCTATGAGCGGAATTGTTCGAAACTATCGGGCATTCAGCCTTTGCATAAGCTTCTTCGAGAGCCTTTATCTCGTCCTTTTTCATATCAACGGCGCAGAAACAGAAATCTACCATCGAAGCTATCTTTTCAATATCTGCCGTCGCGTCCATAAGTATCATGTTTTTCATTGATTCGGGCATGGGAACAGCCATTTTCCAACGATTTCCCGCAACCTCCTCATACGTCTTGCCTGCGCTTCTCGGAGACGCCGCAAGCACCTTTACATTAAACCACGGGTGATTCTCCAAAAGCGTTGCAAAGCGCTGTCCAACCATGCCTGTAGCGCCTATAATTCCTACGTTGTACTGTTTCATATTTTTTCTCTCCTAAAAAAATTTTGCAAAAAATAAGAAAACCGGTTGCAAACCGGCTCATCATGAGTTATAATAGAAGTATTGGCACAGCTTGAAAACATATGCCGATAGCTCTCCACCACGATCATGATGACAGCCGCAGACCTGTTAGATCTACAGCCGAAACGGAATCTGCCGAAAGAAAACCGTTCCTCGGCGGCATTGCCTTTCGCCACGCTTCATCAGATCGGACATCCTCCCCGTGGTTACTATTCGCAGCCGCGCCTCTACCTGTATCTATAATATCACTTTATAATTATTCTGTCAATATCTTTTTGAAAAAAATTTTATCTCTGAAGGAGTTTATTTATGGAACTACTGAAGTCCGATTTTTACTATGACCTGCCCGAAGAACTTATCGCGCAGACTCCCGTCGAGCCGCGCAACGCTTCGAGAATGATGTGCGTTGACCGCCAAACCGGTATGATCGACCACGATCATTTCTATAATCTATGCGCACATCTGAAAAAAGGTGACTTGCTTGTTATGAATGATTCGAGGGTAATTCCCGCGCGCCTTTATGGAGAAAAGATCGATAACGGAACTTTTATCGAGTTTCTTCTTCTGGAACAGAAAGGTGATAAGCTCTGGGAGATAATCTGCCGTCCGGGTAAAAAAGCCAAAGTCGGAACGAAATTTTCATTCGGCGGCGGTCGGCTCATCGCGGAAGTAACAGAAGTTAAAGACGATGGCAACCGTATCGTTAAATTCGAATGCGACGGAAATTTTTTCACAGCCCTTGAGGACGTCGGACAAATGCCGCTGCCGCCTTACATAAAGGAAAAACTCGAAAACAAAGAACGCTATCAGACAGTATATTCCAACGAACTCGGTTCAGCCGCCGCGCCTACGGCAGGACTTCATTTTACATCGGAAATGCTTGACGAACTTCGATCCATGGGCGTAAAAACCGCATTTGTAACGCTTCACGTCGGTCTTGGAACATTCCGTCCCGTTAAGGAAGATAATGTTCTCAATCACAAAATGCACAGCGAGCATTATCATCTGACGAAAGAAACTGCCGATATGATCAAATCTACAAAGGCTGAGGGCGGACGCGTCATCGCTGTCGGAACTACCACCTGCCGAACTCTTGAAAGCGTTGCGACCTTTTACGGCGATATTTCCGAAAAGGACGGCTACACGGATATTTTCATTTATCCCGGATATGAATTCAAATGCATAGACGGTCTCATCACCAATTTTCATCTGCCTGAAAGCACTCTGATAATGCTTGTATCGGCGTTTATGGGCTACGATAATACGATGAACGCTTATAAAAAAGCGGTTGAAGAAAAATATAGATTCTTTAGTTTCGGGGATTCTATGTGCATATTATGATCCAATTACATATGTCACTTTTAAAATTACAAAAATCATCTTGGAAAAAATTTCTCTATGAGTTATAATAATTGTATCATTATTACATTCTGGAGGTAATATTATGGATACAATCGAAACAATAGGAGAAATCATGATTGGAATACTGTCATATGCAGTGATATTCGGCATTCCCGCCGCTTCACTGATATGGCTTATCGTATCTGTTATCAGATACCTTAAAGTTCCGAAAAGTGACAAAGAATTGCGTAAAAAAAGACAACTTCATCTTATCATTTCAGCTATCGTTTTTGCTGTTCTGCTTTTTGCCATTCTTGCGATATTTATTTTATTCGCAATGGCGATGAGTCATATGTAGCATATCTGGTTACTTTGTTATCATTAAAAATACAGACAGCGCTTTTGAAAAATTTATTGAGAGGTAAGGTTATGAACACAAGCGAGATCATATATGATTATCTATATAATTATCCGATGCAAACAATTGCATGCGCCCTGATATTCAGCCTTATATTCAGCATTCTGGCTGCTTCGCTGATATGGTTTATCGTATCTTTTGTCATATACCTGAAAGTTCCGAAAATTGACAAAGAATTGCGTAAAAAAAGACAACTTCATCTTATCATTTCAGCTATCGTCTTTACTGTTATGTTTTTTGTAATTCTTGCGATATTTATTTTATTCGCAATGGCGCTTCATATGTAGGAGGAAGTTTATGAGTGATAAATTATTCCGCCGTATTATTGCAGCATTGACGGCGATCGGCTGTACTTCAACTATACTGCTTGTTCTTTATACTATTTTAATGTATAGCGACTGCTCCATAATTTCTTTCATTGCAAATGGGAGGTGACGTATGAAAAAGCTTACAAAACAATTGCTTGCCATTTCGTCTCTTGTCCTTGGATTTGCAGTATTCGATCTTACTCTGTACAACGTCTGCACAAAACCGTGTATACCCGATACAAGCGAGGGAATGCAGGCAAAATCCATTGAACTGGACAAGTACCTGCCTTTTGATGAAAATTCCAAGATCGTAAATATACGATCAGATTTTCAGCTTACGAATAATCTACCCGTCATAGACGGAGCAGCTGCTCTTTATCCGATATGCTCGGCAGTAGTGAATGCAGTATATCCAAAAGATTCCGTGGAATTTGACGGAAATGATTTCACCTCCGAAAGCAAGCTGCAAATGAGGAATACGCGAGCAGCATACAAAGCCGTTGTCGACGGCGACGCGGATATAATCATATGCGCAAGGCCCTCGGAGGAACAGCTTGCATATGCTAAAGATAAATCTGCCGATCTCGAAATGATTCCAATCGGCTGCGAAGCGTTTGTTTTTCTCGTAAACGGCGATAATCCCGTTGACAACCTTTCACAGCAGCAGATCAGAGATATTTACAGCGGCAAATGCACAAACTGGTCGGAGATAGGCGGCAGAAATATTCCCATAAACGCTCTGTCACGCAATCAGGGCAGCGGTAGTCAGACCGCCATGCTTTCATTTATGGACAGCGAAGAAATACGGAAAAATCCGCTTGGATTTATGGGAAGCGCGATCGGATTTTCATTCCGATATTACGTTGAGGACGTAGTTGAAAACGGGAATGTCAAAATGCTGTCTGTAGATGGAGTATTTCCCGACCGCGAAAATATATCGAACGGAAGTTACCCGATAGTCAACAATTTTTACGCAGTCTACGACAAAAATAATGACAATCCCAATATTCAGCCGCTTATTGAGTGGCTGCTGTCCGAAGAGGGACAGCTTATAATAGATGAAACGGGGTATATTCCTCTGAGTCAGAATTAAGAGCCTGTTCAGTATCTCCCCGCGCACGTCTTTTCAGCAAAATTTTCTCGAAAATCCGCACACGTTGAGATACTGAACAGGCTATAAGCAATTACATATGTAACTCTAAAAATTACATATGACATCTTGGAAATTTCCTGCAATTTGATATAATTTTTATAACAGATCAAGGAGGTTTTCATTATGAAAAAACTTACTGAAATATTTTCTTTTATTATTACCGGCATCTTCATCATAGGCGGACTTGTTTTAGCTATAGCAGTTGTCTGTGCAATTGACTCGGCTTCTTCTTATTCGACAGGAATGGAACTTTTTGATATATTCATTATCCCGCTTATTATCATTGGCGCGGCTATTGTCGGAATGCTCGCAGTTTCAGCTATAATCAGCGGATCAGTTGCTCTTCTGCTCATCAGAACAGCCGATAAGAAGCTTCAGGGCGATGAAAATAAAGGCAAACGAATTCTCCTGAAGTGTATTGCATATGGAATTCTTATTATAACTGTTATTCAATTTGCAAAATTACTAATTTAAATATTTTATGTTCAAAGGAGCTAAATTTATGAAACTTTCACATTTTTTCAAAAGCGTTATTGATTCTGATATCGCGCCGATAGTTATATGCGATACAGATCATACGATAATTTACATGAATCCGACCGCTGTCGAGCGTTATGCCAAAAGAGGCGGCGATAAGCTTATCGGAAAATCTCTTCTTGACTGCCACAATGCAGATTCAAATCAGAAAATAAAGTCTGTTCTTGAATGGTTTGGAAAATCCGCAGACAATAACAGAATTTTTACTTTTCATAATCCGAAAGAAAACAAGGACGTCTATATGATCGCTTTGCGGAACGATTCGGGAGAGCTTATCGGCTATTATGAAAAACACGAGTCCCGCGGTCACGAAACAGAAGCGCCATATGGAAAAATATGACATACAACTTCAAAAAAAGCAGATACATTTTATAAAAAGAGAAACGCGACAATTTAGAAACGCTGAAAAATTAAAGCGTGAGATTCCACGGCGTTTTCTGATAAGCTGTATTATTTCGGGAATTTATATTTATTTCGGCGTATTTTTGAACCTCTTCTCGTATTATAAAACATTCACATTTGGCAGTAACGTATACCAATTTATATCATTCGATAGCTGGGATAGTCTAATTGCACTGATCAAAATAATTTTTTCGATAAAAGGATTATTGAAATTTACTGCGGCAAGATACCTGATAGGTTATCCTTCTTTACTGAGCGGAACAGCTTCGATCACCTTATCTTCTATCGCCTATTGCTCTATGCAGAACAAATCAAAGAAAACCTTTTTATACAGAATTTTGAGAATTCCTGCAGATTTGTTTTATGTCATTCCTCCGCTGATCTCGCTTTTGTTTGTATATATATTTTTTTTATAATTTTTTAGAACCTGTTTAAAATCTCGCTGCGCACATCTTTTCGTCAATTTTTGCTGAAAAGACGTGCAAAAAAATTCTGAACAAACTCTAATGATAACGATTTTGTGAAAAGTTTAACGATTACAAATGTCACGGCGGAAATTACATTTTTCATCTATGATTTTTCCGAATATATGGTATAATTTTTATATCAAAAATTGATTCGGAGGAATTTATTATGAAAAAAATATCTTTCAGCATCACTGCATCTGTAATTTACACCATTATCGGAATTCTTGTAACATTGTCGAACCTATCTGAAAGGGCAGCTCTCAGCCGTAAAAGCTACAACTATGAATGGGGCATTATCGATCAAGTCGCAGACGGCATAAAAATGATCGGCTATGATCTTATAATTTATATTTTCGAAGTTCCGTCGCTTATCACAGGATTATGCGCAGGAACTCTCGCCTGCATTGCTCTGCATATATATAATAAAAATTACAAGGAAACAACCGCCTGCACAGTTCTTTCCGTCATTTCCATATATTTTCTTGCTTCTCTTACAGGACTTTACATATTTGGTTTTACAGGATTATTTTTGCTTTCTGTATAGCTGTCAAAAAAGAAGGTGTGACAATGAATTTCGATATTGATAAATTTTTGTACATTATCATTTCAACAATTGTTGTTTTAATTCCGGTTCTTGCAATGATGTGGTTTTCATTATCATTACAGCTTCTTATAAAAACATTTGATACCGATAACGATCCTTACAAGTGAAAAAAGCGGCTAAAAATGCTTATTATTTCCGGAATCGTTATGGTCGCCATAGATGTTCCTTTTGTAATTATCGGTATTCTTTTTAGTGATAAAATATGAATAAATATTTTTTCTCCCTATTGTAAAATTCGCTGAAATGTGCTATAATTTATTTATATTATGATTTCTGGATTTAAGGAGAATTTATGTTTACATTATTTAAAACCGAAAATAAAGCACGCCGCGGTCAGGTTGAAACTGTTCACGGCACATTTCAGACGCCCTGCTTCATGAATGTTGGTACTGCCGCCGCTATCAAGGGAGGTATTTCTTCCGTTGATCTGAAACAACTCAAAACGCAGGTCGAACTTTGCAATACATATCATCTTCACCTCCGCCCCGGTGATAAGATCGTCAAGGAAATGGGCGGTCTGCATAAATTCATGAACTGGGATAAACCTATACTTACGGACAGCGGCGGATTTCAAGTGTTTTCCCTCGCAAAGCTTCGCAAGATAAAGGAGGAGGGCGTTTATTTCGCTTCCCATATTGATGGTCACCGAATTTTCATGGGTCCCGAGGAAAGTATGCAGATCCAGTCAAATCTCGGCTCGACTATCGCTATGGCGTTCGACGAATGCGTTGAAAACCCTGCGACGCACGAATACGCCGAAAAATCAATAGAACGCACCTTCCGCTGGCTTTGCAGATGTAAAGATGAAATGGAACGCCTTAACAGTTTACACGATACTATTAATAAGAAACAAATGCTTTTCGGCATTAATCAGGGTTCAACTTACGACGATCTTCGTATCAGGCATATGGAACAGATCGCTAAACTTGATCTCGACGGCTACGCAATAGGCGGTCTGGCAGTCGGCGAATCCACGGAAGAGATGTACAGGATAATCGACGTGGTAGAGCCTTATATGCCCATAAACAAACCGCGATATCTTATGGGAGTCGGTACTCCCTCAAATATAATTGAAGCCGTTGCAAGAGGCGTTGATATGTTCGACTGTGTTATGCCGAGCAGAAACGCCCGTCACGCTACTGTATTCACATGGAGCGGCATAATGCACCTTGGCAATAAATGTTACGAGACCGATCCCAGACCTGTAGACGATCATTGCGACTGCCCGACCTGCCGAAATTTCAGCCGTGCTTATATCCGTCATCTTTTTAAGGCAAACGAACAGCTTGCAGGCCGCCTTGCGGTTCAGCATAATCTTTATTTTTACAATACTCTCGCAGAAAAGATACGCGAAGCTATAGACGAGGACAGGTTTGAGAAATTCCGTCAGCAGTATTCCGCGCTTCTTGCGACGAGAATATGAGGTGATATAATGATAACAGCAATATTTGATCTTGACGGTACTATCGCCAATTCTCTGAAAGACCTTGCAGACGCTGTAAATTACGGTCTCAGACAGCTTAACTGCCCCGAGCATTCGGTTGAAAACTATAAGAAAATGGTCGGAAACGGCGCTCAAAAGCTTTGTTTTCGCGCTCTTCCCGACGACAGAAAAAATGACGCCGATAAACTTCATAAATTTTTCAAAAAATATTACGGCAGCCATTATCTCGATTCCACAACGCTTTACGCAGGAATAAAGGAAGTTATGCAACAGCTTTCGGATAATGGGGTGAAAATAGCCGTCGCTACCAATAAACCGCAGGATACGGCAAGAAATCTCATATCGCACCTGCTCCCCGATATTGAATTTGTTAAGGTTCTGGGCGGCTGCGATGATCGTCCGAAAAAACCCAATCCTGCAATTATCCGAGAGATCATCAGCGATATATCCGATGAAGATAATAGAATTTATATGATAGGTGACAGCAATGTCGATATTCGAACAGCAAAGAATTCCCACATTATCTCCATCGGCTGTTTATGGGGATTCCGCAGCCGAGAAGAGCTTGAATCCGAGGGTGCAGATCATATTGTCGAAAAAGCTTCCGATATTGCGGATATAATTTTGGAGTGCAGCCTATGATGTATCTCAGCTGCGAAGATCTGGTTCGCAATATTAACGATCAGACGGAGCGTGCCGCCGCCGTTATCGGGCATATCGATCCGAATGAGTTCGACCCGAATACGGTTATTATTCCATTTCTCGGCAATATTTTCGATTCCGCAATGATAGTCACCGCCCTTGAAATAAATCGGAATCCGCAGGCGGACTGCCACAGAAACGCTTCCGATATCGTTATGGCTTCTACTGAAATAAAACCCGAAATAAAAAGATTTATCGAAGATATAACAAGATTTCGCGAAAAATATTCCGAAAGAACGGGAAACTCAGCTTTTGATTCCGACGACTGCCTTGATTTTCTGAACGCTTACGACTGCTTTATGTTTGATTTCATCAAAACAAGCAGAACCGTCAGAGAAATGAACAATAACAGCGTTATAAATTTTCAGTTTTCAAGCTTTCGAAATATGATGGAGAAAATTCTGAAGAAAAATATGAAAAATCAAAATGACGCGGCGAAACACGACGATTCCGCCGCCGAGATAATCAGGCTGCTGAATGAAAATAATCAGCTGCTGAAAAAAATACTTGACCAACTCCCAACTTAAAAGGAGGAATACCATGAGCAGAAAGAAAAAGAAAGACGAACTTAAACTCTACACACAGGAACAGACAGAAATACTCGAAAAGCATATAGAAGAGCATTTTGGCGAGATGAATAATTACTATCAGGAAACTGATCCCGAAGATATACGCGTTGACATATTTGTTATACCGCCTACTGTTGAAAAAAGATATTACACTCTTGTAACCATGGGAATGGGCGCGTATAAAATGAATGTTCCTCAAGAATACGCCGAAGACAAGCTTGAACGCGCTGAACTTGTACTCTGTCTTCCGCCGAACTGGGATTTTGAAGCTGAATGCTGCGGCTGGCCTCTCCACCTGCTGAAAATGATAGCTAAGCTTCCTGTCGAAAAAGATTCATGGCTTTCATGGGGTCATTCCATCGACTACGGCGATACTATTTCGGACGAAGCCCAATTCTGCGCCATAATGCTGATAGATTCCCTGTTCGGTCTGGAATCCGCGGTCTGCAAGATGCCCGACGGCGAAGAAGTCAATTTTTACCAGGTTGTGCCGCTTTTCAGAAGCGAGATCGATTTTAAAATCGAACAAGGCGCGAATTTTCTTATGAGAAAATTCGATAAAAATTCGCTTATGATAGCCGACCCGGAACGTGAACCCGTTGTCAGAGAGGATTATGCAAATATTATAGATTCTTACGAAAATCACGCAAAAAAAATCGAAGCTAAAGAGCTTGATACACTTGATATCAACGCTGCCAATCATATCGCGGCATTCCTGAAATGGTGCATCGCTCACAAAATGATAAACGATGAATTCAAAAATTATTTCGCAGAAGAAATTTCTGCCGTAAAATCGGGTAATTTCGACGTTCGACGCTTTCTTATCAATAATCTCGGCGGTGAATTTACAATGGATATACTCACTGAAGAGGGTGCGGAATTTGCCGGATCTTACTACGATTTTTACAACGATCCCGAAATCGGCAGCTATCCGGGCGATGTTGACAAAATGGCTCTGAAATATTTCGGAAAAGAAAGATACGAGTCGGACGAGTTCAATGATGAAGCTTATCTTTTTGTTCCTTTCGGCGATGATTATATTAAAAATATGTATAAATATATCAACAAAGCTTATAAAAAATTCAAAGAAACAGCTTCATCTTGATAAGAACCTGTCAACATAGAAATTACGCGCATCCTTTCGTCAAAATTATGCTCGAAAATCTGCGCACAATTCCTATGTAGACAGGTTTTAATTTCATAAACCCAAAATTGATTTCACGGAAATCTTAAAATGGGTATTGACAATAAAATTGTTTTGTTGTATAATATAAAATATCTATAACTGTATTTTTTATGCTTTCAATCAGAACTGACGCGGTTATAATTATTTCACGTAAAGGCGGTAAACAGACAAATGGGTTTATTTAAAAATATTTTCGGTGCAAACGCTTACTCCAACAGAGAATTAAAGCGCATTGAACCTATCAAAAATAAGGTTCTTGAACTTGATGAGGAATATCAAAAGCTTTCGGACGCCGAGCTTAAAGCCAAAACGGGTGAATTTAAGGACAGGCTTGAATCAGGCGAAACTTTAGACGATATTCTCCCCGAAGCTCTTGCAACCGTCCGCGAAGGTGCATGGCGCGTTCTTGAGAAAAAACCGTATCCCGTTCAGATAATCGGCGCTATCGTTCTCCATCAGGGACGTATCGCGGAAATGAAAACGGGTGAAGGTAAAACTCTCGTTGCCTGCGTCGCTTCTTATCTTAATGCGCTTTCAGGCAAGGGTGTTCATGTCGTTACCGTAAATGATTACCTCGCCAAAACTCAGGCGGAAGAAATGGGTAAGGTTCTCCGCTGGCTCGGTCTTACCGTTGGCTGCATTCTCCACGGACTTAACAATGAGCAGCGCCGCGCCGCTTATAACTGCGACGTTACTTATGCTACAAACAACGAACTGGGATTCGACTACCTCCGCGACAATATGGTAACTCACAAGGAAGAACGAGTTCAGCGCGAGCCGAATTTCGCTATTGTCGACGAGGTGGACTCTATTCTCATCGACGAAGCGCGTACTCCTCTTATTATTTCGGGTAAGGGCGATAAATCTACCGATCTTTATGCTATTGCCGACCGTTTCGCGAAAATGCTCACTCCAACTACCGTTGTCGAAGTCGACAGCAAGGAAGATCAGGACGATATCAGTGAAACTGCGGATTATATTATTGACGAAAAAGCAAAAACTGCCACTATCACTCAGCGCGGTGTTAAAAAAGCCGAAGCCGCTTTCCGTATCGAAAACCTTATGGATCCTGATAATATGACGCTTCTTCATCATATCAATCAGGCTATCAAGGCTAACGGAATCATGAAAAACGAGATTGATTACGTTGTTCAGGACGGCGAGATCGTTATTGTTGACGAATTCACAGGTCGTCTAATGCAGGGACGTCGTTTCAACGACGGTCTTCATCAGGCTATAGAAGCTAAGGAAGGCGTTAAGATCAAGAGCGAATCAAAAACTCTTGCAACTATCACTTTCCAGAATTTCTTCCGTCTTTACAATAAACTCTCTGGTATGACCGGTACGGCTATGACGGAAGAGGACGAGTTCAAGGAGATCTACAAACTCGACGTTATCGCTATTCCTACGAATAAGCCTGTTATCCGTATCGATCACAACGATCAGGTCTATACTTCCGAAAAAGGCAAGTATGCCGCTATTATTGAGAAGATTATCGAATGCAACGAAAAAGGACAGCCTATCCTTGTCGGTACGGTTTCTATCGAAAAATCCGAACTTCTCTCTGCGATGCTCAAGAGAAAGGGCGTCAAGCACGAAGTTCTGAATGCCAAGCATCATGCAAAGGAAGCCGAAATCGTTGCTCAGGCAGGTAAATACGGCGCAGTTACGATCGCCACTAACATGGCTGGACGTGGTACTGATATCATGCTCGGCGGTAATGCTGAATTCCTCGCACGGGCAGAATTGAGAAAGCGCGAGATTCCTGAGGAGGTAATTTCCGAAGCTATCGGATTTGCCGATACTCAGAATGAAGAAATCCTAAATGCAAGAAAGCTCTATCAGGAACTTTACAATAAATTCAACATCCAAGTCAAGGAAAAGGCTGAAAAAGTGCGTGAAGTGGGCGGACTTTTCATTCTCGGTACGGAACGTCATGAATCGAGACGTATTGACAATCAGCTCCGCGGACGTTCGGGACGTCAGGGCGACGAGGGCGAAAGCTGCTTCTTCCTTTCCGTTGAAGACGATCTTATGCGTATTTTTGCAGGCGACCGCCTTGAGAATATGATGAAGATGCTTAAAGTCGATGAAGATATGCCGATAGAGAGCAAATCACTTTCGCGCATTATTGAATCTTCTCAGAAGAAGGTCGAGGGCAGAAACTTCAGCATCAGAAAGAACGTTCTTAACTACGACGACGTTATGAATACTCAGCGTGAAATTATTTACAAGCAGCGTTCGCAGGTTCTTGACGGCGAAGATCTCCACAAGGATATCCTTAAAATGATGGAAGAACTTATCTCTTCTACTGTTAATACATATCTCATGGACGATGACGAGCGTGAGAACTGGAATATGATCGGTTTGAAAGAATATTTCCACGGCTGGCTTACGGATGATTCCGATCTCGACTATGATGAAGAAGAACTGAAAACCGTTTCGCGTGAGGAAATTATCAGCGAACTCAACACCAAATGCAGTGAACTCTATCAGGCTAAGGAGGACGAATACGGCAGCGAAATTATCCGTGAGCTGGAACGCGTTATCCTGCTGAAAACCGTTGATACAAAGTGGATGGCTCACATCGACGATATGGAAGAACTGAAAAAAGGTATCGGTCTCCGCTCTTATGGTCAGAAAAACCCCGTCATCGAGTACCGTTACGAGGGATTTGAAATGTTTGACGCAATGGTTGAATCCATACGCGAAGATACAGTTCGCGCGCTGCTCACGGTGAGACTTCGCTCAAATCAAGCTCCCGAAAGAGAGCAGGTCGCTAAACCCGACGCTCCCAATGCGGGCGCAGGCGACGGCAGCTTTGATCAGCAGGCGGTTTCAAATAAAGTAGGCGACAACGATCCGTGTCCCTGCGGCAGCGGCAAAAAATATAAGAAATGCTGCAAACTTAAAAACAACTCCTAATGCTAATCTCCAAAGATTGGTATAAAATAACCATACGGCAAGAGCCTGTTCAGAATCTTTTTATGTTAGGATTTTTGAGCATAATTTTGACGAGGACAAGGCAAAAATCCGAAGGCAGACTGTCGCCTGTCAAGGATTTTAACACAGTCATTGGCAAAATTTGCCGAAAAGACGTACGAAAAAATATTTTGAACAGGCTCTAAAATAGGCGGCTGTCTCAAGTCGCCTGTTTGTTCATTTTTTGACATAATTTCGAGGTGTAAATATGAAAAAAACAGCGCTCATTTCTCTGCTCTTCCTTGCCTGTCTCGTTGGCTGCGGACGTGTAGATTCCGTCGATACCGATGTTAAACCAGTTGAGATTGAAAAAACAACTACCACTGCTGACGGCTCGATTCAGACTACCATGACCAACGACGCAGTTTTTCAGCTTGGCACAACTACTACTGTTGATCCTGCAATGACCACCACCGGTACTTTACAAGTAAATCTTATAAAACGCTCCACTATTGCAGGCGGAAGTGTTACAACTCCGGTAAGAAATACCGTAAAAATTCCTTCCGGTGTAACTGTATCGCCGTCTACGCGCCCTGCAACTTCGCAGCAAACCCGTACTACAGCCGCCGCTCCTCAAACTACTGCTCCCCCTGCCACCACTCAGGCTCAGCCGGAAAAAATGCCGGATCCCGTTGTTCGTGATAATTACCAAAGCACAATTACCGCAAACGGTGTTGAGATCAAGCGCGACGGAGAAGTTCTGCAAACTATCCAGATAGACACTTCTAAAATTTTAGCTGCATATGCCGACGGAAAAGAACATTCCACATCAAATATTTTCATAAATGATTTTGATTTCGACGGGCATTACGACCTCTTCATTCCGCAGGACGTTGACGATTATAATACCATTGGTATTTTCATGCGCTACGATTACGCAACGGACAGCTTTGTGACATGGCAGGCTATGTCCGAAATCAAAAATTATGCGTCGACAAACGATATGGACGGAACTATTTCCACAACCTCCAGAAAAAACGGGCTTGAATATTCAAATATGACTTATGAATGGAGTAACGGCAGCCTTGCTCTCGTTCATGCCGAAAGACAATACCGCCTTGACGACGCTTCGGGCAATGCCAATTACTACATTGATTATTTCACATTCAGCGGCGGCGCGGACACTCTTATCAAACGCGAAAAAGTGAATTTCGACGAGGCGGGCAACGTTACTGGCACTGAAGAAATCTCGATCGACTGGACGATGAGGTGGTAAAATGTCGGGTTACAGCGCATTTGCTGCTCATTATGACAGTTTGACCGCTAATATCGATTATAAAAAGCGCGCCGAATATTTTCACGAGATCATAAAAAAATTCAAATCCACCGCAGGCAGCATACTTCTCGATCTTGCCTGTGGAACGGGAAGTATGTCCGAAGCTATGGCTGTTCTCGGCTATGACGTTATCGGCGTTGATAATTCCGATGAGATGCTGAATATCGCCCTCGATAAAAAATTTAACAGCGGCTTGAATATTCAGTATCTCCGTCAGGATATGCGCAGGCTTAATATGTACGGCTCTATCGACGTTACGCTTTGCGCTCTCGACAGTATAAATCACCTGCCGAACCTAAATGATGTTAAAAATGTTTTCCGTAATATAGCGTTATTTTCCGAACCCGACGGACTTTTTATATTTGATGTTAACACTATTTATAAGCATAGAAACATTCTGGCAGGCAATACTTTTACTTATGAGACCGATCAGGTTTACTGTATCTGGGAAAATACTCTGATTCCCGAAACCGACGAGGTAGAAATGCACCTTGAATTTTTTGAACTTGAAGAAAACGGACTTTACAGCCGCAGTTCCGATAATTTTACCGAGAAAGCCTACAGCGAAACCGATATTGAAAATCTTCTTGCCGAAACCGGTTTTGAACTGCTCGGAAAATACGGCGATGATACTTTTTCACCTCCTGTCTGCGATTCCCAGCGCATTATCTATGCTGCACGCTGTAAACGGAGCGGTCAGATCATTTGAAAGGATTGAATAATTATATGACAAACTTGTACAGAGCTATTTCCGCGGACGGTTCGGCTTTTGCAGCCGTTCTCGATGCAAAGGACATCGTCTCTGATACCGAAAAAATTCATAAAACTTCCGCAGTGATAACGGCAGCGCTTGGTCGTCTGACTATCGCCGCTTCGCTGATGGGCTATATGCTCAAGGGCGACGACGACAGCATCACTCTTCGCATCGACGCCGACGGTCCAAGCGGTCAGCTCGTTGCAGTTGCCGACAGCCGTGGAAACGTTAAAAGCTGCGTCAATAATCCCGTTGTTGAGCTGCCGCTGAATTCCGTGGGAAAGCTTGATGTTTCGGGCGCGGTCGGCAAAAACGGAACTCTTTCTGTTGTGAAGGATATGGGGCTCCGCGAGCCGTATGTCGGAGTTATTCCCCTCGTTTCGGGAGAAATTGCGGAAGATATCGCAAGCTACTATGCAACAAGCGAGCAGATTCCAACAGTTTGCGCTCTCGGAGTGCTTGTTGATACCGATCTTTCTGTTAAATCGGCAGGCGGATTTTTAGTTCAGCTGCTCCCCTTTGCAGATGAAAAATGCATTGATCAGATCGAGAAAAACGTCGCTGCAATGCGTCCCGTTTCAACTCTGCTGAGCGAAGGAGTTACACCTGAAAAAATTGCAAATATGCTTCTGGAAGGGCTTGAACCAAACGAACTCGATACCGCTTCTCCTGCTTATAAATGCGATTGCAGCAGACAGCGCACCGAAAAAGTTCTCATCAGCGTCGGAAAAAAAGAGCTTGATTCCATTGCCGCGGAGGGAAAAGATACGGAAGTATGCTGCCATTTCTGCGGAAAAAAATATGTATTCACCCCTGCTGAGATCGCCGTTCTTGCGAATAATGCATCATCGGAGGAAGAATGAAAAAATATTTACTTACTCTTCCCTCACTCATGTTTTTTTTCATGCTGAGCGGCTGCAATAAAAATAAAAATCCCGAAGATTACGTGACTGCGGAAAATTTTGTCGTTCACACTTCAACGACTCTTCCCGATTCCGCAAAGATATTTCTTGACAGCAATACCGAATCGCCCGAAAAAAAGAGGCTGACATATGCCCTTGACGGCACAACCGTTGAGCTTCTTATTAATAATGAACACGTTCAATCTATCGAAAATTACTATGTTCCAGATATTTCTGCTATCGTTGTTGCAGATTTCAATTCCGACGGCTATGATGATATTTTCATTCCATTCAGCGAGCCGACCGATTATGGCTGCTATTATTGCTACAATTTCGCGCAAAATGATTTTTATCAGGACAATCAGCTGAACGATATCGGTAAAATTATGACTGTTTCCGATAACGGAACGCTGATTCTCGATCAAAGTGATAATTCAACTGAGCGTACTATTGAATATGCCTGGTCTGGTAACGATCTGAAAACCGTACAAAAGACGGAAATTTACAAGGATGAAAACAAAATCTCTCACAAAGACGTTTATAAATATGACGAAAACGGTATGGAATATCTTGTGGAAAGCACGTAATGAGGTGATAAAATGTATGAAAATAAAACCGATGAACTGCCTGTAAAAGCTGTCCTTGCCTGCGTGGACGTGGGCGAATTCGACGCCGAAGCTTCTATTGCGGAGCTGGCTGAACTTGCCGAGACTGCAAACGCCGAGGTGGTCGGTGAGATCATACAGAAAAAATCTTCTTACGACCCTGCAACTTGTATGGGCGCAGGTCGGCTTGAAGAACTGAAAGAGCAGCTCGATGCACTCGAAGCCGAACTTGTGATTTTCGATCACGAATTGACAGGAATTCAAGTGCGGAATATCGAAAATATCCTCGATGTGCGTGTAATCGACCGCACGACGCTTATTCTTGATATTTTTGCTCAGCGCGCCCGAACCAAAGAGGGTAAATTGCAGGTCGAACTTGCTCAACAGAAATACAGACTGCCCCGTCTGACGGGAATGGGTACTGCGCTTTCTCGTCTCGGCGGCGGAATCGGTACTCGCGGTCCGGGTGAAACTAAGCTGGAAACGGATAAACGACATATACGCCGACGTATCGAATATCTTGAAGATTCCCTTAAAGAACTTGAAAAGCATCGTAATTTCGTTCGTTCCCGCAGAAAAAAAGATGGGATTCTATGCGCCGCAATAGTCGGTTACACAAACGTGGGCAAGTCAACTCTCATGAATGCCCTGACTGACGCAGGAGTTCTTGCGGAAAATAAACTATTTGCAACTCTCGATATCACTTCGCGTTCTATCGAACTTCCCGACGGCAGAAGCATAATGCTTATAGATACGGTCGGATTGATTCGCAGGCTTCCCCATAATCTGGTCGAAGCTTTTAAATCTACTCTTGAAGAAGCTGCTGTTTCGGATATTATTCTGAATGTTCAGGATCTCTCCTCTCCCGAGCGAGAAGAACAGGCGGAAGTTACGAAAAAGCTGCTGTCGGAACTCGGCTGCGACGGAATTCCTGTAATTAACATCATGAATAAGGCTGATGCTGCTTTAAATCTCGATACTGTTTTTGAGGACGATAAAAATGTTATCATTTCCGCGCGTCATCACGACGGTTTCGATAAGCTTTTGCAATGCATAATGAAAAATCTCCCCGAAACTGCCAAGAGAATGAAATTGCTCATTCCATATGAAAAAACAGCTTTTATTAATTCAATTCGCGGTGAGGGCAAGATTTTTTCCGAGGAATATACGGAATTCGGAACTCTGATTGACGCATTGGTTGACATTAAACTTGTAAAAGAAGCAACTCAATATAAAAAAAGCTGATGCAGAAATTTTCGCATCAGCTTTTTTATGTTAAAGAAGTGTGATACCATGCTTAGTGCATTCACTGATCATTTCATCACTCCAGATCGAAGATTGAACTTCACCGATGTGCGCTTTATTAAGGAGAAGCATACAAAGTCTCGATTGACCAATTCCTCCGCCGATAGTCAGCGGTAACGTATTGTTGGCGATCATTTTGTGGTAGTCATACTGCATTCTGTCCTCCGCATTACACTCTGCAAGCTGGGATTTTAATGATTCAGCGTCTACACGGATTCCCATAGACGACACTTCGAGAGAATCGTCGAGTACGCTGTCCCAAATGAGAATATCGCCGTTCAGCGACCAATCGTCGTAATCAGGCGCTCTTCCGTCATGCTTTTCACCGTTTGCAAGTTTTCCGCCGATCTGCATGAGAAATACGGTCTTATGCTCCATTGTAATAAGTCGCTCGCGCTCGTGAGATGTCTTATCCGGATACATATCGGCAAGCTCCTGAGTTGTTATAAAATAAGGCTCTGTGCAGATATTTCCCGAAATATCAGGGTATCTGAGTCCAACCTTACGCTTTGTATAAGCGATTGCCTTGACTACAGATTTAACAGTTTCTTTAAGGAAATCAATTGTACGCTGCTCGCGCGTAATAACTTTTTCCCAATCCCACTGATCAACAAAAATCGAATGAGTATTGTCCGTATCATCATCGCGGCGGATAGCGTTCATGTCTGTGTAAATTCCCTCGCCGGGCTTGTATCCGTAACGATAAAGCGCCATTCTCTTCCATTTTGCCAACGACTGAACAACTTCGCCCTCGCCGTCGATCTCCTTTATTGTGAAATCAACCTTGCGCTCAACACCGTTAAGATCGTCGTTAATTCCGCTGCCGTTTTTAACGATAAGCGGAGCAGATACGCGGTCAAGAGTGAGTGCAAACGACAATGCCTGCTGAAAAATGTCTTTGATGTATTTGATGGCGTGCTGAGTTTCTCTTAAAGTGAGAGCCGATTTATAGCCCTCCGGAATATATAATGAACGTGACATATTGATTCCTCCTTATCTGATAGAGCCTACTGTGCGTGGGTAAAGTATTACGTCTCTGATATTTGCCATACCCGTAGTATACATGATCAAGCGCTCAAATCCAAGACCGAATCCGCCATGAGGTACTGAACCGAATTTTCTCAAATCAAGATAATCCGAGTAAAGTTCCAGATTCATATTGCGCTCTTCCATTGCGGCAACCAGCTTGTTGTAATCGGCTTCACGCTCGCTTCCGCCGATAATTTCGCCGACGCCCGGAACGAGAAGATCAACAGCGGCAACAGTTTTTCCATCGGGATTCTGCTTCATGTAGAACGACTTGATCTCCTTCGGATAATCGGTAACAAAAACAGCTTTTTTAAATACCTTTTCGGAAATGTAACGTTCATGTTCCGTCTGGAGATCGCAGCCCCATTCAACGGGATAAACAAAATCTTCGCCTGATTCCTGCAAAAGCTTGATAGCCTCGGTGTAGGTAATTCTGCCAAAATCATGAGAAATAAGGTCTTCAAGTCTTGCTTTGAGTCCCTTTTCGAAATGCGCGTCAAAAAATGCGATCTCACTGGGGCAGAGTTCGAGAAGCTGACCGATGACGTACTTAATCATATCCTCGGCAATCTCTATAACGTCGTCAAGCTCGGCAAACGCAACCTCAGGCTCTATATGCCAGAATTCTGCAAGATGCTTTGGAGTATTGCTGTTTTCGGCACGAAAACTCGGTCCAAATGTGTAAATTTTTCCCATAGCCGTTGCAGCCATTTCGCCTTCAAGCTGACCCGAAACCGAAAGACCTGCGCGCTTTCCGAAAAAGTCGTTTGCGTAATATTCCTCTTCCGACTTAAATTCCGTAGAATAGCCGTTTACAGTTACCTGAAACATTTCGCCGGCACCCTCGCAATCGCTGCCCGTGATAAGCGGAGTATTGATATATACATAATTGTTGTTCTGGAAAAATCTGTGTAGAGCGGCCGCAAGTACAGAACGAACGCGCCAAACAGCGTTAAAAGTATTCGTTCTGCTTCTCAGATGAGGCATACTGCGCAGGAATTCGAGAGTATGCCCCTTTTTCTGAAGCGGATAGTCCGTAGGGCAATCGCCGAGAACGGTGATTCTATCGGGAACGGTGTTGATCTCAACAGTATTATTTCTGCCCTCAACAACAGTTCCAACGACTTTCAGTGACATTCCAACTCTGGGTTCTTTAAAATCTCCCTCGCCTTTTTCAATAACTATCTGCACATTTTTCAACGCTGTGCCGTCGTTCAGCTCAACAAAGGCAACGCTTTTGGAATTACGCGAGGTGCGAACCCAACCGCAAACTGTAACTTCTTTGCCCACATATTCCCTGGAAGTAATAATTTCTTTAACGTCAATGTGCTTCATAATAAATCTTCCTTTCATAGATGAATGTACAGGACGAGTTTTAATACATAATACAAAAAACTCCCGACCTGCATAACAGGACGAGAGTAAAACCCGTGGTACCACCTGAAATTACCGCTTATGGCACATATCCAATGCAAAAGCGATCACTCTTGTCCGCTGTAACGTGCGGAACACGTCGCACCTACTAAAAGGAAAATATATGAATTTTCAGCATTTTTCGGATTGCTGCTCGGAAGTGTTATTCACACAGGCTCTGTTATGCGGTTCTCACCTGCCCGCACTCTCTGAAAACGAATTCCCATGCTACTTCTCTTCGTCTTAGCATTTATTAAAATAACTATATCATATTTTTTGTAATTTGTCAATACCTAATTTTAATTTTTTCTGTAAGAGCCTGTTTAAAATCTCGATGTGTGCGGATTTTCGAGCATAATTTTGACGAGAAGAAGGCAAAAATCAGCAGGCATACTGTCATATGGCAATGATTTTTAACGCAGTCATCGGCAAAATTTGCCGAAAAGACGTGTGCAACGAGATTCTAAACAAGATCTATAAGCAAAAAGATCCCGAACTCAACATTAAGCGGGATCTTTTCTATTCACTTTTATTCAATTCATAAGCGCATTCATATTAACGAATGCAATGCTAAATTACCTGTTGGACTCACCCTTTCATATCAAAAAATAGTGATAACGCGCAACATTCTCATTATATCACATACTTTCATACAAAATAAGCAAATGTAACAATTAATTTTCCATTGGTCTTACCTCATAAAAAATATTTGCCGTATCAAAAAACGGTCTTGTAATCATAAGGTAAATTACTTTCTCATCGGACTCAACCTTTACAATTTATTTTGGATATTTATCTAAAGACTCATCGTCGAAATTTCAGATAATCCTGTATCTAAATTGAGCTTAGACAGAAGCCGATAATCGTCAGCAACACGGAAACTTTATAATCAAATTTTACTTTATTCTCTTTCAATCAACGGAACAAGTCTATCGCGACTTATATTCCCACTTTAGTAATTTGATTACTCATTCAGCCCGCCGGCTTCCTGCTGTGATTCTGTTGTAGACTCCATTGGACTCACACGCCTTTCCGCCATAAATAATTTACATTGAGAAGAATCTCAAACCAAGTAAATTCAGCTTTGGAGTAACTTTTCTTTTACTCCCTTTCCTTGATTATATATTACCACATCTTCAAGAAAATGTCAATAGTATTCTTTCGTTTTTTTGAATTTTTTCGTGTATTTTGTAGTTATCAACAAACAGGATCATTTTATATTGTGCATTATGACGAAATGAACTTAATTATCCAAAACCACTTGTAATTTTTACTAAAATGCTGTATAATTAAAAACGAAGCTTAAAGATTTGGAGTGATTTTATGCCTTTTTGTGAACGCTGTGGAAAACAGCTGGCAGACGGTCAGAGCTGTGACTGTACTGCTAATCAGAATTCTAATTTTAATCAGCAGATACAGCCGCCACCGCCCGTGCTTTACGGACCGCCCCCGATTCACGACCAGATCGGTAATGGTGCAACCGATCCTAACGCGCCTAAGAAAAAATCAGGCGTTGGAACCATAATCCTTATTATAGCGATCCCTCTCGTACTTATAGCGCTTGTTGTCTGCGGAATTTTAGCAGCGATATTAGTACCTGCAATGATCGGATATACGAACAAATCAAAACTCGTTTCTCAGAATTCGTACAGCACAAGCATTTGTAAAGCCATAAACTCGGCTTTGACAGAGATGGACGAAGAGGGCTATAACGTTGGCGGCAACTATTTCATATGCTCCAACGCTAACAACAGTTTTTGCTTTGACAGTGAAAGCGATGATTTGGATTATGATGATTTGAACGATCGTATCAACGAATATTTCATGGATAGTTCCGAATGCGAATGGTTTGCCATTATTGAACGCGGCTCCGCTACATACGTTGCAAGCGCAAAATCATGGGACAGCGAATTTGTCGGTACTTATCCGTCCTCTACGCTCGACGCTCAAAAAGGTTACGAAAAAACGTACTATGATGATTCTCATGAACTGGGCGAAATTTATGAAGATGCACTCGAAGCAATTTACTATTCTTATTAATTAATAATTCAAAAAAAGCAGTCCAAACGGGCTGCTTTTTAAGAACCTGTTCAGAATCTTTTTATGCGCGGATTTTCGAGCATAATTTTGACGAAAAAACGTGCGGAAAAAGATTCTGAACAGGCTATAAGGTTATTCCATGTCAAAGGAATCAAGATCGATGCCTTCAAGAAGCTCTTTAAGGGAAGCAAGCTCGTCAACAGTGAGCGTTACGCCCTTTCCCATTCGTGAATGATCGGGAGACCACTCGCGGATATCATACTTGGCGTCTTTTTCATTCCAGCTTACCATGTTCAACTCCTTAGTCCAACCTTTGGCATTCTCGGAAAGAACTCCGATCTTTTCAGTAATTTCGTATTTCAACTCTGCCATAATAAACTCTCCTTTCAATTTTTATTGGCTTTATTATTGTATCACAAATCGCTCGATTTGTCTACCCCTTTTTTATAGTGCAGAATGAAATTATTATTTGACAAATTGTTTTAAATGTGATATAATTAATTCAATGATTTTCAGCAGGGTATTTTTGCGGATATTCCGTAATTTGCGTATTACACAAGTTAAGGGTGTGAGATGATTTGAAATTAAGCCGCTATTTTCCCACAAATAAAATGCGTTTCTATTTTTTGAAATTCGCTTTCAGATTGACCGCGTTCGGCATTATGATTTGGCTTTACATAAAAGATAAACATAAATTTTATAAATACACAACCGCAAATATTAAAGATGGAATTAACTTTATGCACATAATGTGGGCAGTATTCATGATTTTAATGATTCTGCATTTGATACCGCCGAAATTTATTTCAATGGGCGGCGGAAAAAAACGCGCTGTCAATTTTAAAATGAATCCGAATTATTCAGAATCAGAACTGCTGAAATTTATCCACAACGAAAACGTTAAAGCTTGGAGATCAATGTTAACTTGGCTTGCGGGAAACGCGGTTATAGGTGTGCTTTATTTCCTGAAACTGATCGGAAATCCTGAGTTACTGCTGATAACCGGATTCTATTTCATCAGCGATTACATCTGCATTCTGATATTCTGCCCATTCCAGACGTTTGGACAAAAAGATCGCTGCTGCGTGAATTGCCGAATCTACGACTGGGGACATTTTTTCATGTTCACACCAATGCTCTTTATTCGAACTTTTTACAGCTGGTCACTGTTTTTCATGGGCGCGGCGGTCATCATTCACTGGGAATATATGTGGACAAAGCATCCCGAACGC
Source organism: uncultured Alistipes sp. (assembly GCA_964401315.1). Classification (GTDB taxonomy): domain Bacteria; phylum Bacillota; class Clostridia; order Oscillospirales; family Ruminococcaceae; genus Ruminococcus. The sequence continues at coordinate 51,601 of CAYNYB010000007.1, forward strand.
TTTTGGTACGGCTCGAATCAGACTCTAAGCTGCGCGAATTGTAAAGATAAGACCTGCGCTATCAAAAAAGATGTGACTAAGCAGATCAAAAAATTATTCTGAAACTAAAAAAGATTTCCTGATTTTGTCGGGAAATCTTTTTACTATTTTAGTTTAGAACCTGTCCACATAATTCCTATGTAGACAGGTTCTAAACTAATCTCTCCACATTTTTCTGTAAGCAAAACAAGTTACGTTTTCCGATTTTTTGAATTGCCGTGCAAAATAACTCTGGTCATTGAATCCGCACAAATGGGCGATTTCTTCAACCGATTTATCGGAAAAACGCAGAAGTTTTTTTCCATAATTAATACGGCAAGTAATAATGTGCTGAAAAATCGTCTTTCCGTATATTTTTTTATATTCACGCGTAAGATAAAATTTGCTTATGTAAAAATCAGCGGCGATCTGTTCCAAAGAAAGATCCTGACTGAAATTTTCCTCAATATATGAATTAACCGTAACAAGTTTCTGCTTCAGCGCAGAATCCGTGCTTGATTCTGATTGATCCACAGACAGCGAAAGAGTCAAAGCCTTCACAATCAATCCCGATGTCAGAAGTTCCGTATTAGGATTATTTTGCTCATTGACATGAATGATTTCCGATATGACCGACACTATTTTATCAAAAGATGATGGACGGAAAACATTTTTGAATTGCGATGTAAAATATTCATAATACTGCCGCGACGTTGCACCGTTGAAATGAATCCAGAGAAGCTCCCACGGATCACTTTCCGAACTTGTATAATTATGCGGAATGCGACAGTCAATGAAGAAACAGTCCCCTGCTTTCAGATTGAAATTATCGCTTCCAAACGTCAATTCACCGCTTCCCGACGCAACTGCAACCAATAAATAGGAATCTAAATCCTTGCGGTGAGTCGCCTTGAAATCTTCTTTTTTAATAATTCCCGTCTCCTGAATGTAGAAAAAAGCATTTTTTGCAGCAGGCGTAGGCGTACTGATTATACGCTTGGATTGTATATTTTTGAATCCGCTGTTATAATTATCCATTTTTCAAATCTCCAGAATAATGATTTTTCCTGTATATTATACCACATGATTCATGATTTGTCAATATATTTTGAATAATATTGCTTCAAGTAATCATCAGAATCGTCACGCAGATGATAGCTGCCAGCAATAATGTACAGATGAGAATTTTACCAAGCTTCATCGAAAATCTTTTTCTTTTTATTTTGAGTCCGCAATTGGATAAATATCGGTCAATTTCGCGGTGAGACACCTCACTCGGAAGAGTGCGTACTCCGGGTCTTAGATAAAAAACTGCGCGCTCAAAATAAATGCTGTCGGTATTGTTAACCTCGATTATCTGCTTGTTGACGCCTTTAATCATTTCGCATCCTCCATTACATAATTGTTTCATGTAAATTATTGACAGCGCATATAGATTTATACACTATTATTTTATATTTCTTATGTAATGAAAAAGATATTGCTGGGCAATTCCTGCATTTTTTTGCGCAAATTCGGGAAATCCGTCGGGATAATAATCCGCAAGCACACGCTTTATCCATACATCGATCGGAAATGCCTCTGTGCGGTGCATTCCGAAAAGCAGCACGCATTCTGCAACTTTCGGACCAACTCCTTTGATCTCTTTCAGCAATTTCCGAGCTTCGTCAATAGGTGCGGCAGCAATCTTCACAAGGTCAATTTCTCCCGAATTTACGCGATATGCCGCGTCGCAAATGTATTTTGCGCGAAATCCGCTCCGCAAGTAGGAAAGACTGTCGGGAGTTTCATTGGCAAGATCGGCGGCGGACGGAAATTTTCCGCCGTAATGCTCGCACAATCTGCCTATTATGCCTTTAATTCGCGGAATGTTGTTATTTTGGGAAATTATGAAACTGATCAGGCATTCCCAACTGTCCTGCCGCAAAAGTCGGATTCCGCCTGCAAATTCACACGCCTTCGAGAGGGTTTCATCAGCTGAAAACTCCTTTTTCATAGCGGAATAATCGGTTTCGAAATCGAAATAATCGATCCATTTTCCGACAAAATCCTCCTCCGAAACATCATGAAAAACAAATTCCTCATCATCATTTTGTGAAATTGTAAGCGCGTCGTTCAAGAAATATCCTGTATACGCACACTTCCCATCACTCTCGATTTTCTGCCATCTAAAAGCCTGACCGCAATCCAGCGTTTCGTCAAGATCAAAGTCTGATTCCCTTACTATTATGTCGTTTTTTTTAACACAATATTCCAAAATTTTCACTCCTTTTTCAGAAAATACACTTGATTTTTCTATTAAATTATACTAAAATAATAATAAGAATACAAGATATTTTTTGCGAATTTTGTTTAAACGAAGTTTATTTTGTTTAATGAATTTAATTTACTGATAATTTGTATTCTTAAAAAGCAGACAAATAATACTATTCGTATAAATAATGGTGTTAATTACGAGAAAACGAAAGGAGAAAATATGAACGATATAGATTTCTACATTGAGGGTATTCAGCAATTGCCCGCAATTGTTAAAAAAAGCCCTGAAAATCAGGAAAAACTGGCAGAAGCTTTCATGGAATTCATGCAGCTTTGCCATTTGTACGAATCGGCGATTGAGGTCGTCAAAACTTATCTCGGAATTCTCGACAGCGAATTCAACATGAAATTTCAGCGAAATCCGATTCATAATATCGAAAGCCGTCTGAAATCCGCTGAATCCATAATGAATAAGCTGCAAAAAAAGGGACTGACGATAACTCCCGAAAATGCGCGAAAAAACCTGCTTGATATCGCGGGGATACGAGTGACCTGTTCTTTTATCAGCGATATATACGTTCTCTCAGAAATGCTGACACAGCGCGACGATTTTGTTGTCATCAAGCAGAAGGATTACATAAAAAACCCAAAGCCAAGCGGTTATCGTAGCTATCATCTCATTATAAACGTACCTGTTTATCTCGCAGCGCAGAAAAAATACGCGCCCGTTGAGATACAAATTCGTACTATGGCGATGGATTTTTGGGCGAGCATTGAGCATCAGCTAAAATACAAACCGTCGACAGCGATAACTCCCGAAATTTCCGAAGAATTGCGCCTTTGCGCCGAGCGTATCGCAGAAACCGATATGCAGATGCAGAAAATTTATTCGGAAATAAATAATCTGGATTAGAAACACATAAGGAATTGCTGCAAAATAAGTTGTGCATTTAGGCGCAGTGCAAGCAAGACAAGCATAAATATGCAACTTATTTTGCAGCAATTCCTAATTCACGTTATTTCGCCAAAATTCCGCATTTAATCCCATAAGAGACCCGTTCACTTTAATATAGAAGCGTGATATAATTATTTCATGTACTAATTGAAAGGAGCATTCAAAATGTTCGGAATGGTGAAAAGGGTCAAGCGAATTGTGCGTGACAGAACTGTATATATGGAAGTTTACGGCGATAACAAGGTATCGTATCGTGTAACAGCAGGACGAATGACTGTAAACAGCGAAGAGGTTATCACTTACGGAATCGAAGCAGAAGATCTCACCACGGGCGAAAAGTCTGTTCTCCCCGATTTTTCACGTGATATCGAGGACGCTGTCGATTTCGCCGAAATGCTGATATCATCAAGAATACATCCATCAAAGCTTTATAGCCGCGCTCTGAATTATTTATCTATGTCAATTTAAAATTATAAATACAATTTATTAAAAAAATGTGAACATTTTGCTAAAATTTTACGGAAAGTATAGACAGCCAAACAGATATATGATATAATAATAGTGGTATATAAATGCGCAATTTGGTGTAAAGTTTGGTGACATTTTATGAAAAAAATATCTATTTTATCTACAGCCGCACTTCTTCTCTGCGGAAGTCTGTGCTTGCCGGCTTTTTCGGCAGCAGCCGAGGAGGAAGCAACTCAAAACACGATCATCAGCAACAATTTTGACGACGGAAAGATCGGAAAATGGTCGGCTTTCGGCGGCGGAACGCTTTCTCTTGACTCGTCCGTCTCCCATTCGGGCGATACAAGTCTGAAAATTTTCGGTCGCAGTCAAACTTATCAAGGTCCGTCCATCTACTGCGATTCATTTTTCAGTCCGAACGAAACGTATTCTTTCGACGGATGGGTCTGCTATACGGGCGACGCCTCTGCCACGATAAGCTGGACAATGCGATATAACGACGCTGCCGGCGAATCCACCTATGAAACTATTCAAAGTCGTGAAGTCGGCAGCGGAGAATGGGTCGAATTAAAAAATACGATGACCGTTCCCGAAAATGCGATCTCCTATCTCGCTTATTTCGAGTGTAGCGACGCGTCGGCTGAATTTTTCATTGACGATATCACGATCAGCGGAAATTCAATTGCCCAGCAGAATAAAGTTGAAAACGACAGCGTTGAGACGTATTTCTGCGATTTTGAAAAGGACAACGGAGCATGGACAACTCGTGGAGATGTTCGTATCGCTCGTACCGACGAGTACAGTAAATCAGGAAATTATTCGATTTTTACAACTAACAGAACCGCTGTCTGGAACGGTCCGATGGTGAGTATTTCCGACAAGATCATTAAGGAAAAAAGTTTTTACTATTCAGCTTACGTCATGTATAACGGCGCTGAATTTGAGGATTCCCACATTTTTCGTCTGGAACTTCAGTACACGCTGAACGGAAAAGACTGCTACGAATTGATCGGCGCAGAAAAAGTTAAAAAGAAAAAATGGACTAAGCTTTCAGGCTATTATACTGTCCCCAAAGAAGCCGAAAATATCTATCTTTATATTCAGACCGATAATCTTGTGGACGGCGAGGAACTGACTGCCAACGATCTCATGCCGTTTTATGTGGATTCTGTCAAAATTACAGACGGCGATAAAATGAAAAGCAGCATGAGATCAAAATTCATAATCGGCGGAATTGTTTCGGCAATATTACTGGCATTAATATTATTAGTTTTAATCAGATCCATAAAGCACATCAAGAAAAAACATGACGCTCTCCGACTTGTTTCCATTGACGCCATGACGAAAGTCGGAAACCGCAATTCATACGAAAGAAAAGCGGCTGAATTTACCGAATCTCCGTCGCTTTGCAAGGATTATCACTTCGGTTCGTGCGACGTGAATTTCCTGAAATACATAAACGACAATTACGGTCACGAAAAGGGTGATGACGCTATTATCAGATGCGCCAGGGCTTTATCCCGCGCCGTAGGAAAAAGCGGCAATGTCTATCGAACGGGAGGCGACGAATTCGTTTTCTTCTCGAAAAAACCTTTTGCCGACGCCGTTAAAAAGGCTATTTCCGAGGAATCTGCCATCGATAAGGGCTATCCGTTTTTTGCAGCCTGCGGATTCGGCGAATATGACAGTGAGAATTCACCTGATTTCAAGGCGATAATCGCAAAATGCGACAGCGAAATGTATAAAGACAAAAAGGAAATCAAGCGGCAGAACAGCGAATACTCGCGGAAGTAATAATTCCGGATTTTCCGTCACCTTCGCATGATTTTGCGAGGGTGACTTTCTTGTTATCCCCCTCTTTTACAGCAATCTTTCAGGAAGTGAATTTATAATGAAAAAAATTCAAACTGTATCTATCACATTTCTATTGATGTTTTTGTTAAATATATCCGGAATTACGGTTTCAGCAGAAAGCGAAGAGATTTCCCTTATCGCGCGTTCCGATTTCGAATCGCAGGCTTTTGAAAACTGGTCTACACTCGGCGGACAGTCAGAGATCAAGATCAACTCCGAAAGCGCGGCTTCGGGGAATTATTCCCTCTCCGTTACCGAACGCAAAAAAGCATGGAGCGGTCCGTGCCTAAATATTTCCGATATTGTCACCCCTGACAGCATTCTTACCGTGAGCGCATTTGCAAGTGGCAATACGGAAGTCATGATGTCCGTGAAATTCGTGGATTCAAAAGGTAAGGAAAATTACAAGACTTTAGCGCAGGAAATCTGCGGTAAAGGCAACTGGAGCGAGATCAAGGGCGAATTCGATATTCCCGAGGATATCACCGATTTGACTTTGTATTTCCAGACTCCTGAAAGTCTTGAAGATTTTTCTATCGACGATGTTAAGATTTACAGCGACGTTTCGGATATAATTTCCGATAAAGACGACGAAAAAGGCGAATATTACTTCGATTTCGAAAACGGCACGGAGGGTTGGATTCCCGTCGGTGAAATGTCCCTTATCAATACAAATAAATTCAGCTATACGGGAACTCATTCTCTCCGGGCATCGAACAGAACTCTTTTCTGGAACTGCCCGAGCGTACGGATAAACATCGAAAACGGCGTATGCTATGATTATGCGGCGTATGTTATGTTCAACAGCGATAATTCAAACGATACCCGCAAATTCGCCCTTAAGCTGAAATACGTCTATAATGGCAGCGACGTTTATTCTGACATCACGAGTAAAATTCTTCATCAAGGCTCATGGTCGAAGCTAAGCGGTGAATTTATTCTTCCCGACGGCGCGGCGGACGTTCATTTGTATGTCCAGACCAATCTCATGTCTGAAGATGGCAAGGTGGATTCTCCTGATGATCTGATCTCTTTTTACGTCGATAATGTAAGCGTTCATGATTGCAGCCTTTATAATAAGCGGAAGAAAATCAAAGCCATAATTATTTGTATCGTTTCCGCACTCATGACCGCGGCGGCAATAATTATAATTCGGATTCTTATCAAGCGTTCACGCGTTTCGAAAGCAATGATACGCTCGGCAAGCTTCGACGCAATGACAGGCGCTTACAACCGAAACGCCTATGAGGAAGAAATCAGGCAATTGGAGAAAAATCCCGAAAAATGCCGAAATATTTTCATTACGACCTGCGACGTGAACGAATTGAAAAAAATTAATGACAGCTACGGTCACGAAAGCGGCGATAAGGCTATAAAACGCTGCGCTTCACTTCTTCTGAAAACTATCGGCAGGCGCGGCAAGGTTTACCGCACAGGCGGAGACGAATTCATATGTATCACAAACGAGGATCTCACGCGCGAATTGACGACCGAGATGACCATAGAAAGCGGAAAATACAAGGGCTATCCTTTCTCGGCGGCGATCGGAACGGCGTTCCACGATAATGAGATTGACGGAAAAAACCCAAATATCAAAGCAATAATCGCTCGCAGCGACAAGGAAATGTATAAGAATAAAAAATTAAGGAATTGAGGAAAATATGAAAATAATTCACCTGTCCGATCTTCATATCGGCAAACGCGTTTGCGACTGCTCACTTATAGAAGATCAGGAATTCATTTTGAACAGTATTCTCGAAATAATCGGAAACGAATCGCCCGACGCGGTAATAATCGCAGGCGACGTCTATGACAAACCGATTCCGACAGCCGAAGCGATACGACTGCTTGATAATTTCATCGTCGCACTCTCGAAAATGTCGCTCCACACATTTATAATAAGCGGAAATCACGATTCCCCCGAAAGATTATCATTCGGCAGCAGAATCATGTCCGCCAACGGAATACATATTTCTCCGGTATACAGCGGCGAAACGATTCCCATAACTCTACCCGACGATTACGGCGAAGTCGATTTTTATCTCCTGCCATTCATTAAGCCTGCCTTGGTTCGCAGATTTTTCGATACAGAGCTTACCGATTACAATTCAGCCGTGAAAGCCGCTGTCGAAAAAATAAACGTCGACAGCTTGAAGCGGAACGTTATTGTTATGCATCAGTTTGTGACGGGTTCGATCTGCGATTCCGAGGAACTTTCCGTCGGCGGTACGGAAAATGTTGACGGCGAGATTTTTGAGAAATTCGACTACGTCGCTCTCGGGCATATTCATCGTCCGCAGAATGTTGACGATAAAAAAATTCGCTATTGCGGCACTCCGCTGAAATATTCTATTTCCGAGATCGGTCAGAAAAAATCCGTAACTGTCGTTGAATTACGTGAAAAAGGTGAATTATCGGTAAAAACCATACCTCTTGTTCCTATGCGTGAAATGTGCGAGTACAAAATGACCTTCGCGGAGCTTACCGATAAAAGTTTTTACGAAACTATCAATACCGACGATTATATTGTTGCAACTCTTACTGATGAGCGAGATATTCCCGACGCCGTCAAAACACTTCAGCAGATTTTTCCTAATCTCGTGAAAATGCGCTATGATAACAGCCGAACGCAAAACGTTTCGATTATCAGCGCAGAAAATTCGAATGAGAAACTTCCGCCCGAAATTTTGTTTGAAAAATTTTACGAACAGCAGAATAATCATTCCATGACCGACGAGCAGAGGGAATTTATAAATAAGATCGTTCAGGAAATATGGGGGGAGATTTTGCAATGAGACCACTGAAATTAATAATGTGCGCTTTCGGTTCCTATGTCGAGGAAACCGTAATAGACTTCACTAAATTGGGGAAAAACGGACTTTACCTCATAAGCGGCGATACAGGCGCGGGAAAGACAACTATTTTCGACGCCATAACCTACGCCCTTTACGGAACGCCCAGCGGAAATAACCGCAAAGGCGATATGATGCGCTCAAAATTCGCCGATCCGTCTATGGCGACGGAAGTTCAGCTCACTTTTGAATTCAAGGGCGAAATCTACGTAATACGCAGAAATCCCGAGTATATACGTAAATCGCAGCGCGGCGACGGTTTAACGAAACAAACAGCCGGCGCAGCGCTTTATTTCCCAGACGGCAGATGCGTCAACAGTATCAAGGACGTCGGATACGAGATAAACAAGCTGCTGAATATCAACCGAACGGAATTTACACAGATAGCGATGATAGCTCAGGGCGATTTTCTGAAGCTGCTTCTCGCCGAAGCTGCGGAGCGTCAGAAGATTTTCGGGAATCTTTTCAAAACTCACTACTACAATGAATTGCAGGAACGAATCAGGAACGAAGCCCTCGAAATCAAAAACAAAAGAGAGTCCGTAAAAATGGATATCATGCGGTATCTGGGCGGATTATGCTATGAGGAAGATTCAGTTTTCGCCGAAAAAGCTGCAAAAGCCGCAGACGGTCAGCTTCCTGTTGCCGAATCGCTGGAAATAGCAAAGCAGATCATCGACAGCGATAAGGAATCAATGGAAAAGCTTGAAAATAAGCTTGACGAAATCAACGAAGAAATCAAAAAAGTCAGTGCAGACCGCGGCAAATACGGTGAATATATGAAGCTGTCCAAGGAATTGAAAAGTGCAGAAGAAAAATTCGCGGTCAATTCAAAGTTTGCGGAGAAACTTCTTGCCGAGTTGGAGAATTGTCAGTCGCATCAGCCGAAAATTGAAGCTGCCGATAAGGAGATTTCCGCTATCGAAGCTGAATTTCCCGATTATGATACGCTCATGAGCCGAACCGCTGAATGCGAACGAATCAGCCGAAATTTTAAGAATATGAAAAATCAGCTTAAAACTGCGGAAAACATCGTTATTACAGCCAAAAAGCAGCTTGAATCGGCTAATTTTGAATTTAAATCTCTCGAAAACGCGGGAGAAATTTTAAGTCGACTTACCGCCGAGAAAAAATCCGCCGATAATGTTCAAATCGAATGCGATGAACTGACAGAGAAATTCAACGAATACCGCAGAGTTTCAAAAATTATCGGTGAAGATGAGGAAAAAATTGCCGAAGCGGAAAAGTTCCATGACGAATTGTGCGAAAATTCCAAGAAAATCAGCGCTCTTATTGACGAACTCTCGAATAAAAGAAGCGAATTTGATTCCGCTGTTTCAACGAGAGAAAAGATTTCTCATGATATTTCGTTGGCGACAGAGAAAATCAATAATGTGAATGCTCTTTCATGCGAGATTTCGGAGCATTCGATGCTGAAAAAGCAATACGAGACTGCTGCCGACGAATACGAAAAAGCGCGTGATAAAGCCGAAAACGCCGCGAAAAAATACAATATTGCAAACAGACACTTCCTTAACGAGCAGGCAGGAATACTTGCTGAAAGACTTGCAGAAAATAAGCCCTGTCCCGTCTGCGGTTCGCTTCATCACCCCTCCCCTGCCAAGCGTTCCGAAAATGCTCCCACGGAAGCAAAAATCAAATCCTTGAGAAGCGAAAGCGAAAACGCCGCCTCGATCGCCGCCGAAGCAAGCGTTAAGGCAGGCGAATTAAACGGCAGACTGAAAGCTTTTGAAAAGCATATCACCGAAAATGCGGCTAAGCTTGGTATGATTTGCGAATTTTCGGATATACCGCAGTTTATCGTCAGCATTTCGGACAAGTTAAAGCATTCTCTCGCCGATCTGAAAAACACTCTCAGCGCCGCTGAAAATCTTATCAAACAGCGCGGCGAAAATGAGAAAAAGATTGCCGCTCTTAATGAAAAACTCAAGGAAAACAGCCGTCGCGCCGACGAACAGCTGAATTCAATAAGGCTTGCGGAACAGAATAAACAGATGAATTTCGGAAAGGCTGAGCAGCTTGCAAAAGACCTGCTGTCGCGAACGGAATGCACTTCGATAGATAAGGCTGCCGAAAAAATTTCTGACGCCCTGAAATCAGCTAAAAATAACATTCTTCTGCTCGCTGAAAAAATTACGTCTGAGGAAACGCGAGTGAACAGGAAAAAAATGTTGTCTGCGGAGCTTCCCGAGCTTGAAGAGAAATTACGCTCGGCTGAAAAGCGATCTGTCGATCTGCGCACTGATTTAGCTGCGGAAAAAAGCCGTATCGATGAGATTTCTTCCCAGATAGAAAATCTTTCGGGCAAACTCCGCTATTCGTGCCGTTTCGAAGCTGAAAAGCAGATCGTCAAATTGAACGATATAAAAAATAAATTAAAGGACAATCTGAAAAAAGCCGAAGAAAATTACCGCGCCATGCAGAATGAAAATACCGAATTACTGGGCAGGATAAATAATCTTAAAGAACAGATTCCCAAAGACGTGGAAAAACTCTTTGATTCGGCAAACGATCGGCATAACAAACTTTCTTCGTTCCGCGATGAAACTATCGAAGAACAGAAAAATGTGCATTCGAGATTCGTTTCAAATTCTAATTCTGTGAAAAAAATCAAGGAAATCAACAGCAATAAGATTGAGATCGACAGGCGTTACGAATTGATTCGCGATCTTGCCGATACTGCTACTGGTCAGATCAACGGCAAGGAAAAGATTACTCTCGAAACTTATGTACAGATGAGCATTTTCGATCGCATTATCCGGCGCGCAAACGCTCGTCTCACGATGATGACCGACGGTCAGTACGAACTTGTCCGCCGAATTTTTTCCGACGATAATCGCCATAAAAGCGGTCTGGAGCTTAACGTCCTCGATCATTACTGCAACTGCGAGCGCAGCGTTAAATCGCTCTCCGGCGGTGAAGCTTTCATGGCTTCTCTCGCGCTTGCCCTCGGACTTTCGGAGGAAATCCAATGCTCGTCGGGCGGCGTAAGACTTGATACCATGTTTATCGACGAGGGTTTCGGAACTCTCGACGATGAAACTCTCAATCAGGCGATGAACGCCATTTCAAATCTCGCAGAGGGAAATCGTCTCGTGGGAATTATTTCGCACGTTTCCGAGCTGAAAAACCGAATAGACCGTCAGATAATCGTTCGCAAAGACAAAAACGGAACCAGTCATGCCGAGATAATAGTATAAATACAAAGCCGTACGAGAACAGTAAATCCCGTGCGGCTTTTTGAAATAATTTACTTAAAATAATCTTTAGTCTCCTTGGCAATCACTCCCGATAACGCTATTAACGCAATGACATTCGGCAGAGCCATTAATCCGTTGAATATATCTGCAATATTCCACACCGCCGAAACAGTGAGATACGGTCCGATGAAAACTGCGGCTATGTACAGAACCCTGAACGCTATTGTTATCTTTTTTCCCGAGCCTGTAAGATATGACAAACAGCGTTCGGAATAATAATTCCAGCCGAGTATGGTTGTAAATGCGAAGAACATCAGGCACACCATAAGCAGAAATGACGAAACCTTCGGCGGAAACGGCAATCCGTAATTAAACGCGGCATTTGTGATCTCAACGCCCTCCAGTTCGGGATCAGTGTTTAGACAGCCCGAAATTACGATGGTCAATCCCGTCATCGTGCATACAAGAATCGTATCTATGAACGTGCCTGTCATGGTTACAAGTCCTTGACGTACAGGCTCGTTTGTTTTAGCGGCAGCCGCGGCGATCGGCGCTGAACCAAGTCCTGCTTCATTTGAGAAAATTCCGCGCGCTACGCCTTTTTGCATGGCTATCATTATGCTGCCGAGAATTCCGCCGCCGACCGCTTTTAGTCCGAATGCGCTTTTTAATATTTCGACTATCGCCGCAGGAATTTCAGTAACATGAGTGATAATTATCAGCAGGCAGCACAAAACGTAAAGAATCACCATTATCGGTATGAAAATTTCCGAAATCGCGGCAATTGATTTGATTCCGCCAATTATTATAAGCCCTGCAAGTATGGTGACAACAAGTCCGACTATGACCTGTGTTATAGTGTATTTCATGCCGAAAAGAGTTATCGTATGTAATTTTTCGGGATCGAAAAAACTGTTTGCAGCCGTAGTTATGCTGTTTATCTGCGTAAACGTACCGATTCCCATAAGTCCCACAAATACGCCGAAAAATGCGAAAATCTTTGCGAGCCATTTCCATTTTTTACCCATTCCGTTTTCGATGTAATAGAACGGACCGCCCAGCATATTTCCGTTTTTATCCTTGACGCGGTATTTTATGGCAAGCAGTCCCTCGGAATATTTCGTCGCCATTCCGAATAATGCGGCGACCTCCATCCAGAACAGCGCGCCGGGTCCGCCTGTAGCTATCGCCGTCGCAACTCCGACTATATTTCCCGTTCCGATAGTTGCCGACAATGCCGTACACAATGCCGCGAAACTCGATATTTCGCCCTGTCCGCCTTCTTCCTTGGCGAACATATACTTCAGCGCAAGTCCGAGCCGCCGTATCTGAACTCCTCGCACGCGATATGTGAGATAAATTCCGCAGCCTATTATAAGCAGAATAAGCGGTATTCCCCAGACCATATCGTCGATTTTCTGAGTTACCTTGTTAAAAAACTCCATTCAATCACTCCTGTTTGCGAAAATTTTGCCAATGCCTATTATAGCATATTATGTTAAGAATTACAAGAGCCACTGAAAAAATTAAGTTTCACAAAATTTACGATGTGAACTGAGCGCAGCTACACGCTGATTATATCTTTTTTCAGGACTTCAAATTCTTTTTTTTAATTTTTGCAAGAGGATTTTCCTCTATAGCATTTCGAACTGCTTCGTGATTTAAATGCGTATATATTTCAGTTGTAGAAGTATTAGCGTGACCTAATAGTTCCTTAAGCGTAAGAACATCTGCATCGCCGTATTGATACATGAGAGTAGCGGCTGTATGACGGAGTTTGTGAGTCGATATTCCCTTTCCGTCAAGTCCCGCGGCTGTAAGAGTATCTTCAACGATCTGCTGAACACGCCGCTTGGAAATTCTGGTGCAGCGGTTGCTGAGAAAAAGCGCAGGCTCTTTTGCGGATTTAGGATTCTCGGCGCGTACAGAAAGATACGCTCTCAACGCGTCAATACAGGCGGAATTCAGATAGACCATACGTTCCTTATTCCCCTTTCCAAGAACTTTCATTCTGTTTTCATAAAAATCAATATCGGAAACGTTTATGCCTATCAATTCGCTGAGCCGCATTCCGCAATTCAGAAAAAGCGTCAAGATACAGTAATTCCGCGCCGAATCGCCGTCTTCCGCAGTTTGAAGCAATCTCATACTTTCGTCCAGCGACAGAAATTTCGGCAGCGCGGCTTTCGGAGTGGGAACTTCAATATCCTTTATCGGATCGTCGCTCAGAATCATCGCAGTTTTGGTAAGATATTTAAAAAAGCTCCTGAGTGCCGATATTTTGCGATACCGCGCCCTGTCAAGATTATTACGCTCGTCCGCCGCATAAAAAATAAATCCGTAAATATCCGAAAGCGTAATTTTCCGCAGTTCATCTTCTGTCATTTTCGAAATATCCGTATCATCAACATTCTCTCCGCCGCTGTGAATAAATCTCAAAAAAAGCCGCGTATCGAGATAATATTCATTTATGGTACGCTCCGACAGCATTTTCACTATTTTTATGTGAACAAGATAATCATTGAGAAACTCGGGATTATCCTCGTTATTCCAATTCATCTGAAACCTCCGAATTTAAAACAAATTAAATTGATTTATAATAAATATACCACGATTATATTGATTTGTCAAATTGATCTGCAAAAAAGCTTGACAAAATTTCAAAAATGTGATATAGTTAATATATAGTGTACAGTTGTTCGTGTATGGCGGACGTTTTGAAAGGACTTCGTTATGGAACAAAAATCACAGCTTATCGTTATTGATTCGGCTATTCTGCCCGACGTATTCACAAAAGTACTCGAGGTCAAAAAGCTGATGGCTCAAAAGGGCGAAAAAAGTTTCGCTTCAGCTTGTAAGCGCGTGGGAATTTCCCGCAGCGCATATTATAAATACAAAGACAGCGTTTTCTCCTATGAGGAATTTTTCAACCGCAAAATCGTCAATCTCTATCTGCTTTTAAGCGACAGTCCCGGAATTCTTTCCGGAGTGCTTGTTTTTTTGCAGGATATGAATGCCAATATCCTTACGGTAAATCAGAGCATTCCTGTTGACGGAGCGGCTAATGTGAATATTTCCCTTCGCCTTACTTCTGATTACGGCAAGGAGTTGACGGCTCTTGATTCAATTTCAACGCTTGACGGAGTACTTGAAGTTAAGATACTTTCCGCCGAATAATGGAGGTTTAATAATATGTCAGTTAAAATTGCAGTTTTAGGTCATGGAGTTGTAGGCTCGGGGGTTGCGGAACTTTTCTACAAAAATAAAAAAAGCATTGAAAAGCACAGCGGCTGCGAAATGGATATAAAATATATCCTTGATCTTCGCGATTTCCCCGACACGCCCTATTGCGATAAATTTACCAAAAATTTCGAGGATATTCTCAATGACGACGAAGTAAGCGTTGTTGCGGAGTGTATGGGCGGAGTTGAACCTGCTTTCACTTTCGTTAAATCCTGTCTCGAAAAGGGCAAGAGCGTTGCGACTTCCAATAAGGAACTCGTGGCCGCAAAGGGCGATATTCTCCTTGCCGCTGCGCGTGAACACAGCTGCAATTTCTTTTTCGAAGCAAGCGTAGGCGGTGCTATCCCGATAATCCGTCCGCTTCACAGATGTCTTGCCGCTAATGATATAGATCGGACAGTGGGAATCCTCAACGGAACTACTAATTTTATTCTCACAAAAATGTACGCGGAAAATATGGCGTTTGACGACGCTCTTGCTCTTGCGCAGAATCTCGGCTATGCTGAAAAAGACCCTACCGCCGATGTTGAGGGACACGACGCCTGCCGCAAGATATGCATACTCTCGTCTCTTATTTTCGGCAGGCACGTATATCCCGACAGCGTTTATACAAAGGGAATTTCCGATATCAGGCTGTGCGATGTGAGTATCGCTGATACTTTCGGTCATGCCATGAAGCTTGTCGCATCTGTAAAACGACTTGATAATGGTAAAATTCTTCCTGCTGTAATGCCTACTTTAATTTCCCGCGATAATATAATGGGTGAAGTAAACGATGTGTTCAATGCCATTATGGTTTACGCCGACGGTATCGATAAGGCTATGTTCTATGGCAGAGGCGCAGGTAAGCTTCCGACGGCAAGTGCAGTTCTCGGCGACGTTATTGAAGCCGCAAAGCATAAAGTTACGGTATTTTCACAGACTTGGGAATCTTCCGACAACAATGATTTTGTCGCTCCTATCGAGGAATATTCGTCAAAGTGGTATTTCCGCGTTCCAGATTCAACCGAACTTGATATCGATGGAGTGTATGTGAATGATTTCGGTAAGTCGTTCATCACCGAAAATGAAATGACTTTCGCCGAAGCAAATGCAAAAGCTGCTGAATTAAACGCCTGTGCGCTTTATCCTGTTCTTGAATGATTTTCAGAATTTCAAGTAAAAAACTCAAAAAACACTTGACAAATTTATATTATTATGATATAATTATATGTAGATGAAGCGTTACTTCATCTCATGGGGCATTAGCGCAGTTGGGAGCGCATCACACTGGCAGTGTGGGGGTCAGGGGTTCGAATCCCCTATGCTCCACCAAACTAAAAACGGCGGTATTTCGGATTTTTACCGATTTATCGCCGTTTTCTTTTGTTTTCAATCCTAAATATTTTAGAAGAATCTAAGTATTTTTAGGAAAAACTAAGAAAATTTAAGTGAAATATGACACGAAATATGACACGAAACGCATCTACAGTTTGAAAAAACTCAAAAACCTCTTGACAACTCTGCTATTATGTGATATAATATAAAAAACGGCATTGCAGAAAACAGTTACTTCGCTATCCTTTTGGTGCTTCTTGGTCTGTTTTCATTTTTCTCCATTTATTTATAAGTTAAAATAGCAAACGTGCATTGCAATAGTCGGTTACTTCGCCTTTTAAGCGCGTGGTCGCTGGTTCGAGTCCAGTTTTCTCACGGTGTGGGAAATAGCTCAGTTGGTAGAGCACGTTTATGACCGCCCTCAGAACCGATTGTTGCGGTGGTGGTACTGATATGAGCTTGATTTTTGCCGAAATGATAAACAAACGTATAAAAGCGAACCGTATTATCATTTTATCAGATAATATGTGTAATGCAGGAATAACATTTTGGAACAGAACTACCTTGCAATCTTTGGCTGATGAATACCGCAAACAGTCAAACAATGATTTGTGGGTACACGCTATTGATTTACAAGGCTATGGAACACAGCAGTTCCACGGTGCAAAAACTAACATAATCGCAGGTTGGAGCGAAAAAGTGTTTGATTTTATCTTGCTTGCAGAGCAGGGAGAGGGCAAGTTAATAGATACTATAAAAAATTATAAATGGTAAAATGAGGAAATGGCTATGCAGACATGCGAACAGGCGTTAGAAAATACGCCTATTGAATTGAAACCGTGCCCTTGTTGTGCTAAAAATGCTATATTAAGAGCCAAAAAGTGGTTTACTTATCCCAATAAATATCTCGGTGTTGTATATGAAGTGGGATGCTTTGAATGTGGAATGTATCTAACTGGCATCAAAGAATATTCCCTATGCGATAACGGTAAATTTGAAGTAGTAGAAGATGAATATGCACAAATCGTCCAAAAATGGAACGATAGAAAACAATACGAAACTGTAAAAGAGTGATATTATGAACAAAGAACTTCACATATGGTTCGATGGAAGCTATCCGGAAAACACGCTGCACCTTTATAAATCAGCAATGGACGCAGTAAAAAATAGCATACCAAAGATACACACCACACAAACTGAACTTGCAAACCTAAGATTTATCGAAAATTATGGTTATAGATTGTTTATTCACACATATACAGGCGAGGTCTTTGAAGTGACTTTGGGCGACTGTGCGAGAACAACTAAAGAGATACGCCCAGCTCACAATCTTGAGAAAATGCTTTTAAATGGTGCTTTTGATATTGATGACGGAGATGTAACAGGCGTAACATTCAGTATATAAAAAGCAAAGGGACTGCAAAACAGTCCCTTTCTTACTTATAAAGAATCAATTTTTCGCAGTGTAGCATGGTACAACTTAGGATTCAGAAGTTGCAAAGTCATCATAAGTTCATCCATAACCGTCCAAACGCTTTCAGCTTCTCTGTCTCGAATCACTTCAAAAAACTCGCTGTCGCCGTAGTCGTCAATGACGGTTTCGGTATATACTGCTCTTGATTCTTTTTGCTCTTTTGGTGCAAAATGGTGGTCATACACCGTATACAATGCCGAAAGCTTTTCGCAGTCTGAAAAAGACTTTGATTTGCTTTCAAGGTCTTTTATAGCATCTTCAAGTTCTGTCCGGGCGAACATAAAATATCACCCCTAACGCTCAACCTTTTTCAAGCTCAGTAATAACCTTGTGGATAGCAGACTTTACACGGTCATTGTCAACGTCGTCAAGCATATCTTCAAGTTTGGAAATCATATGTTCCTTGCCGTCATCGCGGCTGTATCTGCCGTCGTTCATACGTCTGCTGTCGCGACTATATCTGCCCATGCTGTCACGCTTACGACCGCGAGCGTAGGAGCTGCCGCCATCATGATGACGAGCATATTCATCGCCAAAATGACCTTTTGCCTCCCATTCTCCTGCACCGGAATAGCCGTCCTCGTCAAGCATATGGATTTTGTCGATATTTTTCACAATATCTGTAAGCTTATGGATAACTTCGATTTCCTTATCGCTAAGTTCTCTTTTCTCCTTGATTTCGTGAGCAACTTCATCAAGCTCTTCGCAAATTCTTTCGCGAAGTTCTCTATATTTTTCCATAAAAATTCTCCTTTCGTTAGGTTGTGGGAGCAGCAGGAGCGGCAGGCGCAGTGCCGTCTATCGCTGCGAGATTGTTGTTTGGGCAAGGACAAGCATTACCGAGAAGCTTAAAGCTGCCACCTGTAGAGTTGGTCGAAACTACTGTTGAATATCTTGTACGTGTGCGGATAGCACAAGCGGTAAGCTGTGTGCAACAACGGTTAGTCAACGGATAAAGCTCTGTTCCTGTACCGATTGTGATAACAACAGGTGCATTTATCGTAGCTGTTGCAGGGATAGACTGAGCGATAACAATGCAGTATTTGCAACCGTTTCTATAGCTGCCTGCTGGGAGATTAATCACAAGATTTCCACCAGTAAAAGTTACAGATTGGCTTATAATAAGCTTATCGCATAGTCTGCAAGTAGGTTTGCAAGCCATATTATACCTCCTAAAAATCAAAGGGCGATAGACATACTACCGCCCCGAATGTAGTCACCCTTTCAGGGGAAGTTTCCAGCATTGCCGGAAAACAATTAGCCGTTGCAACCGCAACAACCGCTATTGCATCCGCAGTTGTTATAGCCATTTCCATATCCAGCATAACCGCCGTAAGAGCCTGTGAAGGGGTTACATACAGTATAGCTGGGAATAGGACATGGGCGGAGCTGATTTACCAGATAAGCATTCTGGTCAGCCTGAGAAGCCCTGAGATCAGCCTGAGAAAGCTTCTCGCGAAGTGCGAAAATTGTTTCGTCCTTGCGCGCCATTTCCATAGCATCAAGCTTTGCGAGAACGCGATCGGTATCGTTATGAGCATTCTGAATGATAGCGTTGGTGTTTGTGGCATCATTGTAATTGGTCTGACAGAAACCACGCTCAATAGCGTTCTGAGTCTGAGCTTGACCGGCACGCAGATCGCAGCAGCAGCCAGAAAGTTGAGACTGGAGAGCGTTCTGATTTGTGAGGGCAACAACATTTGCCGCATTAAAGCCTTGCTGAATGGTGTTGTCTACGCCGTTGATAAGCTGTGCATTCTGATAACCAAGAGTACAAACAGCGTTATTAAGACCGGCAAAGCCATTTGAAAGATTGGTGTTTACACCATTCACGAGCATAGCTGTGTCGTACTGCTGATGACAAATAGTGCTATTGAGGTTAGCAAAACCGGTGTTTACTGCGTCGTTGATGTTTCTAACGCCGTTCTGGAGGTCGTTGAATGAAAATTCGTTGCAGAGATCACCTCTTGTAAGTGCGCCCTGCATTGCTGCATTGTTGCCGCCCCAGCCGCCGCCAAAGCCTCCGAATCCACCCCAACCAAACATACCGAAAATGAGGAAAAGGATGATCCAAGAAGACCAGCCGCCACCCCAACCGTCGTTACAGTTGTTTCCGTTGTTGTTAGTCACCGCTGCGATGTCAGCCGGTGTCATCTCGCTTGTTGTAAGTGACATAATATGTCTCCTTTCATTAGAAATTAATTTATTTCAAGGCTTGTACGCCTTAAAAACCAAACATATTTTTTATGCCGTCAAACTGCCCCTGCATCTGTTGAGCCATAGTCTGCGCCTGATTTAGCTGTTCCTGACTCACTTTTCCACTCGAAACAAGGCTGTTGAGTATTTCATCGGGATTTCGCCCTTTCATCTGCCCCATAAATTGCTTGAACTGATTCATCATGTTCGGGCGATTTCCGCCGCCGTTCATCATTTTAAAAATAGGGTTAGCCATTTGTTACGTCCTCCTTATTTCGTGAACTTGTTTTTCGTTGAGAAGCCAAAGAAGCGATTTTTTCTTCAAATTCTTCTCGTGTTATATAAGCACTCATATCAATATTTGGCGTATTTGCCGCTGCTGTCGGAATGTTTTGCGCTCCATTACGTTCTGTATAGTCGAAAATCCGTAAAGGCAATGGCATTCCTGACGGGTCTGTTGACTTGATATAAAAAACCAAATTTTCCGAATCCATAAGCCATACAGTTTGTCCCGGTGCAACCAAATAGGATTTCGCTCCTGCCTCACCTTGCACCCATATAACGCTATTACTGCTCTGCGGCTGCTGTACTGCTTGTGGAGCGGTTTGCGGAGTGACTTGCGGTATGGATTGCGGCATTTGATACTGCGGAACTTGCATAGTTTGCGGTTGATATTGATTTTGTGGTATTCCTTGATATTGATTGTAAAAATTTGGATATCCAGACATTTTTTAATCCTCCTTGCACCAATAATAAATCGGTATTTCTTCTCCGCTGTCCCATAAATCGTAATAATTTCCGTCAATAACGGTCACGACATGGCTTGAAAGAGCCAATATATAAGTTCCGTGTGGGTTGTCACGGCAGAAGTCCTCGACCGTGTAAAAATCTATAATATCGCTTGAAATCAAGTGCCGTTTAAAGCCGTTTTCTCGTAAAAGCGAACCCCAAACATGATTCGCTGACGGCATATCGCACATCATAAATCCTTGCAGACAAAGCTTGATATATATTTCGTCCCAATTTTTGTCTAAAGCTATTGATAACGCCCTTATAACGCAGTCTCCGACTTGTTTTCCCTGCGGATTTTCGTTGAAATTTATATACATTATTTCTTTCCTAAATAAAAAAAGTGGTCATTGCAAAAATGCAACAACCACTTTCGGTTCTTCCTATTCACCGCTTAGAATAGGGGATTTTCGTTTTTGATGTTATAAAAAGTATATCATAAGGAAAGATTTTCATCAATGCAGTAAAAATACAATTTAAAGGCAGTTTTTATGCAAAAAAATCTCCCGATAATATTTAACTATCGGGAGATTTTTGTTATTTACTTAGTTCGCCTGTAAAATTTCACGGAACTTATCAACAGCCTTGTCATTGTACCTAAACGCATCGACCTCTTTATTTGAATAAGGTGATTTGTCTCTGTACCATTCGCCGTATTCATCGGTTTTCATGCTGTTTGCCTTTGCGGTACGTCCGATTTTCTGCGCAGAAACCCCAAACATTTCAGCGATTTCCGTTGCCGAATACATCTTCTGTTCTGATTTCGGCAGGGGAAGTAATGGCTGACCTGTGAGAACTTCCGCCGACTTTGCAACGAGGATATTTTTATACTCCTGCGAAACCGTGTCAACGTTAGCAAGCTTCAGATACATATTAGCCATTCTTGTTCTTGCATTCAACAATTTGGCTTCGGCTGTCTTTGTCTTGTCCTCTGCTGTCTGTATCGGCTTTTGCTCTTTTATGTGATTCTCCATTTTATGAAAAGCGTTGATGTAAAGTGCTGTAAAAGTAACGCCTTTCTGTCCTGTAAGTTTGTTGGCTATCATCTCGCAGCCTTTTCTTGTGCAGAGGTAGCAGGGCATTTCCTTATTCTGCTCTGTTGTATAGTTGCTTTCGATAAAGAAATCGGTGCAAGCAATTTTGCTTTCTCCTAAATAGTCGCAATATTTGCGAACATCACGGAGTAAATCATAATGATTTTTTCCGACTGCTTGCGCAACCTGTCTGCTATCAATGGTTTCAACTCCATTGAAGTTCATGAGTGTAAGTTCGTTCATACCACACTGCCTCCCATAAGAAACTTTAAAGCGGTGTCAAAGCCAACGTAGAATGCGTTCTCTATATAACTATAGAGAATTCCAGTAAGCTCTAATTCCCTTTCGTTTCGAGCGGCTACATCTTCGTCAAGATTCGGAAGATATTTCTTGTAACATTGCGTTAGTTTAATGTCAAGGGCAAGTGGGGCAAGTTTTGAATCGTCAGGATTCTCGTCAAGGATTCCTAAATAAATCGCTCTTAAAATTTTTTCTTTGGTCATAATTTTTATTTCCTTTCATCTTGACTTTCCCGAAAGGATATGTTATAATGGATTTAACAAATCCTTTCGGGGGTTGGTTGTTTTGTGTTTCGCTGCTCTCTTGGTCGGGAAAGCGAAACACTTTTACTTTTTGATTTCTTGGTAAACCTTATCAATACCCAGCTTTAAAATTTCTGTTTTGCTTTTGCCAGTAATGCGACAACATTCTTCCAATTTATGAAGTTCAATGTCGGACATTCTCAGCCTTACAACATGATTTTTAGGGTCGTTTGTTGGTCTGCCCATTTTTTTCTTGCCGTTTTCGATTTTTATCACCGCCTCTTGACACTGGGGCAAAAACGTGATATAATGTCTTTAAGAAACTAAGCGGCGGCAAGTCCGCTCAGTTGCTTATTGGGTTTTTGAGGCTCTGCTTATTTCAGCAGGGCTTCTATTTTTTTGATTGCATCGTTTTTGTTATCGCTGTCCTTGATAATCTGAATTATCATTTCCAGAATAGTTCTGAACTGTTCATTCGTCATGTTCTCGTTCATTTTAACTCCTTTCCCGTCTTGCCCCGATACTCATAAGGTTTTCGTTTCCCTTACTGTACTTATATTATAACATATGTAGCTACAAAAGTCAATAGTCTTTCAAACGTTTTGTATGAATACACAAAAATCCGCATTTGATTTTGTGGTATATATACAAATAAAATGCTCTTAGTCTAATTTGAAACTAAGAGCATTTTTATCATAAATGTTTAAATAATACCTCTTCGGCTTTATAAACAATATTTTTCGTTTGTCTCACGGATAAATCAAATTCTTCCGCAAGCGGTTCGAAGCAAATGCAGTCTATCAATCGTCTTTTCATGATAGCCCTATCACGTTCGCCTTTTATCCATTCGTCGATAAGTGCGGATAACTGGCTGTTGGAGATGTTTTCGATTCCTTTCATAACCTCTCCTTTGGTTTGGGCTTGCGTATTCTTACTTTTTTAGCTTTGCCCGATTTCTTCTTCTTGATTTTTACTGTCTGCCCCATACAAATCTCCTTGTGTTCCCGTGTTGATGTTGTTTAGCCCCTCGCCGTCCTGAGAATATGAAACAGTTTCAAATTGGCTTTCATAGTAAAGCCAAGCAATATTTGTTGCAAAAATCACAATTATTGCAATTACAAGAGCAATCCAAAGTCTTTTTATATGTCTTTCTGCTCTTGCGAGCGAACTTTCATAAACTATGTACGGAACAGAGGTTTTTGGAGTTTCTGTTGCCTTTTCCTCTGCCGTTTCATTAAAATCGTTGTTATATGTCATAATATAGACCTCCTAAAAATTTATGACTTTATTATATCACAAATTTAGGCATATTTCAAGTTATTTTTCGGTGAGCGTTCCTGTATAAGTCACACCATCGATAGTAAGCGTGATGTCTTTTGTTTTCTTAGCCTGA
Source organism: uncultured Alistipes sp. (assembly GCA_964401315.1). Classification (GTDB taxonomy): domain Bacteria; phylum Bacillota; class Clostridia; order Oscillospirales; family Ruminococcaceae; genus Ruminococcus. The sequence goes on from CAYNYB010000007.1 coordinate 75,213, forward strand.
GCAGTAATTCCATAAACATCAGTCTTACTAAGATTGTAATGCTTGTAGAAGTCGCCCGAGGGTATGCTATAATTAGTACCCATCACCTCATTACCGAACCACTTGACTGTGCGCACATCAACATGAGTTGCGGTATATGTATTATCGATATTGGCGATACCGCCGAATCCGATATCCTGAGCGGCACATGATACGATTTTAGACGAAATTTTCTTTCCGTTCTTATCATAGCAGACAATATCCGCCGCCGTACCTTTAGTATGCTGACCGCTGCCGTTTCCGCCAACGTTTTTATCGTGTGTAGGGCAACGATATCCGCTGTTGATAATGATTTTTGAGCATTTAAGGGCTGTGTGAAGCTTTTCAAGCTTTTCTGCAAGTTCGGTGTCAAGCAACGTGTCGTGATCCTTTCCGCATTTGCACTTGAATTCCTTAATGTTGAAATGCGTGGTGAGCTGCGTATTATCCGTAGATTTGTAAATTTTAATCATAAATTAATCCTCCTTAGAATTTTTAGCGTACTGCGTACCGAAATAGAACGCTATAACGGTCGTGAATATGGTCTGAAACTGTTCCGATGTAATCATACCTCTTACCGCCTGAACGGCGAAAACAGCTGTCAGAATGAGCGTTACAAGCGACTTTACATCAACCAGTTTTGCGATTTTGTCCTTAATTTTCATGTTCCAAGTCCTCCAATCGGTGATTTATGACTTTAATTTTTTCGTCCGACACCTCCATTCTTTCTTCAAGCTTGAAAGTGCGCTCGATAAGGTTGTTATATTTCTCCTGCTTCTTTTCAAGCTGTCCGATGCGGTAATTCGTCATTTTAGAACTTACAAGAATACCGCCTAAGCTGCCTCCGAGCGTACCAATAAGCGAGATAAGAGCGATTATTATTTCTGTGTTCATTATGCAACATTCCTTTCATGCAGCCTTATCAGGTTGTTTCTATCGCTTCAACAGGTACTTTATACCATGAGCCAAAGCCATTTGTACCATAACTCCTCATAAATATTGCCGGAACCATTGAATTAGCATATATTTTTTGTATAAAGCGATTAGTCATAGCAGTACAGCATATTTCAAGGCGGAAGCCTGTTCCGCTAAGGGGGCTGTTCAGTAATGTTGCCGCTACTGTAGAGCTTGATACATAATATACGCCCGGCTGTGTGTAATCATTTAAGTTCGCCCCACTTGGAATATTAGTCCCAAGACCCCATATTCGGTCTGTGATGTCGTTAAGACGTTCCTCAACACTTGGTTTGTACGGTTCGTATGTGTTGTCTGTGATTTCGGCGCAGCGGAGCATTGGATAGAATATTTGATTATTTACTGTTGCACCGGCTCTAACAATTATCCTAACCTTACAACCATTTTCCGGAATAGTAACCTTAACACCGCCGCCCACATCATACCCAAACGTGTTTGTATTTGATACTGTTCTTGCAGCATATAAAGCATAGCCTGCTTGATAGTTTCCGCCAAACGGGCAGCCGGAAAGCACCATAGTTTTGCCAACTAAATCTGACGGGATAGTGAAAACATCAACCTGTACAGCAACCGTGGCAGTTCCGTTCACGGTTATAGATTTATCTTCATTTAAAGTAAACGTAATACCGTTAACCGTCTTAGATGTTAACGTATTATTCAGAAAGTTCTTCCTCTGATAACCTAACGTGCCGCGATTTAAAGCCGACTGCTCAGTCGTTTTTGCAATATCTGTCTTTATTTCCGTATCGTCGTAATTTTCCAAATCGTCAAGCTTGCTCTTATCAGCATCCGTGAAGTCGTTTGTCGAAAGTCCCATGCCTGTGATTTTATCGACTTTAGTAGTTATCGCTGCAGTATTATCCGCTATTGCAGAATTCATTGCCGCTGCGGAATCTTCGTGATTTTCTATCCAGTCTGATATTTCTTTCAGTGTATCAAAGTCCTCTGGTGCATTTGCCACTATTTCAGCAACTTTTGATGTGATACGCTGATCTGTCTGCAATTTTGTGTAATAGTTTGATAAGTCAACAGAGACGCCGTCACCTACGCCGCTCTTGGCTATTGCATCAAGAAACATTTCCTCACGTGTTACAGGCGTTGGAGTATCACCGCCGTTCAAAATCGCATTATAATACATTTCTTTTTTCGTTTCAGGATTCATTTCCATTTCCCATGCTCCTTTCAACTTTTTTTGCCATCGGAGTAATCTGTAAATCTTCGATAGCAGATCGTGAAGTTACCGCTGAAGAATCGTCTAAATTATCTCCAAAAGTTACGCTTATTGTTTTGCCTGTAATAGCGTCTTTGATTGTTTTGCTTATTTTTAGCCTTATCGCACCGCCTAACCGTTCATCATGCACATAGCCTATATTACCCACACGATAGTCAGGAGTTCCCTCGAATTCAAAATAATCAGCGTTTTTTTCAACATCTTCAAGGTCAACTTCATATGAAATTTTTGGAACGCAATTTTGTTCGAAAAATAAAAATACATCATTTGTCAAGAGTTGATTGGATTTTTCAATTCGTTCTTCAAGTGGTAATGAAGAGTCAATATTGTAAGAAAATTTCTGTGATCTTACAACATAATGTGGAGGAGAAATAAGTGGGAAACTTTCATAAGCAACATCAAGTTCATTTCCAAAATCATCGAATCCACGAAAATACGTACATAGTCTTGTTGTATCGATAGTACGTTTGATTCCTCTAAGATTTTTTCCGACTCTTATATCAAATGCATTGCCATTGAAATTTTCTATCCTTTCTGCTATGGAAAAATAAAAATTGTCGCGGTAAATTTCTCCGCTAGTTCCAATAAGCAAACCGTTAGACCCCATTATAAACTCAGAAAAAGTCGCACCTGACGACAGATTTGACCAGTTTTCAAGAAAATTATCGGTGACAGTGAGTTCAGGTGGAATATCCCATGCAAAATTATAGTAAATCTGTCCCTCTCTTATTTGCCTATCGGTAATATTAGCGATATGACTTATGATTCCTGCCGCATGGTTCGAGGAAAGCAAAATATTTCCCGGGTGAATCCATGCATCATTTAACTGATAAAAAATATGGTCAGCTTTTGCGGAAATCGTTCCTTTGCTGCCTGTCCACTTCTCATCTACCAGCCTCACCGTGAAAAGTTGCCCTAAAGCCTTAATTATCGCAAACGGTTTTATGTATCTCCACTTGCCGTCATCATCTATCGGGTGTTCGATAGACAGTTCCAATTTTCCATTCAATTCTTCGGTAATTTCACATTTAGTAGGCGATAACACTCCCAACCCATGTGTTTCAAATCCGTCTTGTGGTGTTTCTTGCGAATATATCGTTATATACTCTTGCAGATTCTCTCTTATCGGTTTAGGTTTAGGTGGGGGATTATATGGAACGTCCATAAATATTGTATATGGAAATCCGTTGTTATAAGCTTTGTTGATTTGCCATATTTTGCCAACATATAAGTCAAAACCAGCGTTGAAAAGAATATTACTGCCATCATAAAGCATTATCCTGATCGCTACACAATCGGTATATTGGGCGTCAATCTTAGTGGTTGAATCGCTTGGAATTTTGTCGTTGCCAGGTGGTGCAACAACGGTTCCGTCAGCTTTTTTTAATACGTATGCCCACGATCTGCGTATATAGGTTGTTACAGATGTTTGATACGATGGAGTCCCTGGGAAAATTTGATGCCGCAGTGTAAGATATGTATCTTCTTCACCAGTGCCTAAATTAATCGGAATCCAGTCGCTTACGAATGGTTTAATAGGCATTTTATTATAACTTACATCAGCACCGTTTGTTACGTTAAACGCACCTATAACAAGATCATAAACACTTACAGATACAATTTGTGGATTGCCGTTTCCGATAGGGAACCCAACAGCAGTTAAAAAATCCTCGCTTTTCAACTCACTGTCAGTTGCGCCAATAACATTTTCGCCTATAGCAGCTTTATTTTTATTTGCGATAATTGCTCTTGTAACTTCGCCTGCTTGAATTGCGCTGTCAGAATTAGCATTTACAATCGTGTACCCTGCGTCATATGAAGAATTAGTTTTTCCTACGTCTCCGGTCAATTCTATGCCGTGAAAATTGCCGTTCACAATACAATTTTGAAGCAGCAAATTTTCAAGTGCATTACCTTGTACCATTTCAGAGCCATCTATATCAAAAATGCAATTTGTACTATGTGCGGCAACGTTTGTTATAGTACAAAAGTTGCCTTCGAATTTTATTTTCAGATTGCAAGCCCACAAAATTTGCTTATATCCGTCCAAAAACTGCGGATATAAACTGTTGTAAGGTTGAATATAGTACAGCATAGCTGCGCCATCGCCAGATATCGTGCCATCAAACGCGCAATTTTCAAAAGTATTATATATTCTATAGCCGCCGTTTGTATTTGATGTTGCATCATAAGAATAAAACAGTGCTGCATTAGTTCCACTTATCTTGAAGTCAACAAAATTGAAATTTTTCATTATAGCCTTGGAGTTAAATACAGCAGTATATTTTGAGAAATCTTCAACTAAGATTATGTTTTTTATAGTCCAACCATTGCCGTCGATGCAACGCGCGTTTATGGATAATGATTTTACTCCGTTCGGATATTCTGTGGAAAAATCTACAGTTCCGCCGCCATCAGCGAATTGTATGAACTTATCTGCTTGTGTACAGACACTCAAAAATTCTGCCCAAGTTCCAACAATATAAGGCGACTGATATGTTCCGTTCCCTGTCATTAATAACACCTCTCATTTTTCCACATTTTTACGGTTACGCCGTCGTTAAAATACATTGTGTTATCTCCTACATTAAGTAGTGGGAACTTTCCGCTTGTGCAATTCCATAAAACTTTTTTTGTATCTTTTTCATAAACAATCTTTCTATCTGAGTCAATCATTACAGTTGTGACATCTTCTGGAATAGTTAAATCAAATGGAACGTTATTCATAACGAAATTAATCGTGCCGCTGCCCGAAACTTCGATAAGTGGTTTGCTGTATCGTGTACCGATGTTTGTTATAGTATCTCCTGAGGATAAATCAATTGGATTATTATTTGTTTTGTACTTAAAAGGTGCTAAAACAAATGATACTTCATATCGTATTTTTGCACCATTATATTCAGACTGCGCGCTGTTTACTGATAGCTGTCTTACCTTGAAATAATATCCCGGCAAACGGCTTATCTCTAATTTATTTGCATTTGATAAAAATGAATAGATTCGCGTATTGTCGAAATTTTCTTTGAAAAAATCAAAAAAGGTAATTGAATAGCTTATATCCTCGTATGTATCGTCGGGCATTGTTACATCTTCGTCAGTTCCGAGTTCGTAAGTGGAATACCGCTGCCGTGCCATAAGAGGAATTGCGAGACTGCCGACAACGATATCAATAGTTTCACTTGATACATTGTTAATCTTAAACCAATCCTTTGATATCATAGCCAGCCAGTACCTCCTAAACCTCTTCTATCGTATACATCAGCCATTTTAAGACGCTCTCTGAGTTTTTCGATTGCTCTGTCGGTCATACGATCTACATCATAATCAGACGCTATTTGCATTCCCTCCATGTAGATATTGATATTTTCTATTCTATTTCCAGAAGCAGTTGAAGTATTTGTGTTATTACGTCTGATTCCGGAATTGAATGTACCTACCATGCCACTTAACCGCCCGAAAGAATTCAGTGCGACGGAAGAAGTTGACCTCTCGATATTTTTCATTTCGTCAATGAATCCTACGCCAATACCTTGAGCTAAGAATTTGCCGACCTTATCTCGCATGACCGCTGAAGGCGAATGAATTTCAAATTTTTTGTTGAATCCGCCTACGAATGCGCTAGCAAAATCTGATATTTTCTCACCGAGCCATTCTTTAGCTCCTGTTATACCTTCCCATAAGCCCTCGACAATGTTTTTGCCGGTTTCTTTCATCTTTTCGGGTAATTCTTTGATAGTTTCGGTGACTTTTTCAATTAATCCCTTGATAGCTTTTTCAGCTTTCTCTTTCAACTTGTCACGCCATTCAAGCACTTTCTCCGCAGCTGATGTTAAAAACCCCCAGATTTTCGAAGGAAGTTCTTGAATGAATTCAATGATTTTCTCAATAAATCCCTTAATGGCTTTCTCAGCCTTTTCTTTAAGTTTTTCTCGCCATTCAAGCACTTTTTCAACCGCTTTAAGCAGGAACTCCCAAATTTTCGATGGCAATTCCGAGATAAATGTTATAGCCGTTTCGACAAATTCTATTGCAGTTTCCTTAGCTTTTTGATAGAACTCGATTCCCCACGCTATTACATGCGCGATAACTTTTCCAAGTATTTCCCCAATTTTAGACGGCAATTCTTGTAAAAATTCCCATGCTTTTTCAATAAAATTCAAAGCAGCTTCTTTTGCTTTTTCTCTGAATTCTACAATCCAAGTCGCTACAGTTCCGATAACTTTTCCGAGAGTTTCGCCTATTTTAGAGGGAAGTCCCTTTATATATTCTATAGCGGCGGCGATAAAAGCCGAAACGGCTTCTTTCGCTTTTTCTTTCATAGTACTGCGCCATTCGATTACTTTTTCGGTAACTGCAACCAGAAATCCCCAGATTTTTCCGGGAGCTTTCGAAAACCAAGTTTTAACGCCCTCCCAGACTTCACCAAGCCATTCTGTAAGACCATTCCAAACATTTGAAAACCATTCCTTTAAGCTATCCCAAAGTTTAGATAAATATGGCGATATAAAGTCCCATATTTGAGAAGCTACCGTCTTAAACTTTTCCCATACAAACGGAAAATACTCTTCCACAGCGTTCACAACGGCTTCTAAGATGTTTTTTACAGCGTCCCATAGTATAGGGAATAGTTCTAAAACTTTTGGGATTCCGACTTTCAGAATCTCCCAAATCGAAGAAGCCAAAGCAGGAGCATTATCCCAAAATCCTGAGATCAATGCTTCAAGTATCTGAACGCCAATTTCAATTATCTGTGGCAGTATTGTTCCGAGAGATTCGAGTAAAACTGCTAAAAGTTCAGGGAATATTGTGGCATAAATTTCAAAAAGCCCTACAATACCATTGAGTAGAACAGGCATATTTGTTTCAATTGCCGAAAGTAGAGATTCAAGAATTTTGGGCACCATTTCAAGAATTTTAGGGACAGCTACCATAAGTCCATTGATGATATTTTCAAGCAAATTTTGCCCTGCTTCAAACAACTTCGGGAGCAATTCTGTTATAGCTTGATAAATGCTTTCAATGATTTCTGGAATAGCATCAGTTAGATGTGGAATAAGTTCAAACAACTTCGGTATTGCCCCGACTAACGCCGTTAAAATATTGCCGATAAGCGTTGGAATAGCCTTTATCAGTATCGGGATAGCCCCTAAAATACCGTCAAGCAATGCGTTGACGATAGAAAAGCCTGCGTCGAGTATCTGCGAGAGCGAATCAGAGGATATAATCTTTTTTAAAGCAGTTGTTATCACTGTTGACAAGTTCGGCAGATTTCGCCCTATATTGTCGGCGAGCCTTGTTAGCGTTTCTGTTACTATTGGTATGATCTCAGAAAGTAAATCCGGAAGTTTCGCGATGATATTTCCGAGTAATTTAAAAATTTCTAAAGGGAGCATGTTGGCAAGTCGTACAAACGCTTTCCCCAGCCCTTGACTTTCAGCCGACAAATTTTCTATGATTTTACCAAATATAGTTATGACAGCATTTACAATACTTTGCAACACATTAGGTAGCTCCTGCACGATTTTTTCAACAAGTTCAAAAAATGTTTTTGCTATAGTTCCAGAACGGTTTGCAATATGTTTTACGATTAAACTTATAACGCTGCTTATTCCACTTATTATTGTAGACCCTGCTTCGCCTATTGTTGTGACAATTCGCCTTAAACTTCTGCCAAAACCGTCAATAACTGATTCTGTTATTGAAACAACAATTTCGGCGAATTGCGGAACATATTGTGTTATAGATGCAATAATTTCAGGAATAACTTTGCTAAGTTTATTAGCTAAACCGTTAAGACCACCTTCTGAAAGAGCATCTTCCATTCCGCTCACCGAATCGCCTACGACATTTACGATATTTTTTAAAGGGTCTCCCAATTTTTCGTACAGTGTGATTCCAAACGCCTCAGCTTTAGAACCTAACGACTTCATAGCACCCTCTAAGTTATCTGTCATAGTCGTAGCCATGTCAGCCATAGCTCCATTGGCGTTTGCTATTTCATCTGATAGTTTTTCAAATTCAGTTCTACCATCTTCGAGTACAGTGTTAACCCCTGCAAGCAACGCTTCGGCAGATTTCAGATCACGGGCGTTGAATATCTCGCTTAATGCTTGCTTCTTTTGCTGATCGGTAGCACCTGCGAGCGCGGTGTTGAAATCTTCAAACACTTCGTTGAGAGGGCGCATTTTGCCCGTATCGTCATAAGCGGCTACACCAAGAGCTTCAAGCTGTTCAGCCGCTTTGTCAGTCGGAGCTGAAAGGGACATTATGATATTACGAAGCTGTGTTCCTGCCTCGCTGCCTTTAATACCTCTGTTGGCAAGTACACCCAAAACGGCATTTAATTCAGTTGTGCCGCCGGAAAGCCCTTTAGCTGTACCACCTACAGTAAGAATAGCTTCGCCAAGTTGTGCAACAGAAGCATTAGCGCGTGAAGCTGTTTTTGCAAGTTGATCGCCAAATGTGTCAAGATTGGCTTTTGTTGCTTCAATTCCCAAAGCCGCCATTGCATCAGTGGCAAGGTCAGAAGCATAAGCCAAGTCCAAGCCACCAGCCTGTGCCAAGTTAAGCACCGATGGTAATGCTTCTGATGCCTTTGCGGCATCGTAGCCAGCCAAAGCAAGATAGTTTAACGCGCCCGCCGCCTCCGAAGCGGAGAAAACGGTGTTCTTACCTGCGTCTTTAGCAGCTTGTTCAAGCATATCGTATTGATTAACACCGTCAATCACAGTATCTTTTGTGATTCCCATTGTTGCCACTACCTGCGACATACCGCTTTCAAACTTTTTTCCGACGCTCACGGCATAACCGCCCACTGCTGTAAGTGCTGCGGAGACACCTTCAAGGCTTTTTACTGCTATATCTGCCATGCCAACTATACTTGATTTTAATGCACTGCCTAAATTTTTTGCACCGTCAACAGCACTTTTTATACCTGACTCAAACTTCGACGAATCAAGGCTTATGATCGCCTGCAAATCAAAAACATCCACTTACGCTTCACCTCCTACCACCTCAAGCCCTGTAGCCTTTATAACTTTTTCGATTATCTCTTCTGCCGTCATATCTTCCTCTTCTGCTTTTGCAGACGGCTGTATTATATCGTAATATCGCGGAATTGTCGCATCGCTTCCGCATATCTTGATAATAATTTCAATAAACGATTTCAGATTATCAGTTATGTAATTTTGATATTGTTGCTTTTTGATAAACTCTTTTACACTTTCGAAAATGTAGTCAGTGCCGAAAAGTTCGATTTTGGATAAATCGCAGGAAATCAACGTTCTTGTGTAGATTTCCCCATCTGCACAAGCAACGTAAAAAAAGATGCGCATCGCTTGCTTGCGGCGATTTCTGCAAGAGCTGCTATACCGTCCTCGTCGCCGTTTTCAGGATTAAGATTTGCAAATTCCTCGCCAGTCATAAAACAGAGCGCGCCGCAAAGTTCCATTGTTTCATCAACATTTTCACCGCAGATATAAGAGATTATTTCAAAAATGCTTACATCGCCGCCATTTGTCTTAGCAATCTGTTCTTTTGCGTGCTTAATTCCGTCAGCGTATTTCTTGATCTTGCTTGTAATTTTAAAGGTCTGCGCCGCGAATTCCTTTGGTGTGCAATTAGCGATAGTTTTCATTGGTTATCCTCCTAAAATGATACCCTTGCCGAAAAAGCAAGGGTATTCTATTGTTATTCTGTTGTGTATTCTTCTGGTTCTGACTCTGTTTCATGTGTTTCGTCAGATTCTTCCTCGACCGTTTCGATAATTTTGTCAGCGGTATCAAGGTTTTTAGCAAGCCTTGATGTGCTTTTCAAAACCGACGGTTCCGACATCTAATCCTCCGCGTTCAAAGGAGTTGTGCTGTAGTATATCTCATACGGCACTTCGTCGGGATTTTCATCATCGTAAAAAGCGCGGAAGTCAACGGAATACTTAACCTTTCCGCCATCTTCTGTCTGAGCCTGAAAACCTGTGATGTTAATGCAGTTTTTCATATGGATTACGAAATATCCTGCTGTTGTTTCACCCGTCTTAGCGGTCATAGTGGCGTAGTCGGTCACAACCCAAAGGTCGTAGAAACTCTCTTCATCAATCATGCCGTCATGCTGCGTGACTTGGACATACCCTGATTTCGTTTCTTTCACAGCGTTCGCCATGATTTTATCGATATTGCTTTCGCCGATAGTCATCACCGTGCCTGTCAAATGCGGCTCGCAGTTTTTGATCATAATGCCTTGCATTGTGCCGGGCTTGGCGTTGTCGATATCCTCATACAAATCAACGGTCTGCAAGTTAGGATTAAACTGCAATCCGCCAGACGTTGCAAACATTATCTTGCTTCTGTCAATTGCTTCGCCCGGAGTAAACTCAGACATAATCATTCCTGCGTTAAACGCAATTGTCTTAAACGGCGAAACAGGCAACTTTGAATAAGTTGACATATGTATACCTCCTTTTTATTAATTTTCAGTCCAAAATTCGACTGAAATACTTAAATATTTTCGTTTTATTAGATCGTCTGAACTATCACCCATTGATTGAGAGAATGGTGAACGGCGTTTTATCCAGATATAGCCGCCGTCGCATGGAATAAGTTTGCCGCCTCTGCCGATTGCTGTTGATATTTCTTCAGCTTTGTTTTCTGCCGGCAACCAACTTGTGCCACTATACCAAAGCGAAGCGGATAAAGGAATAGAGTTGCCCTCAAAAGAATCAGTGTTCAATTCATATGTAATATACGGAAACTGAGGTTTTTCAAGCATTGAATAAATAGCATTTTCCTCATACGCGTCAAGTCCAAACGACGACCAAAATTGATAGATTGCCGCTGCTTTAATCATCGTGGTATCTCAAACTCCTCTGCGCTTACTTGCCGCATATTTAACGCCGCTGAATTGGGTGTTTTATTATCCTCGCCATTAGAGGTGATGCGGAAAAGCTTTCCGTCTGAGATGCGTTTGATTACTTCCAAATGTTCAAGGATAAGGTCTTTTCGGGTAGTAATCGTATATAACGATTTAACTCCCTGAGCCTGTGCAATTTTAGCTTGCATTGAGCTATCGAAACGCGCGTTTGCTTGAAACTCTATGCCCTCAGTCCATACATAGATAAATCCACCAACACCGTCATTTTCTCGATGTTTTTCTACGAAGCAAAATGTTTCCATTGCTGAATCTAATAATGACATTGCAACACCTCCTAAACTCCTCTGATTTTTCTGTAAACGTTTAATTGATTTGCAAATTGATTTTTCCACGTTACAGAATTGCCTCCGCCAGAAGTTGGAGAATTCCCAACATAGCCTTTTGAATAGCTGTATCCGCCGAATGATTCAGACGAAAAAGGAGACATATTTACACTGTCTACAGCTTCATTTTTTGCTCTCCATTCATTGATTTTTTTACAAAGTTCAAGAAAAGCTCGCGGAACAGCCATAGCCCATATTTCGCCGTCAAGCTCTTCGTCAATCAAGTCTTTTAGGCTTTCGGGATTGTTTTGCCATACCCCGTCATTCATATCTGAACCGACGATACGAAAATATTGATTCGTTTTTATAAAGTTAAGCGGCGCAATAGAACTACCGCTGATAATGAAATGTCCACAGTGAATATAGCTTTGATTTGCTCTTTGGCTCGCAGGTGGAAAAAAGTTATGAATATCCATACAGATTTCGGTAATGTTCATCTTGCACCGCTTTTCTTTTATGTGTTTTCAATGGCTTCGATAATTTCAGCCTTTTTCAAAGTACTGTCAACCTCAATTCCTATAGATTCGGCATAGCTTATTAGCTGCGCTTTTGTCATATTGGATAAATCAAGGTCAGGCTCATCAGACAGTACGGTTATCCGTTTCCCTGTTCTTCTTCGTCGCCTTCATCTTCTGTTGCACCGATAGTACCCTTTACAACGCCCTCAGCGTACTCAACAAGAATCTGAATACCACTCATTACAAGGCTCTCGATCTGCGCTCTTTCCTCGTTGCGATAGCCACTATTGATGCCGATATAGCCTGTCTCGTCGGCTGTAAGACCGAATGCAGAAGCAATATCACCATTCATAGTGAGATAGTACATGATGAAGTTTTCCTTTGCCGTAGCAACAAAAGTACCCTTGGTGATTCGTGAGGAAATGATTACAGTACCAAGACCGAGGAAGTCCTCAATGTAATTCATTCCGAAAGCTGTCTGTGTGGAAATATTAGCAGCACCAAGATAAGCCGAAACATCAAGCGGATTGAGGAAATACACAGGCTGAGTAGTATCGTCCTCAAAGAGAATCTGGAGTTGTCCCCAACCGTCAGCAAGTGCAGACTGGAGATCAACGCCGCTTGCCGTTGTAGAATTGGTAATAGTGCCGTTAAGGAAGTCGAATAAATCTTTACGCAAGCCTACCTGAATATCACGAAGAAGCTTTGCGTCTGTATCACGGACAGCCGCAGCGTAGCCGGACTTCTTGATTGATTCTGCACTTGCAGCCTTACGCCACTTTTTCAGCGTGATTTCGCCGATAGGTGTCTTGGTAGTCTCATACTGGCTGAGAGGGATGATTTCACCTTCGGCAACATTGCCGTCTTGCAGCGTCCCTGTGGTTGTATAGAAATACATTGTAGAGCCTTCCATCATCGGAATCTTTCTTGTAACACCAAGAATTTCCATCAGCTTTGCAAGGCTCTCGTGTTGAAACTGATGTACAAAGTCCACTTCACGAACTTTCTTCATCTTCTCGGCAGTAATCAGGTTAGTTTCTGCCGTAGTGTTTACTGTAGCCATAGTCTACTCCTTTCGATTATGTAATACCGAAAAGCTCCGCATTCTGCGCCATTGCAAGTTGTCTCGCCTCGGTATCTTTGATTTTCATTATTTCGTCAGCAGTCATAGAGATTTTACCGCCGACGTTTGCCGGAGGAGAAGCAGGGTTTGCGGACTGACTGCTTTCTTTTGGCGTAAACATAGCAAAATCGCTCTGGACATCACCAAGAATGCTATCAGCATTCTTAATGTTACCCTTACCGTCAAGCTCAATCTTGTCGGTATATCCACCCTTGCCAACAATCAGCTTAGTTGCTTCTTCCGAATACTGCTTATCTTTCAGCAATGCTTTGAGTGCCTTATCCTTTTTGGCAAGCGTTTCTCTGTTTGCGTTGTCGGATTCCAGCTTTTCTCTTGCCGCCTTTTCGGATTCATACTTTGTCTTGTAGTCGTCCTTTTCATAAGCCGTTATCTTGTCATTTGCTGTTTTCAGGTCGTTCTTCGCCTGTTCAAGCTCTGTCTTTACTTTGGAAAGCTCGTCTGAGTTGTCTTTGTTTTCGTCGATCTTAGCCTGTAAGCCCTTGACCGTCTCCATATGCCAATCAATGAGGATCTGGATTTTGTCCGCTTCAATGCCAAGACCGGCTAAATCAGCTCTTTTGAATGCCATAAAATTACTCCTTTTCTTCGTCTGCAGTTCGTTGCAGATACGAGTAAAATTTATAAAACCGCTTTACTTTGCGGATTTTATCTTTTTGAATCTGCTAAATTGCCGCAACATGGGCATTTGCAATATGCAGATACGCCATTTCCGATATAGTCAATTTGGCTTGCTGGTTCATACTCTTTGTCATCAGCCGTAAACTCACAGCCGCATTTATTGCAAACAAAAGCCTTCTTATTATCCAATTTTGCCAAATCTCCTTGTTTCAAAATTTCCATATTACCTCCAAAAAACAAAAAAGCGCGACCAACCAACTACATAAAGTAGTTAGTTAGTCACGCTCGACTCTTCCTGCCGAACATTTACGGCAGGGACAAATATTTGCATAAGCGTGATAAACTCTCCCGGCTTATCGTGGTCCGCTATGCTTTGAGAGGGGCGCATTTCGGGGAGTTGCCCCGATTTGCACATATAAACAAAAAGCGCAGTCAACTATTGCCATTTCGGAAACAGTCAACCACGCTCGGTTCTTCCGTCTGAACGTTTACAGACGGGATAATATTCAAAATTTATCGCTTGAAAGCAACTTGCCAGTTCAAATGTAACACATTCCTTATGTACATTTGTAAATCGGTATCTTTATTTGGCGGATAACGCTTTATAAATTTTACTATTTCAGGGAAGAATTTAGTTGGTCTATTCCGCCATAATTCTTTTAGAATATTTCTTTTCATTTCATTCTCCATTTCGTTCAACTGTTATGCTATTTGCAATCTTAGACACAAATTCTTTCAGATCTTCATCATCAGGAGTGATAACGTCAAAGTTAAAAGGAAATTGCCTTTTTACTCCCACAACTTCATCGGCTTTGGAGTATACAACATCCGAAACGGTTATCATTGACTGCTCCATATATTTCTGCCTGAGATATTCGGCTGAATCTCCGCTGACCGAAAACCAGTAGTCTTGATATTCTTCATCAAGTTTTGTAAATTTGAAATCTGATTCATGTAACATATCATCACCCTTATCTTCATTGTTTTCCGTTATGCTATCAAGAAAATCAAGTACTTCACGAAAATCAAGGATAACACGTTCTTTCATTTCGTATGTCGGCGGTATAAATACCTTGCCAACCTGTGATAACTCACACATACGGTTGCCTATTTTTTCACGCTGTGCTTTCGTAATTTTAACGGAATTCAAGCAATCGTCAATCATTTCATCTTGACCTCTTTCCGCTTTATCCACATAACTCGCACATGACCGTTGAAAGGCACTAACTCCACTCTATCACCGTTTGCGAGAATAGCTTCTATCACTTCAAGTCGCTTTTTATCCAAACGGCATACAGATTTACTCAAAGTATCTTGAAAACATCGGATTCTTAGGCTATCTTTTGTCGGAATGAGCTGCATACTCACCCCATTTGACAAAAGCGTTTCTATTTGTTTGATTTTTTCTTCATCAATTCTTCTATTCATATTATACACCAATAAATATTCATTGTCAATAGTTTTATGCAAGTTTTAATGAATAATTATTCACTTTTTTAAGTACTTTTTCAGAACTGCTTTATACTCTTCGGTATGTTCTGACGCAGCTCTTTTCAGCATATGTTTTGGCGGATAGCTTCGATGACCGTTCTCAATGTATGGAGCGTATTCAACATTAGTCCCTATATAAACTTTTTTGCCAGATACTTTATGTTTTATGCTGTTTACAAGAGTTCCTCCAATATATCCTGGTATTCCTGTGCTTTCAGGCGTTCCAACTGGAGTTAAAGCCGCTGCATACCCTTCCGCTCTCAACCCGATTTCTTCAAGTGCAGTACCAGCCTGAGACAAAAATGCATTCAGTAATTCGCCGTCGTTTAGTTTAAGTTTTATTTTATTTCCCATAGTTACTTCTTATTTCTTGCCTCTCTTGCTTTTTCTTTGTATTCGTTCCATTTGCTCGGTTCGTTATACTTAATGTGTTGGAATTCTTCGAAGTTTTTAGGAGCGTTTCCGACTAACAGCTTTTTGTATTCCTTGTACATTTCCTTGTCTCTTTTGGCGTTTCTCGCAGCTTTAAACTCTGGCTCTCCACCCTTGGAATTCTTCCATTGGCTGTATGTCATGCTGCCCAGTTTGCTATGCCGTTCGAACGAAGAAAAATCTTGATCAGGGAAAGCAGCAATTGTTCTGCATCGACAATTATATACTTCTCTGGGGTCTCCATTAGGGTCGCCTGGGTACTCCAAACCATTTGAAAACTGTTCGTTTATTTTCACGACTTCTCCGTCAAGTTGCCTGTGAGAATCTCTTGTGCGGTGGTCAAGAGAAGCAATCCAGCGTTTGCCTAACTTTATACCCATACTTTCCGCACGCCTATATTGATCTTCTCTACCGCCATTCTGCGCCGACGTTATCATTGTTCGCGCGTTTCTGATAGCTGATGTTTGATTCATGTCTGTGACAGAAGCCAATCTTTTTGCTAAATCCTTGACGCTTTCGCCTTGTATTATGGATTGCATAACAGCGGAATTTAAATTCTGCTTATTCCAGCGTATATCTTTTGGGATATCGACTTTTGGTTTTGGTAACAAATCAGGCTTTTCACGTATAAGTCGCTCGATAGCCTGTTCGTTGAACAATGTGAAGCCTGTATCTATTGTTGTTGTATGTTCTATCACATAAGCCGCGTAATTTCCATTTATAGCGTACGCTGTCGGGAGATATCCGCTTATGATACTCGCTGCTATTCCGTTTGAGTTAGTCAAATCGTCGGCTAACGTCTGAGCCATAGCATACCACCTTTGACCTGTAAGAATTTTATTTTGTCGCCATTTTTTATATTGTTGCTTTGTGATTTCGCCTTTTTCAAGCTGTTTGCGTTTCTTTTCATCTTCGGCAACAAATTTTTTGAAGTAGTCATCGGCTTTTTTCTTCATTTCGGTGTGCGCCTGACCATAAACAGATTCGATTTCGGCTATCATATCGCTAAGGAGCTGTTCTGTCTGTTTGTGGGCTATATCGGGCGGATGCTTTTTGTATCTTTCGGGGAGATAGGGCATATATCACCTTTATTATCTTAATAATTCTTATGATTGTCTAAAAATTTTTGTGCTTTTTCTTTTGTCGGAAATACAGTTTTATTCCATTCGTAGTACATATCCAAGCTAAATATAGTTTCTTTTATGTGAGCCCCACATGATTCTGTATTGCATCTGGGCGTTCCTCTTCCGCCGCTATAAGGGCATACAAAAGGGGGTGGGTCACATTTTGAAATAACTTTATAAACTGTTGCACCCAATTCAACAGGTATTTCTATAGTTGGCATTTTATTACCTCCTCTTTGATAGTATCTTCAAAATAACTGTAAACATCAACTTTATTTCCGCATTTAGGGCAAAATTGCATTATTCTGTCACCATGAGCCATATTCATAATGTCAAAATCGTAATGCTGTTCGCAATGTGGGCAAACAATGTCTGTTGCATCATCTATCCATGTTGCAGAACTATCATAGATACTGAATCCAGTAACATCATCAATGTCAATATCATCAGTCTTGTTTATTTGTGTAAGCCTAAGTAAAAAAACAGGTCTGCCGTCAACACAATCCACTCCGGTTGATATTATCTTGACATTGTTATAAATAATTCTGCCCTTGGTTTTGCTGCAAATTTCTATTGTCACTGTATCGCCTACTGATCTTTGCATACAAAATGTTTGCATAATCCAAATTCACAGATATAATATTTAATCCGATCGGTTGAAAAAGTATTATGTATATAGTCAAAATTTTCATGCCCGAACGCACAAATTTGGCAATACTCGCCTTTTTTGCACCCTTTTTCTTCTGCTTGCTGATATGTTTCGAGTTTGTGTTTTATGTGATATTTTTCGTCTTGAAGCTTTATGCACTCATCTTGCATTTTTGCAAGTTCTTCTTTTAGACTGTTGTACTTTTTTCTTGATACCAACATAGTTATACCTCTTTAGCACTTATCATAAAGTTCATCTGCAAACAATTTATAAAGTTTCGCAAATTCAATTACCTCATCATTTGTCGCATCTTCAAAAACAAATTCATACATAATGTAAGTGAGTCCGTTGGTAAGAAGTTCGCGGTACTTAGAACCGTTCATTCCTTCATGCTTAATTTTATTTATCGTTTCAAAAATTTCTTTAAAAATTTCTTCACGCGAATTCATATTATCTATTCTCCTTTCATTTGTTGTGCAACATACCTCTTGCTTTGGGAGCGGCGGCAATTCCTCATATCCTGTATATTCGTGACTGAAGTGCTTTTTGAGCGTATCAATCATAAGTTGTCTATAATTCGGGTATCTACCCTCATTCAGTCTTTCTACCAGTTGTCTTTCGCTCGCAAGTGCGAAAAAATCTTCATGCATAGATGCAAGGCAACCATCACCGCACACGCATATTGCGCATTCTTTATCACCTATACCACACGCCATTGTTATTCCTCCTTATAATCACACTCAGGACGTTCGGAACAGGAAGCAACAATTATGACAATAATCGCAAACCATTCTCTTAGGCTAAAATTTTTTATTTCTTTTTTTAATTCTTTCGGCATTTCTTTCCAAAATTTTTCCAGCCGTTTTTCGTTTATTTTGGGAAGTAGTTTATCTTGTTTTTTTAAATCCATGCCTTTATTCCTTTTCGTTATCGAGTTTGTAAAGCTCTTTCATCATTTCAAATTCAGTTCTAATAATGGCTATTTTTACATCAGCACTAATGAAAGGATTGCCCTCTCTCCATTGTTTCAGATAGTCACTATTGCATATAAGAGCCTCTCTATATATATCTTTTGTAAGCTTATCCATTATTTTTATTCTCCTCTTAAAATCTCTCGCGCTTTATCCTTAGATACTCCGATAGCTGTAGAGATAATATTTACCGCTTGATTTTCGGTGAGCGTGCCAGATGCATATTGCGAGACAACAGTCAATAACGACTGTGTTTGCGCTCCGTTCAAGCTTGCTCCTTTTTGCTCTTCGGCGTTATCGATGATTTGTTCTGTATCAGTCAAGCTTTCATCAATGACGGTATTTTCACCGCTTTCCGCGCTATTCGCAGTACCATAACTACCGCCAAACCTTGCCATAGATTCAGCCGCTTTTTTCGCTTGAATCGCTTCAAATTCATCAATGATTCCAAATGTTTCACAAAGCAGTTTGGTGATTGTTTCTTCATCAAAGTAATTCTGTGTCGAGAGTATTATTTGAACTTCTTCTGCTTTGTTTATAGTTACATCTGGTTTGAAATGGAACGGCGTGTTAGGGTCTAATCCCAAAACTTTAAGAACGCCCCTTATAAACTCACCAACGCATCTTTCAACATCACTGCTTTTCAATTTCAAGTTGGTATATGCCGCTTCGATCTCGACCGTTGTTACGTTACCACCTGACATTCGTTCCCAGTCAACCGCCATAAAATCGCTAATCAGCTGCTCTTTTAAGACTTTTAATGCCGTTTCAACCGAATCAAATTTAGGCGCGATTTCGTGCGGTTCTGCTTCAACTCCGTCTTGCAAGTGTAAAACGTGTGTTCTAAGAAGATTTGTCAAGAACTGCGCATCGTCGTACGCATCCATACCTTCTGCGTTTTTAAGTACCCAATACAGCAAGTTAAATTCGCTTACATCGTTTACCATATTAGATATTGCAAGGTTGTACGCTGTCAAAGTTGCGCGATTCCCCACAAGCGACGATTGATCGTTGATAAATCGCAGCGGAACGATGGGAAGTTCGGAGTAATTTGAACCTTTGGACAGGTATACGCCTTGAACGTCGTTAGAAACCATATTTAAGGTGTATGGTGTTTTTTCTTTGACAATTTCAAGACGAATGTTTCCGCTTTTTTCATCATCATCAGACTTAATTTCTCTGTACTCTGTCATGCCCTCAATTTCAAAGAGCGTAACTATTAACGGCTTGTTTGCAGCTAACCGCCAATATCTTATTCCGGCTTTTATAGTGCCGTCGTATTCATCTCTAAGTTCGATAAAACACGGCTCTTTGTGGCTGTCGCAAGCAAAATTAAGCGGTTCGATTCCGTTAGGCGTTACAAGCCCATAGCTTACCTTATCATTTGCCGCCCATGTCAAGAGGGTTTGCAGTTTATAGTCAAAATCATTGCCTAAACGTTCTTTTACTGTAGGGTCGTCAAAAGAAACTCCGTTTCCAAGAAGGTACTGCACCATTTGAGAAATGAAAATATAGTAGAAGTTTGCGCACAATTTGTGATTCGGTGAAAACGTGTCTTTGTGTGCGAGTCCCTGAAAGTCATAGTACACTTTCTCTATCATTTCCATATCTGGGTCTTGGTGTCGATAGAATTTTCCTGCCGCAATGCCTGTCCTAAAATCGCGGCTTAATTCATGCTCCGAAATCGCCTGTAAAATAAAATTCGTTCTTTCTTCTTCTGTTGTACATTCCAAAAATTCGTTATATGTAAGCACTTTACCACCTCACGCACTGAAAATATAAAAATTTCAGCCACGCTCGGCTCTTCGCATCAAACTCTTATGATGTGGATTACTTATTCTCCTGTTATTTGTAGTTGCTGATGCACCTGATATGAAATTTATTTTATCACTCCTCCGCTATATACCAGTCTGGTGCTCTTTCGTATTCCTTAGAAAAGAAATAATTTACGCTTCGGTCATACATATATTTGTATTATCAGAATCAAAATACTCAGGAAACTCCTTTTGCAGTTCTTCTTTTGATTCTGGAAAATCTCTGACCCACGTTTTTAGCATTGCTCTGAGTTCTTCTTGCTTATCGGAGATAATTTTGTTTGCTGCTTTTACCGCAGCTTTCATTATTTCCTCTTTTAGATAATCCTCGCTCTCTAAGCCGTTTGCTGCTTTTGTGAGTTCTGTTAATATCTGTATAAATTTTTCATTATTCATAATTAAAGTTCCTTCTTAATTCGCGTATAAAGCAATCAGAGAATTACCACAAGTTATGCGATCTTCATCTTCCTCTTTTGAGGGAACAAAAACTATAACGTCCCAGCCATCATTTACAAGCGGTTGCTCAAATTTTTCGTAAACATCAAAATTATTTACGATTTCATATCCCTCATCGACTGCTTCAACAGTTTCGTGTATCGGAGTAATCTTTACAATGCATTTATTTTTGTCAAAATACTTGTTCATTAAAGATACATCTAAATTGCTTTTTGATGTTACGGCAAAATTCAATGTGTATTTTCTGTCTATCGGCATAGGGAGATTTTTTATAATCTCTCCTATTTCTGCAAGAGATAGCGACATATTTCGGAACATTGCGTTTCTATCTGCTTCATCAAGTGTGTTGATTGAAAATTGAAGTCCGACACCGCCATTCCAAGAAGCCGACGACATAAGAGCTGTCCAAGAATTGAGAAATTCTACAAGCCTTGTGTTATTTTTAGGACACATAGTAGAAACAACCGGATGAAATTCATCGAATGTCTCATTTGCAAGGCTGCCGATTATTTTAGTTGCTGCAATCACGTCAAAATTAAATGTCGGTTCGCCCATTCGCGCATAATGTACATTAAGCCTTTTGCCGTGATTTATTTTGGATAAGGCTATAGCGGTTGAAATCTCTGAAACAAGCTCCCACGCTTTTATATTGCCATGAAAGCCAAGTTTGTGGCAATCGCAGAAATTACATTTCATCAGGCAGCCCTTTTGTGTGGAAACTGTAACAACAATTTTTTCTTCCAATTTCACTTCTTTATGTTCTACCTTTTCAATTCGGTTGTTATATCCTAAGAAAGAAGCTTTGATGTTGTTCTCCTTTCCGTAATCGCCTACGAAAAGATATTCAAGGGATAAGTCTGTATCTGATATGATATTTCCTGTTCTTGTTTCTGTAATTTCTCTCATACTTAAACTCCTTACACATAAAGTTGCGGTCTGTTCTGATTCTTCAAAACAGCTATCTTTGATGTTTTTACAAAGTATCGCATACTATCCATTAAGTGGTCGTCAGCCTTTATCGGTCTATCTTCAACTTTACTATCGTCCCAACAATATCCAGCCGCCTCAGCTTGCCAGTTTACCATATTCGGAGATATTTTTATGAGCCCTTTTTGCAACGCTGTTGCCGTTTCTCTTATGCCGTCTGCTACGCTGTTATCAGCAGGGACAACCTTGTATCTTGTGTGCTTACGTCTTAAAAGCGTGATAAATGAAGCTGCCGATGGGTCTATAATGGTTTTTATTTTGCAGTTTCCGTCAACGTCCTTGATAAACTCGTCAATATCTTTCCCATATTCATCATCGGTTTTCTGTTTCCCTTTTGCTCTACCACTATAGTAATACTCTTTCATTCCATACCATACGTTGCCATATTTGCCCCACAGAATCGCCGCAAATGCGTTTTGTGTGCCGTAGTCGATAGATAAGACACATTGTTCAGGCTTTTTGTTTGGTGGTTCTGCAATAGCTTCTTTATACATCGGGTATATGACGCCCTCTGCGAGAACCCACAACCCTTTTACATACCGATCATAAAATACGCCAGTATACATAGATTCATAACGTGCAAGTATTTTTTGACTTAAACTTGGATTATCAGTCATTGCAAAACGCAAATAAAGGGCGTTTTTTGCTTCTCTTTGCTCTATCCATTCTGTATAAAACCAGTGCGACGGACTTGCAGGGTTGCAAGAAAACCACATCTTTGAACCGTCAACAGAACATCTTGCAACAGCCTGATTTACAAAACTTTCAGGCATTAAGACAACCTCATCGAGCATAATTCCAGCGAGTGTTCTGCCTTGTACAAGTTCATAGCTGCTTTCATCTTTTCCGCCGAAAACCTCGAATATATTTGAATGTTCGCCTTGCCTGATCTCCATTATCTTATCATAACGCCGCCACTTGATTTCGTATTTGTTTTTAGCATATGTCATAGACATATATGGCTTTATAATGTTTTCGACAGCAGAACCTACAGTTTTCCCGCATATTCCAAAACGCATATTTGAAAAGTTTCTCATAGCCCAGTCTATAAAAGCCACAGACATTATAGAGGTTTTTCCGCTTCTAACAGCGCCATCGCAGATTATAACATCGTAATTTGAATACTGAAAAGCGAGTATTTTCTTTTGTTTCGGACTAATCATCACTTTCAAGCTCCTCTGCTAACTCCATAAGGCTTTGACTCAGAGTGTCTATATCAGTCGCATCTTGAATATTTGCGTTTGAACTTTCTCCTAGTATTTCAATCATTTTTGCGAGATCTTCAACTCGCCCACGTTTAACAGATTTTAACACAACGCTTGACACAAGAAAATCTCTGTATGTCGGTTTTTTTGGCATCGGCACGCCGCTTTTTTTTATAATTTCAAGCTGTTTTTCATCTGTAACTGTTTGGCTTAACACTTTATCAAGCACAGCCGAAAGAGTTTCTTTTTTCTTTTTATTACGCTTTCTTGCCGCGACTGATTTTTTTTGATTTTCTCGGGCAATCTTCGGGCTATTCTGGTCGAACGGCGGTCGTAGATTTTGTTCATTCGCCAAAGTCAAACCGCCTCCTTTTTAAAGTCTTTTGCCAATCTGCTTTTCTGGTCTACCTCTGGGCATGGTATCACCTCAATCATCTTTGTATTTATCTCTTAACTCACGATACCAGTATATATAATCATCACCGATATAGTGCATTAACTCTTCAAATGTTTTGCCTTTTATCTCATTCCACCATGCTACACATTGATTTCGACTCTTAAAACAATATACGCCACCATGCTCTTTCATTCGCTCTGTCGGTTCTGCCGTGTCGTGTGCAAGATGTTCAATGTTGTAAGTGTTTGGCTTAAATGTTTCAAGATTTTCAGTTCCGCAGCATGATAAACTATCACCAAGAAAACGTACACGATCTTCGCCACAGAAGAATCTCAAACCATGTTTATGACACTCTTCACGGATTTTCTTATACATCGGCACAAGAATATCAAGCGAAAAATCGTATTTTTTACCGTCCCTCTGCATTCCTTTTTGTTTCTTAGTCGATACATAGCCCTCGACTATTACTCCATATGCACCGCTTTCGGCATATCGCGGTATTTCTGCGAGTATATCCTTGAAACAATCGGGAAAGAACGGCTGTACGCGAACTATAAGCCTTTGAACATGTTTCGAGAGCGTGCTTGCTGCTTTTAATCTTTCTTCATAAGTCGGTGCACCTATTTCGAGCTTATCATACTTGCTGCAAGCCATTGAGATTTGGAAAACAACATCGCATGAGCTGAGTAAAGACAAATAAGACTCTGTTACTGCAAGCACGGGATTTTTCGTTGAAACTATAAACGGATATTTTGTTTCAGCAAAAACCTTCAAACATTCAAGTGAGCTTTTATATTCGCTTTCGCACTCTTGAAAAGGGTCTGACATCGCGCCCCAATGCAATGGGATATTCCAATCACACCATTTTGTATCGTTCGTCCTCTTGCCTTGAATAAATTTTCGGATTCCCTTTGCCATATCAACAGGCTTTATCTGCTTTATGCTGTGTTGGTGATTCACAAAGCAATATTTGCAAGCATGGCTGCAACCTAAATATGTATCAAAATGTATCGGATAATCACAGGCAAGGCATTGTATTCCGCAACTTATCATTATTTATCCTTTGCATTATAAGTACTCATTTTGATATTTTTTGACATAGCTTTTAAGCTGCGCCGTAGTATTGCTGCTAACCAACATATCAAATCTTCTTGCGGCTTCTTTCGCAGAAATTCCCATAGTTTTCATAAGGCGACTTACGTTGATGTATTTTGCAATATCAATAATTTGGCTTCTGCTCATGGCATTGATCTCTTTGCTCGTATGCTTTTTAGGCTTCTTCATGGAAATCGGCGCTTTAGTTGTGCTATTCTTTGCGCTTTCCGAGCCGCCGCCAGAGCCTCCACCAAGATTGCTACACATTACTGATCGCCAGCCTTTCTTATGATTTCTTCTATCATTTCTTTCTTATGCTTACGCAGATACTTCATAATCTGCTCTTTTTGTGCCATAGGGAATGTAAATGTTGCTGTGAAATATTCCTTATCATTGTTATCTTCATCATAGCCGCTTACTTCTTCAATATCGTCCATGCTAAATGCATCAAACCCAAAATCATCTAAATCAAGATTGATTTCTTGCAATTCATCAAATTCAAGACTTATGTCGATCTCTGCTTCTGAAACTCTGTTATCAAGCAGCCTATACAACTTGATTTCATCTTCTGTCATATCATCGGTATATACGCACGGAACGGTTTCATAGCCTAATCTCTTAGCCGCTTCGACTCTGCCATGACCAGCAACAATAACACTGTTTTCATCAATTACTATCGGTTGTTTCAGACCTTTGGTAAGTTCGATTGACTTCATAAGTTGTCTGATTTGCTCTTCTGTGTGCTTCTTTGCATTCTTTGGGTATGGCTTCAGATCGGTCAATTTCTTTTCAACTATGTTCATTTTGATCGTCCTCATGTTGATTATTTGTTACATTACAACAGCAGCAACTTTTCAAATCATATTGTGCAAAATATTCAAGGTTCTTATCTGCAAGTCGTTTATGTTCGCAGCATAGATAATTCACAACGGCATAAAGCATTTGTGTTTCAGTTAGGACACCATTTTTGTATTTAGAATACAGATACTGAGTGTAAAAATCATCGTAAAATACATCTACTGAAATTTCATCAAGGCTTACAAGGTCAGTGAATAATGACTGTTTATTCCTCTTGTCTTGTTCCTTTTGCATTTTGCTCCATTTTTCATGGTCGATTTGCATAACCATATCACCCGAATACTTTTCGCCAAAAGCTGATTTTGCACTTTCGATTATCTCTGTATTCATTTTTTTGTACTCATGTAAGCCACTTAAAATTACAAACTGCAATTCGCCTTTTACAAAATCCTCTAACGCAATAATAGAGTTATTATCAAAAATATCAAAATAAGCTCTATAAATTGGATACACGCAGTTAAATCCGCTCATTATTTCCATAGATGAAATATGACCGTGTTTATCAAGCCTTTTGCTATATATCGGCTTACCAATAAGCCTAACGTATTTATCTTCAATTATCATTTGCTTTCACCTTTAATTTCTTGTATCTTCCGATTTGTCGGCTCTACAACATTTTCAACAATTTTCAATACATTATTTACAGACTGCCATTCTTTTTCTCTACGCCAAAGTGGAAGTTTTCTTATTGTGCCTATTATATCAATACAAATGATAGCTGTTTCCATTCCCCAGCAACCGTCAGCAGCTCTGCAATTACACCAGTTTACAAACTCTTTAAATTTCATATGTATAAACCTCTAAACCTTTTAGGAAATTTTCTGTCATAAAGAGAGCAATAAAAGAATTATGATAACTGCTAAAAAAAGCAAATCAAAAAAATCGTTTTTATTTTTCATTCTGGCACCTCATTATTAGTGCAGCAGGCGCGGATTTGCACCACGCATAACGTCTTTTCCACTTCGTGTGCGCACAGTTCATGGGATTCGCACGCCTGAATCAATCCTGTCTACCTATTCCAGCACTGCTGCATATATTGGTCAAGTTTTTTGGACTTGACCGTGTTTTTGTTATACGTATTCTCTCCAATGCTCAGAGAAATATGAAGGTTTCAAAATTTCGCCTGTTATCGGGTTCTTCACAATCTTTTTGCGGTTGATGTGCTGGATTCCCTGTTTCTGCATATTAACTCTTGCAATTCTTCTTAAATATTTTCTCATTGTTATTTCTCCAATAAATTTATAAGTTTTTCAAGCATTTCATTCTGCTTTTCAAGCGTTTTGTTTTGTTCTTCAAACAGCTTTCTGATTTCGGTTAATAATAACTTTGCTTGTTCGTCGTTCGCGGCATGAACGTCATTGGATGCGGTCTGTTGGCGGTTCTCCTGTAGATTCTGAACGCCTACAAGAAACGAGATTAAGCCAATACTGTTGAAGAAGTTGTCCTGCGCCTGTTCATTTGGAAACATCATTTTTCTTCAAAAAATTTCCTGCTTCTTTCCTTAAAGTTATAGATTCTTCGTATGCTATGTCAAGTACCCTTTTAGAATCCTTGATAAATTCTTCTGATTCCATATTTTCCATTCCTGCAAACAAAATGCCAAATAAAATATGTGAAGAACACGGATGCAGCTTTTCGGATTCTATGCGTTTAAAAACTCTATCAGAAAAATTTTTACATTCGTTTTCAACATAATCATTAAAAGTTTGCTTATTCATATTGTTTACTCATTTCTTGCTGTTCCACGGAAAACCAAAATCTGACCGCTTTATCTTGCACTTGGGTTCTCCGTCTTTCCAGAATACAATTCCCTCTATTTTATTCTTAGACAAAAAATCTTTGATTTCATTAAATGAAGTTAAAGGGTATACACACTGAGGTATGTCATCTTCCCCGTGCTTTATAAGATAGTCGTAATGAAGATTGTATGGATTTCCATTGAAATGTTCTCCTACAGCTTCGTAAGTTCCGTCTGTTAGTGGCGAGTTAAAAATAACTTTATCATATGCCGCCCAAAACCACTTATCCGCAGGATTATCCCTGTCACACTTTACCCAACAAGGCATATGCCCTGTAATTGGGTCAGGTTCATCTTGACACTTTATAGCACCGTCAGGAATTGGCTTGCCTTTTTTTGCATCATAACGCTTGTAAAATTCGCCGTTTATAATAGCACATGCAGAACCGTCCCATTTAACCGTTGCAACACCCTCGCCTTTTAGTACCCATTCCATACCCTCTGTTACTTCGGGCGTGATTCCAACAACTTTGTGATTCTCAAATTGTTTCTTGAAAAGTGTAGGTATCTTTTTCATTTCGTTTCTCCGTTCGTAAGATTTTCGACTGACTTTTTCAGCCTTGCAATATACTCTCTTGCTTTCTGCCTATTTTCTTCTTGTTTGTCAGACATGAAGATGCTTTCGTAGGCATTACACTTGCCTTTGTAGTAGCTGTCGTAGCTGCCTGATTTTAAGAGACACATAGCAAAAATGGGCATCCACATATCAAAACCATTTTTGCTTTCGACATTTTGAGCAAGCTGGCGTTCTTTCATCCCTGATATAATACAATCTTTTTCTTTGAGCAAGCCCTCGAGATGAAGCAGTTTTTCTTTTAATTTCTCTGTTTCATTTGCTCTGGCGGCAAGTTCACATTTAAGTAAATTTATTTTTTCTTCCATGCTTTTATTTAACTCGTTGTCTGCCTTAGAAGTTTCTTTCCCTTTACATTTGCAAGAGCCACATTTATTTTCAGTTTGTTTGAGCGTTTCTTGATGTATAGATTTGTAAGTGTTGATAAATTGTTCTGTAACAACTTTTTTGTTATCAATCCTTGCCATTTCATCTCTTATCAGTCTTTGAAAAGACTGATAATCTTCATATTTGTTACAACGTACTACAAGCTCATATTCGCCATTTTCTATTCTGCTAATATATTCCATAATTTTTAACTCTCCATATTTTTATTGCGGTTATTCGATACCGCAAAACGCTTTGGGCTGTTTCTGCGCATGGCACCCCAACCAACATGGAATCGAACCCTATTTTCAGACAACCAGTCTCACCTGTGGTTAGGGGTATCAGGCTTGAACTGATACTATAAGTTCCAAAGACTTATGTTCTACCGATTAAACTAACCCCTAAAAGAGACCGATTGCTCGGTCAAAATAAAGAAAAACAGGTGTAGAACAAAAAGAAAGGAGATACTGGAATAGCTTGAAACTACTCCGTATCTCCAGTATAACACAATTAAAAATATAATGTGTGACATTCGTGACATTTTGAGAAATTTTTTCAAATTTTTTTGAAATATCTTGAAACAGCCTTTCTGATAGCTGATTCAGTACATCCATTTCCGATTTTGCAAGCGACATCTTCCCAATCGGGAGCTTTTGCATTTTCGTCAAGAGGTTCTATGCAGTATATACGTAACGCTCTATATATCTTGTAATCGTGAATGCTATCTACAAATTGTTCCATAGCCTTAGTTTTATCTTCAAGTTCTTTTTGTCGATATAGAAGCCATGTCGACGACTCCTCGCTTGTCCCACTGTTAAGCTCTCGTTTTATTTCTTTCAATTCCGAGCAGTACGAACGATATTTTTTCAGTTCTTCAAGTGTCATTTCCCTTACCTCTACTTTCTGTAGTAATCGCCTATTTTGTACTGTTGATATTCTTCAGCGGTACATTCAAACCAGTAATCAACGATTTCGTCATCCTTTTTGCCCCTTATCTGCATCAAGTATTTTTCGGGGTGATATACGGTTTTCGGAATCAGAGCGCCATCGTTCTTTATGTATTCCACTGTTGTATATGCACTGCTGTAATCTTTGTCGATCACAACACCCTCTGAAATGTGATTCCGCTCGTTTTTGATTGCGACATTAAATCCTATCTCGATAAAAATTAGGATAATGAAGAAAACAACAGTAATGATAACTTCTATAAAGTCATCTTTGTATCAATTAAGAAATTTCATTTTCAACCTCCATTTCCTTGACATTATCAAGTTTATCAAGCTCTCCGCTTAAATACAAGCACATCGTCTCTATGACAATGCCGTTACATATAGTCATGATTTCGTTTTGTATGTCGATTTCATAGGCTTTTCTGTAAGGTTCTTGACCGGCAGTTTTTTGAATCATGGCTTGCCTGAGTTGATCGCACAGTTCTTTAAGTTCAGGAATGTTTGCTTTTTGATGTCCCATTTTCAAAAAGTTCCACATCAAGTCGAGCTGCCCAAAATCAAGATTTTTTGTCGTAGGTTTGCTCATTTTTTCGCTTTACCTCCTCTATTCGTGCCATTTCCTGCATTCGCCATATATGAGAAACATTATCACGATTTGCATTTTTTAAATTTTTCACGAGGATTTCCAGGCATTCAGCGCACACTTTCTTACCGTCAACAACAGGATTTTTGCAACATAAATTGCATATACCGTTCTCACGTAGGATTTGTTTAGGAAATATTCTGTTTTTTATTCTTCTTTCTGAACTTTCACGGCGTCGTTTTGCCAGACATTTAGAACATTGAACGTGAGATTCCCAAATCTGTAGCGGCTTGTGGCAGTTTACGCATTTGCGTTCACTTTTTAATCGTTCCTTTACTTTTCGGGATTTTTCGTGTTCTTTAGTTTTATTATGTGCATATCTCTCACGCTCTTGTGCGTTTTTCTTCTTAATACACTCAGCACAATATGCTCTTCCGTTAAGTGTGTATGCGTCTTGTTTTTTGCACTTCACACAAAGGTGCAATCTTTTTCTCAATGCGTAAGTTTCACGGTCGTATTCTTTACGATTATTCATGCTCGCCATCTCCGTCCATTTTTGCGCCGCATTTTGGGCAGAAGTTGTAATTCCTCGTCTGTTTATACCCAGTACGTCTGCTACACTCCGAACATTTATAATGAGCAGATTGATGGCATTCATAATTGTAAATAGGCTCTGTATCTATCCATTCTCCGTGTCTCACAGGCTCGGCTTCGATTGTTGGCATATTTTCGATGTCATCGTACTTCACAAACGACATTTCAGCCCAAGGGTCGCAAGGGTCAGTCCCATCACGCCACTTGATTGCAAATGTATTTTTATTATTCATGACATTTTCTCCTAAAATTTGTTGATTAAATCTTTGTATTTATCAGCATCAAAACCGTCGCCGTTGTCTTTTTTCTGCTGATTATTGTTATAATTTCCGTTAAGAACCTTAACAAAATTTTTTTCTTTGATAAGCCATTCAAAATCAGCTTTCCAATTCCTGCCGTTGTCTCCTTTGAGAAAATCGGATTTTTCGGCAATTTCAAAGGCTGTTTTTATCTGTTCTACGGTAAATTTATCCGTAAGAGATTTTAAAGTTTTTCTTCCTGATTCTGAAATGACTGTAATTTTCGGATAAGAAATGCAGATTTTATGATACAAATCAACAACTTCATTAATTTGAGGAGAGGAGAGGACAGTCGGCTTGTCCGACTGCATACCTTCTTTATCTTTCTTGCTTTCTTTATCTTTCTTGCTTTCTTTATTTCTTTCATTGTTGTTAGTTGCCTGTTGGTTGCCTGTTAGCCGTCTGTTAGTTGCCTGTTGGTTGCCTGTTGATTGACTGTTAGCTGACTGATATTGATCATAATTATTTATCGTAACTACGCTGAATTTTGAATGTGATTTGACTGTTACTTCACCTGTATCTTTGAGATGCTTTATTGCAGTTCTTATATTCTGTTCTGTCAATCCTAATTCAGCCGCAAGTTTTGGATAACTTATAACTCGTTCTCCGCGTTTTATGGTAATTGTTTCAAAATCCTTATCTTCATAGTTAGAGGTAGCTATCAAATGAAAGAACACTCTGAAAGTATTTGCATCGTGATACCAACGCCATTGAGTAATTTTTCTGTCAATTTTGACAAACCCTATCTCAAGCAATTTCTCACGTCCTTTCATAATTGAGTACCAAACCGTTTCGTATTGAGTGGAAATGGTTCGGTACTCACGAAATCCACATAAAATATGCAAATCAAAACGGCACATCGCTGTCGGAAAGTATCTCCTCAAAGTCACTAAGATCACCGTAAGACATATTGTTATTGACGTTCTGCGGCTGTTGAGCTGCTGCCTGCTGTGTAGTTGTGTTAGATGTGCTTGATGTAGAATTATCGCTCTTGCTGCCGCAAAATTCAACATTTTCGACAAGAACGTCAGTTGTATAGTGCGTTACGTCTGAATGGTTTTTATCCTGATAACTGCCTGTTCTGAGTGTTCCGTTAATGGCTATCATCTGACCTTTCCGGAAGTAACGGTTGATAAATTCAGCCGTCTGCCGCCAAGCTTGGCAGCTTATGAAATCTGCTTCATATTCGCCCTTGCTGTTCTTGAAATTTCGGTTTGCGGCTACGGTAAATCTGCAAGAAGAAATACCGCTTTGTGTTTGCCTAAATTCTGGGTCTGCGGTTAGGCGACCGATTAAAATTACTTTATTCATCGTTTACCTCCACAAAATTTTCGCAGCTTTCTGAAAAAACATCTTTGATAGAGTTGTCGTTTATATCGCAAAAATCTACCAACATCGGGTAAAGTTCACTGCAATAAGCGCAGTTGAAACATATTCTTTCCATTTTTACCCCTCCATAATATCTTCAAAGCTCTGCTGTTCGGGTTCTTCAGTTGTTTCGGGCTGCTGAGGAACGTCTATGATATTGTTTTCGGTTTCTGCTGCTGGAACATCAACATATTCAACAGCACCATTTTCGCCAATAATGCCCATATCGCTTTCAAAGGCGTTCTGCATTTCGATAGACATGATTCCCCATTTGCTTATGAGCTGTCTAAGCATGGTCTTACAAGCCATTCCATCAAAGTCTTTGTACCAAAAACTCGAATACAGCCAACTGTCTTTCTGATTGTATTTGCCTGCAAGATAATCATCATATGATACTTTTGCATACTGTCCGCTTGTTCCGTAAAGACTGAACGCTGCACTGTACTTGTCAGCGTGAGAAAGCATTTTCTCTTTACTCCAGTATATGACTTTTTTAAAGCCGTTTGTATACTCAAACATAGCGTAATACCCCAATGTATCAGCTTTTTCACGTTCCGATTCATCTTCAATGAGTTTTACTTCAATTTCTTCATCAAGAGGATTGAAACGTATCAATTCGCCTTTTTTGATAGGCAAAACGTTCAGTTTTTTATACTGACCGCTGCGAATTGCAAGCTGTATATATCCCTTGTAACCAAGCACAAACTGTGCGTTTGTAACTTTATTTTTCTTATCCTTGAAAGGCACAAGATAATACTGACCAAGTTGTGGAGAAGGCGACAACTTCAAACCTTCACCCAGAAGAGCAGCGCTAACGATTGATTTTGCTTCACACTCTGCAAGTGCCGGAGTGGCGCTTACAGCGGACACGATAGAAGCGATAAAGCGGTTAGCCGTGTTTCTGTCTTTAAGGGTATTGTTAATCATCATCTGATAGCCTTTGCTGTTGATCTGCACCGAAAAAGGTACTTTCTTTTCCTGTTCCTGTTTTGTCAAGCTGTTCTGTACTGTCATTTTATTTTCCTCCTTTGATTACTTTATAATTAATATGCTCTAAGGAATTCATAAACTCAACCAGCTTTTTGAGTTCGGCTGTTGCTTTTTTGGATTT
Source organism: uncultured Alistipes sp. (assembly GCA_964401315.1). GTDB lineage: Bacteria > Bacillota > Clostridia > Oscillospirales > Ruminococcaceae > Ruminococcus. Next base: position 108,027 of record CAYNYB010000007.1, read on the forward strand.
TTCACCCCATACCATAAAGGTGACGCTATCCATTTCTTTTGGCACGCTCTGATTCACTCCAGAATCGCCGCTAATGGCTGTCTGTGTTCTTTCAGGTATAATTTGACCTGCGGAATCTGATTCGCTTACAGAAGTATTTAAAAGGCTTTCATGCTGTTTTGCTTCAAGTTCCTTTTTGTGTTTCTGTTCTTCCTGATACTGCTTTTCAAGTGTTACAGCATAAGCTAAGGTCTCAGCCTTATTTCTTGTACGCTTGTACTGATCAGATATCGCTGTAAGCATAGGAGATTCAAGATACATCTTTGTGATTTCAGCATATTCAGCGTTTATTATATCGACAGACTTGTTTATTTCTTCAATAAGCTTTTCAAGCTTTTCTGTCTTATTTGCCCATTTCTCAGGCAAAACGGATTCAAAGTTTACCCAGTCATGATGTGTTGTCTTGTAAAAAGCTGTTTTCAACTTCAAGAGTTTTTCTTTTCTTTCCTTTTCATCAAAAGCTTTAATTTGGTCATCAATAGCTTTTATCGCTTCAAGGATAGGCTTTTCGACTTCTTTACACTCTTTTTCAAGCATTTCGTAAGGTTCAAGGCATTTCTTCTTTACGGCTATTCTCTGCTCGTCAATCACTTTTTTCAGCCTGTTCAGCTTAGCCTTATCGTCTTTCGCAGCCTTGATACCGTCCTCAGTGACAACAAGATTTTTGTAAAAATCAAGTTTCGGCTGCAATTCAGCCTTTAAAGTTTCAAGATTGGCGATTGCACACGGAATAGATAATTCCGCATACTTTAGTTGTAATTCCATTGGCATTGCTTATTCCTCCTTTAAAAATTAGAAAATTATGCGTCTGTTTCCGCTGAAAAAACACAGCGAATATTTTCTATCGGTATATCCTCATCAAACCACCATGCCTCTCCAAAAATATTGTGGTGGTCTGGAAGTTTATACGCTTTTTCTCCATTAACTTCATATATCACTGTTCTGCCTGTCTTTATCGCCCACGCCATTGCCGCTTGCAAAGTTGTGAATCCTCTTATCGGTTTATATATGCAACCTGAACCATGATAAGATTTAGCTTTTTTATTTGTGGTAACATGGTATAATATCATGCCATTCTCCTAAATCTCCGGCAATATCAGAGCCGGTCTTGTTTGATTTGTAACGTCTTTCCAGAATGCTGATTCACGCTGTATTATATAATCAATATCAGTTTGTACATCTTTTCTTTCAATGCGGTATTCTCGCATGGTGACTTTAAGAACGCCGTTTTTGTAGTATCGTATATACGCTCTTAGTACAGCGAAATCCCAACCTGTAGCTGCTAATTGGTGAAGAATTTGTGCATAGTATGTATCGGGAATTTTATCTTCCCATTCTTCCCATTGCATAGCGTTCTGAATGGTAACAGTCTTTATTTCAAGAATACCTTTTTTGCCGTCTTTATCTGTCAACTCTCCGTCAAGAGTAGCAAAAATGAAAGGATAATCATCGTTGATGTACATATAAAATTCATGATAATCAAGATCATATTCGGGATAATCAAGATGAAATAACTCTCTTAAATGTGGTTCAGCAAGTTTCCCGAAACTTACCGCCGGCTTATCAGAAATATCCTCTGGAATAGTTATGCCTGTCTTTTCCTCCCAAAGTTGGATATTGGTCTTGTACTTGTTTACGCCGATAACTGCTCCTGCATCACTTCCGCCGATACCTTTAAGACGTAGTTTCAGCCATTCTTCACTATTTTGAGGTTTTAAAACCATTTCAACCCTCTCTACGCGCGTCCGATATGCATTCCTCGCAGAATTCCATATCGTCAAGCTTATAGTATGTATCGCCCTCGAATATTTTCACCTTGCATAAATAGCACATGCCTATAACCTTATCAGGCTCGGCATTCGGGCAGCTCGGGTGACAGGGTGTTTGTCTGCATTCAGCGCACATCTTTGCATAACCTCCTGTAATAGATTTCGAGCAGATTTGTATTTCTGCATTTTTCAATAATCTCTTCGGGGGATATAGAGGCTATATCTCTCGAAAATTTTACTAAAACGCTTAAAATTCGCTGCGCTTTTTCGTAGTCGCTCATTTTGATTTCTCCTCTATTTTCCCCATTGCCCCGCCATAGCTTTGGCTATGCCGGGGAATGTTTTGCTTCTGATTTTCGTTGCGCCTCCTGCTCTTGAAAAGCCTGATTTGTCCTTATTGCCTTTGTTTCGGCTCGTCCCACATGAAATATAGGGCTTATATTCGTTCAAAATATTTGTAGGATTCAGTTTAGGCAGATTTTTAAGCCATAAACAAGTTTTCTTGCTATATGGATGCCCATATTCAAACGGCTGTATCGTCTGTGTGTAAGGCGGCAATTCATATATTCTTGATGGTATCGGATTTTCAACACATATGCGTTCACAATCGGCGTTATAAAATTGCATAAAGAATTCTTTGGCATTTAGTCCTTGCTGATAGCGTTCTTTCAACTCTGCCCGTTTCGCCGCCTTGTCCTCAGCTTCTTCATACTCATCGGCGATTGATAACGGGATTCCTTTTTTCTGCCATTCGGATAAACCTCCCGACATGATTTTCGATACAAACGGTATTCCGTAAGTTCTTGCCGCTTGAACAATGCTGATTTTCGGGCGTACTTCCTTGATTTCAACTCCGTATTTATCGGCAGTTGTCTTTACATGATCTTTGATCGCTTTCATTTCAAGTCCCGTATTAAAGAATACGTATTTGACAGGCGGTAAGCTGAAAATCGTTCTTGTTTTCTCAATCAGATCGATCATGATGTCGCTGTCGGCACCGCCTGAGTATGAGCATATCGCTTTCGGATGTTGAATCAATCGCTTAGCGATGATGCTCTTGATCGCTTCAAACTTTTCAGGAGGATCAAAGTCTGCATATGGCGGTCTGTCGGTATACACTCTGCTTTTATAAACTTCTGCCATATCAATCCTCCTTCTCTATTGCTTTGAGTACCTTCTTGGTAATCTCGAAATTGCTGTCTCCTGTGATCTTGACTATCTTTTTGCGACCGCCGCTGTTGTAGTAGTCGAGAACAACAAGTTCCTCCCCGCACGACTGCTTATAAAGAACAGAAACGATATCAGGATTCAGAGCAGTAACAATCTGAAACAGCGGGCAGATTACAAATGTCTTTTTCTCCTCATAATAAGTTTTCATGCTTCAGCGCCTCCTTCAAACTGCTTAGCCGTTTCTTCCCAATAATCGCTGTCCTCAGGATCGCCGTCCGCGGCAGCCATGTAATGCTCCGCTAACATTTGAGACGTCTTGTTCTTCTCGACTGCAATCTTGAATTCGCGTATTGCTCTTTCGCGGCGAAAAGCCTTTATGTCATCTATTGACATTTTGATGTATGCGATCACTGCCACCGCTCCCGTAGCGATCAACGCATAGGTTAAACTGTCAGGAAGCATAAAGTATGGATTCATGCCACACCTCCTATTCAAAAAATCTTTTAAACGAATCTGCACCATAGTTTCCTTTAGTAAGATCAATTATTTCACAGATTGTATATTCTTCCTTGATTTTGGGCAAACTATCAAGAAAAGCCTGTGTTCCCTGTCGGCAAGCACCTGTTATTACACGATACATCGTGATAGCATCGTCTTTTTTAATAACACTATCTAACGATAAGCTTTTGTACTGCTCTGCTCCTCGGTCTTTTGCAGCCTTAAAGGCTATATCAGCGATTCCGTCGCTATATTTGTTGCAATGTGCATAATATGTACCGTCTGTAACAACATTCATGCCCTTTATCTTTCCAACATATAGTGTGTATTTACCAAATGCCTTTTGGGCTTTAACATGAGTAAGAATATCATCAACATATATATATCTTTCCGGTACATACATTCCATTTTCAAGTTGGATATATTTTGGATTTGTTATTCCTGTGCCTCTGAGGTCGAGCAAGCCGCCTACCGTGAGACCTTCGGGAAGTGATGTTATTCCTGTGCCTCTGAGGTC
>CAYNYB010000008.1:0-106307 GCA_964401315.1 uncultured Alistipes sp.
TGTTGTAGTTGTGGGCTTTGTAGCCGTGGTGGACTTAGCTGTTGTTGTAGTTGTGAGCTTTGTAGCCGTGGTGGACTTAGCTGTTGTTGTAGTTGTTGTGGTGTATGTAGTTGTTGTAGGCTTTGTGGGCTTTGGAGGCTTTGTAGCTTTTGTGACAGTAGTTGTTTCAGGTTCTGTTTCTGTTGTAGTTGTAGTGGTTTTCCATGTTCTCTTAGTGGTAGTAACTGTTGTTGGCGTTGTTGTTACCTTAGCTGTTGAGCCTGCTGTTGTTGTAAGTAAGCTATAATTGAGGTTTCTGAATTGATCTCCAGCTTCAAGTCCGTATTTACCTTCTTGCTCTATAACTTTAACTTCAGCATCTGAATTTTCGTCATCAGAGTTTGAGATGATTTCAGGTATATATGTTCTTGCCTTAGTATCTAATGTAATAAGTTCATCGCCGGAAACATACTCCACATTTTCTGCTTTAACATAGGCAGGATTGCTTATGTTTCCTATAACCACCGAGTTATTGCTATCAAAAAGCGAGTCTTTTTTGTACACGTAAATGTTTATGTCTTTTGAGTCATCGCTGCTGTTAGCGTAATAAATATCAAATTTATCATTCGCATCTTCGCAAAATTTAAATTCTATTACCTTAAACGACGTAAGATTCAAACGGAATGTAGTAATTGATTCGCTTACTGCTCCGGGAGATATCAGCGTTACTTCTCCGCTGTACGCGTCTATCGTAACATCACTTTTCAGAGTGGAAGGAATGGTAGCAACAGTGCCGCCATATCCCATGTTGTTAGCTATTGTCATTATAGGACTTATCGAAGCGAGCATTATAACTGCTGCCGAGCCTGCCAAAATCTTTTTTAACATAACTTACTCCTCTTTTCGTTATTCTGTATCACCGCTTTCGGTGATAACCTCTTGTTATAGCTGTTTGCTGTGCTTTCTATTCTGTTTCATGATTAGATTATATCATGATTTTTTCGTTTTTTATACCCGAAGATTTCGATTTTTTCCTATAAAAATACGATGTGTATAGATGCGAGGAACAATAAAGAATCCGCTCGAAAAATCGGGCGGATTCTTTATTGTGTATATTATGATTTTTCTAATCACAATTAAGGTTTGATCAAAACTCGAAGGATATCAAGTCCTCTTTTCGTTATTCTGTATCACCGCTTTCTTCTGTAGTATACTTTCTATCACCTCCAAGTGTAATAGAAGGCATTTTATTCTTAGCTGCTGTTGTTTCAAACAACGAGTCGCTTACTATACGCTGACCCTCATTTGTCAAAGCATTGTTTACTCTGTAGAGTTCAACACGAACCTTTTCAGGCCAAACCATATTTGAAATATCCTCGGGATTGATCCAGTAAACCCATGTTCCGTTAGAAACGTCTGTGATAAGTGAACCGTCCGGAACGTCTGCAAGAATGATCTGCTGTGCTTTACCATCGTCATCAACACCGTTTCCGCCAACGATATTTCCGTTTTCATCGAAAAGGATAACTGCATTGTAAGTTGGGTTGCCTTTGTAAGAGCCTGTGAATACGAGTGAACCTTCGGGAATGAAATCATTTTTCTTTGTGCCGTATTTGTAATCTTCTGAAAGGATACCGAACGCTGCTGTTGCTGTTTCACCGTCTCTGCGGAAGTCAACGTTATCGCCTGTTACGCCAAGAACATCAAGTTCTGCGATAGAAACTGTCTTACCACTCTGATATGTGATCTGGAATCTTATTTCTGTTGTTTCATAAGTGCTGATGTACTTTTCGTCTGCGTTAGCGAAGTAAATAACACCGTTTTCGTTGAATCTCTCGCCGCCTACATATATCCATGAACCTGTTTGTTCATCTTTAACGTAGATAAAGCAAGTGCTTATAGCATTCTCTGTGTTGCCTGCCGTGTACTTCAGTCCACTTACTACGAGCGGCTGATTGAATTTAATATATATGCTGGGATTGCCGCTTACTGTAGGCTCGTAAACTGTATCTAAGTTGTCGTCGATAGCTGCTGTAGCCGGATCAATTACTGTCTGCTTGCATGAAACGCCATCTTCTTCAGCAGCATGAATGGTAGACGGTGCTGAAAGACCCTTATCTGTGCTGACAGTCCAGTTTGATTTGTCAAGGCTGCCGTCGTGCTGAATCTTAACCATCTCTGTTTCGAATACTTCTGAACGGTTGAGATAATGGTCAATAAGTGTAACCTTGTAAGATACTGTACGATTGTTGAATGCTGTAACTGTGTCTGTGTAATATGGATTTGATGTAAATGCTATGGGAGTTTCTTTAACATCTCCGCCTGAGATAGTGCAGCGAACGATTTCGTATCCAAGAATATCATCTGCATACATCATGTCAGAAACGTCGATCGAAAGTGTAACCTTGTTTGCTTTTGTACCTGTGCCAACGCTTACCTTAACGTTGTCTATTACTGATTCTGCACTGCCGTCATCGTTTACCAGCCAGCTTTCGCCTTCCATTGCGTAAACACGTGAATCATCGTTTGCGTACATGATAGCTCTTGTTTCTTTCTCAAACTGTGATGCGTATGCGCGAGTAGTTGCATCGGGAGTTTTGCCCCAGCGCTCGAAGAATTCGAGAACGTTTTTCTCTGCTGCTGCACATGCAAGACGCATAAGATTCTGATCTGTTCCGCCGTTGAGTGTAAGAGCTGTACCGTAAGGCTGAGGAGCCTTGGAGGGATTTCTTGAATATGTGTCCATTCTTGCATAGAAGAGGCTGTTGCGTATTTCTTCGCTTGTATCATAAGTCTTGAAGTTGAAATCCTTATCGTAAGCAAGGTGGAGCTGCCAGTACATACCAAGCTGTGTACCCTGATCTGCATTGCCCTTTGTATTGGATGTTACTTTCTTGTAAATGTTGTTGTAGTTAAGTCTTGAACCTGAGTTCTTATCCTGTGACTGTGAAAGAAGTGAGAAATAGTTGTTTGTAATTTCAGCTACAGTATAGCTTGAATCGTTGAGACAGTGACCGATCTCGTGAGCGATTCCCCAGCCGAAGTAGCTGCCGCTTACGTATCTGCCGTTTTCGTCAGCCTTAACGCCTGTGGATTTAACCATGTCAGAAGCTGATCCCCACTGAATACCGATGTGATTGTCTGCTGCATACATGAACGCGCCCTGGAACATTCTCTGATAACGGATGTTGAGATGTCTGTTGGGAATGCGGTCTACTACGTTTGCAGCATCATAGCTCATACCCTTGTGCTGATAGAAGAGCTCCATCATATCTTCCATTGAATCCATTGACTGAACGAGTTTTTCAGCACGGTCTTCAACTGAGCCGTTTCCTAAGCCTGCGAGTATCTGAGGTGCAGGGAGAGAATACATCATTGTATCGCAAAGAATATCGGTAGCGCCTGCGATACAGAGCTTCTGGTCATAGTTTAAATCGAGACTTGAGTTTCTTTCGCCCAAGTATTTTGAACCCTTGTGAACTCTGTTGTGTTCAGCTTCCATTGTAGGAACGTATTCGTCAAGAGCCTCTATATAGTCAGCTGCTCTGTTGAGACGTTCTTCTATGTCTGTTACCTTGTAAAGATCAAGCATCGGAATTTCCGTACCGCCCTCTACACGTACTGAATAATAAACCATTGACTGGTCGCCGCTGCGATTATCAATATAAAGTGCGCCGCCGCCTTCTGCGCCTGCTAAGCTGCTTGCCGGGATAGTAAATGTGTTTGCACCGATTTTAAGGTCTTTGTTCAACAGTACCACGCCGTTTGATTCCGAATTGTACTGTGTTGCGATAAGCTTTAATTCTGTATCATGACCTGTTTTATAGCTCGGGCTGCCTACATAAACTGTTATTTCTGTATTTGCTCCTGCTGAAACGCCGAGTGGCTGCCAAGCGTTCAGTCCGCTATATTTACGGCTTGTACCCTTTTCAGTGGGATCGTGTGTGGTAATGCTGTTGTGGATAGATATAGGCTTGCTTATCTGTTTAGCGTTGAGTATCTTTTCAGCTGTTGTAAGCTCCTTATCCAAAGCGTCTTTATTGGGATGATATTCGCCGTTTCTTTCATCCGGCAAAACGATTTTTGCACGGAGTGCATCAATAGTGTCCTGGGTAACATCGTCTCTGAGAACTGTGTGGAGATCGTCAACATACAGATTCATGATGTCGTCCATTAAGGATTCATATTTGTAGAAAATAACTTCCGAATAAGCAATTTCTCTGCATTCTCCGGCGTAGTTGCTAAAAGTGAGTTTTATTTTATTAGTCTTAACTTTAGGGATATTTTTAATGTAGTATAATTTGTTGTTTTTGTCGTAAGTTTTGCCTTCACTTTTCCAGCCACTGCATACATTATACCAATTTCCTTCCTCTTCGTTCCAGGCGCTTGCACTTATCTGGAAGAAGTTCGGACCGCTGTATGGCGCTAAAATAGCGAAGGAATTGAGTTCATATTCCTGGTCAAATTCAAATGTAATACCGCCGTCAGTCCAGTTTGGCCATTTGCAGTATGTTTCCTGATTGCCGTCAACAACGCTCCATGCAGGAGATGTAGAGAACTGGTTTAAGGCGTTAATTCTCTTAGTTGCTGCATCTTTCTTTTCTTTATCAGTTGCTTCGGAGTTATTGAGTACAGCCTGATATTCTTCTTCGATCGCTGCTCTCTGAGATTCAATCGGAGCATCCTTTTCGTTGCCGCCTATCATTCTCCAAGAGCTGCCATTGGCTGTAACAGAAACGATATGTGCGCTTCCAATATTGCCGGCATCGTCGCAGTTGATAGCGTTATACTTGCGCATCTGAACAGGTTCATTGGCAATTGTCTTTCCCTTTGCGTGAACTGACTGAGGGCTTTCGCCTTTGCGATTATAACCTACTACGTAAAACTCGTATTCCTGTTTATCTTCTAATCCTGTAAGCGTGTAGCTTGTTGCTTTGCCTACATGGACTTTCTCGTATGTATCTGTAGGGTCGCCGTTTTCATCAACATTGGTTATGTTTCTGTAGTAAAGATCATACCCCTCAGTGCCGTTGGTGTTGTCTGAGCCCCATGAAACCTTCATGCCTCTGAAAGTGCCTTTAGCGCTAACGTAATCGGGCTTGGCGGGGGTGCTGTTTGCTACTGTAGTAACCTTTGCGTAATCAGACCACTTGCTCTTGTAACCGTCTGCTACGGAACGAACGTGTACATAATATGTTGTGTTTATCTTGATAAGCTTGAAGTTTCCGTGTTCTGATGCAAGCGTATACTCAGGGTTTTCAACTACGGTGTTCTGTACACCGGGGATAGTTGAAACAAAACTTCCGTCTGCCTTTGTAGCCGAACTTGTGGAAACCTCAACTTCAAATGAGTCTCCTCCGTTTACAGGCTTATCCCAGGTTACCTCGATTTTTGCATACTTGTCGGCAACGCCGCAATTCTGTACAACCTTAACATTTGTCGGGAAATCTACCTCAGGCTCTGAAATACGTGATTCCATTCCGTTGAGGAACTCAACTGTTCCGATCTCAGCAAGCGTTGTATTTTTAACTTTTGTGATTTTAAGAGTGATTTTCTTAACTGCTATCTGACCGCCAAGATCAAGCGAAATATTACCGTTTTCGTCAACTGTAGCTTTTACCTCGCTTTCCCGGATCAAAGTTCCATTGATTTCATCATCATCCGCGTGCAGCTCGCCATACGCACCGGAATTAAAAGGCGCCGGAACAATAGCACCATCTTCTAATTCAACCAATACTTCTCCGATCTCAGCGTTTGTTTCAAAGTTCACTTCTTGCATTGTTGCGCCGCCAAGATCCATCGAAATACCTACGGGATGATCTTTTGAAATCTCAAACTCTTTTGTTACTGGGTTTCCATATTCATCAAGAACCAGATTGCCAGCTTCATCACGAACTTCCTCAACTGCTTTCAGCTCTAATTTCGAGTCTGTTTTCGATGCTTCGCCTGTTGTATCGCCGTCGTTATTATCACCGGCGTTGGTTGATTCGCTCGGCTTTTTGATCAGATCTGCCAGTGAAATGCCGTTAGTTTGCGTACCGTTCTCAGGTTTTGCATTTTTCAAAGCAGCAACTTTATATTCATCAGATATTTCTTTTACAAGGCTTGCCTGTGTATTCCATTCCTTAGTGTCAAGATATCCTTTTGTGAAGAACGTAAGATCGGAAAGATTTGTTTTACCGTCATTGTTAAGATCGCTGAAGATATATTCGTTTTCTTCAAGTTTAATATCAACTTCGCCGTTATGTCTGATAGAGTAGTCGATAGCTTCAAGGAGCAGGTCTTCGTCTCTTTTAGTGATTTCACCGTCGCCGTTTACATCGCCAATTCTCATAGCTCCGGGATGTTCGCCATGGGCTTTGTCTATTACACCAGAGCCGTCACCAACTCTTATCGTTTCGCCGTCTTTATCTACCTTATATGTATCGATGTAAGTAAAAATGGAATTGAAACCAAGCGTAACCTTTACTGTACATACCATGTTGTCGAAGTCTGATATTGTCTGCTCGAACTTCTCGAATCCGGGAGCCTTAACCTCAACAATGTATGTACCGTTTTCAATGTACTCTGTGCTTATTGAGTTTGTAGCATTCTTTTCTTTGCCGACTGTGAGCGGCTTATTTTCTAATACAGGAGTTTTAGCGCCGGATGGCTCCACTCTGAACACGTTTACCGTGCAGTTTACGTCATTTGCAAAATAGAACTGATTTGAAATCTCAACATCAATTCTGCTGTACTTTCCAATTTCTACTGTACTGTCCTGAAATACAGATTCAATTTCGTTGTCATCTGTTGCAGCAGCTGACATGATATTGTATGAAAGTATTTCAGTTACTCCTATTGTACCTGAGAAACTTCCTATCATAGCTAATGCTGATACGAAAGCGAGTGTTCTCTTTAAGCAGCTTTTTCTTTTTGAACCTTTCATAACATACACCCTTCCTGATTTCGGCAACCCTTATTACTTAAGAATGTTTAAAACGAAATCAATAAACTTGCCAAATAAATTTGTTGTATCGGAGATTTTTTGTTGTTTTTGCTTTCTCTCCGTTGCTTTAATTATATTATACTCTGATTTTTTTTAAAATCAATAGGTTTTCCCACTCTCGACTGATTTGTGCAGGATTTTGACTTATTTTTATGGCATTTTAAAAAAAGACGCTTCAAAATCGGTCTAAAATTTCTCAAAAAAAGAGGACACGGCAAATTCCGTGTCTCTAAATATATCAAATATTTCTATATATAATTTTAAAATTGATTTGCTTGCACAATACAAAATACTCATGATTGTCATATACACTGCTATGTTTTTGAATTTTGCATATTATGTGCAAAATTCAATCATGTCATTCTGCACGGAAGAAATTAATAGCTCCTGATGTGCGGATTTTTCTCCCTGTTCAGCAATTCAGCTGTTTCCTGTAACTCCGCAGACTGAATATTTTTCAGCTTATGCCGATATCTTTTCCGGTTTGATCAGTTCAGAACTTATGTTCATAGGCTATTGCACGTGTCTTTTCGGCAAAATTATGATCGAAAATCCACGCACAAATCATATAAACACAAGTTCTTACTTCAAATTCCCATTTGCAGGATTATCAAGAACTTTTCCAGCATCAGAAAAACGCGAACCATGGCAAGCGCAGTCCCACGAATGTTCAGCGGAGTTCCATTTAAGCGCACAGCCCATATGCGGACATCTTTTAGTCGTTGGAGTGAGCAGATTTTTTATAGCCTTTCCGCTGTTTATGAAAAGCTGCGGTTTGATAATATTTCGCGACGGACTGAAAATATCCGCATAGTCACTTTGCCTTCCCATAACTATATCGCTGAGTATCATTGCAGATACCATTGAACTCGTCATGCCCCATTTATTGAATCCGCTTGCTGTATACAGATTTGGAGTATTCCGTGAATATTTCCCTATATATGGCATTCCGTCAAGGCTCATACAGTCCTGAGCTGCCCAGTGATATTTCTCTTTAGCATTTGGATAGCAGCGTTTTGCAAAGTTACGCAGTTCGTTCCAGTTTCCTCCAATTTCACCCGTTCTGTGACCTCCGCCGCCGACAAACAGTAAATCCCTGTAATTCCTGAATGACATTCCCTTATGATTCTCATCAACGTACATACCGTTCACACTCTGAGCATTATCCAGAGCAATAACGTATGAACGATGCTGATAAAGTTTCAGGAAATAGCTTCCATGTTTATTGATAAAAGGAAAATGAGTTGTAACGATCACCTTATCAGCTTTAATCCTGCATTTATCCGTGACTGCTGTAGTTCCGATCATTTCACGTACAAAAGTATTTTCATATATGTTGAGTCCGTGTGCAATTGCTGAAATAAATTTAAGCGGATCAAACTGTGCCTGTTTCGGAAATTTTACTGCTCCAACTGTTTTTATCGGTATCGGCAGATTAACGCAAAACTCAGCTTTATAGCCGATTCTGCTAAGAGCGTTAATTTCATTTTCGATCGTTCTTCTGTCGTTTACAGAGTACACATAATTATCCTTTATCTCATAATCACATTGGATATTACGGCACATTTCAGCGTACTTTTCAAATGCTGCTTTATTAGCATTCAAATACTTTTGTGCAGCTTCTGCATCGCTGCTTTTGAGAATTTTCTGATAGATAAGTCCATGTTGAAAAGTAATTTTTGCTGTGGTATTCTGAGTTGTACAGGAGCATATTCTGTCCTTTTCCACAAGAATATAATTCACTCCGTTCTGATGCAGAAAATATGCTGTGAGTATTCCTGCTATTCCTCCGCCGATAATAATGACATCTGTTTTAGTATCTCTGTCCAGTTTCGGAAATTCCGGCAATTTTGTATTAGTCTGCCATACTGATTCCATAGTCTCCTCCATTGCAAAAACGCCGCTTGTATTGATGCAAGCGGCGTCGTTTTTTACTGATCCTGCAAATCTGCCGCAGGAATATCGTTCTCTAAATTATCTCTTGCAATATCGTTGTCGATAGTCGGATATGCAGAAGATATAGGAATTTCGTGGGAGTACGATTTATTATGCCAGACTTTTTGCGAAACACTTGATGTTCCTGCAATTATAGGATTCGCATGAGTTTTTCCCGACTTAGCCTTTCCCTGAATCTCAGGTACGGGCGACACGTCATTTCTCTGCTGAGTATGGGTATAGTCGGGTCTTTTCATTCCCTTTTTTGCCATGTTTATCACCTCGGAATTAGTGTATGATAAACATTGAATTTTATTCATATTTACGAGGAGGTATATTACAGCAATTCCACTTGAGATAAAGTGGAATTGCTGTAAAAATTCAAAATAGTCAAGCGATACGAGCCATATCTAGTATTTAACGAAAAGAGATGTTATTATGTCTAATAAGAAAAAGATGAGTTGTCAATGTGAGAGCGGTCGGAATATGATGCAGATCGTCTATATCGGTCAGTACATAAGTCATTCAAAAGTATGAAGATACTGATGGATTGATATAATCGAAATAAACCTTGAGTATATATAATATCTAATATAAAATTTTAAAAATTATTTCATGAAAAGCTTGCAATCAATCTGTGATTAGTGTATAATAGGATAGTGAAAATGTTGTGAAATTCATATTCAAAACCTGCCCACATAGAAATTAGGGAATGCGAACCGGTTTTCATACCTTTTTCATAAATTGTAATTTCAGAAGGGTGGATGATAATATAATGAAAAAAAGATCAAATAAGCTTTCAGTATGTCTGTCAGCCGTTTCCGTTTGCTGTTTTACAGCAGCGACTTTTTCTGCTCTACGAATGCCTGCTGTATTCGGAGCTAATGTGAAAAATGAGTATCTTTCCTTGCAGGTCCAGGATGATACTAAGGATTCCGGATATGGAGCGTATATGCTTAGAAAAAACAGCGATGTCCCTGAAGACACGCTTACATATTCGCAGTTTTACAGTTCGTTTGCCGAGGTAAATATAAACGGCGCTGTAAAGCTTTTCAGTGAAGGAAGCGTTGTTGAGAAAGCTCATACAGATGGAAATGAATCTGTTGTTGCGGTACAGGATTTTGACGGAACGCAGATAACTCAGAAACTGTCGTTTTCAACAGGTAATTCTGACAAAAAGGATATGCTCAAAATTGAATATATCGTTGAAAACAAGACTAATGAAAACGTAAATGTGTCCATACGTTCAATAATTGATCCGACAATTGCCGGAACAGAAAACGATCCCATTGTGATCGAAAATCAGAAGTATACAACAGAGACTACTTTCATAGAAGACGATATTCCTTCAGAGTGGTTTATAAATGATTCCGATGGCGGAATAAACGCTTATGGAATAACTTCAGGGGGAGATCAAACTCCTGATTCGTTTGACGCTGCTGATTGGAAGAACCTTTACAATATGCGCTTTGATTTCAGTGCGGGAGGAAATATAAGCGATAATGCCGTAGCTGTTGCATGGAATAATAAAACGCTGAAAAGCGGCGAAAATATTGTATGCTCAACCAAATACGGTCTTTACAGCGAAGAAAAAATAACAGCCGATTCACCGAAAACAGGCGTTAAGATCAGACATATCCTGGCTGCATTCGGAGTTTGCTCGCTTGCGGCGGCAATATTATGCAGAAAAAGGAGGACGAATGAAAATGAATAAAATCATTTCAAAATTTGCTGCGGCAGTTCTTGCCGTCACAACAACTGCGGTTTACGTTCCCCTTGAAACTTTTGCGGAATCATATAACGAGGCGAGTGAAAAAGCGGATATTTCTGAAAACTGCATCGCTCTTTATGCGCATAAAATTATTCGACTGAATGAAAAAAACGTTAATATTTCAGGCGGAGTTTTCAGCGGAGAAAAACTTGATTTTACTGAAAACCGTGACAAGCTTTCGATAAGCGGTATAGAACTTTCAGGACAGGACGGTAAAGAGTGTGAACTGACTGATTATGCGGAATATATTAATTCTTTAGAACCTTATGATTTTGAATTTGAAGGCGATAAAAATATCGGCGATAAAGTCATTGACCTTACAGTCAATTCCTTCCGTACATACGGAGATCTTTATGTAAATCATGCAAGTCTCAGCGGAACAGGAAGAATTACCGCTTCGGAAAATATCAGAATGAGCATTGCAGGTGATGATGAGCTTGTTCAAGCATTTATCATGTCTGAAAACGGAGATATTGATATTGATGCCGCCGATCTTGATTATAACGGTATCATCTATGCTCCGAACGGCAAAGTAAGGATAAATGCAAAAGATATAAATTTCACAGGTGCAATATATGCCGACAGCATTGAGATAAACGGTACATCTTTAAACGTTGAGTATAGAAATTTCTTCTTTTTGAACTGCCATGCGCATACGAGCGATACGGTTTATGTTCATAAGAATGAAAATCTTGTATTGAACGGTTCCGTATCCTATCCGGGTGCCGAAACTCTCTACAGGGTAACTTCTTCTCAGGGCGAAGGTTGTAATTTAAAAAATGAGAATACGCTGACTCCTGAGCTTTCATTTTCGGAAGCCGGAGAGTATACAGTCACTCTTTCCGCAAACTTTGAAAATAAAACAGTATCTGACAGTGTAAAGATCATTGTTACAGAAGGGCCTGTTGTTAATTACACTTCGGAAGCGGATTTTTCTCAAGGCGAATTTTCCTCAACCAGCGGTTCAGGTGATGAGCTGAAACTTGTAAATGTTATAAACAACGGAAAATCTACGGATAAAAAATATACTCTTAATGCTTCAAGCGGTATTGCCGCAGCTTCTTCTCAGAGCAAGAACGTTCTCAATTCAGGCGGAGACAAGCTTGACATCAGCTACAGTTTAGAGGGCTACGGACAGCTTGTTACAAGTGCGGGAAATGATGTTATTTTATGTATTGATAACTCAGGCAGCGTTACCGCCGATATGAGGGAGATTATCAAGGAATCGGCTCTTCAGATCATCGAATCTATGGGAGAAAACGACCGGCTTGGAATCACTTCTCTTGATACACTCAATACAAATCTTACATCCGATAAGGAAATTCTCAATGAAGCTATCGAAGCATATCGTCTTGGCGGCGGAAGCGATTATGGAAACGGTCTTAAAATCGCTATGGAGCAGATGTTCGATGAAGAAAGCGAAAAGCGCAATAAGTATATCTTTGTGCTGGCAGACGGTGAGAATTTCGGCAACGATGATGAAGTAGCTATAGAAATGGCTCAGCTTGCAAAGGAAAACGGAACTAAGATATATTCTTTCGAGTCAAATCCATTTTCATATGATTTCAGAGACACCTCCACAATGCAGGAGATCGCTATCATAACAAACGGAGCATATAAGCTTTGCCCTGATCTGGATACTATCAAAACTTTCCTGCTTAATATGGCGGATTCGATTTATAATCTTGCCGCACGAAATGTCACATTTACAACAACAATTAAAAATGCTGACTGGATCAGGAACGGTTCTGTTTTAAATTCGGCGGATTCCATAGTTTATAACGCTGACGGCTCGGCTACTCTTTCATGGGATTACAGCACATTTGAGATAGATCAGATTGAAAATATCGGAATATTCCTTGAAACAGGATTTCTGAATTCAACAGGATATGAGCAGATAACAACTGATACAAAGCTCGTTTCATACGATTCAAACGGAATTGGAAGCGTTATTTATCTTGATGATATTATTGTCGGCAAATCTGATAACGCTGAACAGGGAAAATGGACAAGCAGTGTTTTCGACAGCAAAGTTGAAAATTGCCAATGGTCGTATGTGAAGTGGAACGCTGATTATTATGGTAATTCCGCTATGGACGTTTATCTTTCAACAAGTAATGACGGCGTAAATTTCAGTGAAAGACAGCGTGTTGCAAATGGCGAAGAGATACAGCTTTCAGGACGATATATCAGAACTGAAATCGAAATGAAAGCCTCTGACGACGGTGCATCACCGGTGTTGTACGATCTTACCGTTTATTCCGACGAGTTTGAAATTTCAGATATGAAACAGGGCGCAGATGTTTCAATAAAAGGCGCACATTCTGTTCCGGCAGGTTCACCTGTCACGCTATGGCTGGATATTGACGGAAAATATGATAATGTTACCGATATTCAATGGGATCTCGGAAACTGCGAGGATATTTCTGCATCAGATGAAAGTATTCTTAAAAGAACAGTAGTTTTCAATAATGACGGTGAACAAAGCATCGGCGCAGTTGTTACGGCAGGTGGTATAAAAACCGAAGTCCATGTTAATATAAACGTTCTTCCGGAAGAATCGTTATGGCAGGAAATTGAAAAGGACGAATTCAAATCTGTTAAAATGACGCTTTCGGAAATTCCCGATTATGCGACACAGTATAGCGAACCTCTTACATTTAATATTAATTTTGAGAATCCCGAACAGGTCGCATGGGTAAGAGCGCTGTATCAGAATGTAAGCGCATGGGGTGAAATGCCTCGAATTGCGCTGATAGAACCTGATGAGAATAATCGTGTGACTATTCCCCTGCCCGGCAATAATCTCACCGAAACGATCATAACAGTTGATGCTTTTGACTGGTACGGAAACAAAACAACTGAAAGTCATACCATATTTATGGACAGAACAGCTCCAGAAGTTTATATGAGAGCCGACAAAACGTCGGTTTATCCGCTGAAACCCGTTGTACTGACGATTACTGCGAAGGATAATCACGAAATAAAGGATATTACTTTGACTTGTAATGATGAGAAAGTGGAGCTTGGTGAAGATCTTATTTATAATTTTGTAAGCAAGACTCCCGGCGAATATGTTTTTGTCCTTAAAGTAACTGATGCGGCAGGAAATGTTACAGAGCGTACTGCAACTGTCACTGTCCGTGAAGACGCAGGGCTTCCTTATGTCGGATTAAGCGGCGGCAGTCGTGTTACTATAGGAAACAGCACTGATATAAGGCTGATAGCTTATGATAACGAAACAAATCTGGATTCCGTTGTTTTCACTGTTCAGAAAGATGATGAAGAGCCTTCCGAGATATTTAACCTGAAAGCTTCCAACGGTATTATCGAAAGGGAAACACTGTACAAATTTACTCCTGACGCTATCGGAAAGTATGTCTTTACCGCTGTTGCAACAGACCAGGAAGGCAATATGCAAACAGCTTCGTATACCGTAAATTGCGTTGCCGACACAAGCAGACCGATAATCAGAATTAATCTAAGCAAAGCCGAAGTTCTTGCAGGAGATTTTACGGATGTTACTGTTGACGTAACCGATGATGTTGCCGTAGATACCGTTGAATTTTTCGTTGATAATGAACCTGCGGAGCTTTCTGAAGACGGCACCTTCCGCTATGTATCCGATGAAAGCAATGTTGATAAAAACGGCATCAAATATGTGGAATTTAAGGTTATCGCAACAGATACCAGCGGAAATTCACAAACAACAACTGCTCGTCTTAAAGTTGAGCTGGAGGACACCGTTCTGCCGAATGTGAGCATAAGCGCATCAAACAGATACGAATATCAGAGTGATACCGGATATATGACCGTTTCCGCCAGCGACAATATCGGAATTGATTCCGTTGTCGTTACAGTAAACGGCAAGGAGATCAAATTTGATGAAAACGGAAGATTCTATTTCGACACATCAGAGATCACGGAATTGATCGTCGTTGCAACTGCCACTGATACATCAGGCAATGAAAAATCCGTTGAAAAAACTATTTCCATCACTGATACAACAAGACCTGTTATTAAATTCACTCCCGATAAAAACAGCTACGATACAGGCGACAGTCCGATCATCTCGGTTGAGGTTACAGACAATTACAAGCTTGACAATGTCACCGCATCCTTAGACGGCGAGGAGATCGAAACAGAAAACGGTTCATTTGAGTGTACGATAAAGGACGCTGCTGCCGGAAAGTATGTTTTGACCGTAAGAGCAGAGGACGTTTTCGGAAACGTTCAGGAAATGAATTATAACATTAATATTCGCGATACGCTCCCTCCGACAATCAAGGCAAACTCCGACAAGGAAGTATACGCAAAGAGCGAGATACCTGTCATAAGCTGCGAAACTTCCGACAATGTCGGCGTAACAAGGGTTACTGTAAATATGGACGGCAAATCGTTAAACTACGATCTTGAAACAAATCGTGTCATTATGCCTGACGAAATAGAAGCGGGCGATCATACCGTTACAATCAAGGCATTTGACGGAGCAGGAAACTCGTCCGAAGAAGCTGTCATTACATTCTTTGTTTCGGCATCGGATGATATAAAATGTCCTGAATTTGAAGAGATCTCCATAGTTCCCGATATTATCCGCATCGGCGACGAGGTAACGCTTACCGTCAAAGCAACCGACGACAGCGGAAAAGTTGTTGTTATCGTAAAAAAAGACGGAAAAGAACTTGAAGAAAACGCAGTTTCCGGAACTTATACATTTATCCCCGATTCTGTCGGCGAGATCGAACTTGTAATAAGAGCGGAAGATGGATCGGGAAATTATACCGAAACAGAATGCGTTGTGAATGTTTACAGAAATATCAGCAATCGCAAGGTAGATGTAGACGCTCCTACAGTTGCTTCACCGGGAGAAAATATCAAAGTAATACTTTCATCAACAGATAACGAACCCTTTGATTCTATGGAACTCTTACTGGGAGCGCAGGATATTTCAGATAAGCTGACATTGAACAGCGATGGAACTTATCAGGCTGAATTTATTCTTGATAAAACAGGAAATTATTCTTTCAAGGCTGTCGGAAAAGATAACGACGGATACGAGGCTGAAACGATATTCGAGATTCAGATAGCGGGTACTTACGAATCAGAGATACAGACAGAAGAAATGCAGAAAGCATTAGAACAGACTTCTGAAACAATGCTGAATGATGAACTTAAAGTTCTTGCGCAAAGTTTCAGCTCACCGACTGATGCTTATGAGTATGTGTATAATAACATAAACTTTGAATCATATATAAACTCCCGTAGAGGAGCAATAGGTGCATACGAACTTAAACGTGGAAACGATTTCGATCAGGCAAGTCTTCTTATCGGACTTCTCCGAGAAATGGGTTATCCGGCTGTTTATGCAAAGGGTACGGCGATTATAAGCTGTCAGCAGGCTGCCGAACTTATGGCTCTGGACGATTTCGACTACGCATCGTTGATGATCTCAAGCTCAGGCAGAGATGCCAAAATCCTCCATTTTGAGGACGGCACTTCATGTGTGAAAATGGACGAGGTATTTGTCCGTGTATACGTTCCTGCAAGCGAAACAGGCGAAACTGCTGAAGAACTTAAAGATCTTGGAGTATGGGCAAATCTTGATACCTCAATAAAGAGTTCAACACTGAACGCTTCTGAAATGCATCCGGCAGAGGAAAAAGAAGTAGATATGGCTGAGGCTCTTATTCAGAGTGAGGGAACTCAGACAGGAAATATCATAGCAAGTATGAAAAAGCTCGCCCCGGCTATAACCGAGAAAACAGGCGATGCGTCCTTTGAAGAAATGTTTGAAGGTCCTGCAACGATCACAAAAGAAGCTGAATATGTTTATTCAAGAGATATAGTCCAGCAGTCTTTCAACAGACTCCCCGTTGATTTACAGTACGATCTTTTTGACAGTTCAATTGAGATATATAATGCTATACCCGCTCAGCTTTCCGATACTGTTCAGTTTGTAGTTTCAAACGGAATTTCGGGAAAAAATCTCGGAACATTCAAAATAAGTGAAATATACAACAAGCGAATGACTCTCGGATTCAAGGGAGATACAGGCAGCGGAACTATTTTCGATATGAGCAAGAACAACATCTATTACAACGCGTTCCTGCCTGCGATCTATGTTGACGGCGAGGTGGTTTCTGAATATTCTTACAGCGAATATTCAAGATTCTTAAACGATTACATGATAGAACCCGAGGACGAATATTATTTCTTTAAGAATAATTCATGGAGACTCGGAGAAAAATGCAGTCTTACAACAAAGATTATCACAAACGGACGTGAATCCACATGGACGGACGATCTTACTATCGGAAGCACATACGCTATGGTCTACGATACAGGCGGTGTTACAGAATCGCAGTATTACGGAAGTCTTTACGGAGCAGCCGAGGCTAACGGTATTGATGTTTCCGATCCGTCAGACCCGAAAGAGGCTGAAGCAAGCGAAGAAATCATTAATTCTCGCAATTATTATGATGAAGACAAAATAGGTTCGTATCTTGCATTCGCAGGAACATATTATTTCATGAACTGTGACACTTACGGATATCTTGATGCAGGTTTCTCAAATATCGAGCTTGGATACGATACGAAAATGCTGCTTACAAGCTACCGTGTCGGAAGTTATGAAGATACAATAACAGGCAATACGACAAGTATTATTCCAGGAAGATTTGAGATAGACGTTAATTACAACAATAATTACTGTACAAGCAGAAGCGGTGATACAGAGGCAAGAAATAAGCATTTATTCTCAACGTCCTATATCGAATCATACTTTGAAGGCTGGATATGGGAACAGCTTCTGTTCAGCAAAGGAGCATCAACCGTCTCTATTTTGAATAAGGCACTTGACGACGGAGCAAAACTTATTTGCATAAACGCAGATAATATTGACGAAACACTTGATGTCGTGGACGTGAATCCGGAAGAGGAAAGTGAAATTCGTTCAAATATTGCTGAAGGGTTAAGCGTTATTATCCCTGACAAACGTACAACCATCAACAGCTGGAATGGAACAGGTTACATTATAGCCGATTTTGAAAATTACAATAATTTTGTATTCAAAATCTCAGGCGGATTAAATGGCGGTTCCTCAACAGAAGAAACAGCGCTTATTGATGGTCTCAAAAACAAACCTGTCGATCTTGACAGAGTATTTACCTCTCTCTTTACAACGGCGCAGTCGCTGTTCTATATTACGCTTGAATATAATGTAAGCTGCGAAATAATGCCGGCAGCCAGCGCTCTTTCAGCTGCAAGCGGATGCGGACCTGCTGCTGTATTCGTCGGAGGAATGGCTCTTTATGACAGTGCAAAAAGTCTCGTTGATACAATAAATTACAGAGCAGAAATGCTTGAAAATTTCTATAATTATTGTGTAGGCAGTCCGGAGGAGCAGGTTGACGCAACAGTTGATATGATGAAGCTTATCTTTGATATGACTAAAAATCTTTATGATAAAGCTACCGGAATATTCGAGGAAGAAAAAGAACTTATGGAACAGGTCGAAGATGGCATAGATACATTATTTGATGATCTTTTCGATTTGATTTTTGGCGGCGATGAGGAAGATGAATGACGTATTGGATAATTAATTAAAATAGCTGCTGAACAAATAAGTGAGTTATCCTTAACGAACAATAAAAAACTATGTAGACCGGAAGGTATATAAGTACCTTCCGGTTATTTTTATCAGTTCAGTATAATTTTTATACTCCTTTTTTTCAAAAATCAATACCTTTTTTGCCTCTCGACCGATTTATGCAGGATTTTGTCTTAGAACCTGCCCACATAGGAAGTTACGCACATCGTTTCGGCAAATTTTTATGATGACTGCGTTAAAAATCCTTGACAGGCTGTCGCACGGTGACGACGACAAAGCAGTTATGGAAAATTTTTATCAGTGAACTTGTTTGATTTTCAAGTAGAGTTACTATATAGCCCTTTTGGACTATAGAAAAAACATCATTGATTTTCAAAGAGAAATGGTTATAGAATAGAAAAATATTTTTGTAAAATTTATCACAAGTTTCAAAAAAACTTGCAAAATTTAAAATAATATGATATAATGATATTGGTGTGAGAGTTCGGCATCCGATTTATACCAATGCAGTTACGCTACTATTAGGTTCTGGCGGAGAAATCCATACAGGTTTGATTCCTGTTACTTACACCAATGACAAAGTTATAGAATGTAATTTTGCCTGAATTTTTACAAATTTTATTTAAGGAGATCGTTGTTTGAAGAAAAATAACAGAACTGAGATAGCATCGTAAACGGGAGGTTTGCGAATACTATCTCACACAAACCTCCCGTTGGGTCACAACATTTCAGGAGGAAAAATAATGAATAAAAATGACTATATTATCCGTTTGGAAACAGCGAAAGACTATTGTGAAGTTGAAAATCTTGCCCGTGAAGCGTTCTGGAATTTAAGCGTTCCCGGCTGCGATGAGCATTACTTTATCCATGTGATGAGAAAGCATAAGGATTTTATCCCCGAGCTTGCTCACGTCATTGAAATCGACAGCAAAATTATCGGCTGTATTATGTATACAAAAGCCGAACTTGCAGATGAAAACGGCAATATAAAACCGATCGTCTCTATGGGACCGCTTTGTATCCACCCAGATTATCAGCGTATGGGATACGGTAAAGCGCTCCTTGAACACACTTTTGAAATCGTAAAGAAAACGGGGTATGACGTGATTATCAATTTCGGTAATCCCGATAACTATGTTGCTCGTGGATACAAAAGCTGCAAAAAGTACAATGTCTGTTTCGAGGGTGATGTTTTCCCTGCTGCTTTGCTGGTAAAAGTCCTTAGTAATGACGCTCTTGACGGCAGAAAGTGGTTCTATCACCCAAATAATGCCGATGAACCATGCGGCGATACTGAGGCTGTTGCGGAATTTGACAAACTTTTTCCACCTAAAATCAAGGCATGGCAGCCCAGTCAGGAAGAATTCTACATTCACTCCCATTCGGTTATCAGATAATAACAGATAAAATTAAGCCGACAGTTTCTTGCTGTCGGCTTTTTATCCTATTATACGGTTTTTTCAATAGCCCTGTTCTAAAACCGTAGAAGTGCCGAATGGCACAAAAAGACAAATCAGGCGGTGCTTCGGAGGTTTTAGAACAGGGCTAATGTAAACAGCCGAACTGTTTTCAAAATCTCCATTGAATTCAAATCTCACATCAAGGCTTTTGGAAGCATTTTTCTGTTTAGCATATTCCGAGTCTTTAACAAATTTTTGAGTTGATGGCTATATGTTTCCATAGTATAACTCTTTTATATAATTATCATTAGAACTTGTTCAGTATCTTTTTAGAATAATATATATAAGCAATAGTGGCAATTTGAAAAGAGTTTTGTAATTTTCGTTCTCAATTTCTCCAAAGATTGCGATATCTATCAATCAAACCAAAATAATGTTCCACAATCCAATGTTTTGGAAAAATGCCAAATGCATATAGTTCACTTCACTTGACAACTTAAACTTCGATATTATTTGACAATTTCTAGAACTGTTATGGCAAACTTAGAAAATACAATTGTTAACCATCTGAGAAAATGGTATGAAAGTAACTTGATAATCAAAAATATTCTGAATATGTTGTATGTTTCAGAGAATATTATGCAAAATGCCGCACCTTATAGGCTAAACCTACTGGTGCGGCATCTGTCTGATTTGTCCCACAAAGGAATATTTATATCACATCATCGTATTAGTGCAGAAGATGCTGCAATATAGCTTTACTTTTCAATGATAAGTTTTCTCATAAGTACCATATCGAATACATCAATTACTCCATCTTCGCAAAGATCAACATTCTGCCAGTTTGGCAAATCACCTGAACCGAGAAGCCAATTTTGAAGAATTACCGCGTCAGTAACATTTACTTCACCGTCATTATTAGCGTCACCGCGAAGAATTGATTTCTCCCATACTGCATAAAGATCTACACTTGGAGCATTATTGGATATCCAGGAATCAATTACACTTGAATATGTTTTCCATGAAGCGGTTTTTGCATTTTTATCCTTGCTCCAACCAAGCATTTTATAGCCCGGATTAGACCATTTTCCGAATCCTACGCTTGCATCGTTCATCTCGCTGTATCTTCCGGTACCGTCAGTTTTATAACCGAATTTCTGATTTGAAACGCCTGTTGTAAATGTTTCTGTTACGGATGTTGTATCATCACTGTTCAGATTTCTATGGAATTTTACAGTTGTTGTAGTGTTTACATCTTCAAGAATCCATATCTGGTTTGCTGCATTTGTTTTGTTTTTTAATACCACACTTGTTCCGTCTGCCGTAAGGCATAGATTTAAATTGCTTTTCAAGTGTATAATATATCCGCTTCCGCTTTTATCAAATTCCCAAAGCTGAGTTCCGCTGCTGTCTTTTTTATATATGTTGATCGCAGTTCCGTTTGCCGGCGTATCAGAATAGGGATTAACAACATATCCCGTATTAAGCTTTGTTGCAAGATAATAGCCTGCTGATTTGCTTCCTGTCAGATTAAACTGAAAAGCAGATGTATCTTTCTTTGCCGCAAGGGAGATTTTAGCCGCATTCGATGCGCCTGCCGCCTGCATATAGGTTTTTGTTGATTGGTTTTTAAGATAATAATTTCCAGTTGTCATATCTATGCAATCATTATGAACTTTGTAACCTTTGTAAGCAGGTCTTACGAAAACTGCCTTCAAACCACTTCCAATACTATGTCCATTGCCATCACCGTAACTCTTATAACTCATGCAATAAACCTGTCCATAACCTTTAAGCCAAATATTTCCGTGAGCTGAATTTGTGCTGTCAAGCATTATAGCAACATGAGGATATGATTTTGTACTCTCACGATAATAGAATACAAGGTCTCCAGCTTGTGGAGTTGATACCTCCGTAGCACCCTTATTTTTCATTCTTTTCAGAAAATCCCCGACATCTCCTCCGTGCTCTACAATATCAGAACCTCCTCCTGCATTTTCAATACAGTCAGCCACAAATTCATCACACCAACCCTCAGTATATCCAATCTGAGACTGTGATCTTCCATTTTGAGATTTTGCTATAGTTGCAACATCTTTAGCCATATCTCCGCTTAAAGTATATTTTGTTTTGTCAAAGCCGTCTTTGCAGCAACATATCGCTGAAGCACTAAACAGATTTAACGGAATCGCACATAATGTCAGTACGATCGAAACAACAACACTTATTAATCTTCTTTTCATACAATAAACTCCTTATTTATTTTTCTTAATTATTAATCAATAGCTTTCTCATTAATACAAGGTCGAATACATCGATTACTCCATCTTCACAAAGATCAACATTCTGCCAGTTTGTCAAATCACCTGAACCGAGAAGCCACTTTTCCAGCATTACCGCATCAGCGATACTTACTTCATTATCGTTGTTGGCATCGCCGCGGACAGCCGTCTTTTCCCATACTGCATAAAGGTCTACGCTCGGAGCATTACTGATTATCCATGAATCAATTACACTCGAATATGTTTTCCACGAAGCGGTCGTTGCATTTTTATCCTTGCTCCAGCCAAGCATTTTATAGCCCGGATTAGTCCATTCTCCGAATCCTACGCCTGCATCGTTCATCTCGCTGTATCTGCCTGTACCGTCAGTTTTATAACCGAATTTCTGATTTGAAACTCCTGTTGTAAATTTTTCTGTTACGGATGCTGTATCATCGCTGTTCAGATTTCTATGGAATTTTACCGATGTGGTGGTGTTTTCATCTTCAAGGATCCATATCTGATTTGCCGAGCTGTTACATGTTGCGATGTTTACGTTTTTACCGCTAACGTTCAGAGCGCAGGATTCGTTATATCCTGAGCGAATAATATATCCGCCCGAAACAGCTTCAAATTTCCATGTTTGCGTTCCGCTGCTGTCTTTTTCATAGAGCGTTACATTTGTTCCGTTGCCCGGAGTATCGGAATAAGGGTTAAGAACGAATGAAGTATTAAGCAAAGAAGAAATATAATTTGTTTTTCCGCCCGATATTTTAAACTTAAATGCATTTGATGTTTGTTTTGCAGCAACGGAGATATTCTGTTTGTTTGCCGCTTTAGCTCCGTCAACCGAAAGATAAGTACCTGTTGATTTATTTTTTAAATAATAATTTCCTGATTTGATAGAAGCATATGACGTTGGTGCAGGAGGCACACTATCACGCTTATTATATCTATAAATAGTGTATGCGCTATATTTGGATATTAAATCTGCTTTTGTATATTTTGTTCTTTTTAATTGAGGAGGAGTCTGTTCTGTAATTTCTATAGTTCCGTCACTATTAACCGCTGTAACCAGTACAATATGTGAACCAGCCAAATTTAAGGCATCTCCCTTTTGTATTTTTGAAACGTTGGAGGAGTTTACCTTTCCATGACTAGTTACATCAAGGTTTGTCCAACCTGATGTAGTTGTTCTTGGAACTCCCCAGCAGTATGAAACAAAAGCGGAGCAATCAGTAGCATAATAAGTTGATTTGGGCAGTGAACCTGTGTAGCACTGCTTAGTGTAGAAAACACTTGAAGCATCGGCAGCAGCAGCAAGAAATTCATCAACGCTTACATTAAACCCGATATATTTTCCAGCAGTAGCAGCCTGTCCATACGGTATACGGTATGTCTTGCCTTTAATAAAGGTATAATTCCACCCAGACACATTTTTTTGAGGCACCCAAGTTATATTATACATATAATTTGCACGCGCAATAATATTGTCTACACCCGCAGCGAATACTTTGTTATCGTTCTTAGGAATAACATAAAGCATACTGATAACAATTGTAACTACTGCGAAATACGACATGATTCTTTGTACTACTTTTTTCATAAAAAATCAACTCCCTATAATTCCTGTGTAAAATTATGTTAACACAAGAATTATAAGGAGTCAATATCTACCGCAGAATTTAAACGTTTTACGTCAAAAACTAAAATTTCAGACTAAGCGCCGCTGTTGCAACAGCGGTATCTCCCTCTTTTTTCAAATCGAAACTGCCTTTATATTTCCGACAGATGTTTTCGGAAATTTTAGTTCCGTAGCCGTGACCAGCTTCACTTTTTTGTGATTTACCCTTTTCTATTTCATGCAAACAACTGTTAGTAAATTTCAATATGAAAAATCCGCCATGCACACCGCTTTTTATTTCAATGAACGTTTTGGAAATATCCTCGAATTTCATACAGCTTTCTATGGCGTTGTCAAAAAGATTGGAAACAAGACTGCACAAATCGTAATCATCAAAGGGAAGATCGGAGCAGTCATTTAAGATGACCTGCGTTTGTATTTTATTTATTTTTTCCTCATTGAGCTTTACCGTAAGTACAGCATTTATGGTGCGGTTATCGCAGTAATTCACCGCTTTCACCGATAAAAGCCGCTGTTGAATATCGTCAATAATATTTTCAGCCTCTTCTCGTCCGTCGGGAGTATTCAGAAGCACTCTTATTGTCTGAAACTGATTCTGAATATCGTGGCGTAGCTCAGAGATTTCCGTAAACTTGCTGTCGGCAAGCATATAGTAATTATAATCGTTCTCCATTCGGCTTTGTATCGCTTTATATTCTCTCTCAGCTTCTCGGAGACGGCTTGTATTAAGCGAATTATAATATTGTATAAATATCATAATAAACAGCAAAGCCTGAAATGCAAGCTGTACCATGTTATTCGCTTCGGAAATATTATTGCGGTTAATGCAGTAATATACAATAATAAAGATCAAATGTAGCGATATAAAGCAAAGCATATAGAACAGCTCCGCCAATGACTTTTCAAGTTTGAATTTACGGTAGTTTATTACAAATGCCATGATTATAATAAACAGCAAAAGAAGATCTGCAATCAGTGTTTGTCCAACAGCCAACAAGTGATTATCTATTACTTCCTGTCGACCCATTTTTCCAAATATTTTATATGCAATAGCCAGCGCAGACTTTTCAAACAAATTCATAGACAAAATAAATAAAATATTAGCGATTACCTTTTTCGTAAATTTTCCCGAATAACCAACAAAAGTAACTATTATATGAACAGCATATCTGCTTATAAGATTTACAGGTGAATCAAAATCCGTATCTCCTGTTAAAAGTGTGGTTATATATATTATGGAAAATGGAATGTAGTATATTGCAGTCATTATCTGAAACGATTTTTTAGGTGTCAGAAATTGATTAAAGTAGAATATAGAAATAATAATCTGAACAAGCGCATTCAATAAGTACATTATGTAAATCATAATTTTCCTCCAAGAAAATCGACATAGACTTGTTTTACACTTTTAAATTTACTTTGACTTATCGGAATATGCTTGTCCCCTTTAAGTGTAAATTGGTATCTTTTCATACTTTCTACCATATTCAGATTTATACAAATACTGTGATGACATCTCAGGAAATAGTCGGGAAACTGCGGCTCTATCTCGGAAATTTTAATACCGTAAAATTCATATACAGATTCATATGCTTTATTAAAGAAAACCAGCTTACGATTGATATTTTCAATATATGCTATATCGTCAAAACATATCTTCTGAACTGTATTTTTGTTGGTATGCATTATTAAATAATCTTTTTTATACCTTTTCTGTTCGATTATATTCAATGTTCTTGCTACGCTTTCGTTGGTAAACGGTTTAAGCAAAAACGCCGTTGGAGAAGTAAGAAATATTTCCTGACAGTATTTTATATGTGCAGTAATATATACAAGGCTCACATTTGGATATTTCTTCTGAAATTCCATAGTAAAGTCTATACCGCTTTTTCTGTTATCCAGCTCAATATCTATAAAAAATATGTCATAAAAATTTTGGGAAAGAAGCTTCTGCACCTCTGCATAAGAAACTGCTGTATCTATATTTGGGCAATTTGTGCCAAGTTGATTATGTAAGATCATTTTCAGTTCAAGACAGTGATCTGTATTATCATCATAAATAAGTATATTTTCCATATTTCTTACTCCCATAATTAACATCTTAATAATAATATCATATCTCAATGAAAAAATCAAGTCAACGTTTTATTCCAACACTCCTTAAAATACATTAAATTAGCACAATAAAGTACTTTTAAACTTTTAAACTTGTAAAACTTGCTTTATAGTATTTAATTTTGCATATTCAATATTTATAGTATATAACAAATACAATAAAATGTCAATAGTCTCTGTAAATTTTATTTTAATATTTATATACTATATATTGAAGGACGGTGCATTAACATGAGCAAATTGTCAATTAAGATTGGACAACGTATTCGTAATTATAGATTGGGACAGAAATTGAGCCAAGAGGAACTATCCGAGAAATGTGGACTGCATCCTACTTATATTGGACAAGTAGAACGAGGCGAAAAAAATGCAACTTTGGAAAGTATAAGTAAAATTACTGATGGTCTATCCATACCACTC
The DNA here is from genome assembly GCA_964401315.1 of uncultured Alistipes sp. Classification (GTDB taxonomy): domain Bacteria; phylum Bacillota; class Clostridia; order Oscillospirales; family Ruminococcaceae; genus Ruminococcus. Next base: position 26,124 of record CAYNYB010000008.1, read on the forward strand.
AGTACCTTGTTTGAAAATATTGAAGATTATCGCGATGAACAGTCAATTAATTATCCTTCAATGGCATATGACCTTATTCAATCGGTTCCTGAAACAGTACAGGAAAAACTTGTAACTGTTATAAAAACTGTAATAGAAATAAATAACAATTAAAGCTGTACCTGTGTTTCAAATTGCGACAGAATGCATTGCGTTTCCTCCGCCAATTCATGATCAATGACTTCAAAAAAGTTGTTTTCCATTCATGGAAGAGACTCGTCGTACACAAGGTAGCTGTCTGCCAGTTCTCCCGGCAGATAGACAGCCTTCTAATGATCCTGTTCCGCAGCAAATATATCAGCATTCTGTGCTTCAAGCTGTCATTTAGTTATATTTATTTCGACTGTTTTTTCAGATATATATCGGCTTTTTCAGCATAAATCGCAATAAATAAAAAATAATTGCAATTCATAATATATTTTCTCTTTAAATTATGACGCGAACCTTGCAATATCGCTGAAAATATGGTATAATCAACTGATATTAATTATTAGAGAGGGTTTTTAAATGAAAAAAAGTATTGCAATAATTTTAACATCGCTTATTACCGTTTCGGCGGCAGGCTGCGGCGGAAAAAGCGATTCTTCCCCATCTCAGAGCAGTTTATCGTCTGAAAGTTCCGATTCATCTTCAGTTGCCGAGGAAAGCGAAAATATCGAAACCGAGCCTGCAACTGAAGCCGTTACTCAGCACGTAAGCCCGACCGAGACCATAAGCACTCAATTGGGATTTCAGCAGACCATAGATGCGACTATCGAGAAAACTGAGGGAAAAAATACTGTGAAGATTCCGCTTGCCGATCTAATGCGCGAGGGCGACAAGGTAAATTCATTTACTTTTGTTATCTATTCCGCCGACGGTACGGATATAGGACAATTCAAGGGCGGCTGCGGAATTTCCGTTGACAGCGAATGTACTTCCGCTACAGATGAGGGCTGGTATCAGTCGGACGATTTCTTCGCTCCAACAGAGGGAACTTACGGCGAGATCACATGGAATGTTCCTGCTGATGTTGCAGATCATATTTCGCCCGCAGGAGATGTCCTCTTCGGCTACTGGTGGGGAAATTCCTCGAAAATACGCGTTGAAAGCGTATGCTGCAATCTCACACGCACAAGCGAAATTCCCTGCGACGGCACTGTAAGTCAAGATGTCGGCGAAAGCGTCGGATATGACGATACGGATAATACGATTCATGTTCCGACTGCCGATTTCCTGCCGCAGGGCGCAGTTCCGCAGGCTGTTACTTATAATATATCAGCTTCGGGCGGATTCAGAAAATTTGTGGGCGCATTCGGCTACAGCGCGGATTCATACTATTATCAGTCCGCTGATATTGTTTCCATGAGCGACAGTTCCCAGATCTCACTCACATGGATAGTTGACGCCGAAGCTAAAAATTACGCTTCCGACAACGGCGAACTGGTACTCGGCTACTGGTGGAGCGAACAGCCTGCGGTTCGCCTTGATTCAGTTACGGTGAAGTACAGTCTGGGCGGTACAGCTTCAACTGCTCCGACAGAAAAAAATGATACCGAAAAGAAACCCGTCGATACGGCTTCAACAGGATTCCGCAGCTCTTCCGAAATCGTCAAGGATATCAAAGTCGGCTGGAATCTCGGAAATACTCTTGACAGCTTTAACACGACAAAATCGGGAGTCGCTACGGAAACAGGCTGGGGAAATCCCAAAACTACGGAAGAAATGCTCCTCAGCGTAAAGAATGCCGGATTTAATGCAGTTCGAGTTCCCGTCACATGGGGTGAGCATATGGACGGCGACGTTATTCAATCAGAATGGCTTGACCGCGTTCAAGAAATAATAGACTACGTTTACGACAATGATATGTATGTCATAGTAAATCTTCATCACGACGACGCTATATGGTTCAATCCCACGGAAGCTGAATATCCGCAGGACAGCGCCAAACTGAAAAAAATTTGGGAGCAGATCTCCGAGCGTTTTAAGGATTACGGCGATCGGCTTATTTTCGAGGGAATCAACGAAGAGCGAACCATTGGCAGCGCTAACGAATGGATGGGCGGAACTGCTGACGAACGCGCCGTCGTTAATAAGTATATACAGGATTTCGTCGATACCGTGCGCGCTTCGGGCGGAAATAATACCGAGCGTTCGCTTATCGTTACGAGTTACGGAGCTTGCGCCGAGGAGATAGCCATGAACGATCTTGTCGTTCCGAATGACGATCATCTCATCGTTTCGCTTCATTATTACGCACCGTGGCAGTTCTCAGCAGGAGAATCCACCACGTTCGGCGACAGCGAAAAGGCTGAACTGACCGCTAAATTTGCAGCAATGAAGAGTAAATTCATTGACAAGGGACACCCCCTTATCATCGACGAATTCGGCTGCGTGGCAGTTGCCGACGATTCCGTCCGCAGCGAATATTACAGCTACTACATTTCCGCCGCGAAAGCTCAGGGTATCAAATGTTTCGTATGGGATAACGGCATTGCAAAGGGCAAGGACGGCTATGGCTTATTTAACAGAAACTCCCTTACATGGAACGATACTATCCTGAATGGTATCATGGACGGCGCAAAATAATTATCAGACAAGTCTACTTTACCAATATTTCCTTTTGAGTGCAGATATCGCCTTTCAGCGTGTATTTTACGCTGAGTATAAGCGAGTCTGCACTTTTATTTTTGGTTATCCGCCTGTCAATTATTTCGCAGTCTTTCAAGAAATTCTTTTCATAAAGATATATTTTCTCCATCAGCGACTTTTCCAGTTCCTCATCGTCAACAGTAATCTCCGTCCGCTCGATTTCCCGATATACCGTCTTTTCAAGGCTTATGGGAAGGGTTATCCCGAACAGCGTCAACGGCTTGTCTAAAACCTCGCTTTCACGGTAATCGTATTTATTTTTTCCGAAATACAGCGGAATTTCAAGATTCAGCAATTTTAGCTTGCGCCGCGTATCGGTTTCCCCCGTAAAAACAGCGCGCTCCTTTGTGAATTCGCCCTCAAAATCCACAGTTTCTTCATATTTTCCAATAATGCTGCCCATAGCATGATGAAGCGTGACATGACCCGTAGAATCGCTCGTAACGCCGCTCACCAGAATGTCCCCGGTCATCACGTAATCGCCGACTTTGCGCATGAGCATTCCGTCAAGAACCGAGGTATACATAATTTCGGCGTCATGAGCCGCTGTAATATTGCATGGGATACGATCATGCAGCATATCTGGTTTTTCAACTATCTCCGTGACTTCCACCACCAGACGATGACCCGTTCGGTGCATTCCCGCCCATGATATCCCATCTACCATAAGCCGAAGCTGATTTTCGCTGTAAATGTAATCGATCTGCCCGAAAGGAGTTCCCGATTTTATGTCAATCTCTTCCAATGCAGACAAAATTATTTCGTCGCTTACTTTTTCGTTGCCCTGAATGTCAATAGTGACAATAACGCCCGAAAAATAGAGCGAAGCAGCAATAACAAGCATAATTCCGACAATAAGTCCGTATCTTCCGCGGCGTTTTATCACCTCGGCTGAAAATGTTTTATGCTCGAAGCTTTTAAGTTCCAAGCCCATTTCTTCGGCGAGCGCTTTCATCTTTTTCAGATCGTGACGATAAACCTCGGCGCAGAAAATCCCGCCCTTGACGTACTGCCCGAAACAATTTATTCGCCTGTTGTGAAGCTCATTTATATAGCCATAAAGATTTTTTCCGCTAACGTTGATCTTCACGCTTCCCCGAATCTGATTTTTCATGTCGCCGCCTCCTTTCCTCCAATTCTATCTGCGTTATTTTGCCGCGAATTATGATTCCGCCGGTATTGAAATCATAAGCGCGAAGATCGTTCCCCCATATCTTCACTGTTAATTTTTCAGCCGTCATACACATGAAAACGTCGCTGCATTCCTCGATTCTTCGGCAATTCTCCAACACCAGTTCTCTGTTGCCGGCAATATGGATTCCCGTTTCGAGATATAATACCTCGCGCATTTTTTCGGACGCCTTTCCGAACATATTATCGCCTCCGCATATCTGATCCTTCTCCATAATATGATGTAGAGGGTGATAAATATGAAAAAAGCAAAAAAAATACTCTCGGTAATTATTCTTCTCATCTTCGCAATCTACTGTCTGTTTTGCGCCGAAGAAGTCAGAAATGCCGCATTTTCCGCAATTGATCGCTGTCTGACTTCGGTTATCCCGTCGCTGTATATAATGATGATATTATCCTCGTTGTTGATTTCAAGCGGAATTATTTCTGCTATCGGAAATTTCGCGGAACGTACTTCAGGAAAAATTCTGCCAATAAACGGCGAAACTGCGATGATATTCCTTTTTGCTTCCGTCGCAGGATATCCGGTCGGAGCAAAAATGATATATTCACAGTATGATGGAAATAAAATAGACCGAAAATCGGCAATTCTATGGTCGGGAGTCTGCTTCGGCGCAGGGAGCGCCTTTATTTTCGGCTGCACGGCATCTGGCGCGGCAGGTAAATTGATCATGATCTCAACTGCCGCAGCCAATTTAATTCTTGCCGCCGCGGTATCGATACTCGACAAAAAAAAATCAGAAGCCGAAAAAATCTCCCGTAAAATAGCCGTTTCCGCCGATATGCTGACGAATTCCGTAAGTTCGGCAGGTCGCTCAATGGCAGAGATATGCTTCGCTGTAACGGCATTTTCAGTAATTGCCGCATTGCTGCGCAGACTGGGAATTATCGCCGCAGCAGGCGGAATTCTTGCGAAATTTCTCCATATTCCAACCGCCGAAGCCGAAACGCTCATAACGGCTGTTTTGGACGTGACAGCGGTTTCGGAATTGCCGCGAAATAATTTCATGCTGCTGCCCATGACTGCGGCGGCGGTCTCGTTCGGCGGAATATGCGTTTTCTTCCAGATATCAGCTATATTTCGCGGAAAATTGCCGATACTGCCAATGCTTCTCATGCGAATTTGCGGAGGAATTCTAAGCGGTATTATCTGCCGACTGCTGCTGCCGTATTTTATTTTCGGCGAATCGGTAGCAGCCTCAGCGATAACTCCGAAAATTCATCAGGCAGCATCGCCGATTCCCTCAATAATACTGATCATCATGACTGCGATCTTGTTTGTAAAAGCTTCTCCGCGCAAAACATAAAGGGCTGCATTTCTAAAAATACAGCCCTTTATCAGCAAAATAACTTACATAACTACGGTGATTTCATTAATATCAACAAGCTTATCGGCAGGAATATAGTTGCCGTCAAGCTTTTCACCGTTAAGAATAACTTCCTTTACGCCCGATTCAACGTGAGCGGAGTTGTCAACAGTAATATTCAGCTTCTTTCCGCGGAAATTCTTGTGAATCTTAAATCCGTCCCACTCGGCAGGAATTGACGGTGAGATCAGCATTCCGTCAGCGTCGGGACGCATTCCGCAGATTCCCTCAACACAGCCGACCATGACCGTGGAAGCCGTACCTGTCAGCCAATGAACGTGAGAACGTCCCTCGAACGGTGAAGCCTTCGACTCCGTGAACTGACCATGAACATAAGGCTCCATAACGCGAATTTCAGCCTTTTCATTCATAGCGGCAGGCGAACTTTCCATGAAGTACTCGAAAGCGCGGTTTCCGTGACCGAGAAGAGCCTCGGCAAGAATAAGCCAGCCCTGCGACTGCGAGAAGATTCCGCCGTTCTCCTTGGTATCGTCGTTGAAAATGTGCATCAGTGCGCCGTCGAACCAATGATCCTTATACGGCGGCTCAAGGAGTTTCGCGCCATAAGGCGTATTGAGAATTTCGTGAACGCTGTTCATTGCCTTTTCAGCCTGAGCGTCGGACGCAAATCTGGAGATTACGCTCCACGACTGCGGATTGAGCCACATATTGGCTTCTGGATCTTTCTTTGCGCCAACTATTACGCCGTCCTCGCGGATTCCGCGGATAAATCTGTCCTCGTCCCAACATTTTTCGAGAGCTTCGGCAAGTTTTGCCTGAACGTCGTCAATATATTTAATGTATTCGCTGTCGTTTTTCAGAATAGCCATTTCCTTAATGGTCGTCATTGCGTAGTAAAGCTGGAATGCAACAAACGTAGATTCGCCCTTTGCGCCGAGACGGAGACAGTCGTTCCAATCGGCATGAAGTCCGGCAGGCATATTATGATCGCCGAGACGTTCCATGGAGAATCTTATGGCGTTTTTCAGATGATCGTAAACCGTAGCCTCGCCGCCGTTTGCGTAAACGATCACTTCGTCAAGGAAATTCATGTTGCCGCTTTCTCCGATATACTTGACGATCGTCGGGAACAGCCACAGCGCATCGTCCGCACGATATGAGGGGTGACCCGTCTCCTTAACGTATTCGGGATCGTCGGGAGTATTCTCGTGACCCGCGTTGTGATTGAACTTTACAAGTGGAAGTCCGCCGCCGTTGTCAACCTGAGCGGAGAGCATGAAACGGATCTTCTCGGCAGCCATTTCAGGATCGAGATGAATAATTCCCTGAATATCTTGAACGGTATCGCGGTAGCCGTAACCGTTTCTGAGACCGCAGTAAACGAATGAAGCCGCTCTTGACCAGATGAATGTCATGAAGCACTGGTATGCGTTCCAGACGTTGATCATGTTGTTGAATTCCTCGGAAGGCGTTTCAACCTGGAAATTTGAAAGCTGACCGTGCCAGTAATTTTTCAGCTCGGCGATCTCGGCGTCGACCTTGCCCTCTGCCTTATATTCGTTGAGGATAGCGTTCGCCTGCTCATTGTCTCGCTGACCGCAGACATAGATAAGCTCGGCAGTTTCGCCCGATTTAAGAACTATCTCACTTCTGAGCGCGCCGCAGGAATTGGAATTGTAGTTCATCTGATTATTGCATTTTCCCGATTCTACGGCAATAGGATTGGAATAAGTTCTGTAAGCTCCTATGAAATCGCTGAGTGAACCGCAGCTGTCGGCAACGGGCGCGCCGACCATTCCGAGAAATCTTTCGCGATGATTTGAGCCTGTCTCGTCGCGTCCGTCATTCTCATTTATGTGCTGAAGAATTTTGTTCTCCTCAAAGCTTGTACGCGTAATGAAAAGCGTATACTGGAGATTTACCTGATCCTGCTCATAATTATTATCGCTTGTAAATTCGCAGAATCCGTAAACGGAAAGCTTGCGCTCCTTATCGCTGTTGTTCGTGATCTTGGCGCGCCATACTTCATAAGTTTTGCCATAGGGAACATAATATGTAACTTCCGAAGCAATATCGCGGTATTCCGCAGAAATTACCGTATAAGCAGTACCGTGGCGGCATTCGGATTTGTACTGATCGAGCGGTTTGCCTACGGGCTGCCATGAAGCCGACCAGTAATCGCCGTCCTCGTTGTCGCGGATATAGATATAACGTCCGGGGAGCGCCATATCGGAATTAAAGCGGAAACGGAGATGTCTGCCGTTAGCTCCCGATTTTACGAAACTGTAGCCTGCCGCGTTATTGGAGATCATCGCTCCGTATTCGGGGTCGCCGAGGTAATTCGCCCACGGCGCAGGCGTTGCGGGATTTGTTATAACATACTCCTTGTTAGCAAGGTCAAAATGTCCGTATTTCATAATTTTCTACTCCTTATTGTCGTTCACGACGAAATGTACTTTTTTAATTATAACATCTTTTTAGCTTTTTTGCAATAGTTTTTAAATAGTTTTTTCATTTTTGAAATTAACCTTGCTATTTCCAAAATTTAATGATATAATAGAAGTGTAGATTTACGAAATAAGGAGTTTTCCCATGAAATTACTTGCCATAGACGGAAACAGCATTCTTAACCGCGCGTTTTACGGTATCAAGCTGCTTTCCAACAAAAAGGGCGTTTTCACCAACGCCATATTCGGATTTATGAATATTTATCTCAAAAATTTCACGGACGTCAAGCCCGACAGCGTTGCGGTTGCGTTTGATCTGAAATCGCCGACTTTTAGACATAAAGCCGTTGAGTATTACAAGGCGAACCGCAAGGGAATGCCGGAAGAACTGGCGCAGCAGCTTCCCCTGATAAAAGAACTGCTCACTCTTTTGGGAATAAGAGTTGTGGAATGCGAAGGTTTTGAAGCAGATGACATTCTCGGAACGCTGTCGAAAATCTGCTCCGACAGCGGAAACGAATGCTTTGTGCTTACGGGCGATCGTGACAGCCTACAGCTTATCGACGACAAAGTGACCGTTCTCCTCGCTACCAACCGCGAAACTATCCATTATGATACTTCCCGATTTGCAGCCGATTACGGTTTTGAGCCTATACGCCTTATTGATCTGAAAGCCCTTATGGGCGACAGCTCGGACAATATTCCGGGAGTTGCGGGAATCGGCGAAAAAACGGCTTCCGCACTTATAAAGGATTTCGGAACGATTGAACAGCTTTATGCGTCATATGCCGAATCTTCGCTGACGAAAGGCGTTAAGGCTAAACTTGAAAAAGGCGAAGATTCCGCAAAAGAAAGCAAGTGGCTCGCGACCATCGTACGCAATGCGCCCATAAATACCGATCTTGACTATTACAAGCTCGGCGTACCCGACAGAGAGAGCGTAAGCAGACTTTTGACGGAACTGGAAATGTTCAAGCTGCTTGATAAACTGGATATTTCGGCTTCTGCGGCGTTATCGGCTGTCAATGCTCCTGTTGAGGAATCCCCTGCCATAGAGATCAAATTGTGCGAATTGACCGACGAGACGATTACGCAGCTGAAAAAAGTCTGCTTTATTTTAAATAATGATAAGCTTGAAATTTACGAGAACGGCTGCGTTTACACTACGTCGTCGGAAGAACTTATCAAAGAATTTTTGGCTTCGGACTGTGAAAAAACAACTATTGACGCCAAGCCCGCATACCACTGCGCCATAGCTTTGGGAATTTCGCTGAACTCCCTGAAAAACGATGCCGCTATCTGCGGATATCTGCTGAATCCGGCTTCGTCCGATTATTCCGTTGAAAAAATGTGCGCGGAATACGGTGTTCGTTACCGCACGGAAAACGGGGAATACGCCGATCTGGTTTCTCTGGAGTTGCTTACGAAAAAACTTCGAAGCGAGATCGAAAATGAGGGAATGACTCCGCTTCTTGAAAATATTGAAATGCCGCTTACGGAAGTTTTGGCTGCAATGGAGCATACGGGCGTGGGAATTTCAGCCGACGGAGTGCGGAAATTTGGCGATTACCTCACTGAAATGATCGAAGAAACGCAGCAGATGATATTTGACGACGCAGGGCATGAATTTAACATCTCATCTCCTAAACAGCTTGGCACGGTACTTTTTGAGGAAATGGGGCTGCCTGCAAAAAAGAAAACCAAAAGCGGCTATTCCACAAATGCGGAGGTTCTCGAAGAACTGCGGAATTACTCTCCCATTGTCGATAACGTTCTGAAATACAGGCAGTATACCAAGCTGAATTCCACCTATGTTACGGGACTTCTCGATAAAATCGCAGACGACGGCAGAATCCATACCTGCTTTAAGCAAACCGAAACGCGTACAGGCAGAATTTCATCGACCGAGCCGAATCTGCAAAATATTCCCGTACGTACGGAGCTGGGAGCGCAGATGCGCAAATTTTTCGTTGCCAAAGAGGGAAAAACGCTTATCGACGCGGATTACAGCCAAATTGAGCTTCGCGTTATGGCGCATCTCTGCGGTGATAAAAATATGCTGGAAGCTTTCAATTCCGGGGAAGATATCCACACTTCCACGGCGGCGCAGGTTTTCGATATGCCCTCTATCATGGTAACTCCAGAAATGAGAAGCGCGGCAAAAGCCGTAAATTTCGGAATTATCTACGGTATCGGCGCATTCTCGCTTTCCAAGGATATCGGAATTTCCGTTGCGCAGGCAAAGAAGTATATTTCGGACTATCTTGCTAAATATAAAAAGGTAAGCGAATTCATGGAATCAACCGTAAACAAGGCTATCGAAACAGGCGAAGTCTCAACTCTTTTCGGACGTAAAAGGAAAGTTCCGGAGCTTGCTTCATCAAATAAAACGATGCAGGCAGCAGGAAAAAGGATCGCCATGAATACTCCCGTTCAGGGTACTGCCGCAGACCTTATAAAAATGGCAATGATCAACGTATATCGCCGTTTAAAGTCTGAAAATCTTAATGCGGAGCTTATACTTCAGGTTCACGACGAACTTATAATCGAATCCGATATTTCATGCGCCGAAAGATGCGCCGAACTGCTCCGCGAGGAAATGGCGAACGTATTCGAAATGAAAGTTCCGCTGTCGGTCGACGTTCATACGGGCGACAGCTGGTACGATGCAAAGGGGTAAAATTTGGACAATATTGCTATTCATATAATAAATGAAAATACAGAGCCGGGAGTTTTCGAAGATTTATCCGCCCTCGATAAAATGTGCGTCGGCGCGGAGGGCTGGTCTGCTGAATCATTCAAATCGGAAGCGGCAAAAGAAAACGGCATAGTGATCTGCGCCTATGAAAATTCGCGAATTATCGGGCTTATCTGCGGATTTTTCGCGGCGGACGAAGCCGAGATCACGAGCGTGGCTGTTGATAATAATTATCGTCGCCGCGGAATCGGAAACCACCTTATAAAATCGTTCCTTGAACAGCTCCCGAAATCTACGATGAGTATATTTTTAGAAGTCCGAGAATCCAATATTCCTGCCGTTTCGTTATATAAAAAGCACGGATTTTTTCCCGTGGGAACGCGGAAAAACTTCTACAGCGACCCAATTGAAAATGCGATTTTAATGAAAAAAGAACTATAATAAAAACAGCTGTCTGAAAAACTTCGGACAGCTGTTGTTGTATTGATAATATTTAATTTTCTTTAATTTTCAGATTTTTTCACAGGTGATTTTATAAGCTTCGCCGCATGAAGCGCACTACCGATAGCACCCGTAAATATGCATGAAACGATCATTTCTACCAGCGCGTTTACGCCGACGAATGTAACGATAAATACGAGAACATTTTTTCCGTCCATAAGCCCTTGTACATACTCCGTATTTCCAAAAAGTAAAACCAGAGCCGACATGAAAAACGCAGTGTTCAGAAATGCTGCCGCAAAACCTGTTATAAAGCAGGATACGCTTGTGTTGACACGGCTTGACATGAGTTTGAAGAGCAGTCCCACAAGCAATCCGTCAAGCGCGCGCGGTATTACTCGCTGTATAAATGCAAGTACTGGATCGATGTTGACCAGAATCGCTCCCATTCCGCTCGGAACTCCTATTCCGAAGCATTGCAGAAAGCTGAACAGTCCGAAGAATGTTCCGATAATCAGTCCTCCCCACGGTCCGAGAGCTACAGCCGCAATCGCAACGGGAATTACGTTCAGGGTGATTACCAGCGGTCCTATCGGGATCGATCCGATTGGCGTCATGGAGAATATTACCACGATAGCCATCAGCAAGCCCAATATCACCATTGATTTGACGTTGACCTTCTTTTCCATATTAAATTTTCCTCCTTGTTATTATTCCTCCGGAGAGGATACAATACAACATAATAATTATATATGAATTCACGCGTAATGTCAAGTTTTTAATAAAAAAATCGTTAATAAAAATTCTTGCAATTATTTTATTTATGTGGTATAATATAACGAGAAAGCTTTAGAGCCTGTTTAAAATTTTGCTGCACACGTCTTTTTGGCAAATTTTTCTGAATCCTGCGTAAAAAATCTGCACACACCGAGATTTTAAACAGGCTCTTAGGGGGAATTTATCTGGAATTCATTGTCGCTCTGATAGTTATAATTGTGCTTTGCAAAATACTTGGCATAAGCAATATTATGCTGATAACAGCCGCCCTCGCGATAATCGCCCTGTTAATTTTCCTCATGACGATCTTATTCGCTTTTTTCTGCTTGAATCTGCTTTTTTCCAAACCGAGAAAAGCCGTTTTCACCCGCGAATATAAGCCGTCAAAATCCCGATTCAGCGTTGCCTGCTATTCCTTTGACGACATGGAAGTCCCATGCATTTTCCCTATGGAATCCGCCATGAAAAGCCGCCTGTACGACCCTCAAAAAAGCTGTTTCGTCATGTACAGCAGGCTGCTTCGCCGCGTTTATGATATATGGGCGGTACTCACCTGCATTCTCGGACTGGCTTTCAGCGGCTCTGCGACAGTTTGTATTATTAAAATCTTATTAGCCATGTTATAGGAGGTTCATATGGAAGAAATTGTAAACGGCGACTGCGGCGTTCATCAGGATATAATTGACAAAGTCGCAAAAGCAATGCCCGACGAATCCCTGTTCTACGACGCTGCCGATCTTCTTAAGGTTTTCGGCGATCCCACAAGAATACGCATTATTTTCGTGCTTGGTCAAAGTGAAATGTGCGTCTGCGATATTGCGAATCTGCTCAATATGACTCAGTCGGCTATTTCCCATCAGCTCCGCGTTCTCAAGCAGGCAAGGCTCGTTAAGGCTCGCCGAAGCGGAAAAACTATATTCTACTCGCTTTGCGACGATCATGTGCAGAAAATTTTTTACTGCGCAATGGAACATATTATGGAGTAATTATGAAATATTTTGACTTTCACACTCACGCATTTGCGGATTTTCTTGCGCCGCGCGCCATGGAATCACTTTCCGCCACTGCAAAAAATCAGCAGACTACCGATATTTCACCATGTACCGACGGCACTCTGCGCGGATTGAAAACGCTTATGGAGCTGCGCGGCATATCGGAATTCATGATACTGCCCGTCGCTACCAAGCCATCTCAGCAGAATTCCATAAACAAATGGGCGGCGGATATTATGGGCGGCGAAATTTACTGCTGCGGCTCAATTCACCCAAACGCCGAAGACGCTCTCGAAGAACTTGAACGCATTAAAGCTCTTGGACTTATTGGAGTGAAATTTCACTCGGAATATCAGAAATTCCGTCCCGATGAAGAGCGAATGATGCCCATATATCAGAAAATTTCGGAACTCGGACTTATCGCGGTATTTCATGGTGGCTGGGATCCTTTCGGCGAGAGTGATATTCGCGCAGTTCCGCAGAGCTTTGCCAATATTGCCGGACTTTTCCCGAATATGACTATCGTTGCCGCTCATCTGGGCGGAATGCTGCTTTTTGACGATGTCGAGCGATATATTGCAGGTAAATTCAGAAACGTATATCTTGACACGGGTATTGTATCGAATTACATAGACGACAACCAGCTTTTACGTATAATAAAAAATCACGGCGCGGACAGAATTCTTTTCGCAAGCGACGCTCCGTGGGACGATCCTGCCAATGAAATTGAAATGCTCAACAGATTGCCGCTCAACGAAGATGAACTTGAAATGATTTGCTTTAGGAACGGGGAGAATTTACTTAAAAAAGTTGCTCTATTAACGCAAAATTAACTTGTATATGAAGATTTTATAACACTAATATATAAAAAATATGATAAAATTATCATATCAGATTTTTCATGGAAAGAAGGCGTTGAATTGGCTGATGAAACAAATCAAAAAAATAATACGGTAAATGTTATAGACGAGTTCGACTATTCAACGCAGAACGACGCCTATAATGAGAATTTCCGCAAATGGCGCAGGAAAAAAGATAACGTCTACGCTTACAGCTTCGAAAAAAATCATAATGAGTCCGTGTACGTTGACGGCCGCGGTTTCATCGAAAAATCGGCTGTTGAAACCGAAAAGAATGTTCTTGGAAGAATTTTTCGCCAAATCGGTCTTGCGATGCTGATTTGGATAGTATTCGACGATATTATATGCCGTATAACAGTTTTCCTGCTCGATCTGTGCGGCTTGAACATACATACTAATTTCTTCAGCTCGATGATATACGGCGGCAATGTCGAAATAGCTGCCGTACTTATCGTCAGCTCACTTATAAAAATGACAGTGCCGCTGATCTTTCTGCATTTTGTGTTCAAATTACCGTGGCGCGCCGAAATAATGCAGAAAATGAACGATCCGAAAGCCCTTATAGGAGCGATAGCCATGACCTTTATAGCATGCACTGCCGTCAGTATCCCGACCGCTTATTCAAGCGAAACCAAGGAATTCTACGAAATTTTCACGGGTCTGGACGCCGACGTTTCCGTGTGGACTCAAAAGGAATTCGTGGTGTATACCATATTCCACATAATCATTCTTCCCGTAATTTCGGAGTTTTTCTTCCGCGGTGCAATGTTCAACGTGCTGCGGCAGTTTGGCGATCTCTTCGCCGTTATAATGACATCGCTGATAGCAGGACTGCTCACTCAGGATCTGCGCTCCATGTTTGCGGTAATACTCATCTCCTTAGTCGCTTCATTCGGAATGCTCGGCAGCGGTACTATCTTCACGGCGATAGCCGTAAATATCGTATATAAAATGTACGATCTCACATTAATAATAATCGAGAACGATCACACATCGAAAATGCCGCTGTCACGCAATATTTTCATGATTTTGACGTTGCTGGCAGGCGTGGTCATGCTTGAAGTCTACCGCAGATCGGCTTCACGAAACAAGAAAAAGAAAATAGCAAAATACGATTCCGAACTGTCGACGGGAATGCGCATTCTGCACTCCGCAAAGACATTCCCGTTTTCGGCAGTCGTACTGCTTTGTCTGCTGTCGGCTTCGATAAAGGCGGTGCTGTAGTGAGCGTATATATGGAAAGAGCGCTGGAATTGGCGCGAATCGCATTTGACGAGGGCGAAGTTCCCGTCGGCGCAGTCGTGGTGAAAAGATCAACGGGCGAAATTATCGGCGAAGGCCGCAATAAACGGGAAAATTCCCGAAACGCTCTCGCTCACGCCGAGATCATCGCAATCGACGAAGCCTGCAAAAAATTGGGCGGCTGGCGGCTTCCCGACTGCGCGATCTATGTAACTCTCGAACCGTGTCCCATGTGCTGCGGCGCGATAATCAATTCGCGTATCGACGATGTGTATTTCGGCGCGTTCGACAAAAAAAGCGGTGCTGTCGAGTCCGTACAGCAGATGTTCAGCCTGCCGTACAATCATAAACCCACGGTTTACAGCGGAATCTGCCAATGCCGATGCAGCGGCATTCTGTCGGAATTTTTCCGTGAATTGCGGCAAAAACGCCGAAAATAATATTTCCCGAAATTTTCCGAAATTCCCCAAAAATAACTTTAAGAGGTAACAAAAATTTTATGCTGATCTTAGGTATAGAAAGCTCCTGCGACGAAACCGCGGCGAGCGTTTGCGAGGACTGCCGAACAATCAAATCGTCGGTCATTTCAACTCAAATCGAAGAACATAAAAAATACGGCGGAGTCGTTCCCGAAATAGCCTCGCGCCGCCATTGCGAAAACATTCTCGGCGTTACACGAAAGGCTCTCGACGACGCGGGAGTTTCGCTTGCCGATCTTGACGGAATCGCCGTAACTTATGCGCCCGGACTTATCGGCGCGCTGCTTGTGGGCGTAAATTTCGCAAAAGCGCTTGCATTTGCCGCGGACAAACCGCTTATTCCCGTACATCACATTGCAGGTCATATCGCGGCGAATTACATCTGCCACCCTAATCTTGAACCGCCTTATCTCTGTATCGTTGCAAGCGGTGCGCACAGTCATCTTATCGAGGTACTCAGTTACACGAAATTCCGCGTTATCGGCAGGACAAGAGACGACGCGGCAGGAGAATGCTTCGACAAATGCGCCCGTGCAATGGGATTCCCCTACCCCGGCGGCGTTCATATTGACAAAGCTGCCGAATCGGGCGATTCTGCGGCGTTTAAGCTTCCGCGTCCGGTTGTTGCTGGCAGCGAATTCGATTTCAGCTTTTCAGGGCTTAAAACTTCGGTGATAAATCTGCTTCATCATGCCGAGCAAAAGGGCGAATTTATAAATAAAAACGATATTTCAGCCTGCATTCAATCAACTATCGCGGAAATAATTACGGATAAAACAATGCTTGCCGCCGAGCGTTTCGGATATAATAAAATCGCGCTCGCAGGCGGAGTTTCCGCGAATTCGGGAATCCGTTCCGCATTGTCTGCGGCGTGTGCGGAAAAGGGATTCGATTTTTATATGCCCGAAAAACAGCTTTGCGGCGACAACGGCGCAATGATCGCCTGTCAGGGAAGCTATAATTTTATTGCTGGAATCCGCGCCGATGAAAGCTTAAACGCCATAGCTACGCTGTCTTTGGACGAAATTTAAGAGTTTGTTAAAAGCTTTTATATGTTATCTTGACTTTAAATACATTAAATATTCGGAGGAAAAAATGAAAAAAATTTTATCGACTATTATTGCATTCTGCGGCATTACAGCCGCTCTTACAAGCTGCGGCGACAAGCCGATCTACGACGAAAGCGGCAGCAGGACAAGCTCTGCAAAGATAGATTCCGCGCTCGTCGGAACGTGGTCAAACGGCAGCAGCGGATATTCTTTCAATGACAACGGCAAGGTTTCGCTGATCATGGATTACTCATCGGTCATGGGATTTGAGGACGACGGCTCATTCAAAGCAAGCGACCAGCATATTGACAAGGATCAGATCGTTGTCAATGATGATACGGTTCGAATCTACGCCAATTACACCGATCCTGAAACAGAAACGGAAAGCGAAGTCGATTTCCTTGTCATGAAATGCAAAGGCACAATCGATACCGAAACTTACAACGGCTCTTACGAAATTTTAAGCGGCGCACTTACCGAATTTATCGCCTCAAGATTGAACGTATCTTCCGAAATTCTCACTATTGAAGCCGATTTTTCTGATGACGGGGTAATTCTGAACGTGCTTGATTTTCTTGACTACGACGCGGAAAACGGCTCGCTGAAAATGTCCAATCCGAATTTATCATATGTAAACGAGGAATCCGACAGCGTGAATTATACCTATGCGATAAACGGAGACGATCTCACGATGACCTACACGGAAACAGGCGGACAAGAGGAATACAGCCGTGTTAAGGAAAATTAAAAGTCTCTTCGCAGCCGCAGCAGCCGCGTCAATTGCATTTTCGTCGTGCGCCGATTCCGTGGAGGAATCATCGGTAAAACCATATAACAAAGCGGAAATTCTTGGTGAATGGTACAGCGAAAGCATCGGCGGCTCGCTTAAATTCAGTGACAACGATAAAATGAGCCTGCTTGTTGATCTTAGCGAAACGATGACCGTCGACAGCGGCGGCGATGTTCATATGACGGGCATGGACGAATTTTTTTCGGGTAGAGCAACCTATGACGGTAAAAACTTTTCATTCTGCACCGATAGTGAAAACGGCATGATAGACGTTCTGACAATGGAGCGCACAGGCGAATCTTCCGATTCGGTTTTCGGCGAATACACGTTGAAAAGCGGAATTTTATCCGATCAGCTTACGGAGCGTTTCGGCGATTCAGAGGGGCGTTATTCAATGATTGTCGGCGAAAACTTCATGATCGCCGAAATTGAAATGTGTTCATACACGGCTGAAAACGGCGTACTCGATCTATCGGGAAGTGATCTGAAAATTTTCGGAGCTGAGGGCGATAACAATATCGCTTATGATTTCGCGGTTCAGAACGACGTTCTCACCCTTGCACGAAACGGAACAGTAATGTCGTTCGCGAAAGTATCGGAAGCGGAAGCGGAAACTGATAATTAAAACAAAAAAATAAATACAAGCTATTGACAATTCCTCGTAAATATGGTATAATTTTATTGTTGTAAATTCAACAGCTTATATCGTATTCTAAAGACAGCAGGCCGGTTTATTCCGTAAGTCCCGCCGAGGAATTGCAAATGATAGACTTATCATGTCCTTTCCGTGCTGTCGGCAAAGGACTTTTTTATTGCACTCTGAATACGATAACAATTTATTCGGAGGTGAATACACAATGCCAAGCAATTCAGTTCTCGAAGCTAAAAAAGCTAAGGTTGAGCAGCTTACCGATCTTATCAAAAACTCTGTATCAGGCGTTCTCGTTGACTACAAGGGTATCACTGTTGAGGAAGATACTAAGCTCAGAAAGGAACTTCGTGAGGCAGGCGTCAACTACTTCGTAGAAAAGAACACTATGCTTCTCCGCGCTTTCAAAAACTGCGGTATCGAAGGCTTTGAGGAGTGTCTGAACGGTACAACCGCTATCGCTCTCTCAAACGACGACCAGACTGCTCCCGCTCGTATCCTCGGCAAGTTCGCTGAGAAAGCAGGAGACGACAAGTTCAATCTCAAAGCAGGCTATGTTGAAGGAGAAATTTACGATCAGGCAGGAGTTACCGCTCTTTCCAAGATCCCTTCAAAGGACGTACTGCTCGCTCAGCTCGTCGGCTCTCTTCAGGGACCAATGCAGAAGCTCGCCGCTGTTCTCAAGGCAGTTGCAGACAAGAATTCAGAGGAAGCTGCCTGATTTCTGTAGTATTTTTGAATTATCAGCTTAAAAATTAATTTAAAGGAGATTATTATCATGGCTTCAGAGAAGATTACAAATTTTGTTGAAGAAATCAAGACTCTTTCCGTTCTCGAACTCGCAGAGCTCGTAGACGCTATTCAGGAGGAATTCGGCGTAACAGCAATGATCGCTTCTGCTCCTACAGCAGGCGGCGCAGGTGCTGCTGAGGCTGCTAAGACAGAGTTCGACGTAGTTCTCACATCCTTCGGCGATGCTAAGATGGCTGTTATCAAGTGCGCTAAGGAAGCACTCGGTCTCGGTCTTAAGGAAGCTAAGGAAGTTGTTGAATCAGCTCCTAAGGCTATCAAGGAAGGCGTTTCTGAGGCAGAAGCTAACGAACTCAAGGAAAAGTTCGAGGCTGCCGGCGCTACAATCGAAATCAAGTAATTTTACTTACTTCGAAAAAAATCAGGGCTGTACTTCGGTACAGCCCTTTTTGTATTATGTTGTTCCCTCTTCGGAATCCTTTTTCACTTTTTTGGGCGATCTTTCAATAGGGAGAGAATTTCCGTCGCCGTCGAAAAATACGATGTTGTCAATGTAAAAATTCCCCTCATTCTGCGCGCCCCAACGCATTATCTGGAAAGTCGCCTCGTCCATAGACTCGTCCCAGCACAATCCGCCGTCGGCAAGCAAAAATTTAAACGTAACGTGAACCGCCCCCGACATCTCAAAGTTATATTCGCCGCCTTCCCAATCGGCAAAATCATACCATTTATCGCCGCAAACATTAGCGCCACCGCCGCCGCCTATCCAGCCGGGCGCTTTAACATTTTTCTCATCTTCATTCACAAGTTCCTCAGCCGTCGCGTCTGCATAAACGTCCATTTCGATCGAACGCACCTTCGAGATATTCTCCGCGCTCAGAAGCATTGCAGCGTCAAATTTTACTTTCTGAACCGTGCCGTCCGATAAATTCGTACCGCCGTCCGTGAATTTTAGCATTTTATTGCCCTGAACAATTTCAACAGACAGCGAACCTTTCGCGGAATCGACATCATCTTCGTGTATAGCCGCAAATTCGAAATCATCATCGTCAAAGGTAATGGCGTTTGGATCGCTTGCTTCCGTCGGAACAGGCGGTTCAAGCTTTTCTCCGCATCCTGTTGAAACAGCTGAAATCACGCATACTGCAACCGCTGTAAAAAATTTTTTTAAAGTCATTTTGTCTCCTCTTACGAAATGCTATTAGTAAGTATTTCGCATTATACTGCTGTAAATCATTATTGGATTGCTTTAAGTCATATTTATTTTAACATATTTCACATTCTTTGTAAAGAATAATTATGCACAATTTTAATTCTCAATCCGACTCTTTTTTCGCCGATTCGATTATTCCCACGACTTCTCTCATCATTTCAAACGGAAGTTTCTTCGGAGCGATCTTTATTGACACATAAGATTTTCCCGAGCCGTTAAAGGTGATTTTCCCCTTATAGGCCGCCGAAAGCGCGGTTATCTGCTCAATCGTCATGTACTCCGTATAGAAATACATCTGAGCATTTTTCTGTGATATTTCGGTAATTCCAAGACGTGCAGCCTTATTTCTCAAAAGCGATACCTCGATAAGTCCAAGCACGGCTTTCGGCGGATCGCCGTAACGATCTATCAATTCATCGATAAGATCGAATTTATCCTCGTCGGTAATGGTCAACATTATCTTCCGATACACGTCGATACGCTGATTCAGACTCGATATATACTTTTCGGGAATATGCGCGTCGATCTGGATATCCACAAGACATTCGTGAAGCTTTTCGGGTTTTTCGCCCCTTTCCTCGGCAACCGCTTCCGAAAGTAATTGAAGATACATATCATAGCCGACAGCTTCCATATGTCCATGCTGACTGCCGCCGAGAATACTGCCTGCGCCTCTTATTTCAAGGTCGCGGAGAGCAATTCTGAATCCGCTGCCAAACTGCGTAAATTCACGCATCGCGCTGAGTCTTTTCGAAGCGATCTCCGTTAAAACTTTGTCGCGCTTGTAGGTGAAAAACGCGTAACCGCGCCGATTTGAACGTCCAACGCGTCCGCGAAGCTGATACAGCTGCGAAAGTCCGAATCGATCGGAATCCTCGATTATCAGCGTATTCACATTAGGAACGTCAACGCCTGTCTCGATGATCGTCGTACATACGAGAATATCGATCTCATGTTCCACAAGCTGCTCCCAGATATCGGACATATCCTCCTGATTCATCTGACCGTGAGCAACGGCGATACGCGCTTCGGGAAGCATTTCTTTAAGCTTCGCGGCGCATGAAGTAATCGTCTCCACGCGGTTGTGAATGTAGTAGACCTGCCCTCCCCTGCGCAATTCGCGGACGATAGCCTGAATCACCGTCGCCGCGTTATATTCGATAACGTACGTCTGAACGGGATAGCGATCCTGCGGCGGCTCTTCAAGAACCGACATATCGCGGATTCCGCTCATCGCCATATTCAGCGTTCGCGGAATCGGCGTTGCGGACAGCATAAGAACATCAACTCCCGTAAAATTCTCCTTGAATTTCTCCTTATGTGCGACTCCGAAACGCTGCTCCTCGTCGATTATCGCCAATCCAAGATCTCTGAAAACGACGCTTTTCTGAATTATTTTGTGAGTGCCTATCAGAATATCTATTCTGCCCTGCTTCAATTTTTTAATTATCTCCGACTGCTGAGCAGGACTGCGGTAACGGCTGAGAAGCTCCACATTTACGGGGAACTGCTCGAATCTGCGCAATGCTGTCTGGTAATGCTGAAACGCCAGAACCGTAGTCGGAGCAAGAATTGCGCATTGCTTGCCTGCAAGAACGCATTTCATGGCAGCGCGCAGTGCAACCTCCGTTTTTCCGAATCCAACGTCGCCGCAAAGAAGCCTTTCCATAGGTCGTCCGCGCTCCATATCAGCCTTTATTTCGGCGATTGCCGAAAGCTGATCGTCAGTTTCGACATAAGGAAAACGCTCCTCAAAATCGCGCTGCATTTCGTCATCGGGATAAAAAGCGAATCCCTGACTTTTCTCGCGCTTGGCATACAGAGCAATAAGCTCCTGCGCCATATCTTTAACTGCACGCTTTACGGAGCTTTTCTTTTTCTGCCATTCGCCCGAACTCAGCTTCGTCAGCTTTACGCCCGTATCGTCGCGCGGTCCGATATACTTCGACACCATATCAAGCTGCGTAACGGGAATATACAGCTTATCCGTACCCGCATACTGAATAGTTATGTAATCTTTGGTAACGCCTTCGAATTCCAGCTTGTGAATACCAATAAAACGTCCGATACCATGAGTGCTGTGTACTACCAGATCGCCCTCGGTAATATCGGCAAGGCTGCGAATTTCTTCGGCTTTCGTCTTTTTCTTGGCGCGTTTTTTTCTTGTGGAATTCATCGCGCGCCCCTGAGTTATAAGTGCAGTCTTATTTTCGGGGTATTCAAATCCTCCGCTGAAGCTTCCAGACATCAAGTATACTCTTCCATGAGCCGCTTGAGAATTTTCGGTGATTATCTCGCATGATACGCCGTTTTCTTCAAGATCCTGCTTTATCACGGGGAGAGTTTTTTCGCTGCCTGCGCAAAGTATCACCGTGAAATCCCGTGAAATATAGTCTTTCAAATCTTCAAGAAGCTGCTTCATTTCTCCGCCCCACGCCGCAGTCTGCATGGCTTCGAAGCTTATAAGGCGGCGAAATTCGATATGCTCTCCGCCCTGTACGAAATTGCTGAGATAAAGGCAGTTTTTCTTTTCGGCTGTCATGCGTATCCGAGGCAATTCGAGAACCAGATCGTCCAGCCCCTTGCAAAGCTGCCCCTCTTCGATAAGAAGCTTCACATCCTCGTTGAACCTCGCCGTTACACCGTTTGCAGAATCCATAACATTGGAAAAATCGCTGAATATTACCGCGCCGTCGATATAGTCGAAAATCGTGGAGGTTTCGGGATAAACCAGCGAATAATATTTCATTACATGAGGAAGTATCTCCCCTGCCCGAAGTCTTTTTACGTCTGCTCCGAGACGTTCCCGAACGAGTTCCATACGCTTGCCGCGGACTTTTTTCAGCAGCGATTCAAGCTTATCCGCAAGCTCCGCGCCGTCGCAGATAATTTCCGTAGCAGGAGAAATTTCCAGATGATTGATTTTCTCCTCGGAACGCCGCTGGGTATCGATCTCGAATTCTGCCATCGTCTCGATCTCGTCGTCCCAGAGTTCGATACGCACAGGTTTATCAGCCTGAACCGGGAAAATATCGATAATACTTCCGCGGACTGAAAACTGCGACGCACCTTCGACTTTTTCGCAGCGCTGATAGCCGCATTCCGCCAAAGCCGCGCAAAGCTTATCAC
The DNA here is from genome assembly GCA_964401315.1 of uncultured Alistipes sp. Lineage (GTDB taxonomy): Bacteria > Bacillota > Clostridia > Oscillospirales > Ruminococcaceae > Ruminococcus. Next base: position 48,829 of record CAYNYB010000008.1, read on the forward strand.
GGTCGATAATTTCGTCCACATTGATCTCAATAGTGGAAGAAATAAGCGTTTCCATGGGAATAACAGGCTGCATTACCGCTTCAATGCTTGCGCAGATCACGCCGCATTTACCGGCGGCAGCCCTTGCAAGAGCCGATATCCTCATATGCTCGTACTCGTGATTATAACTGTCAATAGGCGTAAAAACCTGCTCTTTTGAGGGGAACAAAACTGCGGATTCACTGCCGTTCATCATATTAATATCGTCGCACAGCCGCTTAGCTTCAGCCTCGCTGCCCGTGATAACAAGATTTATCTTATCGCCCGGCAGCGCTTCAATAAGATGCGCGCGGTGTATATGCGAAAGACCCGTCACGGAGACGGGTGAAATATTTTTTTCAAGGCATTGCAGGATAACTCCGTATCCCGACTGCTCTTTAAAAACCTGTTCAAATAGATTCATATGAACTCCTGTAGATCAAGAACCCGCACTCTACGAGTTAAATTTGTTCATCGCTTCGTCCGTTTTTCCGTCGGTCATAAGCTTAATACATTCGCAGGCATTTTCCGCAGCCGTTTTCAGCTTTTCGCCGTCCTCTTTTCCGAATTTGCCCAGCACCCATTTAGCAAGATCGTAATCGGGATGCGGCTTTTTTCCAACGCCTATCTTTATGCGCGGAAAATCGTCTCTGCCCGTCAGTTCGATAATGCTTCTCATGCCGTTATGACCGCCGTGGCTGCCTTTCCTGCGAATCCGCAGTCTGCCGGGTTCAAGTGAAATATCGTCGTATATCACTATAAGCTTATCAGCGGATAATTTGTAGAATTCCAACGCCTGAACAACGGATTCACCGCTGTTATTCATGTATGTCGTAGGTTTAAGAAGCAGACAACGCGTGTTGCCAATGGTTACTTCAGCGGTTTTGCCCTTGAAACGCAGACGGCTTATATTCTCTCCCAACTGCCGCGCAAGAGTATCTATAGTAAAAAATCCAGCATTATGGCGCGTACCGTCGTATTCCATTCCCGGATTTCCCAGACCTGCTATGACATATTCTATTTTACCCCTCGGAGCGGAAGAATTTTGCGAAATTCTGTCGAACACATCAAAAATACTCATAATTCTTATGCCTTTCTTTTTAGAGGTTGTCTTTATATAGAGCAACACCGTACAAAGACCGCCTGATGACTTTGTGCGGTGTTGCCTTAATTTAGTAATTGGAAAAAATTTGCCCAAAAGATGTGCGTAGAACTTATGAACGCAGGCTTATCTGATTTTCGCGCCGGCAGGAATGCTGTCGTCAAGGAAGATTACCTTAACTCCGTCAGCCGTATCAGCCGCGCAGATCATTCCGAAACTTTCAACGCCGCGAAGCTTTACGGGCTTGAGATTCGCGATAAGCTGTATTGTTTTGCCTACAAGATCTTCGGGAGCGTAATACTGCGCGATTCCCGATACGACCTGACGTCCGCCCATTCCGTCGTCAAGCTGTAAGCAAAGCAGCTTGTCGGATTTTTTAACTTTTTTTGCAGAAATTACCTTTGCCGCCCTGATCTCGACCTTGGCAAAGTCGTCAATCCCTATTTCGGGAGCAAGCTCTATCTCCTGTTTTGGAGTTTGATCTGCCTTGGATTCGCCCTTTTCTTCGGCGGAAAGATTAGCCAGAGCGGTTTCTATATTCTTCTTGATAATATCGTTCAGCGCCTCTATCTCTTTTTCAACATCGATTCTCGGGAAAAGGATCTCTCCCTTGCAAACCTTGACATTTTCGGGAAGAACACCGAATTCCGAAAGCTTATCGTAAGCTACATCGGATTCAGTTGCACCGATCTGCTCCCATACCTTCGGCATTGTGGACGGCATAAACGGGCTGAGCAGAGCTGAAATTATTCTTATAGCGTCAAGCAGATTGTAAAGCACGGAAGCCAGTCTGCCTTTTTTGGAATCGTCCTTGCCAAGCTTCCACGGCTCGGTCTCGTCAATATATTTATTGGCGCGGTCAACAGCCTTGAAAATAGCCTCCAGAGCCTGCTTGATCTTAGTTTCTTCCATAGCCTTTTCGGTTTCGGCAAAGGCGTTCAGTACGACAGCCTTAAAATCCTCGTCGATCTCGTCGGCTTCGCGGTCCGAGGGAAGAATTCCTCCGAAATACTTGTCCGCCATTGCAACGGTACGGGAAACGAGATTTCCGAAGCCGTTTGCAAGATCGGAATTTATCCTGTTTATCAGAATTTCGTTTGAGAACGAGCTGTCCGCGCCGAGAGCCATTTCGCGGAGGATATGGTATCTGATAGCGTCGCAGCCGTAACGTTCGCCAAGAACGAAAGGATCGACAACATTTCCGAGAGATTTGCTCATTTTCTCGCCGTTAAAGGTTATCCAGCCGTGTACCGCAAGATGTTTCGGAAGAGGAAGTTCCAGAGCCATCAGTATCGCAGGCCAAATTATAGCATGGAAACGCATGATATCCTTAGCAACCATGTGAACGTCGGCGCTCCAAAATCTGTCAAAATCATTGTAAGCGTCATTCATGTAGCCGAGCGCGGTAATATAGTTTGAAAGAGCGTCTATCCATACATAAACGACATGACCCTCGTCGAAAGTTACGGGAACGCCCCATTTAAAGGTGGTTCTCGATACGCAGAGATCTTCCAGACCGGGCTTGATAAAATTATTTACAAGCTCGGTAGCGCGCGTTTTCGGACGAAGATAGTCCGTCTCCGTCAGTAATTTCTCGATGCGTTCCGCAAATGGCGACATTTTAAAGAAATAAGCCTCTTCCTTTGCCATTGCAACGGGACGGTGGCATTCGGGACAGCAGCCGTTTTCATCAAGCTGGGAATCAGTCCAGAAGCTTTCGCAGGGGGTGCAGTATTTTCCCGCATATTCGCCCTTATAGATATATCCCTTATCGTAAAGCGCCTTGAAAATTTTCTGAACCGCTTCAACGTGATAATCGTCTGTAGTACGGATAAAGCGATCGTAATCGATGTTCATATATTTCCAAAGGCTCTTGAATTTGTCGACGATAACGTCCACGAATTCCTTTGGAGTAACTCCTTTTTCAACAGCCTTCTGTTCAATTTTCAATCCATGCTCGTCAGTACCTGTCAGGAACATTACATCATATCCCTGCATTCGCTTGAAACGGGCGATAGAATCGCAGGCTACAGTAGTATAGCAATGTCCGATATGCGGATTGCCCGACGGATAATAAATGGGCGTGGTGATGTAAAAAGGTTTCTTTGACATAGTTAAACACTCCGTTTTAATGTATTGACCTGCCAATGATACAGGTTGATATTATTATAACATATTTTTTCCAGTTTTGCAAGCTTTAAATTATGTAAACACAGGGAAATTCGTCGAATATCTTGACATTAAACGCAAAATCATATATAATATAGGTAATAAGCAATCGTCAACATGAACAGGCATAAGGAGGATGTTATGAAAAAAATTATTTCGGCTGCATTGTCAGCTATCACGGTTCTGTCATCAATAGGCGCATTTACAGCCAATGCCGAAAAATACGGCGACGGCGATAACATCGTAGTACTCGGAGACAGCATCGCTTCGGGATACGGACTTGAAAAAAACGAGTACAGCTACGCTCAGATCGTTGCCGATTATATTGACGGCAACCTCGAAAATTACGCCGTCGCAGGCGCTACCACGGAAGAAACTCTCGCCGCTGTACGCAGTTTCGACGCCGAACAAAAGGCGCAGCTTGCCGAAGCTGATGTGGTGATACTTTCCGTCGGAGCAAACGATATTATTCATTATACATCAAAATTTCTCCTTGATTTCGGTGCGAGCAACGATCTCCTCAAGGACGAATACACCGCGGCGGATATCCCCGAAAAAGCAACCTTCAGCGATATAAGGAAATTTATGAGCAAAGATAAGATTTCCGAATTTGTAAAGAGTGACGGCAACCTTTTTAAATTTAATTCCGCGCTGCTCCGTCTGCGCGCACATATGATATTTACCGAAGCCAGTCAGAATTACCAAAAATACGACCGCGTTATCCAGACCCAGATAATTCCCAATATCGAAGCTATCGTTGCGGAGATACGCAGCGTGAATCCGAATGCAAGAATAGTTTTGCAAACGATCTACGATCCTCTCCAGCTTCAGGAAGAGTACTGCAATGCGAATTATTCAACAGCTTATGTAAAGTTACTAAATCATTTACAGCCAAACTTCAAGGATATTATGAAAGCTTTCGCGGATCAGGCGAGCAATATAGAGGGAGTTGAGATTGCGGACGTTTACACTGATTTTTCATCGTTCTCCGATAACGCTGGCGGCTGCGCATGGTATTTCACCAAGATGCAGAACGGCGGAACCGATACGGATATCCACCCGTCGCAGCGCGGTCATCTCGCTATCGCAGCCACAATTCTTGATACGCTCGAAGAAAAACGCGAGGACGGCGGAATTCTCAACCGTACATACATCACCCTTGATGATAAAGAAGCTTACCCGTCCTACGCTCTTTCAAGATATAAAAAAGTGGAAGGTTCGTATTCGCTGGGCGATATAAACGAATCGGGTGTTTTTGAGCCGTCAGACGCTTCTGCAATTCTCACGGAATACGCCATGCGCGCCACCAACGCTCCGTCCGTGCTTCCAGAATATTTACAAAAAGGCGCTGACGTAAACCGCGACGGAGAAGTCACACCATACGATGCGTCAACCGCCCTGAGTTATTACGCATACTGCGCCACAGGCGGAACGAGTACCTTCAAGAGATATCTCGCAGAGGATAAATAAAAGATCATACTCCTCTCTGTTGAAAGTTCCCCAATAGAGTGAAGTATAAAAAACCGATACTGCATTTTTATTTGCAGTATCGGTTTTTGTTTTATATGAATTCCAGCGTACTTAAAATGAAGTTCAACTCTTCTTCATAAACGTCGTTTTCATCAGTTCCGAAGAAATTATTTGCTGCAATATAATTGTTGTCAAAAACATAAAATTTCCACTTTCCCGATTTGCTGTACTGGACTGCGGAACTGCCGTTTATTTCCACAGGCAGCTTGTCATACGGATCTTTTATGGCAGCTGCGGAATGCCAGCTTATATCGAAGCTCCCGTTTGCTCCGTCGGGTTTGAAACGTATTCCCCAGTCGGTAAAATCGCCCTCCTGCGGATATTCAATATCCTTGGAAGTCCAGTTTTTCGGCAGCAGCAGTGAAAATGCAAGATCATTATAGCTGAATCTTTTCAGCTTGTATTCCTTACCCGCGCTTTCGAGAATCGTTACGGAATAGGCGTTTTTAGCCTGCGCAGGATAAGTCTCCAAAAGCGCGCCGTCGTAGGTTATCTCAACCTTATCGCCGGGCTTAACGTTTTTTACGTTGTTCTTGTCGGCAAATGATACTTCTATCCTGCGAAGTTCCGTTTCGTTTATCAGCAGTCCTCCGTCGCGGACTTCATAGACGATTCCCTCCAGATAATATAATTCCTTGGGTTTTTCGTCCTTTTTTGAAGAATTATTCTTGCTGTCAGCCGTTGACGGCGCAACTGATTCGGCAGAGCCTGAATTTCCCGAATTATCATCATTCGGCTTTGAATCGCCGCCATTGGAAGAAATTCCGCTTTCGCCATTATCATTGGAATCGGCAGAACTGCTGTCCGACGAATTGTTTTTGTCATCTTTCGAATCCGAAGCCAAACTCGACTCCGAATTCCCGGAAATTTCCGTATCGTCAGCTTTTTTCTTTTTGCCGCCGTTGCTGACTTCATCGGTAGTATCGGCATAAGCCTCTCCCACATCGGGAAGCATCACTGAACTTTGAGAAGGTTCGTTTCCGCAGCCTGCAAGAATCAGAGAAACCGCTGCGAATACACATAATAATTTCTTCATGTAATATCACCTTAAAACTCCGCAATATTCTTAACAGTTATAGTCGCAGCATCGGCAGAAACCATTTTTCTGTCAGAAATTGCATAAACATAATCGCCAATATATACCGCGCGATCTAATACGAAATCTTCGTAATCATTGTAATCGCTCATCTCATTTAAGATCTCTCCCAGCGGAATAAATTCGCCGTTCTCGTATGAGAAAAACATATATTTGGAAGTACAGTCATAGCCGCCGTTATACCAGTCCTCTTTGCATACGGGAATACCGATAAGATTCTTTTCGGGCGCGATAAGCAAAGCCTTTCTCTCCCAGACAGCCGTCGAATAAACGTAATATTCCTCACGATTTTCAGAATTCACGGAGTACAGTCCGACTTCCTTAAGATCATAGGGATCTGAATTATCGAACATAACCAGCTTTACGCCGTTTTCGATTCCCTCTTCATCGGCGTCGGCTCCGAATCCGAGAAGCAGTCCGTCCGTCCATTTCTGCATATAGGTGCTGTAGCCCAGAATCTTGAACTCATCAGTAATAAAAGGTGCGGCAGGATCGCTAAGATCGATCGCAAAAAGCGGATCGGTCTGCTCATATGTTACTACATATCCCATATCGCCGCTGAAATTAACTGATTTTACAGTTTCGTTCTCGCCGAATCCGCCAACCTTTCCGACTTCGTTAAGATCCATATCGAGAACATAAACGCAGTTGTCCCTATGAAATGTGGTTTCAGCCGTAATAACATCGTCAGAAGCGCTTTCATTAGCGCTTTCCCATTCCTCGATCGTAGCAGCAATGCGGAAATAACCGTTGTACTCGCTCATGGAGAACTGATCCTTGACGAAGCCTCTTATCTTTCCCGAAGCCGCAGGGGTAATGATTCCGTCCGCGGTGGAAATTCTCGTGATCTCCGTCTCATTCCAGCCAACCGTGGTATAGATATTCTCGGCTGAACTGTAAAGCTCGCCCGTATAGCCTGCGAGAGCCTTTGAATCAACGGGGTTGAACTGCCCTGCCGTTGTAAGATCAATACTTCCAATAACAGTATAACTCAAATAATCGAAATTGTCAATACCCCCGCCGGGAAGAAGAATATCTTCCGCAGGCATACAGCAGGAATTTTCGCCCACGCCGCATTTGGGAATATATGCTTCTATATCGTCCTCGCTGCGAATATTGTCATAGCTTTGCGAAAAATATGATGAAACAAGGAACATATAGCCATCGGGAGAAATTCTCACGTCATCATAATTTCCGTCCTGCCAGTATGTGCCGATAAGTTGGGGAGAATCCTCGTTTGTGTAGAACGATACGAAGCAGCTGTCATTATTCTCCCAAGAATAATCGTCTATAAGATAATCATCATCTATGCCGTTAGCTTCATTTATCGTGTAGCTGTCGCGGTAGGAATTTACACTTCCGATAATTGCTATCATATTGTTGTAAAGATACATATCGCTTACATAAACATTGGTTTCCCAGCCGATTCCGTCGTTATTCACTTCCGGGTCAATGCTGACAGTCATTGTACTTGTGAAATTTCCGTCGTCAACAGCCGCAATATTCAAGCTGCAGTTGGAATGGTAAGACACGTCCTTATCATAATAAGCTTCGGAAGTGGCAAGGTAAAAAATCCTCTTGCCGTCTGTTTTAACAATATCGGCTTCAAGAACGCCCTCTTCCTGATTATAAGTCTCTGAGAATTTATTTTCCTCCTCGCCGCCCTCGGAACTCGTAAAATCGGCAGCTATATCAAATTCTTTCGTTTCCTCATCATCGAAAACTTCGGCATAATCCGCAACGGAGCTTTCATATTCTGCGTCGACGCCCATATCGGCATCCACATCGTCATACATTTCTTGAGCTGCTGCTACGCCGTCCTCGCCCCTTATCGCGCCGTAAGTTAAATATGAATCACCATATTTTTTATGGTTGGCTTTCAGCAGATTATAGACCTGCTCATAGTTTTCCGCCCCTGCCATATAAGAAGCTCCCGTAGATACGGTAGGTGCATTAGATATAGTTGACATATCGTCGGCAACATCTTCATTCGACCTGATTCCAAACAAAACGTCTTTGTGCATTGAGGACGAGCCTCTGAATTTGCGTACAACTCCTGACGTTCCCACAGCAGTACCGACGATGAGAGCCATTGAAGCCGCGATCGCCGCAATTCTGCCTGCCGCGGAAATTCTCCTCCGCTTTTTCGCAGGAGCTTTTTCGTCAAGCATGACTTTCATCTTTTCGGGACTGATCTCCTCCGGAACACTCTCCCGCTCCAGAATCTCCCTCACCTTTTCATTATTGTTAAGATTATTCATAGCTTGCTCCTTTCATTAGACCTCCTCAGAAACTAAGGTGCGCCGTATGGTTAAAGATTTTGTCATATGGCAAGGCGGAGGAGGAAAGCGTGCTGACGCACGGTGACGACGACAACGCAGCCATATGGCAAAAGATTTGACATACGGTGTGCATTAGTTTCTAAGGAAGTCTATTATGTCATTGCAGTTCAAGCTTCAATCTATGCTTTATTCTTGAAAGCCTTGACCGCACCGTATTGGGATTAATTCCGCATATTTCCGATATTTCCTCGCTTGTATAGCCCTCGATAACAGATAACGACAATATCAGCCGCGACTGCGGTTCAAGCTCTTCAATAGCCTGTTTCAGCTCGATATTATCATATTCAAAGGAATTTTGCGGCTCATTTTCCTCGCAAAGTTCAGTTGTGCCGTCGAAATATTCGCGCTGTTTATGCTTTATCTTAGCCGACAGGATACGCATTATCCAGCCGCGGAAAGCTTTTTCATCGCGAAGCTTCCCGATACTGCAAAAAGCGTCCAGAACGGTATCGCTTACAACGTCGCAGGCATCGTGAGAGCTTCTCAGGCTATACAGCGCTATATGATAAAGATCCTTATATACAAGGGCGTAAAGCCGCGCAAAGGCTTCCGTACTGCCTTTTATCGCAAGCTTTACATCTGCGGAGAAATCATTCATATAATTTCCTCCTTTCGGAACCGATTCACTAATAAGGTGTCAAAAAAAGGAGTTTTTGTTGCATCAAAATAAAAAATAGCTATATGCACAAATTTTCAATTGAAAATCTATGCATATAGCATAATGTTATATGTTAAACTTAGTTAGCGTTACCGAGAAATGCCGCGCCGATGATACCTGCGTCGTTTCCCAGCTTTGCAATAACTATCTCTGTTTTCTTTTCAGAGTTTCTTGCAAAGTTTTCTTTCTCAACGATCGCTTTCATCGGGAGAAGAAGCGGATCGCCTTCGTTGCATACGCCGCCGCCGATACAGAGAACGTCGGGCTGGAAAATATTGATAGTATTAGTGATTCCTGCCGCAAGATACTTTATGTACTTATCAACGACAGCCTTTGCAACAGGATCGCCCTCTCTCATGGAATCGAAAGAAGTACGAGCGTTGATCTTTCCTCGCTCTTGAGCCATTTTAGCCATGATACAGTCGGGATTTTCAGCAATAGCTTCTTTAGTCATGCGGATAAGTCCCGTTGCGGAAGAATACGCTTCAAAACAGCCCTTGCGACCGCATGAGCATTGCGCGCCGTCAACCTCGATAACAGTGTGACCGACCTCAGCGCCTGCAAAATTTGATCCTGCATAAATTTTACCGTCGATTACAATACCTGCTCCGACGCCTGTTCCGAGAGTAATACATACGGCATTCTTAGCGCCCTTTGCAGAGCCTGCAACATATTCGCCGTAAGCCGCGGCATTAGCGTCGTTCTCGATAAATACCGGCTTGTTGATGGCCTCGCTGATATACTTTACCATGGGAGTATTATTGAAACCAAGGTTTCCTGCAAATTCAATAATTCCCGTGGAACTGTTTGCGATACCTGGAGTTCCTACGCCTATCCATTCTATCTGATCTATCGTCAGTCCTGCGTTTTCAACGGCTTTAAGAGCCATTTTCGCCATATCGTCCGCAATTTCCTTTTCGGGACGCGGACAGTTGGTCTTTGTGCTTGCCTTGGCGATGATGTTGTACTCCTCGTCAACAACGCCTGCGACGATATTCGTACCGCCAAGATCGATTCCTACATAGTATTTCATTTTAAAACCTCCGTTTTTGCTATGGAATCTTATATGATTCCTATATCACAGTATAAATTATACTGCATTTACCCTTGATCCGCCAGCTTACCCCCGCCGGAACAAAAAAGCTGTCGCCCTTTTTCGCGGTCAGCCGCATTGTTTTCGAACTACAGCCGCTTTCGATAACTCCTCCGCCGTCCGTTATCAGAATATGCATGAACGACTTCTCATTCCGCCTGATACTGCCGTTTACGTCGAAGCTTTCTTCATATACGCTGAAATATTCGCTTTCAATAAGAATTTTTTCATTACGCCGAGCCGTTATTTTCGACGGAACGCGCTCCATAACATCAAGAGCCTTTTCAATATGAAGCTCCCGTAAATTTCCGTCGCCGTCCCTGCGTTCATAATCGTATACCCTGTAAGTTACGTTGGAATTCTGCTGAATCTCCGCAATAAGACAGCCTTTGCCTATTGAATGAACCGTACCTGCATTTATCATAAAAACGTCGCCTTTTTTTACGGAAACGTAATTAAGCTTTTCCAACAGCGTATTATCCCGAACGGCGCGCCTAAATTCTTCCTTGGTGATATTTTCGCGGAACCCGTAAATTATACGGGAATCCGGTTCGCAGTCCAGTACGTACCACATCTCGTTTTTACCGTGCTTTCCCTCGTTTTTGAGGGCGTAACCGTCGTCGGGGTGTACCTGAACAGAAAGATCTTCTTTCGCGTCTATAAGCTTGATCAATATGGGGAAATCTCTGTATTTCCGACAATTTTCACCCAAAGCTTCGGGGTGTTCGGCAATATATTCCGAAAGATAAACGCCGTCATATTCGCCGCCGTCGATAACGCTGAGTCCGTCCGCATTGCAGCTTAATTCCCAGCTTTCCGCAAGACGTTCTCCGTCGTATCTTTTGCCGAATTCGTCCCTGAGCCGCGTTCCGCCCCATATATAGTCCTTAACGGGCGGTTTCAGTCTTAGTATGACCTGATCAATTAACATATACTCACCTCTGTTCTAAAACCGAATAAAGATTTTGAGCAGAAATTTCGTCAGTAAGGAGCAAACCGCAAGGCTGGCTGTCGCCAGCCGAGGATTTGCGACGACGACTGACGGAATTTCTGCTTGGAAGATTGTTCGGGTTTAGAATAGAGAGGGGTATAATAGCTGTCAAATTCCTCCTCTGTCCCGTTAAAAACATTGAAGTCGATACAAGGCTCGTCGCCGCTGTATCCGTCAAGCATTCCCTTGTCGCTGTACTGCCAGAACGTCCAGTCAAGAAGATCGGGTTCAAGCTGAGTGCATCTTATCCAGAGCGGATAGTCGCTGAATCTTTCATGAACATAGCGGTAATATACGGGAACAGTCGTATATATTATCGGCTTTACTCCGTAATATTCTTCCAGTTTTTCAAGCAGCGGAGAAAGTATGGCTTCCGTTTCTTCAGCAGTCGGCTTATTCGAAGATTTGTCGCCGTAATATTCAATATCTACAACAGGCGGAAGATCTATCTTTTCTTTGCTTACAGCATTTATAAAATTTTCAGCCTGAGTTTCGCCTGCGCTGTCGAAGCTGAAAAAATGATAGCATGAACCTGCGATACTGGTCTTATTTATATTTTCAAGATTTTTTCCGACAGACTCGTCAACGTGACCGCTGCCCTCCGTAGCCTTTATAAAAGCGAATTTCACACCCTGCTCTTCAAGCTTCTGCCAATCGATATCGCCCTGATAATTTGAAACGTCCACGCCGAAAACGGGATATTTCTGCCTGCTTGGCGAAGCCGTCGAAAAAGCTGCGCCAAACATTACCGCAGCCGCCGTCATCAATGCGCCGCTTACGGTAAAAATACACTTTCTTTTGTTTATCATTAAAATATATCCAATCTCTCCAAAATGATCTTGATAAAAAGATTCCCTATACATATAATACCCTATTTTCATAAATAAGTCAATATTTATTTTAAATTTTCATACAGCTAAGCTGCAAAGGAAATAAAAATTCGCTGCTGATTTAAATTAATATTGACATAATCTTACAATTATGTTAAAATATAATTGGGTCAATCCCAAATTTCACGGCGTTTTACCGCAAAAAACTTTCATATACTCACCTCTGTTCTAAGACCGAATAAAGATTTCGAGCAGAAATTTTGTCAATAAAGGGAGTATGAAGTTTCGCAGCTCATACTGCGGAACGCCTTGTATCGGAGGAAAGTTTTATGACGCTAAAAAAGTATCTGGCTGAATTTATAGGAACAATGACTCTTGTAACTATCGGCTGCGGAACGGCTATGCTGGTAGGGTGCAGTTCCGACAATGGTTGCGGTTATATTCTGACCGCTTTCGCTTTCGGTCTCGTTATCGTCGGCATGGCTTACTGCGTCGGCAACGTTTCCGGTTGCCATATCAATCCTGCCGTTTCCCTTGCCGTTCTCCTGAACGGCGGAATGAGCGGTTCGGACTTCGTCGGCTACGTCATCTCCCAATGTCTCGGCGCATTTGCAGGCACGGGAATCCTTGCCGCTATCTTCGGCGCAGGCGACGTTACCGATCAGACAGGCGGCTTCGGCGCAAACGCTCTCGGAGGCGTAAACGGCAGTATCGCCGCCGGTCTTATCGTTGAGATAGTGTTAACGTTTATCTTCGTTCTGACTATCCTCGGCGTTACTTCAAAAAAAGCTTCCCACGGCTCTTTCGGCGGACTTATCATCGGATTCACGCTTACGCTCGTACATATCCTCGGAATCGGTCTGACAGGTACGTCGGTAAATCCTGCAAGAAGTATCGCTCCCGCTATTGCCGCCGCTATCAACGGAAACGACGCTCCCCTTAAGTGTCTCTGGGTATTCATAGCCGCTCCCCTTATCGGAGCTGCTCTTGCCGCATTCATTCATATGTATTTCGAACGCGGCGTTGAATCCCCCGCTCCTGCTGCCGCAAAGGGCAACAGCAATAATAACAAGAATAAGAGCAAGAAAAAATAATCAAGCTACAGCCGCACAATATCTGAGCTGCGACATTGTGCGGCATTCTGTTCCGTAGGCTCTTATTCCAGCTGCTTCGCCAGAAACTGAACCGCTGCGGTTATCAGGCTTTTCTGAAGATCGCCTGCTTCCGCAAGCTTTTCCGACGTCATGAACGCTACCGCTCCCGATACGTCGCCTGCCGTAATAATGGGCATGGCTGCTATTGCAGTACGCTCCACTCCCTCGGCAGGGAAAAAATTGTTGGTTTTTCCGTCGGGACAGAAAAATTGTCCGCGGCTTTCCATAAGCTCCTCCAGCTGAGCCGATACTCTCCGCTCGTGAAATTCACGCTTGGGAAGCCCTGCCGACGCTACCACATGATCTTTATCAAATATTACCACAGGACAGCCTGCTGTTTTGTACATAACATCAGCCACGTTAATCGCGTTTTCACTCATCTCGCTTATGGCTGAATACTTCTTGAAAATTACTTCGCCCTCGCTGTTGGTGTATATCTCAAGAGGATCGCCCTCCCTGATGCGCATGGTGCGTCTTATCTCCTTAGGTATCACTACCCGTCCGAGATCGTCTATTCGTCTTACGATTCCTGTTGCTTTCATCTTAAATTACCTCCGCAATTATTGGGAATCACCTCTGTATTCGTTTCAGCGGTTTTTCCTGCGGTGTTAGTATTTGCCGAAATTTTTGGAATATACGCAATTGAAAATTTCAAAAATATACCGTTCGTCTGAAAAAATGTGCCGTCTGTCATAAAAATGAAAATTCTTCAAAAAATATGGTATAGTATAATCACAGCAAGGGAAACAAAAGAAAATCCCTTAGGAATACTAAAACTCAAACATAACGGAGGTATTTTTTATGGCACAGATCACTGTTAACCCCAAGGAACTTGAACAGGAAGCAAACAATCTCTTGAACATGAAGAACAATCTTAAATCTGAAGTTGACGCTCTTGCAAAGTTGGAAAACGCCCTCAGTCAGATGTGGGAAGGTCCTGCAAGAGAAGAATTCCACACCTACTTCAGCAAGGACTACGATCAGATGGTTCAGTTCTACAATCTGATTGAGCAGTACGCAAGAACGCTTCTCAATATTGCTCAGGACTATGACAGCGCCGAGACCAAGAGCAAGCTTATCGCACAGTAATTTCACACGTAAAATTTTAACGTCTTATTTTTGAAAGGAAGTATTATTATGGCAAATATATCAGCAAAAATCCTTGTGGATTCCGAAAAACTCAGAGCAGCGGCAACCTCTTTTGACAATCAGAAGAGACTCGTTCAGACAAGAACAAACATGATGATGCAGCTTGTTAACAGCTTGTCAGGAAAGTGGCAGGGTGAAGCTTCAACAGCTTACCGCACGAAATTCAGCAAGCTTCAGGGCGATATTCACCAGATGATGACGATGATAGACGATTATGTAAGCGACCTCAGAAGTATCGCTGCCATTTACGATTCGACCGAAAGTACAAGCACCAACAGAGCGCAGCAGCTTATGGACGACGTTATCAAATAAAATTCAGCCTGCCGTACGTAAACCGTGCGGCACAGCCGTAAACGCATGGCTGACGCGGCAATGCGGAAAGGAGAATCTTTATGTATAAGCTTAATAACAACATACTTCTTTGCGAAAGCGAGACTCTCGAAAAAAAGGCGGTTGATCTCGAAAGCTGTCTGAAACGCCTCGACCTTATCGAATCAAAGCTTTCTCAGCTCGAAAACGAAGATCATCTCAGGAGAATGGTATCTCATATTCGCAAAAAACTTATCGAGCAGCAGAATACAACAAAAAAATTCAGCCACGTTTTCTCCTCCGCAGCCAATACCGCAACTGACAGCGACCGCCGTTCACTTATGCGCTGCACGGGCGAAGGAAAATTGCAGACCGCTCTTATTTCCGAACTTATGAACAGCAGCGGTACGGATATCGATCCGACCTCACTGCCGATCAACATTTCCGTAAAAGAATAAATTATAAGAGAGGAGCGCATATATGGGTAATTTTAAATATAATGTCGGCACGGCTGACGAATGCATGAGATTAATGGACGAGCTTATTTACGAATATAACACGATTTGCAGCGAGACTGACAATTCCGTCAGATCGGCGGTAAATTCGTGGGAAGGAGATACGGCTTCACTTATGCATGAAAAAAGCGACGCATTTTCACGCCGCATGAATCTTACAAAAATGGAGATGAACGCTATGAGGGATAAAATTTCCTCCTCCTCAGGCTCAGTAAAATCTCTCGAAAATACCGTGAATACAGTATTCAACAACGGAAGCAGCGGTGTTAAGTAATGAATTCCACTGTTCTCATCATCTGCCTTATCGTACTTCTCCTGTTAATAGCAGTCCTGCTTGCGGCAATAATTTTCACCCGTTCCTCCTCCATTCCGAAATACCGCAAAAAAAATGTGGATTTTAACGGCGGAGCAGATATAAGCAGCGGTCATATCGTTTCATCTCAAAATCAATTGCAGCTTACCAATAGAATAAAGGGTACTATCCTCATATCCGTAGACGGCGAGATACAGGGCATAAATAATGCTCCCAACAGCTTTTTTATAACTATAAGAAGAGTTGACGACGGTGCGAAGTTCAACGCAGATATTGCCAACAGAGTTATTCTCGGCAGATATCAGTCGCCTGTTCCGTACGGAGTTTGCTGCGTTTCAGCAAATCGCGACGTCTCAAAATTTCACTGCTGTCTCTGGCGCAGAAACGACGGAGCAGTCATGATAAGCGACAATAATTCCACAAATCACACCTACATCAACGGTCATCGCATTGAAGCCGACACCGTTCTGAACCGCGGCGATATTATCCGTCTCGGTGCGAAATGCGAACTGCAAATGCTTTAAATTAGTAAAATAGTTCCTCCTAATAATAACAGACCTGTTTGGAATCACAGATTTCAAACAGGTCTGTTTATTTTTGCGGATTTTTTAGATGATTCCCAGTTCAGAACCTGTAGTGATTCCAAGCTGAGCAAGCGTAAGCGTACCGTTTAAAATTTCTCCGCGCTCTTTGCTGTAAAAGATCATGTCAGGCACATTTTCAGCCGTACTCATCGTTTTTTGCCGCAGCATTGCTGATACTTCATCGGCTATTACCGCAAGCGGCGTATTTTCGTCGATATTGAAGCTGTAATACTCCGAAGAGGCGGCTACGTAAATCTCTATCTCTCTCATTAATTTTCGCCTCCCAGCATAATTTTCAGCTTTGAAACAAGCTTTTCGCAGCTGTAATCCTCAAGAGTGCATACTCCGTTTTTAACTGCGGCAAGATAATTTCCGCTTATCTCGCTGCCCGACAGAAGATATTCAGACGATCCGTCTTTCAAGATCTTTGCAGTAAACGCGAAATTCATGCCCGTAAATTCTCCTGTAAGCTCCGCCGCCGAAACCGCTTCTTCTATCCGTTTAACGAGTTCAGCGGAAAATCCCTCGTTATAACTGCTGAGATAAGGAATAAAGTTCTCTTCCGCAAGCTTTCTGCAAAAGCTGTCCGTATCGGGAGTTGACAGGGTGAACTTTCTTTCGGTATACGCTCCTATCTCCCAGACTGCCGGAGTTTTTCCTGCAAAGCAGATATATCCGCTCAACGGAAAATTCTTCGAGATAAGAGTAACGCAGCCCTCGCCGCTTTTTATCGTGCGAAAAGCCTCCCTGAATCTGCCGTTCAGCATATACCCGTCTTCCTCGCTCCAGTTAATGATATTTTTTCGCAGCAGACTGCGAATAACTTCCATTTCCTCTTCTTCCGTGAAGCTGCGCACTTTTATAGGCAAACCGTATGTGCTGCCGATTCCCAGACAACTGAAAAGCGTTTGCAGTTCCGTATCGGTAAAAACATATCCAAGGCTGTAATTATCCATATTATTTCAGCTCCTTTAATTCAGATTTATACGTTCTTGATATTGGTATCATTTCGCCGTTATCGAGAGTCAAGCGATTTTTTGCAGCGGCAATACCGCTTATTTTATCACGGTTGACAATAAAGCTGCGGTGACATCTTATAAATTTATTTTGCGGAAGAGACGTCTCCAGCCTGTCGAGAGTATCATAGAATGAATACTCATTCGAATGGGTATAAACAAATATTTTCTTCTCCCGAGATTCGAAATACGAGATCATATTATACGGTATAAACTGTCTGCCGTCCTTACTGTCAAGAACAAAACTGCTTTCTGTCCTGCCATCGTTCATACGTTTCACAAAGCTTCTGACATTTTCACGCAGTCCGCTTTCGAGTTTTTCACGGGTAAACGGGCGCATTATTATTCCCATATTCATGTATTCGGGAGAAATGCAGTCGGCGGCGGATTGATTTTTCGCGGAAACGATCATAATATGCGCTTCGGGATTTACACGTCTGCATTTTCCAACAGCAGCCGCGGCTTCTGGAATCGAATTGTCCACGAGTATCATATCATAGCCCTCGTCGACGGCGGAGAAAATCTCATCGCCGCTCCTGCAAGTACGAATTTCCCAGCGTTCATCGCTTTCAAGCTCCGCAAGTTCTTTCACATACGAAACTATAAATTTCAATTCCTTTTCATCATAAATGCATATAAGCATTGAGATCATTTCGTTTCACCTCCGACAACGGGAACTATAATCTTATACATCTGCGAATCGTCGTCCTTGTAAGGCGTAAGCGCAACGCCCTTGGGCATCGATCTGCTCTGATCGGTAAAGTTTAAATTGGCGGCAGTAAACTGCTTCTGCCTGTCAAGGCAGCCTCCGAAGTGCATTCCCTCATGCCTGTCAATATAAATATTGTATCCGTTGAATCCCATGCAGTCAATGCTGTTGTCAGGATCTGTACAGGCGAAAAAGAATATATTATGCAGCTCGCCTTTATCGAGGATATTTTCCAGAAATCCGCTCATCTGACCTGCTCCGTCGTCAGGCAGATACGCCATGTTCAGGAATTCCTCCAATGAGGCAATAAATATAAACACGGGCTTGAATTCCGTCATCGCTTCATAAACCGCCATATCCTCCATACCCTGATCCATAAACTCATGCTTGCGGCGATTTCGTGTCACAAAGGGAGCTTTTATCTCTGCGAGGAAATCGAATAATTCCTGACTCGACTCGATGTATTCAGCGTTTACCTGCTCCGAAAGCTGCTTCAGCTCATTTTTTTCACGTTCAATAATTACTATATCGCCGTCTTTTTTCGCAGCCATTTCAATAGCAATCTTCATGGCATTTGTTTTTCCGGTACGCTTTCTGCCTGCAAATGTGTACAAGAATGTGCGTGAAAGATCGATACATTCAAGCGACGCGTCAACATCCTTATATCCGACAGGCAGATAACGCCTGCTTCCGACAGCCTCGTTATAGCCTGCAACTCTCGCAAGATCGGCAAGCACGGGCTTTTCGGGAATATGCGGTATCTCAGCGGCAGACGCGCCCTTCCATGACGCAGCAATTTTTTCGCTGAACGCCGCAAGCTTTTCCGAACGCTCATAATCGTCCTCCGCTTCCAAGGCAACGGCAGTCTGGAATTCAAGAACCTTATCGTCGTATTTAACAAGTCCGCGTCCCTTGACGTCGGCTTCGGGCAGGATATTTATTCTATTACTGCGGAGAGCCTCCATAAACTTGAATTTATCACCGAGATCAAGACAAATTACCGTCTTTATATTTTCGGCGGTACGCATGGAAATTTCGTCCATACCGAATCCGCCTGCGCTGACGGCAAGGAATATTCCCACGCTCTGACCGTCTCTGGAAATTCTCGTGACGGAGTCGTCATATACTCCGCCGGTTTTTTCCTTGAACGTTCCGTAATTGTCAATGACGATCACTACAGCAGGCAGTTTTCTTCCGTATGCGCGAACATAATCTCTGTAGCTTCCGCCGTTCAGCTCTTCCTGACGTTTTTTCATCATTCGTTCCGTCATCATGAAAAATTTCGCGATTCTGTCGCCGTCGTTCTCCGTAATAAATCCTCCAACATGAGGGAGACTGCCATAACAGCCGAGACGGTGGCTGCTGAAATCAAGGATATAAATATTCAGCTCGTCGGGAGTATAATTATTCGCGAGACTGTAAATGAGAGTCTGCATGAACGTACTCTTACCCGTTGATACAGAAGCTATTACCGCAAGATTTCCGTCAACGGCAAAATCCACGGACGTTGGCAGCTGAAGCTGATTTTCGGGATCGTCAAGAAGTCCCGCAACAGCCGAAAGAGTAAATTCCTTTTCATCAAGGGGCGCGTAATTTCCGTTGACAAGACGCGGCTTTATATTTTTCACAACATCGCTGTAGACCAGCATTTCGGGCAGCACGGGCAGCCATAAACGCAGCTTATAGTTGAATCCGCCGTTTTCCGCAACAGATCTGATATATTTAACAAGAACTTCAAGCTGAGTGCGCTCCTTTAATTCGGGAAGTCTTACTCCGCCTGCATTACTGAGCATTGCGGAAGCTGCATCGGTTATGATACCCTGCGCGTAAAGCTTAACAAAATTAAACACGTTCGTGCGATTGTTGGAGCTGCTTTCATAATCCTGCTGAGAACACATCATTTTGTAGACTGAATCGGAAAATTCGTCAAGCGCTTTTTGATCGAGCGAGCTGAGTTCAACATTCGGAAGCTTCTCATTCTTGACGTAACTTATCATTTGTATGATATAATCATACCATGCAAGACGTTCTCTTTCGCGGCGCTTCATCTTAGTACGGCTTCCGTAAATAGCGGGTTTACCCGTCAGAGTTATCATTGTCGCGATATTATCGTTTTTGTCGGACATATTTCTGTCGTAAACCGCTCCGCTCCAGCCCGACTGGAAGAGATCATAAATTTCATCGTTGCCGACCTGAATATAACAGCGTCCTGCCTGAGTGATATAAGCGGCGTCAGGCTTGCCGAGCATATCGTTGGAATCCTGCCTGTCCTGAACACGCAGACAAAGATGAAATTTGGAATTGCTTCGGATATTGTCGTCAACCGTACCGTTTGGCTTCTGAGTTGCAAGAATAAGATGAACGCCGAGGCTTCGTCCGACCTGAGCTACGCTGATAAGCTCCTTCATAAAATCAGGCTCTTCGCGTTTCAACTCCGCGAATTCATCGATGACAATAATAAGATGAGGGATAGGCAGCTTCGCTTCATGGCTCTTATAAAGTCTGGTGTAGAGATTAATGTTATTTACGCCGTATTCGCTGAAAATTCGCTGACGGCGTCTGTTTTCGCTCTTGATAGAGATCATTGCGCGGCGAACCTGATTACCCGAAAGATTGGAAATTTCCCCTGCCATATGGGGAAGATCGGAGAAGAGGTTCGACATTCCGCCGCCCTTGTAGTCGATGATGAAAAACGCCACATCGTCGGGGCTGAAATTAAGAGCGAGAGAGAGAATATACGTTTGGAGAATTTCACTTTTTCCCGAACCCGTAGTACCTGCGACGAGACCGTGAGGTCCGTGAAATTTTTCGTGAATATCGAGATAGCAGTCCGCGCCGCCGGCTTTTTTTCCGATAAGCGCGCGCATTGAATTATAGCTTCTGTTTTTATACCACATTTCCAAAACGTTCAATTTTTCCAGAGAATCCACTCCGTACATCTCGAAAAAATCCAAAACAGAGGGAATCTCCGTATCGCTCTCGATCTCTTGAACCTGAAGATCGGAAAGATTTTTAGCAAACGTTGAAAGTTCTTTCGTTGTCACCAGATCGAATTTTATCCCGGTTTTCTCGGCGATAGCTGTCGTCTTGTAATACCCCTTAAAGCTGTCGGTATTTTCAAGTATGTAAACGCATTCATTGGGCAGCTCCTCGTACCGCTCCGCCATTATCATGGTTGTTAAGCCGTAATGAGGAGAAGGCTTTAAAATATACTTGGCAATAAGCTGATTATCCAATATGCGCGGATCGGAAACGAATATTACATAATGCGGCTTTGGGATTATATTTTCACCGGAATTATTTTCAGCGTTCTCATTGCGTCTGCGCATAATATTTACAAGTTCATACATTACGTCGCTCAACTCGTTTGAATTCGAAGCCACATATCGTGTACGGCGATTTTCGCTCCAAACATGGGGAAACCATTTTACAAAATCCCATTTCTTCGGATTTTCCTTTTCATCGTAAATGAAAACCATTTTTACATCCGTATAGCAGTTGCAGGCGGCAATTCCCGAAACTATGCTGTACATCAGCTGAATAGCGCCGCGTTTTTTTCTTCCGCCGATCATTCCGAAAAGATTATTTTTAAAAAGATCGACCCCGATAGGTACGTTTTCGAGAGTTTTATAGCTTTCGACCAGATTTTTCACCTTGTCGCGGAGAAAATCCTTACCCAGCGTAAAGCGTTCCTGCGGCGACTCTATAGTTACCTGAAACGGAATATTTCCTACGCCTACGCGATAATACATGAAATCCTCATGAGTGAAGTTTCTGTTCCAGAGATCAAGACTTTCCGCAGTTTTCATACAGTTTTCAGCCGGCGCGGGATACATTGTATACATGGCGTTTCTGTTGCCGGAATAGCGTTCTTTCAGTTTCTCGGAAATTTCAATGAGATAGCTTCCGTATTCGTTAAAGCGGACGTTTTCATTGTTCTGTTCGTCGCGGCGTTCCTCGCGAATATTCATTATCGCCCATACAGAGCCGATAAGCGCCGAGCCTACCGCAGTGACGAGTCCCGTATACATAAACGCACTCGACGAACCGCCCGCTCTCATGGCGTACATTGACAGCAGACAGCCCAGAAGCATCGGAAGAGCCATTGTCAGCGACGGTCCGATCTGCCCCAAAAGCGATCGCTTTTTTCCGAATCTTGCTTCGGGAGCGTTTTCAATAGTTATTTTATCGCAGTATATACGGGGAATATTACGGGGCGAGCGGTGATAAAAGATGCGCTCCGAAGCTCCGCCTGATCTTGAATCGACCGCCTGCGGAATAACCATTTCCGTAAGATCTTTTACCGCAAGCCTGCCGTAATGAGAGCCGACCGCAAGGACGTTGCCGAGAAAAATAATTCTCAAACCAAATGCATTTATTTCGTCGCCGAAGCCCAGTGCGGACGAACTGTTTATTCTGTAGCCGTTGAGGAACGTGCCGTTTGCTCCGGTATTCTCAATATACCATACACCGCCGTTTTTGCGCAGCACGGCGTGATCCTTGGACATATACTTCATAAACGAGTATGAAATATTCTTATCGTCGCTGCTGCCTATTGTTATATTATTCAGCCGCGAAATATCATACTTTGCAAATGCAAGGGAATTTTTCACGGTATTTACGGCGATTCCCTGAAACAGCTCTTTGTCCTTCGTCAAAAATCGAAATCTTAATTCATTGGTCAGGAGAATCCTGCCGAATCCTTTTTCGACGTTATTGACGGAGTATTCATCGCTTTCCTTGACATACCACTTTCCCTCGGTATTTTCCAGCTTGAGATGAACGTCCCTGTTAATTCTGTATACTTCCTTTTGCAGAAGTATTTCATAGTCGATTCCGTCGGACATCGGCAGAAGATATTCTTTTAATATGTCTGTTCGCGAGATCATCAGGATCATAGCTTTACCTCCTTAAATCCATGAAATATCGAAGCTGAAAAGCTTGACCTTAAGCCTTACAGATCCGACTGTTATGCAGTCGCCGTCCTCAATAACGCAGGTTTGACTGTTTGTGAGATGATACGATCTCATTCCGCGTTTTACAAAAGTTCCGTTGGCTGAAGAATCCTGCAAAACGGGCTTTCCGTCGTTGGACATAAAAATCATGCAGTGATAGGCGGTAACGATAGCTTCATTCACGATTATGTGATTCCCGATACGTTCTCTGCCTATCTTTATTGTTTTAGCGGGATTAAATACAAAACTCTGCTTATTTCTTTCCTGCTTCACCTTAATGTTGACCATAAGGCGGCAGTCTGCGGAATTATCAACGACTGCGCCGCTTAAAAACGGATTTTTCAATGAATTGTCAAGGAGTTCGTTCTGAATGATGCGCTCTGCGGCGCGGTACATTTTTTCTTTTTCTTCACTTTTGAGCTTTGCAAAAATAGCGGCTGCCGCAATAGCCGAAGCTGCCGCAATTACTATCAGCACTTTTATTATCATTTTTTCACCTGCTTATACTAATTTTATTATCGTTCTGTAGACAAGATTGATGATGAATCAGTATTATGATAAAAGCAGTTATGCGACCTGCATAACTGCTTTTTTCTAAAGCCGCTTAGCAGCCTATCTGTAGTCTGATGTGTCTTTGTCCTCACCCTTGTTTGTAATATTTATATTGCCATTGCTTATCCTGCATACCGACCATTTATTCACATCAATATCTTTCGGGATCTCCAGTGTATATGCAGGAGTTGTGGATTCGCCGAGATAGATCTTAACCACTGCGCCTGTTTCGCCCAGCTTACTCGTACCGGAATATTTCAGAACAAAGAATTCATACTCACCTGATGAATCGTAAAGAACCGTGGTTTCCTTGCCGCCCGACATTAACTGATCAACATCAAGAGCTGCGATAGTTTCGCCATTGGAATCTTCAACAACCCGCTGCATATAATTGGTAAATACTTTTTGACCGGAAGCAGTTTTTCCGTCAATGTAGGAATCGAGATCGGCTCTTCCTGTCCAGGTCAGTTCAAATCTGATCATACCGGAATTTACTTTTTCCTGCTTGAGTTTGAAATCATACTTCTGCATAGCGGAATCGCCCTTTATGACTATCTCTTCGGTTTCGGAAATATATCCGTCGCGAGACACTGTTACAGCATATGTTCCAGCTTCAAGCATAACGCTGTAATCTCCGCTGGAATGCGAGCGAACTTCGGTAAATATCTTTCCTCTGTCCTTGATTTTGCCCTTAGCGATCTCAATTTTCGCGTCGCCGAGACCGCTGCCTGTTCCATCGTTGACTACGAAGCCTTTCAGTTCAAAGGTACTTGCGTCGGCAATTGTCAAATCCTCAACATTGTTTTCAGGCTCTGTTGTATCCTGTTGATCCGCAGGAAGCTGACTATCGGAAATCTGATTACCGGAAACCGCAGTATTTTGAACAGTAATGCGGTTTTTCGGATTTTGCTTAACGATATTACCGCTCTCGTCGCATTCGATAGCGACATGACAGCCGTTATCATCGAATTCAACAGCATTGCAGCCAAGAATTCCGTTCATGCCGAATTTAAGACCTGCAAGGCCGAGTGCGGAAAGTCTTTCGTAGCTCATACCCGTTGTAAATCCCGTAAAGATATAATTCATATCGGTTACGGTAATATATTCGGGCATTGATTCCGCCGCCGGAGCAGAAGTAAAATAAAGAACAACGGGAATTTCCCTGATAACTTTTTTTGTATCGCCATTATATGAAGAAAAAGTATAATACTGCGAATAGCTTCCGAAATTATATGAACTGTAAAGCACGAGCATATCATGATAAACGTCGGTCGCAGCCGCAGCCGTCAGAACCTCGTTTATGGCGTATTCAAGGGAGTTTTCGCCATTTTCAAGCAGCGACTGATATTCGTTTATCATATCCATCAGCTTTACCGAAAGCGTTTTTTCAAAACCTGTATTAAGCCAGGTCAGCGCCGTTTTGAGATCTCTCTTCTCTTTATAAGATCTCGCAATACCCATGTACGCTTCTTCGCTCATGGAATCGGCTCGAAGCGCCTCTTCATAACTGATTATCGCGTTGTCATAATCGGCGCTTTCGAAATACTTCACCGCAAGCTTGACTTCCTTTTCATAGGACGAACCGCCTGCTCCCAACAGTACGACGCATATTACGCCGATTATAACGAGAAGCACCGCAGCCGCTATAATTATAAGTATATTATTCTTTTTTTTCAAATCAACCACCTGCTAATTAAAATAATTTTTATAGTATCTGTTCAGCAGGATAAATGAGGTTATTCCTGCCGCCGCGCCGAGAATTATTAAAATCGCACCGAGAACTATATAAAGCAATTTTTCAGCCTCCTTTGATCTGCTCTCTGATACTTGACAAAAACTGCATATCGTCGTTATATTCAGCAGTCTGACGATCGGCAGGCAGATTTTCGAACAGCTCAAAAGCCTTTTCGCAATAAGCCGACGCATTCACGTTATCGCCCATATTATAATACGTAACGGCAAGCTGCTGGTATATTCTGTGATCGTCGGAAAATCTTCCTAATCCGTTAAGGAGAACGGCTTCGGCATTCTTGTAATGCTCGCCGCTTTTTGAATATTTCGCCATTACTCGGTAAACCTTTGAAATATTCACAACATCCTCAACGGTACAGAGTTCACTTTCGACAGCCACAGAATAAGATTCCGCAGATTTTGACAATTCATTTAATTTTGTGGTATTTTCTGCCGCGGAATTACTCAAAACGAAATGAAGTTCGCCAAGCTTTCGTGCTGCGGAAATGCTGCCGTTGACAGTGTACGCCTTCCCGAACATTTCAGTCGCAGACGCGCTGTCGCCCTTATTATAATATGCGTCGCCTGCCAGTTCGTAAAGCTTAGCCTGATCTGCCCGATCTAAGTTGTCGGCATTGATCGCCCCGAAACAGCCGATCGCGTTGTCGTGATCTTTTTGAGCGCAGTATATCTGCATAAGCGTCATGAAGTAGTAATCATCGCCGATACCATATGAATAAGCAGAATCTATATGCTGCTTCGCCTGCTCATAACTGCCAAGATAGGCATAAATTACCGCCGCGTCCATTTCATATGCGCCTCGGTTATCGTTATTGGCAGCATTTTTCAGGGCGTCCTCAATATATTGAGCCGCCGCACCGTACTGTCCCTGACCATAATATGACATCGCCATAAGATAGTAAATATTTCCGCGGTCGTTTCGGCTGATTATTTTGCTTTTCGAATCGTCATTCAGAAGAGCCGTTCCCATTTCGGCAGCACGGCTGTAATCGTGCAGATCATATGCAGCTGTAAATTCCGCATATCTGCCGCTGAAATCCCTCGAACGTTCAAGACTTACGCCGTGAACGATCATACAAATTCCGCCTGCTGCCATGATTCCGGAGGCAAGAAAAGCCGCCGTCTCCATTATCAGAAATCTCTTATATCTGGAATCCTGCTTTTTCAGCTTGACAAGAGCCTTTCGCAATTCTTCCGCATTCGGATAGCGATCTTCCGGACGAAGATTCATAAGCTTATTGATAATATGGCAGAACCCGTCGCTTAGTCCGCACATTTCAGGCGTAAGCGGCATATGATTCCCATATACCACATTTTTTACATTCGGCTGAATTCTTGCCGCCATTGCATAAAATGTCGCGCCAAGACTGTACAGATCGGAACGCCCGTCGATAACTCCCGTAAATTCGCTGAAAACAGACGCAAGTCTGCCGTAAAGCTCTTCCGAACGCTTTATAGTAAGCACTCTGAAATACTGTTCGGGAGAAGCGTATGCGGGAGTAAAGCCGAGTATAGCTTCGCTGTCGTCTGAAGATATGTTGAAATCGATAAGGCAGACGTCGTCGTTTTCATTTACAATAATATTTGCCGGTTTTATATCATTATGAAAAACAGCCGGTTTTCGAGTGTGAATATATGTCAATGCGTCGCACATCTGGCATATCCACTTAACCAGCCGTTCTTCCGTGACAGCAGTATATGACGATATATACTTATCCATGTCACTTCCGTCAATAAAGTCGATAACGGTAAAAATATCGTTATTGTACACAATAAAATCATACACCTGCGGCAGATACATATGGTGGAGAGATTTCAGTATATCCGCCTCCTGCCTTACGGTTCCGCTTGTTTTATAGCGGGATTTTATTCGTTTAAGTACAACTTTTTTTTGCAGATTCATATGCTCTGCAAGATAGATTATACCTGTCCCACCGTCTCCGATGGGACAGATAATTCTGTATGTATCGTTAATTATGTAATTAACCGGTATTTCAAACGCTTTCATATCAGCGGTTTCTTACCTTTTTGGTGATGAAGAATACTGCCGTACCGAGAACAAGCACGCTTGCAGCTATAACAATTATCATCAGCCAGTTGTTTGTTACTGACAGAACGAACTCTGCGCTTTCAATTGAAGAATTTCCTGCCTTGTCCATAATAAGAACATCAACATTCTGCTTCGAATTATTGCCGCTTCCTTTAACGGGCAGCTTGATGACGATATTACCCGCTTCGTCATTCGATATATCCGCACCAAGCTGAGATTTAAGAGAGCTGATGTTGTGATTTTCACCGTTGATCTTCATGTAGAACGAAGATTTTTCTTCGTTGTTCGGATCAAAGTTGAGTTCGTCAATATCGTAAAGATTTCTATCCATGCAGGTAATAGTCAGCTCAATCGACGATTCTTTGTACTCGTACTTGTCTGCGCCTGCGATAATAACTGTAGGAACTGTCGTATCAACTGCAAATGTAGTTTCAAGATTTGCTCTTGGCGCTATTGCGTCGTCGCTGAAATTCGGATTGCCCGCTTCATCTTCTGATGCCAGTGTAATTGTATATACGCCGTCATTTTCAAAGTTCTTCTTGTCGATCTTGTAAACAGTCTGATACCAGCCGTTTTCATTGCTCTCCCAACTGTCGTCCTCAAGAGAAACTCTGCTTTCGGAGATTTTAAAGCCGTCCTTAAGTTCGTTGATAGATGTTCCGTCAACATTAACTTTCACGATTCTCTTTCCCTTTGAAGGCGTAACGTTTACTTCCGCAATTTCGAATTCAATGTTGTCCTTTATCGGGGTTCCGTTTGCGGCGTACATTTCAACAGCTTTTCTTGCCTCATCGTTAACGATCATGTATGTTGAACCGAATCTGTTGATAGAAACCGTGAGATCATTTTTTTCGGTAACATTTCCGGCAAGATCTTCTGCTTTGATAGAGATCTCGTAGATACCGTCAACCTCGACTTTCTTGTCAAAAATATCGAAAATCTGTTCAAACGTTACGGGAGACTTTTCTTTCTTGGAGGTATAGGTACGCGATGTTGCCGAGAAGCTTTCCGATGACAATCCATTTTCGCCGATTTTTCTGATATTTACCTGACAATTGTTTCCGATCTGATTTTCGGATAAGAAATTGTAATCGCTGAAAGTAACGTGCGGAATGAGATCGCCGTTAGTAGCAAGCTTATTGCCGCTCTTTGTGAAGGTCTGTTCGATCTTCGGAGCTGTAGTATCGATAACAAACTCGCCGCTGCCTGCGTCATTTCCGTTATTTCCGGCAGGATCGGTGTACGCCATGCTGAAGTTGAACGTACCTTCCTTATTGAAGTTGATCTGAGCTGTCCACTCGTCCTTATTGACAGAACTCTGAGTCCATGTCAGCTTGCCGTCGTATATTTCCTTGCTGTCCATTACTGTAATTCCGTCCGCATCCTTAGCTGAAAGAACGCTCTTGACGCTGTCCTTATTCTTCTCGAAGTTATGCTCGTTTATAGTCAGCGTAGCCTTTCTTCCTGCATTGTAATATTTATCGTTTGCCTTGGAATTATTATCAAAAGAAATGCTGAGTTTAGGAGCGGTCGTATCGATAATAAACTTGTTAACCTCACTCTTGGCGGATTTCTTGGTGAGATCCTCAACGCTTATTGAGAAAGTATACTCTGCGTCCTGCACGAAAGTGATAACGCATTCGTAAACCTCTTCGTCACCTTTGATCTCGTCGCCTACAACTGCATTGACCTTCTCCCAAGTCTTTGTGATCTTGTAGGGAGCTGCGGAAGTTCCGAGAGCATTGGTTACAGCAACGTCGATCAGATCGTTAAGATTTGCCGTGTTGAAGTTGCTGTCCTTTGCGCGAACTGTAGCTGTTCTCTGCTTATTGAAGAATTCCTGATTTGCCGAGCCTTCGGGGTTGAATTTTATGCTGATTATTTTGGGAGCGGTTTTGTCAATGCTGATTGTTTTGCTTGTAGCTGTTATAATGTTTCCTGCATTGTCTTTGGCTGTGAGATTAATAGTAATATTATTTTCTTCATAATCAGAAAGTTTGATCTCGCCCGTTCCGGAAGTGGTAACATTAATTTTTGTAGTTTTGTCTTTCAGATCACCTACAGGATAATTTTTTGTTTCTTTAACATTTCCTTTTGTTGAAATCGAATAAGTTATACTGTCAATACCTGATGCTGTATCCTCTACATAAAAAGTAACATTTGGAACTTCTGCATAAAGCGGAATACCATTGTTTGAATAAGGTGTTTGCGGAAGAATAATTTCTGCATGAGCATGATCGCCATGAGCTGCCGGATTTTCTGCAATAAGCATTTCAGGTGTATACCATTTACTTTCATTTCCTGCATTATCAACTACCTGAATAGCAAATGTACCTTCAAATCCTGCATTTACCGGAAATTCTGCATAACCATCAGTCACTCTGCTGTCAACAATATATTTAGTTATATCATTTTCGAATGGAATTTCATTACTTGGTATCTGAGCAAATTTAATTTCGGAAACTCCCGAATTTAAATTTTCAAATTCCGAAATATCATTGGCTGAAACTTTAACTATTGCATTTACATCAAAGTAATATTGGAAGGTTTCAGCATTGAAACTATTGGTCAAATCTTCCTTACTGATTGTTTTATCATAATCATTTTCAGCCAATATTTCAAATAGATCTATCGTAGGAGCATAAGATTCAGTTTGAATTCTAGTTGGTTTTGTATCAGCAGGATTGCCGACAAGATCATTAGCAGTAAGTGCTATATCGCCTGCAAAATTTCCTTCTACAGTATAATGGTATACTCCATCACTGTCAACTCCTACAACATTGCCGTTTGCCTTTACTGTTTCAACATCAACGCCCGAACCATCGTCAGTAACAGGAAATTTAATAGTAACAGGCTTATTTGTCCAGCCACCATTATAGGGTTTATCGTCTTCGGTATATGCCTTTACATCGCCGATTTTAGGCGCTTTTCCGTCGATAGCTACTATGAGAGATGCTTCTTTACCATTTATGTCTGTATTGCCTGAATTTCCTGCATTGTCATAAGCAGTAGCAGTTATTGTGCGGTGAATTACTGCATCCTCTTCGTAATTTACATGGATACCGTTCTCATTTGTCAAGTTACAATCAGAATACTTTTTATCTTTCGGACAAGTGAATTTGCCGTTTGAAACTTCATTGTTGGATTTACTATCGATGATTTGATATTCTATCCTGTCAATACCTGAATGGATTTCATCATCTGTCGAGTTTACATAATCCTGAGCGTTTACTGTAATATCAACGCCTTCTTTACCATACCATAACTTACCGCTGTCTTGCAACGTAATCGTCGGAGCATTAGATTCGATTATAACGGGAATTTGATTAACCGCCTCTACGTCCGATTCAATAACATCAAGTTGATTTCCCTTAACATTAATTACAAAAACCTTACTCTGCTCACGTGTGGGCTTTTCTGTTTCCTCTTTATTGTTAGGATCAAACTTTGTAAAAGCCTGCGCCGTTAAGTTGTATTGTTTACCTTGTTCCAGCGTATATGTTTTATATGCAGTTCCATCTTCTTCATTAGGTGTTAAGACACCATCAGTTAATTCGTTGTCAAAGCCATTATCGTAAATCTTAATATCACTGATTTTAAGCCCATTATTGGCTTCATCCATAGCATAAACAGTAAGCGTAAGCTTTTCATCATTCGAGAAGATACCAAAAGTCAGAATATTAAGTATCTTTTCACCTGGTGATGGATTTTTCTCGATTTTAAAGCCTGTGATTTTAGGTTCTGTGGTTGCTTTATTAATATTGAGTATGACACGTTTGATTACATTACCGTCAGCAACATAGTAAGTCAACACTTTATTCTCTTTATTCTTGATTTCATCCGAATTCGTATTTAAGGTAAATTTTGTTAAATTTCTTTTTCCACATGATGATTCTATTGTTTCACTAACACCATTTAACTCGTTGCAAAAAGGTAAAAAGTCCCCATTTTCATTTTGAAAACTTACCTTATAAGAATCGTCCAAAATTGAAAAAGCATTCTTATTATCATCTTCTTGCTTATAATTTGTAGCTGCAATAATTGCTTCAACTTCATTTCCGGCATCTGTAACCTTCTCATAATTAATAACAAAAGTTACATCTTTAGTATAATTATTTTCTTTAATTGTGACCTCACCATTTCCATTAACATTGAATTCTGTAAATTCTGAATAATCAGTTTTGTCATTTGGATCGGCGTTATAAATTATTTCACCAGCTCTTCGAATTGATCTTACATAAAAATCTGGTGATGAATAAACTTCAAATGTAATATTACCAGGTTTTACTTGTACATTTTTATCCTGATTACTAAAAATCCAACTCTCTGCTTCTCTTTTGCTCTTTAATTTAATCCATCTAGTAGTAGTATATTCACTGTCTTTATCTGCTGTAAAGCTTATTTGTATTGTCTTTTCAACTACTGTAATGGTAAAATTAAATTTATCATTATCTTTTATTACATTAGTTTTACCAATTGAATATCCATTCGCATCAACAAATTGATTATTATATTTTACTTTTGATATTTCCCATTGATTCACATAGGAATTCTTAATTTTAAAGCTTACAATATTATCATCATCATTGTCGTTCAATGAACTGCTATTAAATTCTTTGCCATTAAGCCGAGGATCAATTAAATCGTCTTGATTGCCTGTATATGGAGAATCTTTATCCAAATCAAACGATAAACAAATTGTTTTAACTGAATCAAAATCAACATCAAAATAAATATCTTCATGAATATGATCGGAATTTAATGGAAAAGACATATATTCACCTATACCATCGGTAGCCAAAAATGCATCTTTGTTGGTAATTGTAGAATTAATAAGCTTTCCATCTTTATCATATACAGCAAGCTTGTCACCATTTTTATTTACAATATAGAATTCTTTAATCATAACCCCATCTTTGGGCAAACGTAAAAATGGCAGAAAATAACCGTCTGCATCGCGGAACGGCTTATCACTCCACGACTCATTTGCACCAAATTCATTAATGGCTCTACCGCCAAGGCTATCTGCTGCTTCAAATCCTTTTTCTATTTTTTCAGCAGAAATCACTCCCAAATATTTAGCATCAGTTATACCGCTTGCCTCAACATGAATAATGCCATCCTCATTTATAACAGCTTCACCAATGTTAATCGAAAGCGGTTCGCCGTTACAAATGAGCGGCTCCTGATTTTCACGTGCAACCGACAAAGTATACTTCATGCCGTTCAACTTGCCTTCCGCAGGCTTAACAGTGGCAATTGTATTTTCTTCATTTATGTCGATTTCAAAATTTTCGGAGATCACTTCATTTCCATCATTATTCTTTTCGAACACCTTAACCTCAGCAAGTTCCGCCTCTGGTGTATCATCATTAACTGCCACAGAAACAGCGTCGCTGTACTTCATATCGCCGATAACGATGTTATAGCCGTCGGCAGGAGTGACTTTCATGATTTCGCCATAGTAGTAAGGAAGAGTTTCCTCACCGCAGAAACGATTGATAGAATACTCATCAGGCTCGGCGATATCCTTGATCTTAAGCTCGGCAAAATTTACTATCTGTATATTCATTTCAACTTCATTGAAATTGACCTGAACCTCTTCGCCTGCCGCATTAAAGAAAGCGTTGCCCTCTTCGTCAATTCCGTTAAAGAAAAGCTGATCATAATCGTCGGGAATCATAACATTGTAGGAATCCTGCGACTTCACAACAGTATAATCAAGCTTCCGACTCTGGGACATATCGAAAAGTCCGAACGCCGCATTAATATCAGATTCGCAGATAACTACAGAAGTTTCCGTAATCACGGGAACCTCGGCAGGTTCAGCCTGCTCTGCCGTAATTTCTTCCGCAGCGGTCTCCTCAACAGGCTCGCTCTCTTCAATAACAGCGATCTCCTGAGGAACAGTCTCAGCTTCGGGAACTGCCTCTTCCTCCGCTATCGAAATGCTGCCGCTGACGATTGTATACGGATTGTATAAAAGTTCACCCATTTCCTCGTCAACTTTTGTTCTCACATTTACACTATAATTTCCGCCCTTGCGAATTACAGTACCGTCGGCGGAAAATTCAAGCTGCTCAGGCTCTTCTCCCTCGGCAGGCGGATCGAGACTTACAAGTTCCGCTGTGAAATACCTGTTGAATACTTTCGGACTGCTTGCCCTGAGTACGGATTCCCCGTTTTCATTCTGCTCAACAATAAAGCTGAGCGACGTGGGATACTTGGATTTCTGCGTCATTACCTCAGGAGTTTTGACCTCAATAACCGATTTTTCTTCTTTCTGCCCGATATCAGCCTTTTTTGCTGTAGGAAGAAAATCGAAGCCAACGTTCGCGGCAGTAATTGCCGCCGCCAAAGTAATTGCAGACAGCCTTTTTAAGAAATTTGCTTCTTTCATTACCGTTATCCTTTCTTATCATTGTTCAGCATCGTCAAGGTTTATCGACGTTTCCTGCGATGCTGCATCAGGAATTTAAAATTTTTACCATTGAACGCGGAATGCATTATTCCGAAAAACAGCGTTATTCCGTAAGAGATCAGCGATATATTTTGTGGTATCGCCTTAATTGTGGTGAATAATATTGCAGCCAGCAAAAATATTCCGAACAGCATATCCATTAATTTTCCCTGCTTACATGAGAAAAATCGAAAAATTCCGGGTAATCCCGAGATTTTTTTACCGTGACTGACTTTTTTCCGGATAGTGTTCAGCGCGATCATACATATGCTTCCGACGATCACGCCAAGCCAGAAAAGTCCGCCCGACGTATACGCCAGAATACGCTGTATACCACCTTTTTCGAAGTCCGCAAACGGCATTGTAAAAAAGCTGAGAGGAGCTAAAGAATACGAACTCAACATAAGCAGAAATATCCGCATAAAGCTTTTCTTTTTTTTAGTCATAATTTCCTCCTGAATTCATGCCGTTCAACATTAGGAATCATAAAGAAATAATCTGCTTGTCTGATTTTTCTGTGCATAAACGCACATCTTATTTCTTTATGATTCCTTATGAATTTTTCTATTGTATAATTTCCTGCGTATGAATGAGCATAATGTTCTTCACGATATTAAATCGAACTTTCGGAGCGGCAGTCGTCTTTGCCATTGTATCAAGGCGCGAAGTTTCGCCGTCTCCAACTTTGAAATTAATAGATCCTGCTGCTTTTCCGAGTTCACCGTTCATTGCAACATTATGCACGGGCTGCGGAGCGTTTGCCGCATTCGGTACGGGAGCGGGCGGCGTATCTTGCTGCACAGGAGCGGGATTTTCACGCGAAAGCACAGTTGTCTGCGACGAATCGTTATTACTGAGAACTGTCGTCTGCGAAGCGCCGTTATTTCCGAGAACTGTCGTCTGCGAAGCGCCGTTATTTCCGAGAACTGTCGTCTGCGAAGCGCCGTTATTTTCGAGAACTGTCGTCTGCGAAGTATCGTTATTTCCGAGAAGCGTCGTCTGCGGCATATCATTATTAACAGGCGCAGAAAAACTTTTCACATTATTCGCATTATAATTCGGAGTCGAATTTTGAGCAGGATGCGGAACTTCCATGAGCGGCTTCGGCGCGTATGCCTGTTCGTAATCGTTGTAAGGCTGCTGTTGCTGCTGAAAGTTCTGATAATTCTGCGAGGAATAATTCGGAACATCTTTTTCCTTCATTTTTTGAAGCTTTTCGGAGAAAGAAGAATGCTGTGCGCTGCCCTGCGGCTTCTTCTTTTTCTTGCCCTTTGCCTTGGCGTTGGGATTTATAAGTCGGCCAGTGAGAGCGTTTTCGGCTTCCATTTCGGTGATGACGCGCTTTTGGGCACGACCCGTTCTCATGTCAAAAATATTTCTTATATCAAATATAAAAAACATCGCTATCGCGAGGACTGCGAAAACAACTGTCAAAACAAAACAAACAACAGAAAGCGTTCCGAAAACGCCCACCAAATTCTCATTATTGTCTGCTGCTGTCATAACGGAAGTGATCATCATTGTACTGTTCCTCCTTCCGCTGAATATGATTTTACTCTATTTTCTGCATCCACGATATTTTCACGGATATTTGCTATAAATGCTAATTGTTTTTCCTTATCATTTGCAGTTATAACAGCGGCAACAGCGTCCAACTGTTCATCTACATAGTTAAGTCTATCCAAAACCGTATTAGAACCATATAAAGTTATATATGCTTTATTATTAGCTGTTACATCTATAACAAATTTATTATAAATCATAAGAACTACATTAGGCTTTTCTGTATAAATCAAATTATAATTATCGAAAAGGTCAATGTAACTTTCCCAGTTCTCTTGAGCAGAAACCGCCTCCGTATCGCCCTCGGCTTTCGTTCCTGCCGTAAATTTAGCAAGTTTTTCGAGAATAGTTTTTTTATTAACTAAAGAAGCGGCGTCGTCACGTTTGTACTTATTTGATTCACAAGCCAATTTAAGCTGTTCGGTATCGGCATTTTTAAACCAGCCCAAAGCTTCACGCGCCGCATCAACTCCGCCTATGTCTGCGCCGTTTTTCTTATAACTCAAAAACAGCGCTCTGCCGTAATCATAGCAGAAAAGCGCATATTCCTGCGGATTTTCTTTCTGTAATTCGTCAATATTGTTAATGCATTTTATTATTTTTATATTTTCATCATCTGTGATCTGACCATCAGAAGTCATAAGATCAAGCAATTGATTATAAGCCCTATATTCCTCAGGTTTAAGAGTTATAGCCGATTGACATAACTCATAAGCTTGTTCGTCGTCTGATCTTGTCATAACAGAAAGATAATTGTCATATGTATTGTTCGACTGCATATTTTTAGCCACATTAAATCCAATACCGCCGATAAGAGTCAGAACCGCAAGAGAAGCGGCGGCGATGAATGAACGCCATTTCAGATCCTGAACGTGCTGACTTTCTGCATCGAGTTCCTGATAGTGTTCGAGAGCATACATAAGTTCCGCACACGACTGGTAACGATCTGGCGGATTCGGTCGGGTACATTTCAAAATTATCGCTTCCAGACCCGATGAAAGCAGCTCGTTGATCTGTCTGATCGGAACCATTTCATAAGGCGGAACTGCCGGATTATAGCCCGTAACAAGATGATACATCGTCGCACCGAGACAATAAATATCGGTTCGCGGATCTGTCTGACCCTGACCGCCGTACTGTTCGGGAGCCGCGTAACCTCTTGTACCGAGTACCGTGGTATCCTCAACGCTGGAAAGCTTGAATTCACGGGCAGTACCGAAATCGATAAGCGTAATTGTATTATCGGGTTTCAGCATAACATTCGCAGGCTTCATATCACGATAAATGATAGGAGGCTTTCTTGAATGCAGATAACCAAGAACGTCGCAAAGCTGCTTCGACCATTCGATAACGCTGCTTTGCGGAAGAGCGCCCTCTTCCTGAAGTTTTTTGTCAAGAGCGATTCCCTCTATGTAATCCATTACAATAAGGAAAGAACCGTTTCCGTCAATTACGTCTACGATGCTTGGCAAGTTCGGGTGATTAAAGCGTTTGAGCATATCTATCTCGGCAACCAGTCCTTGTCTTACGACGTTAAAATCCTGTGTTCCGTCCTTGCGGACTTCCTTGATAGCCCACTGCTTATTCGCTCTTTCGTTCATAGCGAGATAAACAACGCTCATTCCGCCCTTGCCTATTACGTTTAATATTTTATATTTTCCGTCGATGATCTGTCCAATTTCAAGCATAATAACACACTCAATCCACGCGAACGAGAACAGCTGTGATATTATCTGTTTCTCTTCGGTTTTTATTTAATTCCGTGAAGTAGATAAGAGTCTCCTTCATCGTGTTTTCATTTGTCATCATCTGTGAATTCATACGTGCAAAGAATTCATGCGGGGCAACAACGTGCCTGAAGCCGTCGCAGCAAAGAAGATAACAATCGCCGGGTCTCAGCTCTTCGGAATAAAAATCGGGAATGATCGAATCGCTTGCGCCGACGCACTGGAGAAGCACGTTGCGTTTATCACTTACGCTGGCTTCTTCGGGTGTCATTCTGCCAAGATCGATCTCACGCTGGATATAAGTCTGATCTTTCGTAAGCTGATATATGGTGTCAGACATCTTATATATACGCGAATCTCCGATATTCATAATATAATAGCGATTAGCGGCGAAAAGCATGGCAACTACCGTAGTACCGAGACTAACTCCGCACTTTGCGCCATAGCTGCCTATCCTGGCATTCATATCAAAGGCGATATTTCCAAACGCATTGAAAACAGCCCTATGATTTATACCCTGACCTATAATTTCGGGGAGTTCATTTTTGAACCAGTCGGAAAATGCCTGTATTAATGCGGCACTTGCGACCTCTCCTTTTGAGAGGCCGCCCATGCCGTCGCATATAACAGCAAGCAATACGTTTCCGATATCGGTTTCCGCTTCCATAATGAGAGCGGAATCCTGATTCGTTTTTTTCTTGATACCTACGTCGGTATGTACTGCTGTTAAATATCTCATAAATTATCCTCTGAATTCAAATTCTTCATCGGCAAGCTTGAATACGTCCCCGCTGTGGAGAAGCTGAGGAGTATTTGCAGGAATCTGTCTGCCGTTAAGGAATGTGAAGTTGCTTGAATTCATATCGGTGATGAAGTAGCTGCCGTTGTTTGCGGAGATCTTAGCGTGCTGACGGCTTACTGCGTTATTATTTACGCAGTAGTTTACTCTGCTGTTTTCCTTACCGATAATAAATTCGGGTGTATTTACGGGGATAGAAGTACCTGTTTTCTTGCGAATGATAGCAACTCTGCTTGCAGCAGCGCCGCCGCCGAGAATTGAAGTTTCGCCTGCGCCCGAGTTGAGAAGCGAAGTTTCGCCTGCGCCGTTATCCATGCCCATGCCGCCCATAGGAGGTGTAGGAGAAATCGGACGAGGTGCGCCGGAAGGATTGATTGGAGGACGAGGAGGTACGGGTGCAGGAGCTGCCGGTACAGGTTCGGGCTTCTTGCCGCCCTTTGCAACGAGAACGATTATAAGAATGATAACGATAACTGCCGCAGCGCCGAGGATTCCGATAAGTACCCATGGCATAGGCTTAGGATCATCTTTAATAGGCTCAGTAGTAGTTATAGGAGCGGGAGGTGTTGGCGGCTGAGTATCGAGAGACGTTTCTGGATTAGGCTCAGTTGGATCAGGTTCTGTAGGTTCAATAGGATCAGGATCGCATCCTGTATATTCAATGCCAAGGATATCAAGAAGATCCTTGATCTGGTTTATCTCAATAGCGTAGTAATAATCATCAGTAATAGAAGCTGCATTTGCAATACCGATAACATGTCCCTCTTCATTTACAAGAGGTCCGCCCGAGTTACCGCCGCTGAGATATGCGCTGTGCTGGAAAAGCTTAACGCCGCTCATACCAATGTCCGTTGACACATATCCTGTTTTGGAAATATTTCCCTGAGTAATGGTTACATCGTCGTCATTATAAGCTGTGTAACTGAGCTGCTGCTGGAAGTCTGTAACATTTGAGGGATAGCCAAGAGCGTAAACCTGCTCTGTCTGCTCAACAGTGTCACTGTCGCATAATGTGAGAGGTGTTTTGGTAGTAAGCTTGGTATCAATCGTAAGAACAGCGTAATCACCATCCTCACTTTCGCGCTTGACTGTTGCGGGCTCTTTAACATCTCCGAGAACAGCAATCTGAATTCCTACATAATCCTCGTCGAATTTATGCTCCTCCTCCATGGTAAATGAGAAATATTCCTCAATATCTTTAACAAGGTCGACATCATCGGAAAAATCAATTACATGATGACATGTAAGAATTGTATTCTCATTAATAAGAAATCCTGTACCCGTCATAATAGTAATAGGTTTCTGACCTGTAGGCTGATAATAAGTTTCAACCTGTACAATACCCGATCTGTCCGCATTAACGGCAGTATTAGCCGTAGATTCAGCCGAAGAAGTCAACGGAATCGCCGTCATCGAAGCAGCCATTGCCGCGGCTGCAAGCGCAAGCGATGTGCGCTTGAATAAATTTGTTATATTCATATGTTCCTCCTTATAATTGGCTGTACGCCGCATTTCTCGGCATACGCCCGTATATGTAACAGATTGCTCTGTTTACAGCA
Source organism: uncultured Alistipes sp. (assembly GCA_964401315.1). Classification (GTDB taxonomy): domain Bacteria; phylum Bacillota; class Clostridia; order Oscillospirales; family Ruminococcaceae; genus Ruminococcus. Next base: position 87,824 of record CAYNYB010000008.1, read on the forward strand.
TTATTTAAGTACGCCGCCGGGCAGTTCATTCGTGCCTTTGATCGACGCTTCAAGGGAGCGATACTCCTGCAATGTATTGTTCATCTGTCCTGCGCGGTAATTTATACGCGTAAGAACGTTGTTCAGCCGCTTTATGCAATTAAGGCTGTTATTACGGAATTCATCGGCGGCTTTACCTTTCCAGAAAGAATCCGTGTTTTTAATATATGCCGGAAGTCTTTCCGCCGTATTTTGCAGACGATGAACCGAAAGCACCATAGAATCTATGGAATCTATAGCTTCGGGAATATTGATATCTATAAGGTTATTGTCAGTCATAGCCGTTCCTCCTTATAACTCGATACTGTTGACGAGTTCGCTGAGAATATTCTCGGTCTTTTCATCTTCCTTGCAGATTTCGCGAAGAATTCGACAGATTTCGTTAAGTTCCTTTATGCAGGACTGTAATTCTGCTCTCTCTTCAGTGAATCCGTTAAAAAGCGTATCCTTGGAATTGCTTGTCCACGCCTTTGAAAGCCGCAATGCATTGTTTTCGAGACGATTTCCGTCGGTAAGCATAGTTTCGGCAGCGCCGGTAATTTTTCCTGACGTCATACGAAGCAGTAAAACGTCGCTTTCCATTGTCTGAAGATTCATACTATACCCTCCTAAACATATTTAAGACTTAGGTGTTTCCATGTTTTTATTATAGCTGAATTTCACAAATAATTCCATTTTTCCGACAAAATACATCTTTTTTGGGATAAACGACATTTTTGACGGTCGGATCAAGGAAATTTGGAACATTTGCTCGGTGAAAGCGGTGAGTAATTTTTCATACAACTATCACATAATAATATTATACTACTTTATTATTATAAAGTCAATCAATATTTGTCTTAAAAAAGTATATACTGTAAATTTCGGCATTTTTTACTAAAAAAATTACAATTTTTTTACAATTTAACTATTTAGAGCCTGTTCAGTATCTCAACGTGTACGAATTTTCAACATAATTTGGCAGAATCCAAGGAAAAAATTCGCAGGAATACTAAAGTATTTCAAGGATTTTTGACGCATAACTCAGCAAAACTTGCCGAAAAGACGTGCGCAGGGAGATACTGAACAGGCTCTTAGGTGGATTTATTTGCATTCCGTCCCAAAAAATATGCCGAATATCAGAAAAAGTAAAGAATTAAAATTCATTTGCTATAATATAAACATACCAATTCGAAAAGAGGCGATCTTTATGGCAAACATATTAAAAATCGAAACCGAAAGACTGACAAGAGATATCAGCAGCATCGATCAGAATATTGCAGCAGTCAAAAGCAGCATTTCACGTACTCAGACTGCACTCAGCACTTTGAATTTTATGTGGGACGGCGAAGCAAAAAGAGCTTTCCGCGCTTCCGCCGATCGTGATATTCAGGAAATGTACAACATTCTGAATCTGCTTACTCAATACAGAAACGACCTTGAACAGGCAGGTAAAACTTATGATTCCGCAGTTTCAAATGCAGAAGCTATGATAAAGTCATTGAAAATTTAGAGGTGAGATTATGAATTCAAACGTAACTTTCAGAGTTAAAACCGAAGCGCTGAAAACCGTCTCCGAATCCATTCGCACAGAACTCGGAAAAATAAGACAAGCTTTCAGCGAACTCAACACAACAGTTATACGCACAGAATATTACTGGTCAAGCGATGCTGCCGACAATAAGCGTAAAACCTATGCAGGATTTCAGGAGCGCATAAACGCTGCCGCTAAGAGAATCGAAGATCAGGTTGTCGATCTCGGCACTATCGCAGGAATTTACGAAAAAACGGAATCGGAAAACACACAAAAGCCTATGTCTTTGTCCGATGATGTAATTTTTTGAGGTGAAAGCTAATGGGTAACTGCAAAATAGAATTTAATTATGAAGATACGATGAAATACATAGCCGAACTGGAAGAGCTTGCAGTTCAGCTTGAAAAAGAAATGATCAATAATACTGAAACTTCAATGTCCGATCTGAATTCATATTGGCAGGGCGAAAATGCCGATGATTATTATTCAAAATTAAATCTTTTTAAAGAAAACAATCGCTCTTACATTAAAAATATAAGAAAAATCATTGAGGTAGTAAAAGAAAATGCAAATGATCTGCATCGGGCGGAACTGAAATCCATGGATATTGTCAGAGGATAGGTGATGAAATATGTCAACAATAAAAGTTAATTACGACGCATTACAAAAAACTGCCGCCGATCTCACAGACGAAAGCAGAAGAATTTTTAAACTCGCTCTCGAAATGGAGCGTATCATGACAAAAATCCCCATGAAATGCACTTCTCAAAGTCTCGCTAAATTAAAAATGGCACGCCAATGCGTCGGCGTTACGGCTGCTTCGGCAAAGTTAATGAAATTTGCTGCAGCTCTTGAGCAGATCGGAAACATTTATAAAGATGCCGATCACAGAATTCTTATTGGCGGCGATATATTATCTTATGCAAAATATCTTGCAGAGAATGCGCAAGATGAATTCTCCGAAGATGATATCAGACGGGCAGAGAAAACTTTAGATGAGCTTGATGATGTAGTGATAAACAAGGATATCACCGAAGAAGACCGCGAAAAGATTCGTGCATTCAACGAGCTTTATGAAAAGCTTCACCCTGATGAAGCTGAAAAGTTAAGGAATTTTTTTGACGGCGCTCCCGATGATATCAAAGATCATATCGACTGCATAAAATATATCGCGTATAACTCCGAGGGTGACGCTCACGATCTTTTCTTTAAGTACATAGATCAATGCGAGGTCAAAGATTGGAATTATACAGGCGGCACGCTTTATTATAGTCCTAAAGATAAAGGAGTTTATATTAATTTTAGCCCAGACAATACTTTAGAGGATAGGGTAAGCCCTTACAATACTTTTTTTCACGAAATAGGTCATAATATTGATGATGCCATGGTGGGCGGAGATAATGATCAATACTACTATACCTTTTCAGATGATGCTCTTAGTGACGGTAAATTTTTCGACGTTCTTCGAAAAGATGTTGAAGACAATTTTAAAAAATCTGTTCGTAATTACAGCAAATATGAAGCAACCTATGGCTTCTATAATGATGAATATGGACGTATCGACTCAAAGGGTCAGCAAAATATAGTCGACGCTCTTATGGGCAGAAAAGATCCAACTACTCTCAATCCACGCGAATTTTATGCTTACAACAACATTTATGAAGATTATACCGGATATAGAAAAAATTATATTTTTGGATTTGATAATAGAACTTCGGAATATGACAATCGTAAATTACAATTGTGGGGCGATGATTACGGAAACGGTGACAGATGTCAAATTACAGATATTTACGTCGGTACTGTTGAAAATAACGCCATTCATGGTGCCGGTCATGGAATATATGTTGATGAAGCTAATCAGAAATATTATTGGTATGATCGAAACGGCAATCCTACACATATGCAGAATTCCGAATTTTTCGCGGAGTACTTTGCATACAACATGACAAAAGATCCCGATATGGAAACAGCAAGACAATATTTCCCTGAAGCGTACAAAACTCTTGACGATGGAATTCATAAGCATCTCAAAGAAAATAAATAGACAAAAAAATCCCGTCGAAACTCGACGGGATTTTCTATTGAAGAACTTAATTATTCGTTGATAGCTGTAACAACGCCTGAACCAACTGTTCTGCCGCCCTCACGGATAGCGAAACGGAGTCCCTCTTCGATAGCGATAGGAGTGATAAGCTCAACGTCCATAGCTACGTTATCGCCGGGCATACACATTTCCTTATCAGCAGGAAGTGTAACAACACCTGTAACGTCAGTTGTTCTGAAGTAGAACTGAGGTCTGTAGTTGTTGAAGAAAGGAGTATGACGACCGCCCTCTTCCTTCTTCAGTACGTATACCTGACCTGCAAACTTTGTGTGGGGGTGAATTGAGCCGGGCTTGCAGAGAACCTGTCCACGCTCAACCTGATCTCTTGTGATACCACGGAGAAGTGCGCCAACGTTATCGCCAGCCTCGCAGAAGTCCAGAGTCTTTCTGAACATTTCAAGACCTGTAACAACAGTTGTCTGCTTCTCGTCGGAAAGACCAACGATCTCAACCTGCTCGTTTACGTTAAGACGTCCACGCTCTACTCTACCTGTAACAACAGTACCACGACCGGAAATTGTCATAGTATCCTCGATAGGCATAAGGAAAGGCTTAGCATCGTCTCTCTCAGGGCTGGGGATATACTCGTCAACAGCGTTCATAAGCTCAATGATAGGAGCGTAAGCGGGATCGTTAATATCATCGGGAGCTTCGAGAGCCTTAAGAGCAGAACCCTTGATGATAGGTGTATCATCGCCGGGGAAGTCATAAGAAGAAAGAAGATCACGAATATCCATTTCAACGAGTTCGAGAAGCTCTTCGTCGTCAACCTGATCAGCCTTGTTCATGAATACAACGATTGCAGGAACGCCAACCTGACGAGCAAGAAGGATATGCTCTCTTGTCTGAGCCATAGGACCGTCGGAAGCAGCACAAACGAGGATAGCGCCATCCATCTGAGCAGCACCTGTGATCATGTTCTTAACGTAGTCAGCGTGACCGGGGCAGTCAACGTGAGCATAGTGACGAGCGTCTGTCTCGTACTCAACGTGAGCTGTATTGATTGTGATACCACGCTCTCTCTCCTCGGGAGCCTTATCGATCATATCGTAAGCCTCGTACTTAGCCTGACCCTTCATAGCGAGAGTCTTTGTGATAGCAGCTGTAAGAGTGGTCTTACCGTGGTCAACGTGTCCGATAGTACCAATGTTTACATGGGGTTTAGTTCTTTCAAATTTAGCCTTAGCCATTGGAAAATTCCTCCTTAGAATAAGATTCAGAAATCTGTAATTACATTATAACAGATTCTTTTGGTAATTTCAAGTGTTTTGGCAAAAAAACTTTCGCCAAAACACAAGAATTTATAATTAATGCTGTCTCCGTAAAAAGCGGAATCAGTTTTTAGCTCTTGAAGCCATGATCTTCTCGGCAATGCTCTTAGGCACTTCCTGATAGCTGTGAGGCTCCATTGTATACTGCCCGCGTCCCTGTGTGTTGGAACGGAGGTCGGAAGTATAACCGAACATTTCGGAAAGCGGTACAAGCGCGTCGATCTGAACAGAACCTGTTCTGGATTCCTGTCCCTGAATCTGACCGCGGCGTGAGCTGAGGTCGCCGATAACAGTGCCTGTGTAATCGTCGGGAACGATTACAGCAACCTTCATAACAGGCTCCATGAGAACAGCGTTCGCCTGCTTGAGAGCTTCCTTGAAAGCGATAGAGCCTGCGATCTTGAACGCCATTTCGGACGAGTCAACTTCGTGGTAAGAACCATCGTAAAGCTCTACCTTAACGTCGACTACTTCGTAGCCTGCAAGAATACCGGACTTTGTAGCGCCCTGAATACCTGCGTCAACAGCAGGGATATACTCCTTGGGGATAGAACCGCCGACAACAGCGTTCTTGAATTCGTATCCCTTACCGGATTCGTTAGGCTCAACACGGATCTTAACGTGACCGTACTGACCCGAACCGCCCGACTGCTTCTTGTACTTGTAGTCGATATCTGCGCTGCCCTTGATAGTTTCCTTATAAGCAACCTGAGGAGCGCCTACATTAGCCTCGACCTTGAACTCACGGAGGAGACGGTCAACGATAATGTCAAGGTGAAGCTCGCCCATACCTGCGATGATAGTCTGACCTGTTTCTTCGTCGGTCCATGTCTTGAAGGTAGGATCTTCTTCTGCAAGCTTTGCAAGAGCGATACCCATCTTCTCCTGACCAGCCTTAGTCTTAGGCTCGATAGCGAGCTGGATAACAGGCTCCGGGAATTCCATGGATTCGAGGATTACAGGGTGCTTCTCGTCGCAGAGAGTATCGCCTGTAGTTGTATTCTTAAGACCTACCGCAGCGGCGATATCGCCTGCATAAACAGTAGTAAGATCTTTTCTGTGGTTAGCGTGCATCTGAACGATACGTCCGAAACGCTCGCGGTTATCCTTAGTGGCGTTGAGAACGGAATCGCCCTGATTAACTACGCCGGAATATACGCGGAAGAACGCCAGCTTACCAACAAACGGGTCGGTAGCGATCTTGAATGCGAGAGCTGCAAAAGGCTCGCTGTCGGAAGAGGGTCTCTCAACTTCTTCGTCGGTATCGGGATTAACGCCCTTGATAGCGGGAACGTCGAGCGGAGAAGGCATATAGTCGATGATAGCATCGAGAAGCTTCTGAACGCCCTTGTTTTTATAAGAAGTACCGCAGGTTACGGGAACCATATGGTTAGCGATTGTAGCGGAACGAATGCACTTCTTGATCTCTTCCTGAGTCAGCTCCTCGCCGTCAAGATACTTCATCATAAGCTCTTCGTCCTGCTCGGCAACGTGTTCAACCATATCGTCGTGATACTGCTGAGCCTTTTCCTTCATATCCTCGGGGATATCCTCAACGCGGATGTCCTTTCCGAGATCGTCGTAGTAGATGTAAGCCTTCATCTCAACAAGGTCAATAATTCCCTTGAATTCGTCTTCAGCGCCGATAGGAAGCTGAATCGGAACAGCATTACACTTGAGTCTGTCTTTCATCATATCTACAACGCGGTAGAAGTCAGCGCCCATAATATCCATCTTATTTACATAAGCCATACGGGGAACTTTATAGTTGTCAGCCTGTCTCCAAACAGTTTCAGACTGAGGCTCAACGCCTCCCTTAGCGCAGAGAACGGTTACAGAACCGTCGAGTACGCGAAGCGAACGCTCAACTTCAACAGTAAAGTCAACGTGTCCGGGAGTGTCGATAATGTTAAGTCTGTGACCTGCCCAGTAGCAGGTAGTAGCTGCGGAAGTGATAGTGATACCACGCTCCTGCTCCTGCTCCATCCAGTCCATAGTAGCCGAACCCTCGTGAGTTTCACCGATCTTGTGATTTACACCGGTGTAAAAGAGGATACGCTCTGTTGTAGTTGTCTTACCGGCGTCGATGTGAGCCATGATGCCGATATTTCTGGTATTTTCAAGTGAACAATCTCTTGCCATAATATCCACCTCTCACAATGACGCTTACCAGCGATAGTGAGCAAACGCCTTGTTTGCTTCAGCCATCTTGTGTGTATCGTCGCGCTTCTTGCAAGCGCCGCCTGTACCGTTGAGAGCGTCGAGGATCTCACCGGCAAGTCTTTCTTTCATAGTCTTTTCGTTTCTGAGTCTGGAATACTTAGTGATCCAGCGGAGACCGAGAGTCTGACGTCTTTCGGGTCTAACCTCCATAGGAACCTGATAAGTAGCTCCTCCGAGACGGCGAGCCTTTACTTCCAGTTCAGGCATGATATTCTCCATTGCCTGCTCAAAAACCTCCAGTGCGTCCTTGCCTGTTTTTTCGGCAACGATCTCGAATGCACCGTAAACAATTTTCTGCGCAACACCCTTCTTACCGTCCAGCATAATGTTGTTTATGAGACGTGTAACGAGCTTTGAATTGTATACAGGATCCTGTAATACATCACGCTTTGCGATATTACCTCTTCTTGGCATTTCGCTTCCCTCCTTCACATATATTCATGAATTCATAGGTACTCGTTAAGATCCGATTACTGCCGTTTTCGGCGAACTTCACCGGATCCTTGCGTCAAGACCAATGCAGAGGCAAATATATCATATATATAAACTCCGCATTTATCCTGCGATAGTAGTTATCCTATTTAAAGTTACCGGCAATTTTTTTACAGCGAGCCGAAAGCTGCGAATTTTGAGGCTTACTTCTGCTTGGGTCTCTTAGCGCCGTACTTGGAACGAGCCTGAAGTCTGTTAGCAACGCCCTGAGCGTCGAGAGCGCCTCTGATGATGTGGTAACGCACACCGGGGAGATCCTTAACACGTCCGCCTCTGATGAGAACAACGCTATGCTCCTGAAGGTTGTGACCGATACCGGGAATGTAAGAAGTTACCTCATAGCCGTTTGTGAGCTTAACTCTTGCGATCTTTCTCATAGCCGAGTTAGGCTTCTTGGGTGTAGCAGTTCTTACAGCAGTGCAAACGCCTCTCTTCTGAGGTGAGCTCTGGTTGATCTGAACCTTCTTCTTAGCATTGTAGCCTTTCTGGAGAGCGGGAGCAGTGGACTTGGTTTCGAGATCCTTTCTTCCCTTGCGAACCAACTGATTAAATGTAGGCATAATCTTCCTCCTTTTTCAAAATTTGCGTATACGAATACAACTTGTACAGCATACCCATATATTATATACAAAAAAAAACGGTTTGTCAAGTGATATTCCTCAAAAAACCGTTTTACAAGATATATTTTGTTAATTTCAGCCATTACAGCCGATTTTTACCGCCTGCTATTATGCAATTTTACGCAGTAGTGTCTGTAAAACTCCGCAAAATCAATTTTTCTATTCAGTATTATTAAGGCAACGCTGTCTTCTTGAACCTCTGCACAGGAATGCCGCTCTTAAAATCCTGTCTGAATTTCATTCTGTACCCCTTGCGGGTGCAGAATGAAATTAATATTGGGATTCTTAAGGGAACGGCATCCCCTTAAATCATGCCGTAAGGCATAAATTGATTTATGTCTTTCTCACGGCGAATAACATTATCAGCGGATAAATTTCAAGTCTGCCGATTAGCATATCAAAACAGAGAACTATTTTTGAAAACGCGTCCAGACCGCCTAAATTTCCCGAGGTGCTGAATCTTCCAACGCCGAATCCGATATTATTCATACAGGTGATAACGGCGGACAAGCTTTCCTCAATGGTGAATTTATCGTGGGTTATCAGCAGAACCGATCCTGCCAGAATCAGCATGAATAATATGAAATAATTGCTCGCGCCCCTTATAACGTCCTTTTCAACAGGCTTGCCCTCCAGCTTAACAGAAGCAACGGCGCGTGGACTTACAATATATTTCAGCTCGCGTATGCCTGTCTTGACGATGATCATTATTCGTGCCACCTTCATTCCTCCGCCGGTAGAGCCTGCGCACGAGCCGATAAACATCAGCAGAAGCAGCAGCGTCTGAGCAAATACAGGCCATTCTCCGGTATCGGTCGTCGCGAATCCAGCCGATGTGATAGTTGAAGCTACCATGAAAAACGATTTCCGCAGCGCCTCTCCTGCCGAAGAATACAGCTTCATTACCGTAAGAGTTATAATGACGGTCGAAGCGGCGATCACGCCAAGATAAGTACGAAGCTCTTCATTTTTGAATATGAGTGAGAATCTGCGTATGAGTATAAAATAATAAAGATTAAAATTTATACCGAAAAGAATAATGAACACCGCCACAGCCATTTCAATGGCAGGGCTGTTGTAATGACCTATGCTGTCGTTCCAGAGTGAAAATCCGCCCGTTCCCGCCGATGAAAAAGCGTGAATAACCGCGTCGAACAGCGGCATTTTCAGGATAACAAGCACGATCGTCTCCGCTAATGTAAGCGTAATATATATTCCGTACAGAATTCTCGCGGAAAAGCTCGATTTCGAAACAAGTCGTCCAACATTCGGTCCGGGGCATTCCGCGCGCATCATATGCATCGTGCGTACGTCGTTGCTTGACATTACCGCAAGCACGAACATCAATACGCCCATTCCGCCAAGCCAGTGAGTAAATGCGCGCCAGAACATACACGCACGCGACATTTTTTCAACATCGCTGAGAATTGTTGAACCGGTTGTCGTGAATCCCGATACGGTCTCGAAAAGCGCGTCAATATAATTCGGTATTTCGCCCGAGATCACGAACGGCATCGCGCCTATCGCCGACATGGCTATCCATGAAGCCGATACGCTGACGAATCCTTCCATTGAAAAAACAGCCGTATTGCAGGGCTTTTTGATCGTGAATAAAACGGATATAAGCAGCGTTATAATCGACGGTATGCCGAACGACGCTATAACATGGCTTTCTCCGTATATCGCGCCCACCGCTATCGGCAGCAGCATACAAAACCCGACTATCCTGAGAATCTGTCCCATGATATAAACTACCATTTTGTAATTCATTTGAACTGTCGAGCCTCCTACGCGAATATTTCCTTCAGATCGTCAAATCCTCTGTTGGTGGTAACTATTACAACGCTGTCGTTGACCATCAGGCAGTCGTCGCCCTTGGGAATTATCAGTTCGCTGCCCCTGACGATACTGGCGATAAGGATACCGCTTCTCAATTTCAGCTTTTTCAGCGGAATTCCGATATAGTCGCGGCGTTCCTTTATAACGAACTCGATAGCTTCAAGGCGATCGTTCACAAGGCGGTACAACGTCGCAACATTGTTGCCCTGCGTATTCTTTTTCGCACGGACGTACTGCAATATCTGATTGACAGTGATCGACTTCGGCGATATAATACTGTCAAGATTCAGCGTTCCCGAAAGCTGCATGAGATTTATGCGGTTCACCTTGGTAACCACCTTATCAACACCGTTATTTTTTGCAAGAAGCGACATAAGAATATTTTCCTCGTCGATGCCCGTAAGGGTAACGACTGCATCGGCGTCGTAAACGCGTTCCTCTTTGATAACATCGTGATCCGTGCCGTCGCCGTTGATTATGCTCACCTTGTTAAGCCGCTGACTGAGTTCCAGACAGCGTTTTTCGTCGATCTCGATGATCTTTACTTTCACGCCCATTTCGCGGAGCTGCTGCGCAAGATGATACGCAACTCGTCCGCCGCCTATCAAAACTGCCGATTTTACGCGTTTTTCCCTGTATGCGGCGCTGATACTCTTGAAAAACTTCACCATGTTGCTGTGCGAAGCCGTCATGTGGATCTTATCCCCTGCATGAAGCACGAAATTTCCGTTTGGGATTATCAGTTCCTCGCCGCGCTGAACGGCGCATATCAGCACGTCGAGCCTTAATCTGCGTGAAAGCTGGGACAGCGCGATATTTTCAAGAATACTGCCCGAAGTTATCCTTATTTCCGCAAGATCGACTCTGCCCTTTGCAAACGATTCAATATTGATAGCTTCAGGATAACGAAGCACTTTTGCGATCTCGTTTGCGGAAATGTAGTCGGGATTTACCATCATGCTTATGCCCAGCTCCTCACGCATGAACACAAGCTGCTTATCAAAATCGGGGTCGCGTACACGGGCAATACAATGGCGCGCCTTCATTTTTCTTGCTATAAGGCATGATAAAATATTGGTTTCATCAGAACTTGTAACGGCGATGAAAATATTGCACTTTTCAACTCCTGCGTCAGAAAGCACATCGGTACGCAAACAATTCCCCGCTATACCCATGACGTCGTAATCATTTATGATAGAATTGATTTTTGACTCGTTCCGGTCTATAACGGTAACGCTGTGTTCCTCGCAGAGAACCCCTGCAAGCGCGCTGCCGACTTTACCTCCGCCGACAATAATTATCTCCATATTCCCTCCTGCGCCAAAACAGCGCTCTATTTATTACAACTATTATACTATCTGCTCTATCTTTTGTCAATAGTATATTCAGCAAATTCCGGAAATCTATTCTGCGCTTATCATCAAGGCAACCGCATGAGCCGATATTCCCAGTTTTTCGCCCGTGAAACCGAGTTTTTCCTCGGTAGTGGCTTTCACGCTTATCTGTGAAATATCACAGCCGCAGACCTGCGCAATATTGCTTCTCATACTCTCGATATGCGGCGCAAGCTTCGGAGCTTGAGCGATCACCGTTGCATCTATATTTCCAATGATATAGCCGTTTTCGCGGCATATCTCCACGACTCTTTCAAGAAGCTTCATGCTGTCCGCGCCCTTGTATTCCTCGGCAGTATCGGGGAAATGCCTGCCGATGTCCCCAAGCGCAAGCGCGCCCAGCATGGCGTCCATTACCGCATGAACAAGCACATCGGCGTCGGAATGCCCCAGAAGTCCGACGGTATGGGGAATATCAACGCCGCCGAGAATGAGTTTTCTGCCCTCCACAAGCTTGTGAACGTCGTAGCCGTGGCCTATCCTGAACATATTTTTCATGTCTTATCCCTCATTTCAAGCAGCGTTTCCGCAAGTCTAATATCTTCCGGAGTCGTTATTTTTATATTCGTGTAATCTCCGACAGTCATGTAAACCTTTCCGCCAATAGCTTCTACAAGCTGGCAGTCGTCCGTAAAATCAAGGCTGTGTTCCAGCGCAAAATCTATGCCCTCAAAGTAAATACTGCGCTTGAATATCTGCGGAGTCTGAGTTATGTACAGCGACTTCCGCGGCGGCGTATCGGTAATTATTCCGCCGTCCACCACTTTTATGGTATCCTTTACGGGAACTCCCAGAGTTGCGCCGCCGAATACGGACGCGTCGCGTATCGCCTTTTCGATATGCTCCGCCTTGACAAGCGGACGCGCGCCGTCGTGAACGGCTATAAGCTCCGTATCCTTTGAAATACACCGAACGCCGTTTATAACGCTCTCCTGCCGCGTATTTCCGCCCACTGCGCAAGCGGACAGCTTAGTTATCCCCGCCGCTTCAGCTTCTGCCTTGATCTGCGGAATATCGGATTCGCGCGCGACTATAACTATCTCGCTTACGCTTTCGCATTTCTCAAAAGCAAGCATTGTCACGCCGATAACGAGCCTGTCTCCCAAGGGCAGAAGTATTTTATTGATTCCTCCCATTCGCGTGGAATTTCCTCCGCACGCTATTACAACAGATGTTTTCATGATGATCTCCTATACCAATATTATTAAAACACTATAAATTTATTATAGTACAGTTAGTCATATTTGTCAAGATATTACAGAAATTAACTTCCGATCTTTTTATTAATATATTTAGTTTTGATCTTTGAATATAGAATTTTCTGTTCGCTGTATAATCCGCGATAACCCGAAAGCATATAGCTGACAGCGCAGACTAGTACGTAAACGGCGATACCCTCGCTGCCGAAAAGCTCAATACTCAGCAGAATCGAGGCTATAGGGCAGTTTGTAACTCCGCAGAACAGCGATACCATTCCCACGGCTGCCCCGACCGAGCAGTCAAGACCCATGTGAGGTGCAAGCACGCTGCCCAGCGATGAACCGATGAAAAACACGGGAAAAATCTCGCCGCCCTTGAATCCCGAGCCAAGCGTAATGACTGTGAAGATCATCTTTACCAGAAACGCACCGTCAAATAGCTCTTCATCGAACGCCGAAACTATCATTGTTCCGCCCGTTCCGTTGTATTCGTAATTTCCGACGACAACAGTCAGAAATACGACGATAATTCCGCCGACAGCCGCCCTCAGCGCGTGATTTTTTATTTTGCGGAAAAGCTTGTGAACTCCGCCCATAGCCATGCAGAACACTATGCTTACAATTGCGCAGATAACGCCTATCAGCGCGGTTTTCAGGTACAGAATCGGTTCAGACCGCGGCAGATCAACCGTGACCTCGATGTGATGTATGCCGAAAAGCGACGATATGTAGCTTGCCGTCAGCGACGATACAACGCATGGCACGATCGCCGAATAATAGAAAATCCCCACGCTTATGACTTCCATTGAAAAGATCGCCGCAGTCACGGGAGTTCCGAAAACCGCCCCGAACATCGCGCTCATGCAGCACATTGTCATGATTCGCTTGTCGTCCTCGTCGAATTTCAGCTTTCGTCCCGCAAATGAACCGAGCGCCGCGCCGATTTGCAGAGAAGCGCCCTCTCTTCCGCTTGAACCGCCGAAAAGATGAGTGACGATAGTCGCGGCAAAAATGCAGACAGCATGATGAATTCCCATGATCTTATTGTCGCGGACGGCAAGCAGAACCAGATTTGTGCCTTTGTCGTGGCTGTAATTCAATGCGTCGTAAAATATTGCGATGGCAGCTCCCGCAAACGGCAGCAGATAGATCAGCCACTCGTGATTTCCGCGAATCCGCTCCGCTTCACTCGAAAGATGATGAAAAACCGCGCCGATAAATCCGAGCAGGATTCCCATAATGATTCCGATAATAAGCCATTTTACAAAGCTTTCAGGCTCTCTCAGCCGCTTGAAATGCAAATGCTCTTTTATACATCGGCGCAGCATTCCGTTTTTATGGCTGATTTCCGCTTGACTGCCAATATTTTCCTTGCCGCTCATTTTCAGTTCATCGTCACGGGCAAGCCATTTATCTCAATAGTCGGGTCGTCTATGTCAATAAGCAGGCATCTTCTGCCGTCAACAACGCTGGTGCGCAGTTTATCAGCGGCAGACGGCTTGATATTCACCGTAATTCCGGGAGTTGCAAGAATGGTTTTGTTTTCGATAAGATTCGAGACTGTCAGCGGCACGTTTCCGCAGACTTTTTCATATACGGGAGCTGTCATTTCAACGCGTTCCTGCGGAATTCCTATCTCCGTGAGAATTTCTTTCAGTCCGCTGTTGTCGATAACAGGCGTATCGGTCTCATCTTTATTATTATCGACGACCTCCTGAAGCTTTTCATTAACTGTCTTTATCACCATATAGTCGAGATCGTCGCCCACAACGCCTTTGAGAATACTCCTAAAGCTTTCCTTTTCATTGTCGGCGGACATTACAAAATTACAGCCGAGAACGTCCTCTATCAGCGAAATATTTGGTTTCGCAGCGGATTTCGCATAACACATGACATGATTTATATCCGTGCTTCTGTTGCTGAAAACAGGGTAAAGGAAGCCGTCGGTAGGGGCTTTACTGATAATCAGCTCCGTGTTGAGCTTTTTCATTATCTCATTGCTGGAATTGTCGAATACAAAGCCGTCGCTGCTCGTATTACTTGGGCAGAGAGCCGTCAGTATGTAACGGTAAAGTTCGTCCTCGCCGTCGGCATACTCGTCATTTTTATCCTTGCGCCTGATAGTGTAGACGCAGTACGCAGTTATGACAGCATATGGACCTTCATGCTGAAAATTATTTGCAATGTGATTCATGAAATTTTCGCAAATTTCCTCGTCTTTCAATTCGGAGCGAAGCAGCGAATACAAAATTTCCTGCGGTTTACCCTCTTCATAAGCCTCGTTGGGAAATTCATACTCGCAGAAATTCTTGCCAACGTTGGTATTCAAAACCTTTTTCAGCGTTTCATCATAAACGTCATGCTCCTCCACAGCCATTGTCAGACAGGAATTCGTCTTGTAATAGCGCACGTTTTTTTCCGCGTCAACAAATCCTGTCAGCACTCTTTCCATTATAAAAAATCCGCTTTTGTCGGAAAAATTCTTCTTGATCTCCGCAGTTTCTTTTTTGTTCATTTATTTTACACCTCTTGATTTTTTCGCTTCGGCTAATTCAACCGATAATCATTATAGCATATTTTTCAAAATTTGTCCATAGTTTATGAAGAACTTGTTACGCAGGGGGACGGGGAAACGAATTCTTTGACTTCCCGAATTTCATCATTATCGGTTACGTTCGTTGACATTCGTCAACAAACGTAACAAAACGTCAAATATAAAACCAAATAATATTTTCGTGATTTTCGACATAAAAGTATAGACAATTAAAAATTAATATGGTATAATTATATATAGAAATTAAGGCAACACGGCACAAAGATTGTGCCGGAGATGCGCAGTCGATTTTTTCGTCAGATTACATAAAAACGACGCAGGAATACCGTCGTATTTCAAGGATTTTTTGTGTAATCTGACGGAAAAAAGCAAGCAGATTCGGTACAAAGCCGTCAGGCGGTCTTTGTGCGGTGTTGCCTTAAAAATTCAAAGGCGGTGTTTATTATGAAAATGATGTTTATCGGGGCTGCCCATGAAGTGACGGGAAGCTGCACTTATCTTGAAGCCTGCGGAAAAAAATTTCTGGTAGATTTCGGAATGCAGCAGGGCGAGGAGCATTTTGAGACTGCTCAGATACCCGTTCCGCCGTCGGATATAGATTTCGTACTTCTTACTCATGCCCATATCGATCATTCGGGCTTGCTGCCGCTCCTTTTCGCAGGCGGATTCTGCGGCGAGATCCACTCCACAAAAGCTACTGCCAATTTGTGCAGCGTTATGCTTCGCGACAGCGCGCATATTCAGGAGTTCGAAGCTGAATGGCGCAGCCGTAAGGCTAAACGCCGAGGCGCTCCCGACTACGAACCACTTTACACAATGGACGACGCGATCGGCGCTATCTCGCTTTTTGTTCCCCATGAATACGATATGCCGATAGAGATTTGCGACGGCATTACTGCTGAATTCCGCGACGCCGGTCATCTTCTCGGTTCGTCGGGAATTCTCCTGACAATGGTTGAAAACGGCGAAAAGCGTTCTGTGATCTTTTCGGGCGACATCGGAAATACCGATCAGCCGCTTATCCGCGACCCAAGCTGTTTCGAACGCGCGGATTATGCTGTTATGGAATCCACCTACGGCAATCGAACTCATACGCGTCCGACGGATTATGTGACGGCTCTTGCGAATATTTTGCAGAAAACTTTCGATCGCGGCGGAAATGTGATAATTCCGTCCTTTGCAGTGGGCAGAACTCAGGAAATGCTCTATTTTATCAGGCAGATAAAAGATAATGATCTTGTTGCGGGACATGGCAATTTCCCTGTTTACGTGGACAGTCCTCTTGCCAATGAAGCGACGGATATTTTCATCAACAACCGCGAAAGCTGCTATGACGAAGAGGCTCTCAGCTATGTTCGGCGCGGTATAAATCCGATCTCTTTTGACGGGCTGATCAGAACCGTCACCAGCGACGATTCGAGGGCGATCAATAATGATATGCGGCGTAAAGTTATTATTTCGGCAAGCGGAATGTGCGAAGCAGGCAGAATCAAGCATCATCTCAAGCATAATCTCTGGCAGCCCGAAAATACTGTGCTTTTCGTGGGCTATCAGGCGATCAATACGCTTGGAAGAAGTCTTGTTGAAGGTGCGAAAGATGTTAAGCTCTTCGGCGAAACTATTCATGTTTCGGCGGAAATCAGACAGCTGCCCGGAATCAGCGGTCATGCCGACGTAAATGGGCTGATCAAATGGGCGCGGGCAATTTCGGGAATAAAAAAATATTTTGTGGTTCACGGAGACGCGGAATCGTCGGAGAGTTTCGCTCAGCGGCTTAAAGACGAACTGAACGCCGATTCATATGCACCTTTCAGCGGCGCGGAATTCGACCTGATATCGGGAACGATCACCGTTGATGCAAAAGCGGTTCCAGTTAAAAAGAAGCATCTTTTCGATGGCAATATCAGTCTTTGCTACAGCGAACTCATCTCCGCGTCAGACAGACTTTCACGGCTTATCAAGGCTTCCAACGGCAGGGCAAACGCCGATATGCGTAAACTCACCGAAGCTATCAACCGCTTGTGCGATGATTGGGAAATTTAAAAATAAAAACAGCGCTCGTATTTTTTACACGGGCGCTGTTTTTACTTCATTTCTTATTCCTCAATCGTGATAACGCCGTTTTGAGACAGCCATTTCATAAATTCAAAACGTGCCTGATCCCTACACTCCGGCTTGATCATATAGTACATATAATGCTCAACAAGATTAAGCGTTCCTGCTGTACGTCCCTCAAGCTTAAACTGCTCAAAACCCATGGGAATATATGTATTCCAAATCTCATCAGGGGATATATGATTTTTCAGATCAACAATTTCAAATAAGCTTCTTTCTGTACATGGACATGCGTCAAATCTCAGGATCTCAGGATGCTCCTTTTTAATTTTCTCCACATTAAACGGTGCGTCCTGATATTTTTTTACATGGTTTGCATACGCGATCTGCTGCATACCAACCGCCTCATAATGCTCTGTACGGGTCGGACAGTTCGGATTACAACAGGCATTGACCAGCAGCTCGCATTTTTTCTTATCAGAAATTTTTTTGAGGGTTTCAAAATCATGATTCATATCATAATCAATCACAACAATATGATAATCCTTTTCAACCTCCATGCAAAGCTGCTCCTGATCAGTGATGCGCTTGCAGGTTGAACTTGTGATTTTGTAATTGGGGTAATTTTTTCTGATATAATCCTCCAGCAATGGTGAAAGAACGATCGCTTCATTCATGCCGTTATCGGCAAGATGCATCACCATATTACAGAAATTATCGCTGAGATGCTTCTTTTCAATCATGGGATTAGTGAATGTAAACCGCAGCGGAATACCTCTTTCATTGAAATTCGTGATAACGCTCTTAATGAATTTTTTATCACAGATTCCGCCCTGTGTACGTCCACCGTTCCATAAAGACGGTGGAAAAGCACCATATACCGAAGCAATTTCAACGCCTTCCCGAAAATATTGGGGACGCTGAGCAAGGAATTCAACAAAAATAAGATTCAGCTTAAAATGTCCTGCAAAATCAGGAAGATGAAAACGCGCTTTCATTCAAATCTACACCCTTTTCATGTAATGTGATAATTTTCTGTTCCGTCACAATCGTATTTTTCAGAAAATCACAAAAAAAGGCTTAAATTAAGAATTTCTCGATTCTAAGCCTTTTCTTATAAACTTGGTGGGCCATCAGGGACTCGAACCCCGGACCGTTCGGTTATGAGCCGAATGCTC